>JAEYZN010000002.1 GCA_023428025.1 Bacillota bacterium
AAGAAGAGCAACAAGCTCGGCGAGTATGTGATGGAAGTCAACCATATCGAAGAGATGGGCGACAAATGTTACAAGGATGCCATGTATGAACTGTTTGGCAGCGAGAAGGACCCCATTGAGCTAATTAAGATGAAGGAGATTTACAAGGTCCTGGAGGACGCGCTGGACGATTGCGAGGACGTGGCCGACGTTGTGGAAGGCATCATCATCACCAAGACCTGACGGATTATCGCAATTCGGGGCTTGATAACTATAATTGCGCTCCAAAAAGAAGCTTTTTTGGAGCGCAATTAATTATTGATTATCGAAAAATCCTGTGCTATAATCCTCAATGTATGTCACACCACCGCCGATTTGTGCATTCGTGCCCGATTGAGAATTGGGTTGTGCAACAAAGGTGAAGCGGTGGGAGGAAAAAAACGAGGAGGAAAATATGTCAGTCATTTCAATGAAGCAGCTTTTAGAAGCGGGTGTTCATTTCGGGCACCAAACACGTCGCTGGAACCCCAAGATGAAGAAGTACATCTTCACGGAGCGTAACGGCATCTACATCATCGACCTGCAGAAGACGGTGAAAATGGTGGAACATGCGTACTTTTTTGTGCGCGACGCGGTGATGGAAGGCAAGACCGTGCTGTTCGTGGGCACCAAGAAGCAGGCGCAGGAATCCGTTGAGCAGGAAGCTCAGCGTTGCGGTATGTATTACGTCAGCCAGCGGTGGCTGGGCGGCATGCTTACCAACTTCAAGACCATCCGCAGCCGCATACGGCGTCTTGAGAGAATCGAAAAGATGGAAGAGAACGGTGAGTTTGCGCTGCTGCCCAAAAAGGAAGTCATCAAACTGCGCCACGAGCACGAGAAACTGCAGAAAAATCTTGGCGGCATCCGGAACATGAAGGAATTGCCGGGCGTCATATTCATTGTGGACCCGCGCAAGGAGCGCATCGCCATCGCGGAGGCGCATTCGCTGAATATCCCATTGGTGGGTATTGTGGACACCAACTGTGATCCGGATGAGATCGATTACGTGATCCCCGGCAACGACGACGCCATCCGTGCGGTCAAGCTGCTTGCGTCCAAGATCGCCGACGCGGTGCTGGAAGCCAAGCAGGGCGAGCAGCTGGTAGACCCGACGGCGGCTGAAGTGCTAGAGGATTCTGCTGAAGGCGAACTGTACGTGGCCGACGAAGGGGAAGTCGGCCTCACCGTATCCGAAGAATCTTAAGGAAATCTGTGCACAAGGAGAGTGTGATATAATGGTTCAGGCAAGTGATGTGAAAGCGCTGAGAGAAAAAACAGGCGCAGGCATGATGGACTGCAAGAATGCGCTGACACAGTGCAACGGCGACATGGATGAGGCCACCAAGGTATTGCGTGAAAAAGGTCTGGCTTCCGCCGCCAAAAAGGCTGGCCGTATTGCGGCTGAAGGCGTGGTGGAAAGCTATATCCATATGGGCGGCAAGATCGGCGTGCTCGTGGAAGTGAACTGCGAGACCGACTTTGTGGCCAAGACGCCGACGTTCAAGACGCTGGTGAAGGACATCGCGATGCAGATCGCGGCTGCCAATCCGCTCTACCTGGACTCTTCGGAAGTGTCCGCCGCTGTGATCGAGCAGGAGAAGGAGATTCTGCGCGCGCAGGCGCTGGCAGAGGGCAAGCCCGAGAAGATCATCGACAAGATGGTGGAAGGCCGCATCCAGAAGTACTATAAAGAGTTCTGCCTGGTCGAGCAGTCCTTCGTGAAGGACCCGGACAAGACCATCAAGGACCTGGTCAACGAGAAGATCGCCGAGATAGGCGAAAAGATATCGATCCGGCGTTTCACCCGCTATGAAATGGGCGAAGGTCTGGAAAAGAGAAAAGATGATTTTGTGGAAGAGGTCATGAAACAGGCTTCCAAATAAGGTTGGTGTAAGGGGGGAGAGCCGCGGGATAGCTCTCCCTTTTCTGCAAAGCCCTGTGTTTTTCAGGGCGCTCCGGCAGGGCTGGCAGGCCCTGCGGGGGTGACATAAGGAAGGAAGCGGTTTATGCCAAAATACAAAAGGATCATACTGAAGATAAGCGGTGAAGCCCTGGCGGGCAACACCAAGTCGGGGTTCGATTTTGACGTGATGAACCAGGTGGCGGACCAGGTGATCGAGGTGGCAAACCTCGGCGTCGAGATCGGCATCATCGTGGGCGGCGGCAACATCTGGCGCGGCCGCAGCGGCGTGGGTATGGACCGCACCACGGCGGACCATATGGGCATGCTGGCCACCGTGATCAACGCGCTGGCGATGCAGGACGCGCTGGAGAACAAGGGGATGCAGACGCGGGTGTTGACCGCGATTGAAATGAGGCAGATCGCCGAGCCGTACATAAGACGGCGGGCGATGCGGCATCTGGAGAAGGGGCGCGTGGTGATTTTCGCCTGCGGAACGGGCAACCCGTATTTTTCGACGGACACGGCGGCGGCGCTTCGGGCAGCCGAGATCGAGGCGGAGCTGATCCTTCTTGCCAAGAACGTGGACGGCGTTTACGACAGTGACCCCAAGGTGAACCCGGACGCGAAGAAGTACGATTTCATCAGCTATATCGATGTCATCAACCAGGGGCTCACGGTGATGGACACCACGGCGGTATCGCTGTGTATGGACAACCAAATTCCCATCGTCTGCTTTGGCCTGGATGTGACGGACGGTATCAAGCGTGTTGTGATGGGAGAGAATATCGGGACGCGGATCAACACCGCGCCATAAAAACAAACGCCAAGGGCGAAATTATGACAGGAGGTTAAGTTCATGCAAGTCAAAAACGAAGCGCTGGACGCGGCGAGATCCAAAATGGAGAAGACGATAGCCGTTTTTAAAAAAGACCTGACTCATATCAGAGCAGGCCGGGCCAACCCTCAGTTGCTTGACGGCATCTCGGTAGACTATTATGGGACGCCGACGCCGCTTAACCAGCTGAGCAATATTTCCGCGCCCGAGCCGCGCATGCTGGTGATTGCGCCGTGGGATCCGAAAATGATATCCGAAATTGAGAAAGCGGTACAGAAGTCGGATCTTGGAATCAATCCCACCAGCGACGGCAAGGTGGTTCGCCTGGTGGTGCCGGAGCTGACGGAAGAGCGCCGCAAAGAATTGGCCAAGACCATCCGCAAGAAGGGTGAGGACGCCAAGGTGGCGGTGCGGTCTATCCGCAGAGACGCGAACGAAGCGTTCAAAAAGGGCAAAAAGAACAGCGAAATCACGGAAGATGATTTTAACGATCTGGAAGAACAGGTTCAGAAGCTGACCAACGACTTTACCAAACAGATCGACGATATCGTAAAGGAAAAAGAGAGCGAGATCATGTCGGTATGACGCCCTGTGTGGTTGGGCTGGACGCAGACAAAGCCAGAGACGTTCTTGAAACGCTGGGATTTGATGTCCGTTGCATCACCTATCAGTCGCGGCGCGGCGTGGACGGGGCGGATTCGACCCGGGTTATACGCCAGCGTGATGTGGGTAATAATAACATAGAGATCACAGTGTCGGACTTTAAGACACATGCAGAGTAGGAGCGCGGTTTGGGCGTTGTAGCGGATATATTATTTGGCCGGAAGCGTCGGCCGGATACGCAGAATTACGGCCAGATCGATCAGCAGCGGCTGCCCGTTCATGTGGCGGTGATCATGGATGGGAACGGACGCTGGGCCAAAAAGCGCGGACTGCCGCGCAGCGCGGGGCACCGGGCCGGTGTGGAACGCGTGCGTACCATCATTCGCATGAGTTCCGATATCGGGATCCGGTATCTGACGTTGTTTGCGTTTTCCACGGAGAACTGGAAGCGTCCTTCCGATGAGGTGAGTACGCTGATGTCTTTGCTTGTGGAATATCTGGTGAAGGAACTGCCCGAGCTGCACGAGAAGAATGTGCGCATCCGCACGCTGGGCGATATCGGCGCCCTGCCCGAAAAGGTAAAGGCGGAGATATCGCGGGCGGTGGAGAAAACCAGCGGCAACACCGGACTTACCGTCAACATGGCCATCAACTACGGCGCACGTCAGGAGCTGGTGGAGGCGGTGCGGCAGGCGCTGAAAGACGGGATCAAGCCGGAAGATGTCAACGAGGAATGGATATCGTCCGTGCTGTATACGGCGGGCGAGCCCGATCCGGACCTGCTGATCCGTACAAGCGGCGAAGCGCGCATCAGTAACTTTTTGCTTTATCAGCTGGCTTATGCCGAGCTGTATTTTACCGGCACATACTGGCCGGATTTCGACGAAACGGCATACGCCGCAGCGCTGGCCGACTTCGCCGGGCGCGACCGCCGCTTTGGCGGTTTGTAACGTGGGGTCCCCGAAAAGCGCAGCTTTTAGGGGTGTGTTTTGGAGGGCGCTGATTGTTAAAGAGAGTACTCATCGCCATACCGGCTTTGGCGCTGCTGGTGTCTGTGGTGTGGCTGCATGGGCTTTACGCAAAAATCGTCGTGGCGCTGGTGGGTGTGCTGTGTGTCCATGAGATGATGAACGCGGCTTCGGCGGTGTCAAGGCCGATGCGCGCGGTCGGTTATGTGTTCGCGGCGCTGCTCTATCCGGCTTATCAGTTTTTGGGCGGGCAGACAGGCGTGGCGATACTGCTGACGCTGGGTGTGATGGTCGTGTTCACTGTGCTGGTATTCTCGGGGCGCAGCGTGGTGGACGGGCTGTTCACCGTGTTGCCGATGGCGTATCCCGGTTTGTTTTTCGGGTCGCTTCTGGGCATATTATGTACGCCGGGGGTTCAGGCCTCGCGCTTTCTGATGATCATCGCGTTTGGCAGCGCTGTCATCACCGATTCCTTCGCTTATTTTGGCGGGCGCTTGTTTGGGCGCCATAAGCTGGCGGAGGCGATCAGCCCCAAGAAGACGGTGGAAGGCGCGGTGTGCGGCACAGTCTTCGGCACGGCGGGTGTGTACGCTTTAGGGGCGTGGCTGCAGCCGGTGTTCGGCGTCGCGTTGCCTGTCTGGTGGTATCTGCCGCTGGGGCTGGTGCTGTCGGTGCTGTCTCAGGTGGGCGATCTGGCGGCTTCGGCTGTCAAGCGCCGGTTTGGCATAAAGGACTTTGGACGTATCATGGGAGCGCACGGCGGTGCGATGGACCGGCTGGACAGCCTGCTGTTCATAGCCCCTGCTGTTTTTGCTTTTTATACGATTTTAGTGGCATAAAGGATGAATAGATGAAAAAAATCGCGGTTTTGGGCGCGACCGGTTCGGTGGGCCGGCAGGCGTTGGACATCATAGAGAGGTTCCCCGACCGGTTTCGTGTGACGGCGGTAACGGCTCACCATGGCAGTGACGAGCTTCTGGATTTGGCAAAGAAGTTTGGCGCAGGTTATGTGGGCGTCACCGGCAGCCGTGGAGATATTGAGTTCGAAAAGAAAGTGCCCAAAGGCATGCGCGTGGGCTTTGGCATACAGGGGTTGCTGGAATCGTGCAGCGCGGGAGACCCGGACATCGTACTGATCGCGGTGGTGGGCATCGCAGGGCTGCCGCCGCTTATCGAGTGCCTGGACCGGGGCATCAACGTGGCGCTGGCCAACAAGGAATCCCTGGTGTGTGGGGGCCATATCGTGAAGCAGAAGCAGAAAACCAGCCAGTCGGAGATATTCCCGGTGGACAGTGAGCTGTGCGCCATCTACCAGTGCCTGGGCGGCGTGGATACCACGGGATTAAAGCGCATCATTCTCACCGCATCGGGCGGGCCGTTCTTCGACTGGAGCAAGGCAGACATACAGAAGGCCACGGTGGAGCAGGCGCTGCGGCACCCCAACTGGCGCATGGGCAAGAAGATCACCGTAGACTGTGCGACATACATGAACAAAGGATTGGAGATCATCGAATCCCGCTGGCTGTTCGACGTTCCGCCGGAGAAGATATCCGTGGTCGTTCACCGGCAGAGCATCATCCATTCCATGATCGAGTACAACGACGGCGCCGTGATCGCCCAGCTGGGGCCGACGGACATGCGCGAGCCCATCCAGTATGCGTTCGGGCATCCGGAACGGCTGGACAGCGTGGTGGGCCGTCTGGACTTCACGGCGATCGGGAACCTCACGTTCCACGAGCCGGATCTCGACAAATTTCCGTGCCTGCGTCACGCGATGGACGCGATCGCGGAGGGCGGCTCGATGCCGCTGATCATGAACGCGGCCAACGAAGCGGCGGTGGAGCTGTTTCTGGAGAAAAAGATCACCTTTGGCGACATTGAAAAGAGCGTGGCGTTCGCGATGAATAAATTCTCGCACCTGCCAGGCAACTCGCTGATCGAGATTTATACCACCGATAAAGAGGTTAAGGATTACGTTTACAATAATATTAAAAATTAGTACGTATTTTGACACATTTATATTGATATAATGAATTAAAAAGGGAGGGTACGCTTGGATACGATATTGAGCTTGTTGAGCTTTGTGGTGGCGCTTGTGTTCATCGGTATCATCATCATGGTGCATGAGCTGGGGCATTACAGCATTGGCCGGGCGTGCCACATCAAGATCGTCGAATTCGCCGTCGGCTTTGGCCCCAAGATCAAGAAGTGGGTCAAAAACGACATCATCTATACCATACGCTGGGTGTTCCTTGGCGGTTTCACGAAGTTTTACGGAGAAGACGAGGAGCTGGACGATTCTCTGGCGTTCAACCGGCAGCCCGCAGGCCGCCGTGCGTTGACCATCGCCGCCGGTCCGATATTCAACATCATATTTGCGTTCATACTTGTGGTGCTGATACTCGGCTTCTTTGGGGACTATGTGCCGACCGTCGGCCAGGTGGAGGCGGGCAGCACGGCAGAGCAGGCAGGGCTTCAGCCGGGTGACGTGATCCTGTCGATGAACGGCGTGGAAATGGACTTCACAATGGAGATCGACGCGGCCCGGCGCGCCTCGGACAATGCCTCGATGCCCATTGTGGTGGAGCGGGGCGGAGACATTCTCTCTTTCGAGATTCCATACCGGTATTATGAAGACGAGCAGGCATACCGTGTCGGCTTCGTGTTTGGAGCCGAGCGGGCCACGTTCAGCATCGGGCAGGCACTGGCGCTGTCCTTCAAGTGGATATACCTGCTGATCCGCGAAACGCTGTTTGCCATATTTGGCCTGTTTGCCGGCAGAGGCATGGAGAACATGATGGGCATTGTGGGGATGGTCAAGGAGTTGGGCACTGCGATACGCAGCAGCTTCGAGACGGTGTTGCGCTTCGGCGTGGTCATCAACGCGAGCCTTGCGGTGTTCAACCTGTTGCCGCTGCCTGCGCTGGACGGTGGACGTCTGGTGTTCATCGGCATCGAAAAGCTGTTCAAAAAACCGGTGCCGCGCAACGTGGAGGGGGTCATCCACCTCGTCGGGTTTGCGCTGTTCATCGGGCTGTTCATATTCATCACGTACAAAGATATCGTCAGGATATTCGGGTAATCACATGCCCACACACACAAGAAGGATACGCCTGGGCGACGCCACGATCGGCGGCGGCAGCGATGTCCTGATACAATCGATGACCAATGCGGATACGGCAGATGCGCAGGCGACGCTTATGCAGATCGACCGCCTGGAGGCGGCGGGCTGCGAAGCGGTTCGCTGCGCTTTTTATAGTGCGAAATGCGCTCCTGCTTTCAGGGAAATCAAAAAAGGCATGCGCGTGCCGCTGATTGCCGACGTGCATTTTGACCCCAAACTGGCCGTGCTGGCGATGGAAAACGGCGCGGACAAGGTGCGCATCAACCCCGGCAACCTGCGCGGCGACAAGGCGCTGGAGACGGTAGTGGCTTGTGCGAAGGCAAACAGCGCCGCGCTGCGCATTGGCGTGAACGCGGGATCTTTAGAGCCGGTGCTGCTGAAAAAGTACGGCAGCCCCACGGCGCAGGCACTGGCTGAAAGCGCCGTGAACTGGGTGCGCGCGGTATACGATATGGGTTTCGATAACGCTGTGGTGTCCATCAAAGCGTCGTCCGTGCCCGTCTGCGTTGAGGCCTGCCGCGACTTCTCAAAGATGTGCGACGCGCCGATGCACATCGGCATCACCGAGGCGGGCACATATGAAAGCGCCATTGTCAAATCCGCCGTGGGCGTGGGCGCGCTGCTGCTGGACGGCATCGGCGATACGGTACGCGTCTCCATCACGGGAGACCCGGTGCAGGAGGTGGACGCCGCCCGGCGCATACTGCAGAGCGCGGGTGTGCGGACGTTTTACCCGGAGGTCATCAGCTGCCCCACGTGCGCGAGAACCGGCATCAATGTGGCCGAATTAGCGGACAGGGTGCAGCATATACTGATATCGCTGGACAGGCCGGTGACGGCGGCGGTGATGGGCTGCGTGGTCAACGGGCCGGGCGAGGCGCGCCATGCCGACATCGGCATCGCGGGCGGCGGCAGCGGCAAGGCCGCGCTGTTTGCCAAGGGCGCGCTCATCGGCACATATCCGGAAGAGAGCATACTCGGCGTTTTTGCCGAATACATACAAACACATTTCTAGGGGGCTGCGTGAAAAAGGCTGATTTTTTTTCCGCGCTGAAAAACAGCGTTGACATCGACGAGCGCTATGAGCTGAGCTTTGAAAAGGTGCAGCACGATGTCAAAAAAGGCGAATATCTGGTGCGCTTTCACAGCCGATTGCTGCCCCCGCAACTCTATCTGTCTATCGAAAAATATATCGATCAAACCGTGGGATCAGCCGCACGGGTGATCATGCAGTACCGTGATGTGACTGAAAGCGACAGCGACACGCTGTGCGCGCACATCCGCGAGCTGTGCACGGCAATGCGTCCTGCGCTCGCGCCGTTCATCAGCCGCGCCCTGATTACAGTCAAAGGAGACAAGCTGGCGGTCGACTTTCCTGAAGATTTCGGACAGGAGCTGTTCACGGCGCTGGGTCTCAGGGAGTATCTGACGGACTATATCAAACGCTGCTTTGGGCGGCGGATGACGATAACCGTGGGCAGCTGTGACCCGGCCATAGCGCCCGTTGTACCGCCGCCAATAGAGATAAAGCCGGAGGCGGCGCCGAAAAAACAGCCGAAAGCGCCGGAGCCGCCCAAAGAAAAGAAAGCGCCGGAGCCCGCCAAGAGCAAGGGTAAGGCGGAAGCAGAGCAGAAGCAGCAGCCTTCCTCTGTGATACACGGCAAGCCGGTGACGGGCGAGGCGGTGCCGATACGCAGCCTGACCGAGCTGACAGGCGCGTGCGTGGTCACCGGTCAGGTGACGGGCGTCGATTCGTTCGACATCAAAAAGGAAATGCGCGGCGGCAAGAAATCCATCGTGTCGTTCGGCGTGAC
The DNA here is from genome assembly GCA_023428025.1 of Bacillota bacterium. Taxonomy (GTDB): domain Bacteria; phylum Bacillota; class Clostridia; order Christensenellales; family SZUA-584; genus SZUA-584. Next base: position 9,269 of record JAEYZN010000002.1, read on the forward strand.
GGACCTGTCGTCCACCGTGACGTGCAAGGCGTTTGTCGCGCAGGACAAAGCCGGCGAGATCAAAGCGCGGCTCAAGAAGGCGGAAGCGGTGCTTGTGGCCGGCAAGGCGGGATACGACACGTATGCCCGCGAGGTATGCGTCAGCGTCACCAGCATCGAGGAGACCAAAGCCGTCCGGCGCATGGACGAGGCGGAGGTCAAGCGCGTGGAGCTGCACCTACACACCAACATGAGCGCGCTCGACGGTATGGCGGACGAGGCAGACGTGGTGAAACGCGCCGCGGAGTTTGGACATGAAGCGGTGGCGATTACCGACCACGGCGTGGTGCAGGCGTTTCCGCGCGCGTTCGACGCTGCCAAAAAGCTGGGCGTCAAGGTGATATACGGCATGGAAGCGTATATGTTTGACGATACCGACGACCATTACGAGGAGACATTCGCGGACGAATACATCGTGTTTGACCTGGAGACGACGGGCTTCAATCCGCAAAACTGCGGCATCACCGAGATCGGCGCGGTGCGGCTGAGGCGTGGCGAGATCATTGATACGTTCAGCACCTTCGTCAACCCCGGCGAGCCCATCAGCCCGCAGATCACCGACCTGACGGGCATCACCGACACGATGGTGAAGGATGCGCCGGACGCGGGCGAAGCGCTGCGCATGTTCAAGGACTATGCGGGCGATACGCCGCTGGCCGCGCACAACGCGCCCTTCGATATGAGCTTCATCCAAAAACACGGCTCAGACAACGGAATAACCTTCGACAACAAATGTCTGGACACGCTATGGCTGATCAAGAGGACGTTCCCCGGCCACAAGTCGTACAGCCTTGGCAAGCTGGCGAAAGAGTTCGGCATCGAGCTGCGCCACCACCGCGCGCTGGACGACGCGACGGCCACCGCGAAGCTGATGGCCAGGTGCTTCGAAACGGCAGGCAAGCCCAAGGAACACGCGCTGACGGACGAGAAGAACATCCACACCAACCACATCATATTGCTGTGCCGCAACGCGACAGGGCTGTTCAACCTATATAAGCTGGTGTCCGAGTCTCACCTCAACCATTTTTACAGAAAGCCGCGCGTGCCCAAATCCCTGCTGATCCGGCACCGGGAAGGGCTGATTATCGGCAGCGCGTGCGAGCAGGGCGAGCTGATACAGGCGATACTGCGGTTTGCCTCGGACGGTGAACTCAAGTACATTGCGAAGTTCTACGACTATCTGGAGATACAGCCGGACGGCAACAACGCGTTCATGGTGCGCGAGGGCCGCTTTAAGACGATGGAGGGCGTGCGCGACATCACGCGGCGCATCGTGAAGCTGGGCGAAGAGCTGGGGCTGCCGGTGGCGGCCACCTGCGACGCGCATTTCATCGAGCCGCAGGATGAGTATTTCCGGCGCATACTGATGCACGGCCAGAAGTTTTCCGACGCGGACAACCAGGCGCCGCTTTACTTCCGCACCACGGCGGAGATGCTGGCGGAGTTTTCATACCTCGGCAAGGAGAAGGCGCGCGAGGTGGTCATCGACGTCCCGCGGGCCATCGCGGCGCAGGTGGAGAAGATCCAGCTGCTGCCCGACGACACCGCGATGCCGGTGATCCCCAACGCGGCGGAAATGCTGGAGAAGATGTGTTACGAGAACGCCCGCCAGCAATACGGCGATCCGCTGCCCAAGATCGTGGAGGAGCGTCTCGCTTTCGAGCTGGACAACATCATCCGGCACGGCTATTCCGTGCTGTACTATATCGCCTATGAGCTGGTGCACCACTCGCTGGAGGATGGCTATCTGGTGGGGTCGCGCGGGTCTGTCGGCTCGTCGCTGGCGGCCACGATGGCGGGCATCACCGAGGTGAACGGCCTGCAGCCTCATTACTACTGTCCGAATTGCCATTGGTGCGACTTTGACATCGACACCGAGGCGTACGCCTGCGGGCCCGACCTGCCGCTAAAAGCCTGTCCGCAGTGCGGCACGGACTGCAAGCGGGACGGCTACGGTATCCCGTTCGCGACATTCCTTGGCATCAACGCGGACAAGGTGCCGGATATCGACCTCAACTTCTCGGGCGTTTACCAGCCCGAGGCGCATAAGTTCATTTTGCAGTATTTCGGCGAGGACCGCGTGTTCCGCGCGGGCACCATCAGCAGCGTCAAGGAGCAGACGGCGTACGGTTTCGTGAAGAACTATCTTCAGGAGAAGAACATCGTGGCGAGCCGTGCCGAGATCGACCGGCTGACCAAGGGCGTATCCGGCACCAAACGTACGACAGGCCAGCACCCCGGCGGCCTCGTCATATTGCCGGCCGGACGCGATATCCATGAATTCACGCCCGTGCAATATCCCGCCAACGACCCGGAAGCGGGCAGCGTGACGACGCATTATAACTTCAACTCGCTGCATGACCGGCTGGTGAAGCTGGATATACTCGGCCACGACGACCCGACGGCGCTGCGCATGCTGCAGGATATAACGGGCATCGCCCCCAAGGAGGTGCCCATCAACGATGAGGAAACACTCTCGCTTTTCCGCACCACCAAGGCGCTGGGCATTGAGCCGGAGCAGATACTGGGCTGTCAGGTGGGCAGCCTCGGCATCCCCGAGTTCGGCACCAAGTTTGTGCGGCAGATGCTGGTGGACACGCAGCCCACGACCATCGGCGAGCTGGTCCGCATCGCGGGCCTGTCGCACGGCACAGACGTGTGGCTGAACAACGCGCAGGAGCTGGTCATGAACGGGACGGCGAACCTGCGCCAGGTCATCTGCACGCGCGACGACATCATGAATTATCTCGTGGCCCGCGGCATGGACGCGACCGAAGCGTTCTATATCATGGAATCCGTCCGCAAGGGCAAGGGCTTAAAGGACGACTGGGAGAAGGACATGCGCGCGCTGCCGGTGCCCGAGTGGTTCATCGGCTCGTGCAAAAAGATCAAGTATATGTTTCCGCGGGCGCATGCTGTGGCCTATGTGATGATGTCGTTGCGCATCGCCTATTTCAAGGTGCACCACCCGCGCGCGTTTTACGCGACGTATTTCTCCGTCCGCGCGGATAATCTGGACGCGAAATACCTGCACTCCGGCGAACAGGTGCGTCAGCGTATCGCTTCCATCGAGGTGCAGGGCAAGGCGGCTTCCGCGCTGGATCAGTCGCAGCTGACGATACTCGAGGTGGCGCTTGAGATGTTTGAACGCGGTATCGACTTTCTGCCGCCTGATCTGTATAAATCGGACGCGACGAACTGCACCATAGAGCCGGAGGGCATCCGGCTTCCGTTTACCGCTATGGGCGGTACCGGCGAGTCGGCGGCGAAGGGCATTGTGCGCGCAAGAGAGCATGGGGAGTTCCTGTCCATCGAAGACCTGAAAAGCCGGTCGGGCATATCCAGCGCGGTGATAACCAAGTTGGAGGAAAACGGCTGTCTGGCTGGTCTGCTCAAGAGCAATCAGATCAGTCTGTTTGATTAAAAACAACTGTATTTATAGACAATGGGGTTTAAAGCGACGAATACTTGAGTATTTATCGCTTATTTATCGTTCAACCGACACTCAAGCAGAAATATACTACTATTGAATCAAGAATCAATTTTGATTTATTTTTCACAAAGAGATATGATAGTTCCAATTTCGTTTTTATGAGACTTATACGGCTTTACGAGGCCGTTATAATAATTTAAATTTAAGAAAGGGTATATTATGAACACTGCCACAAACAAGAGCAAGGTTGTCGTCGTGGGCGCGGGCAAAGTGGGTGCGAGCGTCGCGTATACCATTATGATGAACAACTTAACGTCCGAGATCGTGCTCGTGGACGTGGACCGGGGCAAAGCGCGCGGTGAAGCGCTGGATATCAGCCACGGTATCGCCTACTTCAAACAGCTGACCATCCGTGATGGAGATTTTTCTGATTGCGCAGACGCGGATGTTATCGTGATCACCGCGGGCATACCGCGCCAGCCGGGCCAGACGCGCATTGACCTGGCACGGACAAATGTCGCCGTCACGCGCGACATCGTCAGGCGCATTATGGAACACGCAAGCAACCCGCTGTTCGTGGTGATATCCAATCCGGTGGATGTGCTGACGTACATCGTCCAGAAGGAAAGCGGACTTCCGGCCAGCCGCGTTATCGGGTCGGGCACCACACTGGATACCGGACGTTTCCGTTATCTTTTGAGCCAGCATTGCAAGGTGGACGTCCGCAACGTGCACGCCTACATCATTGGCGAGCATGGCGACAGCGAAGTGCCGGTATGGAGCCGCGCGTCCATCGCGTCCAAGCCGTTTGACGAATACTGCGAGGACTGCCCGCGCCGTTGCCTGAAGATCAACCGCCAGCAGATTTTCGAACAGACGCGCGACGCCGGTGCGGAGATCATCAAGCTCAAAGGCGCCACGTTCTATGGCGTTGCGCTGGCGGCTACCCGTATCGTGGGCGCGATCATGGGCGACGAGAACTCGGTGCTGACCGTGTCTTCCGTGCTGGACGGCAACTACGGCATCAAAGATGTGGCCCTCAGCCTGCCGTGCATCGTCAACCGGAACGGTATCGACCGTTACTTGAATATCCGCATGAACGACGAAGAGCTGGCGCTGCTCGGCGAGTCGGCCGAGAAGCTCAAGGCCGTGCTGAGCGAAGTGTACGAGCCTGCTGATAAATAGTCTATAAGGAAGGAAGACGAATGAATATACAGGAAGAGTCGTTGCTCGCTCATGAGCAATGGAAGGGTAAGATAGAAGTTATCAGTACCGTACCCGTGAAAGACAAGCATGACCTGTCCGTGGCGTATACGCCGGGCGTGGCGGAGCCGTGCCTTAAGATATCCGAAAACGCGGACCTGTCGTATGTGTATACCCGCCGCTGGAATCTCGTCGCGGTGGTGACGGACGGCACCGCGGTGCTGGGTCTGGGCGACATCGGCCCCGAAGCGGGCATGCCGGTGATGGAAGGCAAGTGCGTGCTGTTCAAAACGTTTGGCGACGTGGACGCCTTCCCGCTGTGCGTTCGCAGCAAGAACGTGGACGATATCGTGAACACGGTGCGGCTGCTGGCCGGCAGCTTCGGCGGTATCAACCTGGAAGACATCTCCGCGCCGCGCTGTTTTGAGATCGAACAGAAGCTGAAAGAGGTCTGCGATATCCCGGTTTTCCATGACGACCAGCACGGCACGGCGGTGGTCACCGCTGCGGCGATGATCAATGCGATGAAGCTCACAGGACGCAAGATCGAGGAGCAGGAATGTGTTGTCTCCGGCGCGGGCGCGGCTGGCGTGGCGGTCACCAAGCTGCTGATGAGCATGGGCCTTCGGAACGTGATCCTTTGCGATACCAAAGGCGCGATCTATGAGGGCCGGGCAGATCTCAACCCATTCAAGCAGGAGATGGCAAAGATCAGCAACCGCGAGATGAAGAAGGGTTCTCTTGAAGACGTCATCAAAGGAGCGGATATTTTCATCGGCGTTTCCGCGCCGGGAATCGTCTCTCAGGACATGGTACGCAGCATGAATCCGAATCCGCTTATCTTCGCGATGAGCAACCCGACGCCGGAGATTATGCCCGACCTCGCAAAGGATGCCGGCGCGGCGGTGGTGGGAACGGGCCGCAGCGACTTTGCCAACCAAATCAACAACGTGCTCGCGTTTCCCGGCATATTCCGCGGTGCTCTGGATGTGCGCGCCAGCGATATCAACGACGCGATGAAGATCGCCGCGGCTTACGCGATTGCGGACCTTATCACGGACGACGAGCTGAACCCGGATTACATCATCCCCGCGCCGTTTGACCCGCGCGTGGGCCCGGCGGTGGCCAAAGCGGTGGCCAAAGCTGCCAAGGATTCCGGCGTAGCGCGTATATAATTTAGCTGAAGGCTCACTGGGCGTCTGCTTAAAAGGCAGACGCCTTTTTCATGGGATGGTTTACGGTGTCGGGACGCTCAAAAATATCTATTATTGAAGCAAGCCATAAGAAGAGCCGTACCTCGGTGCGGTTCAAATCATTCTGGTACTTGGGCGATGCGGCATGCATGTCGGAATATGCTGGCCCGTGTTGGAATATGTTGGCCCGTGTTGTTGACTATTGCAGAGGCCACATATATAATGAAATAAGTTTTCCGATCTGGGCAAGCCTGGCCAAATGCAAAAGTGGCCAAGACCGCAGCGCGTTTGGGAAAAGGACCTTCAAAGGCTAAGGTATAATATCAATGTAAATCTGCGAGGATTTAAAGCCTTTCCCGGTTTCGGGAGAGGCTTTTCAAGTATTCTTTTGAAAGGATGGCGGCGTGCAGAAGTTTGTTGTCAGGGAAGAGGGCAAATGTGATCCGGATAAAGTGAAGGCGATTGAGCAGGCCACGGGGCTGATGACGCATGTCGCAGCCCTGCTTTGCGCACGCGGCATCGATACGCCCGAGGCGGCGAAGCGTTTTCTGCATCCCGGCCCGGAACAGCTGCACGATCCTTTCGCGCTGCCCGATATGGCGGCGGCGGTTTCCCGCATCAGGCACGCCTTGCAGGACAGGGAATGCATCACCGTTTTCTGTGATTACGACGCCGACGGGACATGCGGCGGCAGCGCATTGTATCTGCATTTGAAGGGCGCGGGCGCGGATGTGGATATTCAGACGCCAAACAGGCACAAGGAGGGCTACGGCCTCTCCGTCGGCGCGGTGGAGCAGATCGCCGCGGCGGGCGGAACGCTGATCATCACGGTGGACTGCGGCATCACCAACATGGCGGAAACGGCATTGGCGAAAAACCTCGGTGTGGACGTGATCGTGACGGATCATCATGAGTGCGGCGATACGCTGCCCGATACCCCGTATATCATCAACGCCAAAAGGCCGGACAGTACATACCCGTATCCGTATCTCGCGGGCTGCGGCGTCGCGTTCAAGCTGATTCACGCGCTGTCGTCGCTGGCGGAGGCGATGCGCTATATCGATCTCGTTGCTATCGGCACCATCACGGATATCGTGCCGCTGCTGGGCGAGAACCGCGTGATCGCGCATATGGGGCTCAAGAAGCTGCGCAAAAGCCCATCGGCCGGCGTGGCCGCGCTGGCGCAGGCAGCGGGCATCAATCTGCCGGAGATATCGTCATACGGCATCGGCTTCGGGCTGGGGCCACGCATCAACGCGGCAGGCCGCATGGACACCGCCGAGGCGGCGATTGAGATTCTGGCGGCGCAGAAGCCGGGGCCTGATTTAAAGCGAAGCGTCACCAACCTGTGCGCGCTCAACGACAGGCGGCGTCAGGAGGTCTGCGACATTCTGGAGGGCGCCGAGCGTCAGATAGCGCAGCATGGCTACCAGACCGACCCGGCGATACTGCTGGCGGACCCGGGCTGGAACGCGGGCGTCATCGGCATCGCGGCGGCGAAGATTGCGGACAAATACTACAGGCCGTGTGTGCTGTTCGGCGGCGATGGCAACCTCATCGGCTCGGCGCGCAGCATACCCGGCATCAACGTATACGAGGCGCTGGGTGCTTTTCAGGACAGCTATGAGAAGTTCGGCGGACACGCGCAGGCGGCGGGCCTGACGATCAGGCCGGAGGTGCTGGATCCGCTGAGAGCGGATGTTTGCGCATATATCCGCAGCCACTACGATGAATCGATCTTCATCCCGCGCAAGGTTTATGATATTGAACTGGGCACCAAAGACGTGTCGCGCCGGTTCGTGGAGGACCTGCAGCGGCTGGAGCCGTTCGGGCCGGGAAACGAGCAGCCGGTGATCGCCGTGAAGGATGCGGCGCTGACCGGGACCCGCTTTGTGGGCCGGGACAAAACACATATGAAATTCCTCATGCGGCAGGGAAACGCAAACCTGGACGCCATGAGCTTTGGTTTTGCCGATGCGCATGCGTTGCTGCCGGGCCGCGCGGATTTTCTGTGCGAGGCGGGCATGGACAGCTTTTCGGGACGTCCGCAGCTGATCGTGCGTGAACTGTCCGCACGCTACGACAGCGACCTGCTCCAAAGCTTTATCGACGATAACGCATGGCGGCTGGCCGCGGGCTTGCTGGACGAGGTGGTGAGGCTGGCGGAAGAGGATGTAACGGATACGGTTGAGGCGGGCTTTTCACAGCTGGTGCGCGAGGCGCTCGCTGTGAGTCGGTTCGGGCTGTGTATCGTGGCTGCCACCGAACCGGCGCTGCGGCGCTTGGCGGGCCTTGAGCCCGTGAAGCAGACACTGGCTGACGGCTGCCTGAGCCTGTGGGACCGAAAAACTTTCACGGCGGAAAACTGTATCGCCTGCGGGGCCGTACCCGGTCATCCGCGCCTGATCCACATCGGCGTGTCGGCGCCGCCCGCATTTTTTGACGGCGCATTGCGGGAAGACTATAAAAAGGATGCGTTGAAGTGTTTCTCCGGACGCGAGGAACTGCTCGGCATATATCGCCGTCTGCATCCATTGCTGGCCAAAAAAGCCCGTCGCGCCAGAGATATTGCAGGATATCTCGCGCTGGATTTGGGAAGGACGGCGTTCGCGCTGCGGGTGTTTTCTGAGCTTGAGTTGATAGAAACGGACAAAAGTGATAGAATACTGGCATTAAACGCCGGCGGACCGCGCAGAGAACTGCGCGCGAGCGTCTGCTACAGGAGTTTTGAGGACCTGATAAATGAATGACAAGCAACAGAGTGCGCAATCGCTGATCGAAGAAGTGAAAAACCGGTACAGCGCCGAGGACGCGGCTTTTTTTGAAAAGGCTTATTTGTTCGCGGAAAAAGCGCATGAAGGGCAGATGCGCTTGTCAGGCGAGCCTTTCTTTGTCCATCCGCGCGAGGTGGCCCGCATACTGGTCGAACTCAGCTTGGATATGACCACCGTGATCGCCGGGCTGTTCCATGACATCGTGGAGGACACGTCTGTCACGTTGAGCCAGATAGAGGCGGAGTTTGGCGTGGAGATCGCCCAGATGGTGAACGGCGTGACCAAGGTCGGTAAAGTCGATTTTTCCTCCAAAGAGGAGCACCAGGCTGAATACCTGCGCAAAATGTTTCTCGCGATGGCGAGCGACATCCGCGTGATCCTCGTGAAGCTGGCGGACCGGCTGCACAATATGCGTACGCTTAAATATCAGGCGGAGGGCAAGCGCATCGAGAAAGCCAAGGAAACGCTGGAGATATATGCGCCGCTGGCGCACCGGCTCGGCATCAACGCGATCAAGTGGGAGCTGGAGGACCTGTCCCTCAAGTTCCTGGACGAGAAGGCGTATTACGATATCGCCGCGAAGCTGACGGAGACACGCGCCGAGCGGCGTGAGTATATCGCGGGCGTTGTTGAGGAAATCAAAAAGCATCTGAAGAAGATACGCGTGGACGCCGAGGTGGAGGGCCGTCCCAAGCATATCTACAGCATATACAACAAGATCCATAAGAAGAACCGGACGTTTGAAGAGGTATACGACCTCATCGCGGTGCGCATCATCGTGAAATCGGTGCGCGACTGCTACGCGGTGCTGGGCACGGTGCATACCGTGTGGAAGCCCATCCCCGGCCGGTTCAAGGACTATATCGCGGTGCCCAAGCAGAACATGTACCAGTCCATCCACACCACGGTGCTGGGCAAGGACGGCAGGCCTTTTGAAGTGCAGATACGCACGCAGGAGATGCACTCCACGGCGGAATACGGCATCGCGGCGCATTGGAATTACAAGGAAGGCAACGCGCAGAGCGAGATGGACGAAAAGCTCGTCTGGCTGCGCGAGCTGCTGGAGTGGCAGACGGACACGCGCGACTCGCGCGAGTTCATGGAGACGCTCAAGGTCGACTTCTTTTCCGACAAGGTGTACGTGTTCACGCCCAAGGGCGACGTGAAGGAGTTCATACAGGGCGCGACGCCGCTTGATTTTGCGTACGGCATCCACAGCGAGATCGGAAACAAGTGCACCGGCGCGAAGGTGAACGGCAAGATGGTGCCGCTGACGTATGAGCTGAAATCGGGCGATATCGTGGAGATCATCACGTCGTCCGCGTCCAAAGGTCCCTCGCGGGATTGGCTCAAGATCGCCAAGACCTCGCAGGCCAAGGGCAAGATACGCAACTGGTTCCGCAAGGAGCTGAAAGAGGAGAACATCGTCAAGGGCCGGGACATGCTGGAGAAAGAAGCGCGCCGCCGCGGCTACGACTTCAAGGCGCTGTTCAAGCCCGAGTGGCTCAAGGACGTCTACAAGAAATTCACGCTGTCCACGCCGGAGGATATCTACGCGGCGGTGGGCTACGGCGGCATCACCACAGGGCAGATACTGCACAAGCTGATCGACGAATACCGCCGGGACAACAAGACGCTGCCCGAACGCCCCGCGACCCAATCGCGGCCCCGTCGGCCGGGCGAGACCAGCGGCATCATCGTGAAGGGCTATGGCGACATGCTGGTGCGTTTCGCGAAATGCTGTAACCCGGTGCCGGGGGACAGCATCGTGGGATACATCACGCGCGGGCGCGGCGTTTCCGTGCATCGCAGCGACTGCCCTAATGTGACCACGGAGGACTTCGAGTCCGGCCGTATGATCGACGTGGCATGGTCCAAGAATGAGGTCTCATCGTACAATGTGGAGATACAGGTGATCGCGGACGACCGCAGCGGCCTCATCGCGGAGGTCTCCAACAAGCTGTTCAGCATGGGCTTCTCCATCACGTCCGTCAATGCGCGGATGGGCAAGAACCGGGTCGCCAACATGGTGTTCGGCTTTGAGATCAACGACATCTCGCAGCTGGATACCATCATCAAAGGGCTGAAAACCGTCGCGGGCGTGCGCGATGTTTACCGCATACACAAATGATCGCCGTGGTGCAGCGCGTATCCGCCGCGAGTGTGAAGGTGGACGAGAAAGTGATCGGGAGCATCGGGCCGGGATTGCTGGTGCTGCTGGGCGTCGCGCAGGGCGATGGGCCGGACGATATGGCTTATATCGTGCGCAAAACGGCGGCCTTGCGGATATTCGAGCGCGACGGTAAAATGACGGACAGCGTGCAGGATATTGGCGGTTCGCTGCTGGTCGTCTCGCAGTTTACGCTGCTGGGCGATGTGCGGCGCGGCAACCGTCCGGATTTCATGCGCGCGGCCCCGCCGGACACCGCGCGGGAGTTATACGAGAAATGCGTGGCGGCGTTCCGGGAGATGGGGCTGCCGGTTGAAACAGGTGCGTTCGGTGCGCACATGGACGTGGCCAGTGTGAACAACGGGCCGGTGACGATACTGCTGGACTCAAAGCGCGGCTTTTAATTATCGGGGTCCCGCCCCGCACTGGATTGTTCAGCCTGAAAGCAGCGGCTTGCAAACTGGTGCGGGGTGGGATGATCAGGAGGACAACATGAAGGTTGTACAGGTGGCGACAGGCATCATGCAGGCGAACGCGTTCATCGTGTTCAAGGACTGCTCGAAAAAAGCTTTTGTGATCGATCCGGGCGCGGATTTCGAGCGTATCCGCGCGCGTCTGGAATACGAGGGGATCAATGAGGTGACGCACATCCTGCTGACGCACGGCCATTTTGACCATATCGGCGCGGCGGCGGACCTGAAGAACCATACGGGCGCGAAGGTGTGCATCCATGAGCGGGATGCGTCCATGCTGGGCAGCAATGTGGACAGCCTGGCCACGATGGCGGGCGTCAGGATACCGACGCTGGCGGCGGACATCGTGCTGCGCGGCGGCGAGACCATCACGGCGGCGGATATACCGGTGCAGGTGCTGCACACGCCCGGCCATTCGGGCGGCAGCGTCTGCTACATCACGGGAGATGTGATGTTCTCCGGCGATACGCTGTTCTATATGTACTGCGGGCGCACCGATTTTCCGGGCAGCGACGCAAACGAGTACCATCATTCCCTGAACACGGTGCTGCGCGGGCTTAAGAAGGATTACACTGTTTATACGGGGCACGGCATCAAGACCACGTTGAAAGCCGAATTCAACAGCAACCCGTATTTGACGCAATGACGACGCTCCATACGCAAACGCCGCAGTTCTTCGGCGATATATGCGAGGAATTGCGGCTGTTCATCGACACGCGCCGCATAGAGCTGCTGGATGTGCCGGAGCCGCCGGCAGACGGGTACTGCGTTGTGCACGAGTTTTTTGAATCGGACGGCGTGATGACCAGCCGGGCGGCGCTTTATCTGGATAGACGGAAAGTATCCGAAAACGCCTATACATGCCCCGGGCCGCCAGGGGAGCTGGAGCATAAACGCGTGGCCAAGCGGGCCGCCAAGATCAGCGTCTACCGGGCGCTTTTTTCGCATTTTAATATGGCGATGCCGTGGGGCTCGCTCACGGGCGTGCGCCCCACAAGGCTGCTGCGCGACAGCGAAGCGGCGTTGGGGGAGGCGGGTGCAAAGCAACTTTTTCTGGATGAATTCGATGTGTCGCCGGGCAAGTACGCATTCGCGAAGGGCATCGTGGCGGCGCAGGCCGGGCTCGACCCCGGTCAACATGAGCTGGACATATACATCGGTATACCGTTTTGCGTCACGCGCTGCGCTTATTGTTCGTTCGCGTCGTCCACGCCGGATGTGTTCAAGGGTGCGGAGGCGCAGTATCTGGACGCGCTGATGGCCGAACTGTCCGACGCGGAGAGGCTGGTCGGCAGCAGACGTGTGCGCGCGCTGTATGTGGGCGGCGGCACGCCGACGGCTTTGTCGGACAGCAACCTGGAAACAGTGCTGGCGCGCGCGGCGCAGCTGGCAAGGGACGCGGACGAATTCACGGTGGAGGCGGGAAGGCCGGACACCATCACGCCGGAAAAGCTGCGTATCATCAAAGCGAGCGGCGCGAGCCGCGTCAGCGTGAACGCGCAGACGCTGTGCGATGAGACGCTGACACGCATCGGACGCAGGCACACGGCGGCGGAGTTTATGGACGCCTACGCAAAAGCATCGGAGTTTGGTTTTGATATTAACGTGGACGTGATCGCCGGTCTGCCGGGCGAGGACGCGGCCCGGCTGGAGGCGACGCTGCGGCTCATTATCGGCTTGCGGCCCGCCAACATCACGGTGCACACGCTGGCGGTCAAGCGCGCTTCGGCGTTCGCCGCGGCCAACATGGACGCGCTGCCCACGGACGCGCAGGCGGCGGAAGCGGTGGAGCGCTCGCGGCTGCTGTTGGACGACGCGGGTTATTTGGCGTATTACATGTACCGGCAGAAGTACATGAAGGGCAGCCAGGAAAACGCGGGATACACGCGGCCCGGAAAGGCGTGCGTGTATAACATCGACAACATGGAAGAGCTGTGCGACGTGCTGGCATTCGGCGTGGGCGCGATTTCCAAAAAGCTGTTTTGCAGTGAAGCGCGTATCGAACGAGCGGCCAACATCAAAGATCTGCGCGGTTACATCGCACGGCTGGACGAGGTCATGGAGAGAAAAAGAGCGCTTTTTGTATCAGGCACGCATGGCAAAAAAAAGTTGACAGAAGGACGCTCTTAAAATATAATACTACTCGTTGACGAATGCCCCGAAAGCAGGTTTGAAGATGAAAATCGACATTGCAGACGCGGTTCGCAACACGGGCGAAGAGTTTACTTCGGAATATCACGGTGCTATGCCGGGGATCGATTTTCTCGGCGACCGATATGAGTTTCCGGACGGCGTCCATGTGACGGCGGGCTGGCGGTATGACGGCGAAGGCATCATCGTAATGGGCCGCTTCAAAGCGGACACTCCGGTGACATGTGCCAGATGCCTTGAGGAATTTACGTATACGATCGGCTTTGATTTTGCCGAGTACTATAAAAAGCAGCCGGAAGAAGGCATGTACGCGTATCAGGACGACACGATAGACCTGACGCAGATGCTGGAAGACAACGTGGTGGTGAACCTGCCGACAAAGCTGCTTTGCCGCGAGGACTGCAAGGGACTTTGCAGCCAGTGCGGAACGGACTTAAACAAGGGGCCCTGCGGCTGCAGGCCCGAGGCGGACGAGGCGAGCCCGTTTGCGGGGCTGTCAGAAAAATTTAAATAAAATTTATGGGCAAGTCGGGCTCTGCCCGTGCAGCCCATACTTTGCGGCTTTGCGCAGTTTCGAGTGTAAACGAAGAACAAGCAAAGCCGGAAGCTGGCGGAAAGACGTAAGGCTTTTCGCCAGGAGCGATAGCGGTAGATGAGGAGGTGTAAATAGATGGCGGTACCAAAAAGGCGGACATCCAAACAGCGCGGAAATTCCAGGCGGTCGGCGAACTTTAAGCTGGAGGCGCCCGGCATCGCGGAATGCCCGCAGTGCCATGCGATGAAGCTGACTCACCGGGTTTGCCCGACATGCGGCTACTACAACGGACGGCATGTGCTGAATACCGAAAAAGTGGAAAAAGCGCGCTAAGCGGTTTTGATGCCAGAATGGGTGCCTGTTGGCGCCCTTTTATTTTGCATTGATGTGCGAAGATTTCCTTGTTCTTCCTGAGCGGATCGACGCCGTATCACGGCGTTTTATCAGGAGACGGTTTTGTGCACAAGCCCGAAGAAAAATTGTTGCATTGGAATTGTATTTTTTATATACTACCCATATAAATGAAGTGAGCGAGGTGCCGCATTGAAAATCATAGTTGACGCGATGGGAGGAGACAACGCGCCGTACGCCATCGTCGAGGGCTGCGCGATGGCGCTGGCTGAAATGCCGGAGCTTAAGTTGATTCTCACCGGACGGCAGGACTTGATTGAGGCGGAACTCTTAAAACACAAGTGTGACGCCGCGCGAATAAATATAGTGGACGCGGCAGAAGTTATAGACATGGCTGAGCCGCCCGTCGAGGCGATCCGGCGCAAAAAGGATTCATCGCTTGTGAAGGGTCTTCGGCTGCTGCAGGCTGGCGAAGCGGGCGCTTTTGTGACGGCGGGCAGCACCGGCGCGACGATTGCCGGGGCGACGCTGATCGTGAAACGGCTTCCCAATGTGAAACGGCCCGCGCTGGCGCCCATTTTACCGACGCGCAAAGGCAAAGTGCTGCTGATTGACTGCGGGGCCAACGCCGATTGCCGCCCTTCTTTTCTGGCGCAGTTCGCGCTTATGGGCAGCATCTACATGCAGCAGATGGAAGGCATCAAAGCTCCGCGCGTGGGGTTGGTGAACAACGGGGCGGAGGCTGAGAAGGGCAACGAGCTGACCAAGGCGGCCTATAAGCTTATCGAAGAGATGCCCGTCAACTTCGTGGGCAACGCCGAAGGGCGGGATCTCGTCTCGGGCGACTACGACGTGATCGTGACCGACGGCTTTACCGGCAACGTGGTGCTCAAGTTCATGGAAGGCGTGGCCAGCGTGCTGATGGGCATGCTGAAGGATGAACTGAGCAGCTCTTTCCGCTCCAAGCTGGGGGGCGCGTTGGCGATGCCCGCGTTCAGACGCTTCAAGAAGAAGATGGACTACACCGAGTATGGCGGTGCGTTGATGCTGGGCGTGAACGGCGGTGTGATCAAGGCGCACGGTTCGTCAAACGCCAAAGCGATTAAGAGCACTTTGCGGCAGGCGGCGGGTTTTATTAAAGCCGATGTCGTCAATGTTATTAAAGAAGAAATATCAAAAGTTTCATTGAGCGATTAATAAAGTTTTACAGGAGGCTCGCAATGGTATTTGAAAAGGTAAGAAAAATCTTGTCCGATCAGCTGGAGATTGACGAGGAGAGCATCACGATGGAGTCTGATCTTGTCGAAGACTTAAAAGCCGATTCTCTCGCTATCGTCGAGCTAATTATGGATCTGGAGCAGGAATTTGACCTTGATATCCCCGATGATGAACTGCCCAAAGTGGTGACAGTGAAGGATGTCGTGTCGTACATCGAGAAAAACGTCGGCGGATACTGAGAGGTTAACGGATATTTTTTGCCCGGAGTCTTGCTGCTCCGGGTATTGCTTTGTTCGGTGGGATTATGGCGGAAGAGGATTTTTCCAGGCTGGAAAACAGCATAGGTTATACATTCAAAGACAGGCGGTTGCTGGAAAGAGCTTTCGTCCATGCCTCCGCGGATGCCGGGGAGAGCTATGAGCGTCTCGAGTTTCTGGGGGACGCCGTGCTGGAACTCATAGTCAGTGAGCACCTTTTTTTTGAGAGGCCGGATTATACCGAGGGTGAGATGACCAAGAGCCGCGCCGCGCTGGTGAACGAAAGCGCGCTGGTGAAGCTGGCGCGTGAGCTGGGCGTAAGCGAGTATCTCACGCTGGGACGGGGCGAACGCAACTCGGGCGGTGCGGACAAGCCGTCGATACTGGCGGATGTGGTGGAAGCGCTGATCGGCGCGGTGTATGTGGACGGCGGGTTCGAAGCGGCGCGCGGCATGATCAGGGGGCTGATGGAAAACAGCTTCGACACCGTGCTGTCGGGCGGCGGCATACGGGACTACAAAACGCGGCTTCAGGAGTACTACCATAAACAGGGCGTCAACGATATCCGTTACACCGTGTTTAAAGAGGAAGGACCGCCGCACGACAGAGTGTTTTATGTGAAGCTGTTCGTCGCCGGTGAAGAAATCGCGCAGGGGAAGGGCCGGTCCAAAAAGACCGCTGAGCAAAAGGCGGCCCGGCAGGCCTGCATGAACGTAAAAGAATAAGGGGTACAGACAACATGCTTGATTTTAGCAAGGTAAAGGCAGTGGACGAAGCGGTTTACGCCGCGATGATGGATGAGCTGAACCGCCAGCAGCAGAATATTGAGCTGATCGCCTCGGAGAATTTCGTATCCGAAGCGGTGATGAACGCGATGGGCTCTCACCTGACCAACAAATACGCGGAAGGCTATCCGGGCAAGCGCTATTACGGCGGCTGCGAATATGTGGACGTGGTGGAGACACTGGCGATCGAGCGGGCGAAAAAGCTTTTCGGCGCGGAGTTTGCAAACGTGCAGCCTCACTCGGGCGCGCAGGCCAACACCGCCGTTTATTTTGCGATGCTGGAGCCGGGCGATACCATCCTCGGCATGAGCCTGGCGCATGGCGGGCATCTGTCTCACGGCAGCCCCGTCAATATCTCCGGCAAGTATTTCAAGATCGTGCCCTATGGCGTGAATCAGGAGACGGAGCAGATCGACTACGCGGCGTTGCGCGCGCTGGCGCAGGAGCACAAGCCCAAGATGATCGTCGCCGGTGCGAGCGCATATCCGCGCCGTATCGACTTCAAAAAGTTCCGTGAGATCGCGGACGAGGTGGGCGCGCTGCTGATGGTGGACATGGCGCACATCGCGGGCCTGGTGGCGGCGGGCGTGCATGAAAGCCCCGTGCCGTGGGCGGATTTTGTGACCACCACAACGCACAAAACGCTGCGCGGACCGCGCGGCGGCATGATACTCTGCAAGGAGCAGTATGGCGCGGCCATCAACAAGGCGATATTCCCGGGTACGCAGGGCGGTCCGCTGATGCACATGATCGCGGCCAAGGCCGTGTGCTTCGAGGAAGCTTTCCAGGACAACTTCAAGGATTATCAGCAGCAGATCGTATCCAACGCGGCTGCGCTGGCAAAGAGCCTGACGGAAAGCGGTATCCGGCTGGTGTCGGGCGGCACAGACAACCACCTCATGCTGGTGGATCTGACGGACAAGGGGCTAACCGGCAAGGACTTGGAAGCGATGCTGGGGCGGGCGAACATCACCGTCAACAAGAACGCGATCCCGTTCGATACGCGCAGCCCGTTCATCACGAGCGGCATCCGTATCGGCACGCCGGCCGTCACATCGCGCGGTATGAACGAGGCGGACATGCAGCTTATCGGTTCGCTGATATCCGACGTGGTGCACAAAGGCGACGATGCTGTGGAAACCGTGAAGGCGAAGGTGCTGGCGCTTTGCGCAAAAAGGCCGCTTTATTGATTCGAAGGCATATATGACAGGAAGCCCGAAATATCGGGCTTCCTTTTATTTTACCGTCGAAAAAACATGAAAATTCTGTTGTGGAAAATCCCGCAGATTTTTTGATATTACGCGCAGAATAAAAAGAATGTCCTATTGTGACGGTAAGACGATAATGCGCAAAGCCGATAAAAAAGCACAGAAATCCCGCACCAATTTTACACGGGCTTAACACAGCGTTTATTCGCCTTTTACAATCCGCATGTATACTCGTCCTAAGATTTTGAAACAAATCAAGGAGGATAATATGAAGAAAATTGGTTTAGTTGCGATACTTGTGATAGCAATGGTCGCGGCGTTTGTGGGTTGCGGCGCACCTACGACAGAAGCCCCGGCGACAGAAGCCCCGGCGACGGAAGCTCCGGCGACGGAAGCTCCGGCTGCGACGGAAGCTCCGGCAACGGAAGCTCCGGCTGAGCCTGTCACCATCAAGACGGCGGGTTCCACGTCGGTGGGTCCGGTCATTGAAGCGTTGGTGGAGCTGTATACGGCGGCCAACCCGAATGTGACGATCAATGTTGAAGCTGGCGGCTCCGGCGTGGGCATCACCTCCACAGCGGAAGGCACAGTGGACTTTGGTATGTCTTCCCGTGACCTGAAAAAGGAAGAAGTCGAGGCAACACCGGATATGAAAGTGACTGTGCTCTGCATCGACGGTCTGTCGATCATCGTGAACTCGGCCAACCCCGTCGCCGACCTGTCGCCCGAGCAAATTAAGGATATCTACCTCGGCGAAATTACCGACTGGTCCGATGTGGGCGGCGAAGCTGGCAAGATCAACCTGTATACCCGTGACGCGGCTTCGGGCACCCGTGAAGCCTTCCAGACACTGCTCCTTGGCAAGGACGACGCGGGTGAGCAGATCGAGATCGACGAAACGCTGTGCGCTGGTATATTCGACTCCACTGGTGCGGTCGCCAGCGCGGTTGAGGGCGACCCGATGGGTATCGGCTATATCTCGCTGGGCATTGTCCCCGAGTATACAGGCCTCAAGGCTGTGAAGATTGACGGTGTGGAAGCGACTGTGGACAACGTGATCAACGGTACGTACACGTATATGAGAAACTTCAATCTGCTCACGATGGGAGACCCGGCCGGTGAAGTGGCGAAGTTTTTCGAGTATTGCACAACGGATCAGGAAGCGATTGACTACATGATCAGCAAGGGCTACGTGATGCCGGCATAATCCGGACAGAAAACATAAAGTAAATAAAAGAAGTATCTGCATTCGACACAGACAGCTGACATACCAGCTGTCTGTGTGTTTTATTGCAAAACCATCTGGAGTTCCATGCTGTTTGTTGGCTGGCCCAACTGCTGAAAACGCAACGAAAGCAGTTGAGACATCAGACATAGATAGAATACCGTATAGTGGCAGGATACCGCGTATTCCGATACGGGCTAACGCAATACGCCATCTTTTTATTGTGTTGCTATATCGGCATCTGAACATACTGAGGCAAACAAAGCAGTTATTTTGGTGAATGATCCGCCATGGCTTTACACAATCTTAACATAGACTTAACGAGAGAAGAACGATGCACCTGACCCCAGTCGATACAATAATATCGTGGGTTGAGCAGACGAAAAGGTGAAGGCATGAGAAAGAAAAAGTTAAGAATTGGCGAAAAGTCGATAGAATCAGTAATGCTCATTTGCGCATTTGTCTCCGTGGCGGCGGTGCTGCTGATCACATACCTGATATTTGCGGAAGGCTTGCCTGTTTTCTCGAAAGTGGGCGTATGGGATTTTATATCCGGAACAAAATGGCAGCCGACAAAAAATATATTCGGTATATTCCCGATGATCATGGGCTCTATTTATACGACGATCATCGCGTTGATCTTAGGCATTCCCATTGGGCTGGGCTGTGCGATATTTCTGGCTGAGATCGCGCCAAAAAGGCTCTCCAAGGTGCTCCGCAAGAGCATCGAGATACTGGCGGGCATACCATCCATCGTATATGGTTTTTTTGGTATGGCGGTGCTGGTGCCGTTTATTCGCGGATTCAAAATGGGGCCGGGCTATTCGGTGCTGGCCGCCGGGCTGATATTGGCGATCATGATACTGCCGACGATCATCAGCATCGCGGAAGTATCGCTGCGTATGGTACCGCCCGCCTATAAGGATGGGTCGTTGGCGCTGGGTTCTTCTCAATGGCAGACGATCAAGAAGGTGAGCCTGCCCACCGCAAAATCCGGGATATGGGCGGGCATCATATTAGGCATCGGCCGCGCCGTGGGAGAGACAATGGCGGTGATACTGGTGGCGGGCAATTCGCCGATTATTCCATTGTCGCTGTTTCAGCCGGTGCGCACGCTGACGGTCAATATCGTCATCGAGATGGCTTACGTGTCGACAGGTTCCGACCATTACCACGCACTGTTTGCCACGGCCATCGTGCTGTTTGTGTTCGTAATGATCATAAACGCGACGGTCATAATGTTGAGCCGGCAGAAGGTGAGGGTGTGATGGAAAGCAACAGCGAAAAATGGTGTACAAGAGAATGGATTCTCAAAAACCGGGCCAAACAGAAGAAACGTCAGCGGTTGGTTTATGCGCTGATCTATACGGCGGCGGCGCTGGCCGTGATCGTACTGCTGGTTATCATCGGGTTTATATTTGTCAACGGATATAAGGAACTGACCTGGGAGTTCCTCTCCCAGGGCATCAAGGACGCCGGGCGTGAAGGCGGCATATTCCCGCTCATCATCAACACGTTGTACCTTGTGGGATTGGGCCTGCTGTTTGCCGCTCCGCTGTCCATTCTGGCCGCGATCTATATGACGGAATATGCGCGGCAGGGAGTTATAATCAAGGTCATACGATTCTTCACGACGAACCTCGCGGGCATTCCATCCATCATCTTCGGTCTGTTCGGGTTCATGTTCTTCGGGCGTATTCTGGGCTGGAGCTGGTCATTGCTTAACGGCTCCGCGACGGTGGCGGTCATCATACTGCCAACGCTGATACGGACATCCGAAGAAGCGCTGCTGACGGTGCCGCTGGGTTATAAAGAAGGCTCTTTGGCAATGGGCGCGACAAAGTGGCAGACGATGTATAAGGTGGTTATACCGGCGGCGTCACCCGGAATCATTAACGGCGTTATCCTGGGCATGGGGCGTATCGTAGGCGAAACGGCGGCGCTGTTCTTCACGCTGGGCAGCGGCACCAGCATCGCCTCAAGTCTGATGGATTCCGCAAGGTCGCTCTCACTGCATCTGTATACGCTGGCCAAAGAAGGCTTGTCTGTTGGCAAAGCGTATGCCACGGCGACTGTGCTGATCGTGATCGTATTGATATTGAACCTGATTGCGGGAGCGTTTGGCAACAGAATCAATCGGTATAAGGAGCAAAGATAATGAACGCATTGGCAACGGCATCCGCCGCAGAGCAGATAAAGAACGAGATTAAGGTGGAAGTCAAGAATGTAGACCTTTTTTATGGTACCTTTCAGGCGCTGAAAGGGATCAATATGGATATCGAGGTAAACAGGGTAACGGCCCTGATCGGCCCGTCGGGCTGCGGCAAGTCCACCTTCTTAAAATGCATCAACCGCATGAACGATCTGATTCCCGGCTGTCGAGTCACCGGAGACATCATTATTGACGGTACCGACATATACAAGGGCGACATCGATGTGGCGTATCTGCGCAAGGAAGTCGGCATGGTGTTTCAGAAGCCCAATCCGTTTGAGATGTCGATCTTCGACAATATCGCTTATGGGCCGCGTATCCACGGCCTGCGGGATAAAAAGAAGCTGGAGATCGTCGTGGAGCGCAGCCTCAAACGCGCGGCTTTGTGGGACGAGGTGAAGGATCGCCTGCACCAGTCTGCGCTCGGCATATCGGGCGGCCAGCAGCAGCGCCTTTGCATCGCGCGCGTGCTTGCGGTGGAACCCTCCATCCTGCTGATGGATGAACCCACGTCCGCGCTGGACCCGATATCCACCGGAAAGATCGAGGAACTGATCGCCGAGCTGAAAAACGACTATACAATCATCATTGTCACGCATAATATGCAGCAGGCGGCCCGTGTTTCAGACAAGACGGCATTCTTCCTGCTGGGCGACATGATTGAAGCCGGCCCGACGACGCAAATTTTCCAGCTGCCTAAGGACAAACGCACTGAGGACTATATCACCGGCCGTTTCGGCTGATATCGAGGAGGGGAAATTATGGCCACACGGGCCGAATATGATCATCAGCTCAGCGAGCTGAAACACGAGATCATCAGGATGGGTTCGCTGGTGGAAACCGCGCTTTCGGAAGCGATGCAGGCGCTGGTCGCGCGCGATCTGGAGAAGGCGCAGCGGATCATCGACGGGGACGACGAGATCGACAACCTCATGGCGGATATTGAGGAGAAGTGCATCATGCTGATCGCGACACAGCAGCCGCTGGCGGGGGACCTGCGCGTGATATTCGCTGCGATCAAGATGAGCACCGATTTGGAACGCATCGCCGACTATGGCGTTGGTGTTGCCAAAACCACCATTCGCCTGAAGGACGAAGACTATATCAAACCGCTTATCGATCTGCCGCGCATGACGGGCATTGCGTGCGAGATGCTTCAGATGAGCGTGCGCGCGTATGCCAACAACGATTCGGAACTGGCCATTGAGACGGCCAAGCGCGACAACGATCTGGATTCGCTCTTCAAGCAGGTATACCGGGAATTGCTGACATATGTGATGGAGAGTCCGCGTTATATCAACCAGATGATGTCGTTCGTGCTGATCGCGCGGTACCTGGAGCGCGTGGGCGACCATATCACAAACATCTGTGAATGGATCGTATTCAATACAACCGGTAAAAAGATGGATCTCGATTGATCCAATTGATAAAAACGCCGTCCGCGGGTCAAGCTAACATTAAGTAAAGCTAATGGTGGGTGGCGTTTTGTGGATATTTCTTTAATCGTACTGCTCGGCCTGCCGGTGCTGTACCTCACAGGCAATTTAAGAAAGGCAGCGGCGTCCGCCGGAATACGCGGCATTGTTTTTGTATTGTATTTTGTGATTGCGGTAGTGCTGTCGCTGGTACCGAAGATCAGCATTTCTCCCGGGCTTTCACTCAATATTGCCGGCACATTTTTAAGCGTCGCACCGGCTGTCTATATCGCTATGCAGTGCGGCTATACCTACCGGTTTTTTCTGGCCTCTTCCATCACCGTGTTGTTCTCCATTTCCGCATTTTTTGTGACCAATACGCTCACGCTGCCTTATCTGACGCCGGTGCTGGGTCTCGCTGTATCCGCTGTGGCCGTGCTGTGCCATGGCCGGCGCGCACCCGAACACGCGCCGGTGTTGGCCGGGCTGTTTGGCGCGGCAGACTCCACTATGGCGTTGCTCGCGGATACGGCCCGCTCCGTTGTGCTTTTCGACGTTTGCGCCATGGCGGCAATATCTTTTGCCGTTTGCCTATGCGCCGCGTTTTTTTCGGTGCACCGCAAGCGCGGACGGCATACTATCGGATATATGCGCGAGGCGCAGCACAACAAAGGCTAGCGCATCACAGCGAAATGCGTTATAATACCCCGAACCCCAGTGGGAGGCGCATTGTTGTTTGAGGTAGAAAGCACGGTTCCCGGCGGTGCAGCCGCGCAAGCCGGCATTATCCCCGGAGACAGCATTGTATCCGTGAATGGCGAAGCGTTGATCGATTATATCGACTACGTCTATTTTTGTTCACTCGAAAAGCTGCGTGTTCGGATCAAACGAGGGGACAAAGAACTGACCGTACGCGTCGTGAAGAGCGCCGAGGAAGACCTCGGCCTGCAGTTTACGAAGCCGTTGCTGGGCAACAAACGCATATGCGGCAACCGGTGCATTTTCTGCTTTGTGGAGCAACTGCCCAAAGGGATGCGCAAAAGCCTGTATGTGAAGGACGAAGACTGGCGCTATTCCCTGATCATGGGCAACTATGTGACGCTGTCGGACATCAGCAAAGAGGAGTTCGCCCGTGTGCTGCGGCGGAAAGCGTCGCCGCTGTATATATCCGTTCACACCGTGGACGAAGACTTAAGGCGCCGCATGCTGGGTAATCAGAAGGGATTGGCCGTGAGGCCAATGTTGAGGAAAATG
Organism: Bacillota bacterium; assembly: GCA_023428025.1. Taxonomy (GTDB): domain Bacteria; phylum Bacillota; class Clostridia; order Christensenellales; family SZUA-584; genus SZUA-584. Next base: position 33,165 of record JAEYZN010000002.1, read on the forward strand.
GTGGCGCGTGGCATGAGCTTTCACGCGCAGGCCGTCATCTGCCCCGGATACAACGATGGAGAGAAGCTGGAGGAGACGTTTCGATTTCTGCGCGGGCTGTATCCCGCGGCGATGTCGCTTGCGGTGGTGCCCGTGGGGCTGACGGGCCACCGGGATAAGCTGACGCCGCTGGAGCCGGTATCCAGAGAGATGGCGCAGCGAACCATCAAAGAGGTTGAAAAATGGCAGAAAGAATGTTTAAATAGTATCAGTACGCGTTTCGTCTTCGCGGCGGACGAATACTATCTGCGCGCCGGGCTGTCTGTACCGCCCGTGGAGGGCTACGAGGATTTCTGCCAGATCGAGAATGGCGTGGGTTTGGTGGCGAGGCTTATGGCGGAAGCCGAAGAAGCGCTGCAACACGCGAAGCCGGTTCAAGCAGGCTGCGTGAGCATCGCGACAGGCGAGGATGCGCTGCCGTTCATCCAAGACATTGCCTCAAGGGCGGCGGAAGCGCTGGGCGTGAAGGTTCAGGTGTATGGCGTGAAGAACTTAACGTTCGGCGGCGGCGTGACGGTGGCGGGCCTGCTGGGCGGGAGCGATTTTCTGGCGGCCCTCAAGGATAAACCGCTGGGAAACCGTTTGATCGTCCCTGGGGCGGCACTGCGTGACGACGATGTCTTTTTGGACGATATGTCATTGGATGAACTATCCCGGGCCCTGGGTGTGCCGGTGCTGCCGGCGTCGGACGCCTATGAGATGATCGATACGATCGCAGGATATACATTGAAGGAGAAGCATGGCTAAACCTTTTGTTGCCATTGTGGGCAGGCCCAATGTGGGCAAGTCCACGTTTTTTAACAAAATAGCGGGCAAACGGATCTCCATCGTGGAGGATACGCCCGGCGTGACGCGGGACCGCATCTATGCGGACGCCGAATGGCTGGGGCGCGAGTTCACGCTGATCGACACGGGCGGCATCGACCCGGATGCTTCGGATATCATCCTCTCGCAGATGCGCCGTCAGGCCGAGCTGGCGGTGGATATCGCGGACGTGATATTGTTCTTTGTGGACGCGAAGCAGGGGCTGGTGAGCGCCGATCAGGAGATCGCCGATATGCTGCGGCGCAGCGGCAAGCCCATCATCACCGTCGTCAACAAGGCGGATTCGCAGAAAGACGAGCAGGCGATCTACGATTTCTATGCGCTGGGCACCGACAACCTGTTTGCGATATCGGCGGCTCAAGGGCTGGGACTGGGAGACCTGCTGGACGCCGTGATCGCGGACTTCAAGGAGATGGACCCGGAGGAAGCCGAAGACAACGCGGTGAAGATCGCCATTGTGGGACGGCCCAACGTGGGCAAATCGTCCCTGGTCAACGCGCTGATCGGCGAGCAGCGCACCATCGTGTCCGATATCGCCGGGACCACGCGGGATGCCATCGACGTGCCGTTTGAGCAGGGCGGACGGCGCTACGTGCTGATCGATACTGCGGGCATCCGTAAGAAGGCGCGCATCGAGGATAAATCCATCGAGCGCTACAGCGTGATCCGCGCTTTTGCCGCTGTGCGGCGGGCGGATGCGGTGGTCGTGATGGTAGACGCGACGCAGGGCATCGCGGAGCAGGATGTGAAGGTGGCGGGCTTCGTGCACGAAGAAGGCAAGCCGTGCGTGATCGCCATCAACAAGTGGGACGCCGTCGAGAAGGACACACACACCGTCAATAAATACAACAAAGAGGTCGCGACGGCGCTGGCGTTCATGAGCTATGCGCAGACGGTGACCATCTCGGCGCAGACGGGTCTGCGGCTGAACAAGCTGCTGGAGGCGCTGATGCAGGCGCGGGAGAACAGCCAGCGGCGCATCACCACCGGCCTGTTGAACGAGTGCATATCGGAAGCCATCGCGATGGTGGAACCTCCGTCCGACAAGGGGCGGCGACTTAAAATCTATTATGCCGCGCAGGTGGGGAACGCGCCCCCGCACATCGTGCTGTTCGTCAACGACGGGCGGCTGATTCATTTCTCGTATATGCGTTACATTGAGAATTACTTAAGGAAAACCTTCGATTTTACGGGCACGCCGCTGCGGCTGTCCGCACGAAACAAAAACGAGTGAGGCAAGGGAGTCTTCGTGTATGGTCTGGATGTATGTGTTGACCGTTGTGATTGGCTATGTTTTGGGTTGTATTTCCTTCGGATATCTCGCTGGCAAGCTGTTTAAGGGTAAGGACATTCGCGATGTGGGCAGCGGCAATGTGGGCACGGCGAATGCGATACGCAACTACGGCTGGGCCATCGGCATATTCACGTTTGCGGGCGACGTGGCCAAGGGCGTGGTGGCGGCGCTGATCGGCGGATGGCTGGTGCCGGACGTGATCGGCAGCGGCATAACCGTGTTTGGCATGATCCCGCAGCCGGGCATATCCATTGGTGTATGCGTCGGAGGAACAGCAGCGGTGCTGGGCCATCTGTGGCCGGTGTTCTTAAAGTTCCGCGGCGGAAAGGGCGTGGCGACGAGCCTCGGTGTGTTTCTCATCATGATGCCGGTGCACACCGCCGTCGTGCTGGGCGTGTGCATCATCATCATCGCGTTTACGCGCATGATGTCCATCGGTTCGCTGATCGGCACAGCGCTGGTCGTCGCGGCGTCGTTCCTGTTCTTCTGGGGCGATATCGCCAACCACATCACCTGTATCGTTTTGATGATACTCGTTTTTTACTCGCACCGGATGAACATCAAACGGCTGGCGGAGGGCAAGGAAAACCTGCTTTAGGAGGGCAAATGCTGCAGATTATCATTATCATCCTGGCGATACTGGCGGACCAGCTGACCAAGTTTCTCATGGTTCCCATGTTCACCGGCCCCGGCGACACGATTGAAGTCATACCGGGCGTTTTCAATCTGACCTACGTGCAGAATCAGGGCGCTTCCTTCGGCATGCTGCAGGGGTTTCAGTGGTTTTTCATTGTGGTGACAGTGATCGTCATCGGCGCGGCCACATGGATGATGATCAAGTACAGGAAGAAGCATTCCCGCTTTTTGAAGGTGGGCATCGCGCTCGCGTACGCGGGCGCTTTGGGCAACCTGATCGACCGTATCATTTTCGGTTATGTGCGTGACTTCTTCGACTTCCGCATGTTCGACTTCTGGAAATGGATTTTCAACGTGGCGGACGCATGCCTGGTGATCGGTTCGATCATGCTGGGCATCTACATCCTGTTCATACACAAGGACAAGCCGAAGAAAAAGGAAGGCGAGATTGAGGATGCCGACACGCTGGACTCGGATGAGCAGGCTGACGAAGAGGAAGCGGCGGAGAGGGCTGAAGGGCCTGATCCGGAAGATACCGCGTTCGAGGCCGAGAGGAAGCCTGAAGATGAGGACAATGATAAGTAATCGCTGAAGCAATGATCAGATCAAAAAAGGGAATGCGGCGCATTCCTTTCTTTTTGCTGTTATTTCTGTAGCAAATCAGCACCTTACGCACTTAAATGATACATGAAAGTATTTCAGCCGGCGTGATGCTGAAGATCAGGTCGTCCGCCGCCTCTTCGGCCAGCGCCGCACGGATCGCGTCCTCGCGATAAGCGCAGCCGATCAGCCGCTGCTGCAGCCGCTCCAGACCATCCTGCGCGAAGAAATCCCCGTAGAAATGGATATCCGTGATGACGCCGCCATCCACGAACAACTGCACCGTGAGCTTGCCGCCCGTGAAGCGCGCTTCTTTGGTGATGTTGAACGCAGGGTCCTTGCCGAAGTTCCACTCCCACGTGTCGAACTGGGCCTGCTTAATCTCGTTCACCCGGGCGATGTCCTGCGGCGTCAACTCGTAGGTGTCCATACCATACAGCAGGAAGGACAGCATCACGTCGCGGAACTCAAGGCTGGTCATCGGCTCCGACAGATATTCGGCGATGTTGGCGACGCGCTGGCGGACGGACTGGATGCCCTTGGAGATGATCTTCTCGTCGTCCACGCTGAGAGCGCGCACCAGATTCTCAAGGTTGGTATCGAACAGCAGCGAGCCGTGGTGCAGCACCACATTCTTGCGCAGATACTGCGCGTTGCCGGAGAACTTTTTGCCGCCGATCACGAGATCGTTCCGGCCGCTCATCTCTGCGTTTACGCCGATGGATTGCAGCGCGTCCAGTATCGGCTGCGTGAACGTTTCAAACTCGATGCGCCGCTGGCCCGGCTCTTTTACGATGAAGGAGAACTGCCAGCCGTTCTCGTCGGTGTAGATGGTGCCGCCGCCCGTAACGCGCCGCACGATGCTGATGCCATGCGCCTTCGCGAACGGCATGTTGATCTCGCGGAGTGTGTTCTGGTAGCGTCCCGTCATCAGCGTGGGCGTGGTGCGCCAGAACATGAGATATTCTTTTGCGATGTCCAATTCGTCCATCGCGTACTTTTCCAGCGCGAAGTTGAATTTCGCGTCCATGCTGTCGCACTTCAAATATATCATGATTGTTTCTCCATCTCGCGCATGCCCTCTATCGCGTTGTAGGAGCTGCGCACCAGCGGGCCGCTGGCGACGTATTTGAAGCCCTTTTCAAGCCCAATGCGCTTGTAGGCGTCGAATTGGTCCGGGTGGATGAACTCCGCGATCTCGATGTGATCACGTGAAGGCTGCAGATACTGCCCGATGGTGAGCAGGTCGCAGCCGATGGCGATGAGGTCGTCCATCACGGTCAGCACCTCGTCCTCTGTCTCACCGAGGCCCACCATGATGCCCGTTTTGCTGTATATGCCGCCGCCGAATTGCTTGACGCGCTGCAGCAGCTCAAGCGAGCGCTCGTAGACGGCCATCGGGCGCACGGCGGGATACAGCCGCGGCACCGTTTCGATGTTGTGGTTGATGATGTTGGGGCGGGCGTCGATCACCGTCTGAAGCGCTTCGAGGCTGCCGCGAAAATCGGGTATCAGCACCTCCACGGTGCCCTCGGGCAGATGCTCTTTCAGCGCGCGTACGGTTTGCGCGAAATGCGCCGCGCCGCCGTCCGGCAAGTCGTCTCGCGTGACGCTGGTGACGACGATGTGGGATAATCCAAGGGACTTGGCCGCAGTCGCGACGTTGTCCGGCTCCTGCGGGTCGAGCGGGGTCGGCCTGCCCTTGCACACCGCGCAGAAACGGCAATTGCGCGTGCAGACATCGCCCAATATCATAAATGTCGCTGTTTTGTTTTTGAAGCACTCGCCGCGGTTGGGGCAGTTCGCGCCCTCGCAGACGGTATGCAGATTCAGTGAGCGCAGCATGCCTTCCATTTCCATGATGGCGGCCGGGTCCACTCTTTTTTTGAGCCATTCGGGTTTGCGTTGAGGAACCATTTTATTCTCCTGATTTTTGGCTTTCTATATCATATGATAGCAGGGCAATGGATGGGAAAGCAAGCGCAACTTCAAAACCGGCGCTTGTGTTCGTTGATATCATACGCTGTTGATGGTAAAATAATAAATATGGAAGATGAAAGAACACTGACTGTGGATGTTCCGGCGTACAGGTTGGATAAATATCTGGCCTCTGTGACGGAGCTTTCGCGCTCGCGTGTGCAAAGCGCCATCGCAGCAGGCGAAATCAAGGTCAACGGCGAGGCGGCCAAACCGGGCGACAAGCTGAAACCCGGCGACGTGGTGACCATCGCGGTGGAACCGCCCCGCGAGACGGAAGTGAAGCCGGAGAACATCCCGATCGAGATCGTGTATCAGGACGTGTGGCTGGCGGTCATCAACAAGCCGCAGGGCATGGTGGTGCACCCCGCGCCGGGCCACGACGGGGGCACGCTGGTGGGCGCGCTGCTGTGGCACATCGGAGATCTGTCGGGTATCGGCGGCGAGCTGCGTCCCGGTATCGTACACCGGCTGGACAAGGACACGTCCGGACTGATCGTGATCGCGAAAAACGACGAAGCGCACGCGGCGCTGGCGGCGCAGATGGCCGACAAAAGCGCGCGGCGCATTTACCACGCCATCGTGCACGGCGGCTTTGCCGAGGATGAGATGACCATCGACAAGAGTATCGGCCGCAGCCGCACCGACCGCAAAAAGATGGCGATAGACCGAGGTGGACGCCACGCGGTGACGCATATCCGCGTACTTGAGCGCTTCGGTGAATTCACGCATGTGGAGGCGGCGCTGGAGACGGGACGCACGCACCAGATACGCGTGCATCTGTCCAGCATCGGCCGTCCCGTCGCGGGGGACACGGTGTACGGTCCCAAAACGCCGCGCCTGCACGACAAGGGGCAGCTGCTGCACGCGGGCACGCTGATCCTGCGCCATCCAAACTCCGGTGAGATGATGACGTTTCATGCGCCGCCGCCGAACTATTTTGAAAACGTGCTTAAAAAGCTGCGAGCGAGGAACTTTTGAAGGATGAAAATCGGCGAGACACGCAATAAACAGAGCATGGGATGCAACAATACGTTGTTGACTTTTGCCAGATCGTTGACTATAATAATCTAAGCTAAAAACAACTCCCATTTGTCGGTCCGTTCCGATTGGTTCCGTGGGATATGGGAGGGAGGGTAACAATTGGCAGAGATACGCGTCGGAGAAAACGAATCTTTAGAAAACGCGCTGAAGAGATTCAAGCGGCTGACCGCTCGGGAAGGCACGCTGGCGGAGCTTCGCAAGCGTGAGCACTACGAGAAGCCGAGTGTGAAACGTAAAAAGAAAGCCGAAGCCGCTCGTAAGAGAAAACACTGATACATATTTACTTGCACTCAAAACCCGGGGATTCTCCGGGTTTTTATGTTAAATGGGGCTTCAATGTGTGCGGTTCACCGGTGCTGCACTGACGATATAGGAGGCGCGTGATGAAACAAAGGATATCCAGGCTGATGATGTTGCTGGCGGCGGCGGTGGCGCTGGCGGGGCTGTTTGGCGGCGCGGCGCTGGCCGCAGGCGGCAGCGTGATGGTGGTGCAGGTGCGCGGCGAGGTGAACGCCGCGATGACCGGCTATATTTCCGGCGCGCTGGACGAAGCGGAAGCGGCGGGAGTGCCGGTGGTGCTGGATATAGACACATACGGCGGGCAGATACTCGACGCGGACAATATCAAAAAGCGGCTGCTGGAGGCCACGGTGCCGGTTCACGCGTACATCAGCGGTAACGCGCTGTCGGCAGGCACGCTGATCGCGATATCGTGCGAGAACATCGTGATGGCGGGTTCTGCGGTCATCGGAGCGGCGGAAACGATACCCAACGACGAAAAGACGCTGTCCACCTGGGTGGGCATACTGCGTTCCGCCGCGGAGGCACGTGGCTATGACCCGGACGTGGTGGCGGCGATGGCGGACAAGCGCGTCGAGATAGCAGGGCTGACGGGCGCGGACGAGCTGCTGACGCTGAGCGCGGAGGAAGCGAAGACGTGGGGCATATCGGACGGCACGGCTGCGTCGCGGGAGGACGCGCTGGCGCTGCTCGGGTATGAAGGATATGCCGTGACAGACAAGCCGATGAGTTTTGAGGCGCAGGCGGCGCAATTTCTTACGTCAACCGCGGTGGCGAGCATATTGTTCCTCATCGCCATTGTGTGCCTGGGCATCGAGATATTCACGCCCGGCTTCGGCGTGTTCGGCGTGGTCTCGGTCATCTGTTTCGGGCTGTATTTCGGCGGCAGCCTGCTCGCGGGCTACGCGGAGTGGTGGAGCGCGGCGCTGCTCTTTATCGGCATCGTGCTGATCGGCATCGAGATCGCCGTGCCCGGCTTCGGGTTCTTCGGCATCGCGGGGATACTTTGCCTGGGCGCGGGGCTGTTCTTCATATCGCGCGACGCCGCCACGTTCCTGACGGTGCTGGCGGTGGGCATCGTGGGCAGCGCGATACTGCTGCCCGTCGCGTTCAAGATATTGAAACGGCTGGGGCTGGTGCGCAAGATCGTGCTGGGAGACAACATGCTGGCTGAGGAGGGATATGTGAGCCATACGCCGATAGACAGCCTGGTGGGGCAGGAGGGCGTGGCGGATACAGTGCTGAGGCCTGCGGGTGTAGCCATCATCGGCGGCGCGCGCCACGGCGTGGTATCGTCCGGCATGTACATCGAAAAAGGGCAGCCCGTTGTGGTGGTGGAGCACACGCCGGGGCGCATCGTGGTGGATATAAAGCGATAGCTGTTTGAACCGAAGTCAAATCCGATATAAAATGTTGACGCGGAGGCGGCCCGAATCCGCGCTCCCTTCTTTTTTGTTTCCCCGACGCATATGATTAACAAAGCATAAGTGTGGCTGTTATGCCGGGGTAGCTTGAAGTTGAAAAAAACGCAGAAAATCACACAAAATATCATCAAGCGGCTGGAGATGGCGCCGGAAGCGGCCGGATGTCTGCGCGTCACGCTGCTCGACAACACGCACGCGTATATTGAAAACCACCGCGGTGTGCTGGAATATACCAGCCGCCGCGTGTCTGTCCGTACTCAGCAGATGAACATAACGATCACCGGCGAAGGCCTGATTCTGGACCGGTTCGGGCGGGAGGACGTGGTGGTGCGGGGCGATATCCGGCAGCTGCAGTATGAAATATCCGGCAAGGGGGCGGATGCCCCTTGAGAATGTGGAATTTTTTAACCGGATATGTTATGATACGCGTTGAAGGACTCTCACTGGAGAAATTCCTGAACATCGCCGCGGAAGCGGGCGTGTCGGTATATGATGCGCGGCGCGCGTCGTATACCGTGCTGCACGCGATGGTGAGCCCGCGGGGCTTTCGGAAGCTGCAGCGCGCCGTTCCCGAGAAATATACCGTGACGGTGCGGAAAAGCGCCGGTCTTGCGGTGGGCGTCAAACGGCTGGCAAGGCGCAAGGCGCTGCTGATCGGCCTCACGCTGGTGGCGCTGGCTGCTGTCGCGGCTTCGCTGTTTGTGTGGCAGGTACGCGTGACGGGTATTGATGTACGTGAAGCCAAGAAAATAACGGCGGAACTTGAAAGCCTTGGGATATATCAGGGAGCGTTCAAGGGAAACATTGATCTGAAGAAGGCGGAGACGAGGCTGATCATCGCGCACGACGAGTTTGCGTGGGTGAACGTCCGGCTCTCCGGCGTGGTGGCGCTGGTGGAGGTGGTGCCCGCCGAGCCCGTGCCCGAGATGGTGGACGAGTCGCGCCCGTGCAACATCGTGGCGGAAAAGGACGCGATGATCGAAAGCGTGACGGCGCTGAAAGGCCGCGCGGCGGTGAAGTCCGGCCAGACGGTGCGCAAAGGCGACGTGCTGATATCCGGGCTCGTCTGGGACCCCGGCTTTCCGCGCATGCTGTTTGCCGCGCGGGGCAAGGTGATCGGCAGCGTGTGGTATACCGCGAGCGTGTCCGCGCCGGTGAACGAGGACGCGCGCATCCCCACGGGCCAAAAACAGACGCAGCGGATGATCTCGGTGGGGGCAGACAGCGCGCCGGTGGACGCGGGCTGCTCATTCGCGGCGTATGACACAAAGGAAATCGATAAATATCCGGTGGTCGGGCTGTTCCTACCCGTATATATCACGGTGCTGGAGCACAGCGAGGTGCAGGTTAGGACCCAGAGCATCCCGCGGGATATGCTTGAGGTGTATCTGGAGGAGAAGGCTTATTACGACGCCCAGGGGTATGTGCCGGAAAAGGCGGATATCGTGGGGCATCGCACAATATTCAAGGAAGAGGATGGCAAGCTGACCGCGACGGTGTATCTGCAGACGCATGAGGACATCGGCACGGTGGTTTATCTGGAGGAGTAGGGAATTTGGACGCAGGCAATATTGAACTCGGCATCGAGGTGGACAACCTTGAACAGCTGATCGCGCTGTTCGGTTCGTTTGATGAGAATCTTAAAGCGATCGAGAAAGAGACCGGGGCCAGCATCATATCGCGCAACACGCATGTGGCGATATTCGGACGGCGGGAGGACGCTGAACTGGCCAAGGTGGTGGTGGACAAGCTGCTCACCATGATACGCAAGCAGGAGCGCATCGATCTGTCTCGCATCCGCTATGCGGTGGAACTCGCCAGGGAGGGCAACGCCGACGCGATCGAGGAGATCATGACGGACGTGATCGCCATCACCAGCAAGGGGCGGCAGGTGAAGAGCCGCACGCTGGGCCAGAAGCGCTATGTGAAGGCCATCCGCGAGAATACCATCACGTTGGCCATCGGCCCGGCGGGCACGGGCAAGACGTATCTTGCGATGGCGATGGCGGTGGTGGCGCTGAAGAACAAAGAGGTGGAGCGCATCATCCTCACCCGGCCGGCGGTGGAAGCGGGCGAGAGCCTCGGCTTCCTGCCGGGAGACCTGCAGAACAAGGTGGACCCGTATTTGCGGCCGTTGTACGATGCGCTTTATGAGCTGCTGGGCGGCGAGGTGTACGCGCGGCTGTCCGAACGGGGCGTCATCGAGGTCGCGCCGCTGGCTTACATGCGCGGGCGCACACTGAGCGACGCGTTCATCGTGCTGGACGAGGCGCAGAACTGCACTGAAGAGCAAATGAAGATGTTCCTGACGCGTTTCGGTGAAAACTCCCGCGTGGTGGTGACGGGCGATATCACGCAGATCGACCTGCCTAAAGAGAAGAAAAGCGGGTTGAAGCAGTGCGTCAGCATACTGG
>JAEYZN010000038.1 GCA_023428025.1 Bacillota bacterium
TCCAGCTCCGCCTTCTTCTGCTCGAAGCCCGCCTTGCCCATCAGCGCAAAGGTGGCCTTCTTGCCCTCTTCCACGCCCGGCTGATCGAACGCGTCGATATCCAGCATTTCGCCCGCAAAGGCAGTCGCCATTTCGAAGAAGTGCAGCAGTGCGCCGATGGTGTATGCCGACACCTCCGGCAGCGTGATGGTGAGGTTGGCGCGGCCCGCTTTGCACAGCGCGTATTCCGTCGCGCTCCGCTCCGCCTCCATCAACTGCCCGAACGTCTTGCCCGCGAGGAACTGCAGGTCCTCAATGTAATCGAACGCCGCGGGAATGGTGAGATCACCGCTGAACTTCTCCACCTTCAGAAACGTGATGATCTTGTCGAACGGCCCTTCGGTGTAAAGCTGTATCTGTGAGTGCTGATCTGTCACGCCCAGCGCCTTTACCGGCGTCTGTCCGGCATACACGTCTTTGCCGTCCCGGCCATACCGTTTGCCCAGGGACTCGGCCCAAAGCTGCGCGTACCAGTCCGCCATGTACTTCAGGCTGTCGGCATACGGCAGCATCACACTGACGTCAAAGCCCTTGCGCATGCCCAGCACGTGCAACAGCGCGAACAGCGCCGCCGGGTTGTTCCGCTCACGCATGCACACCTCGTCCATATACGCCGCGCCCTCCAGCAGCGTGCGGATGTCGATGCCGCACACCGCCGCGGGCAGCAGGCCCACCGGCGTCAGCTCGGAAAAACGCCCGCCCACCTCCGCGGGGATCGCGAACGTCTTGAGTCCTTCCGTCCTAGCAATTCGGATGAGGTCTCCGTTCTTCGCGTCCGTCGTCGCGATCACATGGCTGGACATCGGCAATCCGGCCTCCTTCAGCGCCCCCGCCACATACATCAGCTGTGCCATCGTTTCCGAGGTTTTGCCGGATTTGGTAACCACGTTGAACATCGTCCGTTTGAGGTCCAGCCCGCCGAACACGCGCCCCAAGCGGACAGGGTCCACATTGTCTTCCACATACAGCTTTATCGTCTCTTCACCCGTGCTCAGCGCCTGATGCACGGCGATGGGACCCAGCGCAGAGCCGCCAATGCCCAGCACCACGAAGTTGTCAAAGCTCGCCCTTATATCCTGCGCCGTGGCGATAATGTCGCCCAGCAGCTCACTCTGCCCTTTGGGCAGGTAGCGGAAACCCAGCGCCTTGTTGCCCATCGCGCAGTAAGCATTCTCCAGAATATCCCTCGCCTGCGCCAGCTCCGCCTTTGTAAAGCCGCCGCCGCCCGTCATCTCCGCCATCATATTGTTAAAATCAAATGCCAACCGATTCATCCTCAATCTCCTTTGGATAAAACTTGTACCGGCGTCTATTATATCCGTTTTTTACCGCTTGCGCCACGGTTATTTATTCTGATATTTTAACCGCCCGCCGCGCATATACATACTTTTGAGGTGAAGAAAATGGAGAAAAACAAAGACCGGCACACGCTTGCCGCCGCTGCCGGCATCTGCCTGCTGCTCGTCATCGGCGCCGCGACGCTGGCCTTCACGCTGGCCCCCTCTTCCGTTGCGGTATTTGGCACCGCCAGCACGGATACGGCGAAGCTTTCTTTGCGTGTGCTGGAAGGTTATACCGAATCGCCAATCACAGACGCACAGGTGGTGGTGCTTGAGACAGGCCAGACGTACAAAACAGACAAGGACGGAATGACCGAAGTCATCAACGTCCCTGTCATCCGCGATTCGCGTTACGATTCAATTCTGGAAAAGCCGTGGGGAGAAGTGTCTCTGATCATTTATAAGGACGGATTTGTGCCCTACGCGCTGTTTTACCTCCAGGTGCTGGGCGGGCAAACGCGCGAGGGCGTCAAAATACTGCTTTTTGAGCAGGGCTCCACAGACAGCAACGAGCCATTCTCCATCATCGAAGGGCCTAACCGCGCCTGGGTGGATCAGCTCGTCGACATGTACCGGCCCGAATAGCCATTAATACCTGTTCGGCCCGAGATTCTTGATCCTCCTTATGGGGATATTGGCGGTCAGCCGCGTCGCCCCATTGTTGTACATATCCGAGGTGTTTTTGATTTCCACGTCAAAATCAGCTTCCGCCACATCAAAATACTTCGAAATAACCGCAACGATATCCTTTCGGAGCATTTCCATGATGTTGCTGGAAGGTGATGTTCCGGCGCGGTCATGTATAAGAACGAGCTTCAACCGTTCTTTCGCCACGCTGCTGGAACTGACCCTTTTGCCGATTGCCATAAGTAACCCCCTTATTTGCCTCCGAACAGTTTTTTCAGTCTCGCTCCAAACCCGTTTTCATCTTCAAGGGTCATCAGCGGCACGTTTTCACCGAGTATTCTCCGTACAATATTGCGGTATGCCCTTCCGGCTGGCGCCTTGTCCGTCAGAACGATGGGCTCGCCCATGTTTGTGGACCGGATGATCTTCTCATCTTCCGGCACCACGCCGATGAGTTCGATCCCCAGAATATCCAGCGTATCGTCCAGGCCCAGCATGTCGCCGCGCTTTACCATATCGGAGCGCAGCCTGTTCACCAACAGCCGGGCGTCGTCAATGCCTGCCGCCGACAGCAGGCCGATGATCCTGTCCGCATCGCGTACGGCCGATACCTCGGGCACCGTCACCACAATGGCAGACTTGGCGCCGGCCACCGCGTTTTTAAAGCCCTGCTCAATGCCGGCCGGGCAGTCAATCAGAATATAATCGAACTCGGTTTCCAGTTCGGCCACCAGCCTTACCATCTGCTCGGGGTTCACGGACATTTTGTCCCGTGTCTGCGCGGCCGGCAGCAGGAACAGCCCGTCATATCTTTTATCCTTGATCAGCGCCTGCTTGATCCGGCAGGTGCCTTCCACGACATCGACGAGATCGTAGACTATGCGGTTTTCAAGACCCAGCACCACGTCCAGATTGCGCAGTCCGATGTCCGTATCGATCAAAACGACCTTTTTGCCCATCTGCGCCAGGCCGGAGCCCAAATTCGCAACGGTGGTCGTTTTTCCCACACCGCCTTTACCCGATGTCACCACGATGACGTTCTGCATATACTGTACCCCTCCACATTGTTTTTCAATATCATTCGGTTCGGCTGATGGGCCGCACCTGCGGCTTGAGCGGCCGGATCACGATGCTGCCCGACTTATATTCGGCAATCTCCGGGGCCTCCCCCGGCTTGTCCGACGGAAACACGGCGATCTTGCCGCTGATGCGAAGCTGTTTGGGCCCTAAAATGTTGGCCGCCACCACCACGTCGCTGCGGCCTGTTGCCCCCGCGTGGGCCAGCCCGCGCAGCGCGCCCATCACGGCGATACTGCCCCCGGCAATCACCTCGGCGCCGTCGTTAACGTCGCCAAGTACAACAACATCGCCTTCACATTCCACCCGCTGGCCGCTGCGCAGCGTATGTGAAACGAAGACGCTCTTCGCGTTGAAATAATCTCTGGAAACGAGGGCGACATGGTTGCTTTCCGCCGGCGCGTCGCTGGACGTGACCGCCTCCACCTCAACAAGGCTTACGGGAATCTCGTCCGCGAACGTCACATTCTTTATATCATAATCCATCAGCAGCATGCGCCGGAGCTCCTGCTTCTGCGCACGAGACAACGTCTTGCCCGAAAAAAGCACCTTGACGTCCGTACCGGTGAAAAAATCCTTGTTCTTTGCAAGCTTTTCGCTGACAGCCAGCTTGATATCCGCATAAGACGCAAGCGGTTGCATGGCAATCTCCAGCACACCGCCCGATTTGCCTTTTATTGTGATGCCCATATTCCAAAAAAACCGTCCCTATATGCTTTATCGGACAAACTTCTACAAATATGAGCTTTATTCCTGCTTTACCTCACAAATGTTTTGTTTTATACGTCTCAGTACACCAAAGAGTTGGAATCGGGTATCGTCTGCTCCGCCACAATCTTTTTCTCGTCCATGTAATACCGGATGATATCCTGTGCCACATAAGACGACAGGCCGCCTTTGTAGCCGTGCGGCACATACACCACCACCGCGATTTCCGGATCGTCAAAAGGCGCGAAGCTCACGAACCAGCTGTTGTTCTCCAGGTCTATCTGTGAGACCTGCGCCGTGCCCGTTTTGCCGCCGATATCGTCACGGTATTCAAATCCCTCGAAATAGTCTATTGCGGTGCCTTCTTCCTCGTTTACCACACCCTTCATGCCTAGCTTGATTTTCTCGAGATATATTGCAGGCGCGTCCAGCGTGTCGTAGATCTCCGGCTGCTTGTCCAGAATCACGGTACCGTCCTGCGCCACCACTTTGTCCACAATGTGCGTCTCGTACACCGTGCCGCCGTTGGCGACGGCCGCCACATACCGCGCCACCGCGATGGGCGTCACGGCCGTGATGCCCTGTCCGATTCCCGTTGCCACCGTCATGGTGGGCGTCCACAACAGTTCTGTCAGCGTGCTCGAAATGTTAGCCGACAAGTCGCCCGACACTCTGGTCGAAATGCCCAGTTTGTCAAAAAGGATATCACGAATGTGCTGGCCGATGGTCACACCGCTCTCATCCACCGTATAAGCGGTATCGTTCCGCACCTCTGTCTTCCACGTTATACCCATCAGATAGACGATCTCCTGGGCTGCGTCCAATACCTCTTCATCCGAATAGGTGACCCCCACCTGTTCGGCATAGTCCTTGATCAGATTTTTCACCGAATACTGGCCGGTCTCCATCACCAGTCTGGGCAGCGCCGTCGCCTGATTCTTGATCTCCTTGTTCTTATCGAACAGCAGCTCCTGACTGCCGACCTGCCCGATCGCCTCGCCGGGCAGCTCAATGCCGGTGGACGAAGTCAGGCCAAACTTACCGCCCCACTTGCCCAGCAGGTCGATGCCCATCCGGCCGGCCAGCGTATAGAAGTAATAGTTGCAGCTATGTTCCAGACCCAGCACAATGTCCTGATCACCATGTTTTGTCTGATTGTTGCTCTTCAGCCAGCATTGGGGCGCGTTCTTTGTGTCAAGAATGCCTGTCGTATAGTATCTCTCACAGGTGATGCGATCCTCAAGCGTCGTGCCTTTGCTGAGGTCCTTTTCTCCCTCCATCAGCGCACCAAGGCCTGTCACCATCTTGAATATGGAACCCGGCGTGGCGCGGCTGGCAATGGCCTTGTTGAACAGCGGCGTGGCCGGATCGTCCTGAAGCGCCGTATAAGCCTCTTCGGAAATACCGCCGGTAAACAGATTGAGGTCGTAAGACGGGGAACTGGCCATCGCCAGCACCTCGCCTGTTTTCACGTCCAGCACCACCGCCGCGCCCGACTCGGCAAGCTTCAGGTTCTCTAATTCAAGTCCGTCATAATCGCCCTTGCCGTCATGGTTATTGTCTGGATTCAAATCGAATGCCTCCACCTGTTCATCATATATCTTCGGTATATTCTCCGCCAGGGATTTTTCCACCGCCAGCTGCAGCGGAATGTCCAGCGTGAGCATCACATTGTATCCCTGCGAGGGCTGTGTGGACGACAGCACGTTCTGCACCACCGCCATGTTGTCGATCTCCACTTCCTCCTTGCCCTGCCGGGCCGACCGGTTGCCCGTGAGGTAAGCCTCCATCGATTTCTCAATGCCTTCCACGCCGATCAGATCGTCCACTTCATAGCCCAAATCTTCCAGTATGGGCGCTCTTTGCACCTTGCCCTGTTTATACTGCCTGTTCAGCTCGCCCAGAGTATAGTGGCTGTTGTCCACATAGCCGTATCCGTTGACATTGGCGAGCGTGTCTTTTGTGATACGCCCAAGGTATCCGATGATGTGCGACGCCGTGCTGTCACGCGGGTATACGCGCACGGTGCTGTCTTCAATGCTCATTCCTTTCAGTTCAGCTCTATGTGTTTCGATCTCCGCCACCGTCTGGATGCTCACGTTATACGCCACGTCCACCGGCTTGTAGGCCACCCAGGAGGAAAGCTGGACGTCCTGCCAGATGGACAGTATCTTTCTGGCGTCCGCAAAACCCAGCTCACTGGGTATCCTGTATTTCTTGCGCAAAAACAGATAGACCTGCTCCACAGTCAGCGATTTGTCCACATACATGTTCTTGCGCCATTCTTCCTCGCGCCGGACCTTTTCCTCAGGCTTGATGTCACCCCAGTCTAAATAGTACTCGCCCGTTTTTTCATCCTGCTTGATCGCGAAGGTGTCCACCGTTTTCTCTTCGCCATCATTATTCTCAATGATATCGATCGTCTGCATGATGATGGACGTGTAATAGGCCCGGTCGGTTTCGGTATTTTTCGTGGGGTCACGGTAAAACTGGACGTTATAAGCCTTTTTGTCGTACGCCAAAGGCAGGCCGCTGCGGTCCAGTATGCTTCCCCGCGCGCCTGATATGGCGATTTCACGCTTGTCCAGCGCCGCCGCCTGCGCCGCATATTCTTCTCCTTTTACCAATGTCAGATGAATGAGCTGGACGAAAAGAATCACAAACAGCGCCACCGTGACTATGCCAAAAACGATGAATCTGTTTCGGATATTGACATTCATTATATATTCAAACTCTCCAAAGTCATATTCACCACAACCATCATGTACGCATTATACCACAATATCGCCCATCATGCAGCTAAGGGTCAATAATTTGCAATTTATTTAAAAAGTCTTGAAAACAAGAATCAATTGTGCTAAGTTGTATATGATTAAAATGCATAAGACAACGATGTCAAGCAAGGCATTTGGCTGTTTGGCATCTTTTTTTATGGGGCTTGCTGGCCTTGGAGCAAGAGAAACAAACCGCATTTATGGTAAAAAGGCGCTGTATTCATGTAATTTGGAATTGCGCTACAGGGTATAATACGACATAATCAGTCTTATAGGTTTATAATAAATCAATCAAAGGAGTTCTGTTGAAATGGCAAAGAAGTTTACAAACAAAGATGTCCTGAGACTGGTGGAAGAGAATGATGTCAAGTTCATCCGGCTTCAGTTTACCGATGTTTTCGGCATCCTGAAGAACGTGGCGATCACTTCCAAGCAGTTGCCCAGGGTGCTGGAAGATGGCTGCATGTTCGACGGGTCCTCGATCGACGGGTTCGTCCGCATCGAAGAATCGGATATGCTTCTAAAGCCTGATACCGATTCCTTCGCCATCTTTCCGTGGCGTCCCCAGCAGGGCAAAGTGGCGCGTCTTATCTGTGACGTTTACACCACCGATGGCGAGCCGTACGGCGGGTGCCCGAGAAACGTCCTGAAAAAGGTGTTGGCCAAGGCGGCCGAGCTGGGTTATACCATGAACGTGGGCCCTGAATGCGAGTTCTTCCTTTTCCAGACCGACGGGGAAGGCAATCCCACCACCATCACGCAGGATGAGGGCGGTTATTTTGATCTGGCCCCGATCGACAAGGGAGAGGACGCCCGCCGCGATATGTGCCTCACGCTGGAGGAAATGGGTTTCGAGATCGAGGCGTCCCACCACGAGGTGGCCGAAGGCCAGCACGAAATTGACTTTAAATACGGCGATGCCCTAACGACAGCCGATAACATCATGACATTCAAAATCGTGGTTAAAAGCATTGCGGCGCGTCACGGCCTGTATGCCACGTTTATGCCCAAGCCGATCTTCGGCATCAACGGCAGCGGTATGCACACCAACCAGTCGCTCTCCACGAAAGACGGCAATGCCTTCTTCGATCCGAAAGGCGCTCTGCAGCTCTCCCCCGTCGCTTACAGCTACATTGCCGGTCTTATGGAGCATATCCATTCATTTGCCGCGGTAACCAACCCGGCTGTCAACTCCTATAAGCGTCTTGTTCCGGGCTATGAAGCGCCGTGCTATGTGGCCTGGTCTGCCCAGAACAGAAGCCCGCTGATCCGCATCCCTGCGTCCCGCGGCGCAGGCACGCGCATTGAGCTGCGCAGCCCGGACCCGGCCTGCAATCCGTACCTCGCGATCGCGTTGCAGCTGGCGGCCGGTCTTGACGGCATTAAGAATAAACTGACGCCGCCGCCGTCTGTGGACCGCAACATATTTAGAATGACCGAGGCCGAAATGGCCGAAAATGGTGTCACGAGCCTGCCGGGCAGCCTCTACGACGCGCTGCAGCTCTTTAAGAGCAGCGATTTTGTGAAGAAAACGTTGGGTGACCATATCTTCAAGGTTTACTACGACTTCAAAATCAAGGAATGGGATTCTTTCCGCACCGCGGTTCATCCGTGGGAGATCGGGCAGTATCTCACCCGTTATTAACACCCCAAAAGCCCTCGGCTTTTCGGGATCCTAAGTTTTAAAAGTGGCGCTTCGCCCTTTTAAAAGATAAACTTCTTTGTCTGGCTTTTTGTTTCGGGGCGTGCGGGCGCCCCGAAACAACTAAGCCGAAGCGGGCAAGAAAAAAACAAGGAGCGTATCGCGCGCTCCTTTTGTGTTGCATTAAGCCTTCATTTCTTTGACCGTCTCCAGCGCCGCCGCGCATAGCCACCGAGCCTTTTTCCATACCAGCTGAAAAAAGTCTTTTTCATTCAATGGAAACATGCCGCCCGCCGCGGGCGCCAGCCTTATGAGCAGGGCGGGCCGCAGAAACGCGTCGCGGAACCAGGTTTCAAAGCTGGCCGCGAAGACGCCCGGGTTGTCATCCGCCGGCAGCATCGCATACCCTGATACGGTCGCCAGTCGGCGCGCCAGTTCAGACGCTTCCGTCGTCTTTTCGGCGGTGGCCGTATCCGCGTAGGCGAGGGATTCGCCCTTGGCGTGGAACGACAGCGCCGTGCGGAACGCATGGCTGCGGCACACGCGCATCACTGCAATAACTTCCGGCTCGGTGCCTGGCAGGCTGCCGCTGTACAGCTCGGAGGCGGGTGTTTCGATGGGCATATATCTTTTGTCCCAAAGCGCCGGGTAATGTCGGTTTAAGTCCACGCCGTTCACGTTCGCTTTCCACTCGCAGTAGGATGGACGCACCATCGTCATCTGCGCCACGTTTTCCGGCTGCTGCACCGCCTTGATGCCGCCCTGCGCCAGCGCCACGCCATCCGGATTGACCATGGGCATCACATACATCGAGCACTCCGACAGCAGCTTTTCCATGTCAAAACCGCCCAGCCGTTTTTTCGCCGCCGCCGCGTGGGCGTATATGTTCACCGCATACATCAGATAGGCGCTCGTGATGTATTCGCGCGCGTGATGCGCACCGCAGCAGAACACGCCGGCACGGCCCGTACCCAGCCGGAGAAGCGGCAGCGCCCGCCCTTCCGCCGAATAACCGGCGTCTTCGCACTGGATCAGATCAGGGTATGTGCTTTTCAGCGCATAGGCATCGCGCATCAGCTGATCATGCGTGTATGGCGCGGTCGGCGACACTATCATTCCTTTCATGACAGACCTCCCAGGTTCGAATGATTAAATATATGCCGGGCCGGTTTGTCCAGATACCTCTATGTTGTCCGCAAAACAGGACATTATTTCGCCTAATATGAACATATATTCTTGTTTTGGAGGGCTTATGTGGGAGAGAATTGTGGATTCAAGCCTGTTGATCGCCGGTGCAATCATCCTGTTCGCGGTTTTTACCGCCATTCTTTTCTTTTATGAAAGAAGAGAGGAAAAGAGAAAGGCTCCCTGCCGTCCGGCGCTGCGGGTGATCCGCTGCGAAAAATCCGACCGGGCGGCCTGATTGGCTTATCAGAAAAATGAAAGCTGCGTGGGCGCCGGTTTCTCGCGCCGCGTCACATAGGCGGGCATCGCGTATTTGGCGCGCAGGCGCCTGACCGTCTCCTGCAGTTCCTGTTTGTATGCGCCGTATGCCTGACAGTCGTGAAACAGCGCCTGAATGCGTCCGTATTCCGATGGAAAGCTCTGCCGGATGCTGCTGAAAAACCCCTGCCTCGTAGGGCCCTTCAGGCTGAGCGCGGAAGTCAGCACGTAGTCCGCTCCCGCCTCCTTCGCCACACTGAACACCGCTTCCAGGCTGTCCTTACCGCTCGTCAGATACGGAATGACCGGCATCTGGTGCACGCCGCACGTTATCCCCTGTTTTTTCAGTTCAGCTATGGTTTCCATGCGCTCTGCCGGACGTGAACTGCCCGGTTCGATCAATGAGGCCGCGGCGCCGTCCATGGTCGTCACCGTCAGCGCCGTCATCAGCCCGCCCGCTTCCGCCACTCTTTCAGCAGGGCCATATCACGCAATATCAGTGAAGACTTCGTGGATATCACGGCCGGGACGCCGAACTGCGCCAGCAGTTCCAGCACTCCGGGCATCAGTTCACAGTCCCGCTCAGCGGGCTGATAGCTGTCCGTCACGCCGCCCAGATTCACCGTCTCGCGCGAGAACCTCGGCAGTTCCCGCCGCAGCACGTCCGCGATGTTGGTCTTGGCGTAAATCTGGTCGAAAAAACTGCCGCCGCCCAGATATTCATGCGAATACAGCGCGTAACAGTACACACAACGATGCGCGCATCCGCGGTACACGTTGATGTCAACCTTGAACGGCAGCCATTTGGAATTGTGGTGGTGCAGCGCCGTGCTGCACGTTGTTTCGGTGACGCGATACATAGTTTTATTATATCAAATAAACAAGAAAAGGCGAAAACATTTTCCGGTCATTTGAGATAATTATACAAAATGAATACGGGAAATGCCTGCGGCATTCCCCGATGGGATTGTTAAGGGATAAATCCCTTAAATGGTGGTGCGGAGGCAAAGCCTCCACGGTCTTGACCTAATGTGCCAATAGTAGTACCCTAAGCCCGGCCGGTCGCCACAATATCCACGCCCGTGCCCAGTATGTCATGGATCAGTATGTCTCCCGGCTCCACCGGCGCTTTTACCTGCGCAGCGTTGATCACGCCCATGCTGTTCAGCAGCAGCGCCTTGGGCAGCGCCGCGGACGATTTCACGGGCACCAGCCCCGCGCCGTCCACGCGCATCGTGGTGGTCAGCGTGCGCCGCGGGTCCGTCAGCTCGGCCCTGGCATACGCCTGTCCGCGCTTGCACGTTGCTCCCGTCAGGTTCTCTATCTTGTCACCGTCCAGTTCCGCCGTGATCTGGCAGCCCAGCGGACAGACGATGCATGTCAGTTTCTTCTGTTCCATATTTTAAGCCTCCTCTACCGTCACTGTGATGTCGCCGCAGATGTCCACGCCGTGCACCTCCAGCCGCTCCATCTCGCCGGGTGTGCAGATGGGTCGCTTTTTGCGCGCGATCACCTTGTCGCCACACCGCGCCACCGTCACACAGTTGCGGTATACGTTCGCTACCCGGAAGAACAGCGTCTTGTCATCTCCGTCGTCGTTCAGCTTCTGCGGAACCACATACCGCACACCCTGCCCCGGCTTTGTCATGCAGCAGCCGTGCGTCTGCGTTTTCTTCAGATATAGCGCCGCCGCCCGTCCGGCCCGCGTGGCCTCTTCCGTCACAAAGTCCACCAGATCGTGCACCTGTACCACGTTGCCGCACGCGAATATGCCATCCACCGACGTCTGCATGTCACTGTCTACCACCGGCCCGTTGGTCATCCTGTCCAGCTGCGCGCCAAACCCGATTGACAGCTCGTTCTCGGGGATGAGCCCCACGGACAGCAGCAGCGTGTCGCATGGCACATACTCCTCCGTCTCCCTGATGGGTGCGCCATACTCGTCCACCGCAGCCACGGAGACGCCCTCCAGCCGCCTACGCCCGTGCAGCCGCGTTACGGTATGGGACAACCGCAGTGGGATGTCAAAGTCATTCAGACACTGGACGATATTGCGGTTGAGCCCGCCCGAATACGGCATCAGCTCCAGCACCATCTTCACGCAGGCGCCCTCCAGCGTCATACGGCGCGCCATGATAAGGCCGATGTCGCCCGAGCCCAGTATCACGACATTGTGGCCCGGCATAAACCCTTCGATGTTGACGAACCGCTGCGCCGTGCCCGCCGTCAGCACGCCGGACGGGCGCGAGCCGGGGATCATCAGCGCGCCCGCGCTGCGCTCGCGGCAGCCCATCGCCAGTACCACCGCGCCCGCCTCGATGGTGACGAGCCCTGTTTCCGGCCCCACCGCCGTGATGACGCGGCTGGCCGACACATCCAGCACCATCGTCTCGGTCAGGAACCGGATGCTCAGCGCTTTCGCCTTTTGGGCGAACCGCGCGGCATACTCCGGCCCGGTCAGTTCCTCGCCGAACACATGCAGACCAAAGCCGTTGTGGATGCACTGGCGCAATATCCCGCCCAGATGCTCCTCGCGGTCCAGCACCAGCACATCGCTTGCGCCGTTCTCCTTGGCCGCGATGGCCGCGGCCAGCCCTGCCGGGCCCGACCCGACGACAACCACATCCGCCTTCATCGCGATCCCTCCTTTATGCGTCCGTCCAATATCCACGAGCCGTCTCCGTTCTTGGTGATGTCGTCGTATTCGCGCCCTGTCTCGCGCGCGAGTATCGCCATCACGCGCGGCAGGCAGAAGCCGCCATGGCAGCGCCCGGCGCCCGCCCGTGTGCGCAGCCGCACGCCATCCACCGTCTTCGCGCCGCACGGCCTGTTGATGCTCTGCACGATCTCCGCCTCGGTCACCTGCTCGCACCGGCACACGACGTTGGCATAGCGCCGGTCTTTTTTGATCAGCTCCTGCCGGCGTTCGGGCGGGGCGTCCGCGAACCGCTCGATGGGCTCGCGCGTTTTCACCGCACCCGGCTTTGGCGCCATGCTGACGCCCGCCTGAGCGAGCAATTCCTTCACATATTCCGCGATCGCCGGGGATGATGTGAGGCCGGGAGACTCGATGCCCGCCACGTTGAAAAGGTTCGGCGCTGTTTTCGAGCGCTCGATGATAAAGTCGTGCGTCTCCGGCATAGCGCGCAGACCCGCAAACACCGTGATGGCATAGCGCCGCTCCACCGTCGGCACGTATCTGAGCACACCGTCCAGCGCCTCCCTGAGGCCCTCGCGCGTGGTGTCGTTGTCATGCTTTTCCGTGAATTCCGCCGTCGGACCGGCGATCATGTTGCCGTGCGCCGTGGGCCCGAACAGCACGCCCTTGCCCTTGTCGGACGGCGCGCCGAAAATGACGCTGCGCGTCCGCTCGGGCATGCTCTTGTCGAACAACACATACTGCCCGCGCCGCGCGCGGATGCCGAAGCTCTCGCCGCCCGCCATGCGCGATATATCGTCGGCATAGACGCCCGCGGCGTTGATCAGATAGCGCGCCCGGATGCGGTTGTCACCCGCGTGTATCTCGTAGATACCGTCTTCGAATGCAATGGCCGTCACGCGGCTGTTAAGATACAGCGTGACACCGTTGGCCACCGCATTCTCCATCGCCGCGATGGTCAGCGTGAACGGGCAGACGATGCCGCCGGTGGGCGCCCACAGCGCCGAGACGATATTATCGCTCAGCATGGGTTCCATCTCCCGCACCCTGTCGCCCGAAATCTTCTCCACCGGAATGCCGTTCGCCGCGCCGCGTTCGATCAGGATATCAATCTGCCTGTCGTCCGCGTCGTCGAAGGCCACCACCAGCGAGCCGCCGTTCTCATAAGGCACGCCCAGCTCCTTCACGACCGAGGTCATCATCTCATTGCCGCGCTTGTTCATCCGCGCTTTCAGGCTGCCCGGCTGCGCGTCGAACCCCGCGTGCACAATACCGCTGTTGGCCCGGCTCGCGCCCGAGGCCAGATCGGATTCCGCCTCGATCACGCAGACGGAGAGGTCCAGCAGTCCCAGCTCCCGCGCGATCATGGAGCCCGTTACGCCCGCGCCGACGATTGCCGCGTCATAGATCATTTTTGTCCCCTTTCATCCTTCAAACATACAAAAAAGCCGCGCCAAACAAAGTTTGGTACGGCTCAAATCTCCTGCCATATCTTTATGATTAAATTTTACACCAACACAGGCCGTAATGCAAGCCGTTTTTGAATCCTTATCTATGTCCGGCCCCAAAAACACGGTGCGTCAACAAATACAATCTTATTGAATAGGCTGTATTATCATATTCATATCGGCAGGTGATGGTATCATGAAATACGCCAATATCGTTCAGCGCAATGTCCGGGTCCAGACGCAGGTGACTGCAGCGCCGGACGCGAGAATCGGGGACGTTGAAGTGTGCTGTATCGGGACTCCCGTCACGGAGGAATGTGTGATGAAAAACAATGAATGCGTGTGCACTGTCCGCCAGCTGCTTTACATCGAGTTTCCGATCACGTTCTCGGTACGAGCGGAGATGGAACCGGAAAGTCTCTCTGAAAACCGGCCGGATATTCTGCCCGACCCGCCTGCGGGCAGCGCCCTTCCGGAGGCCGCACAGCCGGCCATGGTCCACCGGCCGCGGAGGCGTCCCTTGCTGTTCGCCCTGTTGGAAATGCTGCAAAGAAGTCTGTTCCCGCGCCGCCGCGGGTAGACAGCTTATCCGTGTGCTGCCAGCGCGCCATCCTGTGCATTCACAATATTTTTCAGTTCTTTGCGGGTCTTGAATGAAAGCTCATACACCAGAAACTCTGGGCCCACCGCTTGCAGCACCCGGTTGATGCCTTCATGCAAAAACGGTTTGTGCGGGTCCATGCCTCCCACATAGCGGAACGCTTCCATCAGCCGCGTCTCAAAGTCCGCCTCCGCATGATAAACCACGTCCAGCGGCTGCGCGCCCGCCGCGCTGTTGAGATGTACGGTGTGGATATATGCCGCCATATCGCCGAGGTTTTCGATGTTTCTCAGTATCGCGTCCACCGCTTCGGCTTCGGTGGACGTCCCTTCGGCCAGCATCATGTGGCTGATATCCAGCACAAAGCCCTTGTGCGGGTAACGCACATCCCTCATCAGCGCTTCGGCCAGGGTCCTGTCCGTCAGCTTGAGGCCGGGATACCAGTGGTTCTCGAACAGCAGGGCCATACCGGAATCCAGCTCATCCGCCGCCTCGTTGATGAATTCGATGAACGCCCGCACGATCTTCTCATCGCTGTATGTATACGCGTGGGTATAGCAGTGCTCCAGCTCCACATGGCTGACATGGAACACGGCATATTGCGCGCCCATCGTCGCCGCATCCCGCAGTTCCGCTCGCCGCTGCTGCACGAACTCCTCCCAAGAAACCGCACTGTAATACTGCCGTACGTTGTCGTTGCTGCCAAACTGCCGTAAAAGTGCCTGTTTGTCGCCGCGCCGGAAGTCCAGCCAGAACGGCCAATACGGCATGTGCCGCCCGACGACGGGCACGCCGGGCAATGGCTGCGGGTCGTGCCAGCGCATCAGCTCGATACCGTCGAACCCGTTCCCGGCCAGCGCCGCGCGCGCATTCTCCGGCTTGCCGCCAAACCGCGCCAGGCTGTACGGGTCGTCCGACAGGCTGAGCAGCTTTTTGACAGGGATCATATCTTGATGATGGGATTCTCCGGCTTGGGCCGGTACAGCACGAACTTGCGGCCCGCCGCCGACACCGGCTCCGCGCCGGTCGCCTGCGCCAGCTCCTCCATCGCTTCCTTGGCGGACAGCGGCGCGCTCTGCTGCACGCTGCCCTTGATAAGCTCGCGCGCAAGCAACGCCTCGTCCGTCTGCACCACCACGTTTTCCGTCACGCCGGATTTGCCGATATAGAGTATTGTATCGATGCCGTTGGCCATGGCCTTCAGGCTGGCCCTTTGTTTACTGCTTAGCATACGTTATATCCTTTCAAAATAAAGACTTAATCGACAAAGTCGAATTCCAGGCCCTCCAGGCACACCGCGTCGCCCGTCTTCGCGCCCGCCCGCCGCAGCGCCTTGATGACGCCAAAGTCGATGAGCAGCTTCTGGAAATGCCGCATCGAATCCGGATCGGCCGGGTTTGTGCGCAGCATGATCTCCCTGATGACGGAGCCGTCCACATAATACACGCCGTCCTCCACATACACCGCGAAGCCCTCGTCTTCCTTCTCCAACGCCCATTCCTCCACCACGCCGTCCTCGCGCACCGGGGCGGGCATCGGCAGCGTCATCAGCAGCTCGTATGTGGCTTCCATCAGTTCATCCACGCCCTCGCGGGTCTCCGCGGATATCTCAAATACCTTGACGCCGCGCGGCTCCAGATACTCACAAAGGCGCCCGGCGTGTTCCGCCGCGTCCGGCAGGTCCATCTTGTTGGCCGCCACCAGCTCGGGGCGCTTGGTCAGCTCCTCCGAATAATCGGCCAGCTCGCGCCGGATGATCTCGTAATCCTCGATCACGTCGCGCCCTTCCGAGCCGGATACGTCCAGCACATGGATCAGCATCCGCGTGCGCTCCACATGACGCAAAAAGTCGTGCCCCAGCCCCGCGCCGGACGCCGCGCCTTCGATCAGGCCGGGGATATCCGCCACGATAAAGCTCTGGTCGTGACGCCGTACCACGCCCAGGTTGGGCGACAGCGTGGTGAAGTGGTAGTTGGCGATCTTGGGCTTCGCGCTGGTAGACGCGGACAGCAGCGTGGATTTGCCCACGTTGGGGAAGCCCAGCAACCCCACGTCCGCGATGGACAGCAGCTCCAGCCGCACATGGCGTCCCTTCGTCTTCCTGCCCGGCGTCGCGAAGTTGGGGTTCTGCCGCGTGGGCGTCGCGAAGCGCGCGTTGCCCTTGCCGCCCGCACCGCCCTTTAAGAGGACGCGCCTTCCTTCGCGCATATCCGCCGCCACGCGCCCTGTCTCGTCGTCCTTGATCACGGTGCCCGCCGGTACGCGGATGACCAAGTCTTCGGCCGTGCGACCGCGCATGTTCTTCTTCTTGCCCCGCTCGCCCGCCTCCGCCTCAAAGCGGCGCTGATAGGCAAAGTCCATCAGCGTGCGCATGCTCTCGTCCACTTCAAATATAATGCTGCCGCCGTCGCCGCCGTCGCCGCCGTCCGGACCGCCGTTGTTCACATACTTTTCCTTACGGAACGAGACGTGGCCGCTGCCGCCGTCCCCCGCCTTGATAAATATCCTCGCTTTATCAACAAACATCAGTTAAATTACCTTTCCTCCCCAGGGACATATGTCATTCAGAAAGCACTCCGGGCATTTGGGCTTGCGCGCGTCGCACAGCCGCCGCCCGTGCCATATCAGCCAATGGTGCGCGTCCGACCATTTTTCCTTTGGTATCGCCTGCATCAGCTGCTTCTCCGTCTCCAGCACATCCTTCGCCGCCGCCAGCCCCAGCCGGTTGGAGACACGGAACACATGCGTGTCCACCGCGATGGCCGGTACGCCGAACGCGTTGGACAGCACCACATTGGCCGTCTTGCGGCCCACGCCCGGCATGGCGCTCAGCTCCTCCAGCGTCTGCGGCACCTCGCCGCCATATTGATCGATGAGAATGCGGCAGGTTTCCAGCATATGCGCCGCTTTGGTATGATAGAATCCGCAGCTTTTGATGCGCGCCTCCAGCCCTTCCTGCCCCAGCGCCAATATCGCCTTGGCGTCCGGGCACTCCTTGAACAGCTTCTCGGTGACCACGTTCACCTGCCTGTCCGTCGTCTGCGCGGACAGCATCGTCGCCATCAACAGCTCGAACGCGTTGTTGTATTTCAGCCCTGGCCGTGCGCCAAAGTAATGCGCCTCCAGCCTCGTGAGTATCTCCTTATTACCGCTCATGCCTTCTCCTTTTGGCCCATGTCATACGGCTATTATACTCATAGATGGCAAAAAACACAAACACATCGCACAGCGAGCCGCCTTTGAAAGCGGCATATACATATTTTGCGTATACCGGCTTAAAATAACGCTATGTTCAACGTGGTCATCAAAACGTTTATAATATACTTCTTCATCATGCTGGTGATGCGCATCATGGGCAAGCGGCAGGCGGGCCAGCTGCAGCCGTTCGACCTGGTTATCGCCGTCATGATCGCGGAGGTCGCGTCCACGCCGATGGCGGGCGCTGGCGTACCCATCACCTACGGCATCGTGCCCATCATCACGCTGCTGGTGCTGCACAACGGCATCGCGTTCCTTTCGATCAAGAGCGACGCGCTGCGCGCGTTCTTCTCCGGCAAGCCCAGCATCGTGATCCACAAGGGCATCATACGGCAGAAGGAGCTCAAAAAGCTCGGCTACAACCTGAACGACCTCATCGAGCAGCTGCGCGTCAAAGACGTGATGAACATCAGCGATGTGCATTACGCGGTGCTGGAGACCAACGGCGAACTGTCCATCATGCTCAAGCCGGAAAAAAGACCTCTTCAACCGGAGGATGTGAAACTGAAGCCGGAAACCCCGGGGTTTTGCTTCGATGTGATCATGGACGGCAAGATCAAGTCCAAGAACCTGGAGAAGCTGGGGTTTGAGGAGACCGATCTGGAGCGGGTACTCAAACAGTCGGGCGTCAAGCATATCAAATCCGTGTTTCTCGCCACCAGCGACGAAACGGGCAAGGTTTTCATACAGGACTACGACGGCAATCAACGAAACGGGCGTATGAAAAATGGGTAAGAACATCGTGCTGTTCGTGCTGCTTCTGTTGATGCTGGCCGGGGCGATCTGGCAGAGCGTTTACGTCCATCGCGCAACCGACACGCTGACCGCCCCGCTTGAGGAGGCGATACAAGCGCTTGAACAGCAGGACGCAAAAAAAGCGGCTCAGGCCGCCGATAAATTTGAAGCGGCATGGCAACATGAAAAAAACACCTATGAAGCGCTGTTTGAACACAACGAGGTGGACATCATCTCCGCGTACGCTCAAAAGCTGAAAAGCATGTGCGCCGCCAGCACCATCCCCCAGGCAAAGGCGCTCGCAGGGGAGATGCTGTTCTATGTGGATCATATCAGAGCGATCGATTGCGTGGGTTGGGAGAATATCTTCTAGCGCCAACTGAAGCCGTAACGCCAGCCTTCGGTCTGCAGCTCGTCAGAAATCAATTGCGGGTCCTCCACCACGAAGCCGCCCGGCAGGCCCAGTTCGCGCGCGCTCAGCTCGAAGTGGCACGCCGCGATCCCCAGATCAATACGCTGCATCTCAAAGCCATAAGCCGTGTTGCCCGCATACCGTTTGTCCAGCACGGCATAGAAGTGGCAGACGCCGCCACCTACGATCACGCGCCACGGCTGCTTGTTGGATGCCGACGGGCCGATGCAGACCATCTCAAGGCAGGTCTTCAGAGCCCCGTCGTCCGGCATCAGCGGTTTTCCCACGCTGCCGTCAAAGAAAAGCTCGCCAAAGCGCCTGCGCTTGCGCGCCCCGGCGCCAGCCGCCACCGCCATCTCCGTCAGTGACTTTCTTTCAGCCGCATATCCCAGAGGCGATACGGCAGGCAGGAATTCCCCCTGGGGCTTCAACTGTTCGATAAACGTGCTGCGTTTGAACGTGCCGCCCAGCCAGCAGGTGCCAAGCCCCAGCGCTGTGGCCAGCAGCACAACCTGCTCAAACGCGTAGCCAAAGCCCTCCACATCCAGGCCGCCCTTTTTGACACAGCCCGCAAAATAGGTTTTCGCGCCCTTGATAAAGCCGTATGTCCCAATCTTCTGCGCCGAGCTTTCCACCAGCTCAAAGCGGACCTTGGAGCCGAACGGGTTTTGCACCTCTGTGAAAAAGGCTCTCAGCCGCTCAAGCTTTTCCGCCTCCACCGGCCTTTGCTCATAGGTCCTCACAGACGTCCGCTTGCGGATGACGTCGATAACACTCTGCCCTTCCATAATTCCGCCCTCCTTGTCTTCCAGAACGTTAGAATTAAGTTGTTTAAAAACTCCATCGTTGTCGTCGCATGCTGACGTTTATAACCAGCCCGAACGCGATCATATTCGTCAGAAGGTTGGAGCCGCCATAGCTGAAGAACGGCAGCGGAATTCCGGTGATGGGCATCACGCCCACGTTCATACCGATGTTTTCGAATATATGGAACAGCGTCATGGCCAGCACGCCCACGATAATCAGCGAGCCAAAATCGTCTTTGGCCTTGGTGGCCAGCCACATCGTGCGGATGATCAGCACGAAATACAGCAATATGACGATCATCGCGCCAATAAAACCAACGGCCTCGGTCGTGGAGGCAAATATGAAGTCGGTGTGCTTCTCGGCGATGTGCGACAGCCGGCTCTCCCCGCCCAGCGAGAACAACCCTTTTCCGGTCACCTGCCCAGAACCAATGGCTGTCTTGGCCTGAGTGGCCTGACGGGCGTTATCCGCCATCTGTTGATCCGTCATGCCTTCCACCTGTATGCCAAGGAAGGAATAAATCCGGTTTTTCTGCCAGTCCGCCAGCACAAACCACGTTGCGGGCAGTGCAATGCCCACACAGCCCATCATGCCCAGTATCAGCTTTAAGCTGGTGCGGGCGATAAACAGCATCGAGAAGAACGTGAACACGTACACCATCGCGGTGCCAAAGTCCGGCTGGATGATGATGAGCGCCAGCGGGATAATAAACACGCCGATGATGGGCAGCAGCTCCTTTAACTTGGTGATGCCGCCGTCCTTACCCTTGGTTTGATTGGATATCATGCGCGACATCATGATGATGATCGCGATCTTGCCGATCTCACTGGGCTGAAAGCCCGAGTTGCCGATACGGAACCAGCCCTTGGTACCGTTGACCTCCTTACCGAAAAACAGCACCGCGATGAGCAGCACGATCAGGATCACATAGATCCACTTGTAATACTCGCCGATCGCGTGATAGTCGGGCAGCAGCACGACAAACATCGCGAACAGGCTCACGCCCAGCCATGTGAGTTGCTGGACCACATAGTCCAGATCCAGTTGGGATACGGCGGCGGCAATGGAGCCTGTGTTTTCCGTCAGCGGTTCGGAGACGGCGCTGGCGATGGCCACCAGGCTGAACAAAATCAGCACCATGATGTTGGTGAACAGCAACCAGTCTATATGTTTAAACATTCTCGGATCGATGAATCTGAGCTTCAAGTCAAATACCTCGGTCTAAATTTTACGATTGTATTATAAAACTATAACACAATTATTAATCAAACAAAACCCCGGCAACAATATGTTTACAATTTGCGTGCCAAAGCAAGCTTAGCATATCAGAAAAAAGCCGGTCAGGGAAGCCCTGCCGGCCTCTGTCTTCACTTTATTGAGCGTTTGCATCCAATATCGTCACGCGCAGCGCCCGGCCCTGCACCGGGTATGACTCCGCCACCGGTCCGCCGAACACCACCTCAACGTTATCGCCTGTCTTTATCTGTTCCACGGCAGCCATATCGCCGTTCTGCTTGACGACGACGGTGTCAGCGCCCACGCGCACGCTGGCCTTGTCGTACATGCCGTAATCACTGCCCGTTGCTTCCACCAGCATCGTCAGCTCACCGCCCGACATCGACACATCCGTCACCGCGCCACGGATGCCCACCGCATTCTGCACGCCCGCCAGCAGCTCCGCGCCCGAGGACGGGCATTTATCCTTCATATCCGCAAACGACAGATACAAAAAGCCCGTGCCGTCCACCAGGTACACTGCGCTTCGTTCCTCTTCCCATCCGGTGTCCTGCGTTTTGCCCAGCTGTTTGATGATATCTCCATAGGCTGTATCCGCCTCAATTGCCTCCACATCCTGGCTTGTGACCGACGCGATCATGTTGTCCGCCTTGAGCAGGTCGTCCGGATACGCCGGGCCGCACGCGGCCAGCAGCAGCACCGCAGCCAGACAAACAGTCATTATCAGATTTCTTTTTTTCATCTTGGTCCTCCATTTGTTCGATATCCATATGACGCGGCGAGCCTCGTCTTTGTTCCCCGCCATGTTCTTACAATATGGACAAAGCGCGCCTTTGAATGATATGATAGACACATAAAACGAGGAGGACAGGATGGCTTACAGGGCATTATACCGCACATGGCGGCCCGCTCGTTTCGCGGACGTGGTCGGCCAGGAGCCGATCACCAAAGTGCTGGCGGGTGAGATCGAAAGCGGCAAGATCGCGCACGCTTATTTGTTTTCGGGCCCGCGCGGCACCGGCAAAACCAGCCTTGCCAAAATATTTGCGCGCGCCGTCAACTGTCAGAATCGCGAGGGAGCCGAAGCCTGCGGCGATTGTTCCGCCTGCCGCGCCACGGCTGATGAAGGCTCCGTGGACATCGTGGAGATCGACGCGGCGTCCAACAACGGCGTGGACAACATCCGCGACATCCGGGACCGCGTGAACCTGCTGCCCGCCTTTTGCGCATACAAGGTCTATATCATCGACGAGGTGCATATGCTGTCCAAGGGCGCTTTCAACGCGCTGCTGAAAACGCTGGAGGAGCCGCCCGCCCACGTCATATTCATACTCGCAACCACCGAACCGCATAAGCTGCCCGCCACTATACTGTCGCGCTGCCAGCGGTTCGACTTTCAGCGCATATCCGCTGCGGCCATTCAGAGCCGCTTGATGGATGTGGCCCGCGCCGAGGGCTTTGTGTTTGAAGACAACGCCATGAAAGCCATCGCCCGCGCGGCGGAGGGCGGCATGCGCGACGCGCTCTCCATTCTGGACCAGTGCGCGGCCTTCGGCGACATCACGACGGCGACCGTCACCGCGGCGCTGGGCAGCGGCGACATGCGGCTGCTCTACGCGCTGGCGGCACACATATCTGAATACGACGAAAAAGGCGCTCTCATTGGCCTTCGGGCGCTGCTGGACGCCGGGGCGGATACACGCGCGCTCATCAAGGACCTGGCGGACATCTTCCGCCGCATGATGTGGCTGGCCGCCGGAGCCGACGCGGAGGAGGACGACGCGGAGCTGAAAATCCTCGCCGGAAAGTTCGGCAAGGCGGCGTGCATCCGCGCCCTCAACATACTGATCCAGAAGGAATATGAAATGCGCCAGAACCTGCGGGCGGACATCGTGCTGGAAACGGCGGTGATGGCGCTGATGGCCCCCGAGGACGATATGGCTTCACCCGCCGCGGCCCGCATCGAGAAGCTGGAGGCGCGCCTGCGTGCGTTGGAGGCGCGGCCTTTTACCGCCGCGCCCGCACAGGCTGACAGCCCTGCCCCCACAGCTGCAGCAGCGCCGAAAGCCCCAGCGCCCCGAAAAGCAGCGTCGGTCAGGCCGACCGGAATATCGGACACGGAAGCGGATATGCTATGGAAAAAGACGCTGGATAAGCTGCGAAGCACATCCTTCCACATCTGCCCGTACGCGCAGCAGGCGGAAGGCGTGACCTGCGTGGGCGATGTGTTCGAGATCAAGTTCGGGGCGGACGCCGAGACGGCGGCGGATTTCCTGAAGCACCCCAAGGCGCAGGAAACGCTGGCGCAGACGCTGGCGCAGGAGGCGGGGCGGACGTACAACATCAGCGTCGTCGTTTCGCACGCAGCAGGCCATCAAAGCGCGGGAACCAACATAGCCGATATTTTCGGCGCTGACAATATTGAGATCATACAGGAGGACTGAGATAATGGCAAAGAGAAAATCATTCGGCGGTGGCGGCATGGGCGGCGGCGGTATGAACATGAATTCCATGCTGGCCCGGGCCCAGAAGATGCAGGCCGACATGGCCGCGGCGCAGGCCGAGGTGGAAGCGGCCGAGGTGGAAGCCACCGCGGGCGGCGGCGCCGTCACGGTGCGCGTCAGCGGCGCGAAGAAGATACTGGGCATCAAGATCTCCCCCGATGCGGTGGACCCGGACGATATCGAGATGCTGGAAGATCTGATCACGGCGGCGGTCAACGAAGCGCTGTCCAAGGCTGACGACCTGATGCAGCAGAAGATGGGCGGCCTCACGGGCGGTATGGATCTGGGAGGCATGTTCTAACCTTGGCGCCGATCATCGAGCCGGTGATGCGGCTCATCAACCAGTTTTCCCGCCTGCCCGGCGTGGGCGCCAAAACGGCGCAGCGCCTGGCCTTCTTTGTTATCGGCCTGAGTGACGACGAAGTGGATGAATTCGCGAAGGACCTTGTTTACGCCAAGGAAAAAGCGGTGTTCTGCCCCGTCTGCGGCAATTTGATGGACAAGGACGAACCGTGCTGCGCCGTGTGTTCGGACGCCTCGCGGGACGCGGCCTGCGTCTGCGTCGTGTCCGACATCAAGGACGTGCTCGCCATCGAGAAGACGCGCGAATACAAGGGCATCTATCACGTGCTGCACGGCGTGATCTCTCCCATGGACGGCATCGGGCCGGACGATATCCGCATATCGGCGTTGATTGACCGTCTCGCGAAAGGTGATATCGCCGAGGTCATTCTCGCCACCAACCCGGACGTGCAGGGCACGGCCACAGCGGCGTACATCGCCAAAACCATTCGCCCGCTGGGCGTCAAGGTGACGCGCATCGCGCATGGCGTGCCCATCGGAGCGGATCTCGAATATACCGACGAGGTCACACTGGTCCGCGCGCTGGAGGGCCGTA
This sequence comes from Bacillota bacterium, assembly GCA_023428025.1. Classification (GTDB taxonomy): domain Bacteria; phylum Bacillota; class Clostridia; order Christensenellales; family SZUA-584; genus SZUA-584. The sequence continues at coordinate 24,209 of JAEYZN010000038.1, forward strand.
CCGAGTATTAAGTGCGCCGTCAATGTATAATGCCTCCTATGGCGGATTCCCGGCTATCCCAGCGGCGGCAACGGCATCCCCATGCTGGATGTTGCAGTTTACATTCAAGACAAGAACGGGGATATTTATATTTATCAAAACAAAGGGAGCGGATGTGCGGCATGTCAGTACGGAGACTATGCTCGACCATCCGTGTCTACTTCCACACCGTGGCTTGAATGGCTTTGGAGAACATCCATAGCCGGTTTTATACGCCGTTCTGGGCCTTCTCATTTCGTTAGCACTAGCCTGATCAACTATGAAAAGAGAAATTAGAAAATTTTTGTATGAGTCTGATTGTTTGCTTTAGGATTGCGGTAAAAATATATATAACCGATCCATTGCGCGGGTCTGGATCATACACCAACAACAAGGTGAAGCTGGTGTCACGCCGGCGGGCCAAACGGAGGCTCATATGCTTAAGAAACCAACTTTACTGATCGCGTTTCTTCTTACAGCCATGCTGGCTGCGGGTTGTGCCCGGCATCCGTTTTCCGGTGTCCTCTCCGGCACAACCCAGGCGCCATCCTTTGTTTTGCCGCAGCCGGAGCTCTCACCCACACCCTCGCTATCGCCCGTGGAGCCCACTCAAGATTCAACGGTCAAGTCGGTTGTATATGGCTTTTTTGCTGATGCGGCTGAAAATGACTGGGACAGCTTTGTCTCTCTCTGGACGGATGAGGAACAGTTATACTACCGGGATTTTTTCGCGTATGCTGATAATGCCAAGCTGCGCAATGGATACTTTGCGATAGAGACCATTGATCTGCTCGATATCCATGAAGTACAAAATGTTGCACAGCTGATAAAGGAAGACGATCCAAGCCTTTTTGGCTTGCCTTATGATATATGGAATCATTTTGATGGCTCGGCGGCGCTGGACAAATATAAGGACGCGCGTCTGTGGATAGCAAAAGTTGACTGCAGTCTGGAAAAGGAATTCTGGGATTACCGTCAGGGCATCAACTACCGCGTGCTGACACTTGTTCCGGAAAACGGCCAATGGAAGGTCCTGAAGGATGATCAGGGGTATCCCGGCGCGGGTGTATATTTTGGCGATGCTGTGGCGGAAGAACCGGAGGAGCCTGAAGGCACAGCTGCCGAAGAAACATCCAACTTATTGGTGGATGGCACGCTGCATTTTACTGATTCACTGACCGGCTATTTTATGGGTACTTCCATAGGAGACTATGTCCATGTGGGTATCCGCACCATTCAAGGAGACGAACTCTGGTTCTGGATAAGCAGCGCTTGCAAGATCGGCCCGGAGACGCTGCACCGCAATCAGAAAATTGAAGTCGATTGGGAGAACCGGGATATTTATATCGACGAAGCCGATGAAGTGATCAATATTGACCGTATCATTGATATAAGAATGATATCAGAATAGCCCCATGGTCTTTTAAGCATCCCCTGCTTTAAGTAAAGTATATAAACTGCGCAAATTGGCTACAATGGTCACATCAACTTATTTCGGAGGTGGCTATGATGGAGGCCAATTCGTTTGCGGATGAGGTCAAGCGGGCCTATGCCGAGTGGCAGGCAGCCGAGAACTACTTTGACAACGTGGCAGACCCTGATCTGGTCGATTTCGCGATATACGATATGGAAGCGGCCCGCAAAAAATACGTCTATATGCTGAAGAAAGCGCGCGAGATGCACGCGGAACAGCTCGCCAGCGGCGAGTAAACAAGCTGCAAAAAGACAAAGGGAAGCGCTTTGCGCCTCCCCCGAATATCATCATTCATGCATCTCCGGCCAAATGGCCGGTTTTCTTTTGCGACCGTTCCGGCGCAATACGCGTCAGACTGTGCCCGGTACTTTTCTATGCGACCTCATCACCGGCTTTAAACGCTCGGCCAGCAGCATGACGAGAGCCGTCAGCACCGGTATCTTGATGAGAATCCCGACGCCTCTGGCCGGAATCAGCGCGATGATCGGGACGCCGTAGAACAGATGGATCGTCAGCGTCGTCAGCACGGCCGAGCATATCAGCTCGCTTAAAGTCACCAACGCGATCGTCTTCCATAATGTCGTCTGTTTGGATTTCCGGTAGAACAGCCCCGCAATCACGCCGATCAGCGCCGTGATGATGGAGAAAACAGGGTTGTAAGCGCCCGTGGGCGTCATCAGAAACCCGGCCAGCTCCGCAAAGAAGCCGACCATGCCGCCTGCAAGCGGCCCATAGTAAATGCCCGCCAGCAGCACCGGCAGCGCCATCAGCGAAATATCGGACACCTTCAAACCGCCGAAGAACAGATCGACGGAAACAAACGCCTTGAAAACAGCGCCGATAGCGGCGAACAATGCCAGAATGATCAGTGTCCGCACTTCAATTTGTTTTTTCTGCATCAAAAAACCTCCTTTTTTAAAGAATGCACAGCTCTGCTGCCAAAATTAAAGGAGGCATAAACATCCTATAAGTTTGTGTCACAGCGGACGCGACATTGCACCGCAGACTTAAGTCTTTCGTTTAAAGGCGACTTCCCATCCTTTAACACTTAACGCGCAATACCTACTCTGTGTATCTCGTATGTGATTATATCACGAAAGTTTTCGCTTGACAAAGGGAATTTGACGAAGAACCGCTTTTCGTATTTTGTCCGCCATATACAGCGATCCGCAGATCACCACAGCGCCGTCTTCGCCGCAGAATTCCAACGCACTACGCACCGCGTCGTCCGCATCATCATAGGCTTGCGCGTCGCATCCGTAAGCCTTCGCGACCTCCGCCGCTTCAAACGCTTCCAGCGCGCGCGGATTGTCCGGCCTTACGGCAAAGAAGCGATCACACAGGCGCGCCATGATGCCGATGCATTCGTCATACTGTTTGTCCCGCAGCATACCCATCACGACCGCCAGCCGCCGCCCGGCAAGGCCGTGTTGAATGGTATCCGCCAACGCCTTTATGCCCTGCAGGTTGTGCGCACCATCCAGCAAAACCAGCGGTTTGCAGGAAAGCATCTCCTGCCGCGCGGGCAGATACGCCGTTTCCAGCCCGCTTATGATCGCTTCGTCCGGTATGTCAAACGCATACCGCTCCCGCAGCGCCAGCGCCGCTTCGATCGCTGTCGCCGCATTGCCTGCCTGATGCCGACCCGGCAGATGCAAATGCGCGCTGTAACCGCGGTAACGCAGCTTGATCCCTTCCATCCCCAGGTCCTCCGTCTCCATCTGACCGGGGTCGGGAATGATGATATCGTTTGCCATCTCTGCCGCCGCCGCTTTGATCACGCCCAGAGCGGCTTCCGGCTGATACGGATAGCTCACCGTCACGCCTCCCGGCTTGATGATGCCGCACTTCTCCCCCGCAATCTTCTCGATCGTATCGCCGAGAAACTGCATGTGGTCCATCGCAATGGCGGTGATCACGCTCACCAGCGTGGTCTTCACCACGTTGGTCGCGTCCAGCCGTCCGCCCAAGCCTGTCTCCAGCACCACGATACCGCACCCGCTCCGGTGAAACCACAGCAACGCCGCCGCTGCCAGCAGTTCAAACTCGGTGGCCTGAATGCCCTCCAGAACCAGCTCGTCTGAAGCGGCCTTTACATCGGATATCATCTCCGTAAAGGCTTCTTCCGTCATCATATCGCTGTTGACGAAAAGGCTGTCGCGGTGCTCCGCCATATGCGGGGACAAAAAAAGCCCTGGGCGATACCCGGACTTTTGCAATATCGATGCCAGCATCGCGCAGGTGCTGCCCTTGCCGTTCGTTCCCGCGACATGCACAAACCGCAGCTTATCCTGCGGATCGCCCAAACGCGCGCACAGAGCGGTGATGTTATCAAGGCCCAGCTTTGAGCCGAATTTCACGGAGGATTCGATATAATCCCGCGCTTCCCTGTCGTCCAATCCTCTCGCTCCTATGCCGCCGGCAGCTTTCTGCGGAACACGCCGATAGACAGCACGAATATCCACAGCTGCAGCGTGAATATGTTGCAACGCTCCATCAGCCCGCCCACCGGCCAGCCCGCCGCAAACGTGACGGGCGACATCAGCCCGGCCGCCACCATCATGCTCGCGCAAGCCAGCATGAAGACGCCCAGCTTTTTGAAGCCCTCCGTCTTAAGCAGGCCCGCGCCGATAAAAAAGCCGCACGTCACCGTGGCCAGCACCACGATCACCGTCACGGCGATATGCCCGATATTCTGTACGTTCATCTCTGTGCTGTCGGATAGCGGGAACAAACCGTACCCCACCAGCGACGCCACTTCCATGATGATCAGCAGCACCGCGCCGATCCGCGCCGCCCTGCGCACCTTCAGCGCCCGGAACACAAGCAGCAGGCTGACGGCAAACACGACGGCAAGCGCGCCGTAGACCGTGGTGAACACCCGCAGCAGTGAAGCATTGGGCGCGCCGTCGGCGGTCAGTTCACTGATGGTATTGATGATTTGGCTGTATTCCGGCCAAAGAAGGCCGCCCACCACCACATGCGCGAGATAAATCACCGCGCTGACCGCGCCGCTGAGGGCAATGATCTGCCAGATGCTTCTGTGCTTCATATGATTACCTCAACGATTATCCGATCAGGTAAACACCATTGTATCACTGACCGCGCCCTGTGCCCGATGGAATTTTTCAATCAGGCCGTCGATCGTCTGTTCCTTCTTCTGCTGCTCACCCACGTCAAACAGCACGTTGCCCGCGTGCAGCATCGTCAGCCGCGAGCCGTACCCAAGCGCAAACGCCAGATTGTGTGTCACCATCAGCGTGGTGATGCCCTGCTCCGAGACGATTTTCTGCGTGAGGTCCATGATGTGCGCGCTCGTCCGCGGGTCCAGCGCCGCCGTGTGCTCGTCCAGCAGCAGCAGATCCGGCTTGGATTCCGTCGCCATCACCAGCGCCAGCGCCTGCCGCTGTCCGCCGGAGAGCTGGCCTGCCAGCACGTCCAGTTTATCCTCCAGCCCCATGTCCAGTACCTTGAGCATCTCCCGGAACCGGGGCTTGTCTTTCTTCTTCAGGCACATATTCAGCCCGTAGCTTTTGCCCTTGCGCGCCGCCATGGCGAGGTTCTCCGCCACCGTCATGATGGGGCAGGTGCCCATCTTGGGGTCCTGAAACACGCGGGCGATATACCGCGCGCGGCGATGCTCCTTCAGCTTCGTCACGTCGCGCCCCAGTATATTGATGCTGCCCCTGTCCAGCCCCACGGTGCCCGCGATGATGTTGAGCAGCGTCGTTTTGCCGGAGCCGTTGCTCCCCACGATGCTGACGAATTCACCCTTATCCACATTAAAGCTCAGGCCGGTGAACAGCTCGTTCTGCGTCGGCAGATTCGCGTCATAGGTTTTGTATATGCCGCTCAGCTCAAGCATGACTGCCGCCTCCTTTCCGGGAAGAGAACAGCTTGCCGATCCATTTGCCGCGCTGCAGCACGATGACCAGCACGAAGAACACGGCGGTGATCAGCTTCATGTCCGTTGCGGGCAGGCCGAGCTTCAGCGCCACGCCCACGCCGATCTTGTAGATGATCGCGCCGAATATCACCGAGGTGCTGCCCTGTATGAACCGCACACGTCCGAACACAGCGCGCCCGATGATGACGGCGGCCAGGCCGACCACCACGGTGCCGCTGCCCATGCCCACGTCCGCAAACCGCTGGTACTGCGCCATCAGCGCACCCGACATCGCCGCCAGACCGTTGGCGATCATCAGGCCGGTGATCTTGACCCGGCCGGTGTTGATGGACAGCGTTTTGACGAGCTGTTCGCTCGCGCCCACAGCCAGCAGCGATTTGCCGGAATAGGTTTTCATGTAAAGGTCGAGCAGTATTTTGATGATGATCACAATAATCAATGCGATCAGCATTGCGTACAGCATATTCATCGTTGGCGTGCTGTTGGTCACGCCAGACGGAAAAAGCGTGGTTTTGTTGAGAAGCGGTATGTTGGCTTTGCCCATGATGCGCAGGTTGACGGAGTACAGCGCCGTCATCACGAGAATACCGCAAAGCAGGTTGGTGATCTTGAGATAAACATGCAGCGCGCCTGTGACAAAGCCCGCTGCCGCGCCGGCGGCCATCGCCAGCAGTATGGACAATATGGGGTCCATGCCCCCCGCGATGCAGACGGCGGTGACCGCCGCGCCCAGTGGGAACGTCCCGTCCACCGAAAGGTCGGGGAAATCCAAAATCGAATAGGTGATATACACCCCGAGTACAATCGGGGCGTATATCAAACCCTGTCCTATGTTGCTAAGCAGAAAATCCAGCACGCAACCAATCTCCTTTAATTATGACTCTGTCTCCTCCGCAGCCTCTGTCGTCACCAGCGTGACCCTGTCAGACAGGTCATCCGGCACGGTGATGCCGAGCAGCGTCAGCTGATCCGAGTTGACCGTCAGCATCGGCTCTCCCATCGTGGCGATGGGCAGTGTTTCCGCCGCTGTTCCGTCCAGGATCTTGGCGATCATTTCGCCCGCCATCTGGCCCAGCGTGTAATAGTCCACGCCCGCCGAAGCCAGCGCGCCGCCCTTCACCTGCGTATCCTCGGAACCGTACAGTGGAATCTTCGCTTCGTTGCACTTCTGCACCACCAGCGGCAGAGAAGACACAACCATATTATCCGTCAGATTCATCATCACGTCAACCTGCGGCAGCAAGGTATCCAGCGCGCTCGCGATCTCGTTGGTGCTCGTGATGCCCGCGTCGATGATCTCAAAGCCGTAATCCGCCGCTTTTGTCTGGGCTTCCGCCAGCTGCACGTCGCTGTTCACTTCGCTGGTGTTGTGGATGATGCCGATCTTCACCGCGTCGGGCGTCAGCGCTTTGATCAGGTCGAACGTCGCCGCAACGGGCAGCTTGTCGCTCGTTCCCGTCACACCGGCCAGATTGGTGCCGTCTTCATTGGCCAAACCAGCCGCCGCGGGTTCGGACACCGCCGCAAATACCACCGGGATGCTGCCCGCCGTGGCCGCATAAGCCGCCTGAGCCGAAGGCGTCGCGATCGCCATGATCACGTCGGCCTTGTCGGACACAAACTGCTGCGCGATCGTGGTGGCCACAGCCGGGTCGCCCTGCGCGTTTTCAAACGAGATCGAGATGTTTTCGCCGTCCACGTAGCCAAGCTCAGCCAGCTTGTCGATAGCGCCGTCTTTGCATACGTTGAGCGACGGATGGTCGACGATCTGCGTGATCGCGACTTTGAAGGTCTCAGCCGCTTCGCTGGGTTCGGCAGACGCCGTTTCCGCCGGGGCTTCCGTGGCTTCCGCAGAAGGCGTTGCGTCCGCATCCGCTATGGACTCATTCGTCGTGGGCGCGCAGCCGGCAAAACCGGCCACGGTGATCGCCAGCGCCAACATCAGCGCCAGCACAAGTGTCAGCTTTTTCATTCTTCAGTCCTCCAAAATAAAATATGTCCTCGGCATATACCAGTTTGATTCAAGCGTTCGTGAGCTATGCCGCGGAATGAAAATAAAAAACGGTCCAAGAAGAAATCCTGACCGCATTGTCCGTGTCAAACTCTTCTCGTCTCTTCTCATCTTTCGGCTCAAACTCAAACTCGTCTCGTCTATGCTTTTCGGCAGTGATATTATAAATCAACGGCTGTTCATATGTCAATTTATTTTAGTATCGTATGTTCTTTCATCACCTGAATATTGATCTTGTTCTTCTTTATGACAATTCCGTCATGCAAATACCGCGCAATCACGCTATAATATGGACAGGTGATGATATGAAAACGATACTGCTCGTTGAAGATGACAAAACGATCGTGATGGGGCTGGAATATTCGCTGCAGCAGGAGGGCTACCAGATGGTCTGCTGCTACAACGCGAAGGACGCGGAAAAGGCTGTGCGGGAACAAACCTTTGATCTGGCGCTGCTGGACCTGTCCCTGCCGGATGGCAGCGGCTACGACATCTGCCGGCTTATCCGGTCGGGCGGCGGCACGCCGGTCGTGTTTCTGACCGCGTGCGACGAAGAGGTGAACGTGGTGATGGGGCTGGACATGGGCGCCGACGACTACATCACCAAGCCCTTCCGCGTGCGCGAGCTGATGTCCCGCATCCGGGGCGTGCTTCGGCGCGCCGAAAAATCGGACGAGCCCAGGGATGAGCTGCGGTTGGGCCGCCTTGTCGTCAACACGCGTCAGGCCCGCGTCACCAAGGACGGCGAAGAGCTGCTTTTGACGGCGCTGGAATATCGCCTGCTGCTCACCTTCGCCGCTCACCCCGGCCAGGTGCTCACGCGCGCGCAGCTGCTGGAGGGCATCTGGGATATCGCGGGAGAATTCGTGAGCGACAACACGCTGTCCGTCTATGTGCGCCGTCTGCGCGAAAAAATTGAGGACGACCCGCAGAATCCGGCGCTGATCCATACGGTGCGCGGGCTGGGCTACCGGGCGGGAGAGCATCATGCTGCGCAATAGGGAGTTCAGACGCCTCTTTCTGGCGCTCATATTGCTGACCGTGCTCGCCGCAGTCGGCGGACTTCTGGTCTCCCCCGTTTCCGGGGCCGTCTCCGGCGGTTCCGCGCTGCTCATCTGCGCCGCCTCGCTGTTCATCACGCGCCAGCGCTACGAGAATATCCGGCGGCTGAATGAGTATCTGAAGCGAATCAACAGCGGAGACTACGCACTGGACGTGCGCGACAACACCGAGGGCGAGTTATCCATACTCAAGAGCGAGATATACAAGGTGACGGTGATGCTGCGTGAACGCAGCGAGCAGCTGCAAAAGGACAAGACGGCGCTACAGAACGCGCTGTCGGACATCTCCCACCAGCTCAAGACGCCCGTCACCTCCATGTTTGTGATGACCGACCTGCTGCTGGAGCCCGACCTCCCGCAGGACAGGCGGCTGGCTTTCACCGACCGCATCCGCGCCCAGCTGGAACGGCTGTCGTGGCTGGTATCGTCGCTGCTCAAGCTCTCCCGTCTGGATGCCAAAGCCGTTGTGTTCAGGCCCGTCAGGGTTCCGGCGGCACGGCTGCTGGAAAAAGCACTGGCGCCGCTGCGCATCCCCGCGGAGCTGAAGAATCTGACGCTGACGGTGAAGGACAACGGCGTTTCGGTCATCTGCGACGAAAACTGGACAGCCGAGGCGGTACTCAATATCGTCAAGAATTGCGTGGAGCACACGCCCGAAGGCGGCACGATCAATATCGCCGGCGACGAAAACCCACTCTTCGCGCAGCTGCTCATCGAGGACAGCGGAGTGGGCATCAGTCCGGACGACCTGCCCCACATATTCACCCGCTTCTACCGGGGCAAAAACGCCGCGGACGACAGCGTGGGCATCGGCCTTGCCATGGCGGCCACCATCGTGCAGGAACAGAGCGGGTCCATCGATGCAGGCCGCGCCGCATCCGGCGGCAGCGCCTTCACCCTCCGCTTCCCTAAATAAATCTGTGCCAGAGAGGTGATCCATCATGTTCACAGAAGTAAACGGCATGAATCTGTTCTATCAAAAAACAGGAGGCGGGCCTCCGCTGATTCTGCTGCACGGAAACGGTGAAGACCATCACATTTTCGATAAAGCGGTTGAAGTGTTGAAAGATCGCTTTACCGTTTATGCCGTCGATACGCGCGGGCACGGGCAAAGCTCCCCCGTCAGCGCTTACCACTATGACGACATGGCCGGCGATATCCACGGTTTTGTCCTGCATCACGGCTTAGCTAAGCCCATATTGTACGGCTTCAGCGACGGCGGGATCGTCGGGCTTTTGCTTGCGGCCAAGCATCCCGGTCTGTTGTCCCGCCTCATCGTCAGCGGGGCCAACACGCATCCCTCCGGGTTGAAATGGTATTGGCTTTGCCTGTTCAGGGTCATCTATGCGCTGAAACGGTCGCCACAATTCAAGATGATGCTGGAGGAGCCGGATATCACTGCCGGCATGCTCCGGTCCATCACCGTTCCCGCATACATCACCGCGGGTAGCCGGGATATCATCAGCAGACGGCACACTCAAAGCATCCACGAGAACATACCCGGCAGCTCGTTGAAGATATTCAGTGGTGAAAACCACGGAAGTTACATCATCGGCAGTGATAAAATCGCGCGGTATTTGATTGACATTCTGGCAAAACGCGCAGAATAAAGCGGTCCTGACACTGCGCTATCACGATGGTTCATATCATTTCAGTCACCTGAACGTCAAGGTGACAAAACAGTCACCCATGTTGTCACCGCGCTGTCACATGGGTTGTTTATTATGGCAGCATCAAGCAAACAAGGAGCCTTATATGGAAATCTTGAGAGTTGAAAATTTGACCAAAGTATACGGGACCGGCGAAGCCGCTGTGCATGCGCTGGACGGCGTCAGCTTTTCCGTGGAAAAAGGCGAGTTTGTCGCGATCGTCGGGTCCTCCGGGTCCGGCAAATCGACGCTGCTGCACATATTGGGCGGTGTGGACCGCCCAACCTCCGGCAAGGTGTTCGTGGACAACACGGATATCTATTCGCTGGATGAAACCAAGCTCGCGATATTCCGCCGCCGCCAGGTGGGCCTCATCTACCAGTTCTATAACCTGATCCCGGTGCTGGACGTGGAGGAGAACATCACGCTGCCGCTGCTGTTGGACGGGCGCAAGCCGGACAAAACACAGCTCGGCAGCATATTCGCATTGCTGGGTCTGGAGGACCGCAAGAAGCACCTGCCCAACCAGCTCTCAGGCGGGCAGCAGCAGCGCGTCTCCATCGGCCGCGCGTTGGTCAACAGCCCGGCGCTGGTGTTGGCTGACGAGCCCACCGGCAATCTGGACAGCAAAAACAGCGCGGACATCATCTCGCTTCTGCGCCATTCCAACCAGAAATACAACCAGACGCTGATACTCATCACGCACGACATGGGCATCGCGCTGCAGGCCGGGCGCATCATCTGCCTGGAAGACGGGCGCATCGTCCGTGACGAGGTGACGCGCAAATGAATGTGATGAAAAGCTTTACGCTACGCAGCCTCAGCCGCAACAAAAAGCGCACGGCTGTCACCATCATCGGCGTCGTCATATCCGCCGCGATGATCACCGCCGTAACCACGCTTTTCATATCATTTTTGAGTTTGATACAGCGCGACGCGATCGCCAGCGGCGGCAACTGGCACGCGGTCATCCATGATGTGCCCGCGGCCAATGCCAGCGTGATCGAGCAGGGCGGCGGGGTGGATGCCGCCATCGTGAACCGCGAGCTGGGCTGCGCTTTGATCAACAGTCAGGCGGATGATTCGGATACCAACATGAAACCGTACCTCTTTATCCAGCAGTACAACACGCCGGGGTTCGACCAGATGTCTGTCCGGCTGGTATCCGGGCGTCTGCCGGATAGTGAGAATGAAGTCATCGTATCCGAAAACCTCGCCAAGGGGTCGGACATCGCGTACGGCATCGGCGATGAAATCACGCTGGACGTCGGCCACCGTTACACGCCCGACGGCGCTCAGCTCGATGACAACTCATATTTTTACTACGAAACGGACGATACCGGCATAACAGCCGCAGAATCGTTCAAGGCTGAACAGTCCATGGCATTCACCGTCGTCGGCATCATGGAAGCGCCGGGCTTCGAGCAAAGCTGGGGCGCGGGCTTTGGTGTGCTGGGATACGTCGATCCCGCAGCGCTGTCTCCCGACGATACAGTCAACATGTACCTGACCGTGTCTCCGCTGGACCGCAGCATGTATGACACTATTCCGGCGCTGGCCGCCGAGGCCGGCGTATCCGAAGACAATGTGGCGTTCAACAAAGACCTGTTGCGTTACAGCGGTGTTGTGAAGGACGATAACGTCTATAACTTTATCGTTGGTTTTGCCGTGGTGATCATCATCATCATCATGGCCGCGTCCATCTCGCTGATCTACAACGCCTTCGCGATATCCGTGTCTGAGCGCACGCGGCAGCTCGGCCTGCTGTCCAGCGTGGGCGCCACCCGGCGTCAGAAGCGCGCCAGCGTCTACTTCGAGGGGCTGTTCATCGGCGCTGTCGGCATCCCTGTGGGCATCCTCGCCGGAATCGGGGGCATGGCCGTCACGCTGGCCGCCATACAGCCGCTGATGGAAAGCTTCCTCAATGTCTCGCAGGGGCTCACCCTCTCCCTTGCCATATCGCCCATCGCGCTGGTCGCGGATGTCGTGCTGTCCGCCGTCACGATATTCATCTCCGTATGGGTCCCGGCCCGGCGAGCCTCACGCATCACGCCGATCGACGCGATCCGCCAGACAGGCGATATCCGGCTCACCAGAAGGACGGTGCGCACCTCCCGGCTCACCCGGGCGCTGTTCGGCTTTGAAGCCGAGGTGGCGCTGAAGAACCTGAAGCGCAACCGCCGCAAATACCGCTCCACGGTGGTGTCGCTGGTCATCAGTCTGGTGCTGTTCCTCACCGTGTCCTCCTATGTACAGATAACGACCTCGATTTCCGGGGCCACATATGATGGCGCCAACTATGATATTGAGGTGAACTATGAGCGCATGAGCGACTCCGCGCGGGACAGCCTCAGCCAGCAGGTTCAGGCGCTGGACGGCATCACCGGCTACACCCGCTCCGCTTCCGTGTATGGCTACGTGCCGGTCACAGGCGATCAGCTGACCGAATTCGCGAAGGAATTTACCATTCGTCCGGACGGCGGCAGCTACCATGTTTATGTGCTGGGCCTGGACGATGCCAGCTTTGCCCGATACGCGCAGGCGGTGGGCGTCAATCCGGCGGATTATACGAACACGGAGAATCCCAAAGCGATACTCATTAACCATGGGCAGGACAATATTTTCTCCGATGGCAACATGAAAAAGGCCACGGGCGATATCATGAACGTAAGGCCCGGCGACGTGTTCCCGTTCACTGCGGGCGAAGCGCCGGAGGATACCGGCGGGGCTGCTCTCCCCGTTTCTCTGCAGCTGACGGTGGGCGCTACGACGGATGAACGGCCCATGGGCAAGCTGATACAGGGCCTCTCCATGCCGTCGTTTGTGGTCAGCGCTCCCGTGTTCGAAGCGCTCGGGCAAAGCCTGAATGAAGAGGCTGTCAGAACCAACCTCAGCTACTCGGATTTTATGACGACGGAAGACGACATACTGCTGGAAAAGGACCTGACGGATCTCAACGCGCGCGTGCAGGAGGGCTACTATATATCCAACATCCACAGCGCAGCCCGCTCCGAGCAGAACCTGTCCACGTTCCTTGGCGTGTTCGTGTATGGCTTCATCGTGCTTATCAGCCTGATCTGTATCGCGAACATATTCAACACGGTGTCCACCAGCATCGCGCTGCGCCGGCGGGAGTTCGCCATGCTGCGCTCGGTGGGCATGACGCCGCAGAGCTTTAACCGTATGGTGCGCTTCGAGAGCATATTCTATGGCATAAAAGGGCTGCTCTGGGGCCTGCCCTTAAGCGTGCTTATCGCCTTTATGCTTTACCGCATGCAGCTCTCGGTGCTGTCGTCCGGCTTCACGCTGCCCTGGCTGAGCTATGGGGTCGCCGTGCTGATGATCCTGGTGATCGTCTTCTCCACCATGATGTATGCCACGCACCGCACCAAGAAAGAGAACATCATCGACGCCCTGAAGGAAGAAAACATCTGACCAGATAGGACAAACGGCCCCTTCGCGCATTGCGGAGGGGCGTTTCTTCTTCCGCCAAAGTGGACCAAATTGTAAACATGCCGGACGCATATTTTACATCTTTGGGTTTTATGTTATAATGCATCTGCGCGGTCAAAAGGCCGTTCAAGGAGAAACCATGCAGTTTTGGCGCAACCGGCCATTGATGATCACCATCATCGTGGTCATTATATTGCTCGTCGTTCTGGTTGTCACGGCGGGCGAAAACAATATGTCGGGCACCGAGAGCTTTGTCGGGAGCATCTTCACCCCTGTCCAGCGCGGGCTTTATTCGGCAACGGAAGCCATCGGAAATTTCTTTGACCGCATGTTCGCCGGCAGTGATCTTCAGACGGAGAACCTGGAGCTTAAGGCCCGGGTGGCTGAACTGGAGGGCCAGCTGGCCGACTATAACGCCATCAAGGCGGAAAACGACCGGCTCAGCGCATTGCTCAATTTTGATACCAGCAAGCAGGACCTTGAATTCGTGACGGCCCGCGTCATCGGCAAAGCGCCGGGCCACTGGTTCAACATATTCATCATCGACGTGGGGCTCTCGCAGGGCATCAAGGTGGACATGCCCGTGGTTAACGGGGACGGCCTCGTGGGCCGCGTGGTGGACGTGGGCGCGGGCTTCAGTCGCGTGCTGGCCATCATCGATTCATCCAGCGGCGTGTCCGGCATTGTGGAGCGCACGCGCGACATCGGCATACTCTCGGGCACGGCCGGGTCCGGCGACGAAAGCTCCGAGCTGACGATGGGAAATCTGCCGCTTGATGCAGACCTGATGCCGGGCGACAAAGTCATCACATCGGGCCTCGCGGGCATATTCCCGAAGGGTATCGCCATCGGCGAGGTCACCGAGGTGCGCCCCAGCACGGATGGCATGCGCAATCAGGCGGTCGTCACGCCTTTGGCGGATTTTGAGCATCTTGAAGAGGTGATGATCATCACCACCAAGCCTGTGGATATCGAAGAGGCGCTCCAATGAGATATCTCTTTCTTGTGGTCACGGTCGTGGTCAATCTGGTATTCACCGGCGCCGTGTTCCCCAACATCAACATCATGGGCATATCGCCGGACATCATCGTCTGCACCATGGCGTCGCTGGCCGCACTGGAGAAAAGCCTCACCGGCGCTGCCATCGGGTTTGTCTGCGGACTCGCATTGGATATCATGTTTACCGGTACGATCGGCTTTTTTACGCTTCCGTATTTTCTTGTAGGCATGGGGCTGTATTTTGTCAGCAGCCGTTTTCATTATATCGACCCCGTGCTGCTCCCCACCGGGTTTGCCCTGGGCGGATTTCTCGTTAAAGAAGCCATCTCGGCGCTGCTGGCCTATATGGTGGGTCTGAATTTTTCTCTCGGACACCGTTTTTTGAGATACACCCTGCCGGAATTGCTGGCGACCGGCATATTCATGCTGTTCATTCATCTCATATTCAAACGTCTCTACCGCTCCGGCGCCGTTCGCCCCAAGGGCATGGAAGACTTAAAAAAGCTCCTGTAAATGTTAAAACTTCGCAACTTTTTTGATCCCCTCAGCGTCAAATGTTATAATGTTATAATGATGCGTGTATGAATGCGCTTTCGCATTGAAGGAGCCCCGAATGAAAACCGACCGCAATGATATTTTTTCATATATGAAACGGAACAAGGCAGGCGAGACGGAACGCCCGTCTTCTGCCGATTCCATACAGATCAGCGATACGCATGTCTATAAGAATCTTACCGCCGGGCAGCGCCGCGAGCTGGACAGGGAGCAGGTCATGGCCATTCGCGCACAGAAGGAAGACGCGCGGCGGCAGGCGTTGGAACAACGCCAGGCCCGAAAGGCCGAGCTGTATTCGATGACCCGCGTGGAAAGACAAGCCTTCCTTGAGGCCGACAAAATCAGAAAGCAACAGCAGGCACGGCAGCGCAAAGCCGAACAGGAAGCTCAGCGGGAAGACTTTCTTGCGCTTCCGCCCGCGGAAAAGAAGGCGCACAAAGCCGCTCAGGCACGGCTGAAACGGCTTCACAAGAGAGCGAGAAAGAGCTACGTGCCGCTTCAGATACTTAAATATGCGTTGCTGGCGGCGCTGCTGGCCGGGCTTGTCTATGCCGGCGATGTTGCCTACGGCGCTTTTATAGACAACGCCGCGGCTTTTGCCGATTCCGAACAGGCGCTCACCCGTCCGCCGGAAACCCCGACGCCGGAGGTCACGCCCGAAGCCACGCAATCGGCCGCCGCCTCGCCCACCGCAGCGCCCACGCCCACGATGGACCCTTACGATCTGCTCTTGACGCAGGCCGACCTTGATTTCATGAAGGACCGTGTCAACATCCTCGTGCTCGGCATAGACGAAAGCCTGGAGCGCGCCAACTGGCAGTCGTTCCGCACCGACACGATGCTGCTGGTGTCCATCGATTTCGCGACGAACGGCGTGTTCATGCTCTCGCTCCCGCGGGACAGCCTGGTGCCGATATACAACGGCGACAAGATCGACAAGATCAATTCGGCTTTCTCCTCGGGCGGCGGTTACAAAAAGAAGGGCTTCGAATACGCGATGAACACCGTCTCCATGACGCTGGGCGGCATACCGGTGAACCATTACGTGTGCTTCGACATGACGGTGGTCAAAGAGGTGGTCAACGCCATCGGCGGCCTTGACTATGATGTAGACGTCAACGTCAAGATGAACGGCCGCACCATCAGCAAGGGTTATCAGCATCTCGACGGCCAGCAGGTGCTGGACTATTGCCGCCAACGCCATGGCGACAGCGACATTGCCCGTGTGGACAGGCAGCAGCGCATGATCACCGCCATATTCAACGAGGTCAAAAGCACGGGGCAGATACAGGATATACCGGCGATATACACCGCCATCACCGGCAACATCTATACCGATCTCACACTCAAGCAGATCACGTCTCTGGCAGCCTTCGCGATGAATGTGGACCCCGCTAGTATCGCGCGATACACGCTGCCGGGAGATTTTCTCAACATCGACGGCACCAGCTTCTGGGGCGTGGACCAGTACGAGAAGCGCAGCCTGATCAAGCAGCTGTACGGCGTCTCCATCAAGGTCAGCGACGCGGACGACGTGACCGCGCTGAAGGCCCTGGCCGACGAAAAACGGGCCGCCGTGGCCGCCGCCAACAGCCTCACCGCCAGCGCCGCGGCATGGATGAACGAGAATGCCGCCCATCTTACCGGCGCTGAGCAGAGCGAGCTGCAAAACCGCATCGCGGCGCTCGGCGCGCTCGCCGCCGTCAGGCAGCCGCAGGATGTCAGCCCCACCATCGCTCCCATCACGGCCGGCACGGCGGACTTGAGCGCATGGCTGGACGCGTTGAAGGCTACCGTCGCGGCACGCCTTGCTCCCACGCCAACCCCTCCGCCGGTGACGCCTGGGCCGGAAACGCCTCCAGCCGAGACTCCCGTGACAGCGCCATAGCACAAAGACAAAAGCCGCCGGTTCATCCGGGCGGCTTTTTGTTTTGTCTGCGCATTTGCCTGCGCCAGCATAAAGGAGCATAAAAGCGGTTGCTGGTTTTGATTATAGCCAGATATAAAAATATTATACCGTGCATATATTTCCGCTAAATATATGCATAATTCGGGCACTCCGCTATACTTGCACGGCGGACTTTGATATAATTAGTATAACAATCCAATCGGATAGGGGTGTCACCATGGTAGAGATCAGACAGGTTAAAGACAAGAGTGACGTGAAAAAATATGTGGGCTTTCCCGACAAGCTGTACAAAGGGGTCAAGTCCTATGTCCCCGAGCTGAAATCTGAGGAATACTCCATGTACTTTCCGGAAACAAACTTTTCCTTCGAATACAGCGACGCCCGTTTCTTCCTTGCTTACCGTGATGGCGAGATCGTCGGCCGCATCGGCGCCATTGTGAACCGCACCGCCAATGAACAATGGGACCAGAAACAGATCCGCATCACCCGGGTGGATTTTATCGATGATATGGAGGTGTCGGGCGCACTGTTCGCCGCGGTGGAAAGCTGGGCCAAAGAACTGGGGCTGACACAGGCGCACGGGCCCCTCGGCTTCACCGATCTTGACAAGGAAGGCCTGTTGGTGGAGGGCTTCGACCGCATGGGGTCCACCGTCACGATATACAACTACCCCTATTATCCCAAACACTTTGAAGCGCACGGCTATGTCAAGGACATCGACTGGGTGGAATACCGCATCCGCGTGCCCGAAAAGGGTGACGCGCGCGTGGCGCGCGTCAGCCGCCTTGCCGAAAAGGTCATGGAGCGCACCCACGTGCATTTCTATAATATCAAGCGTATGAAGGATGCCGCGCCCATCGTGGTGCAGATCTTCGATCTGCTCAGCGAATGCTACAAGGACCTTTACGGCGTGGTGCCCTACACTGAAAAAATCGCGAAGGATTATCTGCGGCGGTTTACGCCGCTTCTGAATCCCGAATTTGCAAAATTCATTATCGACGACAACAACAAGCTGGTGGCGTTCGGCCTGGCCGCGCCGTCTCTGGCGGAAGCGTTCAAAAAGTCAGGCGGCCATATGCTGCCCTTCGGCTGGTTCCATCTGCTGCGGGCGCTTAAGAATCCCAAGGAACTGGAGCTCTATCTCGTCGCCGTTCATCCGGATTACCAGAAATCCGGCCTGGCCGCGCTGCTGCTCAACGATATTACCGCCTCCGCCATCCGAAAGGGCGTAAAATTCGCGGAATCCTCGCCCGAGCTGGAGACCAACCAGCGCATTCAGGACTTCTGGAAAAATTACGATGTGGAACAGCACAAGCGCAGAAGGTGCTATAAAAAGGATCTGGTTTAGTCTATTCGAAATATTGACGAATAACGCACAAAATGTGGGCATCGGTGCCCACATTTTTATTCATAATTATACCATCATCCAACGGCCTGCAGGTAAGGAATGGTCCTCTACGCAAGTTCAAACACCCGGCGGTTTCGCGCGACATCCAGCATCACGGCGTCCTCCATCGTGTAGACGCCCGGCGTTTTTCCCATCAGCCATTTGGCCGCGAATATCGCCCCTTGCCCGAAAGCGCCCCGGTTGACCGATTCATGGATGATGCGTATCGTCTGATTGGGCAGGCCGAATATCACCTCGTGCTTGCCCACAATACCGCCCACACGGATGGAGTTCACATGCGTTTTGACATCCAGCCCCAGGTCTTCAGCGATACGCAGCGCAGTTCCCGATATGTCCGGTTTCTCTTTAAAGTGCTCCTCGATGATCTCGATATCCGCGCTCGGCGCGATGCGCTGCAGCACCTTAGACACCTCTATCAGAAAGTTGATGCCCAGCGTGATGTTGGGCGAATACAGTACGGCGACACGGTGCCCCAGCGACTTCAATTGCTCCATCTGGTTCTTCTCGTATCGCGAAATGGCCGATACGATACGGGTGCCTGTATCTGCGGCATGTTTATAATGTGAAACAGCGCTGCTGCTGGAAAAGTCCACGATCACGTCCACAGGGTTTTCCTTGAAAAAAGTCGCTGTATCGATCGAATCGATGGAATATATCAGTCCCTGGGCATGGTCGAAACCAAGAACATGGCTTGCAAAGTCTCCCTCGTGTGTTTTTGACCGGCGTATCACCCACATCAACTCGCAGGTATCGTCCTTCAGAATTTCCTGAGCGACGACCGATCCCGTCTTTCCAAAGCCGAACATTCCGATTTTCACCTTCAATGCCGGTTACCTCCTCCTTGTGGTTATTTTAAATATATCTTCCTCCCCTGCCTTTAAGCCACAGAGATGAATACCATGGTTCAACAGAGAAACCAAACATAACACCTATGCAATTTATGCATAAATATACGCTCGTCTCACTGACAATCACCCATGGCCGAACCCAGCTTAAGCAGAAAACAAAACTTGTATTCAGTTGTCTTCCCGATGCATCTGTATCGGGATGCCACCAATACTGCCTGATAAATAAAGAGATGCTCAGACGAAGCAGCTATTTGTCTGGTACCGGCAAAAGCTCGCCGATTGCGTCACTGAAAACCCTGCTAACAGCAGAATTCTATATTGTATTATATAATATAACACACCCTCCGGATGAATGCAAGGTTTCGCATAATAATACACAGAAAGCAAAAACGGCCAAAAAAAGTGCAGAAATTTGACACAGGATGCCTTCCTTATTGTATGAGCAGGGTGTATACTTTCTTTTGATGAAAAACCATGGAGTATCAGACATGAGCGCAGACATCCTTAGTATGGGGCTCGACGTCGGCTCGACCACCGTCAAATGCGTCGTGCTGGACGATAAAAAAGTTATATTCAGCTATTATAAAAGGCATTTTAGCGATATCGCCGCAGCTGCGACCACCCTCTTGAACGAGGTGCATTCGGCGCTTGGGAACGTTCAGGTCAAGCTGTGCGCTACCGGCTCCGGCGGGCTTTCGGTGGGCAAATGGCTGGGCCTGCCCTTCGTGCAGGAGGTCATCGCGGCCAGCACCGCCGTCCGTACGTTCATTCCGGAGACGGATGTCGTCATCGAGCTGGGCGGCGAGGACGCCAAGATCACGTATTTTAAGGGCAGCACCGAGCAACGCATGAACGGCACGTGCGCGGGCGGCACCGGCGCGTTTATCGACCAGATGGCATCACTGCTGGAGACGGATGCGGCGGGCCTGGATGCGCTGGCCGCCAAAGCCTTGCATGTGTACGACATCGCCGCGCGCTGCGGCGTGTTCGCCAAGAGCGACATCCAGCCGCTCATCAACGAGGGCGCGGCGCGTGAGGACATCGCGGCGTCCGTGTTTCAGGCTGTCGTCAATCAGACCATCAGCGGCCTCGCATGCGGCCGTCCGATACGGGGCAAGGTCGCTTTTCTGGGCGGGCCGCTCCACTTCCTTCCGGCTCTCAAGGCGCGTTTTATCCAGACGCTTAAGATGCGCGATGAGGACATCATGGACACGCCGTACGCGATGATGTTCGTCGCGGCGGGCGCGGCGATGATGGCGGACAGCGAACCGATCCACCTGGATGCGCTGCTGGCGCGCACGCGGCTCAGCCAGGCGTTGGACAGCGCATCCGTATACCTGCCGCCGCTGTTTTCGGGCGCAACGGATTATGACGCCTTTGCAAAGCGTCACGCGCTGGCGAATGTCCCGCAGCAGCCCATCGGCACCGCCTCCGGCCCGTGCTACCTCGGCATCGACGCGGGGTCCACCACCACCAAGGCCGTGCTGCTTTCTTCCGACGGGCGCATCGTCTATTCGCACTACGGCGCGAACAAGGGCCGCCCGCTGGACATGGTGCGGCAGATCCTTTCCGACATCTACAGCAGTCTGCCCGAAGACGCTTATATCGCATACACGGCATCCACCGGTTATGGCGAGCACCTCGTCAGGGCTGCGTTTCAGCTGGACACCAGCGAGGTGGAGACGGTCGCACACTACACGGCGGCGCGTTTTTTCAAGCCGGATGTGGATTTCATCCTGGACATCGGCGGGCAGGACATGAAATGCATGCGCATCCGGGACGGCGTCATCGACGAGGTGTTGCTCAACGAAGCCTGCTCGTCCGGATGCGGTTCGTTCCTCGAAACCTTCGCCGCTTCGCTGGAGTGCGACATCCGCGATTTTGCGCAGCAGGCGCTGTTCGCGCAACAGCCGGTGGACCTCGGCAGCCGCTGCACGGTGTTCATGAACTCCAAGGTGCGGCAGGCGCAGAAGGAAGGCGCGGTGCTGGGCGGCATCTCCGCCGGTCTGTCGTACTCCGTCATCAAGAACGCGCTGTACAAGGTCATCAAGCTGAAATCGCCGGAGGACCTGGGCAAAAGCGTTGTCGTTCAAGGCGGCACGTTCCTCAACGACGCCGTGCTGCGCGCGCTGGAGCAGCTGACAGGCCGCGAGGTCATCCGGCCCGCCATCGCCGGGCTGATGGGCGCTTACGGCGCGGCGCTGCTCGCGAAGGAACGCTGCCCCGAGCAGGCGGTTTCCGGCATATTGAAGCGCGACGCGCTGGACGCCATGCAAATCACGCAGACAGGCGCGCGCTGCGGCCGGTGCGAAAACAACTGCCGCCTTACGGTCAGCCATTTCGGCGACGGGCGGCGGTTCATCTCGGGCAACCGCTGCGAGCGCGGCGGCTCCCATGCCGAAAAGCACAGCGACCTGCCCGACATGTACGACTACACATACAATCGGTTGTTCTCATACCAGCCATTGGAGAACGCGCCGCGGGGAGATATCGGCATTCCCCGCGTGCTGGGGATTTATGAAAACTACCCGTTCTGGCACACGTTCTTCACCACGCTCGGTTACCGCGTGGTGCTGTCCCCCCGTTCATCCCGCAGTGTGTACACGGCGGGCATCGAGAGCATCCCGTCCGAATCGCTGTGCTATCCGGCTAAGCTGGCGCACGGCGCGGTGCGGCTGCTCATCGACAGCGGCGTGAAGACCATCTTCTTCCCATGCGTGCCATATGAGAAGAAGGAGCAGAAAAAGGCGGCCAACAACTACAACTGCCCCATCGTCACGTCTTACCCGGAGAACATCAAGAACAACATGCCGGAGATCAAAGAGAACGGCGTGGATTTCATGATGCCGTTTCTGCCGATGGACAACCTCAAGGCGCTCTCCCGCCGTCTGGCCGAGGAGTTCCCGCACATATCGGCACGCGACGTGCACCGGGCGGCAAAGCTGGCGTGGCAGGAGAAGTCCGCTTACCAAAACGACATCCGGCGCCAGGGCGAGAAGGTGCTCGCCAAGGTGCGGCGCGGCGAATTGCAGGCCGTCATCCTCGGCGGGCGTCCGTACCACATCGACCCGGAGATCAACCATGGCATCTCGTCCATCATCACGTCGCTGGGCTTTGCCGTGCTCACGGAGCAGAGCGTCGCGCATCTGGGCGAATACCGGCCGCTGCGCGTGCTTGACCAGTGGATGTTCCATACGCGCATCTACTCGGCGGCGCATCTGGCAGGCCGTACCGACGGGCTGGAGCTGGTGCAGCTCAACTCGTTCGGCTGTGGGCTGGACGCGGTGGTCACCGACCAGACACAGGAGATACTCAAGGCCTACGGCAAGATATACACGCTGATCAAGATCGACGAGATCAGCAACACCGGCGCGATCCGCATCCGGCTGCGCTCGCTGGCCGCCGCCGTGGCGGACCGCAAGAAGCGGCGTGTATTGGACGACCTCAAGGATGTCGTCCTGCAGACCAAGGACGCCGTTATACAGAAAAAAGACGCTGTGGCGCAGAAAAAGGACGCCGTGGTGCAAAAGGCGGTGGAGTACAGGAAGGTCGTTTTCGAGAGGTTCATGAAGAAGGACTACACGATACTCTCGCCGCAGATGTCGCCCATCCATTTCGACTTCCTGCGGGCCGCGTTCGAGGCGTCGGGCTACCGGTTCGAGCTGCTGCCTTCGGTGGACAACGCAGCGGTGGAAGAGGGCCTGAAGTACGTCAACAACGACGCGTGTTATCCGTCCATCCTGGTCACCGGCCAGTTGATCGAGGCGGTCAAATCGGGCCGGTACGACACCAATAAGCTCGCCTGCATCATCTCACAGACAGGCGGCGGCTGCCGCGCATCCAACTACATCGGCTTCATCCGCAAGGCGCTCAAAGACGCGGGTTACGAGAACATCCCCGTCATCTCGCTGAGCGCGGCGGGGCTGGAAAAGCATCCCGGTCTCAAGATATCGCTACGCATGCTGCGGCGCGCGATGCGCGGCATGGTCTACGGCGACCTGCTGAACCGTCTGACGCTGGCGACACGCCCTTATGAGGCCACGCCGGGCGACACGGATGCGGCGCTGAAGAAATGGAGCGGTATCGCATTGGACAACGTGCGCCGATTGAATGGACGGCGTTTCAGGCATAACATCCAGGCGATCGTGGACGCGTTCGAGTCCATCCCCGTTACCAACATCAAAAAGCCGGTGATCGGCGTGGTGGGCGAAATACTCGTGAAATACCACCCCACGGCCAACAACCAGATCGTCAAGGTGCTGGAGGACGAAGGTGCCGAGGTGAAGGTGCCGGATTTGATCGACTTCCTGCTCTACTGTGCGTACAACACCAACTTCAAGCACGAGAAGCTGGGCCGCCCCTGGCTGTTCGCGTATTTCGGCAACCTGGTGATATCCGTTATC
Organism: Bacillota bacterium; assembly: GCA_023428025.1. Classification (GTDB taxonomy): domain Bacteria; phylum Bacillota; class Clostridia; order Christensenellales; family SZUA-584; genus SZUA-584. Next base: position 47,904 of record JAEYZN010000038.1, read on the forward strand.
GAAGGCTACCGCAAGCAGATGCGCAAGGTACTGCAGCGCAGCAAGCGGTTCTCCGCACCGTCCTTCATCTCCGAAAAAGCCAAGGCCGCTTCCGAGTTCCTCTCCATCGGCAACCAGACGGGCGAGGGCTGGTTCCTGACGGGCGAGATGGCCGAGCTGCTGGCCGAGGGTGCGGATGGCATCGTGTGCGTGCAGCCGTTCGCGTGCCTACCCAACCACATCGTGGGCAAGGGCGTCATCCAGCCGATACGCGCCAAATACCCGGACGCCAACATCGTCGCCATCGACTACGACCCCGGCGCCAGCGAGGTAAACCAGCTGAACCGCATCAAGCTGATGCTCTCCCTCGCGCACGAGAAGATCGTCAAGGCGGCCGCCAACGAATAAAGCCTCTGTTCAGGCAAAGTTTGATAGAAAATCACCAAACGCAAAAAAGCCATACCCATGGCTTTTTTTAAGGGGCACGCCCCTTAAGCGGAGGCTTGGAGGCCGCGCTTCCAAGGTCTTCAGTTTATGTAGTTAGTTATACCTTCTGCGTCTTCACCGCGCGGTGCCAGCGCACCATGTCACGTATCGTGCGGCTCAAGGGCCGCGCCTTGTACCCCAGCTTCTCCTGCGCCTTCTCGCAGGATATGCACGAGTTGGACATCAGCACATCGATGGAGTATTTGGACAGCACCGGCTTTTTGCGCGCCGCCGCGTAGTAGACGGGCGCCAGCACCGCCGCAATCTGCACCAGCAGCCGCGGCACCTTCCGGCGGCGGATCGTATTTCCGATGGTTTTCTCTACCGCGTCGATGATGTCCTCCAGGCTGGACACGCTGCCCGAGATGATGTAGCCCTGGCCCTTCTCGCCCACCTTCCACGCGCGGTAGATACCGTCCGCCACATCCCGCACATCCACGAAATCGTACTTGCCGTCGAAGTAATACTGCGGCTTGCTGGCGTCGATATAGCCTTTGATCGCGCTGCCGGTGTAAGACGATCTGAAATCGAACGGGCCGATGACCCCGGTCGGGAACACGATCACGGCGTCCAAGCCTTTTTGTATCGCGTTTATCACCTCGATGGTGCCCATCGCCTTGGATTTGCCGTACGCGCCCGGCAGATTGCTGAAGTCCGGGTCCAGCGTCTCGTCGATGGCGCCCGCCTCCGGCTCTTTCAGCGCGTGCACGCTGGACACATGCACCAGCCGCTTCACGCCCTTCTCCACGCAGGCCTGCACCACATTGCGCGTGCCGCCCACGTTGATGTCGAACACCTGCTTTTTGCGTACGCCGGATATCTGCACAAGCCCTGCGAGATGAAACACATACTCGCAGCCGCGCACCGCCGCGGATACGGCAAACGGGTCACGGATATCCCCCCGCGCCACTTCTTTGGCGTACCGCTCGATATACGAAATATCCTCGTTCTCCTGCACAAATATGCGCAGGTCTTTATGTCCTTTTTTATACAGCAGCTTCACGAGCACATTGCCGATATGGCCGCCTGCTCCTGTAACCAGTATCATGATGATTCTCTCCTTTTACAATAAATGATGGCGGTTTTGAGACATCATGTGCATCATACTGATCGTTTGACATTATTATACCCGCAATTCACGTCTTTGCTGTGAATAATTTGTTAATTAAATACATCCTGAACAGCTTTTCCTTCAAAGTGTATTGTCAACAACCTTCAACAGGGCATTATCAGCCCGAGGCGCTCTGCTCCATATACCACCTTACCGCGTCGCTGAGCGATTCGGCAACGGGCCGCGGCGCATAGCCCAGCCGCGCTTTCGCCTTCTCGGCGGATATTTTATCGCCGGACACCAGCAGGTCCACCGTGTCCTGCGTCAGTATGGGCGGCTTGCCGGTCAACGCACAGAGCACAGGCACCACCACGGCACCCGCGCGCACCAGAAACAGCGGCACGCGTACCGTCTTAAAATCCCGTCCGGCACTGCGTCCCACCGTTTCGATCATCTCCCTGATGGTGCAACGGTCCCCCGCGAGAATATAGCCCTGTCCCTTTTCGCCAAACTGCCAGGCGCGATAAAGGCCGTCCGCCACGTCCCGCACATCCACAAAATCGTACCCGCCATCGAAATACAGGTGCATGCCCCGCTGCGCCTTCATGTACTTTCTGAACATCGAGCCGGCCAGAGACGACCGGTAATCATACGGCCCGATCACGCCGGTGGGATATACGATCACCGCGTCCAGGCCCTTTTCACACGCTTCCAGCACCGCTTCCGTCCCCCGCCGTTTGGAGCGCCCATAGTCGTCGGACGGGCAGCTGCACGCCATGTCCACCAGCGACTCGTCGATATGATTGCCCTCCGCCGGGGCCAGCGCGTGGATGCTGGATGCATACACCAGCCGCTTCACGCCGTGCTGCAAGCAGGCCTGCACGATGTTGCGCGTGCCGCCCACATTGATGTCGTACAGTCTTTTCAGGTTCGACCGATCCACCTGAATGTATCCCGCCAGATGAAACACGTCGGTGCAGCCCTTCACCGCCTCAGCCACGGCGTTTGCGTCGCATATATCCACGCGGACGATTTCTTTGGCATATTGCTCGATATGCGCGGTGTTGCGCCCCTGCACCATCAGCCGCAAGTCCTTATACCCGTTTTGGTACAACAAAGCAGCCAGCACATTCCCGATGTGCCCGCTCGCACCCGTCACCAGTATCATATAAGTCCTCCAAATATAAAAAGATGATTCCAATGTGAAAATCGCCGGTCAGCATAGCACGGCGGTCCACAAACTATTCGATGGTATTGTCCCGATGGACGCGCACCTGTATCTTACCCTTGGGCGCTTCCTTGGGCCGCTCCCGGTTGATGCGGGTCGGCATGGTGTCGTCGATGTCATCCTCCGGAAAATCCGGCGGCGTATATGGTCTGTATCCGGCCCTTGCGGGCACGTTTTTCTCCGGTATGAACGCGATGACGCCCGCCGCGATCAGCAGCAGGCAGGCCAGCACCGTCGGCATCACGGTGCCCGTGAATATGGATGCGATCAGCAGCAGCAGCGCGCTCACCAGCATCATCACGCCGGCCGCCGCGGGCTTTTTACGGACCGCGAGTGACCCGCAGAACGCGACAAACGCCAGCGCGATGCTGGCCACGATGATCACCGCCGACACCACGGCGTTGAGTCTCGCGCGGTACACAAACAGCGCGGACTGCTCATAAACCCTGTCGTCCAGCGGCAGACGGCTATCGTCCGCCACCTGTTCCGCAAACTCCTGATAAGCCGTGCGGTTGAGTGAAGGCCACTCGTCCCGCGAGAACATCTCGCCCAGAACGACGATATTTTCATTCTCCAGCTCGCTGCCGATATCCTGTGTCAGGGCGTTCACGATGCCGGCGGGCACCGTATAGATCATCAGCAGCGCGCAGATCAGCGCCAGTATGCCGCCCGCGTATCCCATGATAAACCCGGCCCGCTTCATCACAGCACCTCCCCGCCGCGCCCGGCTTCGTGCGCGTCTGCGCCATGTCCGTTCAGCAGCACCAGGGACCCGATGAGCAGCAGCAGCGAAGCCACCGCCATCGGCAGCACCGAACCCGCCAGCAGGCTGAAGCCCAGCGTCAGGATGGACGCGATCAGCACCGTCACCGCGCCCGCCTTCAGGCGTACGCGCGCCACCTGTGCGCCGACCAGCGCCACCACCGAGGACAGCACGCTCAATATGCAGCCCATAATGAGCCGCAGCTTCAGGCCTTCCCACTTGGCCACAATGGCCGCCATGTCGGCAAAGGCCGCGCTGTCGTACTTGTCGGCCAGCGCTTCCAAGTCCTCCGAATCCGTCTGATTCAATGCTTCTTTGTATTCATCCACATACTGGGCAAGGTCCGTCTCCAGAAACTTGTGCGTGCCCTGATAGCGTCCCAACAGCTCCCACATGCTGCCGATCCTGTCCCCCCGCTCCTCAAAAAAGCGCGACAGGTCTCCGCCCAGCGTCCACAAAAAGCCGGTCAACAGCAGCAGCATGGAGAACACCAGCGCCAGCACAGCGCCCACCATGCTCGTTTTATATCCGCCGCGGCTCATATCTGTTTCTCCTGTTCATATTTGACCGGCACCATCGCCAGCACAACAGCCATGATATAGATGACCCCGGGTATCGACTGCCATGGGAAACCGAAAACCATCACCGCGACTGTGGCGATGGCCATGGCGATTGAACCCAGAACATGATGCTTGCGAACCACCAGCGCGCCCGCTATGCCCACCACGTTTGCGCAAAAGAGTATATAAGACGAATAAGCAGCGGAAGCCAGCGTCCCGTCCAGATATTTCGTGACCCCAAGCAGCGACAGCGCCGCCAGCAGCAGGCCGGAAACACCGGCGATGAGCCCCAGCACCAGCTCGGTCTTTCTCATGCTATCCTTCTCCCATCGTTATCCACTTGATTCTTTACCGTATTATACAACACCCGCCCGGCAAAGGCAACGCGAACGGACGACGCCGGGCTTGTCCCGTCGCCCACGAAAAAAATACCGCTTTTTTCAGCGGCGTTTTTCACTGGCTCTTGTATTTCAACCGTGTCGCGTTGCCGCCCCGTATATGACGCTCATCCTTGTTCTTTTTCAGTACATCCGCCACCTTTTTGGCCGTGGACGGCGATATGGTATAAAGCCGCTCCGTCAGGTCCTTGTGAACTGTGGATTTGCTCGTACCGAAAGCCTTTGCCGCCTGCCGCACCGTCGCGCCGCTCTCCAGCACATAGTCGGCAATGCGCAATACCCGGTCCTCGATATAATCCTTCATATGAAACGCCCCCTTTTCTTCACTTGCTTTGTTTCATGCTTATGTGCAAAAAGGGGCTTGTATGATAAAACATACGCCATATATAGGACAATTACTTCGGTGTTCCCGCCGGGCCACTCAATGATGGCAAATAAAAAACGCGGGTGCCGTCACATCTCGCGTTTCACTTTAAAAGCGTTATTATAAAAATAATTCTCAATTGATCCTGCTCAAAGCATTCATGATGGATTCCGTGATCGTCTCGACCAGCCTTTGCATATCCATGTCATTGTTCCGTGCATTCTCAATATCCCGGCCGCCGCAGTATCCGTCACCGAGATAACCCAGATCCGGCTTCCCGAACACCTCACGCCGCACTCTCATCAGTTCGTTGATCTCATCGTGCGACAATCCTTGCTCACCGCCCAGCAGCCGCGCGTATAGAATGATCCCGGCAAAATGCTCGAGCGTTTCCATCTTATAATAGGCGTCGTACACATCCGTCCCCACTGTCAGCGCCCCGTGGTTAGACAACAGGATCGCGTCCGTGCTTTTCACGATGTCCCGAATGGAGTCGGGCAACTGCTGCGTGCTCGGCGTGGCGTAATCGGCCAGCGCCACGTTTCCGATCGAAAAAACCACTTCCGGCAGCGCGATGTCCTTGCACACCTGTCTCGCGACCGCGAACGCCGTGGCCTTCTGGGGGTGGGCGTGACATACCGAACGGACGTCCGGTCTGTTCTGATAGACCTCCAGATGCATCTTTATCTCTGACGAGGGCTTTCGGTTCCCGGAAATCACATTCCCGGCTTTGTCCACTTTAATGATATCGCCCGGCGTCATGAAGCCTTTGGATACGCCGGTGGGCGTAATAAGAATCTCGTTATCCGACAGTTTTATACTGATATTGCCGTCGTTGGATGCGACAAACTGCCTGGCATACATCCGTTTGCCCACTTCGACGATATCCTCTTTCAACTTGTATTCATCTATCATCGTTTTCCTCGCCCTCTTTCCCCGAATAGTTTACCGGCGGAGCCTGTTGAAAGGCTTTTGCTGTGGCTAATGGGATTCCCCCTGTCGGGTGAACGCAGCCGCCAGCTCCGGGACCTGCTCGCGCACCAGTTCCTTGATGCGGCCCATGGCCGCCTGCGAGCGCGCCTCGATACGCAGCGTGACCGCCTCTTCCGTCACAGATTTGCGCACCAGCAGCCATCCGTCCTCAAAGCCCACGCGCACGCCGTCAATATGCGAAACCTCTCCGAATGCCGCCAGCTTTTCGACCTCTTCCAGCAGCGCGTCACGCCGGTCGTATGGGACAAACAGACGCAGGTCCGGCGTAATCAGCGTCTTGGGTATCCGGTTCATCAGCGCCGAAAGCGGCTCGCCCGCGGCGGATATGATATCCGCCATCACCGCTGCCGCATACAATCCGTCGTCGTAACCCAACTCCCCGAAGAAGAAATGGCCGCTGATCTCCCCGGCCAGCGCGGCGCGCTGCTCCAGAAACCGCCGTTTGATGAAGGCGTGGCCGCTGCGCTCCATCAGCGGAGTTCCCCCCAGCTGCTTTACCGCGTCGCTGACAACGGAAGAGGATTTCAGATCAAAAACAACCGGAGCAGGCGTCTCCTGCAGGTATTTATGGA
>JAEYZN010000041.1 GCA_023428025.1 Bacillota bacterium
TACCTTTGCGCCTGTACGCTTGGCGGTATCCACGATTTTGCTGGCCGACTGGTCGATCAGGTTGTAATCGTACGCCTTCAATTTGATCCGAATCTTTTGGCTTGCCATATTTTACCCTCCTTACGCTTGCGCCCCATATACACTCAGCCGTGTGTATCATATTCGTTTCCCGCGGCACAACTTTCCGGAACCCGCGGCGAAGCATGGCTTCGTTGGGGCTGGCTTTGTGCCGCTCATGGAGCGTTGTCCGATCGAGCGGACGTTTCTCCTGCGAAAGTTACCCGGAAAGCGATTTTCTCCGGCAACCTCCCGCATGAAAATGTCAATAATCAGCGCCTAAAATGCGCAGCGTGAGAATTATATAATAACTATTCCTCAAAAGCAAGAGTTTTTTTAACTTTTTTCCTCTGTTTTTCAACAGTTCCCGCCTTTGGACAAAATGACCCAAAAGTCGACCCGGCTTAAGCTTGTGCCACAGGTGACGCAGGGTGGGCGTATTTCGCACTATATATATACGGTACGATGACCGTGGCCACATTCTTGTGCTTGCGCAGCTTCTTTTCTATAAAATAGGTCGTCTGGTTGTGCAGCGCGTTGTCGAACCAGCGTTCCTGGACAAAGCGCACCAGCACCACGGATATGGTATCGCCAGGCGCCAGATTCGCTTCCTGTCCGCTGATATAATTCTCAAGCGGCTCCAGTATATCGCGGTAAGGCGCTTTGATAATTTTGAGCGGCACGTCAACGCCCGTCCTTTCCCACTGCTCTTTCAGCCGTTCGCTCTGCTTGTCATCCGCCGATATATGAAGAGCGACCACGTTGGAGGTCATCAGGTTTGCGTAGTTCAGCGACTTTAAAACCGACCGGCTCATTGAACTGGCGAGCACAATGCACAGGTTTTTGTCATTACTGACGCTCCTGTGGTAATGCTCCATGAAATCGTCCGCTTTAAGCTGTTCCCTGATGAACGAGTAGTGTTTATGGACGCGGTACATCAACAGGCATATGATCGGAATCACAACAGCCAGTATCCATGACCCCTGCGTAAATTTCGTAAGAAAGACGATCACCGTGCCAGCCGCCGTCATCAGCGTGCCAATGCCGTTGATCAGCATTTTATGCTTCCATCCCTCGCCTTTGTTTCTGAACCATTTGGTCACCATGCCCGCCTGCGACAACGTAAAGGACATAAAAACGCCCACCGCGTAAAGCGGTATCAGATGATGCGTATCGGCTTTGAATATCACAAGCAGCAGTCCCGCGGCCACCAGAATGAATATAATGCCGTTTGAAAAGCTTAAGCGTGTGCCTCTGTGCATAAATTGCCGGGGCATGTAGCCGTCTTTAGATAATATCGCCAGCAGCGTCGGCAAACCGTTATAGGCTGTGTTGGCCGCCAGCAGCAATATAAAGGAGGTCGCAAACTGGAGTATATAGAACAGCACCCCGCCGCCGAAAACAGCTTTGCCCACTTGCGATATCACCGTGCTGTCCTCCATCGGGATAATCTGCAGCTGGGTAACCAGCAGCGTCGAACCGCCAAATATAAATATGATGACGCCGACCAGTATGTACAACACGTGCTTGGCGTTCCTTTGGGTCGGTTTACGGAACGACGGCACGGCGTTGCTGACAACCTCTACGCCGGTGAGGGCGGAGCAGCCGGATGAAAATGCGCGCAGCAGCAGAAACAACGTGACACCCTTCAGTCCTTCGCTGGCGGATACCGCGATGTCAGCGCTGTATTGAACAGGCGACAGCGTGCCTAAAGCCAAGCGGACAAAGCCAACCACGATCAATATGCCCATCACCAATATGAACCCGTATGTCGGGATCCCGAATACCTTGGAGGATTCGCGGATCCCGCGAAGGTTCATCAATGTGATCAGGCATAAAAAGAACAGCGCGATCGGGATACGGTACTGAGACAACTCCGGAAACGCCGCGAGAAACGCCGCCGTCGCCGCCGAAAGGCTCACCGCCACGGTCAGCACATACCCCACGATCAGCGCGGATGCCGCCACCAAAGCCGCAGGCCTGCCGATGTTTTCGAGCGATACCACATAGGCGCCGCCGCCGTTCGGGTAGCTGTCGATGATCTGCGAATACGATACCGCCAGCACCACAAACAGCAAAATGATAGGAAATGCGATAAAATCCAAATAGTGAACGGCGGCAAACCCGATCACGGGAACCAGAACCAGCAGCATCTCTTCAATGGCATAAGCCACGGAAGAAACCGCATCGCTCGCCATGATCGGCACGCCCCAGATCCGATTCAGCTTCTCGCCTTCAAGATCGCTGCTTTGCAGCGCTTTTCCCAAAAAAATATTTTTCAGTATTTTTCTTTTGCTGGCCATGGCTCAATCTCATTATATTAAATTTCTTTACACTTCAAATCTGCGTATACTGGCGAATAATATACTCATTTATGGCTGATGTCAAGGGCTTTACAAGGGCTTTGCCTGATAAATAAACCGGCCTTTGGCAGGCTTTGTCCAATAGTCTCCCACTCCGTCTTCCTTATTCATTATACTTTGGCATATCCCATGAATTTATGCTATACTGTATATCATCAGCTGATATCAATCATACAAAAAGGAGAGCGCTTTCCATGGAGCTGTTTGAAACGATCAACATCGTATCCGTCGTGCTTTTTGCGGTCGGCATGGTGCTGCTGCTCATCGAGCTTTTCATTCCGGGTTTCGGCATTTTCGGCGGGCTTGGGCTGGTGGCGCTCGTGCTGTGCATCGTATTCCAGGCCAAATCGCTCCTCGAAGCGCTGATTATGCTGCTGGCCATCAGCGCCATCGTCGTCGCGCTGTCGCTCATCGCCGCGCGTAGCTTCAAACGCGGCTGGCTGTACCGCTCTTCTTTGGTGCTCAAGGACGAGGCTCAAAAGGAAGACGGCTACGTCTCCAATGACGACTATTCCTCCCTGGTAGGCAAAACAGGCCGCAGCATCACGCCGCTGCGCCCCGCAGGCATCGCCGAGTTCGGCGGCCAGAAGGCGGACGTCGTTACCGAAGGCGCGTTCATCGCCGCCCATGAACGCGTCACGGTCTCGCGCGTTGTCGGCAGCCGCATCATCGTCCGGCAGCTGGAGGACGAACAGTAGGCTCCACAGGTCTTCATGCGTACACCGCGTACGCTGGATATAATTAAATGTACAAAGGAGAATGAACTCATGGGCATGGACATTTGGCTGCTTGTCGTCATCATCGTCGCGGCTTTTATACTCATCGTGCTTTTCTTCAGCTTTGTGCCGGTCCGTCTGTGGATCGCGACGCGGGCCTCAGGCGTCAAGCTCAAGATCATATCGCTCATCGGCATGCGCCTGCGTAAAATACCGCCGTCGCGCATCGCCAACCCGCTCATCAAAGCCATCAAGGCGGGCATCGAGATGACCACCAACATGCTGGAGCAGCACTACCTCGCGGGCGGCAATGTGGACCGCGTTGTCGACGCGCTGATCGCCGCGCAAAAGGCGGACATCCCGCTCAACTTCAAACGCGCCACCGCGATAGACCTCGCCGGGCGCGACGTGCTGACCGCGGTCAAGATGAGCGTCAACCCCAAGGTCATCGAGACGCCTGTGGTCGCGGCCATCGCCAAGGACGGCATCGAGCTCAAGGCCAAAGCCCGTGTCACGGTGCGCACCAACATAGACCGTCTTGTGGGCGGCGCCGGTGAAGAAACCGTCATCGCCCGTGTCGGCGAAGGCATCGTCACCACCGTCGGCTCCGCACAGACGCACAAGGAGGTTCTGGAAAATCCCGACCTGATCTCCAAGACGGTGCTCGCCAAAGGTCTGGACGCCGGTACGGCTTTCGAGATACTCTCCATCGACATCGCGGACGTGGACGTCGGCCGCAACATCGGCGCACAGCTGCAGATCGATCAGGCTCAGGCGGATAAGAAGATCGCCCAGGCCAAGGCCGAAGAGCGCCGCGCCATGGCCGTCGCTCAGGAGCAGGAGATGCTCGCCACCGTCCAGCAAATGCGCGCCAAGGTGGTTGAGGCCGAAGCCGAGATACCTCTCGCCATGGCCGAAGCCTTCCGCGAGGGCCACTTAGGCGTGATGGACTATTATAATATGAAGAATGTGGTTGCGGACACGAATATGCGCGATTCCATTTCTCAGGCTGCCGGTCCTAAAGCCAACAAGGATAATCAGGACTGACCGCCATGGAATTTGTACTGATCGTGATCATCGTTGTGATCGTCTCCGTCATATCCGCGGCGGTGAAAAAGAAGCCCCAGTCTTCCGGCAACGCAGATGCGCCCGTACGCCCCACGATGACGGACATCCAAAGGGCTTTTATGATGGCGGCCGACGAACAGCCGGACGCTGCGCCCCGGCCTGCTCAGCAGGCTCCGCCCGCCGCGCCTTACGCGCCGTCTCAGCCCTATCCGTCTGCCGTACCCTATGCTCAGCGGCAACCGTCTGCCGCGTTTGCCGCGCCCTCCGTGGCCGCGTCGTACGCGGGCTTAACGGACAGTGCTGCCGTCAGGCCCATGGCAGCGGAATCGGTCAGTCCATATGCTGGCGTGCAGGTCAGCACCTACTTCATGGACGATGAAAATCAGCCGCAGCCCGGGCCCAAGCCGATCCATCCCCGCAGCAAGACCCATGCGGCGGCGCATATCCCGCTGTTTGAAGACCAGCAAGACGTTGTCAAAGCCATCATCTACGCGGAGATACTTCCCAGAAGAAGCGGCGCTCAAACGCGATTCCGTTAAACAAACGGGCTGTCCGGTTTATGCCGGACAGCCCGTTTTGTTCTTTGTCAAATCTTAAACCGTTATGATTACAGCGAGAAGTCTATCGTTTCGGAGTAATGGTAATTACCGTACACGTCGATGAAGACGAAGCCGTATTGATAATCGTTCTCTTCAGGCAGCCACACCAGATCCAAATACAGCCCGTCGGCGCCGATTACGATGTCGTCTCCAATGTAATAGTCGTCATATCCGTCCTCGGTGTACAGCGGCCAATAGATGGGCGTCACCACATCGCCCGGCTGCAAATCGATCGCGAGTTTGGAGCTGGGCGCGGCATATGCGTCGCTGCTGTAGAATATGCCGGTATACATGTAATAGCCGTTCTCCTCCTTTGAGGAATCCCATATCCATGCGCCTTTCACCACAGCCTGCGCGCCGTTATACAGCACCGGTATATCATAGATGATATAATCGTCCGTCTCTTCCATCACATACACCGCCACCGGCTGGCCGTTCAGCCCTGTCCACTCCCCCTCAAAGTCGTCGTGAACGGTGTTATCCTCATAGTTGATGGTGATGTCGCTGTCATACCCCATGTCGATCAGGGCGCCGTCGTCAAGATACCAGCCGAGCGTGCAGTACGCATAACACATATACTCCATCTGCTCATCCGTCAGCTGCACATAATACGAGCCCGTTTCACTGTAGTCATCCTGGGGCACATACTGCAGCGTATCCTGATAGTCGGGCACCTCGCTTGTCACCTGGGTGTCCGTCAGCAGGGACGCAAAATCGTTGATAAATACCTTATACTCAGGGCAGAACTCTATCTCTTTGTAAATGCTCAGGCTGTCGCTGAAATACTCCTTGGCGGCAAACGGAAAATAGATGGACAGGCCGTAAGAGTAGATACGCTGGGACCCGCTCACTTCGTAAGCCACCAGGTCCTCAATCGCCTCCATCAGCTCATCCGAATACGCCTGGCCGGCTCCCTCCTGCTGGTCCACAAAGTCGTAGAGGTCGATCAAGTCAAACGATGTTTCACCGGGCGCTTCGCCATACTTTTCCGCCTTCAATCGCGTTTCGGACAAAGCGCTCATTGCTCCCGGCTGTATGATCGTGCCGCAAAGCCCCTGCGCATAAACGCCCAGCGCCTCTTCCAGCGCGGGCATCCTGGACAGGTCCAGCACCGAGCAGGTGATGAGTCCTTCCGTCGACGTGTTCATATATTTCCCGTAAAACGTATCCGTTACAACAGTGCCCAGCGCCAGCCCGTCCATGCCGGGCGTGGCCGCCAGCGCGCCGAACAGCTTCTCATATTCCCAGCCGCCGCCCGGCTCCACCTCTTCGGACGCCACCATATACCGCGCGTACGGCGCCATCACGCTGGCCGTCTCGGCGCTGGCCATCAGGCACGCGTCAAACCCCACCAGATCATATGGCTGACCGTCGTTTGCGGCCGCCATCGCGTCCTCCAGCTCAAAGAGCATTAAACTGTCGTAATCAAACAGTTCATCCGCGCCAAAACCCCATATGCTGCCGCCGCCGTGGTTCCAGAAGAGCAGCGCCTTTTTATCTGCCGGATAGCTGGTCTGCGAATAGCTCAAGAACTCGGCCAGCGTATCGCTCGCGCCAATGCTTTTCGGGTCCAGCGTCTCCAGTAGCGTCAGCTCGCCGTCCTTTGCCAGCCATATCTGGTTGGCGTCCGGGCTGATCAGGTCGTTCTGCCATGCCTTGGTGCCGCCGGTGTAAATAAGCACGTTGATGCTGTCAGGCAGGTCCACGGAAAGCAGACTCTGCAGGTTGGCCGTGGCCTCGCCGCCCTCGCTTTCCAGGTCAGAGCCGTTCATATAGATCGATATCGTCCAGTTCTCCGATCCGGAATTGACCGGGACGCCGAGAACAGAGGCCGGCCCATCCGTTGAATAGCCATCCCGCGGCTCACCCCATCGCGCATCGCCGTTCGTGTAAAAGTCGTCCATTCTCACCACATTCGCGCATCCGGCTATACTTATAACCATCGCCAGCCCAAGCAGCAAGGCAGTCAACTTTTTTACATTTTTGCTCATAAACGGCTCCTACTCATGGAATAATTGAACACATTAACGATACCATTAACCATTCAATTTAAACAGGCCTTTTTTAATTATTTATGCAAAATAAACCTAAAATCTGTGTTGACAAATTGAGAAATTGATGGTAACTTATTAATAACAATTATTAATAATGGAGTTGGTACCGTGATCAGCACAGAAAAATCAGTCAGGAATACCAAGCAAAGAAAGCACATGCTCGAGCTTCTGCAGTCGACAAAGTCGCACCCCAATGCGTTCTGGCTGTATGAGAAAATGCGTCCCGCGTTTCCGAACCTCAGTTTAAGCACTGTTTACAGAAACTTAAGCATCCTGGAATCTCAGGGTATGGTTCAGCGGGTGGCCTGCGGCGGTACATTTGAACGGTATGACGCGGACATGAGCATCCATTCCCATTTTTACTGCCGGGAGTGCGGGTGCGTACACGACATCGACACGGATGCCGCGGAAAAGAAAGCCCTGCAAAGCGTCGGAGCCACGCCCCACCAACTGGAAGGCTGCCACATCACGTTCTTTGGCGTGTGTGACAGCTGTATGTCTAAAAATCAACAATAAAGAAGGAGGATATACATATGACGAATTACGGCGATTATTACTATTGTGAGATCTGCGGCCATGTTGTGAGCATCCTTTGCCCCGGCAATCCCTCGCTTGTCTGCTGCGGTCAGAAGATGACCCGTCTGGAAGCGAACACTGTGGATGCCAGCAAGGAAAAACACGTCCCGGTCATCGTGCCCGAGGGTGATTCCACCACCATCAAGGTGGGCAGCGCTCCCCATCCGATGACAGAGGAGCATCACATCGCGTTCATTGAGATCGTCCGCAAGGACGGCAGGACCTGCCGGGCACGGTTGAGCGTAGACGGGCCTCCCGAAGCCACATTCAATGTCAAGGCTGAAGACATAGCCGCTGTTTACGAATACTGCAACCTGCACAGTCTCTGGAAAGCCTGAGGCCCTAGGATCAATCATTTTTTGAGGAGGATGTTTTACATGAAAGACCTGAAAGGAACCAAGACAGAAAAGAATTTGATGGATGCGTTTGCCGGAGAATCCATGGCGCGCAACAAATACACATTCTTTGCATCCAAAGCGAAATCAGAAGGATATGTTCAGATATCCAACATATTTGCCGAAACCGCTGCCAACGAGAAGGAGCATGCCGAGCTGTGGTATAAGCTGTTCTCGCCGCTTGGGGACACCATGGAAAACCTGCTGAACGCCGCCGGCGGAGAGAACTACGAATGGACGGATATGTATCCGCGCATGGCCAAAGAGGCCCGTGAAGAAGGCTTTAACGAAATCGCCCTCATGATGGACGGCGTGGCCGGTGTTGAGAAAAAGCACGAAGAGCGCTACAAAGCTCTGGCCGAGAACGTCAAGAACGGCGTCGTCTTCAAGAGAGATGTGCCCGTCGAATGGAAGTGCTCCAACTGCGGCCATCGTTTCGTCGGCAAGGAAGCGCCGGAAAAATGCCCGGTCTGCGCACACGCCAAGGCCTATTTCGAACTCTACACTCAGGCGTATTGATAAAGCATTGCGAAAAGAAGGCCGTCGGGCCTTCTTTTTTTATATCTCCGTCTGTGGTCAAACAAGCCCGGCATTATATTCCACGCACTTATAACAATTCTCTGCTATTCCATTTTTTTATTCTGTTTTTGCCGTAAAGCAAAGCTTATACCTTCAAATCGTCATTCTATTGTAACATATTTGTCATATATATGCCTGTACATACTTAAATCCTGATAGGCCGTGATAGCGCGTTTTGTGCCGGCATATAACTTCTGGTTATAATAGTGTCACAATGACTGCGAAAGGAGAACACATTTGAAGAAAAAGCATTTGCGGCTTATCATCACAGTCATCTGCGTCACCGCTGTGTTATTTGCAACAGCACCGGGGGCGCTGGCCGCCAGCCCTACACTGAAACTCGGCAGCCAGAGCAGCGAGGTCACCAAGCTCCAGGCCCGGCTGATCGAACTCGGTTACGCGGACTTCTCCGCAGCGACAGGTTACTACGGCTCCGCGACCAGATTGGCCGTGATCCGCTTCCAAAGCATTAACGGCCTCACGGGGGACGGTCTCGCCGGCAATGCCACCCAGAGCAAGCTCTATTCCACCGGCGCGAAAAGCCTGGCGTTGCGGGCGGGCAGCAGCGGCGAAGCCGTGCAGACACTGCAGCTCCGGCTGAAATCCCTCGGATACTTCTCAGGCACCGGCACCGGTTATTACGGCGCTGTCACGCAATCCGCTGTGATTGCGTTCCAGAAGGCCACCGGCCTCACGGCCGACGGCATCGCCGGTCCAAAAACGCGTGTCAAGGCATTTTCGGACAGCACGGCCAAAGCAGGTTCGTCAGCCACACCCAAAGCAGGCCCATCCAATGCGGCCATAGCCGACATCGCTCTGGCACAGCTGGGAGACACTTACGTGCTGGGCGGCAACGGCCCGTCGTCGTTCGACTGTTCCGGCCTCGCATATTATGCGATGACCAACGCAGGCTTCAGCGTATCCCGCCTGTCGGCCGCGGCTTACAGCGGACAGAGTTCTTGGACCAAGATTACCAAAACCGGCGATCTTCAGAAGGGCGATCTGCTGTTCTTCTACTCAGAGTCGTGGAGCAGCATCAATCACATGGGCATCTACACGGGCGATGGCCAGTTTGTGCACGCATCGTCCGGGCAGGGCAAGGTCATGGTCAGCTCGCTTGACAACAGCTATTGGTCCAGCCACTTCGCTCTCGCCCGCCGAGTCAGCTAACACCCCTCCTAAATAACCGCTGACAATAGCCTGTCAGCACTTCGCGTCCCGCATGCGCTTCGCACAGCCAGCGGGACGTTTTCTTTTTGCGGCCATCCATCTATACCCAATTATTCATAAATACTTTATGTTTTTCAAATATGGACGTGCTATAATCAGATGTCAAAACGTCCCTGTTACCGCGACGATTCAGAAGGAAGCCAACATGCAGCAGCAAACAAGCCGCGCCTCAGAAGCATCCGGCAAACGCAGGCCGCCCGAAAATCGCCTGTTCCATAAGCCCGTCACGCCCGCGAAGGTCATCGTATACGCGCTGCTGGCCCTGGTCGCCACTGCGCTGGTGTTGCTAAGCCGGTTCGTTTACGTCACCGTCATCGACGCACGGGCCGCGTTTCCGGAAACGCCGGTCGTTGCCGCCACGCCGCAGCCCACGGCCACGCCGCGGCCTTCCGCCGGAGCCACGCCGGAGCCGACCGTCACGCTGTCCCCCGAAGAACGGCTGTCCCAGCAGGCCGATGCCAATTTCATGAAAGATCGCGTCAACATCCTGCTGACCGGCATCGACTATGCGGTGGAACGCGAAGGCCGGAACGACTTCCGTACCGACACCATCATGCTGTTCTCCGTCGATTTTGCCTCCGGCAAGGTGGACATCCTCTCCGTTCCGCGCGACAGCTACGCGGACATCGCCTTTACCGACCGCAAGTGGAAGATCAACGGCGCTTACATGTCGGCGGGCGGCGCGGACGGCCAGGGCTACGAATGCCTGATGCAGACCGTCAGCGACACCATCGGCGGCATTCCGGTCAATGACTACATCGCCGTGGAGATGCAGGCCGTCAAGGATATCGTGGATATCATCGGCGGCGTCTGGTACGATGTGGACTATGAGATCACCATGAACGGCCGCCATCTGGACAAGGGTTACCAGCTGCTGAACGGACAGGCGGTGCTGGACTACTGCCGCGCCCGCAAGGGCATCACCTTCGGCACGGATATCGACCGCATCGACAGGCAGCAGCGCCTGCTGATGGAGGTGTTCAAGCAGATCAAGGACGCCAATCTTCTGACGGAGATTCCCGAGATATATGACACGATGAGGGAGAAGATCGACACCAACCTCTCCTTTGAGCAGATCGCCGCGCTCGCGTTCTTCGCGCTGGACTTGGACCTTGGTTCTGAACTGAACCGTTACACGCTTAAAGGCGAATACATGGAGGCTTATAACGCCACCTATTACGTGCTGGACCACAGCATCACCGTGGACACCGTGGGCAGCATGTTCGGCGTGGACGTCAGCGACACGGTGGATTGGACATACAGCTTGGAGTTCGTCAGGCACGACGTCGCCAAAGCCGCGCTTACCGAGGCCATCATCAAGCTGCAGGATTATCTGAACCAGCGGCGCGATACATTATCACCCGAGCTGATCGCGCAGACCGAAACGCTGCTCCTGCAGGCGCAGGGCCTGCTCGAATCCGCCGCCGATACGACGGAGCAGGCCGTCACCGGCGGCATGACGGACATGGCGGCGCTCATCGAGACGATGTACGCCACGCTGTCCCAGTACGTGCCACCCACACCGACGCCCGCCCCGGCGGAAGCGCCGGTCTCCCCGCCCGCGCCGGAAGCGACATCTTAGTACGTGTAGGGAGGTCTCCGTGAAGGGGGCCTTTTTAATTATCACTACGTCATACCCCGTCCGACACGCAAACCATATTTGCGGTATACTAAAAGAGCCTTTCGGCTCTTGCAGTGTGTCAAAAAGCCAACGGGCCTGGAAAAATTGTCTGTCAGTCATATAGCAGCACAGGACAAAAGGCCGAAAATGCCTTTGCAAAGGCATTTTTGTGGGATTCTCAAGGGGCTAACCCCTTGAGCGGAGGGTCGGAGGCAGAGCCTCCGAGGTCTTTGACCTTTATCAACATCCTGAAAAGAGCCTTTCGGCTCTTTACCAATTTCATGTTTTAAAACAGTTTTGTGCTCAGATACTTCTCGCCCCGGTCGGGGAAAATGCAGACGATCACGCCGCTCTCCAGCGTTTCGGCCACGCGCAGCGCCGCCAGCATCGCCGCGCCGGACGACATGCCGCAGAATATCCCCTCCTCCTGCACGATGCGCCGCACCATCGCGAAAGCCTCCTCCGAATCGATCATGATGGATACGTCGATGCGGGACGGATCGTATATCTCCGGCACGATGGCCTCGGTCATGTTCTTAAGTCCCTGTATGTAATGCCCCTTCACCGGGTGTGCTTCCACGATCTGTATGTCCGGGCTCAGTTCCTTCAGGCGCTTCGCCGTGCCCATCAGCGTGCCGGACGTGCCGAGCGCCGAGACAAAATGCGTGAGGCGCCCCTGCGTGTCGCGGATCATCTCCTCCGCCGTGGTGGAGTAATGCGCCAGCTTGTTGTAACGGTTGGTGAACTGGTCGGGCATGAAATACTTCTCCGGATTCTCGGCCACCAGCGCGCGCGCCTTGCGTATCGCGCCGTCCGTGCCCTCGTCCGCCGCCGTCAGCGTCACCTTCGCGCCGAACGCGGAGATCATTTTCTGCCGCTCCACCGATACCGCGCTGCTCATCACGATCTCCACGTCGTAGCCGAGCGTCGCGCCGATCATCGCGAGCGCGATGCCGGTGTTGCCGGACGTCGGCTCAATGATGGTCTTGCCCGGCTTCAGCGTCCCTTCCGCCTCGGCCTGTTCCACCATCTTCAGCGCGATGCGGTCCTTGATGCTGCCGGTGGGGTTGGTGCCCTCCACCTTCGCATAGATTTCAACGTTCTCGTTGGCCCACAGCCTGTTTATCCTCACCAGCGGCGTGTTCCCAATGGTATCCAGTATGTTACCGTAAACGTTCATGCCAGAGTCCCTTTACCCCTTAGAATATATGCTTTAGCCGTCAGGCCATCCATTCCAGCCGCGTGTAAATCTTGAGTTCAATGCGGGCTCCGGCACAGCCGGGGCATTTCTCTTCAAATGCCGCCAGCGCCGCCTTCGTGCCGCTCACGTAGCGAAGCGGCACGCCCGTCCGCGCCGCCAGCATCTGCGCGATCTCATGGCTTTCCACCAGCTCCTCACCCGTTGTTTCCGGGCCGAGGTTCGTGTTCAGCACCAGACCGTCCGCGTTCAGCCGGGCGCGGCCCTCAATGCGCTTCATGCTCTCCTCCAGCCTTTCCGCGCTGTCCTGAAAGGGCCGCCGCGTGTTCACCACGAACAGCACCTCGGTATCCGCTCTCGCGGCGTCAAAATACGGCTTCAAACCGCCCAGCGCCGCCGCGCCCACCGGGTCTCCGCCGCAGTCAAACACCGCGTGCCCGTGCCGGAACGCCGCCAACACGTCGGGCGGCAGCGAAGGCACGTCCACCGCCGTGTTGGCGAACACCGGCGCGATCACCCGTATGCCCCTGCTTTCCAGCAGCGCCTTGTGTTCCGACGAACGAAAATACGGGTTGACGATATCGAGGTCAACCAGCGCCACATCGCTGTGCTTCTCCGCCAGCTTGAGCGCGATGTTGAGCGACAGCTCCGTCTTGCCGCTGCCGTAATTGCCGAAAAGCACCGTGATCTTTTTCATGTTGTCTCCTTCATCATATGTGGGGCGGCGCGAATTGGCGCATCAGCGCTTCCGCGCACTTGATGCCATCCACCGCCGCGGACACGATGCCCCCCGCATAGCCCGCGCCCTCTCCCGCCGGAAACAGCCCGGCGATGCCGTCCGCCTGGAATTCGCTGTCGCGCAGCAATCGCACCGGCGCGGACGTTCTCGTCTCAACGCCGGTCAGCACCGCCTCCGGCATATCGAAGCCTTTCAGCTTGTGTCCGAAATCACGCAGGCCTGCCTTTATCGCCGTCGACACGAAATCCGGCAGGCACCCGTGCAGGTCGGCACCCGCCACGTAGGGCTTGTAAGACGGCTGTACGCCGCCGAACGAGCGCGTGGCGCGCCCGTCAAAAAAGTCACCCACCGTCTGGGCCGGCGCGCCAAAACCGTCCGCCAGCCTGTACGCCGCCTGTTCCATCCGCCGCTGAAACGCCACGCCGCCCAGCGTCCCCGGGTCAAAATCCGCCGGCGATACCGCGACGACCACGGCACTGTTGGAGTTCTCGCCGTCCCGCGCGTAGAAGCTCATGCCGTTCACCGCCACGCCGTCCGGCTCGGTCGCCGAGCAGATCACCTCGCCGCCAGGGCACATGCAGAACGTATACACGCCGCGGTCCTCCCCGCGGGACGCCAGCCGGTATTCCGCCGCGCCCAGCGCCGGATGCCCGAAAGCCTGTCCATATTGCGACCGGTCGATGAACTCACGCCTGTGCTCGATCCTCAGCCCCACCGCGAACGGTTTGGGCGCCATCCGAATTCCCGCATCCAGCAGCATGGCATAGGTGTCCCGCGCGCTGTGGCCCATCGCCAGCACCGCCGCGCCCGTCTCCACCGCCTGAGGCAGCCCGCCTTTTGTATACGTGATGCCATTCAGCGCCCCGTCCGCTGTGGCCAGGCCTGAAAGCTGGCTCTCAAAGCTCACGGCGCCGCCCAGCAGCCTAATCCTGTCCAGTATGCCCGTCACCGCCGCGCGGATATGCTCCGTGCCCGTGTGCGGCTTGGCCAGATACAGTATCTCCTCCGGCGCGCCGCAGTCCGCCAGCGTCTGCAGCACGCGTTCCGTCCGCGGGTCCTTGATGCGCGTCGTCAGCTTGCCGTCCGAGAAAGCCCCCGCGCCGCCCGCGCCAAAGCAGACGTTGCTCTGCTCATCCAGCCTGCCTTCCCGCCGCAAGCGCTCCACATCGCGGACGCGCGCTTCCATGTCCCGCCCGCGCTCGATCAGCAGCGGCTTATATCCGTGCGCCGCCAGCGTCAGCGCCGCAAACAGGCCGCACGGCCCCGCGCCGATCACCACCGGCTGTCCTGCCGCTTTCGCGCCATACACGATCTGCGGCTCCGGATGGCTGTATACGCTGCCGTGCTTCTTTTCCAGCAGCCGCTGCCTACGCGCGTCATGCAGCGTCACCTGCACCGTCATCACCAGCCGTACATCCCGCCGCGCGTCCAAAGACTGCCGCACCACGCGCATCCGGGATATTTCTTCCGGCTTGATGTGCAGCTGCGCCGCCGCCGACAGCCTTATCTCGTCGTCCCCGCCGCCCAGCGGCACCACAAGGCCGCTCAGCTCAATCGCCATGAAGTGTCCCTTCCCGTCAATATTCTCGCCAAAAAGGGACGGCCAAACCGCCCCTTTCATTCACCCCATGCACAAGGTCTATTTAATCGTCACGGACACCGTGCCCACATTTGCGGAGAAGTTCTCCGGCAGATAGCCCTCCGGCAGTTCAAACTGCACGTTCACCGTGTGCTGGCCCCTGCCCAGTCCTTCAAGGTCCACATACGGCACAATATCGCCGCGCTTCAGCCGGGACAGCTGGGACATGCCCGCCATCACCGTCACGTCTGTGCGGTCCCCCGAGAGCTCAGCCGAGAGCCCGTCAGCCAGATTGCGCGCCTCAATGCCAATATCGCTGAAATCACGGGTGTCCATGATCTGACGTATCTCAATATAGGCTTGCGCCTTGGCGGTCGTCAGTACGGTCACGCCATCCTGTGGCTGGTAATCCAGCAATATCGCCACGCTGGTGCTGGCGCCGCTCACGCTGTACGGCGTCAGCCCGACCGTGCTGACGTCCCTGATCACAGCGGGGCTACCGGCGATTTGCACCGTCCCCGGCACACAGCTGATATTGGCGATCTCATAGCCCGCAGCCAATTCGTCCTGGCCCAGGATCGCATTCTTCACATCCACAGACACTGTCTTGGTGGCCAGTACTTTCAGGTTAACATTCACAGACGTAAAGCCGTCGGAAAACAGCGCCTTGTCGATCTCGTTGCCCTCATTATCGAGCAGCTTCACTTCCACGCTCTTGTTGTAGCCTTCCGTCAGGCCGTTCAGGTTGATGTCACAAACGGCGCTGGACACCTTCTCAATGTCCACGCTCGCGCCACCGATCGTCACCACGTTGGGCGATATCTCCGGCGTCATCGCATAATAACCACTCGGAACACTGCCCGTCACATTCACGTTCACAGGCACCGTCCGCGTTTTGTATTCGTCGATCGTGAGTTTGACCGTACGCGGGCTCACCGCCAGCACCTGGCCGGACACCGGCGTCACGTTAATGACCAGTTCATGTTCACCCGGGCCGTTCACGGTGGATAGATCGATATATGCTGTCATGGTTTCACTATTCAGCCGCTTCAGAGCGCTCTGCTGAACCGCTACGCGCACATCCACCGAATCCAGCACGTCTGATAGATTACCCGATATGTCTAAATTCTTTGCCCGCAGGTCCTCATAATTCTCATAGCGCACCTTGACATCCGGGATCGTCCGCTCTCTGGTGGGGTTGGTCGCGGCCAGCACGTAGCTCCAGAGGATCACCGCGAACACGACCGCCATGATCTTGAGCAGCAGGTTATTGCGCAGCACGCCCCAGACGAACTCAAGCACCCTCTTCATGTTCGTCACGCCCCTTCCGCTTGATCCTGAGCGCGCGGTACTTGGCCGCCGCCTGCTTCACAAGATACAAGTCTTCCAGAAGATCCTTGATCGCCTTGGAATCCAGATACCGTATCAGCGTGCCGTCCTGCGCGACGGATATCACGCCTGTCTCTTCGGAAATCACCAGCGTCACGCTGTCCGACACCTCGGATACGCCCAGCGCCGCGCGGTGCCGCGTGCCCAGCTCCTGCCCGATCTGCTTGTTGTCGCTCAGCGGCAGAAAGCAGCCCGCCGCTTCAATGGTATCCTCGCGTATGATCACGGCGCCGTCGTGCAGCGGCGAATTGGTGAAGAACAGGTTCTCCAGCAGTTCGGTGGAAATCACCGCGCCGATGCGCGTGCCGCTCTCGATCACCTCTTTGAGCCCTGTTTTCCTTTCGAATACGATCAGCGCGCCCACCCTCTTTTTAGACAGGTTGAGGATCGCCTTTAGAATATTTTCCACCGTTTCCTGCGCGTTCACCATATAAGACGGCGTCAGTTCGATGCGCCCGCGGCCCAGCTTGGCCAGCGCCCGGCGCAGCTCCGGCTGGAATATGATGACGATCAGCACCGCGCCGATGTTGAGCACATAATTGAGTATCCACGACGTGCCCACCAGGTTCAGCGCCCCCACCACCCAGGCCGCCAGCAATATGATGCCAAGGCCTTTGAGCACCTGCATGGCGCGCGTTTTTGAGGTCAGCTTCAAAAGCCAGTAAATAACGACAGCCAAAAGCAGGATATCGATCACGTCTATCCAGGTAAAATCGGCTATGCTGTTGATTAATGCGTTAAAAATTTGCTCCAAAAGCCCGGCACCCTTCATTCATATTCCAACGGGTCAAATAAGCGTTATTGTGTATATATTTATGATATCACTGTTTTTATTATTATAAACGACTTTTCAAAAAAATCATACCGCTTTTATTTGAAAGAATCGTAAACAATTATATTGCCTGAGCGTCCGCGCGCAGTTCACACCCGCGGAGAAAAATGATATAATGACGTCGCACAAGCTCTCCGTTTGCCGCATCGCGCTCCCGCATCTTCGCCGCGGTGCAAAAAGGCAACAGCGGGCGCAACAGACAAAAGGAGTGTGAATATGAATTTTATCGACACCAAGGAACAGTCCCTGATGGCCGATTTTTTTCCGCCCGGCTGGGATCTGAATCGAATCGACGCATGCTGCGCCCACCCGCCCGAGAGCATTTTCGACAGGCAACCCTTCTGGAATCCGGATTTTAACATTGTCAGCTGCCCCAGCGCCGAAGCGGTGGACATGATGATTGGGCATGAAATCGCCCATACCATCCATATGACCAAGCAGGCCGGAAAAGAGCTGGTGCTGATGATGTCGACCAGCCCCATGAGCATGTATGCCTGGGCGGTCTATTTCCTGCAGCAGTGGAAAACCGACTGCGGTCACGTTCATAGCTTCATCATGAACGAATGGAGCGACAAGGATGGCAACGCGATGGAATCCCAGAGCCGCGCGTCCTTTGCGCATATGATTGAGGCCGCGTTCTTCGGCCCGCTCAAAGACCTGACCATTCCGCGTGAGCAACGCAATTTCGCGACCCAGAGCAACCTGCCCAAATATCCCGAAAAGATCGCCGCTTTGAAGAAAAGAGGCGCCGTCGTCGTCACCACGTGCGGCATCGGGCGCATGATGCAGCTGGCCCTTTGGGAGCCGCAGTTCGCCTCCGAGTTCTCCAGCGAGGAGGAATGGAAATCGCAGGACTACCGCAAAGGCGCCAAGCTCCACCCGCTCACTGTGGAGCAATATTCCATGACGCGCTTCGGCGGACGCACCACGCTGGTGCCCTGCTTCGCCAACACCATCGGCCCCGGCCTGTTCCTTCAGAGCGATTATGTGATCGGCGGTGTCGGCGGCAGCCTTGCGGGCAATCTCATCTGGCAGGCCATGCCGTTTTGGACGACGCTGCGCTACGGGCCCTCCGTGTGGATACCGTCCACCTTCCTGCCTACGCTGCCCGGCAAGCTGTTCTTCCACAAGCACCTCGCCGGTCCGCTGGAGCCCGTGCGCGAGCAGGCCTCGCTGTAAAACCACTCTTCGCGCCTCCCATGTTCAACGGAGGCGTTTTTTATACCTGCATTTTGTTAAGCAAACGTCATGCATTTTTCTCAGTATTTTCACCAAAATACGCTGTTACGCCATTGACGTTTTTTTGTTTTTCCTTTAAAATATTTTGAAGTTCAAAGTATTTTTTGAGGTAGCAATGTCAAAAGACCAGCGCGCAGAATTAAACGAGTTTCTCGTTAAGGTATTCCACGAGATTCTCCGCATTGAAGAGAACTGCCTGCGGACGGGTGAGTTTAAAAATCTGTCGATCAGGGAAATGCACGTCATCGAAGCGGTATGCGCCGCGGAGCAGCAGGGCACAAATAACCGTGCCGGCGATATCGCGCAGGCGCAGGGCATTTCCGCCGGAACGCTGACCACAGCCGTCACTTATCTGGAGAAAAAGGGCTGCATCGAGCGCCGGCCGGACCCCGGCGACAAGCGCATCGTCCGGCTGTACGCCACCGAAAAAGGACGTCGCGCCAACGAAGCGCATCAGCGTTTTCATCAGAAGATGGTCGCCGACGTGCTGACCGCGCTCTCGTCAGACGAAACAGACGTGTTGATCAAGGGTTTGAAGAGCCTTCAGGCCTTCTTTGACAATAACAAATAGATTATGGGAGGTGCCATTTTGGCCATACGCATCATTACGGACAGCACCAGCGACATTCCGCAGGAGCACCAGCAGCAGCTGGGTATCGACATCGTTCCCCTCACCGTCATATTCGACGGTAAAAAATACACCGACGGCGTGGACCTGAAAAAGGAACAGTTCTACGACATGCTCTCCAAAAGCGCCACGCTGCCCACCACGTCGCAGGTCAATCCGGACGGTTTCCTGGGCCTGTTTAACCGGTACACCGCCGCGGGCGACGACGTGCTCGTCATCCTGATATCCTCCCATCTCAGCGGGACCTATCAATCCGCCGTCATCGCGAAGGATATGGCCGGCTCAGACCGCATCTTCATCGTGGATTCCAAGAGCGCCACGTTTGGCCTGGCCCTGCTGGTCTACGAGGCCATCCGGCTGAGAGACACCGGCGCGGCGGTCAAAGACATATACGATCATCTGCTGACACTGCGGGAGAACGTCAAATTCTACGCCGCGGTGGACACGCTGAAATACCTCAAGATGGGCGGACGGCTGTCCGCTTCCGCCGCCATCATCGGCGGTATGCTGAATGTGAAGCCGCTGGTCTCCATCATCGGCGGCGAGGTCAAATCCGTCGGCAAGGTGCGCGGCCAGAAGGCGGCTCTCGCGCATCTGGCGGACACGCTGAAAACCGAATTGCCCGACACGCGCTATCCTGTGGTGTTCGGCCACACCCTGGCGCCCGCGCTGGTGGAAGAGCTGCTGAACATGGTGCGCGGCACCATCGACGTATCGTCCGTCTACATCTGCGAGATCGGCTGCGTCATCGCCGCCCACAGCGGGCCGGGCTGCATCGGCTTTGCCTACATCCCCAGATAGCTTTTTCGCGCCGCCGCTTGAGCCCTGGCGGCAACTGCGGTATAATCGGCATATGGCAATAAGCTTTTCACAGCTGCAAAGCGACGTAGCCGGCTGCACACAGTGCGGCCTGCATAAAACCCGCACTCACACCGTCTTCGGCGAGGGCAATCCCAGGGCCCGCCTGATGTTCATCGGCGAAGGCCCCGGTCGGGACGAGGACTTGCTCGGGCGTCCGTTCGTAGGCGCGGCGGGGCAACTGCTGGACAAAATGCTGGCTTCCATTGGGTTCAGCCGCAACGATGTCTACATCGCCAATGTGTTGAAATGCCGCCCGCCGGGCAACCGGGACCCGGAGCCCGATGAGGCCACTGCCTGCCTCGGCTATCTGCGCGGGCAGGTCAGCCTGATCAAGCCCCGCATCATCGTCTGCCTGGGCCGCATCTCCGCCAAGTATATACTGAACGCCGACATCCGCATCACGCGGGACCGCGGCGTCTGGCACGAAGTCAAAGGCTTTTTTATCATGCCCACCTATCACCCGGCGGCGCTGCTGCGCAACGAAGCGCTGAAGAAGGACGCCTGGAAGGACCTGCTCGCCATCCGTGAGAAATACGACGCGCTGTGCAAAGGAGACAACCCATGAGCCTTGACGCCATCTACGACGATATATTGAGCGCGTCAAAGGCTTTCGGCAAAACCCGCCGCGACATGGTGTTCGGCGAGGGCCCGGCCGGCGCTCAACTGTGTCTGATCGGCGAAGCGCCCGGCGCGGAGGAAACGCGGCTGGCCCGTCCGTTCGTGGGCCGCGCGGGCAAAAACCTGGACGAGTTCCTCACGGCTGTCGGCCTTCAGCGCGCGGATATCTACATCACCAACGTCGTCAAATTCCGCCCCAGCAAAACCAGCGCCAAGGGCACGCTGTCCAACCGTCCGCCGGACAAGGATGAAGTCGCGTGCATGAAACCGCTGCTGCTGCGCGAAATCGAGGCCGTGCATCCGCGCGTCGTCGTCACGCTGGGCAACGTGCCGCTCAAATGCCTGCTGGGCATCAGCGCCACCATTGGGGCGCACCACGCCGTCCCTGCGACCGGCCATGCGCTGTCGCACACATTCATGCTGTTCCCGCTTTACCATCCGGCCAGCGTCATATACAACCCGGCGCTCAAAGCCGTCTACGACCAGGACCTGTTAAAGCTGCGCCGGCTGCTGGATACGCTGCACATCATGTAGCTGAAATGCTCCTCATTATTTTTTTACGGTTTTATTAATTTCGTTATATAAGTGTAACATTTTCTCCGTACTCTTCTTTTCGTTTTCCTGCTTCACCTTTCAGGCATGTCTAATGTTTGCGCCCGAATCCCTTCTTTGATACCTTTAAAACAGAGTATCCCCTGTACAGAAGAGAATCAGAACAATTCACTTTCATTTGTCTCCTCCGCAAAAAAAGGGCATCTCCAGCGCCCTTTTTTTGTGCCCGCATATATACCGAGTTTACATTAGTCCGGCCAGACTTCCTTTGCGATTTCCCGGACGAACCCAATCTTGCGCCATTGCTGCTCTTCCGTCAGTATGTTGCCCTCCTCGGTGGACGCAAAGCCGCACTGGGGGCTTAAGGCCAGCCGGTCCGCCGGTATGTATTGCGCCGCCTCGCGGATGCGCGCGACGATCTGCTCCCTGTCCTCCAGCTCGCCCGTCTTGGACGATACCAGCCCCAGCACCACCAGCTTGTCGCCGGACACCTTCTTCAAGGGTGTAAAATCTCCGGCGCGGCCGGTGTCGTATTCCAGATAGTAAGCGGACACGTTCTCTTTACCCAGCAGGTTTTCCGCCACCGGCTCATACCCGCCCGACGTGGCCCAGGTGGAGTGGTAGTTGCCCCGGCACACATGCGTGGTCACCACCAGGTCCTCCGGTAAATCTTTGATCGCATCGTTGTTCAGGCGCAGATAAAGCTGCTGCAGCGCCTGCGCGTCATACCCGTCCCCCGCCATCGTCGTCCAGAACCGCTCGTCGCACAGCATGCCCCACGTGCAGTCGTCCAGCTGGATATTGCGGCAGCCCAGTTCATAGAACGCGAGTATCGCGTCATGATACGCGGCGGAGATATCGCGGTATAACTCTTCCCGGTTGCCGTAGTATTTTGTGATCTCCTTCTCGTTCTCTCCGCGCACCAGCTCCGCAAAAAACTGCGCCGGAGCCGGAATGGCCTGCCTCGCGATCACATCGTCACCCGCCGCCTGCTTCAAAAAGCGGTAGTGCGCCAGAAACGGATGATCCTTGAACCGCACCTTTCCATTCAGCCGGGCCGAATCGGCGCGCGTCTCCTCCCCATGAAAGAAGTAGCCGTGCTCGTGCATCACGTGCTCCACACCTTCGAATCCCCAGAAGAAATCCAGATGCCAATAGCTGCGCCTGAACTCCCCGTCCGTCACCGCCCTGAGGCCCAGCTCTTTTTGCTTGGCTACCAGCCTGACGATCTCTTCGTCTTCCACGCGCGCCAGCTGTTTCTGCGTGATCCTGCCGTCCGCAAACGCCGCCCGCGCTTCCTTGATGGCTTCGGGGCGCAAAAAGCTCCCCACGATGTCATAGCGGAAAGGCGGTGTCGTCCTTTTAGTCGTGTCTTTAAAAATGGTTCCCATGCTCCAACGCTCCTCTGCTTTAAGATTTGCCTCAGTATACACGGAAACCGTCCCTATAGGGTAATGCCTGATTTTTATATTCCGATATAGATCGAATCTATAATTTTATTCCAATAACCGCACGCCGTAGTCCTCAAGCACGCGCCTCAGCTCGTTCACATAGCTTTGGGCCTGCTGGCTGAGCTGCAGCTGCCGGTTCACGATCCAGCCCACCAGAATCTCATCGTCCGCCTGCAGCGGCACCGAGATGATGTTGTCCCCGTTCAGGTCCGCGCTGACGATGCCGGTGGAGATGGTGTATCCGTTCAGCCCGATGAGCAGATTGAACAGCGTCGCCCTGTCGCTCACATGGATGCTCTTCCTGTGAAACTCCGTGCTGAGTATCTCCTCCGAAAAATAGAACGAATTGTATTCGCCCTGCTCGAACGACAGGTATGGATAGTCCGCGAGGTCTTCCAGCGTCACGGACGGCCGCCCCGCCAGCGGGTTGGAGGCGCTGATGAATATGTGCGGCCGGGCCTTAAACAGCGGGTGAAAATCCAGCCGATTCTCCCGCAGCAGCTTTTCGATGACCTTGCGGTTGAACGGGTTCATATACAGAATGCCGATCTCGCTGCGCAGGTTTTTCACGTCCTCGATGATCTCATACGTCCTCGTCTCGCGCAGCGTAAATTCATACTCCTCCGCGCCGCTGCTTTTGATCAGGTTCACAAACGCGTTCACCGCAAAGGCGTAATGCTGCGTGGAGATAGAACACAGCTGCCGCGACGGCTTTCTGTTCAGATACCGCTGCTCGAGCAGCCCAGCCTGCTCCACCACCTGCCGGGCGTAACCCAGAAACTCCGCGCCTTCCACAGTCAGCACAATGCCCTTGGACGTGCGGGTAAACAGCTCCACGCCAATCTCTGCCTCCAGCTCTTTGACCGCGCTGGACAGGCTGGGCTGCGTGATGTACAGCCTTTTGGCCGCTTCGTTGATGGAACCGCAATTGACGATCTCGATCATATATTTCAGCTGCTGTAATGTCATGGATATCCTCCCGCTCCGGCATGTATCAAAAAAGGGCGTCGTTGCCCTTTTGTTGCGTCTTTATGGCCCTGCGCCTCATTCCTGCTGCGCGGACAGCGCCTGCGTCCTGTCCGCAAGATTGAGCGCACCCAACATTTCGTCCATGTCGCCGTCCAGAAACTGCTCCAGCTTATACAGCGTCAGCGATATCCTGTGGTCCGTCACGCGTCCCTGCGGGAAGTTGTAGGTGCGGATGCGTTCGCTGCGGTCGCCCGAACCCACCTGGCTCCTGCGGTTCTGAGACATCTCTTTATCCTGCGCCTGCTTGGCCATGTCGTACAGCCGCGCCTTCAGCACCTTCATCGCCTTCTCCTTGTTCTTCAGCTGAGACTTTTCGTCCTGGCACGTCACCACCAGCCCGCTCGGCTCGTGCGTGATGCGCACCGCGGAGTCCGTCGTGTTCACGCTCTGCCCGCCGTTGCCGGAAGACCGGTACACGTCCACGCGCAAGTCGTTCGGACTTAAGTCGATCTCCACGTCCTCCGCCTCGGGCAGCACCGCCACCGTGGCCGCGGACGTATGGATGCGGCCGGACGTCTCCGTCTCGGGCACACGCTGCACGCGGTGCACGCCGCTCTCATATTTCAAACGCGAATACGCGCCCTTGCCGGATATCAGCAGCGTCAGTTCCTTCACGCCGCCCAGCTCGGTGATGTTGGAGCCCAGCCGCTCGACCGCAAAGCCGTGCAGCTCCGCGTAGCGCGTGTACATGCGCCAAAGATCGGCCCCGAACAGCGCCGCTTCGTCGCCGCCCGTGCCCGCGCGTATCTCCAGCACCACGTTCTTGTCGTCGTTGGGGTCCTTGGGCAGCAGCAGAAATTTCAGCTCCTCGGTCAGCCTCTTTTCATCCTGCTGGCGGCCTGCCAGCTCATCCTTCGCCATCGCCGCGATATCGGGATCGTCGTCCTCCATCATCACCGCAAGGTCTTCCAGCTGGGCGTGGTTGTCCCTGTACTCGGCGTATTTCGCCACCACGTCAGCCAGCGACGAGTGCTCCTTCACCAGTTTGGTGTAAAGCTCCTGATTCTGTATCACTTCCGCGTCGGCCAGCTGGGCTTCCAGCTGCTCGTATCTCATTTTCTGCGCATCCAGCTTGTCAAACATACATACACCCTATTTTTTACGGGCGGTCACAATGCGGTCCCGTCCCGAATAATCCTTTTTCACTTCAACATCCGCAAAACCGGCGTCCACAAGCAGCGTCGCCACGTCTCCGCCCTGTCCGGCGCCGATCTCCAGCACCAGCGCGCCGCCGCTGTTCAGACGGCCGCCCGCTCCTTTAACGAGTATCCGGTAGAACGCAAGGCCATCGTCCGCCGTCAGCGCCAGCTTCGGCTCATAATCCTTAACGCCGCTGTCCAGCGTTTGATATTCGTCCTCGCTGATATACGGCGGATTGCTGACGATGATGTCATACGTCCCCGTCACGCCGCCCAGCATATCGCTCAAAAAAAAGCGCACCTGCGCGCCGCTGTTCCGGGCATTTTGCGACGCCAGCGCCAGCGCCGCTTCGCTGATGTCGCCCGCGTCCACGCTGGCGGTCGTTTCCGTGGCCAGCGATATGGCGATGCAGCCGCTGCCCGTGCCGATATCCAGCGCGGTCATGAAGCCGTTTGATTGAATCAGCGCAATGGCTTCTTCCGCCACCAGCTCCGTCTCCTGCCGCGGGATCAGCACGTCCGGCGTCACGTCCAGCGTCAGGTAACGGAAATACGCTTTGCCCGTTACGTATTCCACCGGCTCGCCCGCCGCGCACCGCCGCGCCATCCCGTTGACGCGGGCCTGCTGCGCCCTGTTCACGGGATGCGCGAGATACACGTCGCCCGGCCCGATCTCCAGTGCGTGCGACACGATAACGCGCGCCCTGGCCTCCGGCTCGGGATTCCCGGCCTCCTCCAAAACGCGCCGCACCGCCTCAAAGGCGTTTTTTGCCGTGTCCATCTAAAGCGTTTCGCCTGCCTCCGCCGCTTCGGGCTCGCTTTCAGCCGCTTTCACCGGCTCAGCTGCTTCCGCCGCGGTCTGCGCCGTTTCAGCGGGCTTGGCCTTGAGCCGCGCATAGCTCTTCGCCAGCGCGTCCAGCTCCTCCGTGCTCATCTCGTCCATCGCCGCGCGGAAAGCCACGATCGCCACCTCCACCATGCTGTCGTCCGGCGGGGCCGTCGTCAGCTTCTGCAGCATGAGGCCCGGCCACCGGATGATGCGGAAAAACAGCGCGTCGCTCATCGCCGCAAATTTCAAAAATTCATACGCCACGCCCGCCACCAGCGGCAGCATCAGCAGCCGCAGGCCAATGCGCGCGTACCACGCGCCGCCCCAGCCCAGCAGCGAGAACAGCAGGATGGAGATCACCATCACCAGCAGCAGGTAGCTCGTTCCGCAGCGCGGATGCAGCGTGCCGTATTTCTGGATGTTCTCCACCGTCAGCTCTTCCTCATGCTCGTAGCAGTTGATCGTCTTGTGCTCCGCGCCATGATACCGAAACACGCGCTTGATGTCCTTCACCAACGTCACGGCCAGCACATAGCCGATGAATATCAGCATGCGGATCGCGCCGTCGATCAGGTTCATCAGAAACTGCTGAGACCCGGACAGCACCGCCTTTCCGTAAATCACGCCATGAAGCAGGTTGGTCAGCACGTTGGGCAATATGAAGAAGATGCCCACCGCGAGGCCGATCGACAATATCACCGCGAACACCATCGCGATGTCCATCACGTCCTTGCCCGACTTGTTCGCGATAAACTGCTCGAATTTGGACGGCTTATAATCATCCGACGTGTCGTCATACATCTTGGCCGACTTTGTGATGGTGTTCACGCCAAAGCCCAGCATTTCCACGAACGACGCCACGCCCCGGATAATGGGCAAGCCGAAGAACTTGTTCTTTTTTGTGATGGGCGTCACGCTCTGCTTGTCGTAAACGATCTCCCCCGTCACTTTGCGCACCGCCAGGCCACACATCGACGGCGCCCGCATCATGACGCCTTCCAGCACACCCTGGCCGCCTATATTGGTCTTTTTCATTCGCTATCCTCATTTCCCAAGCGGTGCAAACAGTATACACTATTCGCGGGAAAAAGTAAAACAGACTGCGCACTTGCAGTCTGCCTCCGTCTTTTATCCCGCGTTATTTCAGGCCGTAACGCTTGTTGAAGCGATCCACGCGCCCGCCTGTATCAACCAGCTTCTGCTTGCCCGTAAAGAACGGGTGGCATTTGGAGCAGATTTCAACCTTTATGTCCTTGCGCACCGAACCGGTGGTAAACGTTTCGCCGCAGGCGCACGTGACCGTACACGCGTGATACTCGGGATGTATGCCTTCCTTCATCTGCACTCACCTCTTTTTCCTGGCCTGCAAGCCTCACCCCAAACTTTGCTCGGGGAATATGGAACAATGCCTGCCTATAAAGTCGCGAAGCTTATTATAACATAAGTCCAAGAAAAATCAACCGCAAATTTTCAGGCCGCTGACAAAGCCCAACGACTGCGCCCAATTTGCGCCTGCTTCTCGAGGTCGCGCTGCTACATCATCGTCGCAATACTCAAAACGCCTTGTATTTGGGACTTTTTAGCGACCTTTATTCTCTTAAGTAGGTCACATGGACGATAATAGGTTTGTCATCAACCGCAAATTTTTCCTTGTTTTACGGATATCAATTTTAAAATTCATTTTTGCGCTCATACATCATATATATTTAGTACTGATGACCCACACAAAGGAGGAAGCCATGGAAAGCATCCAGCGTTCATTTATGCTCCTGCGCCCCGGAGACGGCCCGCATGCCCATCCGCAAAGCCGCGCGATGCTCAAAATACAGTCTGTTCAGAGCGGTCTTTCCATACAGCTCAGCGTTTCCGGCCTGCCTTCCGGCCTTTATACACTGTATCTGTTCATGCAGGACGGCGCGGCCATCTATGCGGGGGACGTCGCAGGCGGCGGGCTCCGCCAGACGCTGCCCGGCATCCGCCTCCAGAGCGTCTGGGGCGCCGCCGTCATCCACAGCGCGTCACTGGCCTTTTGCCTGAAATCGACCGGGGTCGACTGGACAGATGTGGCCGCCCGTTTCAAACTGATGCACGCGCCGCGCCCGGCCAGGGAAACGCCTGTCGTTCCGGAGCCCCAGCCGGTGATTTTTGAGCCGGAGAAGCCGGTTGACGACAACCCCCCATACCAGCCGGAGGAAGAGCGCGCAGCCGAGCCTCTTCACAACACACCAGCGCCCGAACCGGAACCTCTCCATCCGCCGTTCATGACAGGTAATGAACCGAGTCCGTTTCGTCCGCCGTCCACGCCGGAAAATGAACCGGAGCCGTTCCGTCCGCCGTCCACGCCGGACGACATTGAGGACGACGAGGACGATGCCATCTGCGACTCATGCCCGCACGCCGCGCGGCAGGATCGCATCAACCCATTTCCATTGGTGTTCCCGAACAGCGAATGGACAAAGATATCCTATCCCGGCCCCACCGGCTGGTGGCATTACATCACAGGCCGCATATACAGCGGGCCCAATATCGTCGCCAAGGCGGTGGGCGTGCCGGGCGAATACGGCATGACGCCGCCCGTCTGGCTGGAGGGCTTCGGCACTTATCTGCGCTGTGTGACGCAGGACGCGCATGGTTACTGGCTTATGTTTCAGGATGCAGAGACAGGCGAGGTTCTGGATATGGGCCTATCTCCACATGATGCGTGAGCACCTCTGAATAGGAGAAGCAATACCGCCGCCGGTATCCGTGCTCCTTGACCAGCACGGTGAAAACTTCCGGGTACAGCCCGTCCAGGATGCCGTCCTGCTGGACGCCGCCGCGACGCCCGCACCGCATCCTGACGATGATGCGCTCGCCCTTCTGGCCTTTCATCTGCTGCCTGATCGCGTCCAGATTATCATTCATGTCACCGCACCGCCTTTTCATATCATATGTTGCTATGTTTCCCATTTGGGTTCAACATTATCCTCTATTGGCAAATATAAGCGGCACTTTCTGCATAATCATCAAATGCTGTGAATACCCGTTTTATCTCTCCCAACAGCGCTGCTAACATATGTTCGATACTTCATTGACCATTTTTGCATATTTATCGCGTCCGAAATGAATAATTCTATCCCAGTTATCCACAGTTTTGTCCACAGGGTATGTAAATCGAAGCTAGAGCGACCATTTAAGAGAAACAAAAAATCCTGCCAACAGACAAAAATGTATATAAAAAATTATCGGCCGACCGCCGCCCTGATAAACAGCTCATAATTATTCATATGCATATACGGGCTGTGATCCTCCCCTTTTCTTAAACAGCATAACCTTTAATTCGATGTCTGTTTGGGTTTTGCCCCCAGGCGTTTTTGTGCTATAATGAATACGCCGCATACAAAACAGAAGCATCAGTATAGAGCAGCAAGGAGTGCGCGTATGAAAAATTGGGATATTGTCGTGGCCGGACATCTTTGTCTTGATATCAGCCCGGCGTTTGACGACCGCCAGCCCCGGCGTTTGGAAGAGCTTTTCCGCCCCGGCCGCCTCATCAACATCGCGGGCGTGGTGATATCCTCGGGCGGCATCGTGTCCAACACCGGTTTTGCCCTGGCCCGGCTGGGCCTTCGTGTGCTGCCCGTCGCCAACATTGGCGACGACGAGTTCGGCGCCATGCTCGGCGGTATCGCCCAAAGAGAAACGGGCTGCGATATCCAAAAGCAGGCAGGCGTACACACCTCGTATTCCGTCATCCTCTCGCCGCCGGGTATCGACCGCATCATCCTTCACGACCCCGCCGGGAACGACGTGTTCACGTCGGACGATATCGACTATGAAACCGTGGGGCAGGTGGGCTGTTTCCACTTTGGCTATCCGCCGCTTATGAAGCAGATCTATCAAAACGACGGCGAAGAGCTGGAGCGCGTGTTCCGGCAGGCCAAAGCCACCGGCGCCGTCACCTCTCTGGACATGTCCCTGCCGGACCCGATGAGCGAGTCGTGGCAGGTGAGTTGGCATACCGCACTTAAGCGCACGCTGCCGTTTGTGGACATCTTCATGCCCAGCATCGAGGAGGCCCTGCTGATGCTGGACAGGCCGGAATATGACCGCATCATGGGCTTATACGGCGGGGACGATTTCACGCGCTATCTGGATTTTGCCAAGGTGCGCGAGCTGGGCGATACGATACTGCGCATGGGCGCGCGCGTGGCCTTCATCAAGTGCGGCGCGCACGGCGTATATGTCAAAACCGCAGACGCCGGCAGGCTGTCGCCCATCGGGCGGGAGTCCTGGTCGGATCGCGAGCTGTTCCAGCCCACTTATGTGGTCAGGAACTTTAAATCCGCGCTCGCCGGCGGAGATACCACCATCGCCGGTTTTCTGGCGGGCATGATCCGCGGCTTCAGCCTCGAGGACTGCGCGCGCATCGCGTGCAAAACGGGCGCGCTGTGCTGCACCACCTACGACGCGATCAGCGGCCTTATTCCTCTGGACGACGTGCTCCGCCTCACCCGCAGCGAGCCCGCCAAAAACGAAACGGACCTGCCCAAAGGCCACATGCGTTACGACGAGGATGAGGAGATATACACCCTATGAGTTTGAAGGACAGCCTGAAAAACACGCTGCACCAGATACGCAACCCCGAGAGAAGCGAGGAGGATGCCGAATTCAATAAGCAGCTTGGCTTCAAACGCCTGCTCTTTCTGGCCCCGTTTCTCATCGCGGCCGCCATACTGTTGCTGCTGGGGCTTAAATAAGCGCTTTGCTTTTTATACAAAATATGTTATTATGTTAGAACTATCTTAAAAGGCGGTGATGGCCATGGATTTCAGTGAATCCGTTGAGATGTATCTGGAAGCGATACTCGAACTGGAGGCAAAAAACAACGTGGTGCGGTCTGTGGACATCGCGCGGTTTTTGGGCGTCACCAAGCCGAGCGTCAACCGCGCCATGACCAACTTAAAGAACGAAGGCTACATTCATCAGGAGCCATACGGCGACATCACTTTTACCGATAAAGGCCGCAATAAAGCCATCAGCATCCATGAGATGCACCATATTATCACCGATTTTCTTATGGGTTCGCTGGACATCAGCGCCGAACTGGCCGAGGCGGACGCCTGCCGCATGGAGCACGTCATCTCCCCTGAAGTCGTTCAAGCGATGAGGGTCTACAACAAGAAGCGGCAGCAATAGCTTCTCGCAGCGTCCCGTCTGAAAAACGACAGCAAAAAGAAGGTATGCCCGCACGCCTTCTTTTTATTCCGGTTATGGCCGAATTTATTCGTACATCTCCATGCTCTGCTGGCACTCATTGCAATATCCACTGTTCATGTCATAGCAGTCCTTGCACATATACGAGTTGCACGCCTTGCAGTTCTGCATCCCGCGGGACTCCATCGCTTTTGAGCAGCAGGAACAATTCATTTTCGACATAACATCCTCCGCCTTTCGGTATTTCTGACGGTAGTTTGCGCTTAATGAGCAAATTTGATACCAAAAAACCGGGGATGTTTATAACGATGAAAACAGCAGTCAGGCAACCGGTTTGCCCGCAAAATCGGTGTCGCCAAACCACCCGGGCAGCGGAGACATATCGCCGTTCATCGCCGCCAGCGCGACGGGCAGCATCTGTTGCGCCTGCCGGACGCCCTCATCCACCATCGCCTTCATGTCCTCATATTCCGCCATGCTGAACAGGGATTCGTCCCGTTTTGACGGATACAGCAGGCTGGTGGTATCGAACTTCGCCACCTTGCCGATCAGGGCCAGGTAAAAACGCCGTATGGGGCCGATGCGCCCCAACGCTTGTTTGGCGTAACCGAACTGCCGTTGCGCCTGCCTCATATCGTCCGGGCATATGTGCAGGCCATACAGCTCATCCGCCGCCTTGGTGTACCACGCACAGATACCGGAGCCAATCTCCGCATACATGATCTCCGGCTTGATGTTATACCGCTGTGGTTCAATGTGCCATCTTTCCACGGCGGTGTAGCTGTCCCACATGTATTCGATAGCCTGATGGTGCGCGTCGTCCTCGCCCGTCTTGCCGTACACAAACGGGTGCGCGTTCTTGTCCACCGCGTAGTGCGCCAACAAGCCCGCTGCGTATGAAACCAGCTCGTCGCGGTCCTCCCCGGCGTATTCGCGCGCGAAGCCGATCAGATGCTCCAGCAGCCTGCGCGTGTTGCCGTTGTGCATGCTGACGCCCAGGGCAAACATCGTCTTGTCCCGCCGCCACGGCTGATAGTTATGGAAAAAAAGCATGTCCGGCCCCTGGCAGCCCAGATAAAAAGCCGGTTTGTGCGGTACGCTCACGGTTTCCAGCACCCGTTCGCCCGCCATGCGGTGCGTCAGATACGCCGGCATCAGTTGTCCCTCCCATACAGATCGCAGCCCGGCTCGTGCGCTTCTATCGCCCCCACGCTGCCCAAAAATGATTCGCATACCGTCAGCCCGGCAAAACGGAACCCGCGTTTCTTTAAATCCTTCTGCAGCGCCGCCGCATCGTCAAAACCATAAACGTAGTTAAGAAAGCTGCCCTCGCTGCCAAACTGATTACACAACAGCCGCGCGTTATGGATCACCGCCTCGATCTTGCGCCGGTTACGGATGATGCGCGCGTCGGCCATCAGCCTGTCCACATCGCCGTCCGACATCTCCGCCACCTTGCGGGGCTCAAACCCCCCGAACACCCCGCGGAACGCCTCGCGCTTGTGCAGCACGGTGCGCCACGAGAGTCCGGCCTGAAACATCTCCAGGCACAGCTTTTCAAACAGCGCGGGGTCACTATGTTTTTTCCGTCCAAATTCTTCGTCGTGATATGTGCGCATCAACGCGTCGTGGCCTTCGGCCCAGCTGCATCTTTTCATATCCGTATTCTATCACACGTGCTGAGAAATGTGTTAAGTTTTGCATCGGCTTGTGTTATGATAAGGAAAAACGCATCGGAGGCTCCTGTGCAAAGCTACCTGAGCAAAAAAGCCCGCGGCATCACCCCGTATACGGCGGGAGAGCAGCCGCAGGGCGGCGGCATCATCAAGCTTAACACCAACGAAAACCCATATCCGCCCTCGCCCGCCACGCTGGACGCGCTGGAGCGTTTCGACGGCGCGCGGCTGCGCCTGTATCCCCGGCCGGACGGCGGCCCGCTTCGCGCCGCGGCAGCGCAGTTGTTCGGCCTGCCCGAATCGCACGTGTTCTGCGGCAACGGCTCGGACGAGGTGCTGGGGCTTGCTTTCGATGCGTTTTTCGACGACGACATCCTGTTTCCGGACATCACGTACAGCTTCTATCCCGTGTGGGCGGCTTACTACGGCATCCGCTATGCCACCGTGCCGCTGAGAGACGATTTTACCGTCCCCGCGGACAAAATGGTGAGCAA
This sequence comes from Bacillota bacterium, assembly GCA_023428025.1. GTDB lineage: Bacteria > Bacillota > Clostridia > Christensenellales > SZUA-584 > SZUA-584. The sequence goes on from JAEYZN010000041.1 coordinate 32,708, forward strand.
AGGCGGCGTGGTGCTGGCCAATCCCAACGCGCCCACCGGCATCGCGCTCTCCCTGGCCAAAATTGAGCGCATACTGCAGAACAACACAGACAACGTGGTGATCATCGACGAGGCGTATTCGGCGTTCGGCACGCCCAGCGCCGCCGCGCTGGTGAAGAGTTACCCCAACCTGCTCGTCGTGATGACGCTGTCCAAGTCTCACGCGCTCGCCGGTCTGCGCGTGGGGATCGCGCTCGGGCAGCCGCACCTCATCGACGGCCTCACGCGCATCAAGGACAGCTTCAACTCGTATCCGGTGGATATGCTGGCGCAGCATGTGGGCGGCGCGGCCCTGCTGGATACCGACTATTATGCTGCCATTTCCCGGAAAATCGTCGCCACGCGCGAGCGGACCAGCCGCGAGCTGGCGGCTCTGGGCTTCACTGTGCTGCCGTCCACCGCCAACTTTCTGTTCGCCTCCGGGCCCGGCGGCAGCGCCGCGCAACTCAAGGCCCATCTGGAGAAAAACCGCATCTACGTGCGCCACTTCAACCTGCCGCGCATCAGCGAATATTTGCGTATCACCATCGGCACCGACGATCAGATGGACGCCCTGCTCCGCTGCGTCCGCGAATTCAGGCCGCAAACGGACCGATAAGTCACAAGAACGTCGCCCTTAAACTCTGTCCAAAAGGCTGTCTCCTTAAAAATCCATGATTTCAGGCATCAAAAAAGAGCGGATATCTCACCGCTCCTTCTGTTATATGTCTTAGTCCTGTGAATACGGCAGCAAAGCCATCATGCGGGCACGCTTGATCGCCATCGCGAGGTGGCGCTGGTGCTTTGCGCAAACGCCGGACGTCCGCCGCGGCTGTATTTTGCCGCGCTCCGTCAGGAAACGCTTCAGCTTCATCGTATCCTTATAATCGATGCTCTTCGATTTATCCGCACAGAAAGCACATATCTTGCGTCTGGGCTTGCCGCGGCGCATTTTTCTTTGCTGCCTATCATCGTTGTTCATCATAAGCCTTCCTCCATTCTAAACTCAAAACGGCATCTGTTCATCGTCCAGAGGCTCAAAATCATCCGGCTCGTCCCCAAAGAGACCGGCGTCATCCGGCGGCGGCGGCACGTCGTGCGTACGCGGGCCTGAACCGCCCTCTCCCTTGGGAGACAGGAACTCCACGTCATCGGCGATGATCTCGGTGACATAGCGTCTCTCACCGTTTTGTGCATCGTAGCTTCTCACCTGTATACGCCCCGACACGCCCACCTTGCGGCCTTTTCCCAGGAACTTGGCGCAGTTTTCCGCAAGCGCCCGCCAGGTGACGACGGGGATGTAGTCCACTTCCTTTTTATCGCCAAAGCCTCTGTTAACCGCCACTGTGAAGCTGCACACCGACACGCCCTGCGGCGTGGTGCGAAGCTCCGGGTCCTTTGTCAAATTTCCGATGATAATGGCTCTGTTCATAATTCAAACCTGCCTTTACAGTCTGATTACGTTGAATCTCAATACACTATCGCTGATCTTGTAATTACGCTCAAGCTCTGCAGGAACCTCTGACGGCGCTTCGAACGTCATCAGCACATAGTATCCTTCCTTGATGTAGTTGATCTCATAAGCCAGCTTCCTCTGGCCCCATTCGTCAACCTTCTCAAGCTTGCCGCCGTTTTCCTTTACAAGATTAGAGAATTTTTCAACAAGTGCTTTTCTCGCTTCTTCTTCCATGTCCGGCTTCAAGATGTACATGCTTTCGTACTGATTCATAATTTACCTCCCTTTTGGACTCTCCGCTCCAACAACACCCAAAAGACGCAAAAAGAGCGCTTTTCCGGCATTTTTGCTGCGGATGTGGCCCTGCGTCAAAATGCGCAGAGCAAGAAAGACGCTACATCGTAAGATTATACCACCGACATATGTTTTTTGACAACTCCAAATTTGGGCGCGGCGAAATATATTTATCATAGTTAATAGTGGTGTGCTTTTATTTATATATCAGAAATCAAACAAATGCAAAATCATCGCTTTAAAAAGCGAATACATCCCACAGTCCAAAAATCGCAAAATATCACTAAACCGCCCTGTGAGCCTTATGATATAATCATGTCGTACCCCCCGTCTCGAGGTGACATATGAGATATAAAGTTCTGGCATGCAAGGCGCTGTTCCGCGAACTCAGCCTGCTCGCGTCCAAAACGCAGACAGTGCTGGATATCACCTACATGCGCCAGGGCCTGCACGATACGCCCGACATTCTTCGCCGCACGCTACAGGAGGAGATCGACAAGATCGGCAGCGACGCGGACATGCACACCAACGAGCAGAAAAATGGCCGTGTGTTCGACGCGATACTGCTGGGATACGGCCTTTGCTCCAACGGCGTCGCCGGGCTCTCGTCCAAAAAGCACACGCTGGTGGTGCCCCGCTCCGACGACTGCATCGGCCTTTTTCTGGGGTCATACGCCAAGTATAAAAGCTATTTCGACGCGCACCCCGGCACCTACTGGTACAACGCGTCGTGGATCGAAAACGCCTGGACGCCCTCCGAAATATCCCGCCAGCGAAAGCTCGAAGAATACACCGAGCTCTACGGCGAGGACAACGCGCTGTATCTCGTGGATGTGGAGACCACCACCAAGAATTACAGCAATGCGGCTTACGTCCACTGGGATGAGCTGCCCTTCCCCGCCTGCGAGCAGTACACGCGGGACGCCGCCGTTTACTTCGGCTGGCAGTTCGACAAGGTGCCGGGCAGCAGCGGCTGGCTGCGCGATTTTGTCGAAGGCCGTCACGACAGCCGTTTTGCCATCGCCCGCCCCGGCGAAAAACTGGCGGCGGACTATACGGGACAGATCATCACGTCCTGCCCCATGGAGGAAAAATGAGCGAGCATCAAGTCTGCACCGGCGCGTGCCTGACCGGCAGGTGCCCATTCCCCGAATGCATCAAATACAGGCAGGACGGCGCGCACCGCGCGCTTAAAGTGGATATGTCGATACTGACGGACGGGCGGCTCCCCAAAATTCCCACAGGCCGTCCGGGCTACGGCATCGCGGTCGACATCGGCACCACCACGCTCGCGCTGTATCTGTACGACCTTGCGCCCGGCGAATGCGTCGCCGTGTCCAGCGCGCTCAACCCGCAGACGTCGTTCGGTCTGGACGTCATCTCGCGCATCAAATACTGCCGCGACAACGCCAATGGCCTGCCGGAGCTGCAAACCGCCATTCGCGGCGGGCTCAACGCGCAGGTCGAAAAGCTGTGCGCCGCACACGGCATCAGCACTGCCGATATCTCCGCGCTGTCCGTCACCGGCAACACCACGATGCTGCACCTGCTGGTGGGTGCGGACCCTTCGCCTATGGGCGAATTCCCCTTCACCGTGCCGGATTATTTCGGCCGCAAGGTCAGCGCCGCGTCGCTCGGCCTCGCCTGCGGCGGCGATGTCTATCTCGAGCGGTGCATGGCCGCGTTCGTCGGCGGAGACATCACCTCGGCCATCCTCTCTTGCGGCATGCTGGGGGACGACGTATCGCTGCTGCTGGATATCGGCACCAACGGCGAAGTCGCACTCAGCGCACATGGAAAGCTGTTCGTGGCCTCCACCGCAGCGGGCCCCGCGTTTGAGGGCGCGGAGCTGTCATGCGGCATGGCGGCCGTAGCCGGTGCGGCCGGCAGCGTATGGGTGCAAAGCGGCGAGATACAGCTCTCCGTGATCGGCGGCGGCACGCCCCAAGGCCTTTGCGGCTCGGGCGTCATCGACGCGCTCGCGCTGATGCGTTCCTCCGGCGCAATGGACGAAACAGGCCGCATCGAGGACGGCCCGCACATGGTCGACATCGACGGCGCGCCCGCTTTCGTCGTGGCGGACGGCATTGCCGTCACCCAGCGGGATGTGCGCCGCATCCAAACCGCCAAGTCCGCCATCGCGGCGGGCGTTCTCGCGCTGGTCCACCGCGCCGGGCTTCAGCCGGAGGATATCCGGCAGGTCTATCTCGCCGGCGGTTTCGGCAACCACATGAACCCGCAAAGCGCCATGGATATCGGCCTGCTCCCCGCCATATTCCGGGATATCATTAAAAATATTGGCAACGCGGCGGGCGCGGGTGCAGGAATGACGCTCCTTTCCGACGAATATGTCAAAGAGTGCGCGCGAATTGCCAGTTTGGCGGAGCATGTCGAGCTGGGTACGGACGCGTATTTTATGGACAAATACATCGACTGCATGATGTTCTAGGAGGGGCGATGAATCAGAAAAAGCTTTTTGGCACCATCGGCATCGCGGGCGCCGCTTTGCTGTTGGTCGCCGTCGTGGTTTCCACCATCACATTTGAAAAAGGTGCGTTCTCACCGCTCAGCGGTTTTTACAGCGAGCTTGGTCAATATCCCGAAGGTTATCTCACGGCGTCATCCTCACTCGTCTATAATGTGGGCCTGGCCGTGTTCGGGCTTGCCCTTTGCGCCTTCATGGTGTTCTGGGGCATCCGGCAGAATTCCTGGGCATTCGGCACTGTCAGCTTCTTCGGCCTGTTTACCGGCGTGCTGGCCGTGGCGCAGGCTGTGTTCTCGCTGGACTTCGCCCGCTACCATTACATCGCATCGGCCGCCTTTTCCGCAGCCATATTCGCGTTTGCCGCATCGTACATCATCGTGTCTCTGGCCGTGGGCCAAAGCCGCAATACAGCGGCCATCCTGGTTGCCTTTTTTGCCGCGGCCTGCGGCGCCGTGTTCGCGGGCTACATCATCACCGGCGGCATGACGCGGGTGTTTGTCGACGACGCATCGCAGGTAGGCCGGCTGTTCCTCATGCCGTTCGCCGTTGTCGGCTGGCTGTCGCTGCTGCTTGTCATGGCGCTGCTGGTGCTGCTCAGCGTGGAAACACTTCAGGACCGTCAGACGGCCCGCATCGCGAGCCTCGCCGAAAAAATACGCCGCAACAGCACCCGCGAGATCGAGCTTTAGAAATACAAACCGTTTGAACCTATCAGCCCTAGGCCGTCGTTCAGGGCTGTTTCTTTTCCCCGCGGTTGCGCCCCGGCATTCCATCGGGTATCATGTTCCCATGAAAACCATCCTGCTCTGTGCCATCAATGCCCGGTACTCGCACAGCAGCCTCGCGCTGCTTTACTTGCGGCAAGCCGCCGCCGGCCTGCCCGTGAGTATTTCGGAGTACAACATCAACGACGACCCCGCGCAGACCATCGAATCCATCGCCACTGCCGCGCCGGGCGCCGTGGGGTTCTCGTGCTACATCTGGAATATCGGCCACGTGCTCAAGGTCGCGTCCGCCGTCAAAAAGCTGCTGCCCAGGTGCACCGTCCTGCTGGGCGGCCCCGAGGTGTCGTTCGACCCGCGGGAGCTGATGCAAACGCACCGCTTCATCGATATCATCATCCGCGGACCGGGCGAAGCGCCATTCGCGCGTTTCGCCGCCGCTTTCTGCCGCGGAGAGGGCATCGATGCCATCCCCTCCGCCTGTATCCGGACAGAGAACGGCCTTGTCGAAACCCCCGTCGCCGCACCGCTGCCGCTCACGGACATCCCCTTCGTCTACGGTGATCTCAGCCCGTACGCGCACAAAATTCTCTATTACGAGACCAGCCGCGGCTGCCCGTTCCGCTGCGCCTACTGTCTGTCCGCCGAAACCGGCATGGATTTTCTCCCCACCGGCCGGGCCGTCAGCGAGCTGGAATACTTCCTGAAACAGGGCGTCCGCCAGGTGAAGCTGGTGGACCGCACGTTCAATTATCCCGACAGCCGCGCCCGCGAGATCTTCTCTGCGCTTATCGTATTGGCATCGCGCTACCCGGAGAGCCGCACCAACTTCCATTTCGAGATATCCGCCGATCTGCTCAGCGAGGAGACCTTGTCGGTTCTCGCCACGGCCCCCTCCGGCCTTTTTCAGTTCGAGGTGGGCATCCAATCCACCAACGATGATACCTTGAAAGCCGTGCGTCGTGGCCACAACACCCGGCAGCTGCTGCACAAAGCCGCCCGGCTGTGCGCCATGAAAAACCTGTGCGTGCATGTGGACCTCATCGCCGGGCTGCCCTGCGAGACGGTGGCCACGTTCGCCGCCTCCTTCAACGACGCTTACCGGCTGGGCGCACACCGGCTGCAGCTCGGCTTTTTGAAGCTGCTCAAAGGTTCGCCGCTGCGCGCGCGGGCCGGTCAATACGGCATCGTTTATGCCGACGAAGCGCCCTACGAAGTGCTCAAAACGAATACCATGTCCTATACCGTGCTGCGCCGCCTGCACCGCATCGAAGCGCTGGTGGATACGTTATTAAACGACCGCGCCGCCTTCCGCACGCTGGCGCTGCTCACCGGGCTGCTGCCGCCGTACAACGTGTTCCATCGCTTCACCGAACAGCTTGAGCGGCAGGGCTTCTTTGCACGCCCGCAAAAAACAGCCGTCCTATTCGAGCAGCTTTACGCGTTCGCGTCCGCTTTGCCGGGTATAAACGAAACGCTGCTGCGCGAAGCGCTCGCGTTCGACTGGCTTTGCCGCCAAAACGGCGACTGCCCTACATCCTTCGCGCTCCCGGTCACGGACGAGGCCAAAGCCTGGTCACGCCGCTTCTTTGCCAACACGGACGCCGTCTCGCGTTACCTGCCGGATACCGGCCTCGCCCCCCGCCAGCTGGAACGCCGCTGCCGCGTCTTCTTTTTCCGAAGCCTTTTCGGCAGACCGGCATATGTGCTCTTCGACCACGGCAAAAAGCCGGACGACCCCGGTTTCTGGCAGCTTATCGGCTGAATAAAAGAAAGGGGAGACATCATTGGTCTCCCCCTGAATATATTGAAAATGTTTGAAGCTGTTTCATATGCGCGGCTTTAAGCCCCATGGAATCAGCCGCAACGTTCATATCATACCATACTCAGGCGTATTTATCAAAGCAAGCTCACATCATTTTCGCAGAATCATATGTTCCGTTCACGCCATCCCTGCCGGCTCTGCAATAAAAGCGCCTTATGATTTTTTATTATATCAGATACTCAGCTTCCGGGTGTAAATAATCTGTGAATTCAAATGATAACATTCAACTTCATCCCGTCATATTTTCGCCTGATGCCCTATATATTTATTAAAGAGAATGCTTATCCAGATAAAGAGAGGATGTAAATATGAAAGTACAAAAATCGTCTTTACAAACAGAAACAGCCAACAGAGAGGTTTTGAGCGAAAGCCTCGTTGAAGGAAAGCTGTCGCTGCCCACCGAAAAAGCCGATATTGACCGCATACTGTTTATACAGGGCCGTGCGCATGTGAGCGCGGAACCCACCGACGGCCGCATCTTCATGGACGGCAATGTGGTTTTCAGCGTCGTCTACATATCGGACAGCGGAGACATCGAATCGTTTGACGCGTCCTCCCCGTTCCGCCATTCAGAGGAGCTGCCCGGCGCAGGGTCCGGGATGAACGTGCAGACCAAGGGCAACGTGCGTGATGTGGAATACACCGCCGATGATCCACGCACCGTCTACGTCAAAGGCGTCGTATCCGTCGCGCTGCGGGGCACCATGCCGCGCAGCATTGAGACGGTGAACGGCGCGGGCCAGCCGGAGCTGCAGGTCAAGATGGCGAACCAGCCGCTGGCTGTCACGCGGGACTTAAA
>JAEYZN010000034.1 GCA_023428025.1 Bacillota bacterium
CCAGGGGGTGGGCCGGTCCGATCCGGCGTACGGGGGTAGGGCCCGCGAACGCTTCACGCTTGAGTTTTCGGACGGCTATTTGGACGTGTACCGGCTGGCGGAGTGAGCAGGCTGCCGGTGCCTATGCTGCGCTTTGAGTGCGTATCAAACATGAGCATCATGAAAATGGCGAAGCCGGGAGCTGACATTCTTAGGAGCATGGCGCCTCGTTTTTCCTCTGTTTCCTGCCGATCCACGCTTGCCTTGTCCATACCATATGCGATAAAATATCGAAAAGCAAAACAACAGAGGTGACAACATGAGCACGCTGACCTTCCGCGACGCGGCACCGGCCGACACCGGCCTCATTCTCTCTTTCATAACCAAACTAGCTGAATACGAGCACATGCTCGATCTGGTGGTGGCGGACGAAGCGCTGCTGCGCGAATGGATATTCGAAAAGAAAAAGGCGGAGGTGTTCTTCGCCATGGCGGACGGGCGCGAGGTGGGTTTCGCGCTGTATTTTCACAACTTCTCCACGTTTCTGGGGCGGGCGGGCATCTACCTGGAGGACCTGTTCGTGCTGCCCGAATACCGGGGCCGGGGCTACGGCAAGGCGATACTCAAGCGGCTGGCGGCCATCGCCATCGAGCGCGGCTGCGGGCGTCTGGAATGGGCGTGCCTCAACTGGAACCAGCCCAGCATCAGCTTCTACCTCTCCCTCGGGGCCGAACCGATGAGCGAATGGACGGTTTACCGGCTGTCCGGCGACGCCATGCACAAGCTGGCGGAGTAAAAGGTATAACCTCAAATCGACGTCAAGGTGTGCAGATTACAGCCGTGGAAGTTGGCTCCACCTCATCCGGCCTTCGGTCACCTTCTCCTCGAGGAGAAGGCTTTACGGATACTTAGCGAACGAATAACACCCCATCTCTGCCGCCGCTGACTGATCCAAGGCTTCTCCTTGGAACAAGCTGTCACCGCGAATGACTGATGAGGCGTTCATGAAATTTAATCTGTAATGCCGGAACGGATAATGTGTACAGTCCGTTCCATCCGCTACACCACCGGCATATATATCTCCAGCTCATCCCACGCGGGCGTTTCGATGCCCGCTTTTTGCTTGAACACGAGAAAATCCTCATACAGGCGGCGCATCTCGTCCTTGGCGTTCATCGCGTGGTCGCTGGCTGCCAGGCGTCCGATGGGCGTGGCCGCCATAAGCTTCAGGAACAGATAGCATTTGCGGCGCTGACGGCACACGAAATCCACGTCTTCCGGCGGCACCGGTACGCCGCAGGCCTCCAGCATGGCGTAGGCTTCGTCCATCGCATCGATGGAACGGTTCAGCAGCGCCTTGTTTCGCGCCGCCCGTCTCAGCTTTCCGTCTACAGCGTAGCACACCATGGCGATGGGCAGCACGAAAGCGGCGTGACTCTTCAGCCATGCGTCCATGTCGCCCCGCAAGACGACGTTGAACCTCGTACCGGCGAACGCCTGACGCAGCAGCTCCCACTCGGATTTGTCGCCGCCTATGCTCCCCGCCGTCAGCTTGCCTTCGCCCATGTGGATGCTGACCACACGCCCGTCCTCACGGCGTCCACCCGTGGTCTGGAACGCGAACACCACGCGCTTGCGGCTTTTGCTGTGTTCCTGTATATATCGCTCCGTACCGGCGGCGTCCGGATTGTTGCCCACCAGCACGATCAGCGGGTCTCCCTCGTTCGCGGCCAGCGCGGGCAGCACCTCGTCCAGCTGGTTGCGCCGCAGCACCACGAACACGATGTCGTACGCGTCGTCCTTCAGGTACGCGTCGGTCAGGCGGACGATGTCGCTTGTGGTCTTGCGCTGCAGCCAGTGGCGGATGACCAGTCCTTTTTCACGCAGTTCCATAAGCCGCCGTCCGCGCGCCAGCAGCGTCACCGCGTGACCGTTTTGGTACAGCACATGCGCCAGATGGCTGCCCAGCACCCCCGCGCCATAGACCAGTATATTCATGCATTCTCCCTCCTCACACGGCTACAAGTTAGCTTTGCCTAACTCATGATACGCCTGCCTCTGCCTTGTGTCAACCACATATATCCATTATATGATCATGCCGATGTTTTCTCTTCCTGCGGCAGGTGATAAAAGCTGTGGAAAGCGCCCTGCCGCCGGAGCAGCTCCTCCAGGCTGCCCGTCTCGCACACCGCGCCGTCCCGCATGAATATGATCTCGTCGTAACGGCCCAGCAGCTCGGGGCTCATGTTGTGCGTGATGGTGATGAGCGTGAGGTCGCCCAGCGCGAGCAGGCTGCTCTCGATGGAATAGGCCGTCTGCATGTCGATGGCGGCGGTGCCCTCGTCCAGTATCAGTATCGGCTTGTTCTGTATCAGCGCGCGGGCCACGGCGATGCGCTGGCGCTGCCCGCCCGAGAGGCTGCTCCCGTTTTCGCCCACAAAAGTCTCCAGCCCGTCCGGCATGCCGCCGAGGAACAGGTCCACGCCGCTCACCGACAGCGCGTGCATGAGTTCCGCCTCCGAGAACGGCCGGTGCAGGCAGATGTTGTCCCGGATGCTGCCGCTGAACATGTACACGTTCTGGTGGATCACGGAGATCATGCCCCGCAGTTTGCCGATATCCAGCGCCCTTAAGTCCTGCCCGTCGTAGCGGACCTCGCCGGTGAAGCCCGCGTAGCTGCCGCACAGCAGCCGGATGAGCGTGGACTTGCCGGAGCCGCTGTGCCCCACCACGGCGTACTTTTTGTTCTTTTGCAGCGCCAGCGTCACGCCCTTCAGCACCGGCTGGCCGTCGTTGTACGAAAATCCGAGGTTCTCCACGCGGATGCCCGCGTCGAACGAGGGCGCCAGCGTGCCGGTGAATCCGGCGTCCTCATAGTCCATCAGCGTCTCAAGGCGGCTGAGCACCGGCCTGATGCCCTGCACCTTGGGCATGCCGTCCATCACCATCATGAGCGGGTTGACGAACGAGCTGCTGAGCTGGATGAGCGCGAGCAGGACGCCTGCGGATATGCTGCCCTGCAATATGAGATACGCGCCGATGAAAAAGCCGGAGAATATGGTGAGATACGCCAGTATTTCGGAGACGCTTTCGTTGGCGGCGGTGAGCCGGTCGGCGCGGAACCGGGCGGCAGCGGTCTCGCCGTTGTGCGTTTCGTAGTCCGCGCGGATGGGATCGTCCATGCCGTACGCCTTGATCACCTCGTAGCCCGCGAGGATGTCCTTCACCTTGGCCGTGAACGCGGACAGCTTTTTGGAGACCGCGTCCTGCCGTTTCTGCAGCGCCTTGCCGAACAGCGCCGGAACGGTGAACATGAGCGCGAGGCAGCCGATAAGCACGAGGCCGATGACGGCGTTGATGGTGAACAGCACCGTCACGGCGGCGATGAACATCACCGCGTTCTGCACGATGGTGAGCAGCGGGGTTATGCCGTTGTCCTCGATCAGCTTGATGTCGTTGGTCACGGCGGACAGGTAATCCGCGGTGTTGACGCTGGTGAAGTCCTGCGTGCCGCGGCGCAGTATGCCGTCAAATACATGCCGCCGCAGCTGCCGCACCACCCGGCAGACGAGCAGCTTGCCGAGCAGCGAGCCCGCAAAGCCCACGGCGCCCATGCCCAGCAGATAAGCCACCGCCATGATCACCACGCGGCGGAAGCCGTCCATGTCTCCGCTCACGGCGGTGTCCGTTACCTGCTGCAATATGAGGGCGATAAACACATACGCCACCGAAACGCCCGCGCTCAGCAGCACGGTCAGCGCGAACAGCAGCTTGTTTTCCTTCAACAATTTTCTCATGATATGCTCCTTATATATTAGACAATTGTCTAATCATTTTGATGTGAGAATACCATGGTATTAGATGTTCGTCAATATAATTAGACAAAAATAGAAAACCTTCACAGAGAAGGGCGAATGAGTTCCAATATCAGAGCAGCAGGCGTTCCAGCGAGGCGATGAACCGGCGCACCGCGTCCTCCTCCAGATGGTAGTACACGCGCGAATCCTGCTTGTTCACACCCACGAAGCCGCAGGTGAGCAGCACGCCCATATGGTGGGACATGGTGGCGGCCGTCAGCCCTAGCTGCTCCGCGATCTCGAGGTTATACTTGGGCTTCTGGCGGATGGAGCGCAGTATCTCGAGGCGGCTGCCGTCGCTCAGCGCCTTCAGGCGGCGCAGCAGCAGCTCCTGATCCGCGCCCTCCTGGTTCAGCAGCAGCGCGCTCAGCAGGCCGTAATAGTAGCTGCCCGAGAACATGAGCTGCGATATGGGAAATGCCAGCGACGGGTAGACGTCCGCATCGCCCGACAGCGACTCTCTGAACTTTCCGAACTGGCCGCCGCCGCTGCCCAGCGCTTCGGCGTACTGCGCGATCAGCTTGTCCAGCGGGCCGCGCACCGCAGCTTGCGCCTTTTCGAACGCGGGGATGTTGGCGTCGATGACGGCGATCAGCTGCCGGATCGAAGTGCCGGGGCTTTTCATGACTTGCAGCAGCTTCCATTTCTCGCTCTCGGTCAGCGCGCAGGCGGCCACGAATGCCATGAGGCCGTCCAGCCCGTCCGCAGCTGGCAGCGGCTTCATGTCCCACAAAGCGACGCATATTTCCATGATCCCCTCGTTGATCTCGGCGTCGCTCAGGCTGTCCGCGGACGCGATCCGTTCCCTGTTCTCCAGCAGCAGGCACAGGAGCAACAGCAGCAGGCCGGAGCCGTCGCCATCGAAAAACAGCGTATCCCCATCGCCCGGCTGGTAGTGCTTTTTAAACGCGCCCACGTAGTCGTCGAACACCGCCATGTGCGCGGTGTAGAATCTCTCGCCGTCAAAGCCCAGTTCGCTGAGCGCCTTCACCGTCTCGCGGCGGGTCTCGTCCGCGTTGCGGCTGGCGGATAGCAGGCCGACGGTTTCAAACAGCGGGTCCAGCGTGTTGTATATGGTATTGGGCATGTATACCTCCACTCGTTAACTTAATTAGATATTCATCTAATATGGCGAGTATACTGCAAGCCGCTTTGCTTCGCAAGCGGTTTTTTGTCGGGCAAGCTGCTCATATCCGCGCCCGAATGCGCATAGAAATAACCATGAGCACCACATGCAGAAAGGTTTTGCCGTGAAGAGCGGCGTTTGACAATCCACCAAATCCCATTTATTGTCCACCGCCTTGTTTCCCTTAAAACCCGGGGAAATCCCATCAGGCGGTAATTTTTTATTGTTCGCAGGTAAAAAAGCATAAACGCCGGGCAAGGCCGACATACTCCCCATAATGATAAGAGGAAGCATAAGCTTTTTCAGCGGATCTCCTTCACGCGGCCCACGATGCCGCTCTCCAGCATCACCTTGATGCCGTGCGGATGGGTGGGCGAGTTGGTGAGTATGCGCATCACGATGCCCTCCGTCAGCCGCCCGGTGCGCTGGTCCTGCTTCTGCACCACAAGCACCGTCTGCCCCGGCCGGATGTCGCTTCGTCTCGTTCCGTCCATTTCGTTTATCCTTTCCGTTTTTGTCTATTCTACTCCCCGGTACGCGCGGATTCAACGCCCGGCGCGCCGCTGCTTGCACAGGCGAAGATTGCCAAACGCCGCCGGGGATGCTAATATATATGCAAAATATTGGAGAGTTACCGGTTTTACACAAACGTGATGGAAACTGCGCCCCTGCGCATGATATCATATGTCCAAGAAGACCGGAAAAGGAGTGTTCCCGATGAAAAAAGCCCTGATTGCCGTGCTGCTATTGACCGCCCTGCTGCTGTCCGCCTGCGGCCCCGCCGCGCCCGAGGCCGACCCGGCCAAGCCGCATGCGACCGTGTCGTTCAGCTATGAAGAGGGGCTGAAATACGCGCCGTCCTACGCCATCTGGGTGGTGGACGAGGCGGGCAACTCCGCCACGCTGTTTGCCACCGCCAAGGTCGCGACGGGGCTTAAGAACCGTCCCGCCACCCTGCCGGTGTGGAGCGGTGTGCGCGGCGGCGCAGACATCACCTCCGGCGCGACGCCCAGCGACAAGGCCGAGCTGACGCTGAACATACCCGACGACTTCGCGGGCAAAAAGCTGGCGTTGTTCATCGAGGCCAACGCCTCATACGACTACAACGATTATTACGCCGAGGGGCTTGACGAAGGCGCCGAAGGCTACAACGACGTGAACGGGCAGCCCTCCGCCGTTTGGACGGCTGTGCTGGACACCGCGCAGGCGTCCGGCAGCGCTTCCCCCGACCTGATCGGCGCGGGCGAGGTGACCGGTGCGGACCACGAGCTGCACGAAGCGGACCGCCTCACCGTCCCGGTGCTCAAGGGTATTGAGGTGACGTGGGACATGGGCGCGTGAGGGGCAAGAAAGATTCGATTTTATGGATAATATATGTATAATGGTATATTCATCCATCATTCGAAAGCATGTTTTTAACTTCGTTAATTAACCATTTTAGCTGTGTGCAGGCATTTGCATTATCTGCTCCTACGGCCATAAAAATTGAATTTATTTTATCTTTGTAGCCAAAAGGATGAATGTTAAAATTGTCTATCATACCGACTGCCTTTTTTTCATTTAGGCAGTATTCTTCATTTACTGCAAACAACACCTGATTGAGCGCCGAAACCGCTCGTACTATATGAGCAGTAACATAATAAACATCTCTTTTCTTGGCGTTACTCTCCGCAAACATTAATGAAAACTCTGCTTCAAACCCAAAGAAGCCAATGATCGCTTTTTTCAGCTTTGGTGGGTATTGTTCGGCAACACTCTTTAGTGCGGAAATATTACCCTCTTTATCCCATAACACCTTGCATACCGCCAATTCACCCAGGTACATTGCATTTATATAGGCATGGGGATGTCCGGTTTGGTAATGTGCGGAAATATTCCCTTCCTGACACTCCATAATCATGTTCTCTACCCGATGTGTATCGCGCAGAATAAAGTCAACGTGATATCCATCAATGATAAGCCAACCGCCGCCGTTAACCCATCTTCCCCACTCACCAGGAGGGACGACCAGGTTCTCCCTGTGTTCATCATCCAAAAGTTGTGCTTCCTTGTTCAAAGAGGCAAGGCCCAGTGTGGTATTATAATAAATACCGATGTCAATATCAGATTCAGGAGAATGCGTGCCCCTTGCCCGCGAGCCGCCAAGTACAACAGCTTGGATGCCCGGAACGTCTACCAACGCTGTTGCAACTTTATCTACTACTGCTCTGATTTCATCCATGTACGCCCACCTTGTTATCATCTTATTCATCGTTTATTTTGGGGACTGGAGGCAGAGCCTTAAGCGGGAGTATCCAAGGTCCCCGAAAAAACGAAGACACGGGTTGAGGGCTACCCTCACAACCTTAACATCGATCATGGACTTATGTCATATGTCCCCCGCCGCGCCAGCCCATTCTGGTACGTATGTTCTTAATGATCCCTTTTTTCCTCCCATAGTTGGGTACGCTTTTCAAAACTCACTTCTTTGTGTATTTGGTGCAGCATCCATTGGTAGCCAAAACCATCTGTAAATATGGCATTTGATATGCCGTAATCAGGCATTTCAGTCACCGGTTGCACCTCTGTACACCCTGCGCTGACCGCCTTTAAAAATGTTGTCTTGATGTCGGGCACCAGGATATTAAACCAAATCGCTTTGGGTTCATCCGGTTTTGGCGATCTCAGCTCGAATTCCGGGTTTTCATCCAGCATGTGAAAGCGTACCCCATATAACGTAAAAACAACTTCGTTTTCTCCTTTAGGAAAGTTGGTAACTTCAACACGCTCAATACCAAATATTTTTTCGTATAACTCCAATGCCTTCAAGCTGTCGGTAATAACCATATCAATTTCGACTCCGACCATTTGTATACACTCCTTCTATAAATGATTATCTCTTGTCGGCCTGCGCAATACAGACATAATGATCCTGATTTTTTTATATTTTATCATATCTACTCTCCTTAATACATCATAGTACAAAAAAACCATGCCGTTTCGACATGGTTTTACGAGGAGGTCTGGAGGCCGGGCCTCCAGCGGGAGTGAGAGGGCGGTGTCCTCTCGGTCTTATGTCTCGCCCTCTCGATCTTGTATGTCATACTATAGTTGCATTCCGTTATGTCTATCCCCCGCCGTGCCTGTTCCTCCTTATGTGTGCGTATGTAGGTTATGGGCCTATGGGTTCGTGCTGCTGCTTGTGTCGTCCCGCGCGGCCTTGTAGGAGATCAGCGCGCCCACCGCCGAGACGAAGTTGCCGAGTATGTTCTCCTGATTGGGCGTCAGCCCCTCGGTCATAATGTTGGTGAGTATCGCGGCGAGGATGGTGCCCGCCTGCGAGGGCAGCACCTCCAGCCACATCGTGGGCGCGAACGCGTTGTTCAGGCTATCGATGTCGGCGCTGGTCACGTCGCACGAGACCAGCGCCTGCGAACCGGCCTGCGGGTCCGTCTGCGCGTCGCTGCTCTGTCCGGCGTCCTTGTGGATATCGTCGCTCATCGCATCACCCGCCTTCCTGTCACGGTCAAAAAAACGGCCCCGCCGCGCTCTGCGCCTCATCCATATCATATTCGCGCCGCATGGCGTTGTGCTTTTTTGGCGCTGTCAGATGAACGGCAAAAGATAAACCCATCATATTCATAGAAGCAAAGGCACGGGTATGGTGAAACAAACAATTCTGCCATCGAATTATTAACAATTTATTCATTTTGCTGTTACAGCCTGTATCACATTTTTCTTTTGCGTTGTGATATGATGCGTTTAACAACAAAAAAACGCTCATTCACCCGGCGCGTCGGGATTATATAGATTTTATCTGCGCAGAGAAAGGACATATATGTCGGAACAAAACCGCATCAGGGTGATACCCATGGCCGCAGCCGCGTTTGTGCTGGCCACGGCGCTGGCGTCGGGGTGCGGGCCCACAAAACCGGTGGTGACCACCCCTTCGCCAACGGCGGCGAACTCAAAAGATCAGACCCGCAACATCAACTCGTCTGTGGTGCTGCCGGACGAGAGCCTGCCGCCGCTGCCCGGCGTGATGGCCGGAGAATGCGCGCAGCCGAGCGAGACGCCGTCTGCCGCGGCCACGAACAACAAGTGATCATATTACCTCATATATCGATTTGTGCCGCCAACGCCCTCCGGCGGCAACCCGGCTCCGCTGGCCCTTCACCTTTTAATCCGGCGATGCGGCCAGCGGAGCAGTCCTTTACTGGTATCTTCGTGATTCTCTTCTTTTTATGGTATTCCACTATAAGTTTGGTGATCTTCTTCAAACGGGCCGTCGGAAGACGGCCGCTTTTTTTGCGCCGCCGATACAGGGCGGCGGCTGCCGCATGGTCATCCGGTGCGAACCCACTCCCGCCGAAACGGACAGTGTCGGCGGCACGCAGCGCTGTGCCTCGGTAGCTGACCTTGGTAAATTCTTCGACAAATCATGCGGGGGCCCTGTTGTATGCCGCCACGCTCCGCCATATAATCGTAGTGTTATACTATATCTTTTTCGGAGGGTCAACCCATGAAACTGCGTGAAGAAATCAAGCGGCAGGCGAAGGCCGGCTTTACCGCGCAGTACGGCGCGTGCCTGTGTGCGCTGCTGCTGCTTATGGTTATCGGCTGGGCCATATCGTCGGTCAGCTTTGCCATCAATGCCGGAGATATGCTGCATAACTTTACGGTCAGGATCACCGGCTATGGAACATTTCAGCCCTTTGCACCGATAACCAGTTTTTTCAGCACTCTTTCCACTCTGGTATCCATCTTCGTGCTGCTGCCGCTGACGGTGGGCTACAACGCTTTCAGCCTGCGCGTGTACCGCGGCGAAGAGGCGGACGTGGGCGGCATGTTCCGGGACGGCTTCGCCAACTATCTGCGGCACGTGGGCGGCATGCTGTGGATGGCGCTGTTCACGTTCCTGTGGACGCTGCTGTTCATCGTCCCCGGCATCGTCAAGGCGCTGGCGTATTTCATGGCGCCGTACATACTGGCGGACTGCCCCGATGTGACGGCCACCGATGCGCTCAAGCTCTCGATGCGCATGACCAGCGGCCACAAGGGCAGGGTGTTCGTGATGGGCCTCTCCTTCATCGGCTGGGGGATACTCAC
The DNA here is from genome assembly GCA_023428025.1 of Bacillota bacterium. Classification (GTDB taxonomy): domain Bacteria; phylum Bacillota; class Clostridia; order Christensenellales; family SZUA-584; genus SZUA-584. The sequence goes on from JAEYZN010000034.1 coordinate 10,051, forward strand.
CGCGCTGACCGGCGGCTTACTCGGCATATTCTACACCGGCCCGTACATCAACACCAGCTTTGCGGGCCTTTACCACGAATTAAAGCAGGAGGCGCTGGCGAAGGGCGTCGTCTCTCCGGCGGAGCTGGGCATGGCGGCGTAACATCGCATAATCACGACACAAAAAACGGGGACTGCCCTTTTGTTTCCTTTTCCGGGCAAAAAAACGCTGGATGGGCATACAAGCCCATCCAGCTTCCCAGTCACCTGGACCAATATATGCTTTCGCCCTCATGTCCAAGCGCTGCTCGGGGTTGTCAAGTCGGTGCCAATACAACACGTCCTTCACCACCTCGGTATTTATTATGGTTCGTCATGCGCCGCATTATGCAGGCATGTTGGACGACTTTTTTTCATATTTTGTTTTGAGTGTTTTTGAACGTTCTGTGAAACAACCGGTCAAAAATTGACACCTTTCGACACCCATGATAGATTGGTTACAGCGACCATAACAGGAAAGCGGGTATTTGTGCAATGGGCAGAGGCGGCTTTGGCGGCGGTGGAGGCAGGGGGTTCTCCGGCGGCGGCGGCAGAGGGTTCTCCGGGCGCAGCAGCTTTGGCGGCAGCCGGGGCGGCGGCGGTTTTTGCGGTGGGCAGCGCGGCGGCGGCAGCTTCGGCGGTTTCGGACAGGGCGGCCCCGGCCCGGTGCATCACGGCCATCATCACCGCGGCCCGCATTACATCCCCGTGGGCGTGCCCGCTCCCCCGCCATACGGCTACAGGCGCCGGCCCGCGGGCTGCAGCGTGGGCTCCATCTTCGGCGTGCTGATCGTGTTCGCGGTGGTCGTGCTGATACTGGTGTTTACCGGCTTTTTCTCGATGCTTGGCGGCGGAGGCTCCGGCGGCGGCGACATCACCGTATCCACCGTGGCGCGCGCGGCTTTGCCGGGCGGCAGCGTCAACGAAACAGCCTATTTCACCGACGAGCTCGGCTGGATACAGAACGAGACCAGGCTGCTCACCGGCCTGAAGTACTTCTACCAGAAGACGGGCGTACAACCGTACATCTACATCACCGGCGACGTGGGGACGGACGGCATCCCCGAAATGAGCGACATCCAGAGCTTCGGCAACGAAAAATACGACGCGCTGTTCACCGACGAGGCCCATCTGCTGCTGGTGTTCTACGAGAACCACGGCGGGTACATGACGGGCGTCGTCACCGGCACGCAGGCCAAAACGGTGATCGACGACGAGGCGTCCGACATCCTGCTGGATTATCTCGACCGCAACTACTATTCCGACCTGACGGAGGACGAGTTTTTCAGCCAGTCCTTCCGCGACGCGGCGGACCGCATCATGACGGTGACCACCTCGCCGTGGATCACGGTGCTCATCGTGCTCATCGTGCTGGTGGCGCTCATCGTGCTGTTCGTCTGGTGGCGGCACGCGAAGAAGCAGAAGAACCTTGAGGCGAAGCAGACGGAAGACATGCTGAACACGCCGCTTGAGAAGTTCGGCGACACCGAAGCGGAACAGGTGGCGAACAAATACGACGACGACTCAACCACGTGATAAACAAACGCGTAAAGAATGAAGGAGGAAATGACATGGCGATACTTTCAAGATTCAACGACATCATCAAAGCGAACATCAACGCCCTGCTGGACAAGATGGAAGACCCGTCCAAGATGATCGACCAATACATGCGCGATCTGCTGGAGGACCTGGCCGAGGTAAAGCGCGACACCGCGGGCGTGATGGCGGAAGAGGCGCGCACCAGGCGGCTGGTGGACGAGAACCAGTCCGAGGTGGACAAATACGCCGGTTACGCCAAGAAGGCGCTGCTGGCGGGCAACGAGGACGACGCCCGCGTGCTGATCGGCAAAAAGCAGGAATTGGAAGCCTCCGGCGCAGGCCTCAAGACCGCGTACGCCACCGCGCGTGAGAACGCGCGCAAGATGCGCCAGATGCACGACAAGCTGGTATCCGACATCGAGTCGTTGAAGGCGCGCAGCTCGGCCATCAAGGCCAAGGTGTCCGTCGCCAAAACGCAGGAGAAGCTCAACGACGCCAGCTCGGCCGTGGGCAAATCCGCGGGCGTGCAGAACGCGTTCGGGCGCATGGAAGACAAGGCTGACCGCATGCTGGACCAGGCTGCGGCCATGGCGGAGCTCAACACCGAGCCCATCGACGAAGCCAGGGCGCTGGAAGAGAAATACGCCAGGATGGGCGCGCCCTCGGTGGACGACGAGCTGGCGAAGCTGAAGGGCGAGCTGGGGCTGTAAACAGCCCTTTTTACCGCAGACGGTCCCGGATGGCGCTGATCAGCGTGCCGTCGGCATTCTGGGACAGCTCCCAGATGACCGCGCCGCCAAGGCCGCGGTTTGCGATGTAGCCGGCCTTCTCCGCGATCGACTGCGCGTCGTCATACGAGATGAAGGTTGATCCGTCGAACAGCCACGGCGCATGGGCCTCCGGGTGCGTGTACCGTACGTACAGCGGGTTGTTCAGGTAGGTGGAGACGACCTTGTCGTAAGCGATGGAACCGCCCGACCCGAACCGCTGATACAGCCCGTTGTTGCTGTTCTGCACGCCGTTGAACCTGATGCCGTAAAACGGGATTCCCATGACGATCTTCGATTTTGGGAATCCTTTTTGTTGCCACAGGTCCACCGAGGCCGCGCAGCTCCACTTGTATTGCGGCGACGCTTCGGACGGCGTATACAGCGGCGCGTTGAAATCGGTATAGCTGCCGGCCCACGCGCCGTGCATGTCGTAGGTCATGATCACGCCGTAATCCACCAGCCCGCCCAGCTTGCCCAGCTCGGTGTTGCCGGCGTAGGTCGTCCCCGCGCCGCCCGCGAATGTCAAGAGATACTCCCGCCCGTCCGCCTGGCCCTGCGCGTCCAGCTTCTCGCGCAGCTTGGCCATCAGCAGCGTGAAATTCGTCTTGTCCTGCGGCCTTGTGGTGTTGGTGGACAGGCCGCCGCCGCACGGATATTCCCAGTCGACATCCACGCCGTCGAAGCCGTGCTGCCTGATGAACGCCACGACGCTGTCCGCGAAGACCGAACGGCTTTGTTCCGTCAGCGCCACGTCCGAGAATTTCCCCGACCAGGTCCAGCCGCCGACCGAGATGAGCGTCCGCACGTGCGGGTATTGCCGCTTCAGCTGCCGCAGCTCCGCGAAGTTGGCCAGATCCACGGCGGGATCGCCCAGTGCGATTTTCAGGTCGGCGTCGATGTTGGCAAACGCGTAGAGTATGTCCGTCAGCCGCTCCGCCGGGATATCCGAAGGCGTATAGCCGGAATAGGCGGCCCAGGAAGCGTAATAGCCGGAGATCAGCGCGCCTTCAGGTTCGGGCATCTGTGTGGGTGTGGGCGTCGGCGCCGGTGTCGGAGTGGGTACTGGCGTCGGCGTGGGCGCAGGCGGTTGTGTTGGAGCCGGGGTCGGGGCTGGCGGTTGTGTCTGCGCGGGGGTCGGTGCCGGTGTCGGTGCCGGTGTTGGCGCGGGAATGATCGAGATGTAGTCGGCGTACACGTAGCCTTTTTTGCCGTTGTAATCGATCATGTAATACGAGCCGGACTTGCCCGTGACGCCGTAAACGGCTCCTTTCGGCGCGGTGCCCAGCAAGGCGTAATTCGTCCCCGGCCCGCTGCGCACGTTGACCCAGCTCGTGCAGTTGACGATCTTGCCCGTTTGACCGGCAGGGTTTGTCGGCTGGGGGGCGGGCGCGGCTGTCTGCAGCGATATATAGGACGACGAGATATATGCGGCGGCGCCGTTATAGCTGATTTTGGACCACGAGCCCGATTGGCCGAGTATATCGTAGACGGCGTTTTTGGGCGCGGTCCCCAGCTTGGCGTAACCGGTGCCCGGCCCTTTCCGCACGTTCACATTGCTGACGCAGTTGACGACGACGCCCTTCTGGCCCGTCTGCGCGGGCTGGCCCACGGCGGATACCGCCATGTAATCGGCGTGAACATAGCCCGTCCCGCCGTTGTAGCTGATCTTGTACCATGAGCCGGACTGGCCCGTGACGCTGTACACGGCGTTTTTGGGCGCGCTGCCGATGCGGGCATAGTTTGTTCCCGGCCCGTTTCTTACATTGACGCTGCTGACGCAGTTGACGATGGTGCCTGTCCGGGGAGGCTCCTGCGCAAACGCGGTGTTTTCGGGCCAGAAAAAGGTCAAGATCATAGCGGCAAGGACGATAAAGGCGACGGTCTTTCGTTTCAGCACGTTGTTCCTCCCCAATCAAACGCATCGCTGATAGAATCACTGTTTTAAGGCTCAGCAAAAAAGCCTGCGTGATAAAGCCCTGCGTTTTGTTTCTCTGATGTTTTAATCACAAACGGCGCTTAATTGGGAAAACCGCTAAGGGATAGGCAACCAGACAATCATAGTATAAGAACCTTAGATTCACGGCTTTGCGTCTCTGTCTTTCGGCAGGTTTGCCCTTTCTGCTTAAATTGATATATCAGTCAATTTATAGTATACATAATCGCGAACCAAAATCAATTTGTAACTTATGACTGTAAACCCAATAAATCTGTCAACGGAGTCTTTTCAAATCCTTTTCGGCAGGGTCCTTTACAAAATCTTTTCACCAGGCTCTTGGCTGATATCAAAATGGCTCTCTCGTTTGAGGGAGCCAATGTATCAGAGATGTTTTGGGGATATCGGCTGGCCGCCTTCACCCCGAAGCGGTAGCCTAACCGCGGATGGCCGCATCCACCAGCTTGCTGATGGCGCCGCCGTCGGCCTTGCCCTTTGCCTGCTGCATCACGGCTTTGATGATCTTGCCCTTGTCCTGCGGCGCAGGCTTATCGATCCCCAGCTCGCGGAGCACATTCTGAATGATCTCTTTGATCTCGTCCTCGCCCATCCGCTTGGGCGCGAATTCCGAATAGATGCTGATCTTCAGCCGGGCTTCCTCAACGATATCCGTTCTGTTCGCGGGCGCCGTGTCGATCGCCTCCTGCGCTTCCTTGATCTCCTTGAAGACCACCGCATTCTCTTCCTCTTCCGTCAAATCGGCCCGCTTGTCGATGTTCTTTTTCTTGAGCGCCGCCAGCAGCAGCGACAGCGCCTCCTTGCGCGGCGCGTCCCCCGCTTTCAGCGCTTTCATCATTTCCTGCCTGACCAGATCGATTTTGGACATGCTGATCCTCCTCCCATCCCGTGTCATATCCTTGAAACGGCTTGCTCTCATTGTACCACTTATTCCGGCTTTCCAAAATAGAAATCAGAAGACACGGCCGCCAGCTTGTCCTGTTGACGGTTAAATGCTGTTCGCTTTGTCGACAAGGCGCTGGTCAACGGTATTGTTCCAATACCACACAAATGTTTTTTTGACCCTTCTCGAAATCAGCATGTACAATATCCAGAGAATACTGATCAGAAAAGACACCGCCACGAACAGTCCTGCGGCCCCCCACCCGCCAGGGGTGTCCCCCGGCACAACAACGAGAATGGCAATACGGCTCACGATCGTACAGGCTTCCAATCCGATATATACGCCCGGAAACGCTTTATGCCTCTTGTACAGCATGATCAGGACGAAGACCATAAAACCGGCAGATAAAACAAACGATATGATTGATATGTCCGATCCCGACTTCAGAACCTCGTAAATATAATTTCCATTTGGCGCAATGCCCAAAACCAGCCGGACAGCCACAAGATGCAGCCATCCCTCGATTTGAAGGGGCGCTTCACCAATATCTTTTCTCATTCTGTTCATCGCCTTAAGACGCAGCCAACAAACATATCCGCCGCCCCATTCCCCTGCCGCATCACTCCCGCGCCCACCTGACTTCCAAACGCCGTCACCCCACAGCCACCCTGGCCGTCACCACACGGTTGCGGCCGTCATGCTTCGCGGCGTACAGCGCCTTGTCCGCCGCTTTCAGCAGCTCCGCGGCGGTGGCGCCGTGTTCCGGCATCGCGCCCACGCCCATGGACAGCGTGACCGGCCCCACGTCCATATCGTCCACCACGATGGAAGCGGACTGCACGATGCGCCGCAGCGCCTGCGCCCGCAGTATCGTGTCCTCCAGCGAGCATTCGGGCATGATCAGGATAAACTCGTCCCCGCCGAAGCGGCAGGCGATGTCCGACTTGCGGATGTTGTGCTGCAGCTCCTCCGCGACGCGGGCCAGCACCGCGTCCCCCAGCGGGTGCCCGAACGTGTCGTTGATCAGCTTGAAACCGTCCACGTCCGTCATGATGACGCCGAGGTTGCGCTGCTCGCGCACGGCGCGGTTCAGCTCCCGCTCCAGCGTCTCCTCCATATACCGGCGGTTGAACAGGCCGGTCAGCGAATCCCTCAGGGCCAGCTCCTGCAGCTTGGCTTCGCTCTGCCGCAGCAGGCTGCGGTCCTTTTCGATCTGCTGCAGATGCTTCCGGCTCATCATGCTGGATATGATGCCCAGCATGGATACGAACACGATGAACACCATCAGGCCGGGCCAGTTGAAGCTGTGCAGGTTGGGGTTGGTGGCGACCAGCGCCGCGAGGCCCGCGAACTGCGCAAGGGCGATCACCAGCGTCACGCGCTCGTTGAGCAGTATCGCGCAGAGCTGGATGGACATGGCCGTGTAAAGCAGCGCCACGTAATCACCGTAAGCCACGGTGTCGTCCACCAGTATGCACAGCCACGGGCCCACGATGGTCACCAGAATCGTCAGCCAGGCCGCGGCCTTGTAATGCCCTCTCAGATTAAGAACCAGCGATATGACAAGCGGCACAGCCAGCGACGACGTCAAAATAAGGTAGAACGTCAGCCGGTCGCAGACAAAACACACCAGCACCACGGTGGCGCACAGCATCACGATCAGCGCCGCCTGGATGATCAGCAGCGTCCGCGCGCGCGTGCCCTGATTTCCGTCATGCCTGTCTTTGAACGCGTCAAAAAAAGCTCTCAGTCTGTCCGATTTCATGCGTTTATCCCGCCTGGCCTTTTTTGTATTCTGCGATTGTTTACACTGGAGAACTTCCCGGCAGCCCATACGCTTCCGACACCGGAAGACAGCCGGACAGATTATGGCGGCCGGGGTTAAAGGGTTCGTACACTGTCAAAATGCATTATAACACCGGCGTTAAATATTTGTAAATATCTGTTTTCAAATGTCGTATATTGTTTTTTCTGGGTAACAACACCGAACGCTATTTCACAGAAATCGCCCGGCATCCGGCGCAAACCTGCGGGTTATCCACCATCCCTGCCCACTCAATCCCCCAAGCCGCTTCGAAGCAAACAAAAACCGCTTCTCTGAAGTGGTTTTTGCTGTATCGCTATTGGATGCTGTCACGCCCATCTATCCGGCGGGGCTGAGAATGTCCAAAGCGGCGGTGACGGTGAAGCCGGGTAAAACCACCACCCTGAAGGCGACCATCGCGCCGAGGAACACGGACTTCAGACGGTTACCTGGCGGAGCAGCAACCCCGGCGTCGCAACGGTGGATGGAAGAGGACGGGTCAGCGGCGTAGCGCCGGGCACCGCGACGATCATGGAAACGACCGGCAACGGCATCGTGGCCGCCTGCACGGTCACGGTCAGATAAATACCAGATCATTTCATCATAACAAAATAACAAAAAAAGCTGCCGGGTTTCCCCAGCAGTTTTTTTTGTCGTCGTTATTTCTTCTGGAATGTGGCGCAGTCCGTCTGATCGGAACTGGTCGCGTTTCTCGGCTCCACATGAATCTTCTCGGCGGTGCAGTGATCCCCGTTCATGTAGTAGTAACAGGTATTGACGGAACACTTGATACCGTCATTCGGGTGGTCCATTTTTTGGCTGTTCATGATACATCCTCCTTCACGCATATGATTCTATAGTTTCCCCCGTTTTTTCCCGATTATTCGGCGTGTTTTTTTTGAAGAAGCCCGGATTGAAATATTCCGCCGTATTTTTTCATAAATAAAAATAGAAGATCCTTTTGGGGGAACGTCATGCAGCCGGACAACGCGAAGCCTTTCGGTATATTGAAGATCGCCGCGGCATACATCGGCACCGTGGTAGGCGCGGGCTTTGCCTCGGGCCAGGAGGTGCTGCGCTTTTTCAGCGCGTACGGGCTGTGGGGCGTCGCGGGCGTTGCGGTGGCCAGCGTGCTGTTCTTCTTCATCGGCTACACGATACTGCTGCTGGGCCGCAGCCTCAAGGCCTCGTCGCACGTGGACATCGTCCGCCACACCAACGGCGCATTACTCGGCACCGCCATCGACCTGGTGGTCAGCATATTCCTGTTCGGCGGGCTGTGCACCATGCTGGCGGGCGCGGGCGCGATATTCCGGGAGCAGTTCGCGCTGGCGCCGCTGTGGGGCACGCTCGCGATGGCCGCCGTCACGCTGCTGACGGTGCTCACCGGCACGCGCGGCGTGGTCAACGCCATCAGCTACGTGGTGCCGTTCCTTATCGTCTCCGTGCTGTTCATCTCCGTCAAAAGCCTGCTGCACAACCCGGTCACCGCGGATGAGCTGAAGGCCGCGTCCGCGTTGCAGGGTTCCACGCCGCATTGGCTGCTGTCCGCCGTCAACTACGCGTCATACAACATCGTGATATCCATCGGCGTGCTCGCGCCCATCGGGGCCGCGACGGAAGACAAAAAAAAGCTGCTGTGGGGCGCGCTGCTGGGCGCGGCGGGGCTGGCGGTGGGCATGTTTGCGATATACTTCTGCCTGCTCACCAACATCACGGAAGCGGGATCGCTGGAGGTGCCGATGGCAGCCATCGCGCAGCAGATATCCCCCATCGTGCGCATCGCGTTCGCCGTGGTGCTGTTCGCGGAGGTTTACACCACCGCCGTGGGCAACCTGTACGCCTTCTCGCAGCGCCTTTCGCCGCGGCTGTCCAGGGGAATGGTCATCGCCGTTACGTGCGCGCTCGCGCTGGTGGTGGCGCAGCTCGGGTTCTCCAATATGGTACGGTTTTTATACCCCGCGGTGGGTTACGGCGGCATGCTGTTCTTCGGCGGGGTCATCTATACATGGCTGAAAAAGCGGGGTTCTCTCCGCACAGGCCGGTGACAAAGCCCAACGACTGCGCCCGATTTCCGCTTGCTCCTTGAAGTAGCGCGGCCACGTCATCGACGCCTTGTATTTGGACTTTTCAGGCCCTTCGTTTTACAATCTCACTTGCGATATAAGGTTTGTCATCAAGCAGAGCGGGGTTCTCTCTGCTGAAAAGGAGGCGCGTCGCATGAACCGCTTCAAAACAATACTGCTGCTGTGCCTGCTCGTGCTGCTCGTCATCGTTTCCCGCGTCACCGGCGAGGCGGGCATGGCGGTGTTCGCGGCGGGCGATCCGCCCCCCGATACCGGCATGAAGCGCGACCTGCTCGCGCTGATGCTGGCTTACCCGAATAACATCACCGGCGTGGAGAAAAGCGCGGACGGGTCCGTCTGCGTAGTCATGAGTTCGGGCGAAAAAATCGTCTATGACGACGGACGGGACAAGAGCTTCGACGGGAAGCTGGCGGATGCGGACCTTCAGGACATGATGGAACAGCCGTATCCGCTGGACATGATCACCGCGGTGCCGGAAGGCAGCAGCGATCCGGGGCGCATCCGGTGCTACGCGCTGCTGCGCGTCCTATACGGCGGTACGCAGAGCGGCATTGAAGCGAACCTGCGTCGTGTATCGGGCTGCGGCCCGTTCAACCAGAAGGCTGGCGCGGCCTCGGCGCTGGAGGCGGCGCTGGGCGACGTGAACGGTCTTATCGGCGTGCAGCCCGGCGTGAGCGGCTATGTATATCCGGTGAACGGCACGTACAATTACCGCGTGATCGCGGGCACCGGCAGCTTAAGTCCACATGCCTTCGGCATCGCGATCGACCTCAAGAGCAACCCGAGCGATTACTGGCGCTGGGCTTCGAAAGAGCAGGGACAGAAACGGCTGGAGACCTACCCCGCCGATCTGGTGAAGACGATGGAGAGCCACGGCTTCATCTGGGGCGGCAAATGGGCGCATTTCGACTACCTGCACTTCGAGTACCGGCCCGAACTGATCGTCAAAGCGCGGGCGGATGCCGCAAGGCCGGGCAACAGGTGGCACGCGGGCTTCCCGGAGGACGCGGCGACGAAGGAATTGGTTGAGAAAATAGACGCGGCGCTGGAGTGATGGATGTTTCAAGGTGGGCGGGTTGGGAAACCCGCTCTTCTGCAATCTCCGTAAGTGTGTCCAATGATTTGGTTATCCCAGAAAAGCCTTTAGCCCGGTAAAGCTCGCCTTCTCAATAAAAAGCGCGATCTCCTCCGGCGTATATCTCATGCCGTCCTGTATCCATTTCTGGATGACGGCAACGCTGCCGTTCACCGAGAAGGCGTAGAGCAGCTCCGGCTGCCCGCCGTCTTCCTTCATGCCCGCCGCTTTCCACTCCGCAATGGTTTTGTCGTGCACGAGGTCCACAATGCGCCGAAGAAAATCCTTGTCGCCATAATCCGAAAAGAGCGTTTTGCACAGGTCGCCGTTATCGTGGATCACCTGGCACACCTCTGTCAGAAAAGCGGGCATGCTGCCGTTCTTCCAGGACTGCTCAACAGACTGGCGTATCTGTTCGAACAATTCGTTCTGGATGCTGTGCAGCAGCGCCTCAGGGCTGTCGTAATGCGTGTAAAATGTGTTGCGGTTGATATCGGCGCGGCGGCACAGCTCGGTGGGCGTTATCTTGCCGATGGGCTTTTCCTTCATCAGCTCCAGCAGGCTTTCCCGCAGGAACATCTTTGTATAGAGGACCCGCCGGTCCACCCTGTCTTCCCTCATTAAACGCTTCTCTTCTTTCATTCACAAATCTTTTACTTTTTTCGATCTGATAATCGACAGTTTCGTTTCCATCTGTTCGCTAACGGTCAGATAGATAACGAACTGTCTGTTGTTTATCTATCATGATGTTAATATACTATAAATATGTTCAACAGGCAACAGGCAGAGAGACGCAGGAAATTCAAAAGCGCTCTCTTTGTCAAAGGTTGAAAAGGAGGGCGCCGGGCAAGCCCTCACCCAGCCGGGAAGGAGGCCAGCCATGGAAACATACGATGTGATCGTAATCGGCGCGGGGCCGGGTGGCACGACGGTCGCGAGCCTGCTGGCGCGTCAGGGCAAAAAGGTGCTGTTGGTCGACAAAAACAAAAAGCCGGGTGGCCGGATGTCGACCTTTGAAAGGGATGGCTTCAAGTATGAGCTGTTTCCGCTGAACGGCGTGCCGTCCACCAGCTCCCTGTTCGAAAAGCTGTCCGCCGCGCTGGGCAAGCAGGATAAGGTGAAACCCATTTTGGCGAAGGAATTCGGCAAGATCGGCAAGATATACTACGAGAATAGGCATGGCCGGGTGCGCACATGGGAGATGGGGACCTCTCCCCTGAACATGCTGAAGATGCTGGGCGTGAACGTGTGGAACATGAAGGCGCTGGCAAAAACCGTACGGTTCTTTTCAAAGCTGGCGGCCATGCCGGCGGACGAAATCGAAACGCTGCAGGACATCTCTGCGCTTGATTATGTGAAAAGCCAGGGGGCTTTGCCGGAGGGCGTGTTCACCTACTTCCTCGCTACCTTCGCAGAGGGCGTGTATGAGATGTGCGCCGACAGGGTGCCCGCGGCGGAGATGATCAAGGCCTTCCAGACCACCGTCAAAGACGGCGGCGGCCGGTACTACGAGGGCGGCATCGGGTATTTCTTTGAGGTGATGGCCCGGACGGTGGAGGAACACGGCGGCCGCCTGCTGACGGGCACCCGCGTAAGACGGATCGTCGTCGAGCACGGGGCCGCGGTGGGCATTGTTACGGAAGACGGCGAAGAATACCGCGCGCCGCTCGTCATCAGCAGCGCGGGTGTGCGGCAAACGGCGCTGAAGCTGGCGGGCGAAGAGCATTTCAGCCCGGAATATATCGACAGGCTCAAGCAGCTGGAGAACAACCTTGCCTGCGTGGGCTACCGCTACTTCACGGACGCACCGGTACTGGATGATGTGATGATGGTCTATTTCCCTTACGGCTGCGTGGGCACGTATGCGGAGTTCCAAAGGATGGCGCGCGGCGAGGAGAAGCCGAAAAACAACTACATCTACATCGGCACGACGTCGCTTTACCCGGGCATGGCGCCGAAGGGCAGGCAGATCATCTACGCCTGCATGTCATGCGCGCCCGACCCCGGGATCGACACAAAGCCCTATCTGGACTATGTCGAAAAGCGGGTCAGGAAACTGGTGCCCGGTCTTTACAAACATATCGAGCGTGTGGAGGTGATGAGCCCGGCCACCGTGCCCGCGGTGGGCAACGACGCCATCATGGACGGACAGGGCGGCGAATCTTACGGCATCGCGATGTCCGTGGGGCAAAGCGGCAAAAAGCGTCCTCCGGCGAAAAGTCCCATTCCCGGCCTGTATTACGTAGGCAACGACGTGGAAGGCGTCGGGTTGGGTACACACATGGCGGTGGACTCCGGCTTCAAGGTTTTCGGCATGGTCAAGGACTTGAAGTGAGACAATCAATCAAACTCAAAAATGATTTTTGCCGCAGGAAATATCGCGCCTTTGACAAATGGCCAAGCATGGTATATACTGAGTTTGTATTATAAATATTCGTTTGCGGAAATTCGCAAAGCATTCCCTTAAACAGAGAATCGCGCTTTATACAAGTCGTGTTTATAGTACACCCGGCGTGGGAATTGAGACCCGCGCGATGGTTTCGGGGCTTTCCGGCTCCGGCTATAAATACTTGACTTGTGGTACATAAACGGAATCGAAAGACTTTGCCTATGTATGCAAGGTCTTTGTTTTTTGTGTAAACACCGGAAAAGAAAGAAGGAGAATTTGAAGTACTACGAATTATTGACGGAAGACATGAAGGCCACGCTGCAAAACGAGGGCTTCGTCACCCCCACCCCCATCCAGGAGAAGACGCTGGAGCTGATTTTCAACGGGTGGGACATCATCGGGCTGGCGCAGACAGGCACCGGTAAAACGGCGGCCTTTGCCGTGCCCATCATCGAAAAGACGTTCAGGGACAACAGCAAGACGCAGTCGCTGATACTCTGCCCCACGCGCGAGCTGGCGCTGCAGATCACCGAGGTGTTCCGCAAGCTGGCGGCGCACACCAAGCTGCGCATCATCAGCGTATACGGCGGGCAGTCCACCAACGTGCAGATACGCGCCATCCGCGCGGGCGCGCAGATCGTGGTGGGCACGCCGGGCCGCGTGAAGGACCTCATCGGCCGCAACGTATTGAAGCTGCAGAACGTGCGCACCGTGGTGCTGGACGAGGCGGACGAAATGCTCAACTTCGGCTTCCTGCCGGACATCAAGTGGATCCTCGGCAGCCTGAGAAACGAACACCAGACGCTGCTGTTCTCCGCCACGATGAACCAGGCGGTGCTGGGCGTCACAAAGCAGTTCCAGGACGACCCGGTGCGCATCGAGGTGAGCCCCAGCAACGCGCCCATCCAGACGGTGGCGCATTCGTTCCTGACCGCCGGAGAGCGGCAGAAGCCGCGCGCGGTCAAGCACCTCATCGGCGAGGCCAAACCGCGGCTGGCGCTGGTGTTCTGCAACACCAAACGCCGTGTGAAAACGCTGCAAAAGCAGCTGGTGGAACAGGGCATGCCGGTCTCCTGCCTGCATGGGGACCTGAACCAGAACCAGCGCGACAGGATCATGGACACGTTCCGCAAGGGCAAGACCACGGTGCTGGTGGCCACCGACGTGGCGGCGCGCGGCATCGACGTGCAGGACATCGATCTGGTGATCAACTACGACATCCCCGACAAGATGGAATACTACGTCCACCGCATCGGGCGGACGGGGCGCGCGGGCCGCACAGGCCGTGCGTGCACGCTGGTGAACCCGCTGGATCAGGCCCGTATTGTGGACATCGAGCGGCGGTTCCGCATCACCCTCACCGAGGAGAAGGCGCTGGGCTGACAGCCAATATGCGAAACAGAAGGAGCTGCAATGGCTCCTTTTTTCGTTGTCGTTATCTTTGAGATGTTGAAGGGTAAATGACGACCGCAAGGGCTCCGCCCCTGCAAACCCGCTGGAGGCACCGCCTCCAGACCTCACTCCATGATGCTTCACACCATGATTCTCATCGAAAGCCACAGACGCCCCCTGATTACTGTCAGACAGCCACGCTGCGCCGGGCGGGCATACTGTTTGGGTCACGCGGCCCTCTTTGTTATTGCCCTGACGCGGCCCGTATGCCCACAGGGACGACCTGAGGCCATCCGAAAGTAGAGATAATATTTGGCAATGCAGGTATGTGGCGTCATATCCCTCCTCCGGCGCCTGCGCCACCTCCGGTCGGGGGTCCCGAAAAGCATAGCTTTTTTGGGGCGGATCATCTGAGAGAGGCATGGCTGCAAGCGGGTATAGCGGGCGGGCACGGAGACCCGCCCCTACGGATTACGACACTATCGGAGCATCACCCTGTGTGTAGCTGTAGGGGACGGGTTCCACTCTCCTGTACGCGCCACTCCCCGAGGCCACAGGGCTTTATGACGCGGCGTTCGTCAGCAGCGTAACGGCGCTGACGATCAGCAGGGCGGCCAAAGCGGCGGCGGCCCCGATAGACAGCGACCGGTAGGAGAGAACCCGTTCTATGCGCACCCGTATCCGGGCTCCACCGAACGCGGAGGCAAACACGCTGCGCCTCTCGGCGGCCTCCAGCAGGGAAAGCGCATAGGCTTTTCGGTTCGGCTCCGGCAGCTTTGCGGCAACGCTTTCGTCGCAGGCCAGCTCCAGGTCCTCCATATACCGTTTCAGAAACAGCCAGCTCAGCGGGTTGTACCAGTGCAGCGCCGCCGTCAGCAGCGCGACGCACCGGAACAGGTTATCCTTCCGCCGCGCGTGGGCGTTCTCATGCAGCAGAATATAGTCGAGGTCCGCGCCTTCCATATACGCGGGGATCACGACGCGGGGCCTGATGATGCCGTACAGGGCGGGCGCGGTGACGTGGCCGGACACATACACATTGTCCCGCAAATGCCGGGCCCGACGCATTTCCGCGCTTGTGAACGCATACAGCAGCACGCCGGTCAGCACCAGCGCGCAGAAGCCGGTGAGCCAGACCAAAGACGCGATAGTGAAAACCTGCTCCAGCAGATTGGTCTTGTACGTGACCGGGAAATAGGAGTCCGCCGCCTGCAGGGCATTTGTCACCGTGATGTTGGGCAGCGCGATGGCATCATACACCGTCACCGTTCTGGTCGCGACGTGGGAGATCAGCGTCAGCAGGCTGAACTGATTGGAGAAGCCGAACGGCATCCAGAGGCGCAGCAGCGGCAGCGCCCACAGCGCACAGGCCAGCCTGCGCGGCAGGCGCCTGAACCGGCGCAATGCCAGCACCATCAGGCCGATGCAGGAGCCGAATATGCCAGCGTTCAGCAGCCAGTAGAACAGGTCGGTCTTCATGGCCGCTTCCCGTTGATGAGCGTCCTTAGCTCCTCCAGTTCCTCCGCGGACAGCGTCTCGTCGTCAAGCAGCGCGGAAACAAACGCCTTCTTTGAGCCGCCGAAGAACCGCCCGAGAAACGAATCCGTTTCGGCGCGCAGCACATCCTCCCTGCCGACGACGGCATGACAGATAAAGCCGGGCTCCTCGCGCCGGATGACGCCCTTGTCCACAAGCTTCTTGATCACCGTGTAGGTGGTGTTCTTGTTCCAGCCGATGCGGTCCGCGGCCATCAGCGACAGCTCTTTCGCGCTCACCGGCTCGCTGCCCCACAGCAGCTCCATCAGCTTTTGTTCACTGTCAAACAGCCTTGCCTTCATGGTCATCCTCCGGACTGTTTCAATAGCTTAGTCCAGACTATCATCATAGTCCAAAAAAGTCAATACCATTGTTCAGCGGGCGCGGGGCAAAAAAACAGCGCAGCCATCACGCCGCGCCGGTTTATTCATATTACAGTCTGTTCTTTTATCCGTCAAATCTTGCCCGTTATAAACTGCACGCCCTCTTTGGACTTGCTGAGAGAGATATCCCGGCGCTTGGACAGGATGTACTTGTCATCCGTTTCATCCACAACGCGGTACTTCACGTTTTTGATATAGCGCTGCCGCCCATTGTAAAAATCCATGGTTTCCAGAAATTCGATATACTTCTTTTCTTTCATGACAACCCCACAATAAAAATCAATTTAGACTTATCTTAGTCTGCGGCTGTCGCAGATTGAGTTCAATATTCCTCCGGCTGGTAATACTGCACGTTTTGGTCGGATACCAGATGGGCGGTGTCCACCGCGCGTCCGGTGCCGATCGCCACGCACGACATCGCGTCCTCCGCCACGTAGCACGGCAGGCTCGTCTTCATGCTGATCAGCTTGTCCAGCCCATACATCAGCGAGCCGCCGCCCGTCATGCACAGGCCGTTTTCGTTGATGTCGGAAGACAGCTCCGGCGGCGTGCGCTCCAGCACGTTGTGTATCGTCTCCAGCATCGCGGCCAGCGGTTCCTCAAAGGCTTCGATGGTGTCGTTGGAACTCAGCACCATCGACTTGGGCAGGCCGGATATCAGGTTGCGGCCCGTCACCTCCATGTGCACCGGCTCTTCCCGCGGGAACGCGGAACCGATGTTCACCTTGATCTCCTCCGCCGTCTTCTCGCCGATCAGCAGGTTATGCTTCTTTTTCATGAAACGCACCACCGCGTCGTCCAGCTTGTCCCCCGCGATTTTAAGCGACTCGTGGATGACCATGCCCCCCAGCGATATCACGGCCACGTCCGTGGTGCCGCCGCCGATATCGATGATCATGTTGCCGTACGGGGCGCTGATATCAAGGCCGGCCCCGATGGCCGCGGCGATGGGTTCCTCGATCAGGCTGGCGCGCTTCGCGCCCGCTTCCTCCGCCACCTCGATCAGCGCGCGGCGTTCCACGTCCGTCACGCCGGACGGCACGCATATCACCACGTTCGGCTTCATGAACAGGCGCCGCCCGATCACCTTGCGCAGGAAAAAACGCAGCATGCGCTCGGTGTCGTGATAGCTGGAGATGACGCCGTCCCGCAAGGGCCGCACCACGGCAATATTGCCGGGCGCCCGGCCCAGCATCGCGTCGGCTTCTTCGCCGATCGCAAGGATCTCCCCTGTGTTTTTGCTCACCGCCACTACCGACGGTTCCGTGAGCACAATCCCTTGTCCCTTAACAAAAATGCGCACGTTGGATGTGCCCAGGTCAATACCGATATTGTCTTGTTCAAATAACGCCATTATAATTATTGCCCCCAGTTGTCGACTCAAAATAAAAAGGCACATGGCTTGCGTGGTATCACCATGTCTGCCGAAATTCCCGCTTCGATGTATTATAACACAACCTAAATAAAAAGGTAACACTTTTTTTACTTATGCACATATTATACACATACATATCTCTCCTTCTAGTCCAATTATCCCGTTATAAAGTCAAAAGGCGGTTATTCTCAGTCTTTTGCGTATTTCGTCAATTCTTCACTGATTTTGTCGAAAAAGCAGGAAGAAAGAGTTTTATCGCGAAAAATGACAGTAAGTTTAACAATTCTCTTTTCTTGCATACAAACGGCTGCCGCTGTCAAGGTGCTTATCGTCCCGCCTTTAACCATGTTGTAACATCGCACTGCCGGAACATGATCTGTATCAACCTGATAATCCGTATTTCGAGGAGGTCTGTTTCATGACTGATCAGGGACATGGTGAATTCACCGACCTGCAAATATTTCCGACGAGAGAGGATTTGGGCGTGGCATTGGCATATCGCCTCACTTCCGCCGCGTCCATACTGAACGATTCCCCTCTGGCGGATGCGGACACAGCTGTCGCCGACGCGCTGGCTTGCGTCGCGGATGGCATCGGGGCGGAATACGCGCTGGCGGTTCTCTACGACTGGGACAACCGCGTGGCCAGCCCATGGGCCGAGCGGCCGTCTGCCGGTATCCAAAGCTGCCCGCCGTCCGTACCTTTTTCGGATATGCCGGACCTGCTGCTCAAACATCACAGCAGCGGCAAGCCGGATTACAGTGCCATCCATCCCGGCATCGCGCATGGCCTCCCTGCCATCTCCGTTCCCATGATGGCGCAGGAAAAGGCGCTGGGCGCCTGCTGCTTTGCGGCCATCCCCGCCGCGCAGCGCCGGCTGCCCGGCATGCTGCCCGGACTGAAGCTGTTCTGCGCCCTGCTGGCAGGCTTTCTGCTGCGCATACGCGCCGAACAATCGCGCGGCGACGCGGCGGAATCCTCGCGGCTGCTTCTCGACTCCACGCGTGACGCCATCGGCATGCTGGATACCGGCGGCGTCATCCTGAGCATCAACGGGTGCTTTGCCACGCGTTTCGGGAAAAAGCCGGGCCAGCTGATCGGCCATAATTGGAGCGGGCTGACGCCCTTATCCCGCTATGGCGACCTGCTGGAACGCTGGATGCGCATTTTCAACCAGGTGCTGAAGGCCAGAAAACCTCAGTTTTTTGAGGATTACCGGGACGGGCGGTGGTTCGACAACCGTTTTTATCCCGTGTTCAAGAAGGGCGGCGTGGTGGCCGTGACCATCATCTCCACCGACATCACGGACAAAAAGCGCCTTGAGGAAGAAAAGCAGGCCCTCGCCATGCTTCAGACACAGACGGAGGAACGGCGCAAAAAGGAGGAGGAGTATCTGGAGATACTCAACAGTACCACAGAGGGCAATTTCGTGGTGGATTTTGAGACGGGCGAAACGCACTACTCGGACAAATGGTTAAAGCGTCTGGGCCTCAGCGGGACTGAGCCCACCGAGATGCTCGGCAAATTTTTCGAACGCATGAGGCAGGAAGATGTCGCCGCCATCATCTCGGACTGGGATAAAGCCGCCCGAATGATGCTGTCCAAATTCCGGCGCGAATACCAGATCACGGACGGACACGGCAAAACGCTGTGGGCATTGATACAAGGCAAGCTGATCTACAACGAGACGGGCCGCCTTGCCAAGGCCTACGGCACCTTCATCGATATTACCGAACGCAAAAGAATGGAGCTGGCTCTCAAAAAACAGGCTGAACAGCTGCTGGAAAGAACCCGGCTGGTGAACAACTTCTTCATCAACGTATCGCACGAATTCCGCACGCCGCTGTCGGTGCTGCTGATGATGCTGGATACGATGGACATCCATCTGGAAGAAGCCCGCTGCGAATACGGTGGCGGCATCAAAAATGTGTGCGGGGAAATGCGCCTCAGCGTATACCGGCTGATGCACCTGATCGGCAACATACTGGACGCGACGAAAATAGAGGCCGGTTTCGACAGGCCCGTGCTTGAGGAGCTTGACGTGGTGGCGCTGGCGGACGAGGTGGTGGAGGCGGTGCGCGACCATGTGCGCGGCACGGGCATCAGCCTTGTGTTCTCGCCGGATACGGATTCGCGGATGATGCCGATGGACAGCGCCAAGCTGGAGAAGATACTGCTGAACCTGCTGTCCAACGCGGTCAAGCATTCGCCCTCCGGCGGCCGGGTCATCCTCAGCATGAGAAACAGCCGGAACAGCGTGCGTATCGCCGTGCAGGACCAGGGCCCCGGCATACCGGCGGACAAGGTCGGCCAGATATTCGACCGGTTCCGGCACGCCGGCTCGCCCTCCCGCGTGCAGGTGGGCTGCGGCATCGGTCTGTCACTCACAAAATCGCTGGTTGAATTGCTGGGCGGGCGCATATGTGTCGAAAGCCGCCCCGGCCATGGCAGCCGTTTTTTCGTGGAACTGCCCGCGCTGCCATTGACAGAACCATCCCCCCGCGCCGCGCAGGAGGGCCTGACGCTGGCACAGCAGGTTCAGATCGCTTTTTCGGACACCATTTTTGACGGCGCTGTGTCTCCTTCCCGTTCGCACCTGTTCCTGCTGGATTAGCCGGGGGCGAACCAACAAACCTATGGAACATGCTGGAAATTCATTATTGCAAAAGCATCGCATTTTTGATAAACTTTATTTGAATTTAACATTAGGAAAAGCAGGTGCATCCATGGACCAGATACGCGTTATGATCACGGACAACAGTGTGGAATTCGCCGTGCTATTCAGAGAACGCCTGGAGTTTTATCCCGGCATCAAAGTCGTGGGCATTGCCCACAACAGCCTTCATACCCTCCATCTGCTGCGCAACACCGCAGTGGATGTGCTGCTGCTTGACATCGTTATGCCAGGCATGGACGGGCTCGAGCTGCTGCAGAGGCTGGAAGAGGGGGCTGGTAAGCCTCTCGTTTTTATCGTATCCGCCCTGGGTACGGACGCCATCATCAAGCAGGCCCTATCGCTGGGCGCGTCCGGATTTTTTGTGAAGCCGGTGGATTGCGACAAGTTGGCCGCCGCCATCAGTGCCGCCATACATTCTTACCGGGCTTCACGCTAAACGCATCCGTTAAAAGCTGATATCCGAAAATTCCGTCATGATACGGCTCTGCAGGGTGGACGACTGCACGCCTATGTTTAGTGTTGCCCTGGGGATGCGGGTCTTCGGCAGTTCCACCAAAAAGTCGCTGCCGCAGCCCTCTCGGCTCTCCACCCATATATGCCCGCCCAGCAGCTCCGCCAGCGATTTGCACAGCGACAGGCCAATGCCGCAGCCCTCGCTGGAACGCGCCAGCGTGTTGTTGACCTGGCGGAACCGGTCAAATATGATCTGCTTTTTGTCGTCCGGGATACCTTCCCCGTTATCCTGCACCGATATGACGATGCTCTCTTTTCTGTCTTCGCACGCCACACAGACCGTGCCGCCCGTTTTGGTGTGCTTGATGGCGTTGGACAGCAGGTTGATCACGATCCTTTCCACAAACTCCGCGTCCGTATTCATCACCTTCACCCGCATGCCGCAACTGAACGCCATGTTGAGCCCGCGCCGCGCCGCGTATGGCTTCACAGACTCCACAATATTTTTCAGCAGCGTCACCACATCGGTATACGCGCACATGGGCTGCAAAAAGCCGGCGTCTATCTTGGTGATGTCCAGCAGGTTGCCCACCAGCTTGGACAGGCGGCACGTGTTCTGCATCATGGTGTTCAGGTTCTTTTGCAGCTTTTCCCCATCCAGGCTGCCCCGTTTCATGTGTTCGCTCATAATTTCCATCGCCAGCTGCAGCACGGATATCGGCGTTTTGAACTCGTGCGAGATGTTGATGAAAAAGTCGGTGATGAGCGCGTTCTTTTCGGCCAGCTCCCGTGCGGCCTGCCGCAGCTCCTGCTCCATGACAATGCGGTCCGTGATGTCCCGCGCGACGCCGATCAGCCCGATCACTTTGCCCTGTTCGTCGTGCCAGGGCGTTTTGCTGCACAGGAACGTGCGCATCTTCTTCCCGGAAAAGACTTTCTCCTCCACCACCTCGGCCACGTCGTTTTCCATCACGCGCCTGTCGTTTTCCATGTTGATCCTGGCGCATTCGGCGTCCTTGTAATATTCTATGGCGGGCTTCCCCATCATACCCGCAACGGGAACGCCCGTGGTCACCGCCATGGCCTCGTTGGCCATCAGTATGCGGCTCTCGCGGTCCTTCAGGAAGACCGGGTCGTTCGCGCCGTCTATGATGGCGCGCAGCAGCTCTTCGCTTTGTCTCAGCGCCTCTTCGGCGCTTATTCGTTTCACCGCCACCGCGATGCTGTCCGCGACAGACTTCATCAGCGCCAGCTCTTCCTCGCTGAAGCTGTCGGCCGTGCGCGTGCCGAAGCTCAGCGTGCCGATGGTTTTGCCGTCCGCCAGCAGCGGATGGCAGGCGTAGGCGCGGACGCCGATCTGTTTTAAGAAAACGAGGCTCTCCTCTGTTGACGACTGGATATGTTCCGCCACGATACGGCGGCCGGTTTGCGCGACGCGTCCGCACACCCCCGCGCCAAACGCCAGCGGCGTGATATTCCGCCGCTGCTCATCCGAAACGCCGACGCACGCGTTCAGGTACAGCACCGGCTGGTCACCCTCCACCAGATAGTTGCAGAAAACATCACAGTTCAAAAACCGCATGACCTTGGCACAGGGCGCCTTGGTGTCCCTGCGGGGCGTGGCGCTGCTGAGTATCTTCTCCGTGGTCTCATAAAGCAGCTCGATGCACTCGTTGCTGTGCCGGAGCGATTTGACCGTTTCCTGCAGCGCGTCGCGCGCGTTTTTCAGCTCGGTGATGTCGTGGGCGGTGCCCAGTACGCCCAGTATGTTGCCGTTGGTGTCCCGCCAGGGCACCTTGGACAGCGAATACGTCCGGTATCCGTTTATCGTCGTCATGGATTCCTGGCACACCAGCATGCGGCCCGTCTCCATCACCAGCCGGTCGTTCTCCGTCACCTCGCGGGCCAGCTCGTCGTCACCGTACAGTTCAAAGTCGTTTTTGCCGATCATATCCCGCGCGCTTAAGCCAAAGGCCTTGCCGTAGGCCTCGTTGATCATCACCACCCGGCCCTCCCGGTCCTTGATGAACATGAAGTCGGACGCGCTGTCCATGAAGGTGCGCATCAGCAGTTCGTGTTCCCTCAACGCTTCTTCGGCCTTTTTCCTGTCCGTGATGTCCATTGTGGTGCCGTATATCTTGAGCGGCAAGCCCTCCTCGTTATACAGTATCTTGTTTTGGCCGAGGACCCAGATGTAATGGCCGTCCGCCATCCTGATCCGGTATTCCACCTTAAATTTGCTCAGCCTGTTTTCGATCGCGTATTCGCGCTTCGCCAGCACCATTTCCCTGTCATCAGGATGCGTGACGCTGTCCGTATAGCCCAGCCGTTGGCTGTAGGGTATTCGCTCCGCGCCGATCCTCTTCATCCATTGTACCGAATACTGTATTGTCCCGCGCTGGATGTCGTATATCCACGAGCCATCGGTGGAGCCGTCCAGTATCTCCAGGTAGTCCTTTTCCTTCTGCTGGAGCAGCTCGGCTTCGCGCTCCAACCGGGTGATGAGCCTGGCCTCTTCGTCGGCCTTCTTCTTGGCGGTGATATCGGTGAAAAACATCGTGACCGCCACCACCTCGCCGTTTTTGAATACCGGGCATATCCGGGTGTCCAGACATAATCCATCCCGGCAGTCCTCATAAAACTCGGCAATGCCCGTCGCAAAAACGTTATTGATCTTCTGCTGGCGCTGTGCGGATCCGCCATACTGCTCGGCTGTGTAATGCTCCTGCATTCTGGTGCCCACCATCTCCTCCGGCCTTTTTCCAAACTGGGCGGCGAACACCCTGCCCGCGCTCAGCACAATGCCTTCCCGGTCAAACATCGCCACGCCGTCGTAGGTGGAATCGAGGATCATCCGGTTGGTCTCGTTGGCCACCTGCAGCTCCAGCATGAAGTCGATCCTTTGCAGCATGTTGGACATCAATTGGGAAAAGATGCGCAGCAGCGGCTCGTTCAGCCCGTAATTCAATTTATCCGTTTGCGCGGCGATGCCCACCGTACCGTAGAGGCTGCCGTTTCTGACCAGCGGGAACACGATGCCGGACACGCATCCCCAATGCTCCGCGGCCTCGTCCGGGTCGCCTTTAACGTGCAGCGGCTCTGTGGCGCTTCGTATAAAAGCCACCCTTTGCCCGTTTCTTTCAATAAACGCTTTCAGCTTGTCCATCGGTATGGCGGCAAAGCCGTCCTCACCGAAATCACCCGGCTGCCTGTCCCATTTGTACACAGGCCGCGCCACGCCCTGCTCCCAGTCATAGCGGTAAATGGTGACGCGGTCCGCGCCCGTCTTTTCGCCGACGACGCCCAGCGCCTTGACGATGGATTCCCTGTATTGGCTGAGCGGCGTGTTGATATAATCCTGCGCGAGATTGAGTATGGTGCGCTCGAACTCAAAATGGTGCTCTTCCCGCTTGCGGGCCTGCCTGATGGCCGTCTCCCGCTCCTTGCGCGTCAGCACATTGGCGATCATCTGGCAGAATATTTCCACGGCTGTCAGCTGGTCCTCCGTCCAGTTCATCTGCTTGCGCGCCGTGCTGAGGCTCAGCGTGCCCAGCACCTTTCCTTCCACCACCAGCGGAAAGTTGGCCGTGGCGCTGGTCTTCCTGGCCTGCATCGTCCGGCGGTATGGGCTGTGGGCGGGCGTGTCCTCAATGGTCTTCACGAAATGGGGTTCGCCCTTGATATGGCGCTCGATGATATCGGGGATGCCGGAGAAGGGTATAACGTCGCTCTTTTCACCGGCAGGCCGGTCTTTGACGCTGTCCCATCCGTATTGCCGCCGGATGACCTCCTCGCCCCAGTCGTAGAAGTATATGGATGAGCGTTCCGCGCCGCAGTAAAGGGCGACCTGTTCCATGGCCTTGTTCAGGGCGCTGTCCAGCCTGTCCAGCGGCGTATTGATGAACTCCTGTGAAAGCGCCAGCACCGTGCGCTCAAAAGCGGTGTGGCGCGCGGATATCTCCGCCTTCTTGCGCTGGCACACCTCCAGTATCGTGGGGGCCAGCGTCTCCAGCATCTTCCGGTCTTCCTGGCGGTATCCGCCTTCCCGGTTGGCGGCGGCGATCAGCCCGACCGCCTTGCCCTCCCGGAACAACGGTACGCCAAGGAACGCGGTGAGAGGCAAATGCCCCTCCGGCACACCGCAGCTGTCCGCGTGAGACACGGGGCTGTTGGTCAGCAGCGTTTTCCCGTCGCGCACCACGCTGCCGTACAGCCCGTGCAGGCTGTATCCCTCCACGTGCCGCGGACGTATACGTCTGTCCGCCATGGTGCACAGCGTTTCCGAGGCGTCGCTGATGGCCGTCTCCCTGAGCCTGCCGTTATCCGACAGCTCCGCCATAAAGCTGGCCCGGCTCCCCGTCACCTCTTCCACCACAGCCAGACACGCGCGGCCCAGTTCCTCCGCCGAGTCGCAGAACACCGCCTTATCATAGATGCGGTTGATGGCGAGCAGCACCGTTCGCTGCCGTTCAGCCCGCGCCTGTGATCTTTTCCTTATCGTAATATCGTGGATGATGTAGGTGCACACGCAACCGGGGGGCAACGCATAGATGGACACGGATATATCCGCGGGGAACGCCCGCCCGCCGCTGTCTTTGGCCGTGATCTCCGTCTTGTCGCCCGAGAGGCGGCTCGTTCCGGTTTTCATAAAAACCGTGATGTCGTCCAGCAGCCGCTGCCTGTCCGCTTCCTCGATATGCGCATGAAAGGCCGCGCCCACCGCCTGTTTTTTCCGCAGCGCGAACATGCGCTCCGCCGCCTTGTTCACATACAGCACACGGAAGTCCTGATCCACCAAAACGATGGCGTCGCTGCACGTCTCCAGCACGCTTCTGTAGAGCGGCGGCGTTTGCAGGAAAATGCGCGACACCGCCTCGCGCAGCCCCATGCCCCGCTGCTTCGCGTCCCTGAACAGCTCCCACACACATAAAAACGAGAAAACACCGCTGCCATACTGCGCCAGCCTGCCGAACCAGTCCACCAGGCCGCCCGGCAGGCGCTCCAAGCTGCTGCCCAGCAAGCCGAAGGAAAACATCAGCATGGACAGCGAGTACCAGAAAAGATGGTCCGACCGGCTCAGTTGGTAGCTTTTGATAAACAGCATGGATGCGGAAAGGTGCACCGTACAGGCGATGAACACGACAGCGTCGCGCAGGAATGTGAAGCTGCCCTCTGCGTAAAACGGCAGGATAAATCCATATACCGCGCCCACCGTGACAAACACCGTAAAGGCTATGGCGGCCACATGCGCCAGTCCCAGCTTGACCAGAGTTCCCTTTAAGCGGACCGGTGCAGAGATTTCATCGCTGCCCTCAAGTATCGCCGCCGCGAGATGAAGCAGGGCCGCGATGAGCGCGTTGGTGTTGAACACCGTGGCATATACGTTCATGCCCTGGGGAATATACCGCATCCATCCGGAAAATGTCGCCCCGAGGCCCATGATCATCGTGGCCGCCGACATCAGCACGGCGCTTTTATAACCGGTTTTCAGGTAAGAACGGGCGGACAGGAAGCTGACCAGCAGGTTGGCAACGCCGATAAACAGCGTGTTCAGCGCGGCCATCAGATAAGGCGGTTCGAAACTAATGTTGAGTTTCAGCACCCAGAACAGGGCCATTAAACCGCAGACGATGATGACCAGCAGGCCGCTGAGTTTTTTTCTTATTCCCATTGCTGCCCCCAGAAGAGGAATGGCATAATCACAAAATGCGCTATATGTATTATAATGTCGCATATGTGCACATACAATTGCATTTATTGGCGGATATTGTCGAAATGGTAAAATGTTTTATGCTATGATCAATGATTTTATGCGTTTACACGCTGCTTAAAGCAAAAAAGACGTCCGGGACGTCTTTCAGACCGCCGGCAGCAACGGTTTGCGCCCTGCCGGCTTGTGCCCGGTGGGCACGGCCAGCGGGGCGTTTTCAATGTGTATTTTCTGACTATTGTTCGCTTTCCAACCGCAAAGCCAGACGCAAGGCATGCTCAGGGTTCGTATGTTACAATTTGTCCAGCCTGCTGGCAGCACTGGCAAACCAAAAGCATCCGGGCGACAACTCTTTCAAATCAGCCAGCCACCCTGCCTTTTTCAGCGAGCCCACACCACAGATGTATCGGCGTGCGGTTACATCGTGTCACCGTTCCTGCGGCCTTCGGCCAGCGCCTTGCCCGCCGCGTACACCGCCTCGCGCTTGTAGTCGTTGTTCCAGCGGTTGATACCGATCAGGTCGAACACCTGCGCGCCGGTGTGCTGGCAGAAGCGCTCCAGCTGCGAGAGGCAGGGCAGGATGCCGTTGCCAGTGCCGCCTGCCGACGCGATAAGCAGCACCTGCTTGCCCGCAAAGGGACCTCCCGGCCCGAAACAGCAGCGGCGGAAACGGTCCAGAAAGCTCTTGAGCGCCTCGGACGTTTCGTGCCAGTACACCGGCGTCGCCAGCACCACCGCATCCGCCGCCAGCACCTGCGCGCACACGTCGTCAAAGCCGTCGTCGCCGAACAGGCAGTAGTCCTCGTTGCGGCAGACGCCCCAGCCGCCGTCGCAGACATGGCACCGTTCAATGCTCATGTCGCACAGGCGCACTTCTTCCACGTCCGCGCCGCCGTCCCGCGCGCCCTGCGCCGCCGTGCCGATCACCGACTGGCACAGGCCGTCCGTCTTGGGGTTCCCGGATAAAATCAGCAGCTTCATCGTATACATCCTCCTTATCGCAGCGCCGTTTACAGATAAACGACGATGTCTTCGAGCGGCTTCCTCTCCTTTTCGGGGCCGGACGACGCCGGATATCCCAACGGTGTGAACGCCACCGGCTCATAGCCGTCAAGGCCCGCCAGCGAGCGAGCGGCCTGCGCGTCGAACGCGCCGATCCAGCAGGTGCCGAGGCCCATATCCGTCGCGGCCAGCACGATGTGGTCCATCACGATGGCGGCGTCCACATCCGCGTAGGACTTGCCGTCCTTGCGCACCCACGACGCCTCCGTATCCGCGTATATGCCGATGAGCAGCGGCGCCTGTGTGAAGAACGACGCGCGGCACACCTTCTTCAGCGTCTCCAGATGCTTCTCCGTCTGCACCACCACCAGCTTGAACGCCTGCAGGTTGCACGCCGTGGGCGCGAGCCTCGCGGCCTCCAGCACCTTCTGCAGCTTGTCGTCCTCCACCGCGTCCGGCCTGTAGGCGCGCACGCTGTACCTCTGGCTGACCAGTTCAAAGAATTCCATATGTATACCTCCGGTAAAATGATGACTGCTCTGCTTATATCCCCTGGCAGTGCGCGCACCCCGCGCAAACCGCGTGGAACTCATCGATGCCTGCGTAGCGCCGCGTAAGCTGCATCCAGCGCTCCAGCTCGCGCAGCGTGGCCTCAGGGCTGCCGTGCCCGGCCAGCCGGTATTCCCCGCACAGGCCTTCGTCGATGTCCCTGTCCACAGCGGGACAATACCAGTTCCGCTCCCTCAATTGCATCCCCCTCCACACCCCATAGGGCTTGCCGCTCACGCCCATATGATGTATTTATACTATTTGTGTGGACATTATAACACGTTGCCGTGGCCGCCGCCATATTCCGGCCAGAGGGGACAGAAAAATAACTATGCCGTATAGCGGTGAATCTATTATCTTCGGGGCGCGGATGAATTGTTGTTCGTTGTTGCTGCTGTCAAAAGCGGGCGGCCACAGGCCGCCCCTGCAACAAGAGGCCAGTATGCCGCTGCGTGTTGGCAGCAGGGCGGCATGCCAAGGCTACCGTTTAAGTATGTCTTACGGTATGCGTGTCGGGTACGGTCTTCGACCTGTGCCGATACAGTAACGGCGATTCCGTTCCCTACGAGTGCGGAGAAACAGGGGGACAATGCGAACACTGCGGCGCGGTAGCCGGAATATTTCCGGCGCAACACAGCCAAAAGCTTTACTTTTAGGGCACAACAGAAAAGGCGTCCGTAGACGCCTTTCCGATGACCCACCATTGGGGTTATACCCGGGCTTTGGCCCTTATCCGTCTCCTAGCAGGCAACGCTGTTCGGGAGTTGGCGGACAGGTGGGATGTATTTGTGTCTGGGTCCTGATCACGTCAGAACGTTTGCTGTTGTTGGCTTTTTTGGTTTCCCCTTTCCCCACGTTCGGGTTTTTTTGTTCATGCTGTTCACGTCAACCGTCGCTCCGGTTGTCCTCTCGCTGCTTGCGGCGCTTTGCCCGCCGGTCGCCAGACCTGCCCTTCCGGCTGCCTTGCGACTTCAGCGCTTTCTGTGCGCCGGGGCGGATGTTTCAGGTTTTGGCCTATCTGCCAGCCTGATCGCGCCTATTTCCTGATAAATCCCGAGAGCGCCGCCTGCAACTGCCCGTCTTTCGCTATCGCTTCCTGCTCCACATCGCCCATCGGAATCAACCCCTTTCTGTGTCCTTCTTTGTAGCCTTATTATAACACCGGCCTGTACAAAATGCAAGCTTATTCGGAATTATTTTTAATAATTTTTATACCAAATTACATTGCCCGCATCCTGTGGCTCACATACCGAGCCCAGCGCCGATGCATGCGGGACAGATGGAAGCGGGGTCCCCGAAAAGCACAGCTTTCCGGGGTGGACAACCCGTCTCCTGCAATCCAATCAAACGGAAAAAAATCTCAGAGCAGATATTGACGTCATAACAATGTTATGTTACGCTATTGTCATCATAAGGAGGGATGACAGCATGGATGAAGAACTCATTTCCAAAAAAGAACTGCTGGAGCTGACGGGCATATCGTACGGGCAGCTTTACCGGTGGAAGCGCAAGGGGCTGATCCCCGAGCCCTGGTTCATACGCAAGTCCACCTACACCGGACAGGAGACGTTTTTTCCGCGGAGCCAGATGCTGACCCGCGTGACCCGCATACTGAACATGAAGGAGGATGTGTCGCTGGACGACCTGGCCGACGTGTTCTCCCCCGAGGCCGGAGCCGCCGCGCCGCCCGACCCCGACGCGATGGTGCAGCGCGGCATTGTCTCCGCCGACGCGATGCGGCTGTTCCAGGAAGGCCGGGACGGCTCGCCCCTGTCCTTCGACGAAGCGCTGCACGCGTACCTGTTCAGCCAGGTGCTGGTGTCGGGCGAGCTGTCGCTGGACGAGGCGCGTCTGATGCTGGACACACTGCGCACCGCGGCGATCCGCTTCGGCGCGGCGCCCGCGCAGGTGCTGCTGACGCGCAAGCTGGGCGTTTACGGATGCGTGGCGCTGTCTGCCGGCGGCGAAGTGCAGCCGGACAAGGACACGCGGCTGATACGCCGTCTCGATCTCAAAGCGGCGGCCGAAGAACTGAAACTCAAGCTTGTATGATACAGGGAGGAAAATAAATATGGATACGAACACAGAGAAGATCGATCTGACCATCAGCGGCTTCGGCGTGGCGCCGGGCGGCGACTACAGCAACATCCGCATCGCGGGGCGCGGCAAGATCACGGGCGACGTGACCACCGGAGAGTTCATCATCAGCGGCTCGGCCGACGCGATGGGCGCGGTGGACTGCGACAAGCTGATCATCAACGGCGAAGCGGGCATCCACGGCAATCTGAAAGCGGGCGAGCTCAAAGTGCGCGGCTCCGGCGACTTCAAGAAAACCGTGCAGGCGGACTCGTTCGGCATCTCCGGTTCGGCGCACGCGGATGAATCCGTGAACGCCAAGACGGTGAAGGTTTCCGGCGCGCTGCACGTGAAGGGCGACCTTGCCGCGGACAGCTTCTCCTCCTCCGGCACGTTTGAGGTGGGCGGCCTGCTCTCGGCGGACAGCATCGACATCAATCTGGACTGGAGCACCAGCACGGCCAAGGAGATCGGCGGGGAAAAGATCACCGCGAAGGTGGGCACCAAGGGCCTTTCGGTGCTGCGCACGATATTCACGCTCGGCACACACACGCCGCACCTTGAGGCGGACAGCATCGAGGGCAGCAACATATGGCTGGAGCAGACGCGGGCCAAGGCGGTGCGCGGGCACAGCGTCACGCTGGGCGACGGCTGCGACATCGCGCTGGTGGAATACTCCGGCACGCTGCACAAGACGGGCAGCGCCAGAGTGGGCGAAGAGCGGAAGATAGGGTAATTTTTTGGGAAGGGATAAGACCGTGAGGGCTCTGCCCTCAACCCACCCCAAAAAGCCTGCGTCTTTTCGGGGACCCCGGCACTCCCGCCCAAGGGACCCGTCCCTTGGGGAACCCAAAGTGGCTGTATGAATAAGAACGGAAAAGGCGAAGTGAGGTGTTCCGCCTTTTTTTCGCGCTACCGTTTTATCAATTATAAATAATTGTAATCTACAAGGCTTTGCCGACAGTTCCTCATCTGAGAGAGCCAAAGGCCCCTCTTACCCGCCGCCAACGCAAGCAAAAAGAGCGCCGAAGCGCTCTTTGCCGGTCATCATACGAGTTGCTTGCAAGCCGCTTACCGGGCGTGCACGTCGCCGCTGCCGTTGTCGGACACGTCCACGCTGGCGGGGCTGCCGCCGTACACCAGGCTGCCCGAGCCGTTGACGGAACCCGTGAGCGCGCCCGTCACCGTCACACGCACGTCGCCGCTGCCGGATAGATTCACGTCGGCATCCTGCGCCTCAAGACGGCCGGCCTCCAGCTCTCCCGAGCCGCTGATGGATGCATCCAGACGCGCCGCCGTGCCGCTGAGGCCGATATCGCCGGAGCCGCGGCTCTCCACCGCCAGCTTCTGCGCGGCGATTGCCGCGTCAATGTCGCCCGAGCCGTTCACGGACAGGCTCACCCCGTCCGCCTCCAGCGCCAGCTTCATGTCGCCGCTGCCCGTGACGCGCACGTCAAACGCGTCGCCCGAGAGCGTGCCGCTCGCCAGCGAAACATCGCCGCTGCCGTTGATCACGATCTGCCCGCCGTTGATGGCCGGGATGCGCACCAGCATCCTGTTGATCGTCATGATGTTCGTGCGGTACTCGTACTTCACCGTCACCACGCCGTCGCCGCGCTGCGTCAGCTCCACCAGTTCGACCAGGTTGTCGTCGCCCTCGATGACGGCCTTGCCGGTGAGCGCCGGATCGATGACGACGTCGATGGAACCCTCGTTGACCAGCCCTGTCAGCGCCTCAGTCAGCTCCACGTCCCGCGTGCCGATCTTGCCACTGCCCGTGACCAGCCTGCCGCCTTCACCGGTGTTGATGTAAAAACATCCGGCCAACGCCATTGTCGCCAGCGCCACCAGCACCACGGCGGCGCATGCCTTGAAAATCTTCATCTCTTACCCTCCGGATATAAATTTTATTAAACCTTATGAGTTCCATATCCAGGGTCTGTTAACATAATCCCAAGCGGGCAGATTTCGGCGGATTTTTGCGTCAGGCAAGGCGCTTTTTCGCAGGCATAGTGGCGCTATGGCAAGAAAAAGCAACACAGCATGGCGCGCTAAAAGACATTGGAAAATGTCCGTTGGGCGTTTGTGTTAACAGACCCTAATAGCCCAGAGTGCCGTCGCCGCCGTCATCGCCGCGGCCTTGCCAGTACGGGCTCATGGCCTGGTTATACCTGTCCACATAGGCCTGCCAGTCTGCCATGCGCTGCGCATAGTCCGCCGCGTAGCGCTCCTGCGCGTGCCACACCGCCTCGGCCACCGGATTGCTCAGCACCCGCTGCCTGCGCGCTTCGGCGTTCTCGCCGGGCCGCCGTACCAGCAGCATCGACGCGATGCCCGCCGCCGCGCCCACGCCGCCGTCCGCCAGCGCCTGGGGCGATACGCCTCTCTCCAGCATCAGGCAGAGCAGCGCCGCCGCTTTCTCGTCGTCCGTGCGCACCATATTCCCGATGAGCTGCGCGTATTCCAGATGTTCCTTGGGCAGCGTGGCTTTCGCGAACTTTCTCGCCGCCTTCAGCGACAGCTCACCCTCGGGGCGCGGCACCACCAGCCTGTTCTTGCCCGCGTACAGCACCAGCAATATCAGCACGGCAAACACCAGCACATAGAGCAGGTTGTACGGATTGCCCCAGAAGCCGAAGTTCGGCTCCGGCGCGTTGGGATCGCCGATGGTCACCACCGCGTAATCCATATTAAGGCCGCCCGCGTTGCCAGAAGACAGCAGGCCGCTCACAAAGTTCCACGCCGTGTGCAGGCCGCACGCCGCCCACAGGCTGTTCGTGCGCACCGTGATGAGCGCCAGCAGGCATGCCAGCAGGAACAGCACCGTCACATCCAGCACGCCTTCGATGGTGACGAAGTGCAGCGACGCGAAGAACGCGGAGGATATCACCACGCCCCAGAACACGCCGATCTTGCGGGAGACGGCCGACAGCAGATAGCCGCGGAACAGCACCTCCTCGGCGGCGCCCTGTATCACAAACGCGGCGAAGAACAGCGCCACGATAGGCGTGAAGCCCTTCCACACCACCGCTTCCGTGAGGAACGCGGGCCACACCGTGATGGCCAGCAGCCCAGCGCCGATGCCGAACCCCGCGATATACCGCCGCAGGATGCGCCCGCGCGAGAGCCCGATGGTGCTGAGCGGCCGCTTCTCGAAGCGCCGCACGTAGAACGCCGTCACCAGTATCAGCAGGCCGACCAGGAACAACGAGACCAGCAGCGTGCCCTGGTCTTCCATGTACGCGTTCATCAGGGAGAACACGTCTCCGCCCGAGCCGACGCGCGGCACGAAGAAGATCACCGCCTGCACCAGCAGGGGAATGATGGACAGCCCCGCGTGGATCAGATAGAGCAGCGCCGATATCAGCACCGCGATACCTGAGCGGGGCGTAAACCCGCCTTCGGGGATCTCTCTGTACATGTCCGGTTTGCGTATCGTCCATTTTGTCATGGCTTGTGCGGCTCCTTTGCGTGATAATCCATATTATCACATTTTTAGGGTTCATACAAATACCGCCAGCACTTCGCGGCCCGTTTCGTACGCCCGTATGCGGCCAAAACATCCACATTCCGTTACGCAAACCCCGATGCGCCAGCGCCGCGCGATCCCTCCGGCAGCGCTGGCAGACCCTGCCCCCTGTCACGAAGCGCATTATACCATTAGGTATCTTTTTATGCAAGGTACCAATTCTAAAAAAATAGCTTTTTTTGTGTTAGACCTCGCTGGAAGCCGCAAAATCCACCGGATGGCAATCTGCAGGCGCCCGAATAGCATAAACTGAAGGCTTTTCAGAAAGGAAGCAACCGACATGTATCAGGACGACCCGAGGCAGCCGCACCACACCTGGACGCACACACCAGGCAGCCACCCCGGCTTTGCCGGCCCATCCCCCTCCGCCGACTACAGCCCGGCCCCCTTTACGGTGGACATTGAAGCGGCCACCCTGCAGAACGATACCTACCGCACAGCGCTGTGGACGGGCGCGCATCTTCAGCTGACGCTGATGAGCATAGACCCCGGCGCGGATATCGGGCTGGAGGTGCACCCGCATCTGGACCAGTTTATCCGCGTTGAAGCGGGCCAGGGCATGGTGCTGATGGGCGACGGCCCGAACAACCTGTTCCACCGGCAGCCCGTGGCCGACGCCACGGCGTTCATCATTCCCGCCGGATACTGGCACAACCTGGTGAACACGGGCGGACAGGCGCTGAAGCTGTACTCCATCTACGCGCCGCCGCAGCACCCGCCGGGCACGGTGCACCTCACGCGGGCGGAAGCGGACGCGGCGGAACACCACTGACACGCGCTTCCCGGAGGCGGGCGGAACGGCTGTCCGCCGCAGAGGGGAGACAAGATTTTATGGAATAGGCGGTTAATCGATGCTGAACGAACTGCCCATTGTGGGAGGATATTTATATGAGATATAAGGATCTTATTATTAACTTCTCTCTCCTTCCAGCATATGGCATATAATTCGTGGCTTATCTTGCGTGTCATTGAGTTCAATCTCCATTCTGTTGCATTTTTCTGCATCTATGGTTCGTAAAAACGATAACAGAAAAGCCTTGTTTGTTTTCCAATCATAGATCTTTCCTTCGGGTGTAATCAGGGTAAGCTCTTCATCACACATATCCAGAGTTTTAAAAAAGCATAAGAAATCCGATACATTATAGATCATCATTACGAAATCCTCCTTTTTACTATAATTATATGGAATATGATCATGTTGACTCAATAACAATATGGCTATATAGTATAATTATATGGTCACAGAGTGAGGGTGTCGCTATACAGTTAAAAGAAATTGTAACCGACCGGACACTGCGCGAGCTTACTCCACGGGGAACCCCGCTGTTTCCCATTGAAATGTACCTTAACGACATCTCAGAGTTTGTTATGCACTATGTGCCATGGCATTGGCATAAAGAAGTTGAATTTGTTTATGTGTTAAAAGGACATATAGCCATTGAGAACAACGGCAATCAACTCGACCTGTCTTCCGGGGACGGGGCTTTTATCAATGTTAATCAACTTCATTCAATGAGATCGATCCATAACAAATCCTGCGAGGTCATCAACATCGTATTCGATACAGAGATTATCGCCGGACCGCCGCATAGTATTTATGAAAGCAAATATGTTTTGCCGTTAACTAAAAACAATGAAATAGATGTCGTTTTGCTGAAACCAGCTATCGCATGGCAGAATTCAATACTTAAAATGTTGAATGAAGTTTTTCTGATATATACCAAAGCCGATTATGGATATGAAATATATACCCGAAATTATCTGTCTCATATATGGCTGTCTCTTTTTAAAGAATCCAACAAGATTGTTCCTGTCAAGCAAAAGCCGGAAAACCCGCATATTAAGAATATACTGACTTATATCCATGAAAACTATATGAATGCTGTTTTGCTTAAGGATATTGCTCATAGCGCTGGTGTTGGCGTCCGAACATGCTGCCGATGCTTCCAGCAGCAAATAGGCATGACCCCGTTTGAATACCTTACGGAATATCGCATAAAAGTGGCGGCTAAAATGCTTGTCGATACCGATAAGCCAATTACTGATATTTGCTTTATTACGGGTTTTAATAATACGAGTTATTTTGCAAAAACATTCCGGGATATAACAGGATATACGCCCACGGCCTTTCGAAAAAAGCATGGTTGAACAATGTATTAACCCAGACAAGCTTCCTTCCAGTCTTCATCTCCCTCAAACGTGTCGTTGGCGGTTCCCAACTCCAGCCCGCTCATGGCATCCAGCAGGGCCGCGGGCGCGAACGGCGTTCATCATCCCCGCCGGTTGCTGGCACACGGCGGACAGGCGCTAAAGTTATCCTCCCTATACGCACCGCAGCAGCAGGCGCCGGGCACGGTGCGCCGCACGCGGGCGGACGCGGACGCGGCGAAGCCCCACTGACATACGTTTCCCGGAGGCGGGCGGACGGTTGCCCGCCGGAAGGGGGGAAATAATCTCACCGGTAAATTGAATTGTCGCGGCATGCTCATTTTGTGTAAGCATTTCGTCTTTCTTTATGGGCGATAATCAGACCATACAGTGCGATAACCACAAGCGGAAGGTGCAGAATCCCCATCCACCAGCTTTCTGTTCGCACACCAAACCATGTTGCTGCATTTAATAAGCCAAAAACAAGCCCGGCATAAGACACAATGGACAACGTGGGCTTGTGGACTTCCTCTGAAAACAATAGCAAAATACCGATAATGACTGGTGTTATCATGCAATATGTAACACCGGCTTCGTTGTTGAGTACATTCAAAGCAAACGCCGGAATAACCGCGCCGGCGTCCGAAAGCGCATATGGCATCAGATATGCCAACAGCATCAAAGGAATGATCCAGCACCGCCTTCTGTTAAAAGACTGCTTTTGAATTTTTGTTTTACCCTTTATCAAATCGTAAATGCAAAACCCAAGCACAGTAAATTCAATCAAAGTATTTCCCAGCAGCCATACGAAACCGTAGGTTTCCGTTTGTGCCATGTTCTGAAAAACACCAACGATAACCAATATGACAGCGTAATAACCGATTACTGCCTTTTCTGATTTTTCCCTGAATACGAACGGTGTGATTATAACGCAAAGCAACAACAACTTGAATACCGGCAAAAGCCACGATATTGATACAATCAGCGGGTGCGCCATAACAGAAGCAATAACAGAGGTCGTATCTATCTGCTCGTAGGGCATTTGAGTATAGCTTGGGATAAATACCAGCAGTGTTAATATTATCTTGAACCAAATCGTATGCCCCAAAGGTTTTTTAACTCTTGCCATATCAAGCCTCCCAACTCTTACCGTCACCTATACCGCAAAGAAATGCCTGCCAGTCCGCGTGTTATAAATAATGCCAATTCCGTTCTGCTCTTTCACGTTTAAGATTATAGCCATAATCCATAATTCGACAAGCCGTGAAGATTCCCTGCCACGCTCTCCCCTTCGCTCCGCCGCGGGTGTATAATACAGCTGTACAAATCCTGACCACACCAAAGGAGGCACATCATGGACGAATTCACCGCCGTACGCGCCGAGGACATCGATCTGGACAGCTATAAGCACGTCAGCCGGAACACCGGCAACGTCACCTACGAGCAGTACCTGCTGCGGGACGGCGACACCGGCATGTCCGTCAAGCTGATCCGCTACCCAAAGGGCAGCGTGACGCCGCCGCACACCCACCATTGCGCGCACGGCATGTATGTGCTGAAGGGCACGCTGCATACCGACAAGGGCGACTATGGGCCGGGCAGCTTCGTGTGGTTCAGCGAAGGCTCGGTGATGACCCACGGCGGGCTGAACGGGGACGTGGAGTGCCTGTTCATCACCAACAAGGCGTTCGACATCCAATATCTGTAGCGGGATGGCATCGCGGCATTGCCGATGTCATAGAAATGCCGTATAGTGTAAGCAACAAGCTTTGGAGGTATACGATGAAGGTATTGGCGATAAACGGCAGCCCGCGCAAGGAGGGCAATACATATCTCGGCCTTAAGGCCGCGGCGGACGCGCTGGAACAGAACGGCATCGAATGCGGGATATTGCACGCGGGCCACAAGGCGATACGCGGCTGCATCGCGTGCGGCCAGTGCGCGAAGAACAAGAACGAGCGCTGCGCGATCGACGACGAGCTGAACGGCTGGATACAGCAGATGAAGGCGGCGGACGGCATCATATTGGGGTCTCCGGTGTATTATTCGGGCATCGCGGGCACGATGAAGGCGCTGTGCGACCGGGCGTTTTATGTGGCGGGCGCCAACGGCGGCCTGTTCAAGTATAAGCCGGGGGCGGCGCTGGTGGCGGTGCGGCGCAGCGGCGGCGTGGC
Organism: Bacillota bacterium; assembly: GCA_023428025.1. Classification (GTDB taxonomy): domain Bacteria; phylum Bacillota; class Clostridia; order Christensenellales; family SZUA-584; genus SZUA-584. The sequence continues at coordinate 47,571 of JAEYZN010000034.1, forward strand.
CACGTTCGACCAGCTCAACCACTACTTCACGATCTCCGAAATGCCGGTGGTATCCTCCAGCTACTGGAGCGCGATACACGGCGCGAAGGCAGGCGAAGCGCTGGAGGATGGCGAAGGCATGTACACCGCCCGCACGATGGGCGCCAACATGGCCTGGATACTGAAGCTGATCGAGCACGGCAGGGGCGCGGTGGATATGCCCCGGCGCGAAAAGAAGGTATGGACCAACTTCATCCGCTAAAAGAAAGGGCATTGCGATGAACCTGATTGACGAAGTCACCAAGCTGAAAAACGGCGCGAAGATACGTGTGACGCTCACGGACGGCACGCAGCTGACCGGCTTTTTCGAGGCGTATACCTCCGCCATCGAGAACGACCCGGCCATCGCCAGCATCGATCTTAAAGCCGCCGAGGGCATATACGAGCTGTACGAGAACGAGATCAAAAGCATCGAGGCTGTATAAGGCGGCTGGCACGAAAAGAGGCACGGAACCGAGGGCATGTCCGTACGCGGCAGCGCCCTCTTTTGTTAGCCGCAAAGGCAAAAAAAGAGGCGCGGCCTTACGGCCCGCCCAACAGCGCCGTTGCCCGGCCGGCGCCCAATGAATAAAATGAGAAAGGTTTCGGTACAATCCCTGCGTATATCGCCAGGTTTATCAAGGCACAGTCGCGGGCATACCTTTCAAAACCGGATTGGCTTTTGATCTGCTGGCAAGCCGGAGCTTGCCTCCGGGGTCCGCACCGCCTGCGCTGACGCGCGGCCAGCGGTGCGTTTTTGCGTTCATATCGGTTATTTTGTGCGCCTTTCACCGGCAAAAGCCGGTTGAAAGACACGCTGGCGCTCATATACCCTGAGTTTTTGAAAATGACATCAAGGACCCGGTTGCTCTTTTAGCGAATGCTTCCGATTATGCAGCGTCCTTCCCGGCGTCCAGCGGATTGCCCGACCAGCTGTCGCCGCCGGCGCAGCAGTCCGGCACGGCGTCGTCCACATAGTCCGCGGCGCCCGCGCAGCCGTCGCACACGCAGCCCTCGGGCGCGCATGTCCCGCAGGCGCACACGCCGTCTGCCGCCCCTTCGCAGGTGCACGGTTCGCAGCTGCCTGCTTCCGGCGCTTTTGCGGGTACCGCTTCGCCGCTCAAGCCGACAGGCAACTCCTCCGGCGGCGCGATGCTTGCGGGACTCCACGCTGTCTGCGTCACCGCCGCGGGCGTTTCCGGCGCGCTGCTCTGTTCACCTGGGATCGCGCAGCCGCCCAGCACCCCGGCCACAGCCATCATGCAAAGCAACACGGCGGCCAATCTGAGAAACATTTTTTTGTATCGCGTCTCTGTTAACATCTGATTCTATTCTACACGAAAGCGGGAAAAAATTCAACGCTATTCAGAACAGTTTTCATCAAATAAAAAACCCGCTGACAGGTATCTGCCCTGCCAGCGGGCTCTGAAGAAGCGCCCTTGCTTCTTCGCGCACAACCGCTCTCCGCCGCTTACTGTTGGACGCCGTCCTCCACGCGGCCGATCGCCTGCTGCGCATCTTCTTCAGATATCTCCACGCACGCCCCGATGCTCTCGCCATCCTCGCCGATGAGCCGGTCGGCCAGCACATGCCTTGTGTCCTCCACCCATCCGCCCGCGCCGCGGTCGAACAGCCAGGAACGCCCGCCGTCCTGCCTGGCGATCATATCGATATCATTCAGCTTGTAATAAACCGCCACTTTTCTCTCCTTTTTTGCTATCCTGCCCAGATAACGGCAATTTTATGCGCGAATAAAAAAAAGAACAGCCAAGCTCCGGCTGTCAAACCATGCGGGTGTGGAACATCACAACAAACCTTATGTCAATGGATTTCCATAATTATTTCTGCGAAACGCCGGTCTTTTCACGGCGTTACGGTGAGTTTTTTGGACGCGGCGAGCGTATAGGCCGTGCCCATCACATCGTTTTCGTCAAAGGAGCCGTCCACCGTGGCGGCTACCGTGTACTCGCCCGCGGGCAGCTTCAGCGCCGGTTCGGCGTACCAGCTCTCCCAGAACGCCGCGTCCCCGTCGTCCGAGCTGTAACCGCCGGACTTCGCAAACTCAAACTTCAGCGGCTCGCCCTTCTTCAGCGTGGTGGACATGAGTATGTCGTTGATCGCGTAGTCGCCGGTAAACGGGCCGCCCGTGATGGTGAAATACACCAGCGGGTCTCCGCTGTACACGGTGATGCTGTCCGCCTCGCCCACGTATTCCAGCGTCGCCCAGCACTGCGCCGCCTCATCCGCCTTGTACGCTTCTTTTTCGGTATGGATGGATATCTCGAACGTGCCGTCGTTCACCATGGCGGTGTCCGAACTGTCCACCGGCGCCGTGCACGCCCCGCCGATGACGACCAGCGCCGTCAGCGCCAGATAAAACCCTATCTTCTTCATCCTTCGTCCTCCCTGCGGTTTATTAAACGCCGCTCATCGCGATCTGCCAGTCCGCCTCCTCGCTGTCCTTCACCAGCCAGAAATTCCAGTGGTATTCGCCGTTGTCGAAGCCACCGCCGCCGCCGTTTTCATACTCGATCTCAAACGTGGCGCGCACCAGCGCGATGTCGTACGGGTCTCCGTCATACCAATGATCCTGAAACGGCATGACGGATTCATCCGTCTCCTGTTCGCAGCTCAGCAGCTTTACCGATACGAGATGCTCCAGCTCCGCCTCCGCGCCGCGGAGTTCCTCCGCCACCACCGCGTTCATGCCCGCCTCGTCCCTTTTGACCATCCTCTCAAAATAGTAGCGCACCGTCTCCTCCGGCGTCATCCCGACCGCGCCGCAGGCAGGCAGCAGCACGGCCAGCAGCAGCAAAACAGCCGCCCTTATTCTTTTCATGCCGTTTCCTCCTGAACTTGTTTTTCACCGCCGCCACCAGCTTTCTCCACACAATATATATCCGTATGTGCGCGCCCGCGCCGTTATGCCGCATCCATGCCGTTGCACGCATCCAATATGCCCGTTACCGCCAACGCCTGCTCAAAGCTTCTGATGCGCTGGCGGTCACCGTTCTCCGTCTGCATCCAGACGCAAAAGCCCGGTTTATCAGGGTCTGTCACAGCCCCCGCCGGCATTTCCACAGGAAAGTCCAGCCGCTCCGCAAACGCATAAAGACCGTCTCCATATCCCACCACGACGATGGGCACATCATTCAGCGACAGCAGCCAGTCCCTGTCCGCCTGCGCGATGCACGCCGCATCGATCCACATCTGTGGTGTGTCCGCCGCCTTCAGCGCGTCCATGCTGCGCACCGTGGCGATCTCAGGATGCACCGCCAGTTCGCTGTCCGGAAGCGCCGCGTTCTTCTCCGGCGCGAGATACGCAGCGACCGTTTCGACCTGCGCCGCCTGCGCATCCGGTTGCGCTGTGTCCGCCGCACAGCCTGCCAGCAGCAGCGTGCAGACCAGCGCCGCGCATATCACCGCGTTCCTCATCGTGGCCACCTCCACAAATATGGGACGCTCTCCCCCTTCCCATTGTTCCCTCTTATTCTGGGAATAAAATATGAACACCGTCCGGTTATTTTGTAAACAAAGCGGGAAGGCTCACACGGCTGTCGGAACATAGAATAAGGTTTTCGAAAACGCCAACCGGCAATTATGCATCAGGGAGAGGGTAATCCGGATCTGTTGTCGAATAAGCTTTATGTTCATAATACAGGATAGCGTAAGTCTAGGAAACGGAGCAGGCATGGACGGATTGGATACGGCAAAGCAGATCATCGAGCGCTTGCAGGAGCTGCATTTGAGGATAGCGTCGGCGGTGCACAGCACGGTGGCCGCTCAGAAGTTTGAGGAAAACGCCGAGGTGGTGGCGGAGGGCAACGGGGACGTCACCTACCGCGTCGACGCGCACAGCGAAGCGCTCATCGACAACTGGTTCAGCGCCAACGGGATTCCCGGCGGCGCGGTGGTGATCTGCGAGGGGCTGGGCATCCGGACATACCCCGCCGGTCTGCCGCGCGAAGACGCCGCGTGGCGCGTCATCATAGACCCGCTGGACGGCACGCGCCACATCATGTACGATAACCGCTCCTGCTGGATACTGACGGGCATCGCGAAAAACCGCGGCGACGGGACCAGCCTGGCCGACATCATCGCCTGCATCCAGACCGAGGTGCCGCCCAGCAGTCAGGACCGCAGCCTGGTGCTCAAGGCCGTTCGCGGGCAGGGCGCCAGCGCCGAGGAATGGAACATTGCGCAGATGACCAAAACGAAGGATGCCGTGCGCATGCGTCCGTCCCGCGCGAAGGACCTGCTCAATGGCTTCGCGGTGTTCTCCAGCTTTTTCCCCGGCACCAAGGAGATCATCTCCGCCGTCGAGGAGCGCGTGCTGGAGCGCATACACCCCATGCAGAAGGAAAACGACGCGCTGGTGTTCACGGAGCAGTACATCTGCAGCGCCGGACAGATGTATATGCTGATGAGCGGGCGATACCGCATGGTGGCGGATATCCGCGCCGCGCTGGGCCCGTATCAGCAGGCGCGCGGGAAGCTGATGCCGTTGTGCACGCACCCGTACGACCTGTGCGCCAGCCTCATCGCACAGGAGCTGGGCTGCGTGATCGTCGACCTGCAGGGCCGTCCTCTGAGCTACCCGCTTGACCTCGACACCAACTGCAGCTGGCTCGGGTTTGCCAACAGCGATATCCGGGACCTCGTACAGCCGGTGCTGGCGGAGGAGCTGGAGAAGTGCCTGGAATAGGGCGACACGGCTGCCGTGAACGGACTTGACGGTTCCACTATATTCTCTGTGTAAGACAAAGGAACGGACATACCCTACGGGGCATGGGAGTCCGTTCCCTGCGGTGCGAAAAATCAGTTGCGCCTGTGCATAAATCCAACTTAACCAGTTATGGAAACTTAACGGTACAAGGTATGACCGGGGAAAATTCTTATTTAGACCAATGACAGAAAAGGCATATCGGAACGGCACGCCATCACTGCAGAGTCAGTTCATTGTTGTTGCATCTTTCCATCAGATTGTCCATAAACGCGAGACGCTGGATCACGTACTCTTTGAACGTCTCCGCGTCCGGCGCACAGGCGCCCTGCGGCCAGCGCGTCTGATCCCGCAGGATCGCGCCGGAGCCAAACACCTCCGCTTCATATGCATCCACCCTGGACAGCACGGCCTCGTTGGACAATACGCCCGCACGCAGCTGCCACCAGCGCTGCGCGGCCTCCTGACATACGCCATCCACATTGAGCGTGATCGCACGCCGCATCAAAACGTCCGCCAGCACGGCCGTATCCAGAATATCAGCCTGCACTTCAGTCATCAGGGGCGACCCTTCCACCCATATGTTCCCCCATGTCTGGTCGAGATCCTGGGGCGCTACCAGCATCACATAGGAGTACCCGCGCCTTTTGAATATATAATTTACATTCTTGTCGCTGTTGTCCACAGCACAGGTTGCGTTGCTGAACAGCCAGAAATCGATCATATTGGCCCGCTCCGCCAGTTGAAACACGGTGGCGGCGAACTCCTCGTCCGGCGCGGACTTGGCAAGCCTCAATATCCTGGCGAGCGGCTGCCATTTTGTCCAGGAGACCGGCGCATCCTTCGGCAGCCTCAGCTCATATGCCCCCGCGATATTGCTGTCCGCCGCATTCAGAAAATCCAGCTCTGTGGTCTCGACATATGATATAGACCGGTACACATACTCGCTCAGATTCGGGTCATCATTGGCCTTTAGCTCCGCCTGTTTTTTGTCTATCGGATACATCAGCACATACAAGCCAGCATAATTGCCGTTGACAAACAGCTCTATGAACCGGCCGTCTGCGCCGCCGCATATTTCAAAGCTGTTGTTCCGCGCGCCAAAATCCATCCACAGCTGATTGGCCAGCAGGGCGCGCATATTCTCCGGATCATTATACGGCGCATATAGTATCCAGTCGTTATCATTGCGCAGGCCCAACAGATTTTCATCATTATTGATATACTGCCCGTTACGCGATTCGATCAACTCCATTTTATACGAGCTTTTTGGATACAACCGGCTCGAAGCGCCGCGTATATGAACACTGGCCAGCGAAGTCGTCACCGACGCCCCGTCCACCAAGGTCATTTTTGTCAATGTGTCCGTGTCGCTGATTTCACTGTCGGCCGCAAGTGACATCACAGGCAGCGTGGTGAAAACAAGCTGGTAAACGCAGTATTGAGCTTCGGTATACGCCAAGAAGGTCAGCCTGCGGTTTGCCCTCACGGCTTCGGCTGAAAATCCGCCCTCCGCGAACGCCAGCCAGATGCCCTCCGGCGCGGAATAAGTCACCACCGGATCGGTTTCATCGGCCCCTGCCCAAACATAAAAATAGCTGGACGACGACGCGTCATACATCAGTGGCATGTTGTCAAAACGTATTTCGTCCAACTTAACGATATCAGATAAAACCCGATGTACCATGATGTTTTCCATTTCACTCTGGTCATACATCATACCGGAGAGTCTGGCTGCTTTTTTCCCCTGATCCACACCAAGAAGGGCGGCAACGTTGTCCCCTCCCGTAAACCCGGATAATAACAAAAAAGCTGCAAGCACCAAACCGGTCAGCACCAGGGCCGTTATCTTCTTTTTCATTCCACCATCCATAGCCTTGTTGATGCCATTCGTTAAATAGCCTGAAATTAAGTCAATTATATTTGATTTACGTGATGTTTACAAGAAATACTCGCAATCTATATATTATTTCACGCTTCTTTACTAAACCTTTCCACTCCATATCAAGAAATGGTATGATCAGATATAATTATGCATAACAAGCCGTATTCATTTCTTGTTCGACAAGTCATAAAAAAACGGCTTTTAGCCGTTTCAAATAATCCCGCTTTTCTTAAACCCGCCCGTTCAATAAAACAGCCGTTTCCTGACGCGCTCCTTGAAGTTCTGCCGGTGCTCCAGCACCATCGCCACCACGCCCAGCACCGCGCAGGGTATCAGCGCGAAAAGCGACCAGGCAAACCGGACTTCGCCAAACGCGTTCAGGCTGATGAATACCTCGGCGCACACCACGAACACGCCGACAGCGAAGAGTATCGCACCCGCCTTGACAATGATGGAGAGCGTCTTTTTGGTGAACAGCAACGCCGGGACGATGACGCAGATGCTGGCTGCCACCGTAATCGGCAGGCCCAGCCCCAGAAACCAGTCGCCGCCGTTCACGGTCTCGATGAACAGCAGGTAAAGCAGCGTGGCCGCGCAGTCTGCCGACAGGAATATCACCGGATGGCGCCTCTTGAAGAAGAATGGCAGCAGCACGAATATATAGATGAGCGCCACCGCGCCGATGACGTAGGCCGACCATGTCAGCCCGCCGCCCGAAATAATGTCCAGAAACATCGTGATGATGCAGGGAATGGTCAGCAGCAGCCCGGTCAGCGTCGCGAAGTAGCGCCGGTCTATCCGTTTCATGAGGGTGTCCACGTGGCGCGAATACGGGCGCTCCGCAGGCTCCGCCCACGGCGCTTTGGGATTCGTCACTTCCACGTGGCACAGGGGGCAGCGTTTTTCGCTGTCAGCCAGCTCCACGCCGCAGTTCACACAGTACGACATATCGTTATCCTTTCAGGCTTGGCCCAACCCACAATTCTCGCCCAAGCTGTTTACCATCTCTCGTTGCTCTCCACCTTCACCGGCACGCCCAGCTTTACAAGATATCGGAAGAACTCGCGCTCCACCATGCTTTCCTTGATGGTGCGCGTGAAGTTGAGGATCAGCTCGCCGTTGTACGTGAGCGCGGCGCACACCACCCTGTTGCGCGACAGCGGCCCCAGGATGAAATCCATCCGCGTCACATATTGCGCCATCTCGTCCGGCAGCTTCACCAGCCCGAGGTTCGAGATGCTGGAGGTGGATTTTCTGTCGCCCACGCGGTAGAACGTCAGCTTCATCGCGATATTCTTCAAAAACAGCGGCGTTAAGCGCAGCACTTTGAGCGACTCGGAACGCACGTTGGTGGATATCTTGGCGTTCAGCAGCTTCTCCGTCACCTCGGCGCGCATGTAATGGTGCACCGCGGACAGCACCTCGTCGAAGCTGTACACGCCGTAGCGCGGGTCGATGCCGGGGTTCACGTAGCTGGCGAAGTTGCGAAGGGTGTTGGTGGGGTAAAAGCTGCGCAGGTTGATGGGGATGCAGACCTTGACGGGCCTGAGACTCTTCTCGTGCCGCACCTTCTTGCGCTGGATCCTGTCGATCGCCATGATCAGCACGGCGGTCAGGTATTCGGTCAGCGACACGCCCTTCTCCTTCGCGCGCGAGAGCACCTCATACGCCGGGATCATGCCGTCGATGATGTGCACGAAGCCGTCCGATTCGTCAGTGCCTCTCAGATAATACGCGTCCGGCTCCCTGCGGGACCGCCCCACGTTGCGCGCGTATTTGATGTACGCGTCCTCCGTCTCGCCGGGCGAAGGCGGGAGCGAGCAGTCGAGTATCTCGCAGCCGCGCGGTATCTGCGCGCCGTACTTTAAGCGCAGATATTCGGCCACCAGCGTTTTGAGGAAACACAGGCCGCCGCTGCCGTCCGTCAGCACGTGGAATATCTCCACGGCGATGCGCCGTTCGTGATAACGCACGCGGAACATGAAGCCGCCGTTTTCATCGAAGTCCATGGGCGCGCACGGATACGGCCCGTCCGGCGCGACGACAGGCCCGCCCTCGTTGTGCTCCAGATAATACCAGAACACGCCGCGCTTGAGTTTCAGCGCAAAGCCGGGAAAGCGCGCCAGCGTGGACCGCTGCGCCTCCACCAGCACCGCGGGGTCAACCGGCTCGGTGAGCGTGGCGGACAGGCGGAACAGCGCCTTCCAGTTGCGCCGCTTGGCCGCCGGGTATATCTTCGCCGCGTTGTCCAGCTTCATCCACTTTTTGTGACCGGCTGTTGTTTCTTGTGTCATCCCCATAACTCCAGAAATGATGCGATTTTTCCCATGGCCGCACGCGCCTCGGGGATGCCGAACAACACGTACACATGCCACAGCCCTTCCTCCACGTCCAGCTCGCAGCGGCATCCGCTGCCGGCCAGGCACGTGGCCAGCGTCACCGCGTCGTCCAGCAGCAGCTCGTTGCCGCCCGCCAGCAGCAATGACGGCGGCATACCGCCTAAGTCCCCGAATATCGGCGACACCAGCGGGTTCGTCTGCTGTCCGTCGGCATAGGCTTTGGCATGGGTGCGCAGCACCTTCTCGGACAGCGACGGGTCCTTCTTCGCGTTGGCCCTGTAGGACGCGCCGCCGAAGGTGAGGTCGGTCCACGGCGAGATGCCCACCAGCGCGGCGGGCAGCGGCAGGCCCAGCTCCTTTAGCCTCAGGCACAGGCAGAAGATGAGGCCGCCTCCGGCGGACTCCCCCGCGAAGGAGATATGCGCCGCGTCGTAGCCCGCGTCCAGCAGATAGCGGTAGGCCGCCAGCGCGTCGTCCAGCGCCGCCGGGAACGGATGCTCCGGTGCGAGGCGGTAGGCCACGGCCAGCACGCGCCGCCGCGTGTGGTCCGCGAGTATGCCCGCGAAGCCGCGCGCGTATTTGAGGTTGCCCGCCACATACCCGCCGCCGTGCAGGTACAGGACCACGCGCTTCGGGTCCGGCTCGCCCTCCGGAAGCGCGAAGCACGTCTCGAAGCCGTCCAACTCCACCGGCTCGAAAGCCACCCGTCCCGCCACGGACTTCGCCCCCATCTCGCCCATCACGTCCTGAAACGCGCGCGCCCTGGGAATGCTCATCCGGCCTATAAACGGCTTTAACAGCCGTATCTCCTCTCGTACCAACACACTTAACGGGCTTGGCATGCGGCCTCCTTATTCGTCAGTATTTCCAGAATACAATAATAGCACGCAAATTACAACGGCTGCGATGCCCGTCTTCATTTTGCGCGTCAAAATTCAATAGATGTTCAGGCCGGGGCCGTCTATGACCGGGCCCTCAATGCGCATCCCTGTAATTTTTGTAGCGGCCCACCATGCCCGGAAGGATGACGGTATCCCAGTTCCACGGGTCCACCATGCCGCCCGACATGCCGCCGAGATTATACCTGTTTATAAACACAAATGACTTTGACTTTATTGAAACGCCCGTCAGTGTTTTGAACGTGCTGCAAAACTCTCTTGAGAATGCTTCTTCCGAATCGATGTCGGGTATCGCCAGAAAGTGAGATCTTAAATCCTCCCATAGAAAGGTTTCACCGCCGAGGCCGAAATTGCCGGGAGAATAACCAGTGAAAATGGCAGATAAAATATCTTTCAAAAAACTTGCACAACCAATCGTTATATTTGCTCGTTTTGCACGATCGCTCAGAAGCAGAATAAGACGGGCGGCCCTTCGCAGGCCGCGCCGTCCTGCGTTTTGACGTTATGCCGGGCAAACGTTGACGGCTCTGAACCGTCCGTTTCTCGGGTCTTGCTCAATACCGAAGGTGACGCGCTGGCCTTCCGTCAGTGATTTGAATCCGTCAGTCACAATAGACGAGAAATGCACAAAAACATCTTCCCCGCCTTCGTCGTTGGCAATAAATCCAAATCCCTTATCCGCGTTGAACCATTTGACAATACCGTTATACATTCCGATACCTCCTGTTATTTCGTACCCTGTACAAATAAAAACACATGCTTTTGTAAATCATCATCGAAAGAATGACTTACAAAAACATGTGAGTTCAATTCAATACATTTGATACGTATTTATAATACCATGGCTGGAAGAGGTTGTCAAGCAGAGTTTATTCTTTCGTACCGCCCGCCTTGGCGGGAATGAACAGGCGTGCGCGGATTACCAAATACGCCGCTTTCATGGCCGCCGTCTTTTCATCGCACAGGAGGCCTGCAGTGAGCCTTTTCGTATCGTTTCAGTCGTACTGCAAATAATAATACCAGCCTTCGGATGGAAAGGATTAAAAGGATGCTTTACGAAAAACTGAGGGAATATTCGCAGCTGTCCATACAGCACTGGCTGAGCGACGAGGTCTTCACCCTGGGGTGGTTTCTTCAGGTCGCCGTGCTCATCGTATTCTACGCGGTGTGGCTGAAGCTGCTGGACAGGCGGCGCGCTACCGAGCTGCTGCTCATCGGGTCGCTGGCGGCTGTCGCGAAAAGCCTGAACGGCCTCGTGCTGGGCAGCATGCTGGGGCTGGCGGAATATACCGTGAGGATCATGCCGTTTTCGGTCAGCATATTCAGCACCAGCATCACCATCTCCCCCATCATCGTCATGCTGGCGCAGCAATACACCTCCTCGTGGAAGGGCTATATGCTGTGGACCGCCATTGGCACCGCGTTTTTGAACTTCGCCGTCTTTCCGGTATACATGCTGGTGGGCGCGCTGAAATTCCACAACTGGAACGTGTTCTTCCACTTCCTCGTCATGTTCGCGATCGTCCTGTTCGTCCGCCTCGTGTTCCTCTGGATCACCGGCACGCAGAAACGGCATACGGATATGCCCATGGCACGCAAACCATAGCGTCCGGTTTCGCCGTCTCCCGGCAGCAAAACGCATTCCTGTTTCATATGATGTATGGAATCCGATCTTTCAAAGGGGAGACAATATGGGCGTTTATGGGTCTTTCACCGGCACGGTGACGGCGGTCAGGGATTTCTGGGACAACAACGAGGCGGCGGGCTGCGTGAAGCTGATGACGCTGACGGACAGGCAGGGCCATACCGCGAACTTTGTGGTGCTGCCGGATACATATTTTGTTGATCACGCGATGGTGTCCCGCGGGGACACGGTGGCGGGCTTTTACGACGCGGCGGCGCCCGTGCCGATGATCTATCCCCCGCAATATCAGGCGCTGGTGATGGCGAAGACGACCCCGCGGCGGCAGGTGGCGGTGGACTACTTCGGTACGGGCCTCGTCAGCAGCGACGGCGACCTGAAGCTTAACATCGGTCCGAACACGTCGGTGGTGCTGGAGAACGGGCAGCCGTTCACCGGCAAGCTGCAGAACCGGGACCTCGCGGTGGTATATGGTCCCACAACACGCAGCATCCCGCCGCAGACGACGCCGTATCAGGTGGTCGTCATGTGCCCGCGGATGATGTAGCGCGTCAGGCACGCACGCCCTTCCGTTCCATGCGGACGGTCTTTTTGGCGCATCGTCGACGGGCTTGTCCGGTGTCCGCAGCAGGACGCCTTTGCCGGGACCGCCTGAACACAGCAGACATTCGCGATAACGGCAATGATTGCACGCATTCTGCCGAGCGCGGCACGCGTGCCCCGAAGAGGTTGAACACACCGTCCCCGCCCAGACGGCATCAGCATCCTCCGCAGCCCGCCTGTCCGGCTGCCTGTAGAAACGTTTTTCCGGCGCACCGTGATATCGAACCGTTTTTTCAAATCGGCACTTTCTTAGTCCAATGCCCCGTTGCTTCTCCGTCGATTCCCCTGCCTCATTATCCGGAATATCCAGACACGTTTTTACTGATATTCCGCCATAATCCGGTTGTTCATTCCCTCAATGCCTTATCCCGAGAGGCTTCTTATATTTACTTAATATTACACAATACCGTTTCGATTGAATTGTATCCCAGACCACTGTTGAAAGCGTTTGCTGCTGCCGCTGTTCCGGCGCGGCCATGCCCCGCCGCCTCACCGATGCGCTCGTCCTGTGCCTTTACCCCGCTGTCCACACATCATCCGGTATTCCGGCACCCCCGCGCACCGCAAGCCATTCGGCACTTCGGCATATCAAACCGTTTTCTCACGTCCGCAAAGCAGATCCGGATAACGGCATTCCCCCCCCACCGAAGCAGAGACAGATCGTCCCGGTGAATGCGGCTCGCGGCGATTGCCCGATCACCTGCCATCAAAGGGAATATTTCTGGCAGCGCGAATGATGCAGATCGTTTCACGGATTAGACGGATTTTGCATGGCGTGCTATACTATTATTGAATTGTCGGGAATCATCAAATGCGAGGGGGCTGTATCATGGGAAATGCATTGCCGTTTTTCACGGGTATTGATGTCTTTACACTCGTTGCGATCCTTTTCTTTGGCATGGTCGCTATCGTCATTATCGGCATTTACGTGGCAACATCGTCGCGTTCGTCCGGCACAGGCCCTGCCCGGACGGACGATACCTTCATGCAGGACATGCAGCAGCGCCAGTTTCAGGAGCAGGTCCAGCGCGATATCCAGACGCACCAGCGGATGATGGACGATATCCAGCATCAGCAAATGCAGCAGACGCACCAGGATATGCAGGCGCAGCCGCCGTCCGCGAACGACCCGAATATGCGGTAGCGTTTCACTCCCGTCAGCCTTTGCAGGCTTTGGGGACGGGTTCCCCGCAGCGGTCGTTTTTACAGCCATATCGCCCGGACGATCAGACAGACGATCGGCAGCCGGACGAGGACGATGGGGATCGCGTAATACCATCTTTTCGGCCTGCCGTTGTTCCAGAACCCTTCGGTCTCTCTGCGGCACGCCGCCATCGTCTCCTTGGGAATCAGCCGCACCGTGAGCGCCACCGGCGCGCGCAGTATGATCACGCCGTCCAGATATCCCAGCACGGAATAAAATCGGGGATCAGGTCTATGGGCGACAGGGCGTACGCCACCGTGACGCCCGCGGCAATCTTGGCGGCCAGCGGCGTGTCCTTGCGCTTCAGCGCGAGAAACACCGCGGGTATGTCCGTCCTCAGTTTTTTGGCGCGTTCCCTGATGCTCATGAAAGCATTATATCCTTCTTATACGATGGCCGCCGAGCATCTCGCCCGGTTGTTTTATTCCGGTTGTTTTATTAAGGTATGCCGCTATCAGGCCATTTCTCGTCGGCGGGCATGAATTCCCGCTCTCCTTCGGGCAGTTTTCAAGCTTGCGCTGATAACATCATCTTCTTTGGCCCACGGGGCAACGAACTTTTTTCTGGAAATTTGCGTAGAAATGTGCCGGATTCATTTGACATATCGCCAAACGGCCGTTATAATGACATTAATAAGCAAATAGCTGAATCTTCATTTTGAAGAGCGGGAGAACCATTATTGGGGTGAATCCGAATTGTTCGGTAGGGTACCTTTCAACCCGAACCCGGCAGCTAATCTCGTAAGCGCATGAGAGGAGATATATTGAATATCTTGTGGTTTGATTGCGCTTACATTTTATGTAGGCGTTTTTTGATTTCCCGGACCCAAATGGAAGGTCTTGCGATACGGCTTGCGGAGTCATAAAGACGCCGCTGAAAAAATACAAAGAAGAGATGCATTCGGAGGTGTTTCGGGACAGCCATCCCATACAAGGAGGTATCAGGCAATGTTGAATGTGGCGATTTGCGGAATTGGAAGAGCCGGTACAGAACTGATCCGGACGATTGTGGAAAAAGAAAAGGACATGCGCGTGGCCGCGGGCTTTTGCAGGGTCGGCAGCGAGCGGCAGGGCAAGGACATCGGTCTTTTGTCGCATGTCGACCGTCTGGGCATAGAGGCCCTGGAGGTCACCGAAGCGGCGCGGCTGCTCAAAGACAGGTTTGTCGATGTCGTCATCGACTTCTCCAACCCGACGGCGTCAAAAGTGCTGCTGGCGGCGTGCAAGAACTTTGGCGTGCCCGCCGTGGTCTGCACGACCGGATTCTCGGACGAGGACTTGTTATGGATGAAGGGCCTCACGAAGGACAAAAGCTTCGGGCTCGTTTATGCCCCGAACGTGACGTTGGGTGTTAATGTGCTGATCGAGGCGCTCAAGGTCATTGCGCAGTCCCTGCCGTTCTATGATTTTCAGATCACAGAGACCCATCACAGCAAAAAGGCGGATATTCCTTCCGGAACGGCGAAGATCATATCGCAGGCGCTGGAAAATGAACTCAGCGAGGACTATGACCACGACATTCCGATCAATTCGGTGCGGGCCGGCGGGCATATCGGCATCCACGAGGTGATGGTTGCCGGAGAGAACGAGGAGATCGTCATCTCGCACCAGTCGTTTTCCAGGCGGGCCTTCTCCGAGGGCGCCCTGCGGGCGGCCCGGTTCATCAGCCGGAGAAAGGGCTGGTATGAGATGTCCGACGTCATCATGTCTTATCCCGCCGCCAACCTGCATCAACTGCAGGCGATGAAGCAGAATATCACATCATAACGCATTGTGTTTGCCATATATGCAGCCCGCGGAACGGTCAGCGGCCGTTCCCGGCTTTGCATGGATTTTGCCCGGCATCCCGCCCCCGTTCGGTGATCACGTCCCGTATATGCACTCAAGCAGCCACTCCCCCTTTTGCGCGTCCGGATTTTTCATAGCTTGCGTTCATTCCATTCATTTTCTTTAACCATGGATCGACGTCCTTAATGAAGTTCGTTTCCCGCGCTGGCAGACGGGCGTCAACCGGCAAGAAAAAAAGCATGTAAAGCCATTCAGATCACGTTTGACGCAAAAGTTCAAGTCCTGTATAATAGCGGAGTTGAACAGCTTTCAGAATGGAAGTTCTTAAGATGAGCTTCTGTTTTTTTGCAGGAATAAGCGTGGCAGACGGGCTTGCGCGACAGAGGGGAGAATGGCGTATCGGTACATCAGGCAACATTGCGGGAGAGGTTTCCCGCCGGAAAACTTTTGCGATCATATCGCACCCGGACGCGGGGAAAACCACGCTGACGGAAAAGCTGCTGCTCTACGGCGGCGCGATCCGGCTGGCGGGCACGGTCAAGGGCCGCAAGGCCGCCAAGCATGCCGTGTCCGACTGGATGGAGATCGAAAAGCAAAGAGGCATTTCCGTGACATCCAGCGTGATGTTTTTTGACTATGACGGCAACCGCATCAACATACTGGACACCCCCGGCCATCAGGATTTCAGCGAGGACACCTACAGGACGCTGGCGGCGGCGGATTGCGCCGTGATGCTGATCGACGGGGCCAAGGGCGTTGAGGCGCAGACCAAAAAGCTTTTTCACGTGTGCCGGATGCGCGGCATTCCGATCTTTACGTTCGTCAACAAGCTGGACCGGTTCTGCAAAAACCCGTTCGAGCTGATGGACGAGATCGAAAAGACGCTGGGCATACGCTCCTGCCCCATGAACTGGCCGATCGGTGAGGACGGCTTGTTCAAAGGCGTGTTCAGCCGCAAGGACTCGCGCATCGAGCTTTTCGAGGCGGAGGGCCATGGCTCTCAGATGGTCAAATCGCAGAGCGTTTCTCTGGAGGACGACGCCTGCCGGAACCTGCTGGGCGAGCGCCTGTACGGCAAGCTGTGCGAGGATATCGAGCTGCTGGATATCGCGGGCGACGAATTCGACCTGGAACGGGTTCAGAACGGCAACCTGACCCCCATGTTTTTCGGCAGCGCCATGACCAACTTTGGCGTCAAGCAGTTTCTGGACGAATTTGTGGGCCTCGCGCCCTCGCCCGGCAGCAAGAGCAGCACCAAGGGCCCTGTCGCGCCGGACAGCGGCGAATTTTCCGGTTTTGTGTTCAAGATTCAGGCCAACATGGACCCGGCCCACCGCAACCGCATCGCCTTTATCCGAATCTGCTCCGGCCGGTTCGAGATCGGCATGGAGGTTTTCCACGAAAGGACCGGCAAGACCCTGCGCATGTCGCAGCCGCAGCAGTTCTTCGCGCAGGAGAAAACGACGGTGGAAGAGGCGTTCGCCGGGGATATCATCGGCATTGTGGACAACGGGCTGCTGAACATCGGCGACACGCTGTGCGAAAGCAAAGAGACCTTCCGGTTCGAAGGCATCCCCATGTTCCCGTCGGAGCATTTTGCGCGTGTCCGCACGCCGGACGCCATGCGCAGAAAGCAGTTCCTCCAGGGGATCAACCAGATTGCGGAGGAAGGCGCGATCCAGGTGTTCAAGCAGCCCAATCTGGGCGTGGAAACGCTGACCATCGGGGTGGTGGGCGTGCTTCAGCTTGAGGTGCTCACGTACAGGATGAAGTATGAATACGGCGTGGACATCGTGATCGAACACCTCCCCTATACGCTGGCCCGGTGGGTGAAGGCCAAGCGCGTCACGAACGAGATGCTGGGCATCTCCGACAACGCGCGGATCGTTGAGGACCATCTGCAAAGGCCGGTCATCCTGTACAAAAACGAATGGACTTTAAGGCGGGCCGAGGAAACCTGCAAGGACGCGGTGTTCCTCGATATCCCGCCCGCGGAATAGCCATGGCATATCGCGGGCGACCGCAGTTCGCCCCTACATTCTTATGTTCTGTGTCGTTGTGTGCGGACAATACGGAACCCCTCGTAACGTTCGCTGCAGTTTCATGAGATCATCGTGTATAATACCTGTCCGTGTCCCATTTCAGTAGGTTGATGTCGATGCAGTTCCAAACTTCGGCATATTCCTGCCCGGTACGGATGATGTGGTCGTGGAAGGAACGCTGCCAGAGAGGGAAACCAGCCTTCTTTGATATTACACCTTTAAATTGCTGTATAATTCGGGATACCGTAGGGGCGTTCTCCCACCCCAAAAAGCTATGCTTTTTGGGGGCCCCGGGTTCTGGTCGCCCGATAGGTCCGCTGTCAATGATGATGATCATATGGATATGGTTTGGCATGACGGTATATTTGTCTATGGACACATTATCATAAATATCACCAATTCTTTTGATTTCCGTATCAACCATTTTGCCAATTAAGGATAAAGGAGAATCGTCTTGCGGGCGACCGCAGGTCGCCCCTACATTCCAGAAAAGATTCTTCCTCCCATCCGTGCAGACCGTCACAAAATACGCCCCGTTCTGAGCGTAATCGTAATCTGGCAGGCGCATCGGCTTGCGGGTTGTTGCTCCATAGGGAAATTATAGCATACACAAAGCAGGTATAAAACAAATCTGATATCCGCGCACGGGAAGGCTGTCACCGTCCCGTGCTGCTGGAGAGGCCGAGCGCACATCGTCAGGCGGACGCCATTCTACTCCGCCGTGCCCGAAGCGGCCTTTTCGAACACGGCCTGCCGGACGTCGTCAGCCCATCTGGCCAGTTGGACAGGCCGGGAATAGCTTTCCTCATCGGCGTTGTAGAACAGCGCGGCATTCGAAAATTCTACGCTGGTGAACATGAGTATGCGGGTATACGGCATCAGCTCCATGCCCTCGTTCCCGCCCATAAACACGCCGGACAGGTGCTTTTCAGGATAATACAGCTCCACCCAGTCGTATTGATCCTTCCACGCCGCCACGTCCTCGTTGTCCATCATGACCGCGGCGTCGTCCGCATAGGGCAGATCGGCGATGCGCTGCACCGTAAAGTCCACGAGCTCTGCGTAGTACGGGTCCTGGGGATACAGCTCCGTGCTTTCTTTCCCCTGCTTGTACAGGGCGGAAGAGGGGGTGGACAGGGCTTCGATATTCCTGTCCGGCACATCGAACATCCAATAATTGATCCCGTAAAGCGATATGCGCAATGTCTGGTGGTATCGTTTGCCGCCGGTATCCGTCGCGTCCACCTTGACTGTTGTGCTGGGTATGTGACTCTCCAGATTCGAGGGCAGCCAGTACAGCAGCGGATCATCTTCCTCCTGACCGGCTATCTCCTCGCCCGGAATCGTGGCTGAGCTCACGCCGGTCTGAAAACCATCGGCATACGTCAGCAGCACACCCTGCTCACAGCTCACGGTAGCGCTCCGGATATCATCCAAAACAAAGTACAGCGACAGACCCTCCTGCAAGCTCATTGAAAGCGAATATCGGACAAAGTCGCTGACGATGATGGCATTTTCGGAGACCGTCTCCGGCGTTTCCGTCGGCGCCGTCCCATCCGCCGTGGCAACAGACGGCGGCTCGGTCATCCGGGCGGGTGAATCGGATGCCGTCTCCGGCGCTTCCGGCTGTGCCTGCTCGTTCGCCGCGGTGCAGGAAACAAGCAGCGCCATGACCAGCAAAACGGCTGCGACAGCCGCAAACGCGCGGCCGGCCCCTGTCACAATGGCGACCTTTCCCGCCAGACCTTTCATGTGTTTCCTCCTAATAAAAATGAAGCCGCAATGCGGCTGATGATCAAATGCTTACCCGAGCACAAAGCAGAACGGGTGGCCCGCCGGGTCGATGAGCGTCGCCCATCTGTCCGAAAACTGTGTGGCTGCCATCGTCGCACCGCAGGCCAGCGCGTGCTGCACGGCCTGCTCCAGCTGTGCCGCGTCCGGCACGATGAAGTCGAGGTGCGCCATCTGCTGCTGCGCGCCCGGCTCCTCCGGCCAAACGGGCCGTACATACGCCTCGTTTTTCTGGAAAGCGATCTTCACGCCGCCGCCTGGCGGTGACAGGTCCACCCATTCGTCGTCCTCATCGTATGTGGGCGTCCACCCCAGCAGGCGCGCGTAGAAATAAGACAGCGCGGCGACATCCGGGCAGTCCAGCACCGCCGCGTCCAGGCGTATGGACAGCGTGCCCTGCCCGCCCGTCATGCGGACGCCTCCTCGAGCACCAGTCGCTTGGCGATCACAAAGCCGCACATCCCCACGGACGCGCGGATGACAAACACGCTGTACCCCTGCTCTTTCAGGTATAGGCGAAGTTCGTCCACCCCTTTGCCCTCATTCAGCGGAAAGCCGTATCTTAGCGTCCGGGTCAGCAGCTTGCGCTCGGAAGTTACAAAATCATCCAGAGGCATGGTCGCCACGTCGTAGATCACGTTGCGGCTGCCCGCATGGTCAAAGTGGTGCGCCAGCAGTGCCTCAAAGCGCAGCTCCAGCCTTTTGCCCTGCTGGTCCGTGCAGATGCGCATCTCGCACGCGTCATAATCCACGGAGTAGCTCAAAACCCGCACACAGTGCGCCGCCATGACATATTCGCCCAAAATCTCTTCACACAGATCCCCGCCGCTCATATATCCTCCGCAATATTTTATTGTATTGAATATCCATATCATAGCAGAAAAGGCAACGGAATAACAGCCGGTCAGGCGTGGTTTTTACGTTAGAAGCCCGTTTTTGGAAAATTCCCTGAATCCTGGTTTCTTATGCGCTTGAAAATATGGCAAAATCCCCGCAAGCCGGACACCGCAGGTATCCGGACCGCAGCCAAGCCGCCGGGATTTCATTGTTGTCCTGCCGTACGCGTCAAAACGTTCCAGGTCCGCCCGGAGGCATCATGCGCGCGCCGCCCGGCATTGAGCCCCGGCCGGGCCCGGCGTTCTTCCGGGCTCCCGTGAGCGCCAGCGCCAGCACGACAGTGCAAACCCCCGCCCCGAATATCGGGATCAGCCACCATATTTCCCCCACCGCTGCCGCGGTGGCCTTGTACAAAAAACCGGCCATCACAGCGAGGCTGCCCTGCTTTTCCTTTGGCTGTTCCGGCGGGGTCGCCGCCGCCTGTTCAAAGTGGTTCACCGCGCCCTCAATCACCGTCTCAGACACAAAGTAATCCGAGAAATGCTCGAACCCGAACGCCACCCAGCCCTTATCGTCCACCACCGCGCTCTGCAGCCCTTCGACAGCCGCCCCGCCCTCGTCGTGATAATACAGGTACAGCGTATCGCCCGGCAGGCTGTCTGCCGCGGGGAACCGGTAGACAAAACGGCCCGGCAGGCTGCCGCTGTGCGCGAAGTGCAGCTGGTAAACGTCATGTCCCTCGGCGGCTTCGGACATCGCCGCGTCCATTTCCATCGTCATCCCGATCTCGATCGGGCCGCCTTCGGCGGGAATATCGCCCAGCTGGTACGAATCGATCGTGCAGGTATAGCCGCCGAGGTCGATCTCCAGCGCGCTTTCCCGCGACGCCAGCGCGCTCAGAACGGACAGCGGAATCGCCGTGTCCTCCGGCAGCTGTATGCGGTACACGCCGGACGGCTTGTCCGCGATCATCGTCTCGATATTCGCCCATGCCATGGGCCCGTCCCCTGCCGCAGCCAGGTCCTCCGGCTCGGCGCTGGGCCTCACCGGCTGCTCGGCATACACCGACACCGAAGGCGCGGCCGAAGCGGACGGTGCGGCTGAAGCCGCTGCCGACGCCGCGGGCTTGGGCGTTGCGTCAGCGGAAGCCCCCGACGCGCTCACGGTGATAGAAATTCGGTCGGAAACGCCGTCCGCCGTGGCGGTGAGTGTCGCCCGGCCAGCCCCGACCGCTGTCACCGTCGCGCTCTGCGGACTGTTTTTCCTCACCGTCAATACGGCAGAGTCGCTGCTGGACCATGTCACCTCAGCCGTAACGCTCGACGGCTGCGTCCAGGCGTATACCTGCCGACTATTGCCTATCTTCATCGTTGTCGAGGCGCCACTGATGTCAACAGCGCTGACAGATTCCTTTTTCACCGTCACACTGCAGGTCGCGTACACAGCGGTGTTGTTGATCTGGGCCCTGATCGTCACAGTCCCGATGCCTCTTGCGGTAATGGCCCCGCTTTGGCTGACGGCGACGATGGATGTATCGGAACTGCGCCAAAGCACCTGATAGTCCCCCGCGGGAGAAACATGCGGCGTTAACTGGCCGGTTTCTCCTAAGAATAATTCATATGAACCGGGGCTGATGCTGATAGAGACTGTCGGCCCCGGCGTGGGAGTGGGTTCCGGCGGCGCAGTCGGCGGTACAGGCGTCGGTTCGGCGGGCGATGCGGGCGGTTCGGGTGTCGCCGGAGGCGGGTCAGACGGGGGCGGCGTGGTCGATTCAGCAGGCGGCGGCGTTGGTGTTTCTCCTTCCAGCCCGATGCGGGTCTCGCTGTCAGATATGCCCGCATACGAAACAGCGGGAAATACGGTGAACACAAGCGCCGCGGCTATCGCCAGCACCAGCAGTCTTTTCATCTGTCGCCCTCCAATGCCCGAGTGAATGATATCAGTGAAGCCGATTTATATATGGGGATATATCATCATGTTAACACAGGTTCCAGACAATTCCAAAGGATTTTTAGGGTCTGTAAACACAAACGCTCAACGGACATCTTCCAATGTCTTTTTGCGCCATGCCGTGTTGCTTTTTCTTGCCATAGCGCCACTATGCCTGCGAAAAAGCGCCTTGCCTGACGCCGAAATCCGCCCGCTTCGGATTATATTAACAGACTAATGCCGGGCGTTTTCAGCCATCCCGGTGTCTGTTCACGCAACCACACCCCTAAAAAGCTTCGCTTTTTGGGGACCCCGTAATAAGAAAGGGCTTCGCCCTGTCAGCCCTTTGGTGGATACATATCCGCGACCAATGCGGCAGCGCGCTACACCCGCCACGGGGCCAGCGCATCCTGCACCACGTTCGCGAAGCTCTTGGACGCGCCCCAGTCGAAGCGGAACAGGCCCTCGCCCCCGCCGCCGCCCACGCAGTGCACGCGCGTGCGCCCCGTGAAGTCGTCCAGCGTCACCGTCAGCGTCAGCCGGTTGCCCGCGCGGTAATAGTGCTTCTCGTACACCATCACCACAAAGCCGCCGCCATTCGGCGCCCCCTGCCCGTACTGGTCGATGCGCTCCCCCGTGATGCTGCCGCGCACCACCGCGTTGTCGATCATGTCCATCGCGGCCCTCATATCCAGCGATACAAAAAAAGTCTCTCCCATAGCCTTTGTCTCCTTGTCTGTGTCTGCCTACAGACGCCACTGCGCCAGCGCGTCCGCCACCACCTTCTCGAAATCCTCCGCCGCGCCCCAGTCGAAGCGGAACAGCCCTTCGCCGCCGCCGCCGCTCACGGTGTGCACGCGCGTATGGCCGGCGTAGTCGTCCAGCAGCACCGTCAGCGTCAGCCGGTTGCCCGCGCGCATGTAATTCTTCTCGTAGACCAGCATGACCAGGCTGCCGCCGCCCGGCGCGTCCGCGCTGTACTGGTCGATGCGCTCGCCCGTGAAGCTGTCCCCCAGCACCGTGTCGTCGATCAGGTCCGCCGCGCTCTTCATGTCCAGCGATACGAAATATGTTTCCGCCATTGGCTCTGTCCTCCCGTCATGTTTGTTGATGTCTGTTGCCCGGCGTTTATCCCGCCAGCAGTATGTCCTCCAGCTCGCGCAGGCTGCCCACCACGTGATCCGGCCGGTAGCCTGCGGGGACCGGCGCGCCGCCGCGGTTCAACCAGCACGTCGTGATCCCGGCGTTCATGCCGCCCTGAATGTCGGACGTCAGCGAATCCCCCACGATCAGCACCGAATCCAGGTCCGGGTTGCCCAGCGCGTCCAGCACATGGGTGAAGAACCGGATGTCCGGCTTGGGGACGCCGATCTCCTCCGAGATGAACAGGCGCGGAAAATACGGCGCGATGCCCGAGGCTTCTATCCGGCGGCGCTGCGACGCGCCCACCCCATTGGTCACGATGGACAGCGCGGCCACGCGGCTCAGCTTTTCGCACAGCTCCAGCGCGTGCGGCAGCAGCACCGCCTGCGCCACCAGATGCTGCTGGAACGCGCTGTTGATATCCGCCGCAGCCCCTGCCATTTCGGGAAACATCATCTCGAAGCGGCGCACCAGCACCCCGTCCCTGTCCAGCAGGCCCTGCTCAAACTCGCGCCAGAGCCGCGCGTTCACCGCCGAATACCGGCTGTATATCTCGTCGTCGTAGCTCACGGAAAACGCGTCCATCGTCAGGCCGAAGGCGCTGCGCTCCGCGTGGTCAAAGTCGAACAGCGTGTTGTCCGCGTCAAACAGAATGTGCTTGTACATGATGTCTCCTGAGGTTTGCGTCTGTGTTGGGCCGTGTGGGGACAATATGCCGCTGTCCCGCAACGCCCCATATACTGTCACCACATATTATAACGGCTGGGCGGCGGCTGCGCAAGAAAATACTGGCACGGTTTCGACACAAAACGACAAGAATGCGGGGTGACGGGCCTGTGCTCATTATGTATTTACCTTTTGTTCCCTTGACCCCTTCAACATAATGGTTGTAGTATGAAAACGCAGACCACAGGAAGGACAAGGTATATTGGCTTATTCGGGAAGAAAATATTACGGCAGGAAACCAGGGATGAACAGGCGGAACGTATCCGTTCGCAGAAAACGGCGCAGCACACGGCTTGCCGTGACGCTCGCGCTGGTGGTTCTCGTTCTGGCGGCGCTGGCCGTCGGCGCGGTGCTGCTGTTCGGGAGGCCCGGCGGTATACCCGCTCCCGGGGCCACGCCTTCGGCCTCAGCCACGGCGGCGCCCACCCCCACACCCGAACCGACGTTCAGTATGAACGTGGCGGCCACGGCGAACACCTCGCCTGAGGCATTCGGGCTGATATCCGGCATATTTGAAGGCGCCACCGCCATCGACTCATACATGCGGCCCGACCCCATCAGCTTCGGAACAGGCGCTGAATACACCGGCATGGAGGGCGTCATCACCTTCCGGGGCAACAGCTACCGCGAGGGCCCCACCTACGGCGCCGCGGAGGTGACGGCGCAGAAGCTGGAAGCCGTGTGGGACGTGCCCACCGGCAGCGTCACCAAAGGCAGCGGCTCAGGGTACTGGACGGGCAGCGGGTGGACAGGCCAGCCGCTCATCGTCAAATGGCCGGAAGAAACCAGGCGTATCATGAACCTGGACGACGGGAAGAAGGCGGACCCGGACCTCGTCGAGGTGATCTACGCGTGCCTGGACGGCAATATCTATTTTATGGACCTGCGCGACGGCACGCCCACGCGCCCCGCGATCAAGACGGGCGGCGGACCCATCAAGGGCACGTGCAGCCTGTATCCGGACGGCACGCCCATGCTGTTTGTGGGACAGGGGGACAATCTGCCCGACTCCGAGGACGGCCAGGTGAAATACCGCATATACAGCCTGATCGACCAATCGCTGATATATACCCTGCCCGACGGCAGCAAGGACCCCAACGCTTACCGCTCGTGGCACGCGTACGACTCCAGCGCGCTCATCGACGCCGGAACGGATACGCTGATCGAGCCGGGCGAGAACGGCATCCTGTACACGGTGAAGCTGAACACGCAATATGACCCGGAGGCGGGGACGCTGTCCGTCAACCCGGATCCGCCCGTGAAGCTGAACTACACCACGCCGGAATACAGCGACAGCGCCGGCAACGCGCCCGGCACGCGCTGGTGGGGCTTCGAAGCCTCCGCGGTGGCATGGCGCAACTACATATACCTGTCGGACAACGGCGGCAAGCTGATGTGCGTCGACGTGAACACCATGAAGGTGGTATGGGTGCAGGACATCTGGGACGACAGCAACTCCACCCCGCTGTTCGAGGAGTCCATGGAGGACGGCACGGCGTACATCTACATCTCCACCTCGCTGCACATCACCGCTGACAAAGACGACCGCGGCCCCATCCCCATCTGGAAGATCGACGCCGCGACGGGCGAGATCGTCTGGGAGTCGGAGCCGTACGACTGCCACACGGTGTCCGGCGTGTCGGGCGGCGTGGAAGCCACCGGCCTGCTGGGCAGGCACGACCTGTCCAATCTGGTGATATACCCCATCGCGCGGACGCCTGACAAGGGCTCCGGCGTGCTGGCCGCGCTGGACAGGCAGACGGGCAAAGAGGTGTGGTCCATCCCCATGGACAACTACGCGTGGAGTTCGCCCGCCGCCGTCTACACGCCCGGGGGCAAGGGCTACATCATCCAGTGCGATTCGGCGGGCAACATGTTCCTGATCGACGGCGCGAAGGGCGAGATACTGGACACCATCAGCCTGGAGACCAACATCGAGGCCTCTCCCGCGATTTTTGGCGACATGATCGTGGTGGGCACACGCGGACAGCAGATATTCGGCGTGAAGATACGGTAGGGCGGCGCACGCCCGGTCAGGAGACACCATGCCGGCCATATTTCCCGCGCCCGTGCCGGCTTTGCCGCCGGCGGACATCCCCATCGATGGCGTGAGCGCGTACCTGTCCCAGAGCGGCAGCCACCAGATCATATTCATGGCGTTCGCGCAGGACGCGGACCTGCCGGAGAACGCCCACGCGGCGCAGGTCGGCTTTGTGCTGGCGGGCCGCATCGACCTGGTCATCGGCGGCGTGCCGGGCGCCTGCCAAAAGGGCGACCGGGTATGATATCCCCGACGGCGTGCCGCACTCGGGCAAAATCCACGCGGGCTACGCCGACATCACGTTTTTCGCGCAGCCGGACCGGTACGCGCCGAAGCCGTAAACCCGTCCGCCAGCGCCCAAAACGCCAACGAGGAGAAACGATATGTCAGTTGTGAATCTGGAAGAGAAGTTTGCGAAGTTCATCGAATACTGGAGCCCCAAGGTGCTGGGCGAGCTGAACGGCTCGTACATCAAGGCCGCGAAGCTCAAAGGTGAGTTTCTGTGGCACGCGCACGCGCACGAGGACGAAATGTTCTTCGTGGTGAAGGGGCGGCTGGTGATCCGCTACCGCGACGCGGACCATGTGCTGAACCCCGGCGAGTTCCTCATCATCCCGCGCGGGACGGAGCACATGCCGGTGGCGGCGGAAGAGGTGCACGTGCTGCTGATAGAGCCTATGTCCACCGTGAACACCGGCGGCGTGGTGAGCGAGCGGACGGTGGATGTGTTGGAGAGGATATAGTAAATCTTGAGCTTCATCCTATCTGCTTTGACCTTGCAATGAGAAGGTTTCAAGTTGTATACTTCTTACTTGTTCGTTTCCAATATTTCTTCAAATGTATCAAGATTCAATTGAAACCTATTGAACTTGCCCGCCTTAGTCTTCTCTATCGGTATTCCATCGCTAATAAGTTCTTTAATCATTTTGTCCACGCTTGATCGGCTTAAGTCGGCATGGGTTTGCAGTTCTTCCACGGATAGAGACTCGCTCGCAAACAAGGCATTTTGAATTAATATAAAGATAAAATCTATTTTTTTCTCTCTCTTTTTATCTTGTATAAACAAATTCTCATATGCGAGTCTTCCTAGCTTTTGAAGCCGTTTTTCACCTTCAACGAGATTGTCACACATTCTTTCCGATGCCGTATCCAAAAACTCCAAGAACGTTATGGCAAATGGGGTCAGATCACCTTTACTTCTCTTATCATTACACAGCTGAAAAGCATGATAGTATTTTTTTCTGTTATCTTTGATTGTGTACGAAAGATCCAATGAAAGAAGCGGGTACTGGTCCTTCAATAAATAACTGCTGATAAACCTGCTGATTCTGCCATTACCATCGTAGAAAGGATGGATATATCCAAAAAAATAGTGAAACATCGCTATCCTGACTAAAACAGGAAGTTCCCTTTGCTCCAGTATATGTAATGCATCCTCCAGCGCTCCTATGATCATTTCTTCTGGATGTAG
Organism: Bacillota bacterium; assembly: GCA_023428025.1. Lineage (GTDB taxonomy): Bacteria > Bacillota > Clostridia > Christensenellales > SZUA-584 > SZUA-584. Next base: position 74,651 of record JAEYZN010000034.1, read on the forward strand.
TCCTTCATGTCTTTTTTGCTGTGTAGGAGAAACAACAAACACGGTGCTTTTCCTGAATAACATACCATCCGGCTGGTCTTTCTCATCAATTTCAGCCCTTACAATTTCATCATATAAATCCCGAATATCTTTACATGTATGCAATGAAATATCCACATTGTCTTGCAGTAGCATCTCATACTTTTTCGCCATTCCTTTGAATCTTGCCAGTTTCTTGTTGTCCGCATTGAGTGCTTCCGTGATCTCTTTTCTGGTGCTGTGAATGCCTTCAATATCGTTCGTCGTTTGAATTTCATCAATCAAGCATTTACGCACATAATACTTTTCCGCCACGCCGGGCAATCTGGTAAATACTTTCATCGCCACTGAGTTTTTGCGACCGATTGACTCAATTAATGATGTAATTTCCCAGTTAGCCGTAATAAAGCTTTCGTTTTTGTTTATTTGGATCGGGAAAATAAATGTATCTGCCGATTGCTTTCTTTTCTCATATTCTTTTAAATACAATTCCTTATCCTGATGAGACAACGAGAATAATGTTTTGTATTGCATTTTTTCATTCTCCAAAATCCATAATTATAACTAATTATTTATCATAATAATATTTTCATTCGTAAAATCAAGCATTTTTATTAATATTAGTCATAAAATTCTTTTAAGTTAATTGATTTCACGCAAATATACGCTCCAAAACGCCGCCTCCCCCACGATCCGTATCCCGCCGCCCGCCGCGATGATCCGCCGCGCCCGCGCCAGCTTACGCCCGTACGTGCCGCCGCCCCAGCAAGCTTCGCTTTCCGGGGACCCCGATTTATACTTCCACCGCTTGCTGCCCCTGTCCCCCACGACGAGATAGTCGGTGCCGCGCGTGACCCTTGGCGTTACGGTGCCGCCGCGTTCCGTCACGGCCAGCTCCATCTCCCGGCGGCTGCGCGTGGCGCGCCCCGTGAAGCAGAACGATCTGCCCGCTATGGTGACGGCGTTTGCTGCCGCCATAGCTGTCTGTGTGTCCATAAAACCCTCCTTCATTGGTCTTCTATTCTTTTTATAGGTTCGAAGCTTCACAACTTCATGCCTTTTAACCGGCTGGCAGAAACGGTCCATCACGTATTACTCCCTCAGGTATCCGCACGTAGCCTCTGCTCTCGGGACGGGATGGAACCGGGGTCCCCGAAAAGTCGAAGGCTTTTTGGGGTGGGAACCCGTCCCCTACAGTTACACACAGAGTGATGCTCCGACAGCATCGTAATCCGTGGGGGCGGTCTTCGCGCCCGCCCGCTATACCTGCTCTCCATCATGCCTCCATCGGATGACCCACCCCAAAAAGCTATGCTTTTCGGGGACCCCAGCAGGGAGGTACGCAAAGCGCCGGAGGGAGGGATATGACGTACCCAGGGTTCCCCTTCGTCCGGGGGAGCCGAAATATATCCGTCTGCCTGCCCTCACCAATCTATCCGCTGTCCGCAAAGAAATTGACCGCCAGATGGTCGTAGTTTTCCGTGGGGCGCTCGTATGCGGGGCGCTTGTCGGGCTGAACGCGCGCGTCGTGCTCCCAACCGCGCAGCGTTGCTTTCCAGTCCCTCATGGGCGACGAGCCCACCATCCACCCCTTGGACTCGTAGAAGTCCACGAAGCGCCGGGCGTCCACGCGGTTGCCACGCTCCCTGCAGTACGCTTCCACGTCGTTCACGGACGGCTTGACGAAAGGTTGGGATGGTGATAACCGGGTGTGTGTATCCGGCGCGAAAGCGCCCGCAAGCGCAGCGCCGAGCAGCGCGAACCCGCTGTCTGCGTCGCGCGCGGGCGTTGTTTGATCTGATATACTCTCCTTTCCTCTTCTCTCAATCTCTTTTTCTTTTTTGTTTACTTTACTTTGTGCGTTTTGGACGCCGCAAACGTCCATCAGGGCGGAAGCTTCCGCCTCAAGCGCCGTTTCTTCCGCCGGAAACGCTGTTTCTTCCGCCTTTATTTCATCACCCAGCAAACAGAGCGCACCATCTATCTGCGCGCTGCTGCGTTTGCGTGTGGCGTCCATGTAGTTACGCTGGATGCGGCGCGAGGTCAGCACGCCGTGCGCGCCGAACAGCGCCGCATCGAAGAAGTCCACCTCCACACAGCTTTTCAACACGCCGCGCACATACGCCTCGTCCAGCCCCAGCTCGTCCGCGATGTCGAAATACAGGTCGTCGCCCGCCTCCGCGAAATAGCCGTTCTCGCCGTAAACGCAGCACAGCACGCGCAGCACCACCGCCATCGCGCCCGCGCCGTGGGCATGCCGCACGCGCCGCAGCTTCCTGTCCGAGAATATGTCCACGTCCATCGAGAAATACGTTATGCCTCGTTTGCCGCTTCGTGCCATGTCTTGTCCTCACCCTGCCCATGTTCCGCGTCTGCCGCCTCGCCGCTGTCCAGCACATCGCCGATCTTCTTCAGCGCCGCCAGCTTGATGCGCCAGCTGGTGGCGGGAGAGCAAAAAAGCCGCTGCGATGTCGCCTGCACCGACTTGTTCTCGAAGTACCGCAGCCGCACATACTGCGCTTCCTGACAGGACAGCGCCGCAGCGGCCACCACCCTCTCGATACGCGCCAGCGTGCGCCGCTCCTCCCCCAGCCGCTGTTCGATGGACTTCACCTCCGCCGCCAGCTGGTCCACCATCAGCACCGCCGCGCGCTCCACCGAGCTTGTCCCGCCGTAGCCCTTGCCGCCGGGGCGCATCAGCACGCCCGCGGTGGCCACGCCCGACGCGCGGTCCTCATACGCCTGCCGCGCCAGCGTCAGCTCGTTCATCAGCCGCCCGACGCTGCGCCTCGCGTGCCAGTGGTCGCGCAGAAACATTTCCACGTCCGTCATCCGTCTGTCCTCCTCCCCGGCCCGTTCCGCCGCTCCCGGACCGCGCCGTCATTGTCGTGCATCCCACCTGTTGTTCCTTTGGTTTCTCTATCTCCAGTGCCATAATCCGTAGGGGCGGGTCTCCGCACCCGCCCGCTATCCATCTGTCCACGCGTAGCCTTTGCCCTCAATTCTCCAACATCTGTCTTCGGGACGGGGTGGAATCCGTCCCCTACAACCGTGCACCAACAGTATCGCAATCCGTAGGGCCGGGTCTTCACGCCCGCCCTGCCTCCATCAGATGATTCACCCCAAAAGCTATGCTTTTCGGGGACCCCAGCCGGGAGGTGGCGCAAAACGCCGGACGGAGGGACATGACCACATCAACGTATCACTCCCTCACCTGCCATTGGCGGGGGCTCTCTCATACCCAAAGGGGCAGACCCTCCGGGGGAGCCAGCCGTTACCGTCTGCTCGCCACTGCCCCTGTCTGTGCGGTTGCCTTCCTCAGATGAGGGAGGTGACCCGCAGGGCCGGAGGGAGGGATATAATACTCAACGTTTTCACTCCCCCACCCACCGTTGGCGGGAGCCCACTCATACCCAAGGGGCAGACCCTCCGGGGGAGCCAGCCGCTACCGTCTGCTCTCCGTCATGCCCCTTTGCCTTTTCGAAATAGCTTCCTGCAAACCGCGGATATGCCGCCTTATCCTACAGCCGCCCCGCATGCGCCGGACGGCGGCGGGCCGTCTGCATGAACAGCGCCCATGCGTACCGCCGCACGCACGCGTCGCAGACATTGATATCATCGTGCACGAAGTGGTCCTCGCCGTCGCGGATGGGCCGCCCGCAGTAGCCGCAGCGCATCACCACGGGCGGCTCAATCGCCTCGCCGGAAAATCGGTCGTCACGCATGGCTCTGCCTCCCTTCCTCGATCATCGCGTCGATCGCCCGGTCCATCCGGCTCAGCTGGGCCAGCGCCAGGTCGGCCAGCACCGCCGACGCCACCGCCGTGTCCCGGTCCGGCTGGGTGCGCAGCGACCGCGCCAGCAGCTCCATCGTCTGCGCCAGCGCGAAAAACCGGCGGCTCTCCGTCACATAGTCGTTCTTCATGCCCTTCCCCTCCCTTGCGTCTGCGCGTAAAACAAGCTGTACATATCCTGTTCGCCGATGCCCAGTACCCGCGCAATGCGCCCGGCCACCTTGGGCGACGGGCAGCGCACACCGCCCTCGATGTCTGAGTAATACCCCTGGGATATCTGCGCCGCCCGCGACACCTGCATCTGCGTCAGGTTGGCGCTCTCCCGCAGCCGGGCCAATGCCACCCTCATGCCATTCCACCTCCTGATCAATCGCTTGTGGCTATATCATACACCAGAACATACGTTCTAATCTTTCAACTTTTCGGATTTTTCCAAATCTATCGCAACCCGCGATAAAGGGCCTTGACATCCATTAATCGAACTTGTGTTCTTATTTTATTCTACTCCTGTCCGATTTTCAGGACTATTACAGCACAATATGGGTTTTTGTGGATGGGAAACACGCCCTTGTCTTGCTCTCTCTTTAAGAAGGAGTTTACAGGACTTCTCTCACCCGCCCGGCAGCGCTAAAATAGCTTTGGGTTATGCTTTACAAATTTATAGCAATAAGCTATAATTATGATATGACATCCACGAGACGTCAAATAAACCCCAAAGGAGAAACGCTCATGGAAGACGATCTCGCCAAAAGACTGCGTTCAATGCGCGGCATGCTGGACCTTACACAGTCGGCGCTGGCCGAGCGTGTCGGCATCACTCAGGCCTACCTCGCCGAACTGGAGAAGGGCGTCAAGCGCCCGTCCATAGATGTGCTGGAGAAGCTCTGCGGCTCGCTCAACTGCTCCGCCGACTACCTGCTGGGCCTGTCTGAAAGCCGCAGCCACCAGCCGATACATGAAGAGAGCCTGCCGTCCGGGCTGGCCCGGCGGGGCATTTCCCCCGATCTGCTGCGCGTCATGGCGGAGCGCAATATCTCTGGCCGCGAGCTGGCGCTGGCGCTGGATTTTGTGAAAACGATGCAGGACGAGAACGCGAAGAAATAAGCTTTCCGGATCATTCCGGGGTTGAACAGGGGGAGCTTATCGGCTCCCTTGTTTTTGTATTGAATTGATTTTCGTTGAAACTCCGTCTATTAAAGCATCCGGAGGAGCCAAAGGATCGGTGCCGATACCATGAGGCGGCAGCATGTCAAACGTCCGGCTTTCCTTGCCGCGCCTCCCCCGCCTCCATGAACGCCGCGAACTTTTCCCGCACGTCCGGGTGTTCAGTGAGAAAGCGGCTCAGCGTGTCCATGCGCTCCAGCGTGCCCGTGCTTAAGCTGTGCTCAATCAGCTCCGTCTCCACCAGCAGGTTCTCCGTGATGCCGATGTCGGACAGGAACCGCTCCACCGTACGGTGCCGCATCAGCAGATACGCGCCCAGCTCCGCCCCCGCCGCGGTGAGCGCCACGATGCCGTACTTCTTATAATCGATGAGGCCGAGCGCGCCCAGACGCTGCAGCATCTTGGTGGCGGACGACGCCTTCACGTTCAGCCGCTCCGCCAGCTCGTTGACGCGCAAATAGCCGTCACCCCCTGCGTGACGGTAGACCATCTCCAGATAGTCCTCCATCGCCGGCGTCAGCAGCCGGCTGTGGCTGTGCAGCAGCTCGTAGCCGCGCACCGTGTGAAATCCGTTTTCCACCATTTGTTCCTCGCCAAGCCACAGATCCGCTCAAGGGCTCTGCCCTTAAGAATCCCGCTGGAGGCTAACCTCCAGACCTCCTCGTTTCGTCGGACGAGAATTCCCCTATGCGCTGCCTCAACACCTAATAACGCATACACATCATTTCATTTATATTCCTCACACTCCGACATTATTTGAATATAGTGTAGGGAAAAACTTTTTCCCGCGTCTAAAACGGGAAAGCCAAAAAAGAAATGGAGAGGACGACAATGTCTGAATATATACCCTTGAGCACGCTGCCGCTGGGGAGCAGGGCGCAAGTCAAGCGGCTCACCTGCCGCGGCTCGGTCCGGCGGCGCATGCTGGACCTGGGACTGATACTGGATACCGTGGTGGAGGCGCTGCTGAAAAGCCCCGGCGGAGACCCGGTGGCCTACTCCATCCGCGGCGCGGTGATCGCGCTGCGCAGCGAGGAAGCGGCGCACATACTGGTGCAGGCCTGTTGATCATAAGGAGGAAAAAATGGGGCTGACGACTCAATCCACCGGTTTTCGCGCGGTGGAGGATGCGCTGAAGATAGACCGCACACCAGGCGATATCGTGGCCGCACTGGCGGGCAACCCGAACGTGGGTAAAAGCACGGTATTCAACGGCCTGACGGGCCTGAAGCAACACACCGGCAACTGGCCGGGCAAAACGGTAACCAACGCGCAGGGCCGCTGCCGGGGCCGCAACAAAGACATGATCATGGTGGACCTGCCGGGCACATATTCGCTGATGGCGGACTCCGCCGAGGAAGAGGCCGCGCGGGATTTTATCTGCTTCGGCAACCCGGACTGCACGGTGGTGGTGGCGGACGCGACATGTCTGGAACGCAACCTCAACCTGGTGCTGCAGACGCTGGAGATCACGGGCCGCGTGGTGGTCTGTGTGAACCTGATGGATGAGGCGCGGCGCAAGAAAATCCACGTGGATCTGGCGGGGCTCTCAAAGCAGCTGGGCGTGCCGGTGGTGGGCGCCAGCGCGCGCAGCGGAGCGGGTCTCCCGCAGCTGCTGGATGCTGTGCGCGGCGTGGCGAAGTCTGAAAGCGCTCCCGCGCCCGTCGTGATCGACTATGGCGGCGACGTGGAACGGGCGCTCGCCCTGCTCACGCCCGCGGTGGCCGCGCGCCTTGAGGGGCGGCTTTGCAGCCGCTGGGCCGCGCTCAAGCTGCTGGACGGCGACGCGACGCTTCTGCGCGCCGTTCAGGAATACCTGGGCTTCGACCTGCTGGCGGATTCCGGGGTGGCGCAAGCGCTGGAACGTGCGCAGGCGGCGTTGGCCGACGCGGGCATCGGGGACGACACGCTGCGCGACATCGTGGTGTCCGGCATCGTGCGCCGGGCGGAGGCGGTCTGCCGGGCGGCGGTGCGCATCGAGAACGCGGGCTATACCCGCACCGACCGCCGTATCGACAAGGTCTTAACGTCCCGCGTGTTCGGCCTGCCGGTGATGCTGGCGCTGCTGGGCGTGGTGTTCTGGCTGACGATCACCGGCGCGAACGTCCCGTCGCAGCTGCTGTCCGACGGCTTCTTCTGGCTGGAAGGCCACCTGACGGCGCTGTTCCACCTGCTTGGCGCGCCCGAATGGCTGCACGGCCTGCTGGTGCTGGGCATGTTCCGCACGCTGGGCTGGGTGGTGTCCGTGATGCTGCCGCCCATGGCGATATTCTTCCCGCTGTTCACGCTGCTGGAGGACTTGGGTTACCTCCCCCGCGTGGCGTTCAATCTCGACAAATACTTCAAGCGGGCGTGCGCGTGCGGCAAACAGGCGCTGACGATGTGTATGGGCTTCGGCTGCAACGCGGCGGGCGTGGTGGGCTGCCGCATCATCGAATCCCCGCGGGAGCGGCTGATCGCGACGATCACCAACAACTTCGTGCCGTGCAACGGGCGCTTAGCGCAACCACACAAAGGGCAACAAAAAAGTTGTTCGAACCGAATGCGACCACCGAAATCAGCCAAGACAATTTTCGGGAGATGATCTGGGGTCTCCCGGCCAACGAGATGGTCGGTATCAGCGGACCCTGGGACGACTTGACATCGCCGATACGAAATGATAAATTAGAATGAATATTTATATTATTCATTCTAATGAAAAGGAGGCAGAGTTTGTGGACAAAAAAACAGCCATTTATGAAGCCGGCAGAGAACTGTTCCTCCTGAGCGGCTTTAAGGATGTCAGTGTTTCCGACATAACAAAACGGGCGGGGGCTGGAATCGGAACTTTTTATAATTATTTTCCATCCAAAGATGAGCTTTTTTTTGATATCTATTTCAAAGAAAATGAAACGGCAAAAAAAACGATTGTGGGATCGCTTGACCTAAATGACGATCCTATCGTGTTGGCTACGAAATTTCTAACGTTAAGCGCGGAAGCCATGAGCAAAAACCGAATCCTGCAGGAATGGTATAACAAAGATATTTTTGGTGACTTGGAAACACGGTATCGTGATAAGTACGATTGTTTCTTGTTTGATTTTTTCATGGATTTGCTCGAAAAATGGAAGCACGAAAACAGAATCAGACATGATATTGAAGATGAAATGCTTTTCGCGCTGATAAATTCCGTCACATACCTTGATACACATAAGAAAGACATAGGGATTCAATACTTTCCTAAGGTGATTCATTTGCTTGTGGAGTTTATTTTAAAAGGCTTAATAAACGACTGAAAGTGAAGTGAAGCTGCTAGGAAAGTTTTTGCTCACTTTGGAATGAACAAATAAAATATTCATTCCATAAGATGGTAGGAAGATATTAAGAAGGAGGTGGCATCAAGTGAACAGAGCTGTGTCTATTAATATACTGACATTATCACGGGTTCCGCTCACCCTTGTATTCTGCGCTGTTGTGCTGCTTGGCGCCAGCCCGTTTTTACCCTGTGCCGCATTATTTATATTGATAGCGGTGACGGATTATCTGGATGGAAAGCTGGCGCGGAAGTTTGGTGTCCAGACCGACATCGGCGCAATACTGGATGTATCAGCCGATTTTTTCTTCATAATTGCCGCCTGTTCCTCGCTGGCTCTCCGCGGCCTGTTTCCATACTGGATGCTGGGAGTCATTCTGTTTAAGTTTCTGGAATTTTGGATTACCTCCGCTATCTTTACCAGTAGAAAAGTTACGTCTGTATTCCTGTTCGATCCTTTGGGGCGACTCGTAGCGGTATTGTTTTATCTGCTGCCTGTATTGACGTTATTACTGCTTCCCCTCCACTTGCCTACTGGTGCACTTCAAACTGCTCTTATGCTGGTCTGCGCGGGGATAACGGGTTTGGCCGCCATATCTTCAGCTTTGCGGATCACATCGCTCGCAAAAGGAAAACAATTACAATTCACAAAAGCACTACTCCTTGCCGATGAATCAAATATTCACCAGGCAGGGGAATGCTCGGAGCATGTAAACCATGAAGGAGAAAATCAAGAATGAGAGTTTTGGAAATAGTTTTAGTCGTTATCAATATGATAGCGTTTTGCTCTTTAGGGATTAAGCATGCCATACGCTGGATTGACTATGCAGCCGGGGCCGCGCTCCTGATCGCTGCGATACAAGTGGTGGTTGAAGGCTTTCGCTGGCAAATGGTTCCGGCGTACGCCCTGGCCGCAATTTTCTTTGTGATTTTGGTATTTTGTAAAGGCATCGGAGGCGGCTTGCATATCAATCGCGCCGTTTCTTTTATCAGCATTGGTTTCGGCGTCATTGCGCTGGTGATCTCCATCGCCTTGCCGCTTGTATTGCCTGTGTTTTCGTTTCCCAAACCAACCGGGCCGTACGGCATCGGTACGGTGACCTATCACTGGGTAGACAAGAGCCGTCCGGAACTTTTCACAGCCAACCCGAATGATCATCGTGAACTTATGGCGCAGGTATGGTACCCGGCTAAGAAAGAGCTGTCCATGAAAAAGGCTCCGTACATCCAGGATGCCGATATCGTGACGCCGGTGATCGGACGGTTTCTTCGTCTGCCGGAATTTGTTTTCAGCCATCTCAAATATGTGACCACAAATGCCGTGGCATCCGCGCCTGTTGCAGACGACAGGCCCAACTACCCTGTCCTGCTCTACCTTACCGGAATAAGCGGGTTCCGTTCGGCAAACACCTTTCAGATCGAAGAGCTGGTTTCCCACGGCTATATCGTCATAGGTCTGGATCAGCCGGGTATTGCCCCAATGGTGCGCTTCCCCGACGGACGGCAAATCCCCGGATTGTCGAGAGATGAAATTCTCCCGCTCAATATACAGAGCGTGGAGCCGCAGCCGCAAGCGCCAACCTTATACGGGCAGCCTCTGCCGGAGGGGAGTATTCCTTATTTTGCCCAGGATGCGAGCTTTGCCCTGGACCAGCTCGAAGCGCTCAATCAAAGCGATCCCAACCGGATACTGACCGGGCGGCTTGACCTTGAGCGCATCGGCACATTCGGCGTATCGTTGGGCGGGATGAACGCCGCACAAGTAAGCCTTGAAGATTCACGCCTGAAGGCCTGTCTCATCATGGATGTCTACATACCCGCCGAAGTCGTTGAGAAGGGGCTGGAACAACCGACCATGTTCATCACGCGCAGTGCCGATACCATGCGCCTCGAACGCGACAGCAACGGCACCTGGGCAGAAAAAGATGTTATCCTGACCATCGATACCATGCGCGCAGTATATGAGAACCTGCCGGGCGATGGTTACTATGTGGAGATCGCAGGGATATTCCACATCGACTTTACCGATGTTCCATATTGGTCGCCAGTACTGCCCCACATTGGCATAACCGGACCCATCAAGGCGCAGCGGGGGTTTGACATTATCAATGCCTATTCTCTTGCCTTCTTCGATAAGGAGTTGAAAGGGCAGCTATCTTCACTTCTTGAGGGACAGCCGAAACAATATCCTGAAGTGAATTTTGAATCGTTAAGATAGGAAATCTAAAGAATCGGAGGTATCGGTATGTATGAACTGAATGCGGAAATCAAGTCAATGTACTGCATCAAATGCGGGGCGGAGTATCCGGCCGGCGATTATTTCTGCGGGTGCCCCCAATGCCTGGAAAAGGGCAAAATGCCAGCCTTTCCTTCCGGTATGACAGCGCAGGATATAAAAGCACCATGGGAATAGGAAAAGATACATGCCTACACATATCACTATCGTACTGGGACTTGCCCTTGTAGCACTAATCATTTTTAATCTTGTAGGTAAAGAATGGACGGATAGGAGTTATGAAATGATTGAAGCGCGTGAGCCGGTAATTGTAGAGTTTCCTTTGAGGGGGGAATGGCTCTCTCCTAACACTCCAGGGACGAAAATTCCGAGTCATGGCACGAACCAATTAGGAACAAGATATGCTTATGACTTTATACAAGTGGATTGGAAAAGAAAGGGCTGGCCCGCCTATCGCGGTAGTTTGCCGCAATATCTTCTTTTTGGGATTCCCATAAATGAATATTACTGTTGGGGCCAAGAAGTATATGCACCTTGCGACGGAATCGTTGTCCAAGCAGAGGATGGTTATGAAGAACGGGCACGAACGAATTTGATTTCAGATATGTCAAACGCTTATAGAAATGCTCATTACTTCGATCCGAGAAAAGACGACATACAATCAGTTGCCGGCAACTACACCATTATGGAATGTGGCGCCCAAGTATATGCTGCGCTAGTCCATCTTCAAACAGGGTCTATTCAGGTTTCAGTGGGTCAGAGTGTGAAAAAAGGTGAAGTTATTGGCAGAGTGGGTCATTCAGGCAATTCCTTTGCTCCACATTTGCATTTTCAGCTCATGGATAGTAGCAACATATCGTCGGCAAAGGGTATTCCCTGTGCTTTTGAACAGTATGAGGTATTTCAAGATGGTGGATGGCGAAAAGTGTATAGCGGAATTCCCACAGATAAGGACAGAATACGATTTTACGCTTAAATTAACAAAGGTATTTTTTTGTGCTTTTTTGATCGCTTTCTTTTCGGACAAGCCGCAATACCACTCCGGGCCAAGTTGGCCCGAAGTGGCAGAGTTTGGGCTGGCCCCAACAAGCAATCTTTTGTGGTTTGACCGGAGGGCAAAACGCAAAAAATCCGCAAGTGTATTGACATTTGCATTGCTTGCCGTTTGTATCGTGAAGTCCTGATACAAACGGCAAGCAGGGCAACTGTGGACACAGTTGCATATTTTTTGTAGGACGAGTTTACAAAAAATGCTTTGTTGGGGTAAGGCTCCAACAAGTGTTTTCAAGTGGTGGCAAGCCACTTGAAATGCTTGCCGTTTTGCGGAAACCTTAAATAGCACATAAAAAAGTCTTGACATGGAGTGCGCTCCATAGGTTATTCTTTAAGCAGATAGGTGGTGGAAAAATGTATACAGCCGGTGAAGCCGCAAAAAAGTTAGGACTTTCAAAAGATGGGATGCGTTATTACGAGAGAGGGGCTTTTACCACCAATTAAGCGTAATACCTCTGGACATCGTCTATATAGCGATGAAAATATTGAATGGATATATCTTATTTGTTGTTTACGGGACACGGATATGCCTATTAACCGCATTAAAAGATACGTTGGCCTTCTAATGGAGGGAGGCGGCGAAACCATCCCTGAACGCCGCGAAATCTTGGCCGACCATAAACAGTTTTTAGACCTAAAAATGAAAGCATACCAAAATCTACTCATGCTGATAGACAAGAAACTAGATTTTTATGATAACGCTTTGACATCCTACGACCCGAAAGCTATCAAGTGCATGGATTACGCGGCAGAGTGGGAGCATTTTCGTTCAGTATTGGGAGGGACCAAGCATGAGTAAATATGCAATAATAACAGGTTCTACAAGCGGTATCGGTAAAGCCTTTGCTGAAAAATTAGCAAAAGAAAAGCACAATCTCATTCTTGTATCGCGTGATGACAACAAACTGACGGCGCAGCAAGAAGTCCTTTCAAAAAAACATGGTATTGTCGTATACAGCATTGTTATCGACCTTGCGGAACCCGGTGCGGCAAAAAAAGTATTTAATGAAGTGACACTGCGGGGACTTACGGTTGAAATATTAGTAAACAATGCAGGTTTTAACGAATGCGGCGCATTTCTTAAAACCAATATTGAAAAAGAAGTATCTATGATTCAGCTTCACGCGATTTGCACCACGGAACTAATGAAGCTCTTTCTACCAGCAATGGTTGAGAGCAGATATGGCCGGATTGTCAATTTGGGTTCGACTGGCTCTTACATGACCTGCCCTAACGATGCTGTATATGCAGCTACCAAAGCATACATTTTGCAGATGTCGAAAGGCATCCATGCAGAACTCAAAGGAACAGGTGTTGCGGTTACGACACTTTGCCCCGGCTCCACCAAAACTGCGTTTGCTTTAAAGGCGGGAATGGAAGGCACGTTACTATTCAAACTTTTTGTCATGGAGCCTGAAACTGTAGCGGCCATTGGCTATCGCGCAATGCGTAAAGGCCGTACCTCCGTGATTGCAGGGGTTTACAATAAATTACTGGTACTAACGTCAAGAATTACGCCAGCGGCAATTCTAAATCCATTGACACAGAAGATGTTGACCAAAGCATAAATTATAAGTTTCACCAATGCCAATAACTTCGGCCAAACTGCCCCGAAGTGACAGAGGCAACCGTTTCATCGAATGCGCAGAATTGCTATTACAAGAATAATTCCCATTTTCTTCTTGTGTCACCTATAACAGAGTGTATTCTTTTTTCCACCTGATTTCTCTCCATACTAATTAGGTTGATAATGGTGTTCCAGTTTTTTTTCCATGTTTAATTTGGGGCGCATTAAGGCTTCGGGCCAACTTCGAGGTGTTTTTCTTCCTCCTATGGGGACTTTGTCAACACTTCGAACTTGCATAGAAGTTATTTACTCGGTACTATGCGAACAGCGGGGCGGTCAGGTGATTTCTTCAGTCTTTGATCTCCTTCAAGAATAAGTTTCCCACTTTTTGCTTCTTCACTGTAAAATGTAATTTTATAAAAGGCATTTGGAGTTAAGTCGTTTAATTCAATTTTGATTGCTTCGTCTTTTGCAGGCTTAAATGTTCTAGAATAGACAATGCTACCAGTATCGTTCGAAGTAATTTTAACTTGGGCAGTACCATCAACAGTTATTTTGCCGGATAGTACAATACTTGTTATCCCCCCGTCAGTATAAATATCATTCTCGTGGATAAAACCTGAACCGTTGCTTTTATTTGTGATAAATTCTATCTTCGCTCCATCGCTTTCCGGCACATTTAAATTCCAAAAACGTGCTAGATAAAATAATGAAACTCCCATAAGGGTAATGAATAAAACAATTGCTATTACAAGAATAATCCCCATTTTCTTCTTGTTGTCACCCCTAACAGAGTGTATTCTTTTTTCCACCTGATTTCCCTTCATACTTATTAGGTTGATAATGGTGTTCCAGTTTTTTTACCATGTTTATTAATTGGGGGCACATTAAAGACTTCGGGCCAACTTCGCCCGCCGAACCGACCGAAGCCGTGGTTATGGCGAGTTCCGCCGTTTTGTCCCCTCTGCTCGCCCCAGTATTTTGGGGAGACAGACAGCGTGCCGTCATGCCGAGCCGCAATCGCTTTGTCATAAGCCTGTGCATCCACAAATAGCGCGCCGTCGAACGCAAGGCCCGGTAATGTGTGAGCCATACCTTCCGTATCATATACCGTCACGTTCATTGTTTCAATGTCTGCGTTCCAAACCGCCTGCGCCGTTATAAAGGCAAAAAGACCGGTGATGAGCAAAGCGGCAAACAAAACCGCCAATATGGCCTTTGCCCAGGGGGGCAACATACAGCGACCTGTTAACGGGCGCCGCGCTTTTCGGCGCTTCCGCACCAGCCTCCGGAGTCCTCTCCATGCATACATCACAGCAGGGCTCCGTGCAATAAGAATTCTTTAAGAGCATTCGTTCCACCTCCTTCATGCTCCTTCGACATGTAATTTACCAGCATTCATGTGCCGCGTATATCAATGATCATCTCATGGGGCGCTATCCTACGTATCCGCCACGCGACCAGCATGGATACCAAATACGCGAGCGCAGTCACTGCGAAGCAAGTAACGATCGTCCAGTCCAAAGGAGATGAAAGCTCCGTCCGCATGATCCCCGCGCTGCGTGTGAACGCCGCAAACAGTGGGTTAAACCCGAAGTAACCGCCGATCCCTCCAAGCGCGACGCCCGCCAGCACGATGGGCGTAAAATACAGCGCGACCTGGTTCATCAGTTGCGCGCTTGTAAAGCCCAGCGCCTTTTGTATCCCGAGCTCCCGCCTTCTGCGTAGTATCATCGTCTTGATCGCCATATACAGTACCAGCACGACAACCAGCATGGTCACGCACAGGATTCCGGACGCCACCGCGCCGAATATGTCGGCATACGACCCGAACTGCGCGTCTATGAGTTCTCTCATATCAATAGTATTGCTGAATATATCTCCTTCCACAGCCTTGACACTGCGGATGAATGCGTCCACATCCGCGTTCTCGGTCAGATAGATATATATCTGGTCATATTCGTATTCGTCCTGAATGGTAAGCAACCCATCATAGGTCATCAGCATGTTTACGCCTCTGTTCTCCATCAACTGAATAATACCGGTCACCAGAAATTCTTTTTCGCGGCTTCCCTGCCTGATCGTGACGCGGTCGCCAGTTTTTTTGCCCGTGAGCTCGGAAACGCGGCCACCCAGCGCCACCTCGTTCGTATGCTCGGGATACCGCCCTTCATAGAGCATTCCACCCTCAAGCTGCGCGCAGTCCTTTACAATAATCGACAGAACGTTATTTTCATCCGCCAGCAGAGAGATGCCCTGATAACCGAACGCCTTCCGGACGTCCGGCCGTTCTCCAAGCCGTACGATCAAGCCTTCGGCGTCGCTCCGATCCTTGAGCACCAGTTCTGCGTCCGGCTTTTCACCTACGATCACGGAGACGAAGGCGTCCGGCTTGATGCCGACGTTGTAATAAATGGAAAGCCCGGAGATTGAGGCAAAGGAGACAAACGCGATGATCACGGTAATCATCACCGCTTGTTTTTTATTCTGCAGCAGCTGTTTCACCGCCAGCAAAAGCGGCAGCGCGCCGCGGGTTTTGTCGAGCGGCAGATTGTTTTTTCTGAAGTTATGAGTTTGAAGGCCGCTGCGCAATGCCACAAGTGGATGCAGCCTACGGATGCGTCCGGCCACGATGAAGGAAACCAGCATGACGGCAAGCAGCACGGTAACCAGTGCGACCGCTGACAGCCCGAAATTGAATCCCGGGTTCCAGATCAGCGCGGACTGCGACTCCAGTATCCGGGTCAGTACTGGTAGCAGCAGTTGAGACGCGCCGACGCCCAATATACCGCCCAGCAGCGCCACACCCCCAAACTGCATGACGACCGAGGATATGATCTGGCCGTTCTTATACCCGATGGCCTTGAGCACGCCAATGTTGGTCATGCCCTCCTCGATGCTGTTGATGATGCGGAAGCGGATCACGATCAGACTGACGGCGAGCAGTATGATCGCAACAGCGGCCACCACCAGGGCCATGATCATGGGAATAAAGGTGCGTGCCGCTTTTACGCTGTCGATGCTGAACAAAAAGATAAACGTCGAGGAGATGCCGTCAGCCGCTTGAGAGTAATAGAACTCCTTCATGTAGTCGATCTGGAGCGGTGTGCCGAGGCCGCTTTCCTCCATGCGGACGGACTGGAGAAAGCATTTGTAATCCGCAAATTGCTCCGAAAGCCTTGCGTATATCCCTTCCGAAATATAAAACCGGAAAAGGTTGTTCATCAACACTCCGAACGAAATCTCCTCGGTGAATCCGGCGATGGTGAAATCCAGCTCCGTGCCGGCAAAGCTGACCCGATATCCGTCGCCCAGCTCATACCCTCCCGCCGCCTTCATCAGATATGGGATGTAGATGGAATCGTCGTCAAGCGGCCGTGATGGGCCGATGAGCGACAGCGGGTTCATGGTCTGCGGCTCGGCCGCATTCGCGAAAAGTATGATCGCAGCGGACTTCACTCCGTTCATATAGTGATCCGCGCGACCGGCTATGACACCTTGCTTTTCCACCTCGACAACCCCAGGATATTGCTCCAGATAGGTCTTTTGCTCTTCGGTCGTGATATCGGCCGACTGAAGCGTCACAGCGTGAGGCGCGCGAAGCTGCTCGGCGCGTTCGTCAAAGAATTTTCCAAAATCCACGTATAGCACGAGGCCCAGATCGAGCAGCATCACCGCGATTAGCACGAAAATCAGCAGGCTGACTGACTGCCCCCTGTTTTTGCGGATGTTGGCCCAAAAAAGCGTAAAAGTCTTGGCCATGACCTACCACCCCATTTCATCGAGGAAGCCGCGCAGTTTCTCGTGGCGTTCCCGATTCCCGCTCACATAGGGCCCAAGGGCGCATTCCCCGCATATCGCGCCGTCCCGCAGATAGACGACTCGGTTGCCGCGCCACGCTGATTTTAAGTCGTGGGTGACCATTACGACGCTCTGTCCCTGCTGATGGATGCGCGTGAGTATATCCAGCACCGCCGTGCCGGAGGCGGAGTTGAGCGAGCCGGTCGGCTCGTCGGCGAATACGATTTTGGGGCGGTTGATCAGCGCGCGGATGATTCCGGCGCGCTGCGCCTCGCCGCCTGAAAGCTGGTTCGGGAATTTGCGCCACAGCCCCGGGGTGATGCCGAGCTGTTCAAAAAGTCCTCGGGCATCCGCCGCCAGTTCTTTTCTCTTCCTGCCGGTCAGCAAGCCGCAGGCCAGTATGTTGTCCATGATGCTCATATTGTCCATAAGGTATATCTGCTGGAAAAGGAACCCACAATTCTCGCGGCGGAATACGGCAAGCTGGTCGTTGGTCATACGGGAGATTTCCTTCCCGTTAAAAAAAACCTGCCCCAGCGTGGGCTTATCCATGCCGGACAGGGCGTAGAGCAACGTGGATTTTCCCGCTCCCGACGGGCCCATGACGACGGTGAAATCACCCTCATATATCTCGATATCGAGATTTTTAAGCACGTGCTGCTGGATACCGCCGTGGGAAAAGGTCTTGCTCAGTTTTCTGGTCGATAGAATGGCGTTGGACACTGTTTTCTCCTCCTTAAAGAGCAGAATTATTCTTTACTTTGATGATAGCACGCCAATCCTTAACCAATCTTTGTTCAATCCTTAACTGAAGCTTAAATCATTCATGCCAACCTCAACGTCAACCGCACACTGAAGCCATCCTTGCGGTTCCGGCAGCGCAGTCCTCCCATCATTTTCTCCATAAAATATTTGGATATATAGAGGCCCAGCCCTGTCCCGTTCTGTCCCTTGGCGTTCTCCCCTCTGAAAAACTTCTGCGTGAGCAGCGGCAGGTCCTTTTGTGCTACACCTCTTCCTAAATCCGAAACATCGATTTGCAATATATCTCCGGCAAGCTCCATATCCACGCGGATCGGCGTGCCGGCATATTTGTAGGAGTTGCTCAGGATGTTGTCAAACACCTGCGCGAGCCGCATCGGATCGGCAACGAGCATGCATTCAGGAATCTCACCGAGAGTTATTTTGTGGTCGTAATCCGCATCCTCAAGCAGCTTTTCGAGTATGCGGCTCGGGATCTCGACAGGAGTTACCTTCAGTTCCTGCAGTTCCTCCAGCGTGGCGTTGAACAGGTTCCCCACCAATAGGCTGATCTGGTCCGCCTTGGCATTTATGACCGCCATCCGGGCGTACTGCCTCTCGTCCTGTGCCGTGACCTGTATGAGCTCGGACACAGCCTTAATGGAAGCCAGCGGTGTTTTGATATCATGGCTCAAAGAGGCTACCAGTTCTTTCTTGCTCTGGTTCGCCTGCCTCTCCGCCGCTCTGGCCCGGGCGAGTTCGGTGCGCATCAGATCAAAGCTCTCCGTAAACGCCCCGAAGCTGTCCTTCCTGTCCATCTCCAGCGGGATATCCAGATTACCTGCCGCGACGTTTTGCGCGAACCGTTTGAGCCTGCGGAACGGTGTGAGTATGCTGCGGTTGATATAGCACAGCAACAGCGTGAACGCCAAAGCAAACAAGCCCATGATGATGTACAGGGCGATCTGCACTCCTGCGTCCCTGCTTTGTCTTACAGAATCCGCCTCCTCGAAATACTGCGCAATCTGCACGGCCATCATATTCGCAGCCTTTTCCTGATCCTGATCCCGCATGGCTGTCATGACGATATCGTTGATCGTGACGATGTCCGGCGCTGCGGAGGGCGGGCCATACCGGAATGCAAGAAATATACCGGCAAATCCGGCCATAACGATAAGCGCCAGCGCAACAAGAGCTTTTTTCATCGGACCGACTCCTCAAAGCTGTAACCGGTTCCCCACATCGTTTTGATATAACGGGGCTCGTTGGGATCATCCTCGATCTTTTCCCGCAGGCGGCGGATATGGACGTTGAGCGTGTTGTCGCCCGTGATGGAATCCTTCCATACATTCAGAAACAACTCGTCTTTGGATACGGACCTGTTCCTGTTTTTTATCAGATAGGCCAGCAGCTTATATTCCATGGCCTTGAGCTTCAGGTCCTCGCCGTTGGCGGTCACTCGCTCTCTTAAAAAATCGACCGTGAATCTTCCGAAGGTAAAGCTGTCGTCCGGCGTACTCCGGCAGCGCTTTAGAACGGCTTTGACCTTGGCGAGCAGGACGCTGAGGGAATACGGCTTGGGGATGTAATCGTCCCCGCCGATGCCCAGCGCGAGCAGCACGTCGTCGTCGCTGGTGCGGGCGCTGATAAACAATATGGGGAGATCGAGCTACTCCCTCAACTTCCTGCAGAGAGAAAAGCCCGAATCGTTCCCGAGATTGATGTCCAGCAATATGAGATCGGCAGAATTTTTATGTAAAAAATCAAGACAAGAAGCCGAACAGGGAACCCATGCCGTTTTTAATCCGAATAATTCAAAATATTCCAGCGTGCTCTGAGAGAGGGCTTCTTCGTCATCCACAATCAGACAATCGTATTTCATATACCATATCCTTTTATTCACAAGGCGCATCATTTACGCCTCTGCCTTCAAATTCCCCTTGGCTCGATAGTTGAGGATGCTCGTGATCCAGCTCAAGCGGTGCTGCTCGAGTGAACGCACTCGGGTAAAAGCCGATATGGTTGTTTGTATGCCATGTACCCATAACTCTGATTGCTCCTTTTCAGCACAATATACGAAGCGATAGTGGGCGACCAACCACCGAGAAAAAAGGGGGCATACAGCCATAAATGATTCTTTAGCGTAATGCCGAACTGTCCGCTAATAATACAGATTCCCCAGCCAAGCATCATGATTAGAAAAGTCCATGCTGTAAACCTGACCATCATATTGTCTTTCATACTTTTCATATACATTTCTCAACTCTATGGCTTATTTTCCTTTTATCAATAATGGAAATGCCTTCAACATCAAGCACCTTACGTTAATTGGGCGAGCTATTTCCGAATGTATTAAAGCCATAACCCATAAACACTGTAATTATAACAGCTATGCCAAATACAAGAAGTACCCACCATACCCATTTGGGCATACTGTTAAATTTCGATAATGAATAATAGCCAGTACACGCGTTCCAGATACCGTTATAAATCAGCAAGAGACCCAAAAGCGTTCGGGCAGCCAGGCCAATATAGTATATAGCTGCCCTATCAGGCAGGACAACCGCTAGAACAATAAGTATGAGCATTAGTCCTACGACGAAGACATTCGCGCCAAGGTATATTCTCCTGAATTTTGTCTCCATATTATTTTGCTCCTCCTTCTTATCGCGCCTTCTAGGAATTCCCGTATTCCTTGGCTCCGCGGTGCTGCTCATACCATAGGTGGTGAAGTTCCAAAAACGAGTGTCAACGGATAAGAATATCCCGAATCAAACCCAAATGCTTGTCAGCATCTTCGTCTACACGCGCGCGGATATACAACGCGTGGAGCAATACAGTCAGTTCATCCACATTCAAGTCTGACAAATTGGGCTGAGCAATGGCTTCAATCTCAAGAGGCCTTTCTGTATTTCCGCTGACAGATGTTAGAGGCGGCGGATTGGGCTCCACATTTCCGGCTGCTTCTTGAGCCGTATCGCTTGCTGTCACCACAGAAGAATCGGGATCTGTTTCCCGGCGCCGGAACTGGCGTTTCGCTCGTTTTGCAGCAACGGCAACATCCAGTTGCTTGGAATAGCCTTTCTCCCGCAGGAAGCGGTCGAGCACGTCGTCGCAGCACTCACCAGCCTCGTCCTTTTCACCCGTCAGGTAATATGGGTCGATGTTCAATCTTTGCGCAAGAGCGACGGCCAATCTTGCAGAGATAATGCCAGTATTGTTGATGCGATAGACTGTAACCCGTTTGACATCAGCATCCTCAACAATATGCTTTTTAATCTCACTGGGTGCTTCTTTCCATAAGCGCGCAACCCGCTCCTTGGTTTTTTCACCATCAACGCTGATGTTTGTCCGCTTTAGGCTTTGGATCAATTCCGCTCCAACCATGCTCCGCCGCTCCTTTCATCGCCAAGTAATACCAATTATGTACATTATAATCGTTTTAGTCTTACTGTGCAATTATTTGGTAGATGAATGGATATACCCGAACGGTGATGGGGCATCCATATTTGAAAAGATTAGCGTAAATATGCTATGGTTATTTTCAGATTATAATACAATGAGAAGGATATGAGGAGGAAGGAGTCATGACAGCAATAGATGTGGCGCTTCCACATATAACAACTGGGAATCCGGACGGCGGATACCGCCCATGGAAGAGTTTATAAAGCTTGCAGCGTTTTTGGAGTCTCTCTTGATTATCTGCTTGGACTCAGCGATACGCCGGTCCAACAGGGTATTCTGGCAGGATCGGTCGACCGGTCTCAGCTTCCTGCCCTGCATGCAATGCCCGTTTGGGTAGATGGGCAGGCAAAGACCAGCGGCTGGGCTCTGGTGAATGCGATAAAGCGCGAACTGGTCTTTTCTGATGGCCACGCGGTCGCCTATGCTGATATCAAGGAGGATATCTATGGATTTCCGCCCGCGTTTGCTTTAAGTCTATACGGCGTCGGCCCGGCACACTCGAGCTGGATGCGCTCCTCTCCTGCGAAAGGATATGGGTCAAGCCCATCTCTACTGATATGCAGCTGCGTGATGAGCTTCATGACTGGTACACGGTAATCGGTTCCCGCAGGGTTGAAAACGAGTTTGGGCAGCGATTTTACTTGGACACATATGGTGTTAAATGGCTGGCGTTCGGGAAGTGCCTTTGAGGAAATCGTCTGGAGATTTAGCTTCCACGGGAGAATGACTAAAATCCTTTAGGTTCCGCGTAATGATGCAGTCAACTTTCCCTCGCCTAGCCCGGGTAGCGAGTAACGCATCCTCATAATCTGACACAGGCGACTCTAGTGCCTTTTCACAGTCAGCACCGGTAACGTCAAGTATGCTGAACAATTCAAAAAGCTTATGCAGCGCTTGCTTGCATTTGTCTTTGTCGTGCACATGCTTGTGCATCAGATAATAGATATCTGTTACGCAGTTCGCAGTAATCGACGCATTGATCTTATTTTCGGCAGCGAGCACGAATAGTCTCTGCGCCGGCTTGCAGAATGGTTCACGCGAAATCATCGCGTCCAGTATGACGTTGGTATCAATCAGTACGTTCATGACGACTCAAGCGCTCCTCTCTTGCTTGCTCAAGGGATGCGCTTTCAGGCAGAATACCAAATAACGATTTAGCCATTTCTACCCTAGCTTCATTGATATTGGTAAGCTTCGCAATTCCCTTTCCGTTTTTGGTGATGATGATATCCTCTTTGGCTGCAAGAGCTAAAAACTTCCCGATATTTTTCTTTAGCTCAGTGGCAGTGACCAACATTAGAATCCCTCCTTGTGCGAAATCTTGTCCTTTTATTCACGTTATTATTATACGACTTTCGCACGATTATGTCAAAAATATTCGCACCTTTCTTTTTTTTTATTTCGTGAAAGGCTTGTTTGAATTCTAATGATACTTAACGGAGGCCCAGTATGTAAATTGCAATGATCTTCTCGGATGATACAACAGGATCATCCCAGTATCGTGAATCGAAGGAATGCTCTGCGTTATCGCCAAGCACGAAATACTTGCCTTCAGGGATGAGGGTCTTTTGGACTGGTTCAAGGTTCCCAGCATCGGTGGTTACGATGGCGGCGCAGCTCCCGTCGGTATGGATGGTGTCACCGGGTATGCCGGCGATCTGTAATGTTCTGCGGCGCCAGCGAGGTCGGCGCCGTAAAGGCAAAGCTCACCGTTTGACTCGCGCGCCGGCGTTGAGCGCGGAAATGTTCTTCGTATAGCTGCCGATTCCAGGCACAGTAAGCTGTACGGTGGTCGCCCCTGAGGGGCTACCGTAAGAAGCACAAACTGACGCAGGAGGAACCAGCAGACATCATGGGCGTAAAACTTCTCACTTTAGAAACTGGGGGCAAAAACAAGTGAAGCCCCCATACCGTATATGGAGGCTCATAAAGCACCTATTTGATTATACCATTGACTTCCCTTAACTTTAGGTTTTCGATGATTCTATCTATAACGGCAATCTTCTGCTCTATTATCAAATTCGACTGATTGAGCCTGCGTTCTATCACCTCAGCGTGGAATGCGGTTACTTTATCAGACAGAGCACGAAGGTCTATATCATCAGTTATATGTATGATAATGTTTTGAACATGGTTTCTTCTCATTCGTGCCCTCCTTCTAAAATTTCCGGCCACTTCATCCTATGAGGTGGCCGGAATGTCCTATTACCAATTAAAAAGATGTCGAATGTGCCTAACCAATCTAGGTTAATAGGCAATTGGGGCTATCTATGAGGAAGAAATACGGCACATTGATCATGACCGTACCTCCTTAATGAAGTCGTTCTCGTCCTTCCTGGCAGATGAACCGCCCCATATCTGGCAGGCTCTCTGTTACGGGCATCTCGGCCCAGGCATCCAGCACCGCCTGATGGTACCGCCTGCCTGGGCGCACCCGCTCGTCCGATATGCTGATGGCACAGGTATCCGTTTCTGTACGGATGGCCCGGCCAAATCCCTGCCGAAGCTCGATATCTGCATATTCGGTACGACCACCGATCGCAGGAATGCCTGCAGACTGGGGTACCGTTGTTTCTTGTGGTCTGAGAGCGGTCGGAGACAGCGAACGGCAACCACATATGAGTTCCATTCTTTGCCCGCATTATCTGCCACGCGTCGTACACGCTGCCAATGTAGCAATAGTCCGTACCGAAATACAGGGAGAGGGCAAGCCCCGCCTGCTCTCGGGTGATACCCGTCATCTCTATCTCCACGCCGAAACACTGCTGCTTTATCATGTCCCGCCACCGGCTTTCAGTTCATCGTCCATAGCCTTGATGCGCAGACCCAGGGCGAACATGACGTTGACGGTCACCAAATTGCCTGCCTACTTATACGCCTGCGAGTCCGACGTGACGGCCAGCCTTCTGTCGATCTGGTCCTCTGTCAACCCCTGCAGGCGCAGGCACTCCCTCGGCGTATGAGCGATATCCTTTCCCACACGGCCAAGGGGTCTTGCTGCCCACGAAGCCCAGATTGACACTGTCTCCCTGTTCCGCCTCGGCATGTCCCTTTTTCGTTGCCTCCCGAATGAGCAGGACACCCGAACGCTCGGCCTTGCGGCGACTCATGAGCGATTTGGAGTAGTTGGCGGTCAGGCAGCGGCGGTGTCTGTTACCTGTCGAAGTAGCGTATCAGCCGTCATCACCTTCTTTCTGCGGTTGCTGTTTTATTCGTTATTCAGCCCCAATAAAAACTTATTGACATTATACGCCAATCACTCTACAATAGTAGAGCGATTCAATACTATAGTGGTGCTCATGTCATTAAAGAATTCCGGGAGAGGTCGGCATGAAAGAAATATTATCGAGACATGAATGGATACTGATGGAAGCGCTGTGGAACCAAAGTCCCTTGTTTCTATCTGAGATCATGGAGGCGACAAAATCGTTTGTCGATTGGAACCCCAGTAGCTATTCGACCTATCTGAAAAGGATGACGGACAAAGGGTGGCTGACCTATAAGACCATCAGCGGGAACCGTTGCTACTCCCCGCTGCTCCGGCGGGAGGATTGCATCGATACCGAAAGCCGCTATATCCTCTCCAAAATGACAGAGGACAGCAAACGAATGCTGCTTGCGAGCATGATCGAAAAGAGCGGGCTGTCTGATAAGGACAGAGCCGAGTTGCAGGAGCTCATCGCAAGGCTCGGCAGCGATACAAAGGAGAATGGACATGAAGGTACTTAACATTCTGCTGGAGATTACCATTTATTCCGGTATTCTGTTCTGTGCCATCATGTTGCTCAAGATGTGCTTTAAGAACAGGATGTCGCCCTTCCTGCACTTTGCAATATGGGGCTTGCTGCTTGCGCGTCTGCTGGTTCCCATGACGCTGGAAAGCTCCGTTCGCCTGTTCGTGATACCTACTGGAACCGGCAGCGAGACGGTACAACAGACACAACCACCCGTGAGCAACACAGAAATCATGCTTACGGATATATCCAGTCCGGAGCAAGTTCAGCCGCAGACAAATGCAGGCGGGCAGACCCAGAGCGCGGCAACCTCTTCCACGGTAACGGAAAATACCACGACTGCCCGGCAGACTGTTTCTCTTTCAACGGAGGAAATCTTGTTGGCCGTGTGGCTCACGGGCGCAGGAATCGGGGTTTTGTATCTAGCTGCGCTATATGGCATTTTGCGCAGACGGATTCAGAAGAATGCACAACCACCATCCAAGTACCTCTTGAAGCTGTTCGATGAAGTGAAGGCCGAATTGAACATAAAGCGTGATGTGAAACTCATTGGGCAGTGTGAATACGGGACGCCCGCGATTCTGTTCCCCAATATCGTGCTGATGCCGGTGGGAACAGTGGTGTCTTTGAGCGATGAAGAAGTGAAATTCGTGCTACGCCATGAGCTGATGCATTTCAAACGTTGCGACCATATCATGGGCTTACTTCTATCTCTGCTGAACGCTTTTCATTGGTTCAATCCCATTATCTGGTTGGCATTTAAGCAAATGCATGCCGACATGGAAACCGCCTGCGACAGCGATGTTGTCCGGCATCTCAGCGGCAGAGAGAAAACCGCCTACGCCGCTGTGATCCTTTCCCTGTTTTCCAGAAAGCAGTACGGAAACCTGGCGCTGGGCATGGCGCCGGGTAACACCCGGCAGATTGCCGAAAGAAGGATACGAGGCGTTTTTATGAATAATAAATCTAACCGAAAGGTGAAAATAACGGCTATTTTACTGACGGGCCTGTTGTTGTTCACTTGTTTTACAACAGCCTGTCAGCCGACGCCGGAAAATCCTGCTGTCATCCAAAAAGATAATTTTGAAGATCTGATAGGAAATACAGCGCAACCTACATCGAAACAGGTATCAACAAATCATATTACTTGGGAAGATGATTTTATAAATAAACACAAAGAAGGAACAAGCACAAGAATTACCTTGAATGTAGACGCATCCATAGATGTCCGGCAAAATTCCGGTTCCGTATTTTCGGTCGAACCGGATAGTTTTGATTTAGACTTCGCCAAAAGAGCAGTCGATTATTTCATGGGGAATAAATACTATGATAATGTGTACACCAAAGACGATCTTATGCTAATGATACTTCCGCTGCAAAAAGCCATTCCAAGTATAGAAGATGACTCTGTATGGAAAGGCAATGCCGAGTCCGAATTGGCATTTTATCAGCATCGATATGAACGTGCGCCTGAAAACAATGAACTGGGGGAAATTGCTTTCAAAGGTGCAACGGCTGATTATATAGGATTAAAGGCGTATCCATATGATGGTGCTGTTTCCCATCTGTATGTTGGCAATAGTGGTAAAGAAAATACAAGTTTTTACTATGTTGTGCAGGACGGAAAAAAAGCATATGAGGCAATAAACCATGAATACTCAGGGGCGCCTGCAAGAAACATGGGAACATCATATGACGAGGCAAAAAACATAGCCGCAGATGCCATAAACAAGCTATACGGGCATGATATGAGTCTTGCGCAAACGGATTTATATAATGTTTATCCTATTGACGGAACTTACGGAAGCGCTATGATGGAAAGATTAGATAATATTGGAACGCAATGCTACATGTTTACTTTTACGCCCGTCTATGCAGGGCTTCCACAGTTATATGCGCCGGAAGCCAAAAATCTGGATGATTTGACAGTCGAAGGCGTCCCTGAGTATGCACAAAAATGGGACTATGAATATAACATGAAATGGCCGGCGCAGTATGTACAGGTATTGGTTGATGATAGCGGTATCGTACAGTTCTGGGGATTCTCACCGACCAAGATAACCCAAACTGTAAACGAAAATGTCGCAATGCAATCGTTTGATGAGATTTTTGAGAGATTCAAAAAGAATATATTCTATAGCTCGGTATGGGCATATAGTGGTTTGGAAGAAGTAAACATTAACATTGACAAGATAGTATTCGGAATGATCAGAGTGCCGGTGAAGGATAAGCCCGGTACATATTATATGATACCCGCCTGGCAATTTGTTGGTTCAAAAACCGAAATACGTGTTCCGCTACCTGATGATTTACCGCCCGAATTGAAAGAAACGGCCGATGTCAGCGATTATACCGAAAGCGGAAAAACATTTCTTGTGTTAAACGCACTGGACGGCAGCATCATTGATACGAGTTATTATATCAACGTAAGGGGAACTCTCGAAAAGACAATAGGAAACAAAAAAGAATAATAGCATTATAGAAAATCACATAGCAGACATGGTGCAAACTATGGAAACATGCCATGGGCAGCGTAATCGACAGAAGTCTCGGTTATTAAAGTACTGAAGGATGGAGCGTTTTCAAAATGACAAGACAAATATTGACCACGATATGCCTTATGACGGCTATGATTATCCTGCTTGTCGGCTGCGGTGAAACAACAATTTCGGCAGATACCAAAGAGGTGACGCCAACCGAGATTATACCGGCTGTGTCTGATCCGAAAGTGACGGCAACGAAGCAGACCGCTTCCGAGCCGATGCCCACTTCATCTCCCAAGCCGAAAAAAACGGAACCGCCTTCCGAACCGGAACCCAAGGTGGCGGCGCTGTCAAAGAATATCCCGTATGCGGTGGATTTGAACGGTGATGGCAAAAAGGAAACAGTGACCATAACGACCGGTGCGGGATCGGGGCGAGGCATTGCCACGTTGACCGTGAAAGACAACAATGGTCGGGAATCTGTGGTATCCAATGAGGGAGCGTTTATATCTGCATATTATTTGGTGAATAAAAGCGGAGCATGTGTGGTCATCAGTATGGATGCGGCTTCGGACGATTATTGGTCGGTGGTCTACCGGCTTGATGGGACTACGCCGGTAGAGGCGTGCAACATATCCGGTTATATCGAAAAAATAGACAACACAACGGTAAAGGTTTTTGATCCAGTCTATACGCTGGGCACATGGAATGCATATCGTGATTATACCTTTAACGACGGTTTTATACTCAACCCCTCAGGAGATGGCTTGTGGCATGTCACAGAGAACGACAAGCTGATTGTGACTTCGAAAGAGTTGCCGGTACAGTTGTTGGAGAACGGAGCATACAAAAAGGCCACGCTAAAAGCGGGCACGGAAATACGTGTGATCGCGACTGATCAACAAACCCTTGTGTTGCTCGAACTGACGGATGGCCGACAGGGTAAGATCGTAATTACCAGGGATTCTTGGATGGTTATGATTGAAGGAGTTCAGGACGAGGAATGGTTTAAGAGTCTGCCATATTCCGGTTAAACGATAATGATATCCGGAAAGGCAATAATTAATATGGTTTTCAATACCGATCTGATGTTAAGACGGTTTCCAGATCCAGATGGCCGCGAGTTGCTGGGATCAGAAGAATGAACGATACAGGGATTTACCATAAAGTTACTGCGGTAGCCCGTATACAAATTTTTATAAAGCATATTCACTTATATAGCAGACAGGAAAACAGCGGAACATGCCATGCGTGCTTTCTTATTACCTTTTGCCGGTCGGATGATAACACTAATACAAGGGCTTAATCGTAGTTTGTCACTACGGAAAAACATAAGGTTCGCTATAAAACTAAAAAGGCATTAAGCGCCCGAAGCTAGGAAAAGCTGAATTTCGGGTTGCTACATTAAGTTATGCCCTTTTCAGCTTATAGCAGTTTTTGAGGATGCCCATATGTTTGATTTGCGTTGTAGAATCGAACGGCATCAAGAGTATCAGGCAGGCTTATTTAAAAAAGCGATAGCTGCATTTTAGGGACAGCCCGGCATTGGTATGAACTGAGAATTCAATATAATGGCGCAGTATACGGCTCAAGTTTTTAATAAGACTGAAACTTACTGGATGCATATTGACATCCTCTGTCGCTATGAAAGATTAAACTATTCACAGGTGCTCTTGCTGTGTACACATAGCTGTCGTCGATAGCCGCGCTTCCAAGGTTCTGTTAAGGCTCCGCTACAGCGGTCAGTTTCCCGAACAGGGCATATCTTGCGTTGTTAAAGTCATCAGAGCAGGTGGAAAGGGTCACAATGCGATCCTGCACACCCACAGTCACATCGCTTTGAAAGGTGGAATCAGCCTTCAGGGCATCGATATAGGCAAGAAAATCCGCACTGTCATGAAAACCAAAGCGAATAAATTCATCACTGCCGTCGGCCACAATTCCGGCAAACAGTTCAATGACGTATGCGCCCTTTGGCGTATAGAGCCGCATCGCCGGACGGCTTTCATAATAGCTCTGCTCCTGATAGTTGGTCAGCGAGGCGAACATCGAACCATCTTTCATGTTATGCCCATAAATCGCCGTGTTTTTGTTTGAGAAATCACCGTTGAGGCGATAGTCCACGAAGAGGCATCCCAACTTGTTTCTTTCGCCATTAAACAGATGGGTCAGGTAATGGTGGTTGTCGGTTCCCTGCACCACCGGATAGTCGATGATGCCATCCTCCTCTGTCAGCCATGCCACAATATCCGGGTTTGTCTGCGCGAGGGCGGCAAAATCCACCCACTCACTATAGGAAAGCGTATCGGAGGTGGGGTCGGCGGGATCTGTCCCCTGCCGCTCTGTTTGCAGCTGCCGTATCTGGTCATAAACTGCGTCCCCCCGGACATATTCCCGATTGCCGGCAATCAGGGTAGCCGCTGAATACAGAAGGCCCGCGGCGCATAGCACCATCAGGACGCGTAGAATAAGCCGCAGTTTACGGTTGTTTGCCCGCGGCTTATTCTCTGGGTTGGTCATAGGTTATCCTTCCTTAGCAAACGGCCTGTGGCAGGGTACGCTCCCACCACAGGCCGACTGTTTTTACAGATTAGTTCTGCTTACGTTTCCTGTTTTTCCGTCTTAAATAGAAGTCCAAACCCAAGCCCCCTGCCAGCAGCAGCGAAAAGGCAATCACGCCAAATACCGCTTTGCCATTGGATGCATCATCCCCGGTTTTAGGACTCCCCCCTCTTGTATTGGTGAATTCCGCTGTCCGGTCACCGTCCTGGCTGATGGTCCCTGTGGCACCGGTGGAGGTGGTATAGTAGCCGTCGCGATTGGCTTCCTCCTCGATCACCTCATAGGTGGTTCCAACAGGGAGTCCCGAAATTTTGATATACTCGCCATGACCCAGCAGTATCTTCTGTCCACTGGAAATCATGCCGCTTTTGCTGCCGGAGTAGCTGAAAGAACCGCTGGCGTTGAAGGTAACCACAAAGGTGAATGGCCGCTCCCGGTCACCCGAGGTTCCGCTGACAATTTTACGAATAATCAGGCTGCCGGAGCCAGCGGAGGGATCACTATCCTTGGTATTGGTGAATGCCGCGGTCGGCGTATCACCTGTGGAGATAACGCCGGAAGCTCCCGTGTTGGTTGTTGTATATCCATCCTGAATATAGCTTTCCTCTTCCACCAA
>JAEYZN010000004.1 GCA_023428025.1 Bacillota bacterium
GTGCTGCGCGCATTGTCGGACGATAACGTGAAGGTGACGGTGCAGATCGCCCCGGCGGTCCGCGCGGCGGTCAGCCGCGAGCTGGGAGACCCGTCGGACGTGCACGCGATGGGCCGCATCGTCGCGGCGCTCCGTCGCATGGGCGTGGACGAGGTGTACGACACCGCCACCGGCGCGGACCTCACCGTGCTGGAGGAGGCGGGCGAGCTGCTCCGCCGTCTGGACGACGACACCGGCGGCATGCCGCTGTTCACGTCCTGCTGCCCCGCGTGGGTGCAGTACTGCGAGAAGAATTATCCGGAGCTGCTGCCGCACGTGTCCACCTGCCGCTCGCCCATGCAGATGTTCGCGTCCGTCATCAAGGCGCAGAGCGCGTCCTCCTCTTCCCGCAAGCACGTACATGTGGCCATCATGCCCTGCACAGCCAAGAAGTTCGAGGCGGCCCGGCCGGAGTTCATGTTCGAGGGCGGCCCGGCTGTGGACTATGTCGTCTCCACGCAGGGCCTCATCCGCATCATCAAGGAGTCCGGCATCGTGTTTGGCGAGCTGGAGCCCGAGGCGGTGGACATGCCGTTCGGCACCATGACGGGTGCGGGCGTGATCTTCGGCGTCACGGGCGGCGTCACGGAAGCGGTGCTGCGGCGCGTCTCTTACGACAAATCGTCCACGTCGCTCAAGGCGCTGTCGTTCACTGGCGTGCGCGGCATGCAGGGCGTGAAGACAGCCTCGGTGACGGCGGGCGACCGGGAACTCAAAATCGCCGTGGTCAGCGGCCTGGGTAACGCGGCGGCGCTGATCAGGCGCATCAAGGCGGGCGAGCATTACGACTTCGTCGAGGTGATGGCGTGCCCCGGCGGCTGCGTGAGCGGCGCGGGCCAGCCCTTCGCGGACTGGTCCGAGAAGCAGACCCGCGGCGAGCGCCTCTACAGCGCCGACAAGCTGTGCAGCATCAAGCGCAGCGAGGAAAACCCGCTGATGATGTCGCTGTATGAAGGCGTCCTGAAGGGCCGCGTGCACGAGCTGCTGCACGTCCACTACGCGCAGGGGGTGGAAAAATGATCGAGCTTCGCGTCTGCATCGGCAGCTCCTGCCACCTCAAGGGTTCATACAACGTGATCCAGACGTTCCTCCAGCTCATCGAGGTGCACCGGCTTCACGACCGGATCGACTTCAAGAGCACGTTCTGCATGAAGCGGTGCGCGCACAGCGGCGTGGGGCTTGTCCTGAACAATGAGGCGTACCACATCGCGCCGAAAACCGCGCGGGAGTTCTTCAACACAACGGTGCTGCCGCTGGTAAGATAAAACAGCTTCACGGTGGACGTCGCGCGCGCGCCGGGCCGCAATTACCGGATGCCGGGCAGCGTGTGACCGCCGCAGTGATGACATGTCCAAAAACAGAAAGAACCGACGCCCCCTCTCTGGTATAATGGGCTTAGACAAACGTAAGGGGGACGTGAACCGGACATGGACAATATCAGCGGCGAACACACGAAAAAGGGCTATTACGGCGTCACGACCACGGGCATATTCTGCCGGCTGGGCTGTCCGTCCCGCCCGCCGCTCAAAAAGAACACGGTGTTCTTCGACACGCCAGAGCAGGCGCTGGCCGCGGGCTTCCGCCCCTGCAAGCGCTGCCGCCCGGACCTTGCGGATTACCGGCCCGCCGCCGGGCTGGCCGCGCAGATCAAAGCGGCCCTCGACGCGGACGGCGGCCTGCGAAGCACCGCCGCGCTGGACGGCCTTGGCCTGTCGCAGCGGCGCATGAGTGAGGTTTTCCGAGAACAGTATGGCGTCACGCCCGCGAAATACGCCGACGGCCTTAAAGCGGATGCGGCCAAACGGCTGCTGGCAGACGGCACGCCCGTGCTGGACGCCGCGCTGCAGCTGGGGTTTGAGAGCGTGTCCGCGTTCTACGCCTTCTTCCACAAGCACGCGAAGGCCTCCCCCGGCGCATACCGGCGCGGCAAGGCCGAAGACACGGATACCCATTCCGGGGTGTACCGCACCGCCATCGGCCCCATGCGCATCGCGTCGGACGGGGGCGCGGTGACCTCGGTCAGCTACGCGCCCGACGCGGCGCCGGACACATGCGCGCCGGATGCGCTGACGGACGAGGCGGCGCGGCAGCTGGAGGAATACTTCGCGGGCAGGCGGCAACAGTTCACCGTCCCGCTGCGCCCGCGCGGCACGGCCTTTCAGCAGGCGGTGTGGCAGGCGCTACTCACCATCCCCTACGGGCATACGCGCAGCTACGGCCAGATCGCGGCGCAGGTGGGCAACGCCAACGCCAGCCGGGCCGTGGGCATGGCGAACAACAAAAATCCGCTGATGGTCTTCGTGCCGTGCCACCGCGTGGTGGGCGCGGACGGTTCGCTGGTGGGCTACGCCGCGGGTCTGGATGTAAAGCGGCGGCTGCTGGAGCTGGAGCGGCAACACGCCGATATGCCGGGGTAAAGAGCCTTTGAACGTATACCAGGGGCTTTGGCCCGGTGCTTTCGGAGGGGCTGTCCCTTGGGCATAAGGGAGGCATGACTGCGAACGGGTATAGCGGGCGGGCACGGAGACCCGCCCCTACGGATGACAGCACGATGGACGCAACGCTGTCTGTGCATGGCTGCTGGGACGGCTTTCCGCTCCAAAAAGACTTCGTCCTTTGGGGTAGAGGCACCTTCTTCTCAAGGAGAAGACTTATCTCTCCTGCTGATTAATTCCACACAAAGGCCATATCTCCATAGTCTAAGCTTTTTGGAACTCCCGGCTGTGCCGGGAGTTCTCGTATACAAAAAGAGCGGGCCGCGCCTCTCCGGCGCGCGCACCGCCCTTGTATTACCGCTGTCTATTCTTCGCTGTCGTAGTATTTTCTCACCAGCTCCACCAGCTCGTCCGCGCTGAGCCCGAGAGACTTGTAATACCCGATGTCCTTCTTCAGTTTGTCCAGCGCCATCTCGTCCCGCTTGACGGACAGCTCGGCGGCCTTCAGCGGGGCCACGAAGCAGCCCTTGCCCACCATGGTATGGATGAAGCCGGAGCGCTCCAGCTCCTCCCACGCCTTCTTCACGGTGATCACGCTGATGCGCAGCTCCTTGGCCACCGTGCGGATGGGCGGCAGGCACAGGCCCTCCTGCAGCTGCCCCTTGATGATCTGGGACGATATCTGCTCGAACAGCTGCTGGTATATCGGCTTATCCGATGCGGCGGATATCACGATATCCATGGGCGCTACAGGTCCACCTTCTCGAATCTCTTCGCGGACATTCTGTACGCCAGCCACGTCAGCAGCGCGTAGATGACGATACCGGCGGCCAGCACCGGCAGCTGGCGGACGAGCGCTTCGCCGCTGATGCCGTCCAGCACATGCGCCGCCGCGGGCACGGCCGCCACCAGCGTTTCAATCGCGGCGGCAAACAGCACGGACACGATCACCGCGACGAAAATCGGCGCCCCCACCTTGTAGGCGGTTTTGTAATGCATCGGGAAGAACACCACGTTGAACAGGCCGTACATCGCCAGCACGCAGCCGAGATAGGCAACGTTGGCATCGAGCACGAAATTGCCGCCGGGATATATCATCCGGTTGAATATGGAAAACACCGCGGCCGACGCCACCTGCGTGAGTTCGAGCAGTGTGACGGACAGCACGCGCGCGCCCACCACGTCGCGCTTTCTGACGGGCAGCATCACCGCAAAGCCGGTGTCGTTCTGCGCCTTGGCGAATGTGAATATGTTGGGCACGGCGAAGAAGAAAAAGTACATCATGGCGATGAAATACAGCCATTGGGGTATCAGCAGCAGCAGGCCGGACAGCGTCATAAGAAAATACAGCGGGCTGATGACAAGGCGGAATTCCTTATACAGCAGGTTCTTCATAGAGGGCCTCCTTCTTCGCGTGATAGATCATGATCTCCTCCAGGCTGGGCGGCTCCGCCGCCAGCGCGTCCGCCGGCTTCAGGTCCTCCGTCCTGATAAGCCCCGTGAACCCGAACGCGTGCGTCTTGCTGGCGACCAGCCGTCCGGCCACGCCGCCCAGCTGCTCCGGCGTGCCCTTCACCAAACGGTAGGCCGCCAGCAGTTCGTCCTTGGCGCGGCTCTCAATGATCCGGCCGTTCTCGATGTAGGTGATGAAGTCGGCACATTTTTCCAGGTCGCTCGTGATGTGCGTGGAGAAGAGGATGCTCCGCTCGCCGTCCTCGATCAGCTCCTGAAACAGCTCCAGCAGGTTGTCGCGCGCCACCGGGTCCAGGCCGCTGGTGGGTTCGTCCAGCAGCAGCAGCCGGGCGTGGTGCGACAGCGCCAGCACCAGCGAATACTTGACGCGCATGCCGTGCGACAGCTCCGAAGGCCGCTTGTTCCCGTCCAGCCCGAACCGCCGCATGTACGCCTCGTAAACGGCGTCGTCCCAGTCGTCGTAGAACCGGCGCGCCACCTCGGTGATCGTGCGGATCTTCGTTTTGCCGTAATAATCCACGCCGCCGAACGTAAACCCGATGCGCTGCTTGAGCTCACGCTCGTTCGTTCCAAAATCCCGCCCCAATACGTGCACGCTACCGCCGTCGTTGTGCACCAGTCCCAGCATCGTCTTGAGCGTCGTCGTCTTGCCCGCGCCGTTCGCGCCGATGAAGCCCATGATGTAGCCCGTGTCCAGCGAGAACGACACATCCTTCAGCCTGAACTTTTCGTAATTCTTGCACAGGTTCTGCACGGATAGAATCTGCATTGGCAACCTCCTTTTATCTAACAGGCCATACCGACCAAAAATCTGGCAATCCGTATAATGCACAAGCTATGCCGGCCAGCATTAAATTGTGTATATCGTGCATGCACAATATATCATCGTGTTGCGCCGCTGTCAATAGGCCACTATATTTTCACAGTATTTATTGTCTTGCGTTTTGCGGGCGGCGTATCCAAATCCAATATAAGTGCCAGAATATAGACAAATCGCTACAATGAAAACAGGCCTCCGTTGAAAAGCAAAACCACCTGGCATGCCGCCGCATCCGCCCTGCTCGCCATACTCGCCTTTTGGGCCGTTGTGGCCGTTTTGCTCAGTCTGGGCGCGGTGGGCGGTTCTTCCCCGTTCGCTTCGTTCATCATGACGCTTTCTTTGCGCGCGGGCGACACCGCCGTTATCGTCGGCCTTTGCGCGCTGCTCGTCATCCTCCCGCGGTCCCGGCACACCATCGCGCTGCCGGTCTGCGCCGCCGCCATCGTCTCGTCGGCGGTGTACACGCTGCTGAAGATCCTCCTCACCACGGAGCCGCTCACGCTGATGAAGCTGATCTGCGATTCCCACAACGCCTTCCCCAGCGGGCACGCCATCAACAACGCCGCCCGGTATACGATGCTGACGCTCCAGGCCTTTGTCTGGCTGCGGCGCAAGCCCGGCCAAGCGCTGCTGGCCGCCGCCTTCATGCTGCTCATAATGGGCGCCGGCTTCAGCCGCGTCTATCTGGGCATTCATACCGGAGACGTGCTGGGCGGCTGGCTGATCAGCTTTTGTCTGGCCTTTGCGGTCTTTGCCTTTATGGAGCGCCTCCATGGCCCTCAACGACCTCCAAGTAAAATTTTGTATCGCATATCCTTTTTAAATTGACTTCCGATTTTGTTGGTTATATTATTTATTCAGTGAATAAATAAAAAGGAAGGTTCATATGGCAAAGAAGCAATCGGACTTCAGATACAACACGGGCGACACCAGGGTGCCGTGGGCGGCGGTCGGCGAAAACTATCATGCGGATGATGTGGCCGGGTTTGTCCGCTTTCTGATGCAGGGCGGCGGGGATGATTACGAGCAGGCCTTCCGCCGGGTGGAGGAAAGCCTCGCGGCGCTTCAGGCGCTGTCGCATCCGCCGGGCAAGCTGTCGCTCGGGGAACAGGTCGCGGCGACGGAGGCGGCGGCAGACCGGTATCTCGGCGTTGAGGGCAGCGTGTTTGTGACCAACGCCACCGCCGGTTTCGAGATCGCCTACAAGTATGCCAACCTCCGGCCGGGCGACGAGGTGATCGTGCCCGCCGTCACGTTCATCGCGACGATGGCGTATCCGCTGTCCGTCGGGGCCAAGGTGGTGTTCGCGGACGTGGACCCCGTCACCGTCAACATCGACGTGAAGGACGTGGAACGCAAGCTCACGCCCAATACCAGGATGGTGGTGCCGGTGCACATCGGCGGGTATCCGGCGGACATGCAGCCGCTGATGGCGCTGTGCCGCGCGCGCGGCGTTCTGGTGCTGGAGGACACGGCGCACGCGTTCGGCGCACAATACAAGGGGCAAAAGGCGGGCACCATCGGGGACTTCGGCGCATACAGCTTCCACGAGGTCAAGAACATCACGTCGTTCGGAGAAGGCGGCATCGTCACCACCAACGTTCCGGGCTTCAAGGACGACATGAAGCGGGCGCGCTTCTTCGGGCTGGACTTCTCCTCCCCCATCGACAACTGGCTGTACAACGTGACGGCCATCCGGGGCAGATACGGCCCGTTTGTCGCGGGCAATTATTCCACGACGGAAATACAGGCGCTGGGCCTGAGGCTTCAGATCGCGCGCAACGACGCGATCATCGCCAGCCGCAGGCGGGCGGCGGAATACCTGAACAGCCGCTTCGCGCAGGACGACGCGATCATTCCCCAGAGCCTCGGGAGCGCGGACATCGTCCCCACCTTCCACCTGTATCTGCTGCAGATCGATCCCCAGAAGGCGGGCGGGGACATCCGGCGGCTGAAAAAGCTCCTCACGGAAAAAGGCGTCACCAACATCCCGCATTTTGGGCCTTTATACCGCTTTCAGGTTGTGCGGGATATGGGGTATAATGTCGATGAGATCGCCCAGGGGTGCCCGGTCTGTGAGGAGGTTTTTTACAGGCGCTTCACCCATTTGCCGATCTACGGCTTGACCGGCGGGCAGCTGGAATACATGGCGGACGCGGTGCTCGAGTCGTTAAAAGAGATGCGGGGAGGCAGATAGTTTTGAACGAGCCTGCGCCAAGCAAGCAGCTGATGCAGAAGATGAACCGCCTGAAGGTGCTGGATGCCATCAAACGCTCGGAGGGCATCACCCGCCCGGCGCTCGCCCGGCAGACCGGGCTCAGCATGGCGTCCATCACCAACATCGTGTCGTATCTGAAGGCCCGGGATGTGGTGAGCGAAACGGAGCATGAGGAGGAAGGCAAGCTGGGCCGCAAGGCCGCGCTGCTCCGCTGCAAATACACCGCTTACGACGTGGTGTGCGTGAAGATCGAGACCGGCGGGCTGACCCTGTCCCTGACGGATTTGGCCGGGGCGGTCAAGCGTATTGAGAAAAAGGACGCTGCCGGCACGGGCGACGCGTTCACCGGATACCTCAGGGAGGAGATCGGGCGCTTCGTGCGCTCCTGCGCGACCGGCGCCACGCTGGCCGTGGGCGTCGCCGTGTCCGGCCTGGTGCTGAACGGCGGCGATTACGTGCTGTCGGCAGCGCTTAAGTGGGAAGCGTCCGGCCTGAAACGGCAGCTCGAGGAGGACGCCGGGCTGCCGGTCGTGATCTTCAACATATCCACGTCCAACGCGCTGTTCAGCTGCACGGCCACAGCGTCGGCGGCGCTGGGCAACGTGGTGTTTGTGGACCTCGACAGCGGCGTCGGCGCGATCCAGCTCTGCCGGGGCCGTGTCAACCGGCTGGCGGTGGGCGAGATCGGCCACACCACGGTGGAGAAGGACGGCGCGCTGTGCTTTTGCGGCAACCGCGGCTGTCTGGAGCTGATGTGCTCGCCGGAACGCATCATCAGCGCGGCGCAGGCGGCGGCGGGCCAAGCGGCCGGCAGTCTCGCGGCGGCGTTTGAATGGGCGGCGGCGGACAGCGCCGTGCGGGCCGCGGTGGACGGGTGCCTCGAATATCTCGGCATCGCGGTGGCCAATGTGATCAATGTGTTTCTGCCGGAGAAGGTTATCATCAACTACGCGGACCTGTACGCGCACGGCTATGTGCACGAATACGTGGCGGGCTGTGTGCAGCGGCGTGTCCGCCAAGCCCTGACCGGCAGTGTGGCGCTGGAGCGTGTGCTGGTCAGCGACGCGGACAAGCTCACCGGCATCGCGCAGTACGTGATCGACACGATTTTCGACCTGTCATTTCCAGGAAATATCATCGCGTGAACCGGCCGTTCGCGGCTTAAGCCGCTTCGCCGGGCGACGGCTCGCCGTCTTTTGAGGGAAGCGCCCTTGACATCGCTTCCTTTTGTTCATATACTTTGAATATCACTAGAGTTTTCCATTCGCGGAGGTGCGATTTGATAAAGAGATTCATCTTCATACTGGCTGCGGCTGTGATGCTTTGCGGCATCGTTCTCGTTCCCCGTCCGGCGCTGGCTTACGACGAGCTGAAGAACACCGATCCGAACAAATACTATATCCTGCTGGACCTCAAGAACCAGATCGTCACGGTGTTCGAGCAGGACGACAACGGCGAGTACACCAAGGTCGTGCGGCGCTTCATCTGCACGTCGGGCCGCACCGAGCTGGACCCGCTGGACCCCGAGGACAAGGGGACGCCCACGCCTAAGGGCCTCTGGAAAATCGGCGGGCGTGAGCGCTTCGGCGAGTTTGCCGCGTTCGACGGCACATACGCGCGCTACTGGACGCAGATCGTGGAGGGCGTTTACTTCCACTCCGTCATGTACAGCAGGCACGACGTGACCACGCTGCAGAGCGGCGCTTTCGGCAGGCTGGGCAGCAAAGGCTCTCACGGCTGCGTCCGCCTCTATGTGGAGGACGCCAAATGGCTCTACTATTACGCCTGCCCCGGCACCACCATCAAGGTGTCCACCAACGAGCCCTCCAACCGGGAGATGACCAAGATACTGAAAACCAAAATGCCTTTCAAAACTTACAAGGCGTTCCAGACCACGTTTTACGATATCCCCGAGCTGCCCAACCCCAAGGCCTGGGTGGTGAAAGAGGATGCGGACATCCGCACGGGCAACGGTTCCAACGACCGCACGATCAAACGCCTGCCCGTCGGCACCGAGCTGGAGCTGCTGCAGATCGCCGAGACGTGGTCCAAGGTGAAGTTCGAGAAGCGGGAGGGCTATATCCGCACCGCTTATCTCACCTTCCAGCAGGGCACGATGATGTCGCGCGAGGATGCGGACATCATCAGGCAGACGGCCTACATGTACGCCGCGCCCGACGAGGATTCCGAGCAACTCACCAAGGTGCCCAACTATACGTCGGTGGACATCCTCGAGCCGGACAAGGACGGCTGGACGAAGATCAAATACTGGGATGATGAAGGCTACGTGGAAACCAAAGAGCTCACCAAGGGCTGGGGCGTCATCTACGAGGTGATGGACGCGATCATGCCGGTCGAGACGTACAAAGAGGTCTTCAGCCTCTACTGATGCAGCTGGATACAGCGAAGCCGTCCGGTACACCGGGCGGCTTTTATAATGCACGACTGCATCCCATGCTTTGCGGAATCCTTTCGTCAAATGCGTTGCGGCAAGGCATTCACTCGTACCCGATGCGGGTATCAGCCGCTGACATTATGCCGTTGGCAGCCGTGAACGCCCGGCATAGCTATGGGAGAAAGGGCTTTACGAAAATATTCATTTTATAATAGTTCAGGGATTCTTAAGGGTAGGTATAAAAGCCTTCATCTCTTCGGGACCCCCGAGCACGCAGCGCCGGATGAGGTGTCAAACAAAGCTGTCCGCATTAACACCTCATCAGTTGCCTGCAGGCCTTTTGGGATGGGTATAAACGGATAGCCCCAATAGCTCTCCCGGCACAGTCGGACATCAATAATGATCCCCCGGCATAGCCGGGGGTATTTCATATGCGGGCAAAGCCCTCTTTTACTGGCATCGCCTTAAGGCGTACTCGACGATCGGCAGCCGCAAAAGCTTGTTACTGGCTGCTCCTTTAAGGGGCGATAATTTTCGCAGCGTTTAGTCAGTGATATCCGTTTAAGTGGCTTCCCCTCGAGGGGAAGCTGTCGCCGCAGGCGACTGATGAGGTGTCATGCAATACCCAAGACCCCTCATCCGGCACTTCGCGCCACCTTCCCCCCAGGGGGGAAGGCTTCTTCTGCTCTTGTTGATGGTTAACTTCGCTCATATCAAAAAGGGAACTTTTCCATAGCTAAAGCTTTTTGGGACGCCTGGCACAGGCGGATACCAAAAAAGCCGTCCGGCATAACCGGACGGCCTCGACTTCGATCGAAGTGTAAGC
This sequence comes from Bacillota bacterium, assembly GCA_023428025.1. GTDB lineage: Bacteria > Bacillota > Clostridia > Christensenellales > SZUA-584 > SZUA-584. Next base: position 10,207 of record JAEYZN010000004.1, read on the forward strand.
TTCTTATTTCTCCCCGGCGGCCGCGTTCGCCCTGTAATATTCCCGCAGCGTATCCATCCAGTCCGCGGTGAACAGCGCGGCCTTCTCGACATCCGCCGCTGCCAGCGCCGCTATGGCGTCCTCGCCCAGGTCCGCCGCGTTCAGCAGCGCGGGCCCGAACGCCTGCGTCACGGGCTCTCCGCCTTTAAGCATCTGCAGCGCGGCCCGCACGCTGAGCGTTCCCGCCAGCGCGTCGTTGCGGCCCACCGCCTGCGCGAACACCTCGGGGTCCTGCTGCATGCGCGCCACCACGTCGGGCGTCACGCCGGGGCAGAACACCTCCATGTCGGCGCGGCCCAGAGCGGCCAGCGCGTCATACGCGCCCGTCGCCAGCGCCGTGTCCTCGGCAAACACGCCGTCCAGCATGCCTTCCACGTAACCGTTCAGCACGTCCGTCAGCCATTCGCCCGCGCCCGTCTCCGTTTCCGACGCGATATACACTTCCTTGGGGAATATCTTGCCCTCGTCATACAGCGCCTGATACGCCGCGTACGCGGGCGACTCGGCGCTCTCAAACATCAGGATCAGCCTCACCGGCGTGTCGTGCGGCGGATAGGTGAGCGCCGCTTCAAACGCCATGTCCAGCTCGCCCTCGGCTTCGTAATACAGGTGGGATATTTCCCGCGGCATATTGCCGTTCTGCGTCTCAAACACCGCCGCCGGCTTGCCCAGCCCGGCCAACGCGCTGGTGCCCGCAGCCGTTTCCGGCAGGAACGCGACCACCGCGTCCGCACTGCCCGCGGCCTCGGCCACGGCCGCGTCGAACCCACTGCCCGCGGCGTTGGTGGTGACGGTCACGCCCATGCTTTCCGCCTCACGGACAGCCGCGTCAAAGAACAGCGAGGACGCCGCGTCGTCCGCGTTGCTCACCACCGCGAGGGTGATAGCCGGCTTGTCGAAAACCGCCTCGATGCCCACCTTGGGCGTGGGTGTCGGCGCCGGGGTGGCAACCGGTTCCGCGGACGCGCCGCCGTTTGCCGCTGTCTCCGCGGAGCATCCCGCCATCACGATGCACAGTATCGCCGCCGTCGCCATAACGGCCATCTTCTTTATATTCATCCGTTCCTCCGGTATCAATAGTCAACACGCTTGTTTTTCCATTATAACGAAGCCGCCGGTGTTTTGCAACAACACCGCGTTTCAGGCTCTTCATCTAAGCGCGTAAGCGCGGGAAAAATTGCTGAAGCTGTTTTTGGAACCGGGCAAAGGATGACCGCACGGAACATATCAGCCACCGCGTGATCCTTTTGCTCAATATCTATGCCCCAACAGGTTCCAATAATTCAGCCAGCAGACGATTCCTATAAAAGATATCATGACAACGGAATAGTATATCTTATCCATTGTTTTCATTTTGCCCGCCGCCCAGTTGCCGATCAACACAATCAAAAACCCGAGGCTCAATATGGATACGGCCAATAACCATGTCAGCATCATTTGGGCCGTTAAGGAAACGCCGAAAGCAAAGGCGGGAAAACCGGTGATCCGGTGCAAGAACAGCGCATATATGACGCCGGCAAGCCCGATGATAAACAGCAGCGATATGGCGCCGCTGATTTGCAACAGGCTGCGCTCTCCTTTAACCAGTTTTATTATACTGACAATGATCGCGGCCAAAAATACGGCCAGACAGCAGATCAGCAGATATAATTGGATTTGGCTGGATTCATACCACGGAATTTTGACGAATGCGCCGTGGTACCCCGAGCCGGAAGCCAGGCTTATGATGCCGCCTTCTTCGTCTTCCTGAAAAGCCATGTAGCTTTCCTTATCGACCCTGCGGAACAACAAGGGCTCGACCTCCGCCCATTTGCTTTCTTTGGGGAAGTCTCCGTAAACGTCGCTTTCACCCAGAACCGTGACCGTTAATTCCCCGTTTTCATCCGCCGTTACCTTTAAATCCCCCATGGCCAGCGCCTCCGCTTTGACCAGCGTATGCGCGGCTGTTTGGGATGGTCTGTAAATCCCCTCATATCTGCCCGGATCGCCGGAATCAGCCTGTTGACCCGGCTCATCCTCCCCACCCGGAAAGAATTCATTCAGAAAAGCCGCGTTAAGCTCTTCGGCCATTTCGTCGCCCCTGACGTTTTGCACATAAAAATAGCCCAGATTATGCTCGGGCAGTAAAAATATCTGGCTTCTTATGCCCACGCCGCTACCATCGCGCACCAGCCCTCTTTGTCCGTTGTACAGCGTTTCCATAAAGCCGTAGGTCACGCCGGGCAGGGAAGGATGCGGGGTATACTGCCGGCTCAGCATCTTTTCCACGGTTTTTTCCTGCAATATCCGGTTCCCGTCATATTGCCCCTTATTCAGCAGGGCCATGATGAATTTTCCCATGTCTTCCGGGGTCGTGCTCAGGGCGCCTGTCGGCGCGGTGCTGACATACAGGAATTCAGTCGGGACAAATTGACCGGCGTCCTCTTCATAATTATAAATGGTGGCGATGTTCCCCTTTATGCTGTTCGGCAGAACCTGCCCAAAGGTGCTGTTTTCCATCTGCAAAGGCGCAAATATATTGGCGTCCATATATTCTTCAAAGGGCTGCTGTTTGACCTGGCTGATCAAATAGCCCGCCAGGGCGGTGCCGTACCCGCCGTAGGTGATCTTGCTGCCCGGGCTTTGAACCGGGCTGTTTAAATCCTTCTTCAGCACCTCCTCCAAAGAGAGCAAATCCGCCGCATCCTGCACGAAGGTCCCCAGATCCCGGGTTTCAAAGCCGTCGGTGTGGGTCAACAGATATTTGATTCTGAGCGGCTCCTCATAACCGTTCTCCACCTGGAAAGTTCCCAGATAGTCGTTTACGTCGTTGTCAAGGTCAATGAAGCCCTGCTCCTCCAGCTGCAGCGCACCGGCGATGGTAAAAATTTTAGAAACAGACGCCACGCGGAATATCGTTTTTTGCGGGTCAACGGGAACGCCGTTTTCAATATCCGCGTATCCGTAGCCCTTGGAAAAAAGCACGCGGCCGTCCTTTACAACGACGATCGCGGCGCCGGGCACGTGATGCTCGGACATCTTTTCTGCAAAAAAATCGTCCGCAAAGGCAGACAGCGTCCGGGCATCCAGGGATACTCCGGTTTCCGCCGCCGCCAGCGCCGGGGCACAGAATGCGATCGATACCATACTAAAAACCAGAAAAAAAATCACCTTGCTCTTCCATTGCCTTGGCATTCCAGCCCTCCTCATCGTGCCTCACACACGTCGCCCGCACCGGACGGTTCCTTTATGTTTTTCTCCAGAAAATCCAGACAGCAGGTCTCCAGCTCCTTGAGTCCGGCCGGCTCAATGGGAAAATGTCCGGCTCCTTTTAACATCTTCAATTCCTTCTCACAGGCCAGGCGGTCATAAAAAAGGCGGCTTAAGGATATATCCGTCCACCTGTCCTGTTCCGGATGAACCAGAAGAAAAGGGCATCCGTCAAACCGGCCAGGATCTGTCGCGATCTCAGGAAAAAGCATGGTATAGAGGAATCTGACCGGGACATGCGCGCCGGCAGAGCGAATATCGCCCATCAGTATTTTTGCAAGGGCTTTGTCGTTCACAATACGCTTCATGTTGGACACCCGTTTCATGGGCAGCCGGAGACCGGGAAAACAGCGTTGCAGCGGGCGCATCAATCTTTTTCCGAATGTCCCGGCTATGGGGTTGCTCGCCGTTTTCCGCGTGACCACGGGTTCTCTTTGGTCCAGGATGCAGGTGACCATCACACCTTTTACGCGGTACTCACAGGCCACCTGATAGGCCAGCATTCCTCCGGCGCTAAGGCCAAAAAGAAAAGTGTTCAGTGAATCCTGATTTTGATAATGCCTGACGATCTCAATCCCGCCATTCACCCATGTATCATAAGTGATGATATCAGAATATTCCGTATATCCGTACAGCGGCAGGTCAGGGCATATCACCTCAAAACCGTTTCTTTGCAAGGGCAGCGCCATAAAAGACAACAGCCGGCCGTTTCCGCCAACGCCATGGAACAGGATGATTCGCGCTTTGGGGTTTTCATGAGTGTAATGGTCAATATGAAGGTTCATGCCACAAATATTGATAAAGCATTCATGGGGTGTGTTATTATCCGTAAGCCGGTTCTGTTCGGGCAAAAACTTTTGCATGTTCCGCCAGACCGGATCATGATGATATCCTTTGATAATGACGCGCCCCCTTACAAAGCCACACTTGTGGCATATCTGATTTTATAATATAATAGGTTTCATCGTCAATCATGCCCATTAAAATTCCGCAGATATTGAAAAATGGGGAGATTAAAATGGATAAAAAAGAAAACCCGCTGGCCGTTCAGTCAAAGCAATGGATATTGAATGCGCTGTTGGAATTAATGAGACAAAAATCCTATCACAATATCTCTGTTAAAGAGCTGGCGGCCAAAGCCGCTCTAGACAGAAAAACCTTCTACCGGCACTTTAAGCACAAAGAGGACGTCCTCTATCTGGTTATAAAAGAAGCGTGTGAAAGATATATCCTTGAACTCAGGAAGCTGTCTGAATTGAGCTCCTACGAAATAACAAGAGCATACTTTTCGGTATGCGCTCAGTATACGGACTTCTTTGATTTGCTTGACCGCAACGGGATGCTCCTTCTGGTATTAACGAAGTTTGATGAGTATCTGCCCCGCTTAAACGAGATGTTTCTGACCCACCCAGCTTATCGCCCCAAGTCGGATTATGAACTGATCTATCAGGCAGGCGGTTTTTGGAATGTCACCGTCCATTGGATCAGAAACGGTACCAAAGAGAAGCCCGAAGAGCTTGCAGGCATTGTGAGCGCCTTTATGATTCCTTCATCCAAACAGGCCCGCTGCCCCACCGGCTAAAGAAGTCAATAGGAAGGTGTAAAAAAAGCGGTCAAGCGTGCATGATGACAGAACCCTTTTCATGCGCTTATCATCGCTTCGCACATAAAAAGATGGGCTGCGGTTATCACAGCCCATCCGTTACCTTATCCTGTTCTGTCAGGCGTTTTGTTGCTCTTCGTCCTTCCTTCTCTTCGCCAGGAAGAATATCAGCAGGAACAGCAGCCCGGCCAGCCCGACGCCGATCAGGATCCACCACCACGGGAACGCCGCGGGGCCCTGCTGCGGCACCTCTTCGTCCTCCAGCGTTGTGGTGTTGCCCGTGCCCGGCACCGGCTCCTCGGTCAGCTGCTCGTTCTGTGTGAACTGCGCCGTCACCGTGATATCTCCCGTCACCGCCGAGAAATCGGTATCCCAGCCGGTGAACGTGTAGCCGTCGCGCGTCGGGTCTGCCGGGGCGGCCGCCGCCGTGTTCCAGTTTACCGTCACTTCGGAGATCACCGTGCCGTCGTAGTTCACGAACGTTACCGTATACGTGTTGATCCGGTACTGCGCCGTTACGGTCATGTTGCCCCGCACATCGTCAAACGCGCTGTCCCAGCCGGTGAACGTATACCCTTCTCTCGCGGGCGGCGTGGGCGCCACCGCGCTGCCGCCGTACAGCACGCCGTCCGTGCCGATCACGTTGCCGTTAAAGTCCACAAACGTCACCGTATAGCCGTTGAGCAGGTAGCTGGCCACCGCCGTGATGTTCTCGCGCACGTTGGTCAGGCTGGTGACCACCGTGTCGTCGTCGCCCGTCAGCACCCATTCGTCAAACGCGCTGCCTGTGCGCGCGGGCGCCGTCTCAAACCTGGCCGCCGTGCCCCAGTCCACCGTCTGCGTCGCACCGATCTGCGTCACACCGTCCGCCGCGAAGAACCGCACGGTATAGGTGTTGACCGCATACTGCGCCGTCACCGTCAGGCTGCCCGTCACATTGCTGAACGCAACATCCCAGCCGGTGAAGCGATGGCCTTCACGCGTCGGAGCGGCAGGCGCCGTGGCTGCGTTGCCGTAACCAACCTGCTCGGTCTTGAGAATAGTTCCGTTATAGTCCGCGAACTCGACGGTCAGCACCAGATCGCTCACCGTCAACGTACCGGGTACATATGTGAGGCTGTAGTTGCCCGATGTCAGGCCGCCGGGCGTTATTGTGTATGTGCCCATCGCGCTGCCCGGCGCATACGCACAGGCATATATCAGCGTGCCGCCCAGGTCTGCCGCCGTGTCCCCTGTGATAAAGCCGCCGTAAGTCACGCTGTAAGCCGGAGCGGGGTCAAGATACGTCACCGTCTTGTTGTCCGCCGTCACCGTCAGCGCCTTCTTGACCACCGTCAGCGTGCCGTCAACAAACGTGATGGTATAATTGTCCGCCGTCAGCCCCTTGGGCGTGATCGAATAGCTCTTCGCAGCCTCGCCCGCGGCGTAATCGCAGTCGAATGCCAGCGTGCCGACCAGCTTGCTCTCATCCTCGCCTGGGATGAACCCGGCGTATTGCACCGAATAGACGGGTATGGCGTCGCCATAAATAATAGACTTGTTATTCGCCGTCACCGTCAGCACCACCTTGCCCACCGTCAGCGTGCCGGGCACAAACGTGATGTCGTAGTTGGCCGATGTCAGCCCGCTGGGCGTGATCGGATAATCTCCCGCGCCGCTGCTCGTCACGCCGTACTCACAGATATACACCAGCGCGCCGCCCAGCACGGATTCATCCTGCCCCATCGTAAAGGGGCTGTACGTCGCGGTGAAGGCCGGCGCGGCCTGTCCGTACGTCGTCGTCTTGTTCTCCGCCGTCACTGTCAATGGCTTCTTGTCCACCGTCAGCGTCCCGTTCACGAGTACCAGCCGGTAGTTTCCGTTGGGTGTCAGCGTCCCCGCGCTGACTCTGATGGTGGACGTTCCCGGCGCGTCTCCCTGCGTATAGGTCGTGCGGAATGCAGGTGCGCCCGGCACCACGTCTTCCTGCCTTTGGCCCAGCACAAAGCCTGTGATCTCTGCCGTGAACGTCGGCACGGCATCGCCGTAGTGGATGGTGATATCATTCGCCGTCACCGTCAGCACCGTTCTGTTCACCGTCACCGTTCCATCCTGCGCAACAAAAGTATAGTTCTGCGCGGACATGCCGGTCACAGTCACCGTGATAGGATAGCTGCCCACCGGGCTCCCCGGCGCATAAGCGCAGCTCAGGGCAGGCTCGCCAGTCACCACCCTGTACACATTCTCTCCCGGCACAATACCGGTGATGGTGTATCCGTAGGACGGTATATCATCGCCATAGCGGATTGTCCTGTCCTTCGCTGCCACTGTCAGCTCTTTCTTGTTCACCGTCAGCGTGCCGTCTTGTTTTGTCAGCGTATAGTTCCCGTGGTTCGCCGTCACGCCGCTCAGATCGACGGTGATGGCATAGCTGCCCGCATTAGGACCGCTGGTGTCATAATTGGTGCTCAGCGCCGGAGTGCCTGTCAGGCTGCTCGCCGCATTTTCCGGGTCCACAAAGCCGTCATATGACACCGTCAATGCCGGCCTGCTCTGCCCGTATGTCATCGTCTTGCTGTCCGCCGTCACCGTCAGCGGCTTGGGGTTGATCTTGATATAGCCGTACCCGATATACGGCCCTGCGGCGCCTCTGGCCACCTTCACATACACCTTCACGCCATCGGTGCCCGGCGTTTCATCCACATTGGTATACTTTATCTCGCTGACAAACGGACCGGTCTCACTCAGGCTGTATTCAAGCGCGTCGTAAGTTCCTGTCACGGTCAGGCCGTGGGCAATGCCGTCATAAGTTCCCGCATAGCCCTCTATTGTGATGTCGGTGCCGTTCAGCTGCCACACGGCGGTAAACACCTTGTCGCCCGTGGAGCCCGCCGGTATTTCCGTGACGGTTGCTCCATCCGGATCGACCCATTTCACAAAATCGCACCCCGTCCTCGTGGGTGTGGGCAGCGTGATCGTGCTGCTCTCGAACGTATAGCTTAAGGGGAATCCCGTCGTATCATCCACATTGTTGTATGTGATGCTGTACGTTTCCAGCTCAAATACGGCCTTGTAGTCATTGAGCACACCGATGGTCACCACCGCACCGGTAGGCTCCCAGTAGTAATTCGGCCAGCTTCCCTTTTTCTCCAGCCATTCCTTGAACCTGTAGCCGGTATCCGGCTGCGGGTTCGCATTGCCGAGGTCATAGGGCGTGCCATATTCTCTTTTTCCGTTCACAGAGGTATCCACTGTGCCATGTCCGGCGGAAACCACGGAGAAATCATACTCGAACCCTTTGAAAACCGCACTGAACGAGCGGTTGCCATTCATCGTGATGTTTACGGCGCCCAAATAGATTTGAAAATCAGGGTTATAAACAGCGGGCTTGAGCAGGGCTGCGTTCGGATTCTGATTATCCTTCCAGCCCGCGAAATAATAGTGACTAATGTCATTTGGCCACGGCAGCGCCAGCGACAGATTCACTCTATCGCCGTCAACATATGTCTTCGCGATCGAGGTGTTTCCCAGACTGCCGTTGCCTTCCGTGCCCAGTGTCAGGGTAGAATATTTCTGGAAATAAGCGGTGACCGTTTTGTCTCCGTTGCTCCTTATGGTATTTAACGTGACGTTGCTCGACCATTCCTTAAAATAGTATTCCGAAGAACTGGGCGTCGCTGTCAGTTCCCAATAGGACACTATCAACCATTTTTCCAGGAAACTCACGCTCCCGCCCGTACCTGAAACCGGGCTTCCCGTACCGGTGGTCCGGCTTGTTTCGTGTCCGTTTTCATCGAGCGTGACCACATTAACCGTCAGGATGGGCGCCGCCAGCAATTGCGCATCGCCGGCCCCCTCCAGCCCCAGCGAGGCCGCCTGCTGCATGGGTTCCGTTGGTGCAGGCATCTCCGGCGTCTGTGCAGGCATCTCCGGCGTCGGCACAGGCGTTTCCGGCGTCGGCGCAGGCGTCTCCGGTGTCGGCGCAGGCGTCTCCACAACAGGCTCCCCGGCCGGAGGTTCCTGCGGCTGGGTCTCCTGCGGCGCGGAAGGCTCCACGCCCGGCTCCTCCGCAAACGCATTGACCGGCAGCATCGCCAGCACCATCAATACCACCAATACGATAGTCGCAATCCTCTTCTTCATCATTTGTTCCTCCATTGTCGAATGTATGTTCATTCCCTACAAATAAACAAGGCCGCGCAAAGAAATAATCTCTGGCAGCCGAACGGTCATCTTCCCGGAGGAAATTAGACTCAAGGCTTTGCGTCCCCGGCTTTCGCGCGGGTTTGCCCTTATCATCGGATTATTCAGTTCATATGAATGTTATGTGCCGTCCACATAACGAAGCGCCGTATCAAGGCCGAAAATAAAATCGGCTGCAAAAGAAACATGTCTTTGGCAGCCGAACGATCATATCCGAAAAGGATTTAGACTCCAGGCTTTGCGCCCCTGCTTTTCAGTCAGGTTTGCCTTTTCTCCTTCATCTCTATCATCCAAAAAAGGCCTCCCTAAATTTAAAGGCGGCCCAACCGAAAACACATCGTTTTAATGATATACGCCCTGCTTTCTCAGCCGGGTTTGCCGTTGCTTTCAATGAATGCTTTGAATGATACAATAGATGCTTTTATCCTTATTCAATTGTGGGGCCATTATAGCATTCGCTCTTTTTATTGTCAATTGCCATGCGACATTATCATCCAAATAAGCTCTTTTATTTACAGGTAAATTTTAAGCAAATCGGTTATGATCCAAAATCATCTGCCGTCTTGTTATATTTTTGCAAACAGGTCCTCAAACGGCTTTCCGATCGTCCGCTCCATGTGGGAAATATAATTACAAAGTTTCATTCATTTGTACAAGAAATCCCGCTGGGCTGTGCGGTATATTGGCCTTGGGTCAAATTTGATGCAAATCCAAACAGGAAAGCGGGTTTTTCTATGGATATGAAACAGTGGGTCAGCACCCTGCGCGCCGCGGACGTCAAGAAACCGATGCCGATTCTCTCCTTTCCGGCCATTCAGTTGATGGGCATCACCGTGGAGGAGCTGATCTCCAGCAGTGAAAAGCAGGCCGAGGGCATGCGCCGCGTGGCCGGGCGCACCGACGCCGCGGCGGCGCTCAGCATGATGGACCTGTCGGAGGCCGAGGCGTTCGGCTCCGCCATCCGCGTCTCCAAGGACGAGGTGCCCACGGTCACCGGCCGCATCGTATCCACACCGGCGGAGGCGCGCGCTCTCACTGTGCCGGACGTATTCGCGGGCCGCACCGGCCTTTATATCGACGCCATCCGGCAGGCCAAGCGGCAGATCACGGACCGCCCCGTGCTCGCGGGCGTCATCGGGCCGTACTCGCTGGCCGGGCGTCTGCTGGGCGTGTCCGAGATCATGATCGCCTGCTACGAGGACCCGGACATGGTGCACGCGGTGCTGGACAAGGTGACTCGGTTCATCACGGCCTACGCGCTGGCTTACCGCGAAGCGGGCGCTGACGGCGTGGTGATGGCCGAGCCGCTGGCGGGCATCCTCTCCCCCGCGCTGATATCCGGCTTCTCCACGCCTTATGTCAAGCGTGTCGCGGACACCGTGAAGACGGACGAATTCGCCTTCTTCTACCACAACTGCGGCAACAACACCATCGATCTCGTGAACTCCATCAAAACCATCGGCGCGGACGGCTACCATTTCGGCAACGCCATCGATTTGAAGCGCATGCTGGAGGTGATGCCGGACGACGTGATCGTGATGGGCAATGTGGACCCGGCCAGCCAGTTCCGGAACGGCACGCCCCAGTCCATCCGCGAAGCCACGCTTTCGCTGCTTGAAAAATGCGCGGCGCATAAAAACCATGTGATCTCCTCCGGCTGCGACATCCCGCCGCTGTCCGGCTGGGACAACATCGACGCCTTCTTCGCCGCCGTCAGGGAGTTCTACAGCCGGTCTTAACTGGCAAGCCCACAAATATAATAAATATGTAATTGTCAGCTTGATGACAAACCCTAATATCTATATTTGCGGGCGGGCATCGATGAACAGAAAATATATCATCTTCATCATCGCGTTCGTTGTATGCGCTGTGGCGGGTACGGTTTTTTCCCATGAGTCAGACAAACAAAGCGGGCTGATCATGACTTTATTCCGGCCGGAGCTTCAGGAAGCGTCCGACGATTTTTATTCCGAATATCTATCCGACAACCCGAGCGTCGCCAATTATTCAGGCAAAGTGATCAGCCTGGAAAAGAGCGAGAAAGGGTACCATGTCAAATTCGGCATCGAACCGTATCTGGGGCCGCATTATCCCGTCGGTTACGACGAGGTGGAGTATTTTGTAAACAACCTCGGCACCGTCACCTTGCTCGAGTTTTCGCACAGGAAAAGCTATGATTTCCCTCCGCGTTTGGGTGTAACCATCAAGAAACCGATACCCTTATCTTAGAATAAGATCAGAGTTTCAAAAAGATAAAGAGCAAAAGACAAGAAAAGAGCCTTCGCAAAGGCATTTTCTGATGGGATTCTCAAGGGATAGATCCCTTGAGCGGTGGTGCGGAGTCCCCAAAAGCTTTGCTTTTGGGTGCTGGTTCGGAGGCGGAGCCTCCAAGGTTTGACCTTAATTTATAACAGGCTGCAAATCCGTAAGAATAACCTTATGGATTTTTCTTTGATAATTTTTTCACTTTGTTGTATTTGCAACCGACCCTGGTCAAACTTCCCGTTATACTCTGCGTGTAATTAAAAAACGAACGAATTCAAGGAGGAACTCAATGTCAAATATGTTTTGTTTTCAGTGCGAGCAGGCGGCGGGCGGCACGGGCTGCGAGACAAAAGGCGTGTGCGGCAAGCAGGCGCCCACTTCCAACCTGCAGGACGAGCTGACGGGCGCGATGATCGGTCTGGCGCGCGCGGCCTACGGCCAGCCGGCGTCCGACGAGGTCACCCACGCGCTGCTGGAAGGCCTGTTCACCACTGTCACCAACGTCAGCTTTGACGACGAGGCGATCATCCGGCAGACCGAGAAAACGCGCCGCGTGAAGGCGGCGCTGGACGCGTCGGTGCCGGAATACGATATGAACCAGCTGTGGAATGCCAACGAGGACATCCGTTCGCTGAAGTCGCTGGTGCTGTTCGGCATCCGCGGCATGGCGGCCTACGCCTACCACGCGTGGGTGCTGGGATACAAGAACGACACCGTCAATAACTTCTTTGCGAAAGCGCTGTGCGCCATCGGCGGCAGCTCGGACGCGGACGCGCTGCTCGCCCTCGTGATGGAGACGGGCAACGTGAACCTGGAATGCATGGCGCTGCTGGACAAGGCCAACACCGAGACCTACGGCACACCCGCGCCCACCACGGTGCCGCTGACCATCGAAGCCGGTCCGTTCATCGTGGTGTCCGGACATGACCTGTACGACCTGCACCGCCTGCTCGAGCAGACGGCGGGCAAGGGCGTCAATGTGTACACACACGGCGAGATGCTTCCGGCGCACGCGTACCCGCGGCTGAAAGCGTTCCCGCACCTGAAGGGCAACTTCGGCACGGCGTGGCAGAACCAGCAGAAGGAGTTTGCGAACATCCCCGGCCCGGTGCTGTTCACCACCAACTGCATCATGCCCGTGAAGCCGTCCTACGCGGACCGCATCTTCACCACCGAGGTGGTGGCGTACCCCGGCATGGTGCACATCGGCGACGACAAGGACTTCACACCGGTCATTGAGAAGGCGCTGGCGCTGGGCGGCTATCCCGAAGCGCATAAAATGACGGGCATCAACGGCGGCGACACCGTGACGACCGGCTTTGCGCACGGCACCGTGCTGTCCGTGGCGGGCACGGTGGTGGGCGCGGTGAAGGCGGGCGCGATCAGGCACTTCTTCCTGGTGGGCGGCTGCGACGGCGCGAAGCCGGGCCGCAACTACTACACCGAGTTTGTGCGCCAGACGCCGGACGACACCGTGGTGCTGACGCTCGCGTGCGGCAAGTTCCGCTTCAACGACCTTGACTTGGGGTCCATCGGCGGCCTGCCCCGCATCATGGACATGGGCCAGTGCAACGACGCCTACAGCGCCATCCGCGTGGCCACGGCGCTGGCGGAAGCCTTTGAGTGCGGCGTGAACGATCTGCCGCTGACGCTGGTGCTGTCCTGGTACGAGCAGAAGGCGGTCTGCATCCTGCTGACGCTGCTGGCGCTCGGCATCAAGAACATCTACATCGGGCCGTCGCTGCCCGCGTTCCTCTCGCCGAACATCCTAAAGGCGCTGGTGGACGGGTTTGGCCTCACGCCCATCTCCACACCCGAAGAGGACCTCAAGAAGATACTCGGATAAAACCGGATCAATTCGGCAAGCAGACAGGGCTCCGCGCAGGCGGGGCCTTTTTGCCTTATTTTATGTCGTTTTTTCGAACCGGTTCTACATTTGCTTGCGGTGTCATACCGTTTTCACCACCGTATATTGTATCGCAGATATCATGGTTCCGTTTCTGCGCGCGAACCGCTCCGCCGTCCGGCTGCCACTACAGTATTTTCGCCGTTTTCATGCTGTTTTTGCCGTCCTCCATAGCATCCACCATATATGGTATTTGGCCTATTTCGGGCACACTATTCCCATGTTATTCTATCAAAACGTTACCACCACAGCCTCAAATTGGCTCCAACATCATTTTATCAAGATACTGTATCTCTGCATGCACCAGCCCACAAAATCTTGCCGCCGCGCCCCTCTTTCTTGACATTTCCGCTCCCTTGCGGCATGATAGTAACCATTCTGAAGCATATTGGATGGATGACACATGAACGTCAAAACACGCGCGTTCAAGGCGGCGCTGCCTTACACACTGCCCATCTGCGCCGGCTTCTCGTTTCTGGGGCTGGCATACGGCATATACATGAACAGCATGGGCTTCTCTTTCGTGTACCCCATGCTGATGAGCCTCACCATTTTCGCGGGCTCCATGGAGTTCGTCGCCGCCAATCTGATGATGACCGGCTTCTCGCCGCTGAACGCCCTCGCGCTCGCGCTGATGGTGAACGCGCGGCACCTGTTCTACGGCATATCCATGCTGGACAAGTTCAGGGCCACCGGCAAGAAAAAATTCTATCTGATTTTCGGCATGTGCGACGAATCGTTCTCCATCAACTGCACCGCAACGCCGCCCGAATGTGTGGACAGAGGCTGGTTCATGTTCTTCGTCACGCTGCTGAACCACGTATACTGGTTTGTGGGGTCCACCGTCGGCGGTCTGCTGGGCAGCCTGATCTCGTTCAGCACCGAGGGCATCGAGTTCGTGCTGGTCGCGCTGTTCGTGGTGATCTTTCTCGACCAGTGGCTCAAACCCTACCCCAATGACGCTGCACGTCATCGGGGACCCCGGGCCAGGAAACATGCGCCCGCCGTCATCGGCCTGCTGGCGTCGGTGGCGTGCCTCGTGGTGTTCGGGTCCCAGCAGTTCATACTGCCCGCGATGGCGCTGATCCTCATCGTGCTCACCGCGCTGCGCAAGCCTTTGAGCAGCCGGAAGGAGGACGCCGCATGACGATCACCATCTGGGAATCCGCCGTCGTCATCGCCGTGGTGGTGCTGGGCACCATGCTCACGCGCTTCCTTCCTTTTATCATATTCCCCGCCGGACGGCCCACCCCCAAATACATCCAGTACCTGGGCGACGTGCTGCCCTTTGCGGTCATCGGCCTGCTGGTGATCTACAGCCTCAAGGACGCTGTGGTGCTGTCCTGGCCGTACGGCATCCCCGAGGCCATCGCGATCGCCTGCATCGTGCTGCTGCACATCTGGCGCAAAAACATGCTGCTGTCCATCGCGGCGGGCACCATCATCTACATGCTGCTGGTACAGCTGGTCTTCTGACGCCTTTCCGCAAACCTGTTGCGGCTTCCCTTCAATAGCAGTATTATTATGGTATATGCTTGTATCCATGGATGCATTATCCACGAATACATACGCGCTTTTTAGGATGGTCAGTCGGCCGTCCGGAGGGGGTTGCCATGACCATATCGAAAAAACTGCTGGCTATCGTTTTATGCCTGCTGTTCACCGTTTCTGTTCTGGCCGGGTGCGTCGCGCCGATACCGGATAACCCGGCGCTTTCCGCTGTCCCTGTCGCGACCGCTGCGCCAACCGCCACAGCCGCGCCCACGCCCGGCGCCACGCCAGCACCCGCAGCTATACCCGGCACACCCAAATATGTGTTTTTGTTCATCGGGGACGGCATGTCCTTCTCGCAGATCAACGCGGCGCAGTTTTTCCGCGGCAGCGACGAAACAGGCGCCATCGCGCCCAGCCTGCTGAATTTCACGCAGTTCCCCGTCGCGGGCATCACCAGCACATACAACCTGACCTCCGTCTGTCCGGATTCCGCCTCCGCGGGTACCGCCATCGCCTGCGGCGTCAAAACGCAGACGGGCACGCTCGGCCTCACGGGAGACGGCACGGCCGTCCCCAGCATCGCGGCGCTGCTGCATGACGCCGGTAAAAAGGTCGGCATCGTCACCTCCGTCACGCTCAACAACGCCACGCCCGCCGCGTTCTACGCCCATGCCGATTCCCGGGGCAGCTACGACGAGATCACGCGGCAGATGGCGGAGAGCGGCTTCGAATATTTCGGCGGCGGCGCGATATACACCAACTCGGAAGACGACAGGATATTAAAAGACTACAGTCTGTTTGAAGAAGCGGGCTACGCCATCGCGGACACCAAAGCGGAGATCGCGGCGCTGAACAGCACAAGCGGCAAGGTGTACGCCATCAGTCCCGCCATCGCCAAACAGGGCGCCATGCCCTTCGTCATCGACGCGAATGAGGGCGACCTGACGCTGGCGGATTTCGTCGGCCAGGGCATCGAGGTGCTGGATAACGACAACGGCTTTTTCATGATGGCCGAATCGGGCAAGATCGACTGGGCCAGTCACGCCAACGACGCGGCCTCCGTGATTGAGGAGATGTTCGCCTTCGAGGCGGCGATACAGAAAGCCGTGGACTTCGCGGCGGCCCATCCGGGCGACACGCTGATCCTCGTGACGGCGGACCACGAGACGGGAGGCATGGCGCTGGGCTACACCGCCACCCACTACGACACCCATCTGGGCCTGCTCGGCAATCAGAAGCTTTCCTATTCGTCCTTCAAGGACATCGTGGAGGCCATGCTAAAAGACGACCCCGCTCTGACATTGGGCGGCATGATGCCCGTCATCACGAAATACTTCGGGCTTTACCGGGAGGGCGGCGACGACCCCGCCCTGCGCCTCAGCAGCTACGAATACGGCCTGCTTGAGGGCGCGCTGGCCGAATCCGCCAAGAGCGCTTCCGCCCGCACCGACAACGAGGAGACAGACCGGCTGTACGGCAGCTACGACCCGCTGACCACCACGCTCACCCGCATCCTCGGCAACAAGGCGGGCGTCGGCTGGACCACGTATTACCACACCGCCCTGCCCGTCCCGGTGTACGCCTACGGCGCGGGCGCGGAGCGGTTCTCCGGCTCCTACGACGACACCGAGATATTCTCCCGGCTGGCCGCGGCCTGCGGGCTGGAGGACCAGCCGCCCCAATAAACGCCCCTGCACGGCTGCACGGCCGCCGCCATATCACGTTACGGCTGCGGTTTTGTTATGCCGGATAAAATTTACAGAACTTAAACAACCTTCTAACGCTCTTTTTACGCCCTCCTAATCGGCAGATTACATTCCTGTCCTACAATCTTCTTGAATCACGGTTTACCCATTTTAATTATTTCAGGAGGGATTTATGGTTAAGAAAGTTTATTCGCGCGTCATGATTTTGCTCGTGTGCCTCATGCTTGCGGCCGCGGCCTTCATCGGCTACGCGTCTCAGCCCGCGCTGGCCGCCGTGTCCGAACACACGCAGGCCCCCGCCGTGGCGACTGACGACACCGCTGTGACGGGTATTCCCAAGTACGTGTTCCTGTTTGTGGGAGACGGCATGTCCCACGTGCAGGTGAACGCGGCACAGGTCTACAACGGCAACAACACGGCAGGAGAAGTTGCGCCCGGCCCGCTGAACTTCACAGGGTTCCCGGTCGCCGGCGTCGCCACCACTTACGACTCCACGTCCTTTTGCCCCGACTCCGCTTCCACCGCCACGTCCCTGTCCTGCGGCATCAAGACCCACAGCGGCGTGATCGGCCTCGAGGTGGACAAGCAGACGGCCCCCGCCAGCATCACCGAGATGCTTAAGGCCGCCGGTAAAAAGATCGGCATCGTGTCCAGCGTGACCATCAACCACGCCACACCCGCCGCATTCTATGCGCACGTCCCTTCCCGTAACGACTACTACGGCATCGCCCTTCAGATGGCCAACAGCGATTTCGACTACTTCGGCGGCGGTTCCATCAGCCAGCCCTACGGCGCCAAGAACAACCGCCTGAGCGCTTACAGCATACTCGCCAACCACGGTTACACCATTGCGAACACCAAGGAAGATATCGAGGCCCTCAGCAGCGAATCCGGCAAGGTCTATGCGATGAGCCCGGTGCTGCAGGATTCCGGCGCCATGCCTTACACGGTGGACGTCAAGGAAGGCGAGCTGACCCTGGCCGATTATGTCCGCAAGGGCATCGACGTGCTGGATAACGAGAACGGCTTCTTCATGATGGCCGAGTCGGGCAAGATCGACTGGGCCTGCCACGCCAACGACGCGCTCAGCACCATCACGGACACGCTGGGCTTTGAAACCGCCATCCAGGTCGCGGTGGACTTCATGAACGAACACCCGGATGAGACGCTGATCCTGGTGACGGGCGACCACGAAACAGGCGGCATGACGATCGGCTACGCCGCGACGGGCTACGACACCGCCTTCAGCATCCTTCAGAAACAGAAAATCTCGTATGTCGCTTTCGATGAACAGATCGGCGATATGAAGAAGGCAAACCCCAAGCTGACGCTGGATGACGTGATGCCGGTGATCAAGGAGAACTTTGGCCTGATCGCGCCGTCCGACCCGGACGCGGAGGTGGAAGCCAACGAAGCCTTCGTGCTGACCGACTACGAATACGCCAAGCTTCAGGCAGGCTTTGCCGAATCGATGAAGCCCAGGGAAGAGCGTTCCACCTCGCAGGAAGCGGCGCTGCTCTACAGCACATACGATCCGCTGTCCGTCACCGTCACCCACATTCTCAACAACAAGGCGGGCATCGGCTGGACATCCTACGCTCACACGGGCACGCCGGTTCCGGTTTATGCCGTGGGCGCTGGCGCCGAGCTGTTCGGCGGTTCCTACGACAATACCGACGTTTTCGAAAAACTGGTCACGGTCTGCGGTCTGTAATCCAGTATCCCTATTCAAAAGTGGCGGCAGGCCGGGCAGCATAGTCCGGCCTGTTGCTGCAAAAAGGAGACACCCGTGAAAAAGCTGTTATCCCGCATCAACAAAAAGGAAGCGGTATTCATCCTCGTCTTCGCCTGTCTGCTGGCGGTGCTGGCGCTGATCCCCACCGGCTTTGAGAAGCAGATCTACATCAACAGCGAGGGCGTCAAGGCCCGCGTGATTTCGGCGGACGATTCGGGCGTGTACAGCACCGGCCTGATCAAGCAGGGCGCGCAGGACTGTTGGATCCTCATCGAATCCGGTTCGCACAAGGGCGAGGAGGTGCAGGCCACCAACCTCTATTCCGGCAAGCTGGAGTTCGATAAGACCTTTATGCCCGGCGACACCGCGTGGGTGCTGCTGGAACGCGACAAAGCGAACAATATCGTCTTTGCCAACATGATCGACCATTACCGTTTCGACCTGACGCTGGTGCTCATCGGCCTGTTCGCGCTGTGCCTCATCATCTTCTCCGGCTTCACCGGCGTACGTACGCTGCTGTCCTTCGCGTTCGCGCTGCTGTGCATCTGGAAGGTGCTTATCCCCGGCATGCTGCACGGCATCGACCCCATGCTCATCGCGCTCATTGTGGGCAACGTGATCACCATCGCCACGCTGCTGCTCGTGGCCGGGTTCACCAAAAAGGCGTTGGCCGCCATCGCGGGCGCGGTCACCTGTTCGTTCATCACCGCCCTGCTCTCCCTCATCTGGGGAGACCTGTTCCGCATCCACGGCGCGGTGATGCAGTGGTCCGAGTCGCTGTTGTACGCGGGCTTCGCCAACCTCGACCTCACCGGCATATTCCAGGCGGGCATATACCTCGCCTGTTCCGGCGCGATACTCGACCTCGCCATCGACATCTCGGCGGCGCTGGACGAGGTGGCGCTGCATAACCCCGGCCTGCCGCGCAAGGCGCTGGTCAGGTCCGGCCTCACCATCGGCAAATCGGTGGTGGGCAGCCAGACCACCACGCTGCTGCTGGCCTACATGGGCAGCTACATCTCCGTGATGATGGTGTTCATGGCGCAGGGCACGCCCATGATGAACATATTCAACTCCAAGATGATCGCCGCGGAGGTGCTGCACACGTTCGTCGGCTGCATCGGCCTGGTGATGGTGTCTCCGCTCACCTCGGTGATCTGCGGCTTTGTCTACAAGCGGGACGCGCAAAAGACTGCGGCGGCGCAGCCGGCCGCCACGCTCCATCCGGCGGAGCCGGCTATCTCCCAGACGGGTACCGACGCGCTGTAAATCATTTTCTTAAATAAATATCCCCGGCAAAGGCGTGCTGTCACAGGAACTGTTGAAGCACGCCTTTCTTTTTGATATGCTCTGAAATGATAAACAGAAATTTTAATATAGCGAGGAGGGAGGCTTATGCAAATAATTGATTGGTTATTAGAGGGAGATATCGTTATTCAGCACTTGACGAATCAATATTTGCTGGATCGTTCCTTTAACCACAACAACGGGGGATATATCGCCAAATACTTGGATTTATATGATGCTGCCGGGCAAGAGTGGGGCGGCAGTATTTATTCTCGCAAATGGATATCGAGTACATATACATTGTTGGAGCTCAAGTATATGGAGATTCACTATGATAACCCGTATTATCAGGATGCCGCGAAAAAAGTGCTGAATGGCCTTTGGAATAACCACGGTAAGATTTCCAAAACCAGATATCAGGATATGTGTATGTCCGCAATGCTGTTGAGCCTTGTTTGCTACGGGAAAATCAATGATTTGAGGACAACAGAAATTATTGATTACATTCTGGCGCACCAAATGGACGACGGCGGCTGGAATTGCGCCTGGGATTCGGTGCATAACCGCTCTGCTGTGGGTTCCGTGCATACAACGATTTCCGTGTTGGAAGCGTTTGCTGATTACGAGAAATACGGATATTCTTACCGCTTGGCCGAAATTAAACAACAGGTGGCTTTAGGACAGGAATATTTGTTGAGCCGAAAGCTGTTTAAATCGTTGCAGACCGGCGAGGTCATCCATCCGGATATGACCGGCTTTCATTATCCCTGTCGTTGGAAATATGACTGTTTTCGGGCGTTGGAGTATTTTGTACATATTGAACATTCGTATGACAACCGAATGCAGGATGCGTTGGACTTGGTGAAAGCTGCTTTGAAAAAGGGTTACATCAGCAGAGGAAAGAGTTATTCAGGCAAAATTCATTTTCCTCTTGAATCAGGCGTAAAAGGAAGGTTTAATACATACAGGGGCTTGCTCATTCTAAAACATTACGATAATGAGGCTTATCAAAAGGTTATTCAGGCAGATTTCATATACAAATAGATTGAGCTAAGTTCCAATTTAACGGGCAGGCTGAATTACTGGTTGTGAGCATAATACGAAGTTGCCAATTTGTCGGACAGTTTCAACTGCGGATTGTTTTATATTATAAGAAGTGCCGGCTAAACAGGAATTTGAAAGGAGAATATTTATGGAAGAACTCAGGACAATTATGGGGAAATTTGTCGCATCCGGCTGGGATTTAATATCTCTTCCGGCACAGGCATGGTTAGACGGAAAGGGTGATAAGGCGGTACTTATTTCGGCGATAAGACAAGCGGATAACGAATGTGGCAGCTGCGGTTGTGAATTTGACCCCTTATACAAAAGGGCATTGGAGTTACAGGATTTATTGTAAAGGGAGTTCAACGAATTCCAATTGGTATACCTGATTTATCATGACGGCCATTAGTCTGGCAACAGGATTTGCACGGACATCCGCACCGCTGGCCGCGTGTTAAGCGCAAGCGGTACGGATTCCGTCGGCACACAAGGCTGGCAGTCAAAAACTCATGGGCAGCTGTACCCGCCGTCCACCAGCACGTCGCTGCCCGACGTATAGCTGGACGCGTCGCTGGCCAGATACAGCACCGCCGTCATCAGCTCTTCCGGGACGGCCATGCGGCGCATGGGGATGAGCGGCAGCCATGCTTCGATCATGTCCTGCGGGGAATCCGTGGCCATGGGCGTTGCGATATATCCGGGGCTCAGGCTGTTCACGCGGATGCCGTGCGGCGCCCATTCCACCGCCAGCGACTTTGTCATCTGGTTCACCGCCGCCTTGGACGCGTTGTACGAGCACTGCCACTGCGGCATCACCACGATACCCGCGCACATGGACGACATGTTGATGATGCTGCCCCGTATCCCGCGCCCGGTCATGATGCGCCCCGCGGCGCGCGCCACGATGTACTCGCCCGTCAGGTTCACGTCAATCACCTCGCGGAACTCTTCGATCGTGGTCTCCAGCGAGGATTTGTGAATGCAGACGCCCGCGTTGTTGAACACGATATCCAGCGAGCCGAAGCGGTCCAGCACCTGCGCCAGCGCCGCGTCCACCTCGGCCTCCTTCGTCACATCCGCCGGAACATACAGCGCGCGCCCGCCTTCCTCCTCGATCATCTTCACCGTCTCCGCCGCGCTGGAGCGCGAAACAAGGGCCACCGCTGCACCGGCCTTTGCCAGGCCCACCGCCGCGTGCTGGCCGATGCCCCGGCTGGCGCCCGTCACCAGCGCCACCTTGCCGCTCAGCCCAAAAAGCTTTTCCACATACGTCATTGCTCTTATGCTCCTTTCCCCATCTTGCTTTATATGACAGTATCCTGTTACATAATACCATATTGGCATAGAGCCTGGGGCATCGTCCTACAGAAAATGTTCGTTCCAGATGATGCAGCTCACCAGCGGCTCCGCGGTCAGCGGCAGCTCTCCGCGTGTCAGCAGCACGCTGATGCCGTGCACCAGCCCCCAGCAGAAAATAAGCAGCTCCTGCTCGCTTAATCCGTTGTCCGGATAAGCCGCGCAGTAGGCATGCACCGCGTTGGACAGCACCGCAAAGGGATGCCCCGCCTTGAGGTGAGCTTCTTCTCCTTCCGGGCATTCCGCCCCACCCGTCATCCGGATGTCGCTGAGGAACATCACGCGCAGGTATTCCGGGTGCTCCGCGAAGAACCGGATGTACGCCACGCCCATCTCCTTGATCTGGCTGCGCGGGTCGTCCGGGTGCTTGCCCACCGCCGCCTCCAGGCTCTCGTTGAAGGCCGCCATCCCCTGTGCCATGATGGCGCCCACCAGCTCGTCCTTGTCCTTGAAGTGGCGGTAAGGCGCCGTCTGGCTGACGCCGCACGCCTGTGCCACCCTGCGCAGCGACAGCGCCGCGTATCCCTCCCCGCTCAGCAGCCTTAAGCCTTCGCGTATCAGTTCTTCTTTCAGGTCTCCGTGGTGATAGCTCTGTTTGGACATCTCCCTTTTCCTTTCGCATGGCTTCCGTTGCTTTACAAAAAATTATAACACAGTATGTTGACAGAGTAAACATCCCATGCTATCATGTTTACATCGTAAACATCTAAGGAGTTATCCATATGAAAGCTGTTGTCATTTCAGACAAGGATTATCAGACGCCGCTGTTCACGCAGCTGCGCGGGCAGCTCATCACCTATCTTGGCGCGGCCGAAATTGAGGAATACGCCGTCGGGCGTGATGCGCTGGCCTGCTGCACCGGCTGCTTTGGCTGCTGGGTCAAAACGCCCGGCGAGTGCGTGATCCGGGACGATATCCGCCACATCAACCGCGCCATCATGGGCAGCGACGCCGTGTTCTACCTCACGCCCGTGGTGTTCGGCCAGTTCAGCGCCAACATCAAAACCGTCATCGACCGCGGGCTGCCCAACATGCTGCCCTTCTTCATCGTCCGGCCGGACGGCTCCACGATGCATCCGGCGCGTTACGAGCAGTATCCCGGCTATGTGATCATCGGTTACGGCGACGCTGTTTCGGACGAGGACGCCCGCCTGTTCGCGGATATCACCAGGAAGCACCGCCGCGGCGCGGAATGCTTCGTCTATCAGCCCGGCGCCGGCCTTGACGCCCGGCTTGCCGGCGTCACTCTCGCCAAAACAGGAGGCCTGCTATGAGCACCGGTATCAAAAAGTTCGTCATGATCAACGGAAGCCCCAAGGCGTCGCCGCGCTCGGTCTCGGGCACGCTGGCCGCGCAGGCGGCAGACCTTTTCCGGGCTAAGGGAATCGAGACGTCCGTCATCAGTGCCCGCCACAGCCAAAACACCGGCGGCAACGAGAGCAGCTTCGCCGACATGCGCGGCGCCGACGGCTTGTTGTTCGTATTCCCGCTGTACTACTTCTGCGTGCCGTCCCTGCTGATGCGCTTCATGCAGGACTATGCCGACAGCCTTGCCGCCGGCGGCGGCCCATCCAAGCCGCAGCAGGTGTACGCCGTCGTCAACTGCGGTTTCCCCGAGCCGGATATCAACGAGGAGGCCGTGCGCGTCATCCAAAGCTTCAGCCGCCATATCGGCGCTTCGTTCCGTTTCGGCGTGCTGCTGGGCTGCGGCGGCATGCTCGCGGAGGTCAAGGACGCGCCGTTCATGAAAAAGGCCGTGCAGCAGATGGATCAGGCGTTTTCGCAGATGGCGCAGGATGTGCTGGACGGCAACGAAGCCGCCCGGTCCAACGTGTCCATCGCCATAAAAGTCCCGCGCAGGCTGTACTACTTCATGGGCAACCGCGGCTGGTTCAGTCTGGCGCGCGGCAACAAGCTGAAGAAAAAAGACCTGTACGCCCGGCCCTACGCCCCCGGCGCGGATATCTGACGGCTTCATATGGCAGTGAATGCGGCTTCGCTTCTGCGGGGCGGGGCCGTTTTGCATAAAAACAGGCCGCGTCAGGGCCCGTCAAATACTCTTCTAAAAATCGATATCCTTGGAGAAATGCTGGTAGTCCTTGTCGCCCTTCCAGTCGCCCCCCCACGTCCAGCCGTGCCGCCGGAACACCTTGTAGCACAAATCGTCGTGGTCGATCATGCCGGGCAGCCCGAGAGACCGGTCCACATACTGCGCGCCGTTTTCGGGCGCCACGCGGTCCCCGTCGATATACGGGTTCAGCATCGGGTTGATGTCGACCGCCGCGCCGTAGCTGTGGCGGGACAGCGTTTGGGACCCGGTCACGCGGCGGTAGCAGAACGAAGACGTGTTGTTGGCCTCCATCGACAGCGTATCGTCGCCCGGCTGGCCGAAATCGTCTACCAGCCTCACCGACGCCAGCGGGTATTTGGCCTCATACAGCTCATGGAATATCTCCGCCACATCCTTTGCCACCTTCCTGTGGACGATCAGCTCGCCGTCATGCACGTTGCCGTCAAAATCGTAATGCCGGATGCCCACATAGCGCAGGTCGTCGTAGCTGATCTCGATACCGTCGTCGTCCTCCGGGTAGCT
This sequence comes from Bacillota bacterium, assembly GCA_023428025.1. Lineage (GTDB taxonomy): Bacteria > Bacillota > Clostridia > Christensenellales > SZUA-584 > SZUA-584. The sequence continues at coordinate 34,666 of JAEYZN010000004.1, forward strand.
CATGCCGGTGATCCTCTGTTTGATCTTATCGTTCAGCTTCATATAATAAAATCCGTCCGCGATCACTTCTTTTCCGTCCTCCGGCTTTGGCGTGGAGGTGGCCTCCGTCGTGGGCGACGGGCCGGGCTTCCCGGTGGGTGCGGTGGTGGGTTCAGGGTCCGCCTGTGTGGTGGCAACGGGGGAAGGCTCGGCCGTGGTGATTGGCGGTGGAGACGGCGAAGACGCCGCTTCCGGCGTTGCCGCCGGGCTGCTTTCCGGCCCTGGAGGCGCGCAGCCGCCCAATGCCAGCATCACCGATACGCACAGCAGCGCCGTTCCTTTGATACTCAAACGCTTTTTCTCCTCCCAGCCTTTTATTTATATTATCACACCCATTTTCAGTATTCAAATATCGGGGGCGGCTTAAAATAACAGATTAAGTCGCGATGCCAAAGTGACGATTGAAGTGAGTGGGAGATTACGCGGCTTTGTCCGCACCGGGAGGCATAGATTTGCTTAATTTACAAGCTTTAAATAAAGCATCACGCGCGATGAAATACGCGCAGGGCACTGCATTCAATGAAAAAGGCGACGACAAGAAACTGTATATCATCCTTCAGGGAGAAGTCGGCGTGATCGTCAGCCGTCCCGGCGAGCACCGGCTGGCCAAAAAGCTGGGGCCGGGCAACTTCTTCGGAGAAGCTTCCTTGTTTCTGAACAGAAATGAGTCCAACTCCTTTGTGGCGCTGACCGATATCATCGCGCTGCCGGTGGACGCAAGCACCGCGCAGGATTTCTTTCGCGAGGAACCCGCCATCGCCTATGAGCTGTGCCGGGCCCTTTGCGAACGTCTCTACGGCGCGGATTCCGCGCCCGCGAAACCGGCGGCGCCTCCTCAAACGGCGCAGAAAGCCGCTCCCGCTTCTGCCGCTCCAAAGAGCGAAAAGCCGGCGAAAAAAGCCGCCCCGGAACGCCCTGCAAGCCCCAAAGCCGAGAAACCGGCCACGCCGAAACCTACGACGAAACCCGCGCCGCAGTCTCCTGCTCCGCCCGTTCAAAAGCCTCGCGTTCAACCGCCGGTGCAGCCCGGCGCGTTCCCGCTTTTTCCCGAAGGCCACACCGCCTCTGATCTCATGCTCAATAACGACGACCGCGAACACCTGATGGAGAAGGAAGGCGCGTGTCCGCTGTGCAAACGTCATTTTCACTATTTGGCTATCCGCCCTTCCAAGCTGATGCTGGACAGCACGGATTCCGACATGCGCCAGCGTTACAAGGGCATTGAGCCGTTGTATTACGAGGTCATCACCTGCCCGCACTGCCTGTACAGCGCTTTGTCCGACACGTTCGGCAAACCCGTTCAGCCCAAACCCGGCTTCGACGCCGAGCTGAAAGCCATCCGGCAGAGCGCCGACATTAAATTCAGCATGGAAAAGGATTCAGACCAGATTTTCGCCAGTTATTATCTGGCGCTGTTCTGCACGCCTTACTGCGTTCCGAAACACCAGATGACCACCGCCAAGCTGCTGCTCAAGCTCTCCCGCGTCTATCAGGACGGCGGCAACAGCGAGCTGGAAACACAAACGGCGCAGCAGGCATTGGACAGCTACATGTTCGTCTACCAGAACATTGAAACCACGCCCGCTCAGGACCAGCAGCTCTGTCTGGTGATCGGGGAGCTCAACCTGAAGCTGGGCCATGTCAAGGAAGCGAAGGATTTCTTCTTCAAAGCCAAGGTCAACCGGGTCGGCGCGCCGCTGCTCAAGCGCCAGGCCGAAGACCGCCTTTTCGACATTCGGGAAACCGAGCACTGATCCACTCTCCGGTTTCTCATAACAAAGCCGCATAACACATCACTTCTTCGCCGGTCCTGGCCGTCAGGCCGGCGATATGTCTTTGTCGCCGCTTCGCGTCATATATTTCATAAGGAAACGACACTTGGAGCGGTGACGATGAAAAAAAACTTTTTTGCCAATACGATGATCCTCACGCTGACCACACAGCTGTTAAGCCTGATCGGCGTGTATTTCATTGCCTGGCTTTCGGGCAGGATAGGGTCCGAAGGCATCGGTCTTTACCAGCTGATCTCCTCCGTATACACACTGGCGGGCACGCTCGCGTCTTCGGGCGTGGGCGTCACCGTGTCCCGCCTCATCGCGGAATCCGCGGCCAAAAGCGGCGGGCGCTCCGTATCGGACGTGCTGCGCCGCGCCGTGGTCATCAGCGCGGTCATGGGCCTCATCGTGGGCACGGCGCTGTACTTTCTGGCGGACGGCATCGGCGTGTCGCTGCTGGGAGACCGCCGGACGGTGCTCTCCATCAAGGTGCTCGCCCCCGCCCTGCCGTTTATGGCGCTGTCCGCCTGCATACGCGGCTATTTCATCGGCATCCGCCGTGTGCTCAAGCCCTCCAGCGAGCTGGTGTTCGAGCAGCTGGTGCGCATCGGTATCTCCATGCTGATACTGAACTCATTTCTCCCGCGCGGGCTGGAATACGCCTGCCTCGCGGTGATACTGGCCTGTATGATCTCCGAAGCGGCGTCCTGTCTGTATGCTTTCGCCATGTACGTGCTGGAGCGCCGTCAGCATCCCCTGCCTGTTGTGCCCGAAAGAGGCATCATCTCAAAGGTCGCCCGCATCGCGCTGCCCATCGCGGCCAGCTCCAGCCTGCGCGCCGCCTTGCGCACCGCCGAGAACATCCTGATCCCACTCGGCCTCAAACGCCACGGCGAATCCCACGCAGGCGCGCTGTCGCAGTTCGGGCAGCTGGGCATGACAATGCCGGTGCTGTTCTTTCCGTCCGGCCTGCTGACCGCGGTCGGCACCATGCTGCTGCCCGAGGTGGCGCACGCCAATGCCATCGGCAATGCGGAAAAGATCCGGTCGATATTCTCCCGCGTGTTCCAGATGACGGTGATCATGGCGCTGCTGTTCTGCGCGGTTTTCCTCGCCTTCGCAGCCGATTTCGGATGGCTGATCTACCAGAGCGACATCATCGGCCGCCTGCTGGCCTGGCTGGCCCCCCTCACGCCGCTGGTCTATCTGGACTTCGTGGTGGACTCGATGATGAGCGGCCTGGGGCAGCAGCTGCGCACGCTCAAGATCAACGTGCTGGACTATGTGATCCGCATCGGGCTGGTGCTGCTGCTCATCCCCCGTTTTGGCTTCATGGCCTACATATTCATTCTGTACTCCAGCGCCATACTCAACGCCACGCTGAGCCTCCGCCGCCTGCTGCAGGTCAGCCATACGTCCATCAAATTTGTGGAATGGATCATCAAACCGGTGCTGGCCGCCGCCGTATCCGGTTCCATCGTGGTGCTGGCCTTCCGGCTGCTGCCCATGGGCGCCGAGCCCGGCGTGCTGGCGCTCACCATCAAAATACTGCTGCTTTGCGCGCTTTACGTCGCCCTGCTGTTTGCCACACGCTGCCTCAGCCGCAAAGACGTGCGCTGGCTCAGAAACATCGTCAAATCGGCCAAAACGCACAACGGATGAATGGCGCTGTCAGGCTACCATTCATTCTGGCGCCTTCTCCAGAAAGACCATCGTCAGACCGGGCTTTATTTCCCGCTCCCTGAAGCGGGTATATCCCAGGCGTTCGTACAGCTCTAAGTTGCGCACGCTCCTGCTGCTGGTGAACAGCTCGTACCGATGCCCCGGAAACGCTTTTTCGATCTCACACAGCAGCGCCGTGCCGATGCCCCGCCCCTGCCGATCCGGCTGTACGATGAGCTTGCCGATGAACGCCGTACCGGCCTGCGCCCAGGCGCGGACTGACCCGATAATGACCCCCGCGTCATCCACCGCCTTCAGAAAGACACCCTTGACAAACTCGGCCCGCACGTCCTTAAGCGTCTGCGTCAGCGGCGGTATCTGCGGGTCCTCCAGCAGCCTGGCCTCGCTCTGATATGCCAGGTATTGCAGCTCCAGTATGTCCGGCAAATCCTCTTCTCCGGCTCTGAGTATCACCAACGCCATTCCTCCCTTCGCTATCGTTTGCCACACCGGGCTTTTCCGTGCCATATCCCATAAACGCCCGCGTGGGTTTTCGCGGCGGGCTGCAACTATCCGGGCCACAGTTTAGGAATATATTGACTATCACCGGCGTTCAGAATATAGTGAAGCCAGAAAGCGGTGAAAGGAAGGCTTCCCGATGACCATCCGCCACTCCCATACTCTTGTGCTGGTCCAGAATATCCAAGCATCCACGGCGTTCTACACACAGGTGCTCAATCAGCGCGTGCTGCAGGATCATGGGGCCGTCGTGCTGTTCGGGGGCGGCTTCGCCCTGCATCAGGCCGGTGAGCTGATGCAGACAGTGTATAAGGAGCCCAGGCAGAGCGCTTTAGGGCCGCAAGGGCACGACAACGTCCTCATCTATTTTGAGACGGACGATCTGGCCGGGGCCTATATGCAGATCGTCAACGCCGGGGTTCCCGTCATCCATCCCATTGAGCGGCAAGCCTGGGGACAATCGGTGTTCCGCTTCCACGACCCGGACGGGCATATCGTGGAGATCGGAGAACCGCTGTAACCTGTCGGCCAGTATTCCCGCACAACGCTGAAGTATCCGGCCTTCCGGCTGTCAGCCCGCGAATATCGCGCACAACCCGGCCGCGGCAACAAGCAGAACCAGTGTTATCGTATAATCCATTTCTTCACGGCTTTCTCCGTATGCAGCAACAACTTGTATTTACCCTTATATTACCACAACAGTGATCATCCTGGCAGAATTATTTCCCGCTGCTTTCCGCCTCCGGGCAGTCCATGATCATTTGTATTTTGGCCGCTCCGATGATAAACTTGAGGTATTCGGTGACACCACATATCATTGCTAAAAAAGGGGTGCCGGTCATGATGGATGAACTGCTCTTCGAACAACAAAAAGAGATCACGTCCCACCTGATCTACAAAAAACTCAGCGAAACGGTCCGCGACCCGGAAAACCACAAAACGCTCAAAACGATCAGCGACGACGAGCTTAAACACTACAACACGCTCAAGCGCTTCACGCATACCGACGTCAGGCCCCGGCGTCTCTTTGCCGTCTTCTTCTATCTGGTCGCGCGGTGCTTCGGCCTCACCTTCGGCCTCAAGCTGCTGGAGCGCGGCGAAGCCGACGCCACCGACAGCTATAATAAACTGGCGCAGAACCACCCGGAGGTCGCGGCGTTTGTCAGCGACGAAGAGGTTCACGAGCAGCAGCTGATCGCGATGATCAACGAGGATAAGCTGAACTATGTGGGCTCCATCGTGCTGGGGCTGAACGACGCGCTGGTCGAGCTGACGGGCGCGCTGGCCGGGTTCACGTTTGCGTTCCAGAACACGCAGCTCATCGCCGTCACCGGCCTGATCACCGGTATCAGCGCCTCCTTCTCCATGGCGACCAGCGAATACCTCTCCACCGTCAACGAGACGGGGGACCGCAAGGAATCGCTGAAGTCCGCGCTGTACACCGGCCTTGCCTATGTGCTGACCGTGGCGGTGCTGGTCCTGCCATACCTGCTGATATCCAACCCGTTCGTCAGCCTGGGCGTCACGCTGGCGGCCGCGGTGCTGGTCATCCTCGTATTCAACTTCTATGTCTCTGTCGCCAAAGACACGGGGTTCAAGCGCCGTTTCTGGGAGATGGTGCTCATCAGCCTGGGTGTTTCCGCCATCTCGTTCCTCATCGGCCTGCTGGTCAAGAACGTGTTCGGTATCGACATGTAGCCTCTACCCCGCCTGTCGTTTCAGATCCCCTCTTTGCTTATGCCCGTGGCGTTCGGCTGTTTCCCCATCCCTGCCGTCCCGCAGCCACATCAATCCTGATCCCACATCTTTTTCCCGTTTTTGTTTTGCTTTTTTCAGACATTTTTTCCATTCCCGCTTGACAGTCATATTGTAATAGTGTACTATCTATCTAGTACATTCGAGACGAGGTGATTCCATGCAATACAACAGCCGCGCGCCCATCTACCTGCAGGTCATCGACGACGTCGCAAAACGCATGGTGAAAGGCGACATACGGCCGGGGGAAAAGCTGCCGTCCACCCGGGCGCTGGCGGTGGATTATGAGGTCAACCCCAATACGGCGGCGAGAATATATAAGGAGATGGAAACGATGGGCCTGTGCTATACCGAACGTGGATTGGGCACGTTCATGACGGACGACAAAGCCGTGGTGGATCAACTGCGGAAGGATATGGCGGATAAGCTGACGCGCGAGTTCGTGCACGAGATGGCGGCGCTCGGCTTCACCGCTCAAGATATGAAACAAGCGATCGAGGAGGAGATGCAATAATGCAAAGTCTTTCAACTGCGCAGCTGACAAAGCGCTATGCGCAGAAAACAGCTGTGAACGGCGCCACCGTCTCTCTGAGCCCCGGGCGGATATACGGGCTGCTGGGGCCCAACGGCAGCGGCAAGTCCACATTCATGAAGATGGCCGCGGGCCTGGTGCGGCCCACTTCCGGCGAGCTGAAAATCATGGACCGGCCGGTAAGCCCCGCGTCGCGGGCGCATGTCGCGTTCATGCCCACCGAGCCCTACTTCTACAGCTACATGACGATCAAACAGGTGGGCGTGTTCCACGCGGACTTCTACGCAGACTTCTCGTCCGCGGAGTATGCCCGGCTGATCGGCTCCATGGGGCTGCAGATGGATATGAAGGTGTCGGCGCTGTCGTCCGGCATGGCGGCCAAGCTGAAGCTGGCGGCCGCCGCCGCGCGGGACGCCCGCCTCATCATGCTGGACGAACCGCTGAATGGCATCGATATCATCGCGCGCGACGTGATCATGTCGGCCATCATCGAAAAGGCCAACGAGACCAACACCATATTGCTCTCCAGCCATCTGATCGACGTCCTGGAGAACATACTCGACGAGGTGATCTTCATCAAGGACGGTTACATCGTGCTTCAGGGAAACGCCGAGTCCGTCCGCGAGCAGCACGGAAAATCCATCGTGGATCTTTACAGGGAGGTTTTCGCATCATGAGCAAGCTGATGAAATATGAACTGCTGCGCAGAAAGCCGCTGCTGATCGGCGGGGCGCTTTCGATGCTGTTTGCGGAAGGGCTCACGCTGCTGGGCATACACCTGAACGGCGGCTGGAACGCACTCGTCATCGTCATGACGGTGCTGCTCGTGGTGGGCGGGCTTATCCTGGCCTTCCTGGACGGAGTGACGCGGCTTTATTCGGACTTCAAGCAAAAGCACGGCTACATGATATTCATGACGCCGCAGAGCGGTTACAAAATCATATGGGCCAAGACCATCTTCGGCGTGCTGGAAGTATTGGCGGCGGGCCTCATCATCGCGGGCTGCGCGGCGCTCAGCGTTTCGGCGGTCGACAGAGTGCACAACGGCATCGTGAGCAACTTCTTTGCCGCCCTCGGCATCAGCACCGGAATGGTCGTCGGCGTCGGCTTTCTCGGGTTGTTCCAGCTCATGGCCCAGCTCTCGATCGCCTTCCTGGCCGTCACGGTCAGCCGCAGCTTCATGCAGAACAACAGCTACAGCTGGCTGATCGCGCTGCTGATGTACTTCGCGCTCGCCCTGGGCGTCAACGTTGTGAACAGCGTTCTGCTGGTGGCTTTCGGCCTTGTGGGAGACACGCTGCAGATCGCCAGCGACGCCGCGCTTATCAGCAGCGGCATCCTCGGAAAGTATTTTGCGATCGGCGCCGTCACCTACTCAATGTGGTTTGTCGCCTGCACCGTCATATCGGGCCGCCTCGTCAGGCGCGGCATCGATCTTTAAGGAGGATCATATATGAAAATGCGTACTGCCAGAACCGCGGTGCTGCCCGCTCTTGTGCTGCTCGTCATCGCGCTCGCAGCCGGGTGCACCATTTCCAGCGGTTTATTTCTCGGGAAAAGCCAGTCCTCTTCCGGCACGTCGCTCAGCTCCAGCTATGTGCTGTTCGACGGCTCGATGACCCGCCTGGTCAGCCTCCGGTCGGGCGACGAGGTGACCTACAGCCTGGAAGGCGGCGAGGGCTTGAGCGCCGTCGTGGAGTTTGGCGGCAAAACGGTATTCACCATCACCGACGGCAGCGAATACACTGCGTCCGAAGACGGCTTTTACAGCTTCACCCTGCAGGGCAAGGCCGAGGACGGCTCCTTCTCCCTGTCATGGGACATCGAATAGGCTGTATTTCGCAAAGCCATCTATATCAAAAGCAACAGGCCGCATTCCGCATGGACAGCGGTCTTTTATCATCCCCCGTTCAGCAGCGCATCCTCGCCTGAACCCATCTCCATCGTCGTATTCCAGCCATTCCATTATGCAACGCAACTCAATCAGGCCCGCACCAAAGATCACGCTCGGCAAAGCAATTCGGAAAACACTGAACACAACCTCTCATTCATTGACTGTCAGCTGACGCTACTCGTGTGGTGTTCAGCTTTATTTTTCAGGCTGCTTTATGTGATTTCAATGGATATCTCATTAATTCCATGGGTTTGCTTTCCTATCCGCCATTGACAAACAGGACGCGTCAAAAGTACAATATTGAGGCACGCAAATTATATGATTCCTCCAGGCAACAGAATAGGCATGGGATAAAACGGCTTTGTTTTTCTTAGATTCTGCTTGAGTACAGCGTATTGTACCCAAATTACACAAAATACATAAACCCTTGTCTGGAAAAATAAGAGAAAAGGTGAAACTTGGTGTATACACTCAATATCAACGGCAGCGACGCCGTCGCCCATCAGGACAAGCCCCTGCTGTCCTTCCTGAGGGACGACCTGCGGATCACCTCCGCGAAGGACGGGTGCAGCGAGGGCGCCTGCGGCACCTGCACGGTGCTGGTGGACGGCAGGGCTGTGAAAGCCTGTATCCAGAAGGTGTCCAGATTTCAGGGAAAAAAGATACTGACGGTGGAGGGCCTCAGCAACAGGGAAAAAGCGGTCTACGAATACTGCTTCGGCGAAGCGGGCGCCGTCCAGTGCGGTTTTTGCATACCCGGCATGGTCATCTGCGCCAAGGCGCTGCTGGATGCGAACCAAAGCCCATCGCGCGAGGATGTCAAAAAGGCGATCAAGGGCAACCTGTGCCGCTGCACGGGCTATAAGAAGATAGAAGAGGCGATCCTGATGGCGGCGGATTTCTTCCGGGACAACCGGCCCATCCCCGAGCCGCCCCAAAACCTGTCGCTGGCGCAGCGGTTCAACCGTTCGGACGCGGCGGAAAAGGTCAACGGCACCGGCGTCTTTGTGGACGACATGGAACTGCCCGGCATGATCCACGCCAGGGCGGTGCGCTCCAAATATCCAAGAGCCATCGTCAACAGGATCGACATCAGCCGGGCCGAGGCTCACCCGGACTGCGTGAAGATACTGCTGGCCGGGGACGTACCGTATAACAAGGTCGGCCACATCAAGCCGGACTGGGACGTGATGATCCCCGAAGGCGGCACCACCCGGTATATCGGGGACGCGCTGGCGCTGGTGGCGGTGTCCGCCAAGGACAAGCTGGACGAGGTGTGCGCCCTGGTGGACGTGGACTACACCGAGCTCACCCCGGTGACCAATCCGTTTGACGCGCTACGGGGCGACGCGCCGCTGATCCACGAGGACGGCAACATCATGAGCCGCGCCGGGCTGCAGCGGGGCAATGCCGACGAGTCGATCAAAAAGTCCAAATACGTGGTGACACGAAAATACAAAACGCCGTGGCAGGAGCATGGGTTCATGGAGCCGGAATGCGCCGTCGCCCTGCCGGAAGGCGAGGACGGCGTCCTCGTCTACTCCGGTGCGCAGTCGGTGTACGACGAGCAGCACGAAATCTCCGCGATGCTGCGGATCGCGCCCGAGAAGGTGCATTGCCAGACCAAGCTGGTGGGCGGCGGCTTTGGCGGCAAGGAAGACATGAGCGTGCAGCACCACGCGGCGCTGATGGCGTGGTACACCAAAAAGCCGGTCAAGGTGAAATTCTCGCGGCAGGAAAGCCTGAACTATCACGTGAAGCGCCACCCGATGGAGATGGAGTTCACCACGGCATGCGACGAGAACGGCTATCTCACGGGCATGAAGGGCCTCATCATCGCGGACACCGGCGCGTACGCATCGCTGGGCGGGCCGGTGCTGCACCGGGCGTGCACCCACGCGGCGGGCCCCTACAACTACCAGAACATCGACATTCTCGGCATGTCGGTATATACCAACAATGTGGTTTCCGGCGCGTTCCGCGGCTTCGGCGTCACGCAGAGCTGCTTCGCCACCGAGAACAACATCAACCTGCTGGCCGAGATGGCGGATATCTCCCCGTGGGAGATCCGCCACCGGAACGCGATCCGCCCCGGCCAGGTGCTGCCCAACGGGCAGATGGCGGACGACAGCGTGGCCATGGCGGAATGCCTGGAAGCGGTGAAGGACGTGTATGAGTCCAGCCCGTACGCGGGCATCGCGATCGGCTTCAAAAACAGCGGCACCGGCATGGGCAAGAAGGATATCGGGCGCTGCATCCTCTCCATCGAGAACGGCCGGGTGCATGTGCGCACCTCGGCCGCCTGCATGGGGCAGGGCATCGCCACCATGTGCCTGACGGTGCTGTGCGAAACGACGGGCATTGACCCGGCGCTCGTGGTCCACGAACCGGCGGACACCGTGCGCACGCCCGACTCGGGCACCAGTACCGCGTCCCGGCAGACCGTGATGACCGGCGAGGCCGTGCGGCAGGTGTCCGAAAAGCTCAAGGCCGAGCTGGACAAAGGCCTCACTCTCAGCGACCTGGAAGGCCGTGAGTTCTACGGTGAATTCTCCGCCCAGACCGACCCGCTGGGCGCGATCAAGGACAACCCCATCAGCCACATCAGCTACAGCTACGGCGTGCAGGTGGTGGTGCTGGACGAAGCGGGCAAGGTGCAGCGCGTGGCTGCGGCCTACGACGTGGGCACGCCCGTGAACATTCAGGCTGTCGAGGGCCAGATCGAAGGCGGCATCGTGATGGGCCTGGGCTATGCGCTCACCGAGGAGTTCAAGGTGGAGGGCGGTTATCCCAAGACGAAGCTCGGCACGCTGGGCCTGATGCGGTCCACGGATGCGCCGGAGCTGGATGTGATACTCGTTCAGGGCAAGGGCAACATCCCGCAGACGTACGGCGCGAAGGGCTGCGGCGAGCTATGCCTCATTCCCACGGCGCCCGCCTGTTCCCACGCCTATTACCGGTATGACGGCAAATTCCGGACGCAATTGCCGCTTCGGGATACGTATTACAAAAAGGCCAAATAGCGTATCGTTTCATTCGGATACACGCAAGGGCGGGCCGCAACTGCTCCAAGCTGTCGATAAAGGGTCAATATCTCGGAGGCCTGCCTCCTAACCTGCCCCCCAAAAAGCTGTGCTTTTCGGGGGGCCCGCACCTCCGCTCAAGGGGCGCACCCCGCCTGTGCCCCGGAGGGGTATGCGAATCCCACAAGAAAATGCCTTGCGAAGGCATTTTCTGTTCCTTTGCCTGTGCTGCTATAAGCCTGACAGACAATTTGTTCAGGCCTGTTAGCTTTTTTGGCACTCTGGAGCGGGCCGCAGTCCCGTTCTTTTATTTTGCTTATAGCTGCCTCTGGCTCGCAATTTGATAATGAAGCCTGATCGTGCAGATAATAAACAAAATTATAATATTGAAAGCCGACTGAAATGACTTATCTGATCATAGCCTTTCGGATCGTCTCCGCGATGGCGCTGATACTGTTCCTGACGCTGAAAACCGGGCGGCGCAAGATCGGCGAGCTGCCGGTATACGACTTTTTGTCCATCATCGTCATCGGCAGCGTCATCGGCGCGGACATATCCGAGCCCGACATCCCGCACCTGCCCACCTTGTTTGCCGTGGTGGTCATCGTGGCGCTGCAATATCTCGTCAGCCGCCTGCTGATCAACAACAAAAGAATCGCGCGGAAGATCACCTTCGGCCCCACGGTCGTCATCCAGAACGGCCAGTTCATCAAGTCCAACATGGAGCGGCTGAAGTACTCGGTGGAAAACGTGCGGATGGCGCTCCGGGAGCAGGGCGTGTTCGACTTGAACGAGGTTGAATTCGCCATCGTCGAGGGAAGCGGCGGCGTCAGCGTATTGAAAAAATCTCAGAGCCAGCCGCTCACCCCGGCTGATATGAATATCAGCACAGCGGCCAGAGGCGTGTCCATCCCGCTCATCACGGACGGCAAGGTCTACGACAGCAATCTGGAGCAGCTTAAGTTAAACCGGCAATGGCTGGCCGCGGAGCTCGAAAAAATGGGCATCCATGGCTTCAGCGAGGTGTTCTACGCGGACATCAACGCCGAGGGCAAGCTGTATGTTTCGCGAATCGTCCAGACGCAGAACCTGAACGACCCGTTTACGCTATAGCCGGTCCAGCTCCTCCACGAACTCTTCCGCCAGTGTTATGGTACCCACGCGGCTGACCGTTCCCGTCATGTACACCGATTCGTCAGCGCCGATCTCGATCTTCAGTCCGCCGCCCGGCATGTGCACGTTGACGCTGCTGTCCACCAGCCCCAGCTTATGCGCCGCGCTGGCGGCGGCACAGCTGCTGCTGCCCGAGGCCAGCGTATACCCCGCGCCCCGCTCGAAGATCTCGATGCTGATATTGTTTCTGTCAATCACCTTGAGCATCTGCATGTTGATCCTGTTGGGGAAATACGGCGCCGTCTCCACCAGCCTGCCCAGCTTTATCGCCTTGTCTTTCGAGATGCTGTCCATGGGGATCACACAGTGCGGGTTCCCGACGGACAGGCAGGTCACCCTATATGTCTCGCCGCCGAATTCCATCGGCTCGCCGATCACCTGCCTCACGCTGCCTGTGACGGGTATCTCGTCGCTCTGATACGTGACCTTGCCCATCAGCACCCTCATCAGCCTGCCGTCTTCCGACAGATACCGCACGTCCACGTCGCCGCCCAATGTGGACAGCACAAACGACGCCTCCGTCACATAGCCGTCGTCCTTCAGGTATTTTGAGAATATCCGCACGCCGTTGCCGCTCTTTTCGGCCTCGCTCCCGTCCGGGTTGTATATCCTCACCTTGATCCTGCCCTCCTCAAAAACGGGGCCGTAGAGTATGCCGTCGCTGCCGCACCCGAAATTCCTGTCGCAGATCAGCCTGATCCGCGCTTCGTTCAGCGCCAGCCCGTTCTTCTGCGGATCGCAGACCAGATAATCGTTTCCCAGCCCATGATACCTTTCGAAAAAAATCTGCATGGATGCTGTCCTCTCAATGAAATTTCTTTCTCACATTCTACAACATAAGGGCGTCCATTGACCAGCGGACGCGCAAAAAGCAAAACAAACTCAGTGGATGCTCATTTGCGAGATATCGCCAACCGGTAGCCCAGATTGATGATGAAGTTATAGAGGATATGCGTTTTTGAGACCCGCATCCGCCTGATAAAGGACGGCAGTGAATAGAAGTTTCTTCGAAAGCGGACATACCCGTCGTACAGCTGCCGGGGCGTCATGTTCAGGGGTTGGTACGCCACGTGGGTCTTGCCGTTAAAGCAGCTCCAATCCTCTGTGATCAGCCGCCCTTCGGCCTTCAGCTGGCCGTAGATCGGGGTTTTGGGCAGCGGCGTGAGGATGCTGACCGTGGCCCCGTCTATTCCCAGCCGCTCGCATTCCCGCAGTGTTTTTTCAAACACATCCGGCCTGTCGTTCTCAAACCCGAAGATGATCCCGGCTTGGATCATGATGTTATGCCGATGCAGGCTTTGGATGATCTTCTGATAATCGGCCGTCCGGTTGATCTCTTTTCCGGCGTCATGCAGCGCCGCTTCCGAAAAGGACTCCAGCCCGATAAACAAATACAGGCAGCCCGCCGCCTCCGCGGCCTTCAGCAGCGCGTCATCCGCGCAGTCCGCCAGCGTGACCTGCGCCGCCCACCTCTTTTCCAGCGGTATCAGCGCTTTCATCAGTGCCATCGCATGGCTTTTGTCAGCGAAAAAGCTGTCGTCCCAGAACACGAAATGCTTCGTTTTCAGCTGCCTGATTTCGTCTATGACCTCATCTATCGGCCGGGTGCGGAAGCTGTCGTGGTAAATCTGCTTCAGATTGCAGTACCGGCAATGATAGGGACAGCCCCGCGTCGCAAAAACGGCCCCTTTCATCATGGCTGTCCGGCGCCTCAGCAGGTCCCACCGGGGCGCGGGCAGACGGTCCAATACCGGCGGCGCGGATGACACGTACATTTCTTCTGCCTCACCGGCATGAAAGTCGTGCAGAAAACGCGGCCAGGTTTCCTCGCTTTCCCCGACTATCAGATAGTCGCCGTGCGGCTTGGCCTCCTCGGGCAGCAGGGTGACATGAGGCCCGCCCAGCACCGCCTTGGCCCCTCCGGCCCGAAAACGCCGGCTTATCTCATAGCAATGGTGCGCGTTCGGCGTATTGACGGTGATCGCGACCAGGTCAAACGCACTGCCGAAGGGTATCTTCTGGCTGTACTCGTCCACCAGCGTGATGTCGTACAAGCTCTCGTCAACAAACCCCGCCAGATACGGCATCGTGATCTGGACAAAGTTATTGAACTGCTTTTTTCTGAAGCTGTTGATCTCCCTGTTTTCAGGCTGTATCAGCAATATCCTTTTCTTCATGCCCGGCCCCTGCACGCTCGCCTTCGTCGTCAATGGATGACTCAGCATACCACGATTTCTATTGCTTTACAATATATATTAATCGTTTTTCGATAATTTTATAATCTCCAAAGTAAGACTTTGAGTCAAAAATACGCATAAAACAAAAGCCCTGTCGCCAGAGCTTTGTTTCGGTTCGTGATATGCAATTATGCGCAGTTATAGAGGTGACTTCGGCCGATCGCTCGGGCCGCCTTACTCGCCCGGCACAACCGCCTGCTCTCCCCGGTTGTCGAGCTTCCCGCGGAAGACAAAGTACCGCTGATACAGAAACTCCGTAACGAAATTGATGACCAGCGTTGCAAAATAGACGATGTCTTTAGCGGCTGGAAACGCGGCAAAGCGCACCTCCACCAGCCAGTCGCCCAATATGGTGGACAGCGGCGTAAACACCACATAATAGGCAAAGGTCTTGAGCATCGCCACGGGTATGTTGGCGGCGGATTTGAAGGTGAACCGTCGGTTCAGCGTGAAATTCCACACCACGGACGCCACCAGCGCGGGCAGATAGCAGCCCCAATAACCTAAGGACGGAAAGAGCCCCAGCAGATAAAACACGCCCGTTTGAATGAGCCCGGCCGACGCGGAGAACAGCGCGAACTTGACGAATCTTATAAATTCTCTCTTTGCATTGCGTTTTTTCTCTTCCATTTTGCGCCTCTATTCAATAAACAATTTGCGGGGAGGTTGTGACTTGCCGGTTTAACGTACTCGTTGTCACAGAATATGCGCATATCATATCACTCTCCAGATAAAATGAGAAGAAAAAATCGCAAGGTTGAAAAATGTGTGCCCCATGGATGTCCATAAGAACCTTGTTGATGTTGACCGGATAGCTGCCGCCGCTCCGCGGATGAAGTGCCCGCAACCGCTCAAACGGTTTGTGATAAAACGGTGCCCGTTTGGCTGCTGTGTTCCACGGTAAGGACAACCTTTCCTCCGGCGTGTCCTTCGGCAAGATACCGGACAGCTTTTGCCGCTTCGCTTAACGGGTAACAGCTGTCGATGACAGGCACGACTTTTCCGGCTTTGGCAAGCTCCCCGAGAAAAATCAAGTCCTTCTGATCCATTTTCGCAATCCCCATGAAACCCAGCCGCCTGCCGCCAAACAACGACACGAACGGCCCCAGGAGCATCCCCTGCAAAAGCTGCGCTGTATCGCCGCCAATCGCGACGCAAACCCCGCCGGATCTCAATGCCCGCTTATAATCCCTTATCGGGTGGTATCCGTTAACGGCGGCGATCAGGTCATATTGCTTTCCGTTTCGGGTGAAGTCTTCCTTCGTGTAATCTATGACGTGATCCGCGCCGACGGATAACGCCGTTTCAAGATTCCGCGCACTGCATATGGCAGTCACTTCGGCTCCGAAAGACTTGGCGAGCTGTACCGCGAACGTGCCCACACCGCCGGACGCCCCGTTTATGAGAACGCTTTGCCCGGGCCTGATATTTCCCTTATCCCGAAGGCCTTCCAGAGCGGTCAAGGCCGCAACAGGGATGGCTGCCGCAGCCTCAAACGACAGGCTGGCCGGTTTGAGCGCCAGTTTATTTTCAGCGGCGCACACATACTCGGCAAACGCCCCCATCGAGCCTGCGGATACCCCGAACACCTCGTCTCCCGGCCGAAACAGCTTCACGGCTGCGCCAACGTCCACGACCCGCCCGGCAATGTCCGTGCCGGGCACCTTGTTCACTGCCTTGAGGATCATGCCGTCCATCAAGCGGGTCGAAACCGGGATCCCGCCGTTCTCCAACTGGGACGCAAACCGGCGCCAGTCCAGCGCATTGACGGATGCCGCATACACTTTTACCAGCACCTCATGTTCGTTTGGGACAGGCCTTTCAAGCTCCCTGAGCTGGAGAACCTCCGGCGGCCCTAATTTCGCATAGACAACCGCTTTCATTCGAACCTCCTTCTGCCATTCTCTTTCAAGAATGACCATCTTTTTTGACTATATAATGAAAAGCCCTCAGGGTTCAATCAGGAGGATGTAAAAAATCGGTATATCCGATAGCACGGCCTGTTTTTGATATCTATTGTCTCAGGAAACTACATATTTCTTATTTTCTATCGCAAGTCAGATACGACAAGTTTCCTCCGCATGATAGGCTCCGGAAAAAATACCGAAACCATTCAAGCAATAAGAGCGGGTTCACATTCGATCGCTTTGAATGTGTTGACGAAAAAGCTGCAGGCCCGGCGCGGGCAAAAAAACCGCGAACCGCAAATATCGGCTGCATGCCGGAGTCTCTGCAAAGACGTCAGGCTTTGCGGGGTGAGGAAGAATCAGCGGAGTGATACGAACCCCCGGCCGGGTTTCCGATCGAGGGGGGGTGAGTCGAGCGCAGTTTGCTCGGCGTGTTTTAACGTTGACAAAAAGATGCAGGTGAAAATCCGGCAAAATGGGCTGTGACAGTTAAGTGAGACTCTAACGGCTGATCATTCTAACTCATGATCATACACTGGAAAACTTTCAGTTTTTAAATCACAATAATATCGCCCTTTGACGGCGATAAATTTTAGCACACAATAATCCGGGTCGTTTACTCCTTTTTTATAAAACATTGTGTCACCTGTTCGCCAGATTTCTCTTTTTGTTTCATCATCCTCCAAAATCTCCATCGTTCCAACAAGCATAACTCCTTCGTAACGGAAGCGTCCTTTATTGAAAAAATAAATGCTTGCTTTAGGATTTTTCCTATACTGGGATACGCGCATGGAAGATGTATTGGTGGAAAAGTAAAAGCTATTGCCGTCTACTTTTCGGGGCATTAACATAGCTTTCATGTTTGGAAAGCCTTCGTCATCAGCGGAGGCAATAAATGCTACTTTTTGCTTGTTAATAAAATCATAAATCTGGTTCAGCGTTTTCATAATACCCTCCTTGTACAAATCTTGGTCGATCTTTAAGAAATATAAATAATGTTAACTATCCAGTATAGTAACAGCAGAGACCATAGAAATCCAGATAAACCAGCTAAGTATTATTAACCGGGCAATTTCATGTATTGAAACTGGACAAAGGGGTTCAGACGCTCAGTTTTAAGACTTTCTCACTATCCATTTTCGGAGTTTGCAAATCCGGCGGAAGAACAGATGTTAATTTCTCAATCTGGAAAAGCTCTTGCGACAGGCATTTTAAATAACAAATAGAGCAGGCAATCTGGGCCTTCCACAGTAAAAATGTTCAGGTTACCTACCCTAATTCAATTTGCCGTGCCTGAAGGAATTCAAATCCACGTCCTCAGGAGTCAAAGTCATAGCGCTTATTTGGGGAGCAGGAGGGTCTTGCCGGCATGTGGGAAGCAGTTTGCAGATGTCGGCGTTACGTTGATTGCTGTTTTCAATGCAATGCGTATTATAAATCGAAATAAACATAACGTATGCTCAGTAGTGCTATATATTTGGGAATATCTTAATATTGTTATTAACAACATTGACAGCGCATATATATTTAATTACCATTTGAGTGAGATCGGATGCTATTTACGCCAGATAGATTAGCAGATACCTTATTCGCATTATCTTCTTACGCTTTGTTGGTAAGAATTTTACAGCTTAGGATTTTCATGGTATGCTGCACATATTATTATTAAGCGGACAATTGATGAAAGGAGTT
The DNA here is from genome assembly GCA_023428025.1 of Bacillota bacterium. GTDB lineage: Bacteria > Bacillota > Clostridia > Christensenellales > SZUA-584 > SZUA-584. The sequence continues at coordinate 52,874 of JAEYZN010000004.1, forward strand.
TGCAATGGCGAATAGAGTTGGAATAAGAATAAAGAAAATGGTCCATTTTAGCTTATTGGCTTTTATATTCATTTCGATATTTTTGCCCACAAACGTTTTTGCGTGGGATGAGTTAAAAAACACCGATCCGGAAAAATACTACATCGTGCTAGATATCAACAACCAATATGTAACTGTATATGAGAAGGATCAAAACGGAAAATATGAAAAGATTGTCCGTCGGTTTCTCTGCTCCAGCGGAAAATCCGGCACGGGAAAAGTTGATCCCGAGACAGGCGAAAAGGATATCGGTATGCCTACGCCTACCGGAACCTGGCGGATTGGCGGACGGGAACGGTTTGGAAAATTTGCTGATTTCGGCGGTGTGTATGCCCGCTATTGGACACAGATCGTAGGAGATAATTACTTCCACTCGATTATGTTTAGTAAGCGCGACGTAAATACGATGCAACGCTCCGCTTTCAGTACTCTGGGGACGAGACAGTCACACGGTTGTGTACGCCTGTACGTCGAGGATGCGAAATGGTTGTATTATTATGCCTGCCCCGGCACATTAATTAACGTCACGGACCAAATTAAAGTGACCAGCGAGACGATGGCCATCAATAAAGCGTTAAAATTATCAGACTTCAAAGGATATAACGTATTTCAGAAAAGCATATTTGACACACCTGAGTTGCCTAATAAAACAGCATGGGTCGTTGTGGATAAAGCGGCCGTCAAAAGAGGTTCGGCTTCTAAATTCAGTACCGTGACAACTTTGAAAAAAGATGATGAAGTCGAGGTGCTGATCGAAAGCGATCCCTGGGTGAAGGTCAAGGTGAATGGCAAGGAAGGGTATATCATGCTCGCGCATATTACATACGAACAGGGCGTCATCCAATCCAAACCGGATGCAGACATCGTATCGCCTGAAACCAAATGGATATATGATAAAATACTTGAAAAAGATGATAAAGAAGCTAACCATCGGATTATAAAAGTTCCTTTTGACTCTTCAGTTAAAGTGCTTGAAGTCTCTGGCGAGTGGACCAAAATTGATTATTCTGGTCATGAGGGCTGGCTCAGAAGCAAATTCCTCAAGAAGGATTGGGGAACGATTAGAGAATAAATCTGCCAATCTGCGCGCTGGCTCTCCTTTGTATTATTCGTATATCATCTCGTGTAATATGATTTCCTCGGCTTGTGCTTGGCGGCGTTCATAGCGCCCACCCAAGCCCAACTGGTCACACGCTTTCAGTTCTTCATTGATGCCCTGCCTGCACGCAATCTGCTGGGTTAAGGCCACTATGCGCTCTTTGGCGCGGTCATTGTTTTTGATAAGGCATTCTTCCAAACCAGCAAAAAAGAAGTTGGGTATAAAGCCCCTGCCGCTCCTGCTTGATGAATTCCAGCCTCATTCTGCCATGCGATTAGCGCCGGAGCGGGTGAGAGGAGATGTTCTTTCAAAAAGCAGAAGAGGAGAAGACACAACGGAGGCTGCAACGCAACCGACAATCCCGCGGTATAAGCCGCTGAATGAACCTTGAAAATTTCATACGGAGGTCACAATGAAGCACAAGTACAGCCATACAGGAGCCGGGTTCATGCCCGATAAGAGACCGGCTCCGGAAGTTCCCGACCATGTGATTGAGTCGTTTGCCCGCTGTATATATCCCGCCCATACTGGCGTATATTGAGAGTGACGAAGGGCAAAGAGAATTCGCGGAGTGGAAGGAACGGAAGAAAGCTGAGGCGGAGCGGAAAACCCCAAAGCCTCAATAGATGGAAGGAGAGCCGATACCCGCGTCGGCTCTCCTTTTTAATCATCCATCATTAAAATTACTGAACATATTTTCAATAATTCAAATTTAGATAATTATATGAATATGAAGGAAAACCCTCAATACTAATAGGATAATAATATATTTTCTGTACACTTTTAAAATATTTCATAATAAGCATAAATTTATTTTGTTTATACTAGAATTAAGCTGCCTGGTTTCTTTTAGCCAAATAAACAACAAATCCGAACACCTCTCCGATAAAGAGAGGGTTCGGATTTGATTGCTGTGGAATATGTGGTGAAAAAAGCTGTCGGTCCCCGCGCGGACAAAAAAATACCGCGAACCACATGCGTTGATTCGCGATATTGGCTGCAGGCCCTGCCTGCTGTTTAATGTTGACATAAAAGATGCGGATAGATTAGAGTATATTTGTTGTTTCTAAGTGATACAAAAAAGCTTTGCATGAATTCTAAGTAAAATGAAATACTTTATGAGGAATAAGTCAAAAGGAATTAGAGTATGACCCACCATATTCCATAAAGAAACGTCTTATATTAACGGTTCTTGCTGCAATCATTTATTTCTTTGCATGTGTGTGCATTGCGTTGCAATTTACATATGGATCTGAAGGTCACATTACAAAAATTGATTCTAATGCGATACGGGTGTTAAAAGAAGATATAGATTCCGTTAACGCACTTCCGGATGGTACCATCTTAAATAAAGCAACCTACTATCACGGTATTTATATGGGAACAGGTGAATTGGCTGGATCATAATATTAATATTTATGTGACATTACCTGACCCATCCGAACCAGCGAATGATTATATTGATCGTCATTTCCCATTAAAAGAGAATGGCTTTGAGTACGGTAGTCATCCTTCTTATGCAAAGATTTTGAGAGAGAATAAAGATTCTGTCTACATGATGTTACATATTCTACTAAGCGATAAAAATGAGGTCGTGCATTCTTGGGCAACTGAAAATATTGAATACACAACTCAGGATATAGCCAATACGTACCTGCTGATTGCACCACCATTGATTTTGTTATTAATCTGGATTCCATATGAAAAAATCAGAAAAAGAAATAATGCCTCCACCCAATAGGCCAGAGGCATTGTAAAAGGGAATAACCACTTATTCTTGTGACTTGTAGAACGATATTTTATTAGCAAACTGCTCTGCTATCAATTCACCATAAGCCATATAATCAAAAGTCCCTATGCTCTCTGAAAAACGCTGCACAGTGAGATATGATCCATAGGTGTATCCCCATGCTGCGTCTTTGAGTGTACATGGCAAGCCGGTCCACATTTCGTGTCTATCTATGACATAACTTTCGAATCTTGCAAACCGCCCATTCCAATCCCTCAGATAATAATTTTGCATAACAGCGTGAATGGGTTCATCGCTTAAACTCTGAAAAAGAGAAACGGCATCAACATCCTGAATAAAATCTACCCAATCAAAATCACCAGCCCCATTTGGCACTATATTCCCGTTTCTATCATAAAAGTATAAGCATTTTGTGCCGTGGCCGGGTCAATCCCAATTAAATTGTAGATATCATTTGCATTAAAATAGTTGTTGCCTCCAGAATTCAGAGTGTTTTGCAAAGCGGCTCCAAGCTGTAATAGATCACCAGCCCAGCCCATCAGGCTGTCAAGTTGATTGTCAAAACTCGAGTAAGGGAATGGGCTTCTATACAATAGCGCATTAATAGTCGCTGCCAGGTGAGTTACTTCAATTTCCTGTTCTGAGAGCGGTTCAGTCATTCGAATATCCTCTGGATTTATCTCAGGATGCTCTGAAGCCACAAAAGCAACAAAACCATCATCAACCTCTCCTGCAGTGATATCATTTTTCTAATACCTGTATTTCCTCAGGCGTTAAATCTTTATCTATACCACCATCTACTTTTGTAAGATACCTCCCAACTGTATTATAACCGGCGTTTACCAATGTCATTGCTTTAGCGGCTGTAAGCCTGGTTGAAGTGTCGCAAGCCGTGGCGGGACGAGTTGTATCCCCACAGCTTTTCAAAAGGGAGCCCCAAGTTCTTTTGCCAGCTATACCATCCGCCCCGATACAGGCAAATTCTTGAAAGCCGTATACCGCATTATACGTTCCAGTTCCAAAGGTGCCCGTAAATCCTCCGGGATAAAAACCGTTAATTGCAAGTGACCATTGGAGTAAGCGTCTAGAATTGGTATAACCGCTTGTGTTTCTGGAGAGGACTGGTGCTTTGTCCAGCGTACCATCGCCGAAGATACCGTCTATTGGCGTCGCTTCCCATTCAACTTGTACTGCTTTGATCAGGTTCCTGTGGGATTTCCTCTCCCATATCCCATTAGGCGCAGTCAACCCAATCCGTGATCCGTAATACTGGTTAAGCCCCATCTGGACCTGATGCTTATACGCGTCATAAGGATCACTTGTATCGGTAAACCTATACCCATCGGTGTTCATTATTCCCTGCAGGATATAAGGCCTTACTATCCCATCCTGAGTAATGCCTGCATCGGACTGAAAGTCTCTAATTCCATTAGCCGTTCCCGGTCCAAAAATGCCGGTAAAACCTCCGGGATTATATCCTTTGCACCAGAGAGAACCCTGAATAATATAGTGCAGGTTTTCCGGCGTCGCGGTATCAACGTCGGGAACAATGATGACTTTACTATATTTGATGCTCAGGAGGAACGGTGGTAAACTAACGGCAGTTCAAAGCGGACTGTCTAAAATTTTATCAATAGAAGCTAACAGTTTGTCCTATTGATGCTAATGGAATGTGTTGACGAAAAAGATGCAGGCCCGCTTTCCCTATTATATGTGTACGTATGATAAACCGCTCCAATAAAGCCCAATCCTTAAAATGACTGGATTTCAAGGAAGTAAATTGGCACCATATATTCAAGCACGGCTGATGGGACGGAATATGGAAAAGGAGTGATTCCTGCCCTCAACAGCTTAGTGCAGCATATAAAACGGAAAGCCTTGACTTGAACGCTTGCCGCTACCTTCATACATATATTTCCGGCTTCAACTTTACAACATATACATCTCAAGAGATAAAACGGCAAATGTCATAGCAAAGCCCATGCACAGTGTGATAATATACGCTGTTTTTTGCATTGTGCTGGAGGTCAGCCTGCGCCAATTTATGGCGAGAAGGATGGCATATGCAACCGGCAGCGCACCTAAAACAATGCTTGCGGCGATATTGGGCGTCAGCGCCGCAAACGATCCTTTCATCGAGAACATCATGCTTGCAACGGATATGATATTGACAACCAACAGCAGGACGGCGGCACAAAGTATGAGCTGATACTTTTTGAAGGCGTCGCGTTTTCGTCCCTGCTTTTTAAGCTTACGCAGGGCGAACCGTATGAAGCCTGCGATAAGAACGACCGCGCTCCACAGTACCGCAATTGCAAGCCCTATAGCGGCAAGGGCTAAGGCCCAGACATCGGCGTCCGCCTCAACCATATCTCCATAAAGCGCGGATAACTTCTTTGTTCCGTGGCTCTCCGAGTATCTTGCGAGCGTATCCACTTCCAACGCCCCCACCCTCTGGGTCATCAGCAAGGTGTTTGGCCCTACCTGCCTGGCATATATTTCAGCCAAGCCGAATAAGGATACTTTTAAATCGCCGCCGCCGGCATTCAGCAGCGGCCGCAAGCCAAGCAGGGTATACATCTTGCCGATTCCCTGCCGGATCGTTCTGGCAGAATAGTAAAGCCCCGTCATCTTTGATATGTCGGTCTTTACATGCTCCGGCGCCGTTTGCGTCAGCTCTCCGAATACGAGTTTGGGCAAACCCAAATTGTATACGAGTTCGCCTCCTTGATTGGTCATGATAACCATGCCCACGCCCGAACGCGGATCGAGCAACAGGTATGAAGAATACATATTGGTATTTCCGCCGTGCCCAAGCACTTGTACATTGAACTCATACGACCAAAAGCCGTGGCAATTAAAATCAATATCCGTATCAGTATAACGTAGAGTCGGCGAGAACATTTCCGCAAGCGTTCCGCTTTTTGTAAACAGCCTGGTCGTTCCATTGTCATCCGGAACAAGCGCTTTGGCGAATGTCAGCAAGTCGTCAAGCGTCCCTGCGGCCGAACCCGCAGGATAGAGATTCAGATAAAACAATCCATCGCCCATCGGTATCCGTTCGGTCGTATAGCCTTCGGCTTCCTGCAGTTTTGATGACACCCATTCATTATCGGAAAATGTCGGCGACAGTGCGCTATGCTCCATTCCCAGCGGTTTAAAAATGTTGTCCTGCACATAATCGTAAAATGGCTGCCCGCTGATACGCTCCACAATATACCCTGCCAGCGCAACACCCCAGTTGGAATATGCGCATACGGTACCCGGTTCAAAAATCTGAGCAGGTTCGGTCGCCTTTAGCGCCTCGCTTAAACCCAATACGCTGTCGGCATCCGTGGCACACATCTGAAAAACGGTATCCTGCCAGCCCGCATTATGGTTCATCAGGTTGAACATGGTAATCGGCGCGTCGTATGTCAGCCTGGTTAAAAAGCCGTCGGGCAGGTATTCGCGGACATCCGCTTCCAAAGCGATTTGCCCCCGCTCCCAAAGCTGCATGACGCTCACCCATACGAGCAACTTGGACACTGACCCCCATTCGTAGACAGTTTCATCATCAGCCGCCAGGCCACTTTCGATATTCGCATAGCCATATGCCGTTTTGTATATGGTTTCCTGTCCTCGGAAAACCGCCGCAGAAACAGCGGCGGTCGTATCCTCATGCTCTTGAATATACGCTTCTATTCTTTCCCCTATTTCGGCATCACCCACCCCTGAGGGAAGGGCTTCTTCAGTCGCAAAAACTGCAGCCGGAAAAAGCGAAAAACAGAACGCCATTACAAGAATTATCAAAATCAACCGATGTTTCATAAAACGCTCCTCCGTTATGTCTGCCGGGTCATTATACCATGCGCCCATATCTTGCGTATATGTTTAATGGTTATTTTACATCGTTACGCAAAGGTTTTACAAGGTTTTGACAAAGACGTCAGAGCAATTCGATTACCACTGCTTTTTTTAATAGAAACAGGTCTGCCTACTGTTTGAAAGTTAGGTCTAAAAAGATGCTTCGCTTTATTATTGCCCGGCAGGCGTCTTTTTTAAAAAATTCAGAAAAAAGGATATTAAGAGCCTCCATCAACGCCGACAGCATCAAAGGACAATAAATTAAAAAGCACCGAATCAATTGGAAGAAAGCCATTGAAACCGCCGCTTCCAGGAATCGGGTTCTGGAAAAGGGGGTTCGAATGTCCATCTATCGAGTTTTCTCAAGGCGAAATGAGCATTTTTGCAATTTATAGTTCCAGAATCAGACTTCTCTTTGGCATCATAAAAACGCCATTGCAACGCGCTTTTTAGCGGAAACAGGTAGGCCATTTGAACAATTCTAGTTTTTTTGTTCAAATTCCCTACCTGTTATCATTATGGTGGAGATAAGGGGATTCGAACCCCTGGCCTCTGCATTGCGAACGCAGCGCTCTACCAACTGAGCCATATCCCCATAAGTGGCGGAGAAGGTGGGATTCGAACCCACGTGCCGGTTACCCGACAAACGCATTTCGAGTGCGCCCCGTTATGACCACTTCGATACTTCTCCATGAAATGCGGGTCATCAACTGTTTCGAGCCCCGGTTCCGCTAAATCGTCGCTACGGATTCGTATTATATAACATTCGCGCGCAATATTCAAGCACTAATTTTCAACATCCGCTATACACAATTTTATGTTTTTTTGGCGCTGCTGCGCAGCCTGATATTCGCCCGTACACGCATACGCTTCTGCCCAACAGAGTCGCATCAAGGCAGCAATGCGCTGACCAGCGCGGCCATACCGGCGGCAAGCAGGCTGATAAACAGCCCAATCACGGTTCCTAAAGCAAAGCCGCGCAGATGAAACCAGGGATCGCGGTATTCCTTTTCCATATCCTCGGTGCCCGGCAGCCTTACCTTGGGACTGCGGCAAAACCAAAGCCAGTCGAGCACCACCAGGTCGAACAGGTTCACGACCATAAACAGGCCAAACCCGTACAAGAATGCAGGGAAAAACGTGCGCGCGCCGCTCAGCCAGCCAAGGGCAGCCAGCACGGCCGCCAATATCGGGACAAAGGCCAGCTTTTTTTCATATGCGCCCGCTCTTCATGACGTATCGTGCCCTGGTATTGCGGCAGGCTCTCCACACGCCTGCGTATCGCCGTGGGATACGACATGATCCCCTTGATGGGATCGCGCATCAGTTTAAACGGCACCGCGATGGTGAACAACGCGCACAGAACGACGCTCTCGATCAGAAAAATCATAAGCCCTCCTTCTTATGCGCTTCACCGTTCGTGGTCCGTTTGTTTCCGTCGTTTTTCGACGCCCCCTCTTCCCGGTAACAGCGCCGGATGTCGCTTAAGAAACGAATCAGCTCGTCCAGGGAATTCTTCACCGTTTTAAACACGATATACGGCGGCACAGCGGCTTTCAGCTGCGCCTGGCCCGGATGCTTCTCGAACGCGGCCAGCAGCCTCTCCGCGTTCACAGCGGCGTCCTCCACGTATTTGAGCGTGAACGTGCGCCCGCTGCGCGTCACCGAGATAATCCCCGCCCGCGCGGCGTACGCCTTGATCAGCGATATCAGCATCAGGTTTTCCACCGTCCTGGGCAGCCTGCCGTACCGGTCGGATATCTCGTCCTTCAATACCCGCGCGTTCTTCACCCCGTCTATCGCGGCGATCTTCTTGTATATCTCGATGCGCTGCATGTCGTCGCTGATGTACGCCTGCGGCACGTGCGCCGACAGGCCGATCTCCACCGACGTCTCGTTGATCTTCTCCACACGCTCGCCCTTTATCTCCGCCACCGCCTCTCGCATCAGGCGGCAATACATGTCGTACCCCACCGCCGCCATCTGGCCGGACTGCTCGGGCCCCAGCAGGTTGCCCGCGCCTCTTATTTCAAGGTCCCTCATCGCGATCTTGAAGCCCGCGCCCAGCTCGGTGAACTCGGCGATGGTCTGCAGCCGCTTCTCCGCCTCGGGCGTCATGTGCACGCCCGGCAGATATGTGAGATATGCGTACGAGCTTTTCGCGCCGCGCCCCACGCGCCCTTTTATCTGGTACAGCTGCGCCAGGCCGAATTTGTCCGCCTCATACACGATCACCGTGTTCACGTTGGGAATGTCGATGCCGGACTCGATGATGGTGGTGCACAGCAGCACGTCGTATTCGTCCGCGAGGAACCGCACCATCACGTCCTCCATCGCGGTCTCGCCCATGCGCCCGTGCGCCATTGCCACCCGCGCCTCCGGTACGTGTTTGCGCAGGTCCACCGCCAGCTTATCCATCAGATTGATCTGGCGGCACACGAAATACACCTGCCCGCCCCGCTCCATCTCGCGCATCACGGCGTCGCGCAGCAGCTGCCCGGAATACTCCATCACGTAGCTCTCGGGCGCGCGCCGCTCGTCGGGCGGCGTGTCCAGCACGCTCATGTCGCGGATGCCCGTCAGCGCCATCTGCAGCGTCCGGGGGATGGGCGTGGCCGACAGCGTCAGCACGTCCACGTTGCGCTTGATGTCCTTGATGCGCTCCTTGTGCGTCACGCCGAAGCGCTGCTCCTCGTCGATCACCAGCAGCCCCAGGTCCTTGAAGGCCACGTCCTTGGACAGCAGCCGGTGCGTGCCGATCACCACGTCCACCGTGCCCGCCTTCAAACCCTCCAGTATGCGCTTCTCGTCGCCCGTGGACACATATCGCGATACCATCCCGATCTGTATCGCGAACTCGGCAAAGCGCTCCGCGAACGTGTGATAGTGCTGCCGGGCCAGCAGCGTGGTGGGCACCAGCACCGCGCACTGGCGGCCTTCCATCACCGCCTTGAAGCACGCGCGCATCGCCACCTCGGTCTTGCCGTAGCCCACGTCGCCCAGCAGCAACCGGTCCATCACCTTCTCCTGCTGCATGTCCTTCTTGATCTCTTCGATGCTCTTGAGCTGCCCTTCCGTCTCCTCGTAGGGAAAGTTCTCCTCAAACTGCTTCTGCCACACGGTGTCGTCGCCGTATTTCAGGCCCTTCTTGAACATGCGCTCGCTGTATATCGAGACGAGGTCCTCCGCCAGCTCCTTGACCGCCTTCTTGACGCGCGCCTTGGTCTGGCTCCACTCGCGCCCGCCCAGCTTGGAGAGGCGTTCGCCCTCGCCGCCCATGTATTTCTGCACGCGGTCGATCTGGTCGGTGGGGATGAACAGCTTGTCGCCGTCCCGGTACTCCAGTTCCAGATAATCCCGCGATATCTTCTGCATCTCGCGCTTCACCAGCCCCAGGAAGCGCCCCTTGCCGTGCACGTCGTGCACGATCATGTCCCCCGGCTTCAGGTCCGCGAACAGGTCCATCTGTTTGCGGGGGGACATCGCCTTGCGTTTCCGCGCAAAGCCGTATATCTCGTGCTCGCCCAGGAAATAAGTCTTCTGTGCCGTCAGCTCAAAGCCGGATATCAGCCGCTGCGGGTACGCGCCCGCTTCGCCCGCTTCCAGCTGCCTCCCGTCTTTGATGCACGGCACCGTCAGCGCCTTGTCGGACAGCTCCGCCGCCAGCCGTTCGGCCCGCTGCGTGTTGCCGCAGCCGAGGTACACACGCCAGCCGCTGCGCACGCGCGCCTTCACGTCCTCCTGCAGCAGCTCCAGCTTGCGGTTATACGCCAATGCCGACTTGGCGGAAATGGCGATCTCCGTCTTCGCGTGCAGGCCGGAGCGGCTCACCGAGCAGAAATCCGCCGCGGTATTGGCCGCCGCCTTTTTCACGATGTCCTCCAGAGGCAGGTAGAGCGCCTTCTGGTCGGCCACCGCTTCCCCGTTGGATATCAGCCCGTACAGCCGCTGCTCGAAATCCCCGCACCGCTCCTCCGCCGCCGAGCGGATGTGCTTGTAGTCATCGAACAGCACCAGCGCGTCCGTCGCGTAGTCCAGCGCCGTCGCGCGGCACAGGGCGTACGCGTAGTTCTCCATGTCCTCGAAATACCGGTGCTTCTCAAGGCTTCTGGCGTAATCCGCGAACCGCTGCGCCAGCGCCGCGCTCTCCGGCTTCGCGGCCGCGAAATATTTGCGGCCCGCCGCCGCCGCCGTTTCGGACAGCGCCAGCTCCACAGCCGGGGCCAGCGTCACCGCGTCGAACTTCTCACGGCTGCGCCGCTGCGTCCCGGGGTCAAACGCGTGGATGCTCTCCACCACGTTGTCGAAAAAGTCGATGCGGTAGGGCGCCGCCGCGCCGGGACAGAACACGTCGAGTATCTCGCCGCGCCGCGCGGCCTGCCCCGCCGTCTCCACCGCGCTCACCCGCTCATAGCCGCTCAGCACCAGCTTGTGTATCAGCTGCTCCGGATCATACCTTCCGTCCTTCTCGACGCGCATGTGCGCCGCAAGAAAGTCTTCAGGCGGCGACAGCCGCGCACACAGCGCCTCTTCGCTGATGAAGGCCAGCCGCGCGCCGCCCGCCAGTCTGGACAGCGCCCGGATGCGCTCGAACATCCGCTCACGGCTCCGCGCGACGGAAGATCGCAGCTGCAGCGCCCTTTTGGGGATGTGCAGCGCGTCCGTCCGGGCCGCCGCGAACTGCTCCGCCTTGTCGTCCGTGGCGCACACCACGATCACAGGCCGTTTCAGCGCCTCGCCGATTGCCGCGGCGATATGCGGCCTCAGCGCTTCGGGCACGGCAAAAAGCGCGCAGGGCGTCTGCCCCGCACGTATCGCTTTTTCCAGTCTCTGAAATTCTTCCAGCTGTCTGATATGGGATGTTATCTGCATCACGGCCCTTGCGGCGCGTTGAAGCGGCTCTGCGCTTCGGCGATGCCGTCCTTCAGTATAGATTCCACCGCGTCCGCCGCCCGTGTCAGCGTGTCCATCGCGGCCTGCTTGTCTTCGTATCCGCCCAGCACGTGGTCCACGATGTCGCCGCCCGGCTTGCCGATCCCCACACGCACACGCACGAACTCGTCCGTCTGCAGATGGTATATCACCGAACGCATGCCATTGTGCGTGCCCGCGCTGCCCTGCGCCTTCACGCGCACCGTGCCCACCTTCAAATCCACGTCGTCATAAACGAGGATCAGCTGCTCGGCCCGCACGCGCAGCGCCTGTGCCATCTCCTTCACGCTTATCCCAGAGTTGTTCATGTACGTCTGCGGCATCGCCAGCAGCACCTTTTTCCCGCCGATCACGCCTTTGCCCACCACAGCCTGGTACGCGCGCATGCGCACGCTGATGCCGTGGCGCTGCGCCAGGATGGACAGCACGTCAAAGCCCGCGTTGTGCCGCGTGTGCGCATATTTGCCGCCCGGGTTCCCAAGGCCCACGATATAATAGTCGCTTATATGATCCGTGGCAGATTTTCTGCGAATCCTAACAGATCCGAATAGCTTCCCTGTTGGCATTTGGGCCCCTTCTCCACGTCTCCGATCACATGGTCCAGCACCAGAAAGGCTTCAAACCCCAGCGCCACGGCGGACAGGTCGTCCACCACGTCGTTGCCCACGATGTAGCACTCGCTGGCCTCAAGGCCGGTGTGACCGAGTATCTCCTCAAAATATTTCGGGTTTGGCTTGCAGTAGCGCGCGTTGTCGTAATACGTGATGTATTCGAAATCGCCCGGGTCCAGCCCGGCCCACGCGACGCGCGTATTGGTCGCCACAGGCGGAAACAGCGGGTTGGTCGCGAGGATCAGACGGTAGCCCTTTTCCTTCAGCACCTTCACCGTCCGCTTCACGTATTCGTCCGCACGGGTGGCCGCCTGCAGCTGCAGGAACTCGCCCGTGTAAAACCCGTCCATATGGTCGGTCAGCTCCTCGCGGTCCACATCCGAGTGCGCCGCGATCACGTCAAAAAACACGTCGCGGTTCAGCGCCCGCCCATCATTTTTGAGCATGGCCCGCAGCGCCTTGCCGAATATCTCCCCGCCCTTCTCCCGGCTGATCCTGTCGTAAAACCCGTTCTGCTGGATGGCCTTCATATAGATGTGCGTGAAGGTATCCATGTCCATCGGCAGCAGCGTCCCGTCCAGATCGAAAAAAACCGCTTTCCTCATTCGCCCCGCCTTTTTTTGGCCCAGCCGGGTATCACCGTCTGTCGGCTCCGCGCGATGCACAGCGAATCCGGCTCCACATCGGTCGTCACCGTGGAGCCCGCCGCCACATATGCGCCGTCCCCCACGGTCACCGGCGCGATCAGGTTGGCGTTACAGCCCACGAACGCGTTTTTGCCCACCGTCGTCTTAGACTTCTTTTGGCCGTCGTAATTGACGAACACCACGCCGCAGCCGACGTTGGTATTCTCCCCGATTTCGCCATCGCCGATGTAAGACAGGTGCGACACCTTCGCGCCGTCATGGATCACGGCGTTTTTGACCTCCACGAAATCGCCCACGCGGCAGCCGTTGCCCACCACCGTCTTGGGCCGCAGGTACGCGTACGGGCCGATCGTCGAGTTTTCGCCCACCACGGCGTCCAGCAGCACCGAGTTCTGCACCTTGGTGCCGTTGCCCACCCGGCTGCCCACAATCCGGCTGCCGGGATACAATATCGCGTCTTCGCCGATCACGGTGTTGCCCTCCAGCGTCACGCCGGGGTAGATCACCGTGTCCTGTCCCACCGTCACGCCCGCGTCGATGTACACGGAAGCGGGGTCGATGATCGTCACGCCGTCCAGCAGCAACTGCGTGTTGATGCGCTTGCGCAGCAACCGGGCCGCTTCGGCCAGCTGAACGCGGTCGTTCACGCCGATATATTCGTCCGGGTCGTCGCACACCACCGCTTCAGCGCCGTAGCCCTGCCGCACGATATCATGCACGCAGTCGGTGATGTAATACTCGCCCTGGTCGTTGTTCGGTTTCAAGTTGTCCAGCGCTTTTTTCAGCGCCGGGATATAAAAGCAGTAGACCGACAGATTCACCTCACGGGTCGCGCGCTCATCCTCCGAGGCGTCGCGGTGCTCCACGATGCGCACGCCGCTGCCTTCGCGGATAACCCTGCCGTAGCCCGCCGGGTCGTCCACGACGGCTGTCAGCAGGCACGCGCCCAGCTTCTTTTCCGCGGCCCGCTGCGCGATGATCCGCAGCGTCTGCGACCGGATCAGCGGCATATCGCCCGCCACGACCAGCGCATACCCGTCGCCCGTCAGATATTCGCCCGCCGCCATCACGGCATGGCCGGAGCCCAGCTGCTGCTCCTGCACGGCGTAGCGCACGCGCCCGCCGAAATATTCCCTCACTTTTTCAGCGCCGCTGCCGATCACCAGCACCGGCTCACTGCCCGTTGCTTCGCGGGCAGCGTCCACCACCCAGGCGGTCAGGGGCTTGCCCGCCGTCCTATGCAGCGCCTTGGGCAGCCGGGATCTCATCCGCTTGCCTTCGCCCGCCGCCAGCACGATGCCCACACAGTCTATATTCATCGCTTTTCACTCCCGTCAGTGTGTAAATCTAAGCCATATCAATATTAGTTTATTATGCCGGACGTGTCAATGCGCCCGGCTTTTGATGCGCAATTCTTAACAGCCGTCCCGGCGGTGCTTGCCGTCTTTCATGCGTTCCCGAAAGACCGGCATGATTCCAGCAACCCTGCGGCGGTTGTCATATGCGGCGGTCCGTGTTATAATTTTTATCGGGAATGAAGTGCTCCCCGCGCCACCGGCCAAACCGCTTTTTAAAGCTGATGACTTCTGTGAATTTTTGTGATTCTCAGAAGCCTCGGCTTTTTTGAATCGGGGAGGTTTTTTTGATAACGGTCATCTTTGTCGGGCTGGGCGGGTTTCTGGGGACGTGTGTACGCTACATCTTAACCAAAGCTTTTGGCATAGTCCTGCCGGGGTTCCCGTTTGGTACGCTGCTGTCCAACGTATTGGCGGGCTTTTTTATCGGCTTCATCATCGGCATGGAACGCCAGGCAAGCTCCCTGCCCGGCAGGACGAAGCTGTTCCTGACCAGCGGCCTGCTGGGGGGCCTCAGCACTTTTTCCACGTTCAGCATGGAAACCATCGCCATGCTGGAAGGCGGCAAGTACCTGTGCGCGGGAGCGAATACGCTGCTGAACGTCGGTTTAAGCCTGCTGTGCGTTCTGGCCGGGTTATGGCTGGCCAAAATGCTCAAAGCATAGCGCAAAACGCCCCGCCGGAATGGCCGGCAGGGCGCTGCGATGGATGTATCAACCTTTCAGCTTATTTCGCTGTTTTCTTCTGCTTGGGCTCCCCGTAGCTGAGGCCCGTCTCGCGCCCCACGGCCAGCAGCGGCGCGTCCAGCGGCACCGTCTTGGTCAGGCCCGCCACATCCTTGATCAGGTTGGAGGTGATCTCGCCGCCCTTCACGGCCACCGTATGCCCGAAGTCCCGTTTCTCGATCAGCTTGGCCGCGTACACGCCCATCTGCGTCGCCAGCACGCGGTCATACGGGCACGGCGCGCCCCCGCGCTGGTAATGCCCCGGCACCACCACGCGGATGTCGATGTCGATCACCTTATTGAGATCGTCCGCCAGCTTGTAGCCGATGGAATAGTTCTGGCCTTTCAGGTTCTGCTCCTCCGAATCGTCGATGCTGCGCGCGCCCTCCGCCACCGCGATGATGGAGAAGTGCTTGCCGCTCTCATAGCGGTCGTTGATCACGTCGGCCACCGCACCTATGTCATACGGGATCTCAGGCAGAAGGATCACATCCGCGCCGCCCGCAATGCCCGCGGAGAGCGTCAGCCATCCGGCGGTGTTGCCCATCAGCTCCACGATCATCACGCGCGAGTGCGACACCGCGGTGGTGTGCACTTTGTCGATCACGTCCGTCGCGATATCCACGGCGCTCTGGTACCCAAAGGTAACCTCTGTGCCCCACACGTCGTTGTCGATGGTCTTGGGCAGGCTGATCACGTTCAGCCCCTGGTCAAACAGCAGCCCGGCCGCCGCGTGCGTGCCGTTCCCGCCGATCACCACGATGCAGTCCAGCTCCATCTTCCCGTAGTTCTTCGCCATCATCTTGAACGAATCCAGATACTTGCCGGAATTCTGCCGCATCATCTTGTCCCGCTGCCGGGAAGTCCGAAGGATGGTGCCGCCCCGCGTCAGTATGCCGGAGAATTCCTCCCTGTCCATCTCGCGGTACTGCAGATCGATCAGCCCGCCGAACCCGTCCATGATGCCGACGATCTGCGCGTCGTCAAAGAACTGGTACGACGCCCTTGCCACGCCCCTTATCGCGGCGTTAAGGCCGGGGCAGTCTCCGCCGCTTGTCAATATACCAATGCGCTTGGCCATGAATATGTCCCTCCGAAAAAATTATCATATTTATAAAACCGAAAAAGCGGAAGCGTAACTTCCACTTTTACTATATATTATTTCCTGCCGGCTGTCTAATACCAGTATGTTCTGTTTTCATTGACATCCGGCGCCATCGTGCCGCCTGCGATACCGGAATAATCAGTATGTCCGAATGCAGCAGAAATTTTGCTGATTATGCTAAAACGGCGTCGAATAGCCCAGCATATCTTCAATGTCCATCACCTGAGCGTCGTCCACATCCATGGAAAACCGCTCGTCGTCCTCCACGGCCTCCTCCGGCATGCCGGCCTTCAGTGTGCGCTCAAAGACGAAGGATTCGGTATCACCACCGCTTCTGTCCGCAATATCCAACCGGCCTTCCAGCGTATCCCGCGACCATGTCACACCGCCTTCGAAGTCATACGCCTCACCTTGCCCGGGTACGGCGCTTCCGCTCAGCGCCAGGCCTTCCGGCGTTTTGCCGACCGTCATTTCGATCACCGTGCTGTTATCATCATTCGAATCAATGCCCAGAACGATGTGTTTGCCGCCCTTCTGCTGCTCGTAGCCAAAGGTGATCATCGTCACCGATCCGCCCTCCTGATACCGGGCAGCCAGCCCGCTTGGCTTGCCGCCCGCGTATGAGATCTGAAGCGTCAGGTTAAAGTCCGCAAAATCGAGCGCGGCCACCATCTGCGACAGCATTTCATCGATATCCGTATCCCTGGCGATCATGTTATTGAGCATGTTATCGGCTTCGCGCCTCAGCTCATCGTCGTTATCCAGCCTGTCGGAGAATTCGTCCAGCATATCCTGAACATCCCCCGCTGTCATCTCCAGGGTGAAGGCGTCGTCTGTTTTTTCAAAGCGATCCTCGCCGATGCTGTTCAGCAGCGCTTCGGCCAGCTTCTTATAATCCACAACGGTATCGTTGTCCGTCAGCGCGGCCAGCCGCTCTTTGAGCGGCATGGAGCCGGACAGGTCGGCGTCGGTGTCAAACCGCATGCCCACCACCGAACCGAACGACTCCATGTACAGCGTATCCTCCAGCAGCAGCAGTTTTATCGGCAACACACCGGCATCCACCGCCATGCCCAGCGCCTGATTGTCATACGCCATGGACAGGCTCATATCCAGGTCCGCTTGATCGGCGGATACGCTGATATCCATATCGAAAGGCTCGCTGCCTATATCCGGCGTCTTTATCACGGCAAAATCGGAAAAGGCCCCTGCGAAAACACGCACGCCGTCGTTGAAAAAGCGGGTTTGCACCGTGTTGCCGGACAGCGGCCACGCCCCGCCGGCAAACACCACAAATATCAGCACCGCCGCGACCGCCAGCGCCGCTAGCCCGATGCCGCCCCACATCAGTCCCTTCGCCTTTTTGTTCATCCGTCTTTTTTGCGGCGGCGGGAAGTCCGCGTACGGCTCATCGCTGCCCGGCGGCTGAGAATATGGCGCCGGGGCGGAGGCTTCCTGCCCGGCAGGCGCGCCGCACCTGGCACAAAAACGATCGCCATCAGGTATGGGTGCACCGCAATGCTGACAATACATAAACAACTCCTCCACTCCTGTCTATGAATTCATACTACACCGTCCGCGCAGACATTACCATAGGACGGACCATTCATTCTATTCAATTCAGACCTGTTAAATCTCAGCAAAAAAATAGCAGAGTAGAACTCTGCGATGAAAAGTTAAAATGAAAAGAACGTTGGTTTCCCCCCAACATTATTCACAGAGCCAAAAGGCTCGTGAAAACGGAATTGATTGTGTACGCCCAAAACCTGTGCGTACCTTCACGTGCCACAGGCAGGCCAGCTTTGCGCCGCCTGCTGGCCGCTCATGCCCCGGTACAATCTCCAGATTCGTGCTGACCAGCCAAACGCGCCAACTTAATCTGGATATTCTTCCTTAATGAGGAACTAAAATTAAAAGGAGAGGCCGGTCAGCCCCTCCTTTCATCATGTATCAAGATTACTCGATCACGCTGACAACAACGCCGGAGCCCACTGTTCTGCCGCCTTCGCGGATAGCAAAACGGAGGCCTTCTTCGATCGCGATGGGGGTGATCAGTTTGATCTCCATCGTGATGTTGTCGCCCGGCATCACCATCTCGGTGCCTTCCGGCAACTTGATGCTGCCCGTCACGTCGGTTGTTCTGAAGTAGAACTGCGGACGGTAGCCATCGAAGAACGGCGTATGACGGCCGCCTTCTTCCTTCTTCAGCACGTACACCTGGCCCATGTAGTGGGTGTGCGGTTTGATCGTGCCCTTCTTCGCCAGAACCTGGCCGCGCTCGATTTCGTTTCTCTGCACGCCGCGGAGCAACAGACCAACGTTGTCACCAGCCATGGCCTGGTCAAGCAGCTTGCGGAACATCTCAACGCCGGTCACGACGACGTCGCGGGTCTTCTCAGTCATACCGACGATTTCGACGGAATCCTGAATTTTGACCGTGCCTCTCTCCACTCTGCCCGTCGCCACGGTACCGCGGCCGGTGATGGAGAACACGTCTTCAACAGGCATCAGGAACGGCTTATCGGAATCACGCTCAGGTGTGGGAATATAGCTGTCCACCGCGTCCATCAGCTCGAAGATGCACTTGCACTCGGCAGCTTCCTTGGCGTTCTTGCCTTCGATCAGGGCGTTCATCGCCTGCAGCGCGCTGCCGCGGATCACCGGAATGTCGTCGCCCGGGAACTCGTAGGAAGACAGCAGGTCGCGGACTTCCATCTCAACCAGCTCGAGCAGTTCTTCGTCGTCCACCTGGTCAACCTTGTTCAGGAACACCACGATGTAAGGCACGTTAACCTGACGGGCGAGCAGGATGTGCTCACGGGTCTGGGGCATCGGGCCGTCCGCAGCGGACACCACGAGGATCGCGCCGTCCATCTGCGCCGCGCCGGTGATCATGTTCTTAACATAGTCAGCATGGCCCGGGCAGTCCACATGTGCGTAGTGACGGTTGTCCGTCTCATATTCCACGTGCGCGGTGTTGATCGTGATGCCTCTCTCTTTTTCTTCCGGCGCCTTATCTATTTCGTCATATTTCATGACCTTCGCCTGGCCGCTCTGTGCCAGCGTCATGGTGATAGCTGCCGTCAGGGTCGTTTTGCCATGGTCAACGTGACCGATCGTGCCGATGTTGACATGGGGCTTGTTTCTTTCAAACTTAGCTTTTGCCATTGATTTCTCCTCCTCAATCATTGTTGGATCATTGATTAATTTGTGTTACAAACGGCCTGCACCACGGTTCTGGTTGCCGCCGTTTTAAAATAACCTGTCGTCTTATCAGCCGCCGATGACCTTCTCCGCGATGGACTTTGGCACCTCGTTGTAGTGAGAGAACTGCATCGTGAACGTTCCGCGGCCTTGCGTCCGGCTCCGAAGGTCCGTCGCATAGCCGAACATCTCGGACAGCGGCACCAGCGAGCGAATCACCTGTGCGCCGCCGCGCAGCTCCGTCCCTTCAATCTGGCCTCTCCTTGAATTCAGGTTGCCCATCACGTCGCCGAGATAATCATCCGGCACGTGAACCTCCACCGCCATGATCGGCTCCAGCAGCACAGGCCCCGCGCTTCTCACCGCGTCCTTGAACGCCATGGAGCCCGCGATCTTGAACGCGATTTCAGACGAGTCCACCTCATGGTAGCTGCCGTCCACCAGCGTCGCGCGGAAGTCCATCACCTCAAAGCCGGCGAGCACGCCGTTCTTGGCCGCCTCGCGGATGCCTTCATCCACAGCGGGGATGTATTCCTTGGGGATCACGCCGCCGACGATCTTGTCGACGAACTCGTACCCCGAGCCCGGCTCCAGCGGCGTGAGCTCGATGACGACATGGCCGAACTGGCCCTTGCCGCCCGATTGCTTCTTGTAAAGTCCGGTGGACTTCACGGCCTTGCGGATGGTCTCGCGGTAAGAGACCTGCGGCTTGCCCACCTTGGCCTCCACCTTATACTCGCGCATCATGCGGTCCACGATGATCTCCAGATGGAGTTCGCCCATGCCCGCGATGATGGTCTGCCCCGTTTCCGGGTCGGTGTAAGTTCTGAATGTCGGGTCTTCCTCGGCCAGGCGCGCCAGCGCCATGCCCATCTTTTCCTGGCCGGCCTTGGTCTTGGGCTCAATCGCCACTTCAATAACCGGTTCGGGGAAGTCCATCGTTTCGAGGACGATGGGGCTCTTTTCGTCGCAAAGCGTGTCGCCCGTGGTGATGGCTTTGAGGCCCACCACCGCCGCGATATCGCCCGCGTTCAGCTCCTCGATGTCCTCCCGCGCGTTGGCGTGCATTTTCAGCAGACGCCCGATGCGCTCCCGCTTGCCCTTGGTCGAGTTGTAAGCGGTGGTGCCGGCCTTGAGCGTGCCTGAATAGACGCGCACGAAAGCCAGCTTGCCCACAAACGGGTCGGCCATGATCTTGAAAGCCAGCGCCGAAAACGGCGCCGCGTCGTCAGCCTTGCGCGTCTCATCCTCGTCATCGTCGTTCTTGCCCACGATGGGGGGCACATCCAGCGGCGACGGCAGAAATTCGACGATGCAGTCAAGCAGCGGCTGCACACCCTTGTTGCGGTACGACGATCCGCACGTCACAGGGACAATGTCGAGGGCGATCGTGGCTTGACGGATGGCGGCGACCAATTCCTGACGGCTGATCTCTTCGCCTTCAAAATACTTCTCAAGCAGTTTGTCGTTATGCTCCGCGACCGACTCGATCAGCTTCTCGCGATACTCGTCGGCCAAATCTTTGAGTTCTTCCGGAATGGCGGCTTTTTCGGTCTGGGTTCCCAGATCGTCCAAGTACATGATCGCCTGCATGTCGATCAGGTCGATGATGCCCCTGTAGTCGTCTTCCTTGCCAATCGGCAGCTGGATCGGGACAGGATTGGCTTTCAGCCTGTCGCGCATCATGTCCATCGCGTTGAAAAAGTCCGCGCCCATGATGTCCATCTTGTTGACATACGCGACGCGCGGGACATGATATTTGGTCGCCTGGCGCCACACCGTTTCCGACTGCGGCTCCACGCCTCCCTTGGCGCAGAACACGGCGATCGCGCCGTCCAGCACGCGCAAAGAGCGCTCCACTTCAACGGTAAAATCAACGTGGCCGGGTGTGTCAATAATGTTGATGCCATGGCCGCGCCATTCCGCCGAGGTAGCCGCCGACGTGATCGTGATGCCCCTCTCCTGCTCCTGCTCCATCCAGTCCATCACAGCGTCGCCGTCATGGACCTCGCCCAGCTTATACGTTCTTCCGGTATAGAAAAGAATGCGCTCGGTGGTGGTGGTTTTGCCCGCGTCAATATGCGCCATGATGCCGATATTTCTTATTTTCTCCAGCGGATATTTCCTGGGCACTTAGCGTCCTCCTTGTGGTCTCATGCTACCACCTGTAATGCGCAAACGCTCTGTTGGCTTCCGCCATCTTGTGCGTATCTTCGCGCTTCTTCACGCTGCCGCCGGTGCCGTTGTAGGCGTCCATAATTTCGCCGGCGAGGCGCTGTTTCATTGTCCGTTCGTTTCTCTTCCTGACGTTGGTCACCAACCACCGGATACCCAGGGTCTGCCGTCTGTCCGGCCGCACCTCAATAGGCACCTGATACGTGGCGCCGCCCACTCTTCTGGCCTTCACTTCGAGGACAGGCATGATGTTATCCATCGCCTTTTCAAACACCTCGAGCGGTTCCAGCCCCAATTTTTCCTTGATTATGTCAAACGCATCATAGCAGATCCTCTGCGCCGTGCCCTTTTTGCCATCCAGCATCACCTGATTGACCAGCTTGGTGACCACTGTCGACTTGTATATCGGATCGGCCAGAACATCATGCTTCGGTGCGCTTCCGCGTCTTGGCATGCTGATTCCTCCTTAATTACTTCTTCGGGCGCTTGGCGCCGTATTTCGAACGGGCCTGCTTCCGGTTTGCCACGCCAGCGCTGTCGAGAGCGCCTCTGACTATATGATATCTCACGCCCGGCAGGTCTTTGACTCTGCCGCCTCTGATCAGAACCACAGAGTGCTCCTGAAGGTTGTGGCCGATGCCCGGAATGTACGCTGTACCTTCCATACCGTTCACAAGACGGACCCTCGCGATCTTTCTGAGCGCGGAGTTCGGCTTTTTCGGCGTCATCGTCCTCACCGTCAGGCATACGCCTCTCTTCTGAGGGCTCTGCTTCAGGATGGGAGAATTACTTTTTGTTTCCGCCGTTTTTCTGCCTTGTTTGACCAGCTGATTAATTGTCGGCATACTTGACTATTGGTCCTCCTTTCACAAATCGTTGTCTATAGAACCCCTCGCAACCCAATATAAGGGGATTGAATTCCATCGCTTCGCTCTTGGCCGCAAATCTTCGCTTTGCGGCCAGTTTTCCGGCTTTGACTCGTTCCTCGCGCTAGCACCCCGCAAAGCCGCCTCGCCCATATATTACACTGCAAGGGCTTGCCCCTGCCAGTTAAGTAATCGTAAAATCAGATTACTTCTTGATTTTCAGGACGCCCGCGCACGCGCTGCCCACTTCAATCTCGCAGGCGTTGCCGATCTGGTGCATCGAATGGGACATGTCGAACGGGATGGCGTGCTCCTCGCACAACCGGCACAGCCTGCCGACGATATCCTCGTCCGCGTCCTTGGCGATGAATACCTTCTCCAGGTCACCCTGCTGCGACAGCCGTATCACCTGCTTCAAACCGGCCACCCGCCTTTTCGGGTCCGCCAGCTCGTGCCCCATACTCAACTGACTGCCTCCTTAAAAATAAGCACCCTAAAAAACGCACAGCAGAGCAATTTTAACACCACGCAAAATACTTGTCAATCCTTAGTCGCGGCGGCTTGTTCAATTTCTCCGCCCGCTTCCGGCGCAGCGTCGTACAGCCCTGCGATCTTCCTGGTAAACGACTTTCTGGACATGATGAACCGGGAGACCGGCCCGGAGTCCTGCATCGTAAACCAGCCAAGCTGCTGCATTTTCTGGCACACGGGAACCTCAAACACATTGAACGCCGTCTCGCTGCTCTTGACTTTCAGGTACGCGTTTGAGGCCAGCTTGCTGACCAGATAACCCACCAGGAATCCGGCGATCACCACGCCGTAGGGCAGCGCCGGTATCGCGTTGAGCGCGGGGATGAAACACAGCCCGATCGCCGCGATCACAAACACCGCCGTCACCATCCACTTCAAATACTCCGCCATGCGCAGCGCGCGCCGGCAGTCCTTGCATATCGAAATGGATACCGGCATCAGGGAGCCGATGCGCTGGCGCACCTTTTTGCCAAAGCCGAAGAACATGCCTTTCTTGTGCTCCGGCTCGTTGTGCGCCAGATCGATCACGGCATAGCCCGCGCGCGGCTTCTTGCGCTCGCCCTTGCAGAAGCAGCATTCCTCGCCCTGCAGGGTATCGAAATCCTCCGGCAGCAGCGACAATGTCACACGGAAATCGCTGAGTGTCCGCTCCGCGTCTTCCTTATGCTTGATGTCGTTGATGTAACAGCTGCCGCACTCCTTATCCATCCATTTGCAAAGCTCGCTGTCGCTCACAATGCACTGCGCGTTCTTCGGCATTCAGATCCCCCTTATCAGAGTCCGGCCTGCAGATCCTCCGGATCGTCCGAACCAAAATCATCGTCTCCCATCAACATGTCGAGATACGGCGCGTCCTTGCTCTCAAAGACGGGCTTGATGTCCTCGTTCAATATGTTCTTGATCACATCGATGTTGCGGTAGCGCTTCATGCCGGTGCCTGCCGGTATCAGTTTGCCGATGATGACGTTCTCCTTCAGGCCCAGCAGCGGATCGGTCTTGCCCTTGATGGCCGCCTCGGTCAGCACGCGCGTGGTCTCCTGGAACGACGCGGCGGACAGGAACGAATCCGTCGCCAGCGACGCTTTGGTGATGCCCAGCAGCACACGCTTGGCCGTCGCGGGCTTCTTGCCCAGCAGCATCACGCGCTCGTTCTCCGCGTCGAATGCGTGGATATCCACCAGCGAGCCCGGCAGCAGCTCGGTGTCGCCCGCGTCCTCGATCTTGCACTTCTTGAGCATCGAACGGATGATGACCTCGATGTGCTTATCGGAAATTTCCACGCCCTGCAGGCGGTACACCATCTGCACCTCTTTTAAGAGATAAGCCTGCACGCCCTTGGCGCCCTTTATCTTCAGTATATCGTTGGGGTTGATCGAGCCTTCGGTCAGCTCGTCGCCCGCCTCGATGATGTCGCCGTCCTTCACCTTCAGGCGCGAACCGAACGGGATCTGGTAGACCTCGGCCATGCCGTCCTCGCCCGTCACCGTCACTTCCTGCTTCTTGCGGTTGTCGCCCACGGACACGATGCCCGCGATCTCGCTGATCACCGCGAGGCCCTTGGGCTTTCTCGCCTCAAACAGCTCTTCCACGCGGGGCAGACCGTGCGTGATGTCCTCGCCCGCGACGCCGCCGGTATGAAACGTTCTCATCGTCAGCTGCGTGCCCGGCTCGCCGATGGACTGAGCCGCGATGATGCCCACCGCTTCGCCGATGGAGACCGTCTTGCCGGACGACATATCCGCGCCGTAGCACTTGGCGCAAACGCCGTGGCGTGTCTTGCACGTCAGCACCGAGCGGATGTGCGCGCCCTTGATGCCCGCCTGCTCGATACGGCGGCAGTGGTCATACGAGATGAATTCGTCCGTATGGACGATCACTTCGCCCGTTGCCGGGTCCACGATATCCGCCGCGGCATAACGCCCGCCGATGCGGTCGATGAACGGCTCGATGATCTCCTTGCCGTCCACGATATCCTCCACCCATACGCCGCGCACCGGGTCGCCTTCCTTCAGGCAGTCGTTCTCGCGCACAATCACATCCTGGCTGACGTCCACGAGACGGCGGGTCAGGTAACCGGAGTCCGCCGTACGAAGCGCGGTGTCCGCCAAGCCCTTTCGGGCGCCGTGCGTCGAGATGAAGAACTCAAGCACCGTGAGGCCCTCGCGAAAGTTCGCGCGGATCGGGATCTCGATGATCTCGCCGGACGGGTCGGCCATCAGGCCGCGCATACCCGCCAGCTGGCGGATCTGGTTCGTGGAACCTCTCGCGCCCGAGTTGGCCATCATGAACACCGGGTTGAATTTGCTGAGGCCGTCCATCAGGGAGTCGGTCACCTTGTTGGTGGTGTCCGCCCACACCTTGATCACGTTCTCTTTTCTTTCTTTATTGGTCAGGAAGCCGCGTTTGAACTTCTTCTCGATCTCCATGACCTTTTCTTCGGCCGCCTGGATGTACTGCGCCTTGGCTTCGGGGATCACGATGTCGCTCACGCTGATGGTGATCGCGCCCACCGTGGAGTAGTGGAAGCCCAGCCGCTTGATATCGTCCAGCATGTTGGCCGTCTTGGTCTCGCCGTATCTGCGGTAGCAGAAATCAACGATCTTGCCCAGCTGCTTCTTGCCCACCAGGAAGTCGATCTCCAGCAGGAACTCGCTGTCCGGCTGCGTTCTGTCCACAAACCCGAGGTTTTGCGGTATCGCCTCATTGAATATGATGCGGCCCGGCGTGATGGGCATCACGCGGCTCTTCTTCTCATCATTTATCGTCTTGGTGAACCGCACGTTCACCATGGCCTGCAGGTCGATCGCGCCCGTCTGATAGGCGATGACCGCCTCCTCGGGCGTCGAGAAATAGCTGCCCTCGCCCTTCGCGCCCTCGCGGTGTATCGTCAGATAATAGCTGCCGATAACCATGTCCTGCGTGGGGCTCACCACCGGCTTGCCGTCCTGCGGCTTTAATATGTTGTTCGCGGCCAGCATGAGGAAACGGCATTCCGCCTGCGCCTCCACCGACAGCGGCACGTGCACGGCCATCTGGTCGCCGTCAAAGTCCGCGTTGTAAGCGGTACATACCAGCGGATGCAGCTTCAACGCCTTGCCTTCCACCAGCACCGGCTCAAACGCCTGAATGCCGAGCCTGTGCAGCGTGGGGGCGCGGTTCAGCAGCACCGGATGGTCTTTGATGACCGTCTCCAGCACGCCCCACACCTCGGGACGCACGCGCTCCACCATGCGCTTGGCGCTCTTGATGTTGTGCGCAAGGCCCTGCTCCACCAGGTTCTTCATCACGAACGGCTTGAACAGCTCCAGCGCCATCTCCTTGGGCAGGCCGCACTGATACATCTTAAGGTCCGGCCCCACCACGATAACGCTGCGGCCCGAATAGTCCACGCGCTTGCCGAGCAGGTTCTGACGGAACCGGCCCTGCTTGCCGCGCAGCATGTCGGACAGCGACTTGAGCGGACGGTTGCCGGGGCCCGTCACGGGCCTGCCGCGGCGGCCGTTGTCGATCAGCGCGTCCACAGCCTCCTGCAGCATGCGCTTCTCATTGCGGACGATGATATCCGGCGCGCGCAGCGCCAGCAGCCGGTTCAGACGGTTGTTGCGGTTGATTACGCGGCGGTACAGGTCGTTCAAATCGCTCGTCGCAAACCGGCCGCCGTCCAGCTGCACCATGGGGCGCAGCTCCGGCGGGATGATCGGGATGCAGTCGAGGATGATCCACTCCGGCTTGTTGCCGGACTGCCGGAACGCCTCTACGACTTCCAGCCGTTTGATCGCGCGGACGCGCTTCTGGCCGGAGCAGGTCTCCAGCTCTTTCTTGAGCTCACGCGCCGTCTTGTCGAGGTTGATGTGGCGCAGCAGGTCCTTCACGCCCTCGGCGCCCATCTTCGCGACGAACGCGTCCTCGCCGTATTTCTCCTGCGCTTCGCGCAGCTCCTTGTCGGTCAGCAGCTGTTTGTATTCCAGCGGCGTGTTGCCCGGGTCCGTCACCACGAACGAGGCAAAGTACAGCACCTTCTCCAGATCGCGCGGCGACATGTCAAGCAACAGCCCCATGCGGGACGGGATGCCCTTGAAATACCAGATGTGCGATACCGGCGCGGCCAGCTCAATGTGGCCCATGCGCTCGCGCCGCACCTTGGCTCTGGTTACTTCCACGCCGCATTTGTCGCAGACGATGCCCTTGTAGCGCACGCGCTTGTAGCGCCCGCAGTGGCATTCCCAGTCCTTCGTGGGCCCGAAAATGCGTTCACAGAAAAGGCCGTCCTTTTCAGGCTTGAGCGTGCGGTAGTTGATGGTCTCGGGCTTTTTCACTTCCCCGCGGGACCACTCCCTGATCTTTTCAGGGGACGCCAAACCAATCTGAATGGAATCAAAATTGCCTAGCTCGAACAAATAATCCCTCTCCTCTCGTATATCAAAAAAGCTTTAAACGTTATTTGTCGTAATCGTCGTCGTCGCTGTACAGATCGTCGTCGTCGATCAGCCCGTCAAGAGACTCCACGTCGTCATAATCATCCCGGTGCTTCTTTCCCGGGAAATCATCGCCGGCATACAAGCCGTCTCTCTCGTAATTGTCGTCCTTTTCAAAATCATCCTTTTCAAGATTGTCGTCGTCATCATCGCCGCTGCTGAAGTCGGTATCGAAATCGTCCTCGAAGTCATCCTCCTCCTCATCGCCGATAACCGCTCCGGGGCCCATCATGTCTTTGTCCCCGTCAATATCGATGTCGTCCAGCCCGTCGATATCCGGCACGTCGAGTTCCTCAAAGCTCAGGTCAGAGAAATCGTCATCGCGCGGCTTGGCATGTTTTTCCGGCGCAGCGTCCATTTCGGAGCCTTCGATATTGACCTCCAGACCCGTCACCTCGTCGTCCACGCTCTCGCGGATGGCGATCTCCTCGCCCACGTCGCCCAGCACCTTCACATCCAGCGCGAGGGACTGCATCTCCTTGATGAGCACCTTGAACGACTCCGGCACGCCCGGTTCGGGAATGTTCTCGCCCTTCACGATGGCCTCATATGTCTTCACACGGCCCACCACGTCGTCCGACTTGACCGTCAGAATTTCCTGCAGCGTGTTGGCCGCGCCGTAAGCTTCCAGTGCCCACACTTCCATTTCACCGAAGCGCTGCCCGCCGAACTGGGCCTTGCCACCCAGCGGCTGCTGCGTCACCAGCGAATACGGTCCGGTGGAACGCGCGTGGATCTTGTCGTCCACCAGATGGTGCAGCTTCAATATATACATGTAGCCCACCGTCACGCGGTTCTCGAACGGCTCGCCGCTGCGGCCGTCGTAAAGCACCGTCTTGCCGTCCGGGTTAAACCCTTTGTCGCGGAACAGGTCCATGATGTCGTCCTCGGTCGCGCCGTCGAAGACGGGCGTCGCGATGCGCCAGCCAAGGGCCTTGGCCACATAGCCAAGGTGCACTTCCAGCACCTGGCCGATATTCATACGGGATGGCACGCCCAGCGGATTGAGCACGATGTCAAGCGGCGTGCCATCCGGCAGGAACGGCATATCCTCCACCGGCAGTATGCGTGAGATAACGCCCTTGTTGCCGTGGCGTCCCGCCATCTTGTCGCCCACGGATATCTTGCGTTTCTGCGCGATATAGCAGCGCACCAGCTTGTTGACGCCCGCGGTCAGCTCATCCTTGTTCTCGCGCGTGAACACCTTGATGTCCACCACGATGCCTTCCTCGCCGTGCGGCACGCGCAGAGAGGTGTCTCGCACCTCTCTGGCCTTCTCGCCGAATATCGCGCGCAGCAGGCGCTCTTCCGCGGTCAGCTCCGTCTCGCCCTTGGGCGTCACCTTGCCGACGAGGATGTCTCCCGCGCGCACCTCGGCGCCGATGCGGATGACGCCGCGCTCGTCGAGGTTCTTCAGCGCTTCGTCGCCCACGTTGGGGATATCCCGCGTGATTTCCTCGGGCCCCAGTTTGGTGTCGCGCGCTTCGCACTCGTAGCCTTCAATATGTATGGACGTGAACACGTCGTCGCGCACCAGGCGCTCGCTGATCAGTATCGCGTCCTCGTAGTTGTAGCCTTCCCATGTCATGAAGCCGACCAGCACGTTACGCCCCAATGCCAGCTCGCCCTGTTCGGTGGACGGGCCGTCGGCGATGATGTCGCCCTTCTTCACCACATCCCCCGTCCTCACGATGGGGTACTGGTTGATGCAGGTGCCCTGGTTGGAGCGGGCGAACTTGATCAGGCGGTACTCACGCACCCTCACCGCTTCCTGCACCAGTATCTTGTCGGCGGAAACGCTCTTGATCACGCCGTCCTCATACGCGCGGATGACCGCGCCTGAATCCTGCGCGGCCTTGTGCTCCATGCCGGTGCCCACGATGGGCGCTTCGGTGATGGTGAGCGGCACGGCCTGGCGCTGCATGTTGGAGCCCATCAGCGCGCGGTTGGCGTCGTCGTTCTCAAGGAACGGGATCAGCGCCGTCGCGACGGACACCACCTGCTTCGGGGAAACGTCCATCAGGTCCACCTCTTCGCGGGCCACTTCGACGATCTCCTCCTGCCTGCGCGACATAACGCGCGAGCGCTTGAAGTTGCCGTCTCCCCCGATGGGTTCGTTGGCCTGCGCCACCACATATTTATCCTCTTCGTCCGCCGTCAGGTAGACGATCTCCTCCGTCACGATCTTGTTGTCCTTATCGATCACGCGGTACGGCGATTCGATGAAGCCGTACTCGTTGATGCGGGCATAGGTGGAAAGAGAGCCGATGAGGCCGATGTTCGGGCCTTCAGGCGTCTCGATCGGGCACATGCGGCCATAGTGCGTATGGTGCACGTCACGCACGTCGAACGACGCGCGCTCGCGGTTCAGGCCGCCCGGTCCCAACGCGGACAGCCTGCGCTTGTGCGTCAACTCGGCCAGCGGGTTGGTCTGGTCCATAAACTGCGACAGCTGTGAGGAACCGAAGAATTCCTTGATCGCCGCCGTCACCGGACGGATGTTGATCAGGTTGGAGGGCGTCGCCACGTCCATATCCTGTATCGACATGCGCTCGCGGACCACGCGCTCCAGACGCGACAGGCCCACGCGAATCTGGTTCTGGAGCAGCTCGCCCACGCTGCGCAGGCGCCGGTTGCCCAGATGGTCGATGTCGTCCGTGCGCCCGAGGCCATATTTCAAACCCATCTGATAGCTCATCGACGCCATGATATCGTCAATGATGATATGCTTGGGGATCAGGCTGTCGATATGACTCTTCAGCTGCTTCTTCAGCGCCGCCTCGTCGTGGCCGTATTCATTCAAAATCGCCTTGAAGGTCGGGAAGTGCACCTTCTCGTTGAGGCCAGCCTCAGTGGGCGCAAACGGCAGATAGCTGTCCACACGCACAAAGTTGTTGCCGACCACCTTCACTTCCACGTCGCCGATCTGCAGCAGCACGCTGTTGACGCCCGCCGCTTCTATTCTTTCGGCAGCTTCGCGCGTGATCATTTCGCCCTTGGCCGCCAGCAGCTCGCCGTCTTCCGACACGATGTTCTGCGCGCTTCGTTGACCTTCAATGCGCCCCGCGACCGACAGCTTCTTGTTGAATTTATAACGGCCCACGCGCGCCAGGTCATAGCGCCGCTGGTCGAAGAACAGCGAATCGATCAGCATCCGCGCGCTCTCCACCGTCGGCGGTTCGCCCGGACGCAGGCGGCGGTATATCTCGATCAGGCCGTCTTCCACGCTCTGTCCATTATCCTTTTTGAACGTGGACTGCAAAAATTCCTCGTCGCCAAACAGGTCGATGATCTCCTGATTGGTGCCGCAGCCCATCGCGCGCATCAGCACCGTCATGGGCAGCTTTCTCGTGCGGTCCACGCGCACCCAGTAGCAGTCGTTGGAATCCGTCTCATATTCCAGCCATGCGCCGCGGTTGGGGATCACCGTCGCGGAATACAGCTTCTTGCCGGATTTATCAATCCCGAAATCGTAATACACGCCGGGGCTGCGCACCAGCTGGCTGACGATGACGCGCTCCGCGCCGTTGATGATGAAGGTGCCCTTCTCGGTCATCAGCGGAAAATCACCCATGAACACTTCCTGTTCCTTCATCTCGCCCGTCTCCTTGTTGAGAAGACGCACGACTACCTTCAAGGGCGCGGCAAAGTTCACGTCGCGTTCCTTGCACTCCTCGACGGTATACTTGGGCTTATCATCAAGATAGTAGTCCACGAATTCGAGTATCAGGTTCTCCGAATAGTCGGTGATCGGCGAGATGTCGTTCAGCACCTCCCTAAGCCCGATCTCAAGAAATGAATTGTATGAGTTTTTCTGGATCTCGATCAGGTCCGGCATGCTCAGTACTTCTTCGATCTTGGAGAAGCTCATCCTGTTCCGTTTACCAATTTTGACTTCGTGCACCATAAGCTTATAAACCACACTCCTGTTATGCTAAAAAGTATCGTATGACATTTCAAGAAAAAGGCACTCGCAGATTGTTCCCAAAAACGCGCTGTTTTATTCCTTTATCCTGCTCCATTGCGGATAAAAAAACCCGATTATATTACCGGCAAATCAGACACTCCCCCTATTATGAACACGCTAATGCAATATAACATACTACTACAATCAATATTGCTTGTCAACAAAAAATGGCGCGAACGGAAACATTTTATTGGTGTTTGGATAATGTCATTTAATTCCTTAAATAAAACAGCCGACCGGGCGGAAAATTTGCCGGGTCGGCCATGCTTCAATGCGCGTCAAACGCTATCGAACTGCCCTGTGAAGTCAAACGTGGCAAAATAATCGGCCGGCGTTTCAGCGCGGCGGATCATCTCCACGCTGCCGTCCTCTTTCAGCAGCAGCTCGGCGCTGCGCAGCTTGCCGTTGTAATTGTAGCCCATCGCAAAGCCGTGCGCGCCCGCGTCGTGAATCACCAGTATGTCGCCCATGTCGATCCTGGGCAGTGTCCGGTCCACCGCGAATTTGTCGTTGTTCTCGCAGAGCCCGCCCGTCACGTCGTACTTGTGATCCGGCGGCGCATCCTCCTTACCCAGCACGGTGATGTGGTGATACGCGCCGTACATCGCGGGCCGCATCAGGTTGGCCGCGCACGCGTCTACGCCGATATACCGCTTGTGGATATCCTTGCGGTGCACCGCCGTGGTCACGAGATGCCCGAACGGCGCCAGCATGTACCGGCCCAGCTCGGTGTATATCGCCACGTTCCCCAGCCCTGCGGGCACCATGACCGCCTCAAACTCCTGACGCACCAGCTCGCCGATGCGCAGGATATCGTTGCCCTTCTGGTCCGGCTTATACGGGATGCCCACCCCGCCCGACAGGTTGATGAACACGATCTCGGCGCCTGTCTCGCGCTTCAGTTCCACCGCCGTTTCAAACAGCAGCCGCGCCAGCTTGGGGTAATAGCGGTTCGTGGTGGTGTTGGACGCGAGGAACGCATGCAGCCCAAACCGCTTCGCGCCCTTGTCCATCAGCTTTTTGAAGCCCTCCGTCAGCTGCGGCCGCGTAAAGCCGTACTTGGCTTCGCCCGGGCTGTCCATGATCTGGTTCTCCAGCTTGAAGTGGCCGCCCGGATTAAACCGGCAGCCAATGAGTTCGGGTATGCCCGTCAAAGAGTCCAGAAAATCGATGTGGGTGATATCGTCGAGGTTGATGATGGAGCCCAGCTTGGCGGCCAGCAGATAATCTTCCGGCGGCGTCACGTTGGACGAGAACATGATGTCTTCGCCGCCAAAGCCGACAGCCTGCGCCATCATCAGCTCCGTGAGAGACGAGCAGTCCACGCCGCAGCCCTCTTCCTGCAATATTTTCAGTATCGCCGGGTTGGGCGTCGCCTTTACCGCGAAATATTCCCTGAAGCCCTTGTTCCACGAAAACGCCTGCTTTAGCCTGCGCGCGTTTTCCCGTATGCCGCGCTCGTCGTAAATATGGAACGGCGTGGGGTAGGTTTTGATGATCTCTTCAGCCTGCTGCCTGTTGATGAATGGTACCTTCATTTTTCTCTTCTGTCTCTCCTGTCGAATCAAGTCTTTTTTTGTCGGATCAGTATGTAAAACAAAAGCGGCGCTTGTCGCTGCCGCTCGTCATCGAGTACGGTTGCTACCTCAGGCTGTAATTGCCCAGCGTATCCAGCGTCTCCTTCTCGTTGAGTATCACGTCGTACAGGCTGATACCCAGCGTGTTGCACAGCGCCACCAGGTAAAACAGCGCCCCGCCGATCTCCTTTTCGATCGTTTGCCGGCATTCGGGGCACAGCTCGCCCTTCACCTGCGTGGATACCAGCCCGCCCAGCTCGCTCATGCTGGCTTCGTCCGGGAACGCCTGCTTCTTTCCTTCTATCTGGATGCAACCACAGTGGGTGACGGATTTGACAACAGCGCGGCTCACGCGCCCTTCGCTGGTTTGCAGCTTTGTCAATATATCAAGGATGCTCCTGTTTCTGATGAGCAGGTCTCCAACGACGTTCTGAAAATCCTCCACTAATATATCGTTTATTGAGTTTCCCATAACCGTCCCTCTTTTTTTATAATTTGTCCCGCGTCTTTATTATATAGCGGGCGCGTCTTTTGTCAAAGCATGTTTTTTGTCGCTTCGTGACAGATTGCCGCAGCGCTATGCGGCAATCCCGAAGGCCGCTGCCGCCGTCAGCAGAAAAACAAACTGCGACATTTCGATGGAAAATCCCACGATATCGCCCGTGATGCCGCCGATACGCCGCGAAAACCGCCGCACGACCAGCAGCGTCACACCCGCCGCCACGAGAAACGACCCCGCCGTCACCGCAAAACGCACAGCATCAAATTCCATATATTTCAAATCCATGCCGATCACCGCCGCCGCGACAATATACAAAACAAGCGCAAAAACAATATGCGCTGTTTTCACGCCGTCGATGAACCATTGGCCCAGCCCGCCCGGCCTTGCGCACGGGAAGCACTTTGCGGCCAGCAGCGCCGTTGTCCGGCCTGCCAGCGGAAACAGCCATGCCGCCCGGCCCGCGCTGCCCAGCGCGACGGTGTCGCCCGCCACCAGCACGGCCAGCGCCAGCGCGCCGAACGCGCCGATGCGGCTGTCCCTCAGTATCGCGAGCGTTTTCTCCCTGTCGCGGCCCGCGCAGAATGCGTCCATCGTATCCGCCAGTCCGTCCAGATGCAACCCGCCCGTCAGCAGCAGGTACACAAGCAACGTCAAAAACGCCGCCAGATACCTGTCTATCCAAATACCCAGCAGCGACACAGCGCCCGCCGCCGCGCCGAGCAACAGGGCGATCACCGGCAGATATTTGATGCCTTTTCTGTAAGCCGCCTCGTCGATGCCATCCAGCGCCCGCACCGGTATCCGCGTAAAAAACGACA
Source organism: Bacillota bacterium (assembly GCA_023428025.1). Classification (GTDB taxonomy): domain Bacteria; phylum Bacillota; class Clostridia; order Christensenellales; family SZUA-584; genus SZUA-584. Next base: position 87,098 of record JAEYZN010000004.1, read on the forward strand.
GCATCATCACAAAACTTTTCATCATATATCCCTTTTTATAGATTTAAGACCTTGGAGGCTCTGCCTCCGAACCCGCACCCCAAAAAGCCTTGTCTTTTTTGGGGCCCCGCACCACCGCCATACCCCTCCGGGGCACGCGAAGGGACTTGTCCCTTTGGAAACCCATTAGGGAAATGCTGCGCATTTCCCGACAGTAATCAAACTGGAGTTTAGAATGGCCACAACGCGCTTCAGGGGCTCTCTTTGCCTCCCTCAAAGGGTCTGCTCCCTTGGGAGGTGGCGCGAAGTGCCGGAGGGAGGGAAGCCCCTCATAATAATCACTCCCTCAATCATACGAAAGATGATCAACCATTCTCCCAAGGAAATTCAATGAAAATGCTATTTCCTCTTTAGTTTCATATTATTGGTTTCCCGTCCTGTCGCGAAGCGCCAGAATACAATGGGATTCTTATACCCCTCCGGGGCACGCGAGAGACGTGTCCCTTAACGGGAGCGCGTACCCTCAGGGCATAACCCTTCGGGTCACAGGCAAGCGGGCAGCGCCCTCGTGACCATAATATATCTCCATAAGTCACTTCAGCCTCAAAGGCAGGCCGGATATCATGCAGTAGGCCTCGTCCGCGCGGGCCGCCACGCGCGCATTCATACGCCCCGCGATATCCCGGAACAGGTTGCCCAGCCGGAACGCGGGCACCACGCCCATACCCACCTCGTTGGTCACCATCACCAGCCGCTTGCCGCACCGCTCCATCAGGCCCAGCAGCGCGTCCACTTCGGCGATAATGGATGTCTCCAGCGCGTCCACAGCCTCCAGCGCACACGTGTCAAAGTCCAGGCCGCTGTCCATCATGTGGTTGGTCACCAGCACCGTCAGGCAGTCCAGCAGAAACAACCCGCACGCGTCGAACCGCGCATCGTTCTCCAGCGCGCCAAAATCACGGTACCGCTCAAACGTCGGCCATTCGGCAGGCCGCTGGCGTTTATGCCGCTCGATGCGGTCACGCATGTCCGCGTCCGTCGCCACCGCCGTCGCGATGTAGCCCACCGGCAGGCCGGATTCACGCGCCATTTTTTCCGCATACGTGCTCTTGCCGCTGCGCGCGCCGCCCGTCACCAACACAATGCCGCTCAAAACTCGATACCCTTTCTCGCCGTTATCCCCGCGTCCATGTAATGCTTCACCGGCTTCATCTCCGTCACCAGATCGGCGCGTTCCAATATCTCGCCCGGCGCGGCCCGTCCCGTCAGCACGATCTCGGTGCCGCCGCGCTCTTCCATTATATATATCAGCTCGTCCAGGGTCAGCGCCCCGCAGTGCAGCGCGCCCAGCGCCTCGTCCAGAATCAGTACATCCGCCACGCCCAGCCAACTCCTGACCACGGTCAGCATGTCCTGCGCGCCGCGCCGCAGCTTGTCCTTCTCCTCGTCGCACATGTCCCGGAAAAACTTGCCGCCCACGGACACCCGCCTTAACTCCACGCCCAGCTTCTCCAGCGCCGCCGCCTCGCCGGACTCGCGCCCTTTCAGAAACTGTACGATTTTCACGCACAGCCCCTGCCCCGCCGCGCGGACCGCCAGCCCCACCGCCGCGGCGGTCTTGCCCTTGCCGTCTCCCGTATACACCTGCACGCACGATCGTTTCATGGCCAGCCCCTTTCGCTGTAACCATATCACAGCCGCGCCCCATAAATCAATACGTGGCATTTGCGCCGCCTTGTGCTATAATAAGGCGACTCATGAAAGGATAAGCACATGGCACTGTCACTCACCCCCTTGTTCTCCGGCTCGTCCGGCAACGCGATACTCGTCAGCTCAGACCGTTCCAAGATTTTGATCGACGCGGGCGTGTCGGGCAAGCGCATGGAAGAAGCGCTGCACAGCATCGGCGAGTCCATCGACGATATCAAGGGCATCCTGATCACCCACGAGCATACCGACCATATACAGGGCGCGGGCATACTCTCGCGCAAGCACGACATCCCCGTCTACGCCACAGCGCCCACATGGGCAGCCTCATGCGATAAGCTGGGCACGGTGCGCAGCCGCCTCGCGCGCGTCATCGGCAAAGACCCTTTTTATATCGACGACCTCACGATCGAGCCTTTCGAAATATCGCACGACGCGGCGGACCCCGTGGGCTACTGCGTGATGTGCGGCCGCAGCCGCCTCGCCGTCGCGACGGACCTCGGCTATTTTCCGCAAGCTGTGGAATACAAATTGCACGCCTGCGATCTGGTGCTGCTTGAGGCCAACCACGACCTGGAGATGCTCAGCGCCGGGCGTTATCCGTATGAGCTCAAGCAGCGCATCAAGTCGCGCCGCGGCCACCTCTCCAACGACGACGCGGCGGACGCCGCCGTGAAGCTTGCCTGCGCGGGCGTGTCGTCCATCCTGCTTGGGCACCTCTCCCGCGAGAACAACTCGGAACACCTCGCGTTCCGCACCGTCACCGACGCCCTGCTGGCCCAGGGCATCACGCCGGGGCGGGACGTCAGCCTGGGCCTCGCTTTCCGGGACAAGGTCACCGGCCGGTTCCGGATCAAATAGGGGGGATCGCGCTTTGCCCAACGTCCAGCTGCTCTGCATCGGCAAACTCAAGGAAAAATACCTGCAGGAGGCGCAGTCCGAATACGCGAAACGCCTGTCCGCCTTCTGCCGCCTGAGCATCATCGAAAAAAAGGAATCGGCTTTGCCGCCCGGGACCTCCGCCGCGCTTGTCGAAAAGGCCGTCGCCGAGGAGAGCGCGGCGCTGCTGGCCGCGTCCCGCGGCGCGCTCATCGCACTCTCGCCCGAGGGGCAGCGCATGACGTCGGAGGGCTTCGCGGCGCTCGTCAAAAAGCACGAGGGCGACATAAGCTTCGCTGTCGGCGGCTCAAACGGCCTCAGCGGTGATATAAAATCCAAAGCCGCACACATCGTCTCCTTTTCAGACCTCACCATGCCTCACCAGCTCTTCCGTATCGTGCTGCTCGAGCAGATCTACCGCGCCTTCATGATCTCGTCCAGCCGCACCTATCACAAATAGCGCTTTTTTCAAAATTCGACAAACCTGCTCCAAAAGGCCCTGATAATTCACTATTTATGTCGTTTATTGGGAGTTATTGTTGGCCGCAAAGGACTATCATAAAATGTGCCGAATTGTGCAATTAAATGATTCAAATAAAAATGTTTTGCGGTTTTTCAAATTTTATCTGTTTTGGACGCGCTGCGTCCCATGTAAAGGAGTGTTTTAATAGTGTTGAAGGTTCAGAAAACGGGCACTGATAATGTGCGCAAATTCAGTATGGACAAAAGTCAGAGCAACACGCTGGAGGTCATCCCGGTGGATTACATCCGCCCCAACCCCTACCAGCCTCGTCGTTTGTTTACGGAAGAAAGCCTCGCGGAGCTGGCGCACTCCATCAAGCAATACGGGCTGCTGCAGCCCATCACGGTCAGAAAACTCAGCCATAACTATTATGAGATCATCGCGGGTGAACGCCGCTGGCGCGCCGTATGCAAAGCGGGGTTCACGCACATCAAAGCGTTCGTGCAGCCCGCTATAGACGAGGACAGCGCCGTCATCGCGCTCATCGAGAACCTCCAGCGCGAGAATCTGCACTTCTTTGAAGAGGCCGAAGGGTTCCAGTGCCTGATGAAGGAGCACGGCCTCACGCAGGAGGAGCTGGCCCGGCGTCTCGGCAAGAACCAGAGCACCGTCGCCAACAAGATGCGCATCCTGAAGCTGCCCGCGGGTGTGAAGGAACTCATCACCACCTACAAGCTCTCGGAACGCCACGCGCGCGCCCTGCTGCGGCTTCACAATGAAGACGCGCAGGTCCGCCTTATCAAGGACATCGCGCAGAAGAACCTGTCCGTCAAGATGACGGAAGAGATCGTTGAAAAAATGCTCTCCAAGCTGTACGGCGAAGAGCCGCCGAACCTGTCCGGCCAGCACGTCGTGTGCATCATGCGGGACTACCGCATCTATATCAACACGATCAAGAAAGCGCTGACCCGTATCAAGAAGTCCGGCGTCAAGGTCACCTATGAAGCGATGGAGAGCAAGGACAAAGTGTCCATCAATATCGAGCTTGCCAAGTAGGTTTCATAGATTGTAACCCCTAACTTGTCCCCAATACCCCTACTATTGGCGGAACCTGGCGAAGAGCCTCCGTTCCGCCCTATTTTTTTGTCCATGTTTCTTTGTTGTTTTATCACTGCAATAAGAGTATGCTGTATGTGATGGAAAACGCAGAGCAAGAAAAATGGTACAAGCTTGACAATGCGGCCAAACTATACCCGGCCATCAGCAACCGCCGGTGGATGTCGATCTACCGCGTTTCGGTCAAGCTGTATGAGCCGGTTGATAAGGATACGCTCCAGCGTGCGCTGGACATCACGATGGCCCGCATTGACCTTTTTTCCTGCCGGCTGAAAGCCGGCGTGTTTTGGTATTACTTCGAAAAGAATTCAAACCGCGCCATGGTAGAAGAGGATGCCGTCAACCCGTGTATCCGTATACAGGATGGAAAAAGGGGCGGCCATCTTTTCAGGGTGCGCGTGCACGATAAACGGATTTCTCTTGAGGTGTTCCATTCCATCTCCGACGGATACGGCGGCATCGTCTTCCTCAAAACGCTGGTCGCCGAATATCTGAAACAAAAGGGATACGATATTCCCGCCCGGCATGGCGTACTCGATTGCGACGAGCTGCCCGACGACGCGGAGACGGAAGACGCTTTTCTGCGCTATTATAACGACAAAGCCGTTCGTCCATGGAAAGAGGAGCGGGCGTACCACGTCCGCGGCACAAAAGAGAAATGCCATACGCTTCACGTCATCTGCGGCCTTGTATCCGTTCAGGATATCAAAGCCGCCGCCAAAAAATATCAGGTGTCCGTCACCGAATTTCTGGTTGCCGTATACATGTTTGCGCTTTTCAACGTACAAAAAGCAGACGATGCCCGGCGCATACGCCCGGTCAAGGTCTCCATCCCGGTCAATCTGCGCGCCTTTTTCCCGACGAAAACGCTGCGCAACTTTTCATCGTATGTGAACCCGCTGATCAACGCGAGCTGGGGGGATTACCTGTTTGAAGAAGTCGCCCAGCTGGTCCATCATTATTTGAGGTGCGAGCTGACCAAAAAGCATCTCGCCGCCCGCATGTCCAAAAACGTCAAAGCGGAGAAAAACATACTGGTGCGTATGATGCCGCTGTTTTTAAAGAATCTCGTCATCAGCATTATCTTCCATATGTCGGGCGAAAGCCGCATGACCAGCGCGATGTCCAATATCGGCGTCATGGACATGCCTGAACAGATGGCCGCACACGTCGAGCGATTCGACGCGATGTTGGGCGCTCCCCGGTATTACGGAATCAACTGCGCCGTCTGTGCGTTTAAGGGGCTGATGAACATCTGTTTTACCAGCACGATCAAAGAAACGCTTGTGGAAAAAGAATTCTTTACTTTTCTGGTTAAAATGGGCATCCATGTCAAGCTGGAGACCAACAGGGGGATATAGAATGTCGTACTGTGTCAATTGCGGGGTCGAGCTGGAGCGCGCACAGAAAAACTGCCCGCTGTGCGGTGTCAGGGTCATCAATCCGATCGATCAGTCTCCGGCCGCAAAATCAAACACCTTTCCCGATAATCGGGACGAACAGAAGAAAATCAACCGCGGGTTCTGGATCAAGTTCAGTTCCATCATTGCCGCGGTGCCCATCGCCATCTGCCTGCTGCTAAACCTGCTCTACGATAAGCGGCTGACGTGGTCGATATTTGTGCTGGCCTGCGTGTTCATGCTCTGGGCTTTCTGCACGTCCCCGTTCTTTTTCCGGCGATTCACCTACAAGAAAATGTTGTTTGCCGACCTGATCGCCGCCCTTATTGGCCTGGGGCTGATCGCTTACCCGTTTCCGGCAAACAGCTGGTATCAGTTTGTGGCCCTTCCAATCGCGGTATACTGCTATCTTGCGTGGCTTCTTTTTATCTTTCTCACCCGAAAAAAGCTGCCTGTGCTGGCTCTGGTCGCCGTCATCTTCGTTTTGGTATCGCTGATGGTTATATTGCTTGAAGCCCTGCTGGACGTCTATATTGACGGCCATGTCACATTGGTCTGGTCATGGTTTGTCATGGCGCCCTGCCTGGCCATCTCGGGTCTGCTGCTGCTGCTGGACCGAAACAAGGAGGTCCAGCGGGAAATCGCCAAACGCCTGCACTTCTGATATCGCCGGCTGCACACTCCCTCATGCCGCATCCCCTCATAGCGGTGATTATACTCCGAAAATAAAAAGCTCAACCACACCCCAATAAGTCTTCGTCTTTTCGCCAGCCCCGGAAAGCGAAAAGCCCGGCTCATTGGCGCGGGCTTTCGCAATTTATGATGAGTGGTGGTGAAACCTAATTATCTGTGCTCATTATTCTCTTCCTTAGTTGTCCGCGATATAGAGGATATCGCTGGTGGCGCGCCCGCCTTCATACGGCTGGTTCACCAGCTCGCCCATAAACGCCATCTCGGCGGACTTGCCGCCGTCCAGATTATATGCCACCTTGCAGCCCATATCATAGAACAGCTGTGACATCTCCTGCATCGTCATGCCTATCGAATACCCCGGCTGCCGCCCATCCACCAGCACGAAGCAGTAATGCCCCGGCTCATAGTAGCCCACAGCCGAACGCGGATTGGCCTTGATCACGGTGCTGCTGCTGTTGAATTCCGTCATCGGCTGCCCGTCCTTGAGCAGCATGGGCCCGAACGTCCACACCTGCCAAACGCCCTCCGCCTCTGTCTTTGCCAGATCGAACTCCTCGGGCGAGAACGTCTGCATCGTTCCGTCATAGTTTAATGCCAACAGGTCCGAATCATGCATTTTGTCACGGTACATGATCCCGTTGCGCACCACCACACCCTCGTTCTTGGTGCAGAAGTCTCCGCTAATCGCGAGTATCGCGCCTTTACTTCTTGCAATTTCATCAGTGGGGGCCGTGGCGCCAAATTTGTCGTCCGCAAACGCCGTTTGCAGGCATTCAAGGTTCCTGATATAGATGTCCGAAACATAATAGGTGATATCTTTTTGATTAACCTTCTTGATGGATATATTGATATTTTCACTTTGATATGTGGTGTCCGTTTTCACAACCTCGCCGTCCGTGAACACGCCGGGGAGCTTGTACCCCCACGCGGTCCCGTCCGCATTCGACGGGTAATCCTCGTACTGCGGCATCTCCACGCCGTAAATCTGGTTGATCAACTCCACGCGCTTTTCCTGATCGGTAATCACAAAATTCCAGTTGAATATATTTTCGTAGTGGCCGTCCATCGAATACATACCGATACTGGCAGGATCCACGCTGGAGGCAAATGCCGTGAGCGCCGTCGTCTGCGCCAGATTGGTGTTGGTATACAGGTTGCCCTCAAACGCGTCTAGCAGCTGCGGTATGCTGGTCAGCAGCCCGTTCTGCTGTATCTTATGGAATATCGCGACAAGCATCTTCTTCTGGCGGTTGATGCGGTTCAAGTCGCCCGCCTCCTCGACGCCTTTGCGCACGCGCAGGTAGTCGAGCACAGCCTGCCCGTCCATATCCTGCACGCCTTTGGTGTATGCGCGGCCCTGCATCTTGAAGTCCATCTCCACGTCAAAGTTTTGTACGCCGCCGACGGCGTCCACCAAACCTTTCACAGCGTTCATATCCACCGCATAGTAGTAGTCCACCGGTATGCCGCCCAGCATCCATTCCGCCGCCTCCATGACTTTCTGGAAGCCTGCCTCGGTAGGCCAGCCGCCGCCGCAGTCGATGGACGCGTTCAGCTTGTATATGCCGTCTACGCCGGGTATTTGGGCGTATGTATCGCGTGGGAGAGAGATCATGTTCACAGCACCCGTTGCCTTGTTGACGGATAGCACAATCATGACGTCGGCATGGAACGCCTCTTTGCCCTCCCACGTATCGCGCTCCACCGCGTGATCAACGCCGATGAGCATGATGTTGACGATATCCTTCAAAAAGCCGGTATCGGCAAACGTATATCCTAAATCCGGCTCCTCTGCGCTGACGGGCTCAGCCACAGCATTCACATTTGAGCTCACCGGCGTCACGTCCACAACCTCCGACCCCGCTTCCGTCACCGGCTGGCACGCCGTCGTGAAGCACGCCATCACCAGCATCGCGGCCAGTATCAGCGCGGCGGCTGTTGTCCTCCTGCTGCTGCGGCTGCGCATGAATATGCCGCGTACGCGGCGCTCAGCCGTCTGGCGCGTGTGCCCCAGCGCCATGCCCAGCACAAAGCGCGGCTGCGCCTTGGCATACATGCCAAGGATCGTGGCGGCATATTGCTTCTTCGTCCCGCTGTCCATGGATTTGACCACCATGCTGTCGCAGGCCGTCTCCATGTCCAGCTTCATCTGCCGGGAAGCCACCCACACCGCCGGGTTGAACCAGTATACCGCTTTGAGCAGCATCAGCAGCAGGCACACCAGATGATCCCGGCGCTTCACATGCGTCAGCTCGTGCCGCAGCGCGAATTCGATCAGCCGCCTGTCCTCCTCCCAAAACAGCTCGAACGGGATCACCACCGTGGGGCGAAGGCTGGCGCTGAGCGCGGGCGACGCGAAGTCCCTCAGCATCACAAACCGGACATGTCCGCGGATACCCAGCTCCTGCTTGATGCGCTCGGCGGTATCCCGCCAGCCGTCCGGCAGCGCCGGCGCCTTGGACAGCCTCCGGCCCAGCCTTACGGAAGCGACCGCGGCATTCAACATAACGATGATTCCACCTGATATCCACAGCGCGAGCAGCGCCGTCTCCCAGCTCCATTTCCATGGCGTTTCGCGGTGAACATCCGCCGTCATACTCTCCGTGTTGACCTCCGGCACCTCTACGGTTCCCTGAAACGCTGTCGTTTCTTCAAGGTCTGCGGCTGGCGTCTGCGGAAACACGATCGTCTCTGTCTTGCCGCCGGTCTGCGAAGACATATCAACCAGCTGCGCCACCGTGGCAGGCGGCGGGGCCGGAATCACGATGAGCGATATGCCGCCGATCGTCACCGGCATCAGCAGCCGCGCGATCAGCACAAACCAGGCGGCGTACAGCATCGCGGGAGACGCGTGCTTCTTGAACACGGCGCGAAACAGCATGACCGCTCCCAGCAGCACCGCCGAGTATATGGTGATCTCCAGCAGCGTGCGCAGCACAGTCATTTAGGCTCGCCCCCTTTGCCCAGCTCATCGAGCAGCTTTTTCAGCTCCTCGTGATCTCTGGCGCTCAGTCCGCTCTCCTCGATCATGCAGACCAGCAGCTCCTTGGCGCTCTTCTCGCTCACCTTGCGCAGCAGGCCGCGGCTCTCGGCGCGTATGCACTCGTCCCTGCCCGCCAGCGGATAGTAGAAGTTGTCGCGGCCGCGCGCCTCCACACCCACAAAGCCCTTTTCGGTCAGCTTGCGCAGATATGAAGCGTACGTGCGGTAGCTCCAGTCCATCGTGTCCCCCATGGTCCCAATCACCTCGGAAAGCGTCTGCGGCTCCCTGCCCCACAGCGCCGACATCACCATCCATTCGGCATAGGTCAGCGTCTCCTTCATGGCTGCGCCTCCAATCCATCGATTATCTAAATAACCTTGTGATTACACTTATAATCCATCAGAGAAAATCTGTCAACCCCTTTTTCGTATCCCATGTTGATTTTTCTGTCGATTCTCAGGCTTTTGGCTTGGAAAGATATTTTATCCGCTCATCATAAAAGGCCCTCTTCCGAGAGCCCTGCATTTCCAAGTCGCTGCTTAAGTGTTGGTGAAAAAGTCGAACTCCTCGATCTCCTGCACCTTCTCCCGCCGGATGTCCGCGCCGATCTGCTTCAGCTTGCCTTCTATATGGTCGTAGCCCCGGTCGATATACTGCACGCCGGTGATCTCCGTCTCGCCGTCCGCCATCAGCCCGGCCACGATCAGCGCGGCGCCCGCGCGCAGGTCCGTCGCGCGCACCGGGGCGCCCGTCAGCCGGTCCACGCCCTCCACCACGCACACGCGCCCGTCGATGGACACGTTCGCGCCCATGCGGCGTATCTCGTTGATATGCTTGAAGCGGGATTCGAATATGTTCTCCACGATGATGCTCGCGCCCTCCGCCGTGCTCAGCAGCACCGTCGCGGGCTGCTGCAGGTCGGTCGGGAAACCGGGATACGGCAGCGTCTTGATGTTCACGTGTTTGGGCCGTCTCGCGCACGTCACGCGGATGGTGTCGTCGCCTTCATCCACCGTCACGCCCATCTCGATCAGCTTGGCCGTCAGCGCCTCCATGTGCGTGGGGATCACGTTTGTGATCGTGAGGTCGCCCTGCGTGGCCGCCGCCGCGATCATCAGCGTGCCCGTCTCGATCTGGTCGGGGATGATCGCATAATTGCAGCCGTGCAGCTTCTCCACGCCGGTAATGCGGACGATATCGGTGCCCGCCCCCTTCACCCTCGCGCCCATGCAGTTCAGAAAGTTCGCCACGTCCACCACATGCGGCTCCTTCGCGGCGTTGACGATGGTCGTCTTCCCTTGGGCCAGCACGGCCGCCAGCATGATGTTGATGGTCGCCCCCACGGACACCACGTCGAGATAGATGTCCGTCCCATGCAGGCCGTTCGGCGCTTCCGCCTTGAGGATGCCGTATTCCGTCTTCACCGTCGCGCCCAGCGCCTCCATGCCCTTCACGTGCTGGTCGATGGGCCGAAGGCCGATCGCGCAGCCGCCGGGCAGCGCCACTTCGGCCTTGCCGAACCGTCCGAGCAACGCGCCCATGAAGTAATACGACGCGCGCATCAGCTTCACCGCGTCGTTGTTCAGAATATATGTGTTCAGTCCGCGTGTGTCGATTTTGATGGCCGTGCTTTCAAGCTTCGTCTTTGCACCCATGCAGCCAAGAAGATAGTTAATGAGCCGAACATCGTCGATATTCGGCAGGTTGTCCAATTCGCACTCACCCTCGCAGAGAATCGTCGCAGGCAAAATGGCCACAGCGGCATTTTTGGCTCCGCTCACATTGACCGTGCCGGTGAGCGGCTTGCCGCCTTTGATGATGAGTTTTTCCTTCATATATTATGTGCGCAAAAACGCACACACCTCCGCGTCCGCATTTGATAAATTAGAGTATAACAGGTTCTCCACCGTCAGGCAACATCTAAAAATTCCCCTTCAATCACAGCAGCAACTGTTTTTGGATCACACGCCGACAAGATGTTCCTTTGTCCGTTTGTCGTTTATTCATCGTTTTAATCCTCATAAATAAAGATTTCTCAAAGTCCTTCATCTTATTTGATAAAACCATGCTTTTTCAGCAAAAGACGAATTTTTTGTCCATCATTTTATGCGTTCTTTGATTTGACCATCGCCTTTGGCTGTCGTATACTATCATCACGGGGTGAGTCTTTTTATCCATCATTCTCCGGTTATTTGCCATTATATCCAGCCAAGGAGCATAAGACATGCAGCTGCAGCTTAAAAACCACACGCCTTATACGATGGTGCCCAACCGTTTCATCGAAAGCTGCATCGGCGCGCCAGAAAAATACACCGAAGCCTATCTGCTGTGCTTTATGTATTCGTGCGCTGGCGAGCCTATTGACTTTGAGCTGCTGTGCGCCCGCCTTGACATGAGCATGACCGAAGTCACCCAGGCGATGGAATACTGGCAGAAAAAAAGCCTTGCGCGCATCATCAACGGTACCGGTAAAATGGACTTCGAATTCGGCGATTTTCAGCCCGCCCGCAGCGGCGAATCGCTCTACACCGAACGCGATTACAACCGGATGCTGCAGGAGCTGTTTGGTTCCCGCCAGCTTTCCCCGCACGAATATCTCAAGATCTACGATTATACCGATACGTTCGGCCTGCCCAAAAACGTGGTGCTGACCCTGGTCGAATACTGCGTGCTGCTCAAGGGCCGCCGCGTGTCCGTGTCCTATATGGACAAGGTGGCGCAGAGCTGGGCGGAGGATCATATCACCACGCCGGAGAAGGCGCTTGAAAAGCTGGAATCCCACAAAACCGCCGCTTCGGGCGTGCAGCGGGTGCTCAAGCAGCTCGGCCTTTCGGGCCGCGGCCCCACGCAGGACGAATACGCGCTCTACCTCAAATGGACGCAGGACTGGGGCTTCACGCTGGACGCCGTGCTGACCGCATGCGCGCACACCACGTCCGCCCGGGAGCCCAGCATGAAATATCTGGACCGCATCATCGAGCGGCTCAAGAGCCAGAACCGTATCACCTCGCGCACCATCAGCGAGGCGGCGGCGCAGAGTGAAAGCGTCTCCAAAACGCTCAAGGAGCTGATGCACCTGCTGGGCGAGCCCACCCAGAAGCCCTCGTTCGAGCTGGAGAGCCTGTACCACAAGTGGACAAGCGTGTACGGCTTCGGGGCGGACATGCTGCTGCTGGCCGCGCGCCAGCCGGGCGTCGCCGGGCGCAAGCCGTTCGTCAATCTGGACGCGCTGCTGACCGACTGGTACAACAGCCGCATCGAATCGCCGGAGGACGCGCGCAGGCACATGTCGGCCCAGGCGGAACTGGACAAGCACCTGCTGGCCGTGTTCGAAGCGGCGGGCATCACCCGCGGCGTCAGCGACGCCAGCCGCAAGCTGTACGCCCGCTGGCACGAGGCCTGGGGCCTCTCGCACGACGCGATACTGCTCGCGGCGGAGATGAGCTCGGTCGCCGAAAACCCTTACCGCTACCTCGGCACGATACTGACCAACTGGCACGCCGACGGCGTCAAGACGCTGGCCGACGCGCAGCGCGAGGCCAAAAAGCACAACAACGGCCGCCAGAACGCCAGCGCAAAACCCGGCTATTACGAGCGGCCGACCGAGAACTACGACCATCTCGCGATCAATTTTTTCGAGGATGAAGGAGCCTGATTGAGCTTTGAGCATGTCCGAAGTGATGGCGGCGTACGACGTGATCCGCCGCAACAACGAGCTTGAACAGCAGCGGCGGCGGCAGGAGGTGTACGCCCGCGTGCCGCGTCTTGCCGAGCTGCACCGGCAGATCGACCAATGTTTGCTGGAGCGCCTGAAAAATGCGCTGGACGGCGAAGCGGCGGATACGGCCCGGATACAGGCCCTGCTGGACGAGGCAAAAAAACTGCTCACTGGAGCGGGTTATGATATCCATTATCTTGATCCCATCTACTCCTGCCCGGACTGCCGGGACACCGGCACGTGCGAGAACGCGCAGCGCTGCGCCTGCTTCAAAAGGCGCGTGCTGGAGGATAAGCTGGACGAAGCCAAGCTGACGGACAGCGGCATCAGCTTCGAGCGGTTCAGCTTCGAGCGGTTCAGCGAAGAGCCTCTGGAAAACGGCAAATCCCAGCGCGACCAGATGGTGTTCTACAAAAAGATCAGCGAAACCTTTGCGGACGGTTTCCCCAGCTGTCCGCGTCTGCTCGTCATGGCGGGCAGCGCCGGCCTCGGAAAAACCTATATGGCCAAATGCATCATGCGCCGCGTCATCGAACGCGGTCACACCGCCGGCTACTATACCGCCTACCGGCTTTTTTCATATTTCCACCGCGACCGGATCGGCGACGATGTGGATATCTCGCCGCTGTTCGACGTCCCGCTGCTCATTATCGACGACCTCGGAACCGAGCCCATGACGCGCAACGTGACCATCGAGTATTTCTTTGACCTGCTCAACGAGCGCGCGGCGGCGGGCCTGCATACCGTCGTCGTCACCAATCTGGCGCTGCACGAGCTGAAGGAGCGCTACGGCGAGCGCATCCATTCGCGTCTGATGGACGCGCGCCATTCACAAAAGATCATATTCAAAGGCCGCGACGTGCGCTATTAGCGGGCGCATGGGGCATAATGATAGATAAGACCCAAATGTTTTGATCAACGGAGGACATATGAAACGCAACGAAATCGACGACAAATACAAATGGAATCTGGGCGATATATTCGCGTCCGACGCCGACTGGGAAAACGACTTTACCCGGCTTCAGGGGCTGCTGCCCGCGCTCAAGGGCTTAAAGGAAGGCTTTGCGCAAAGCGCCAAAGCCCTGGCCGACGCGATGGTCCGCATCGACGAAGCGTCGCTGCTGTGCGAGCGGCTGTATGTGTACGCCAAGATGCGCCGCGACGAGGACAACGCCAACGCGCTCTATCAGGGCATGACGGATCGGGCGATGTCGCTGTATGTCACGGTGTCGGGCGAAACGTCTTTCGTGGCCCCCGCGCTGCTCAAATTCCCGGCGGACACGCTGGAGCAGTACATTGCCGAGGAAAAGGCGCTGGCGCCGTACGCCTTCATGATCCGCGACATCATCCGGCAGAAGCAGCACGTGCTGAGCGAGAACGAGGAAAAGCTGCTGTCCCTCTCGTCCGATTTTGCGTCGGGCGCGCGGGACATTTTCACGATGCTCAACAACGCGGACCTAAAGTTCGGCACCGTCAGCACGCCGGAGGGCCCCGTCACGCTGACGCACGCCAAATATGCCGAACTGCTGCAGCACAAGGACCGCCAGGTGCGCAAGGACGCGTTCGACACGTATTACAGCGCTTTTCGCGGCAGCATCAACACCATCGCCGCCACCTACTCCACCAGCGTCAAGAAGGATATCTACTACACGCGCGTGCGCGGGTACGAAAGCGCGCTGGCCCGCGCCCTGTTCTCGGACGACGTCCCCGTCTCGCTGTACGACACGCTGATCGGGACCATCCACGACAGCCTGGGCACGATGTATGACTACATCGAAACGCGCCGCAAGATACTCGGCCTGCCGGATATCGCGATGTACGACATCTATGTGCCGCTGGTCGGAGATATCGACAAGAAGTACAACTACGACCAGGCGATGGACCTGGTGACGGAGGCCTTAAGCCCCTTGGGCGAAGAATACATCGCGCTGCTGAGGCGCGCGCGCACCGAGCGCTGGATCGACGTGTATGAGAGCGACGGCAAAACCAGCGGCGCCTACTCCTGGGGCGCTTACGGCACCCATCCTTACGTGTTGCTCAACCACCGGGACGACCTGGACAGCGCCTTCACCATCGCGCACGAGCTGGGCCACGCGATGCACTCGTACTATTCCGACGAAGCGCAGCCCTTCCCGCTCGCGGCCTACACGATATTCGTGGCGGAGGTGGCCTCCACCGTCAACGAGATCCTGCTCACCAAATACCTGCTGGACAACGCGGACGAAGCCCTGAAGAAATACGTGCTCAACCATTATCTCGACCAGTTCCGCACCACCGTGCTGCGCCAGACGATGTTCGCCGAGTTCGAGCGCATCTCCCACGCCATGGGCGAATCGGGCGAGCCGCTCACGCACGAAGCCCTGTCCCAGAAATACGCCGAGCTCAACCGGCTGTACTACGGCGACGGCATCCAGACGTGCGACACCATCGCCATCGAGTGGACGCGCATCCCGCACTTCTACAACGCGTTCTACGTGTACAAATACGCCACCGGTTTCTCGGCGGCGGTCGCCATCGCGACGGGCATCTACGAAGGCAAGCCCGGCGTGCGCGACGCCTATTTCGAATTCCTGAAAAGCGGCGGCAGCGACTATCCGCTGAACCTGCTCAAAAAAGCGGGGGTGGATTTTGCGGGCGGCGCGCCCGTCAAGGCGTGCATGCAGGCGTTCGCCGCGGCCCTGGCCGACTTCAAAACCGTCATGGGGGTGTAAACAGCTCCGCGCGATGGGTGTTTTCTTTTGTCGCGCTTTGTTATATAATTGTAAAGGGACGCAAAGTGGCGTCGCCGGAAAGTGAGAGGTGCGCATGAAAGCTTGTTTTTCCACACTGGGCTGTCCGGAGTGGTCCTTTTCTGAAATCGTATCCGTCGCGTCCGACCTCGGCTACAACGGCATCGAGTTCCGCGGTGTTCAAAACGAACTCTACACGCCTCACATCGACGCCTTCCTGCCATCCCATATCGACGCCACGCGCAGCCGCTTAAAACAGCTCAAGCTGGAGATACCCTGCCTGGCCTCCTCCTGCAACCTGAACGTCGATGAAGACGTGGAAAAAGCCAAAGCTTACGTGGATACCGCCAGCCTGCTCGGCGCTTCCTATGTCCGCCTGCTGGGAGACCTCGCTCCCGCCCCGTCCGACGACGTCAGCCAAAAGGTGGTGGTCGCCAATCTGCTGGAGATCGCGGACTATGCCAGGGACAAGAACGTGACTCCGCTGATCGAGACCAACGGCTTTTTCGCCAAAACCAAGTCGCTGGGCGCGCTGTTCCGCAAGGAGCTGGACGGTGAGAACGTGGGCATTCTGTACGACATCCACCATCCGTACCGCTTCTTCAACGAGGACCCGGCCTACACGATCGACAACATCGCGCCGTTCGTGCGCCATGTCCACCTGAAGGATTCGCTGATGAGCGGCAAGAAGCTCAGCTACAAGATGATCGGCGACGGCGACATTCCCGTGGCCCAGACGGTACGTCTTTTGAACAAGGCGGGATACCGCGGTTTTTACTCGCTCGAGTGGGTAAAGCGGTGGGACCTGTCGCTGGAAGAGCCGGGCATCGCGTTCGCGCACTTCAAGGACTTCATGGATTCTATCGACTCATAATACTGATAAAGACTAAAAAGGATGGCATTTCGCCATCCTTTATTGCCTTCGGCAACCCCCGCCGGGAAATCCCTATGAACCCCATATATTCATGGTGCCGCTTCAAAGCCTGCGTCAATACCCCAGGCTGCGGTTGATGATGCTTCCGTCGATCGCGTTCACGGTGAGAACGGGGACCGGCCCGTCGATAAACTTTTGCGTCTGCCCGTTCGTTTCGTTGATATAGGTCACCGTCCCCATGAAATCCCACGCGGGCACCAGCAGCCCGGAGTCCCTTTTGTTCTGTTCCGTTATCCTGGTCAAGCCCAGCCGGATCTGGTCAACATGGATCTCGATGCCGGTTAAATTCGGGTTCCCAAGTGCGAATCCATCCCAGGCGTTCACCGCCAGCGACATGGTATCGAACACACTCATGATATCGCTGAACGAAAGCAGATTCGAATTTTCCGTCACCGTGTCGGCGATATGATAAGGCGAGCGCCAGCCGAAGCCCACGATGCCCGTATCGTCTACCGCGAAGGTGATATCCTCATAAGCCCACGGCGCCGATTGCGCATCTTCTTCGACCTTGATGCAGTCCCATACGGTATACGTCACCGGAATACCGTTCACACTGCGCGCGTAGCGGAGAAACCAGACACACTTGCGCGGGTTGACATAGGCGCTTTGATCCATGGTTTGATCCACGCTGCCGCCATAAGCTTTCTCCACGGAATAACACGCCATATTTTCGAGTCCGAGCGCCGCGATCAGCGCTTCCGCTTTTTCCTGGGCCTGTTCGGACGTGATGGCGATGTCGGGTATTTGCCCGGCCTCCGCCGCCGTGACGTAGGGCTTATAGCCCGAGGCCTCAGCCTGTTCGATCATCTCCTTCGTGATAAAGTATCCCATGTCTTTTGAGAAAGCGTTCTTTTCCGAGGTGTAATTCAGAAAATTCGCGTTATCATCGTAGTTGTAAACGCCCAGGCTTTCATATCCGCCTTCCTCCGACTGGGCCAGGGCGTAAAGCTTCTCTCCGGTTGCATAGTCGGTTTCCAATGTCATAGGTGCGAGCTTGCCTGTGCTGGGAATCTTCTCCGCAGTGTCCGGTGCGGTCTTCAGCTGCTCGTTGAGTTCATTCAGATACGCATCCCACCATATTATGCCCCGCTTATCCGGCATGTCCGTATTACCGGCATCCTCGCCCGCCATGGCCGCCTGGACTTCGAGTATCTTTTGCTGGATATCGCTCTTCGTCAGCTTAAAGTCGTCGCCCGAAAAAAGCGCGCCCTTCACCAGCTGCCCGACCAGCACGTCCACCTGCTCCTGCGTGAACTTGCCCCGTTCCACCCTTTGCACGGTAATTCCTGCCGTGTCGGGGACGATCACCTGCGCGTCCACGCTGATTTTGACCTTGCCGCTCGGGTCCTCCAGCTCTTTCGTATATGTCGCTTGCGCGCCCAGCTTGGCCGCAAGCGTCTCCCCTCCGGCCTGATCGCTCTGGCCCGCCGTTTCCTCCGTGGCTTTTTCGATCATTTTTTCCAGGTCCTTGCCCTTCACGATGCTCTGCTCAGGCGTGGCCTGGCATGCCGCGAGCGCCAAAACCAGAAAAACGGCAAAAACGACCGCCATGATCTTTTTCATTCTTTGAACCTCCTTTGCATGGATTCCAAAGACATCATCATATATCGCGCCCGGATAAACATCAGAAAATTGTAAATCATTTGTTATCGGGAAAGATGATCCGCACCGTCGTTCCTGCGCCCGGCGCGCTCTCGATGGTCATTTTGGCGCCGTGGGCGTCCGCGATGCGCTCTGCCAGCGCGAGGCCGAGGCCCGCCCCGCCCATCTTTTTACTGCGGGACTTGTCCACCCTGTAAAACGGCTCGGTGATATGGGACAGTTCCTCCCGGGGGATGCCCGCGCCGCGGTCAGCCACCTCGATCGTGCGTCCGTGCGCCCGGATCGTGACCGGCTGGCCCGGCCCGGATGCCTTGGACGCATTGTCCGCAAGATTAATCAAAAGGCTTTTCATCAGGTCGGCATTCATCGCCAGCTTTTGCATGCCGCATTCGGTTTCCAAGGTCACCCCGCGCCTTTGCAGCGTTTCCGAGACGCTTTCCTTCACCGTGTCCAGCAGCGCCGGCACGGATTCCTCCCGCAATTCTATCTCTTCCTGCAGCGTGATCAGCTTCAGCAGTTCCTGCGTCAGCCGTTCCAGCCATTTGCACTGCTCGTGGATATGCATGAGCGACCGCGCCGCGATATCCTCCGGCATTTTGGTGTACAGCAACGTCTCGGCGTGTCCGATCACGGACGTCAGCGGCGTCTTGAATTCATGGGTCAACCCGCCGATAAACAGCTGCTGGCGCTCGTTGGTCTCCTTCAGCGCCTCGAAATGCGACTGGACGGCTTGTGCCATCACGTTGAAATCTCCGGCCAGGTCGCCGATCTCATCCTTCGTTTCCACCGCCGCCCGTTCGGCGTATTCCCCCCGGGCAATACGCCGCGCCGAGTGCCCCAGGCTTTTCAGGGGCCTCGCCGCCAGCCGCACGAGCAGCACGATCAGCACCGTCCCCACGATGATGCCCGACACGCTGACCAGGGCAAATTGCATGCCCATGTCCAGAATGCTTTGGTAAACATCCGTTATGTCCCGCACCACATAGGTCGTGTGCCTGGTCGAAGCGATATTGGAACTGCTCCCGGTGATCAGGATGTTTCTTCCCGCCACCCGGCCGAGATAGTATTGACCCGAATCCAGACCGGCTTCGGGCAGGTAGTCCTGCGGGTCAAAGGTCAGGTTGGAATAAACCTCTTCGCCATCGGATAACAGCACCGAGGTTTCATGGGCAAATTTCGAAAAGCTGAATCTCGCCAGCGTGCGCTTCACGAGAGGGTCGTCATTCTCTTTTCCGTAATAGGTAAACATTTGCTCAAAAGAGGCTTTAAGGCTGTTCAGCTCGTTCTGTGCGCCCTCGATTGTAAGAGAGAGAATCTTGTCGCGTGAATTTATGATGAGCAGCGTGCTGCACACGCCCACCACCAGCAACAGCACGGCCACGCATATCAGGGATATCTTTTGCCAGAGCTTCATACGTCCTCCAGACGATAGCCGATCTTGGATACCGTCTTCAATTCGTCGTGCAGGTCCAGCTTTTTCCGGATATTTGCGATATGAACGTCCACCGTGCGCGTCTCGCCGAAATAATCCATGCCCCAAATCTCGTTCAGCAGGCGCTCGCGCGGCAACGTCCTGTTCTTGTATTTGACCAGCATGGCAAGCAGGTCGAATTCCAGCGGTTTGAGCGCTATCATCTCACCTCCCCGGGTGACCGTGTGATCCTCCAGCCGGATGGTGATATCCCTGAAATTCAGAACGCGGTTCTTCTTGCCCTCCCTGTCCAGCACCTTCTCGATGCGCACCAGCAGCTCCAGCACCTCGAACGGCTTGACGATGTAATCCTCCGCGCCCTCCCGAAGCCCTTTGATCTTGGAGGAAATATCCGCCCTGGCGGTCAGATAGATCACGGGAATATTGTACCTCTTCATGTGCGCCATCAGCTCAAAGCCATCCAGGCCGGGCAGCATGATGTCCAGCAGCGCAAGGTCAAAGGCGTGGTCCTGCTGAAGAGACAGGGCCGCTTCGCCTCCGTCAGAAAAAACGCTGTACGCATACCCCGTATATTGAAGGTTGCTGGCGATCAGGTCGGAAATCGACGCATCGTCTTCAACAACGAGGATCCTGTTCTGAGTCACGCCTTCCTCCCGTCAGGATGCAATAAATTATTTTATTATATCCAATAAAACCGGCAAAATAATCAGCGACATGTAAACAAAATGTTATTGCCAAAGAATTTGATACGCAACGAGGCGCCTTCCCGCGCTGGGAAGAGGGGGTGGCAGCGGGGGTGGGCGTT
>JAEYZN010000036.1 GCA_023428025.1 Bacillota bacterium
CTCCCGTTTTAGGCGCATACGACATCGGCGACACGCCTGTCATCGACGCGTTGGACATCGGTGCGTTGGACATCGGCGATACCCCCGTCATCGGCGCGTTGGACATCGGTGCGTTAGACATCGGCGATACCCCCGTGTTAGCCATTGGAGACACTCCTGTCATCGGAGTTGTCGTCATGTTCGGCATGGACGACATGTTGGGTACGGACGAAATATTCGGCGTTGTGCGCGAATATGGCATCACACTCTCCCCAGTCATTTTCATATCCTTCGCCGGAGCAGTCTTTTGTGCGCCTCCGCTTTGCATACGGCCGGCCTGCCCTGCCGTATTGTTATACGGTTGGCTCACTAGCATTTGGTTTCCCCCTTTCCTGTGGAATATTATGTCTCAGCATACAAGGCTGTGGGCTGATAGAAGCAGTGTTGGTTAATCCTGTTGAACTGCACGCCCGTCCTGTTGTATGGAAAATAAGGTGGGCAGTTGACACTGTAGGGATTCATGTACCACAGCGTCTCCACAACGCCGGGATGAATATTGCCGGCCAGCGCCCAGTCTGCCACGTCATAGTGTATCTGTTCAGGGGAACTGCTCCACACCGTCTGCGGGTTGAATTCCCCGCCCACCGTGCGCATATAGCATGTAAACTGCCCCGGCTGGATCATCACCCGTCTCAGATCCCCCTGACCCGTCCTTAAGTATTCTCCGTGTGATACGTGCACGCGGTTCATGATGGTGGAGGCCACGGCCTGCATGCCTCCCAGGCCTTCACCGCCCGCTTCGCAGTTGATCATACGCGCAAAAAGCTCTCTCGCTGAAAATTCCATCGCTATCTCCATAAGCTTAAGATTCATTTTACGGACAGTGCCGCCTTCCCTCGCGGCATAGTATAGTATATTGAGACTGCTCCAAAAGTGATAAAGTTTTCTCCCAAATTTTATTCGGTGTTTTTTAAAGAACCCTGTCCGCACGCTTCCCATATAATAAACAAGCGGGAAACCGCGAATAAGAACACCAAAAAGGAAGTGAGTTTTTTGGACATACATGTTGTGCAGCCGGGCGATTCGCTCTACAACATCGCTCAACGGTTCGGCGTGGACGCCGGCGATATATACGAGGCCAATGAGCTGTCCGGCATCCCGTACCTCGTTGTCGGGCAGTCGATCGTGATTCCGACCGCGGAGACCGTACATACTGTCCGTCCCGGGGATACGCTGTGGTCTCTCTCGCGCCGGTATGGCACAACGGTGAGCGACATCGTCGCGCTCAACGGCATCACCAACCCCGATGCCGTAACCCCCGGCACTGTGCTGCGCATCCCTGTGCGCGAGCGCAATTACGGATACATCGAGGTCAACGGATACATCGAGCCCACCACGCCCGAAGAGGAAGCGCAGACGGTCCGCGAAGCCGGCGAATACCTCACGTATTTAAGCCCGTTCAGCTATCAGGTACAGGCGGACGGCAGTTTAAGGGCGATCAACGACGAGGCCATGCTGAGCGCCGCGCAGGAGTTCCGGGTGGCGCCGCTGCTGGTCATCACCAACTTCGCCAACGGCAACTTTGACACCAACCTTGTCGACTCGATACTTAAGGATACGGGCTTGCAGGATACGCTGATTGAAAACGTGCTCAATACGATGAACGCCAAGGGCTATTACGGCATCAATATCGACTTTGAGCGCATCTCCCCCGAAAACCGCCAGCTTTACAACGACTTCCTTCGCCGTATCACCAGCGCGCTGCATGCGGAGAACTATGTGGTTTCCACCGCGCTCGCGCCGAAGGCCTCGGATGTACAGACCGGTTCGTGGCACGGCGCGCACGATTACGCGGCTCACGGCGAGATCGTCGATTTCGTGATCATTATGACGTATGAATGGGGCTGGTCGGGCGGACCGCCGTATGCCGTGGCGCCCGTCGATCTGGTGGAGGACGTTATCCAATACGCCGTGTCGGTGATACCCAGCCGCAAGATCATGATGGGCATGCCGCTTTACGGTTACGACTGGCCGCTGCCCTACATGCCGGGCGGCCGCTGGGCCCGGCGCATCGATCCCCAGCAGGCCATCAGGCTGGCGGCGGAAAAGGGCATGGCGATACAGTTCAACGAGCAGACGCAATCGCCTACGTTCAAATACCACGATACCAACGGCATAGAGCATGAGGTGTGGTTCGAGGATGCGCGCAGCGTACGCGCCAAGCTGCTGCTGGTCAACCAATATGATCTGCGCGGCGTCAGCTACTGGCTGCTCGGTCTGTCGTTCCCGCAGAACTGGGCGGTTCTTTCCAGCATGTACAACATCGTGAAGGTCGTTCCGTAATCATCAGGTAAAATGGCGGTCAGAAAATGGCCGCCATTTTATTTCTCACTTGACATTATTATACTTGTTATATATTATTCTACTCATATAATATAAGGAGAATAATATGACGCTTCAATACGCGCTGCTCGGTCTGCTGAGCTATCACGACCAGACCGGATACGGCCTGAAAAAGCTGTTCGACGATTCCATACGCAATTTCTGGCACGCCAGCATCAGCCAGATATACCGCGAGCTCAACGCGCTGCAGGCGAAAGGCTTCGTGACATCCCAGGTGTTGCCCCAGGCCGACCGCCCGGATAAACGCGTCTACAGCATCACAGAAAAAGGCCGTGCCGCGTTCTCCGAATGGATCGTGCATTTCCCCGAAAAGCTGTCCAAGGAAAAACGCGACGAATTTTCGCTGCGGCTGTTCTTCGGCTCCAGTATCGGAAAAGACGAGGTCACCCGCCAGTTCGAGCGGTTGATCCGGGAAAAGGAGCGCGAGCTTATCGTCGTGGAGCGCTTTATGGATATGGCGAAGGACTACGCGCAAAAACTCGCTCTCTATGGCGGCGAGGAGTTGTACTGGCGCTTCATACTGCGCCGCGCTGAGATGAACTTGAACAACACGATCGCCTGGGCCACAGAATGCCTCGGCGTACTGAAGGAGCTAAAAGATGAAGGCTGTTAAAATTGTCGGAATCACAAGCGGAAAAGACGGCGGTACAAAGGCTGTGTATGAAAACCTGCCGGGGCGCAGCCTCATGACGCAAGCGGGGTAAAGCGTATGAAGATCACCGAAGACGTTTACATGCTGAATTCTTCGCGCCACAGCCATGTCTTTCTGGTGCTGACGCCCGAGCCGGTGCTGATCGACACCGGCATGGGCTTTGCAGGCAGGGCGATGCTGCGCGAACTCAACAACCTGGGTTTGATGAACATCCGCCACATACTGCTGACGCACCACGATGTGGACCACATCGGCAACGCGGCGCGGCTGCAGGCGCAAACAGGCGCAACTGTCCACGCCTCCGCGGCGGACATCCCGTATATCACCGGCGAGCAGGAGCGGCACAGCTTCAAGAAATACATCGGCCGCCTGATGCGCGTCAAGCCGCCGGAGAACCTTGTGCCGTTTGGGGAAACCGAAGATGTCAACGGCATCCGCGTGATCCCCACCCCCGGCCACACGCCGGGGCATGTGTGTTTTCTTTATAAGGATGTGCTGTTTGCGGGAGATTTGCTGGAAAATAGAAAGAAGGGGCTGTTGCGGGGCCTCCGAAAAGACGAAGGCTTTTTGGGGTGCATCCCCTATCCCGCTCCATGGGGCTGGAATTACCCGATGCTGCTCGATTCCGTCAAAGCGATCTCTGCCTATCCGTTTGAATGGATCTGCCCGGCGCACGGCCAGCCGGTGCGGCGCGGAGAGCATCTCAAGCGGCGCTAATCCTCGATCACGCGCCAGTTCAGCGCAGGCAGCATGTTTTTCAAGTCTCTGTCCGGGCACACAGCGACGGGATGACCTACCATGTGCAGCATCGGCAGGTCGGAATAGCTGTCCGCGTAGGCGACGCTCTCGCTCCAGTCCACGGATTTGCCCGCGAAGGCCGTGACCAGCCGGTCGGCCTTGCCGTCGCCGCACACGATGTCCAGCTCGCGATGGATGTCCACGGTGCCGTCCTTGTAGTGCAGCGCCGTGCCGATCACGGTGTCGATGCCGATCGCCGCACCCACATACTCCATCAGCGTCTCGTAGCCACCCGACAGCAGCACGGTGTGCAAGCCCGCCTCTTTGGCTTTGCGCAGCTCATCCAGCATCGACGGGCGCAGCCGGGGCACGATGAGCCGCGCGTTCTGTTCAAAGAATGCGGCGACCTCTTTCTCGCTCATGCCGATGAAAATGCGAGTGACGCGCTGCAGCGCGGTCCGGCGCATCATCTCGCGCGAGAGCCCGCGCGCGATCCCCAGCTTATAGCGCACATACAGCCCGCCCACCGACGCGTACGCCGCCAGCAGACGCCGCATGGAGCGCTTCTCGGCGCGCCACTCGCACAGCAGGAAGGGCAGCGTGTCCTGCGGAAACAACGTACCGTCAAAATCAAAAATCGCCAGCTTCATCTATCACTCTCTCCGGAAACAGTGTTGTCTTTATTCTTCTGCCGCGTATCGTTGCCGCAAAGGGCGTTGCGAATCGCCCTCTCGTCGCTTACCGACGTTGACCAGCACGCGGTCGCCTTCTCCGGATGCGGCAGCAGCGCCACGCGCATCTCATCTATGTTGTGCGCCGAACGCAACGCGTAAACACCGGCAACACCCCGGCCGCGTTCATCCTGTCCGGCAGCACAACAAGTTGCGGTATCTCTTTGCCGGCAAGGCGCCATGCTCACCGGATATACGTTTACTGCGCGTCTCCGGCCAGCGGCCCGATCCGCGCCATCAGACGATCGCGCGCATCCAACAGCGCCACAATGTCCACGTCCATATCATCGGCGATAAAATCCTCCGGATCGGTGATAGGCTCCGTGTCCGCCGCGCCGCCGAACAGGCTCCCCCGAACGCCGTATACCGGATAGCGCTTGGCGCACCGGTACGCCAGCCGGATGATGCCCTCGCATTTGTAAAGCTTGCATAGCAGATCGTCCAGATTCTCTTCCGGCGAATCCAAAACGATGCTCTCGATCTTTTCTTCAAAGTCTCTGTTCTCGGCGCTGAACTTTTCGATGAGGCCGAACACATAGTCCGACGCCTCCTGCACGTTCCTTGCGGCCCCCAACACCGCTCCCACCGTCTCTTCGTCAGAGTCCTCCGTCAGCAGCTCCTGGCACTTCTCCATTTTGTCGTCCAGCCTGATCACGTAAAACAGCCGCAGCAGGGCGTCGTGAATGTACCCCGGCGCCTCATCGTCAGAGCCCGCCTCCTCCGCGGAACGCATCAGCATCCGCGCCAGCTCGCCATATTGGTTCGCCGTTTCGATCATCCTGTCTTCCATGACGCCACCCTCCTTATATCCAGGGCATACCGGTGATGCCCGGTTTTTTCGGCGCTTTTTCAGCGCGCTTCTTATTGTTCATATTATCAGCCGTTTGCTGCTTTCGCAACGGCATCTTCCGATATTTAACAAAGGCGCGTTAACAAAAATTACAACGAGAGTATTTAGCCCATCTGCAAAAATTAATGTGAGAAACGTTTATTTTGGCCCGGCATAGATTATAGTGAACGGCTAAAAAAGGGTGATTTGGATTTGAACATTATTCTGGGCATTGAAGATCAGGGTCTTGAACTGGCGCCGTTGATTGCCAACCGGATGCATGACGCGCTGCGGCAGGGCTGCCTTGTAAGCATGAATGAAATAGACGGCGCCGAAGGCCGCATCGCAAACGTGAGTGTGACGGATTCTGAAAACGACTCCGGCAAGGAACGTACGATGCTGTGCACCCTTCTAGCGGACATCATCGTGGAAAACCTGCAGATCCGGCATATGGTGCGGCTGCTCAAACAAAAATACAGCTTCCTCTCCGAGAAGGAGCAATGCGATATACTCGTACGGGCGCTCAAGCGGCTCTGGTACGGCAAGTCCGGCCAGAAAAACGAGGTGGCGCTCTGCAAGGTGGATGTAAAACAGCGGCTTTCAGAATTGCTGCAGCAAAGCGATGCGGACACGATGATGCTGGAGGGCTTCATGCGTTTCCGCATGAAGGACTATCTGGAAACGTGGGAAAAAGAGCTGGCCTGGTGTGTGCAGGACCATGTGCGCAAAAAAGAATACGCCGAGTTCGTGGAGATTCTGCGGCTGTTTGTCAAGATACGCATCCCGCGCGTGCGCCAGGTACACCTGTGCGTGGACGGGGACGGCGAATATGTGCTGCTGGATGAACGTCTCTGCCTGCTGGAACGCCGGTTCTCCGGCGCGCGCAGCGACAAGGACGACGCGCTCCTCTCCGCGCTCGTCAACATCGCCCCGCTGTCCATCGTCGTGCACAACCGTGAGCGGTTCTGGGATGCGCGCATCATCGAAACGATCAAGGACGTGTTCGGTACCCGCGTGGAATTCTCCGAGGATATGCTATAGCGGCTCTGTTAACCGGCGTTGTCAGCGGGGCCGCCGCACCCCCATACCCAATTCTTTAGGAGCTGGCTTTGGACATGCCCCCGCCGTCCGCATAAGCGCAATCGTTATTCATAATGCTTTCCTTTTGTCTTGCCCCGGTTGCTTTAGTGTAGTAAAATGGGAAAAAGCAATTGGAGACAGACATGATCATCGATTTTCACACGCACTGCTTTCACGACAAAATAGCGCCAGCGGCGATCGACGCGCTGGAGGACAAGGCCCGTATTGCGGCCGCGCACGACGGCACGGTGAGCGGGCTGCTCCGTCATATGGCCGACAGCGGGGTCGATAAAAGCGTGGTGCTGCCGGTGGCCACCAAGCCATCTCAGGTGCCCGTCATCAACGCATGGGCGCTGGAGCACAAGCAGGACGCGCTTTGCTTCTTTGGCGCGCTGCATCCGGACGATACGGATTGGGAGCAGACCCTGCAAAGCCTCAAGCAAAATGGTTTCAAGGGCATTAAGCTGCACCCGGATTACCAGCACTTTTTCGCCAACGAACCGCGCATCATGCCCCTCTATGAAGCGATTCGCGCCTTGGACCTCATCGTGGTGCTGCACGCGGGCGTGGACGTCGGGTATCCCGCGCCGGTGCACTGCACGCCGCTCATGATCCGGCGCGTTGTCCAGAACTTCCCGGGTATCCGGCTGGTAGCGGCGCACATGGGTTCCCACGCTCTCTGGCAGGACGTTGAAGAGGTTCTGGTCGGTATGCCCCTATATCTGGACACATCGTATTCGCATTACAAGCTGCTGGACAGCGGCATGGCGCGTATGATCAGCAAGCACGGCGCGGAAAACGTGCTGTTCGGCACCGACTCGCCGTGGAAAAAGGCGGATGATGAGATCGCCCGCATCAGCGGCCTTCCCCTCCCCGCATCGGATATCGAGCGTATACTATCACTGAACGCACTGGAGTTGCTGGTCTAAAAGCCTGAGGACCATTTCGCATGTCTGCGGCAGACATCAATAAAAAAGGGCTGAAGGAAGCCGAATTTTATTATGCCTTTTGCCTGAAACCGTCAGTAAAAGGCGAACATTATAACGTTTAAAACCCGTCAAAAGCTCTCAAATATCTTTGTCCGGGCAAAATTTACGTGCAAATCGCGTCTGACACCCGTTACATACCGCTAACACATGGCGTCCTCCCCTCATATGATATAAGGGAAACCAAAACAGCATACCGCGGGGTGACGTATGATAGAGCGAGGAGATATATACTATGCGGATTTAAACCCCGTTACCGGATCGGAGCAAGGCGGCATACGTCCTGTGCTTGTGATACAAAACGACACCGGCAATCGGTTCAGCCCGACGGTGATCGTTGCAGCCATAACGTCCAATCTTGGCAAGGCGCGACTGCCCACGCACATCATCATCGACGAGGATGTGCTGTCGGAAAAGAGCGTGGTGCTGCTCGAACAGATCAGAACCATTGACAAGACAAGGCTGATCAAAAAAATGGGGCGGCTCAGTGAAAAGGATATGCTGCGCATAGACGAAGCGATATCCATCAGCATGGGGTTTGATAAAACAAAACAAAACGACAGAAACTAAAGCGGAAGACGAACATCTTCCGCTTTTTTACTGGACTTCCGATAAGCGGAGTGTTGGTACACAGACGGGAGGCCTCATGAGCCAGCGTGTAAAAGACTACATATGGATGACCGTGGGCGTGGGCATCGCGGTGGCGGGACTTAACCTGTTTCTGGTTCCCAACACCATCGCCGCAGGCGGTATCAGCGGCATCGCCACGATACTCTACCATCTGTTCAGTATCCCGCTTGGCCTCTCCATCGCCGTGCTCAACGTTCCGCTGTTCATATTCGGCTTCCGGCTGGTGGGTAAAAGCTTTGCGATCCGCACGGCCTATTCGCTCGCGCTTTACGTGCTGATCGCTGAAATCATCCCCGTTCCCGCCAGTCAGGATCATTTTCTGGGCTGCGTATACGGCGGCGTGCTGGTGGGCATCGGTATCGGCCTTGTCGTCCGCTCCGGAGGCAGCACGGGCGGCACCGACATGGCGGCCAAGATGCTCAGCGCGCGCATCAAATCGGTGGGTATCGGCACCTTCGTGTTCTGCATCGATTTTGTGGTCATCGCCGCCGCAGGATTATTGTTCGAGCCGGAAGTCGCGCTGTATGCGCTGGCGTCGCTCTTCATCACATCCAAGCTCATCGACGCCATCACCGTGGGACTGTCCGCCGCGAAAGCGTTTTATATCATATCCGCGAAGAATGACGAGATCGCCGCCGCCATTCTCGAAAAGCTACAGCGCGGCGTCACGTCTCTGGGCGCGAAAGGGGTTTACAGCGGGTGCGAGAAAAACGTGCTGCTCTGTGTGCTCCCCTGGCGCACCGAAGGTGTCCGGCTGAAAAAAATAGTCAGGGGCATAGACCCAAACGCCTTTGTGATCGTCGCGGATGTCAGCGAGGTGTTGGGCGAGGGTTTTGCTTCCCATTAATTTTTTCACTGACACCAGTTGTGTAACTCTGTTGTTTGGGTTATTATTTTATAAAGTGAAGTGTTAGAGAGGAGCCATACATGTTTTCGACTGATAAAACAATGCCCTGGTGGCTGGTGGTGTTTACGGGCGTATTGATACTCGCAGCGGGCATATTCCTCCTCGTGTCGCCGTCCGGCGGCCAGTCTGTGCTGATCTTCATCGTTGGCCTTGGCGTGCTTGTTTACGGCCTGTATTGTCTGATCAAAGCGTTTCAGCACAAGAATAGCAACAGTATTTTTGTGCCCTATCTGGTGCACGGCATTCTTGACGTCGTATTGTTTCTACTGATACTCATCATCCGCCCTTCGGCCAATCTGCTGGGGATCATCCTTGCCAGCTGGCTGATCGTTTTCGGCATATTCGGGCTGATCCATGGCCGGCAGGAAAACAACAGCCGCAAGACGCGCGTGAGTGCGTTGCTGGTGCTGATCGGCGTCGGATTTCTCATCATCCCGCTGGTGCTCACCATCAACCAGGTGGTGTTCCTTGGCATCATCGCACTGGTGCTGG
Organism: Bacillota bacterium; assembly: GCA_023428025.1. Taxonomy (GTDB): domain Bacteria; phylum Bacillota; class Clostridia; order Christensenellales; family SZUA-584; genus SZUA-584. Next base: position 9,428 of record JAEYZN010000036.1, read on the forward strand.
GCATCATCCGCACGGCTCAGGGCATCATCTACAAGGTTCGTCTGGATCAGCGCACCTCGGGCGGCCGGTCGAATATATACTGATCTTTAATCCCCACCGGGCTGATTCATGAAAGTGTTCAATACTGTCATTGAACACTTTTTAATTACTTATTATTCATTAATGGTTTTTCCATTTTAACCGATAACTATTTTGAAGAAAGCAACCACGAGGTAGGGATAATGGGAAAAGGTACAATCATCGGTATAATCGTTGGCTTTGGGGCACTGATACTCGGCTTTGTGCTTGAACACGGCGACGTGATGTCTCTGTTTCTGTTAAGCCCAGCGATCATCGTGCTGGGCGGTACCGCGGGAGCCCTGATGGTATCATATTCTGTCAGCGACGTCGCAAAAATACCCAAGCTTATCAAAACGGCGGCCTCCACGCCCAAGCAAACCTTGCAGGAAACCTTGAGTACGATACACGAATTGTCCGTCAGGATCAAAAAGGAAGGCCTGCTGGTGCTGGACCAGGTGGTTCGCGAAGAAGAATTCGCCAAAAAGAACGACCCGCTCCTTGTAAAGGGATTGACCATGCTGATGGACGGCATGGACAAAAACGTTTTCCGCGACATATTGGAGAATGACGTCTATATCGACGATCAGATCAAGAAACGGGAAATTGCGTTGTTTGAATCCGCAGGCGGTTATTCACCCACATTGGGCATCATCGGCACGGTGCTGGGGCTCATTCAGGTGCTGGCCAACATGAGCACGCCCGAAGAGCTGGCAAAATCCATCGCCGTCGCCTTTGTGGCCACGCTGTACGGCGTCTGCTTCGCCAATCTGCTTTATCTGCCGATCGCCTCGAAGCTTTCACTTCGTCTCAAGATGGAAAAGATCGAGAAGGACATGATCATTGACGGTCTGCTGGCCATGAATGATTTTGAAAATCCGACGGCGATCAAGGAAAGACTGACGCCTTACCTTCGCTTACAGGCGACTGGCAAGTCGGCCAAGAAGGATGACAGCACTAAGGCCGAAGTGAAGGAGGTTTCGCCCGGCCATGAGCAGACATCGAGACGATGATGAGCACAAAAAAGAAAACAGCGAGCGCTGGCTGCTGACATATTCGGATATGATCACGCTGCTGCTGGTGCTTTTTATCATGATGTATACCATCAGTAAAGTGGACCTCAACAGGTTTGACGCGCTTGCCAGCCAGTTCAGCATCGTGATGAACCCCAGCAGCCATACAGGATATTATGAGGCCAGCCCCAATTCCGGATCAGATTCGGATGAGACCATATCGGATTATAATTATGCGGCATCAGTTCCCGCCCAATGGCCAGAGGCGTTATCCACACCCAGACCCTCCGCGGATACTGCCGAGGATGAGCTGCTTAAAAAAATACAGTCGCTCATTTCTTCTGACGGTTTATCCTCTTACGTAAGCGTCCATTCAGAAGAGCGCGGCATCATCGTCAGTCTGGTGGAAGGGCTGATGTTCCCTTCGGGATCAGCCAGTATCAACAAAGAAGCCCTGCCGGCACTGACGGAGCTGGCCTCCGTGGTCGCGTCTGTCGATAACTATATACGCATCGAAGGGTCTACCGACGACGTGCCCATCCACTCTGCGCAGTATGAGTCCAACTGGGAGCTGGCATCCCAGCGCGCCATCAACGTCGCCGAGCTGTTTTTCAACCAGGGCGTGGACCCCACGCGCGTCTCCGTGACCAGCTACGGTGAATACCGTCCCGTGGCTCCCAACGATACCGAAGATCACAAACAGCTGAACCGGCGTGTTGACATCGTATTTCTGGACAGGAGCCTCAACGTATACGAACCTGAAACCGCGGCGGAATCAAATTGATTGACAATAATTCGTCGTTGGCATATAATAATCCACAATCACCAGCAGGATAAGTAGCGGTTGATCTCAAGCGCATCAAGAGACGCGCACACCATGGGCTGAAAGTGTGCCGGGCGCGATCATCAGTGAAACCACCTGCGGGTTTTAACGGGGTGGCGCCCATATCCGCCGAAAAGCTGCCATTGATCAATGGAAGATGGGTGGAACCGCGGTTGAACAATCGTCCCATGCACGTATTAAAGTGCATGGGTTTTTTATTTTAAACATATAGGGACTGAAAGGACTTAGGCTATGAATATCACACTGGCAAACGGAGAGAGCAGGGAGTTCAAAAACGGCATGAGTGCGCTGGATATCGCGGCGGCCATATCGAACAAGCTCGCCAAAAAGGCGCTGGCGGCGCGTATAGACGGCGTTGTCCGTGATCTGACCACGATCATTGACAGCGACAGCCGTCTGGAGATACTGACATTTGAGGACGAAGCGGGCAAGAAGGCGCTGTGGCACACCGCGTCCCATATCATGGCGCAAGCGGTGAAGAGGCTGTTCCCCTCCGCGAAGCTCGCCATCGGCCCCGCGATAGACACCGGCTATTATTACGACTTCGACGTGGAAAAACCGTTCGACGCGTCGGACCTGGAGCGCATCGAGGCCGAAATGAAACGCATCGTGGAGGCGGACATCAAGCTGGAGCGGTTTGAGCTGCCGCGCGAAGCCGCGCTGGCGTTCACGAAGGATGAGCCGTACAAGCAGGAGCTTATCCGTGACCTGCCGGAAGACGCGGTGATCAGCTTCTACCGTCAGGATGAGTTTACAGACCTGTGCGCGGGCCCGCACCTGCCCTCCACGGGCAAGGTCAAGGCGTTCAAGCTGCTGTCCATCGCGGGCGCATACTGGCGCGGCAACGAAAAGAACAAGATGCTCTCGCGCATATACGGCACGGCGTTTGAGAAGCAGGAGGAGCTGGCCGTTTACCTGCAGCAGCTCAAGGAAGCGCGCGAGCGCGACCACAACAAGCTGGGCCGCGAGCTGAAGTATTTCACCACTGTGGATGCGGTGGGCCAGGGCCTGCCGCTGCTGATGCCCAAGGGCGCCAAGGCGATCCAGATACTGTCGCGGTTTGTGGAGGACGAGGAGGAAGCCCGCGGTTACACGCTGGTGCGCACCCCGCTGATGGCCAAAAGCGACCTCTACAAGATTTCCGGCCACTGGGATCACTATCAGGACGGCATGTTCGTATTGGGCGACGAGAAGAAGGGTGAAGAGGTGCTGGCACTGCGCCCCATGGACTGCCCGTTCCAGTTCATGATTTATAATTCTGAGCTGCACAGCTACCGCGAGCTGCCCATCCGCTACAGCGAAAACGCCACGCTGTTCCGCAACGAGGCGTCCGGCGAGATGCACGGCCTGATCCGTGTGCGCCAGTTCACGCTGGCCGACGCGCACATCATCTGCCGCCCGGACCAGGTGGCGGAGGAGTTCAAGAACGTGGTGGATCTGATCCAGTACATGATGAAGTGCATCGGCGTTCAGGACGATATCAAATACCGCTTCTCCAAATGGGACCCGAACAACACGGAGAAATACATCAACGACCCGCAGGCCTGGGAAACCACGCAGCGGCTGATGAAGGGCATCCTCGACGAGATCGGCCTCGATTACACGGAGGCGGACGGCGAGGCCGCGTTCTACGGCCCCAAGCTGGACCTGCAGTTCAAGAATGTGTTCGGCAAGGAGGACACGTTGTTCACGGTGCAGATCGACTTCGCGCTGCCCACCCGTTTCGACATGCACTACATCGACAGCAACGGCGACAAACAGCGTCCGTACGTCATCCACCGCTCGTCCATCGGCTGCTACGAGCGCACGCTGGCGATGCTGATCGAGAAATACGCAGGCGCGCTGCCGCTGTGGATTGCGCCCGAACAGGTGCGCCTGATGTCCATCACCGACCGCAGCCTGCCTTATTTGCAGGAGTGGGCAAAAAAACTGCGCGCGGCTGGCGTACGCGTGACGGTGGACGACCGCAGCGAGAAGATCGGCTACAAGATCCGCGAGGGGCGCTTCGAGCGCATCCCGTACATGGTCGTCGCGGGCGACAACGAGGTGGATAAGGGCACGCTCGCCATCCGCAAGCGCGGCGTGGGCGACCTTGGCGAGATGGAAGGCGACGCGTTTATGGAAACGCTGCTCCGGGAGATCAGGGAGAAAACGATCCTCTAGCTTACTTATATAACACAGCAGCAGGGAGCGCGCTTTCGGGCGCGCTCTTATGGTATCCGCATTTTTAGACAGGGAGGGGCCATGGAGAAAGAGATCATACGCGCTGTGCTTTTTGACGAGCTGGGCGCATGTACCGGGGTCATCCGAAACAGCTTTGCCACCGTTGCCGCCGACTTTGGCCTGACCGGGGACAACTGCCCCACCAACGGCGCATTCCTCCGCACGGAGCGGCTGGCGTCCGAATGGAACCGGGGCAACCGGATAATCGGGCTGTTGCGGATGATATGTTGGCCGGTTTCGTGCAGCTGTCGCAGAAGGACGGCGGCGTGTTCGAGCTTGGCAAGCTCGCCGTGCTGCCGGACTACCGGCACCTGGGGTTTGGCGTCCGGCTGCTGGAACACGCGTGCGGCATCGTGCGCAGCATGGGCGGAGGCCTCATCACCATCGGCATCATTGAGGAAAACACGGTGCTGAAGAACTGGTATGCGGCACATGGCTTCGTGCACACCGGCACCAAATTGTTCCCGCACCTGCCGTTCACGGTCGGGTTCATGGAGCTTACGATATAGCGTCTGGCCAGCTTCCTCATAATGGCAGCTAAACCCGCATTCCCATTTAACGCGTTAATTTCATCAGCTTTTTTGAAATAGCCCCGTCAAGGGCCCGGAAAAGACGTCCTGCCCTCAGACTGGAAGCCGTCATTGCCGGTGAAGCTGAATAAACCGCCCCAACAAAAAAGGACGCTGAGATCACATCCCGCGTCCTTTCATTATTTTTGCTTTACTGCTGGCCCGCCGCCGTCAGCACATACCGTTTGTGCTCCTTGTCCTCGAAGCCCAGCACGTCCGACGTGCTGCCCGAGAAGTACAGGCACACATGCCCGGTCATGCCGTTGTCCGCGATCGTGTCCGCTCCGTCCGTATGGCCCAGCAGCGACGCCGCGTAAACCTTGTCGCCCACCGTCACCAGCACGGCGCGTTTCTCCCATGTGGGCTCGCCGCCGAAGCACTGGAGGAAGGCGTCATAGGCCGTCGCGTCAGACGTCTCCACGTCCGCATGGCCTGTCCCGCCGGAACGGATCACCGAGAAGGATGTGCCGGAATTGAAGTCGGTGACCGTGAACGTCGTCCCCACGGGGATCTCCGCGTTGACCACGGTGGACCAGTCCGCCGCCTCGCCGAAGGAGGGATTGCCCTGAAGCTCCGGCCCGGTTTTCACCACGATGTTGGCCGCCTTGGGCTTTCTGACCGCGTCCATGGCAAACAGCTTGTCGTACGTCATCTCGCCCACGCGTCCATCGGCGTCCAGGCCGTTGTTGGTCTGGAATTCGACGACCGCCGACTGCGTCATGCCTTTATACATACCGGTGGGGCGATAATTCAGATAACCGAGGTCCCTCAGGCGCATCTGAACCCTGAAAACCGCCGCGCCGCTGTCGTCCTGCTTGAGCATCACAAAACCCTCGGGCGCGCCCAGCGATACCGGCACGCCGATCGAGAAGACGAGCACGACCACAAGCAGGATCAGCGTTATTTTCTTCATATGCAGGATCACTTCCCATTAGTTTTTTCTTATCATACCACGGCTTGTCCGAAAAGTACAGAGTTTAGCCCTTTTGCGCATCTATCGATGACAGGTACGCGTCATATCCGCCCTCGAAAGCGCGTGTCTTGCCGTCTTCGATGCGGATGATCCGGTCCGCCACGGCGGAGATGAACGCCCGGTCGTGCGAGGCGAACAGCACCGCGCCCGGGTAAGCCGCCAGCACGTCCGTGAGCGCCTCCCGCGAGGCGATATCCAGAAAGTTCGTCGGCTCATCCAGTATCAGCAGGTTGAAATCGCTCAGCACCACGCGCGCCAGCGCCAGCTTCAGGCGCTCGCCGCCGCTTAAAACGCCCGCCGGGTGATGCAGCTCATCCCGCCGGAACAACAGCCGGGCGAGGATAGTGCGCACAAACGTCTCGTCGTACACCGCATGCGCCATCGCGTTCTGCAGTATGCTTTCATTGTCGTCAAGGCCGCCGGTATCCTGCCGGTAGTAGCCGATCTTCAGGCCCGCGCACGCGTTGATCCCCTCGCCCCGTTCCGCAATGAGGTTTAGCAGCGTCGTTTTGCCCGCGCCGTTCGGCCCGATCAGCGCCGTCTTCTGCCCATTGGGTATCGTGAAACGGCAATTGTCCAGTATCAAGCGTTCCCCGTATCTCACCGTCACGTCGTCCGCGCTGACCAGCACCGGGTTGTGCAGCGCGCCGGAGCGTATGTCGAACGCGATCGGCTTCTGGCGCCACGGCCTGTCCACCTTCTCCAGCTGCTCCAGCCGGCTTTTTGCCGCCTTGGCGGCGCGGTCCAGCTTCTCCTTCTGCTTCTGCCCGCCCATCTTGTGCAGCCGCGCTTCCGAGTTGCCCATGCGCTTGGGCGTTTTTTTGACGCCGGCAGACTGCCGGGCTTTCTCCGCGGCCACCTGTCCCAGCCGTTCACGCTCGGCAGCGTACGCGTCATACCGCGACTGCCGCTCCGCTTTCTCGCGCTCCTTCTGGTCGAGATAGTCGTCGAAGCCGCAGGAATACAGCGTGAATTCACCGCCGTCCAGATCCAGCATCTTGTTGCACACGTTCGAAAGCAGCATCCGGTCGTGCGATATCAGCAGCAGAGCGCCGTGAAACGCGCACAGCATGCTCTCCAGCTGCTCGATGCCGTCCATGTCAAGGTTGGTCGTCGGCTCGTCGGCCAGCAGCAGGTCCGGCCGGTCCGCGAACGCGGCGGCGATCAGCGCCTTGGTGCGCTCTCCCCCGCTGTGCGTGCCGTCCAGCGCGAAGCCCATCCGTTCCGCCGCACGTGCGTCAGCTGCCTCATCCTCCGGCGTCCCCAGCTGCGGGATAACGCCGACCTGCCCCCTCACCGTGATACGCCCGGCGTCCGGCTGTTCCTCGCCCGTGATGAGGCGTAGCAGCGTCGTTTTGCCCGCCCCGTTGGCGCCCACCACCGCGACTTTATCGCCCTCATAGACCGCCAGCCGCTCCAGCGAGAACAGCTTCCTTGTCCCATAGCTCATTTCCAGTTTGTTTATTTCCAGTAACAAAAAAATCCACTCCTTTACAGAGAGGATTACGGCATGCGCGCATACCTTTACGCGGACAATATTCCCGCCTTGTTTTCTATATTTGCATACAGTAATCCCTCAAAATCGGCCATAAGCCCTTCAATTGTCGGATTACTGTCTCTTCATCGGCTGATCGATACTCCTTTTTGTTTTGCTGCTAATACCGTACCAGCTTTAAATCTCAATGTCAAGGATGAAAGCTTCAAAGCGAAAATGCCACATTCCCAGTGGGATTCTTAAGGGATGAATCCCTTAAGCTGGACCTGGGGGCAGCACCCCTAAAATACCGCTGTGCCATCAAGTCGGCACCAATCTCAACACATTGTCACGCTTTAATATCTCTTCCAGCGCCGGAATGGCCATCCCTTCCGCCAGTATGGGCGCGAACAGATCGCCCGTCTTCTCCAGCCGCTGCACCGCATTTGTCAGGTTGAAGTCGCACGGCATCGCGCCGTGAGCCAGCTCGTCCCACTTCACCGGCATCGAAATGGCCCCGCACGGCACGGCGCGCGGTGAATACACCGACACGATGCTCTTGCCCGGCCCCATCTGCAGATAGTCGAAATACAGCTTGCGCCCCCGGTTTTTGACGATGCGCTCGATCGTGATCTTTTCGGGGTGCTTGGAAGCGAAATACTGCCCGAAGAACAGGTTGACGCGCCGCCCTTCCGCGAACGTCATGCGCCGTGTGGGGATATACACCTGCAGCCCGGACGCGCCCGACGTTTTAGCGTAGCTCGCCACGCCCAGCTGTGCCAGTGTCTCATGGACGATCAGCGCGCATTCCCGCACATCCTCAAACGTCTGCCCCTCCGAGGGGTCGAGATCGAACACCAGCGCCGTCAGCGTGCCCGCCGCATCCCCGAACGGCGTGTGGAACTCCAGCGCCGCCATCGTCCCCAGCCACACCAGCGTTGGCAGGCTGTCCATATCCACGAACTCGTCCCCGTCCGCCAGCATCGTTTTCACCCAATCGGGCGCGCCGTTCGGCGGCCGTTTCTGGTAGAAGAACTCGTCGCCCACACCGTGCGGGTAGCGCAGACAGGTCAGCGGCTTGCCCGCCGTGTGCGGGATAAGATACGGCGCGAGCCCGGCCAGCGCCTTCAGGTATTCCGCCTTGGTGACGCCGATGTCCGGCCACAGCGGTTTGTCCGGATTGTTCAGCGTGATGTCACGCCCCTGCACCGTCAGCTTCATCAGAATGCTTCTCCTTTCTAAGACTGTGGAGGCCCTGCCTCCGCATCAGCACCCCAAAAGGCTGCGCTTTTCGGGAACCCCGCACCACCGCTCAACTGCTGGCGTTGCGCCCGCCGTAAGACCGGCCGCGCTCAATACATGGTAAACCGACGGACGTCCGTCCACGAACGCGACGATCTCGCCGTCGATCAACGCCTGTGCGGCGTCCATCTGTTTGAGCAGCATCGCCAGCTCGGGGTACTGCGAGGTGCAATCCCGCCCGCTTTTGCCGAACACGCGCACGCTGCCACTGTCCACCGCCGCGAGGCCGCGCACACGTCCCATTTGATCTGATGGATAAAGCCGCTCTCCGCCCCATCTGCGGCACCCTCAGCGGTTCCATGCAGGGATACACGCTACTTCGCCTGCCGTTTGGGCGGGGCCTTTTTCGCTTTCTCCTGCTCCGTCCGCTCCACGCTGGCCTTGAGCGCCTCCATCAGGTCGATCACGTTGGATTCCGGCGCGTCCGGCTGCGATACCACCTGCCGCCCCGCGATGCGGTCTTCGATGATTCGGCGCAGCGCCTCGCGGTAGGTGTCGGTGTATTTGGACGGATCGAACGCCGCCGTCAGGTTACCGATCAGCTTCTCCGCGATGTCCATCTCCTTCTCATCCGTCTTCATGTCATGCGGCAGCGCGGGCACCTCGGCCACGGGGCGTATCTCGTCGGGATAGAATATCGTCTCCATCACCAGCGCTTCGCCATAGATGCGCAGCACGCACAGCGTCTGCTTGTCGCGCATCGTTACGCGCGCCACCGCGATGCGTCCCGAACGCGCCATGGCTTCCCGCAGCAGGTTGTACGCCTTGGCGCTGGCCGCCACCTCAGGCTGCGGCGCGAGGTAATACGTCTTGTCGTAGTAGATGGGGTCGATTTCGGACATGTTCACGAAATCCACGATCTCGATGGTGCGCGCCTGCACCTCGGCCTTGGCGGACGCGATATCCTCCTCCGACACGATGACGAACTTGCCGGGCTCGTACTCGAAGCCCTTGACGATGTCGTCCGGACCCACCTCCTCATTGCAGAGCGGGCACACCTTCTTGTATTTGACGGGCGTGTGGCATTTCTTGTGTATCGAGCGGAAGCGGATATCCTTCTCCTCCGTCGCGGCAAACATCTTTATGGGGATGCTGACCAGCCCGAAGCTGATCGCCCCTTTAAACATCGCATGCATCGCTTGTTTCCTTTCTCATGCTGATGCTATTAATATTTCCCGCGCGTTCACTTTACATTACTTTGGTTTTTAAGTACAAAAAGAATGCAAGGGCTCCGCCCCTGCACCCGCTCCTTTTCTTGAAGAAAAGGAGCAAAAGACACGTGATGGTATTCTCTTACGTCTGTTGGGCACGCGAGGGATATATCCCTTAAACTTATTACGCCATCCAGGCAGGCTTTCCGGCGCTGAACTCGAAGCGCGTCTCCGTCTCATCCGGCACGCCGGGCTCTAAGATGGGGCTTGTGAATTCCGGGTGGTTGATGGCATCCGGCACAAACTGCGTTTCCAGGCAGAACCCGCGGTTCTTTTGCGACTTGCGGCCGCCCTTGAACGTCAGGTCGTCCGGAATGAAGTTGCCCGAATACAGCTGCACGCCCGGTCTGTCGGTGCGCACCGCCATCGTAATGCCCGTCTCCTCGCTGTAAGCCGACGCCGTCGCACCGGGCTTTAACACATAGTTGTGGTCGAAACCGCCAGCCAGCGTCATCTGCCCGTAGGGGGACACGATGTCCGCTCCCAGCTGCTTGGGTTTGCGGAAATCCAGCGGCGTGCCCGTCACGTCGAGCAGCCTGCCGGTCAGCGCCAGATTCGCGGTGATCTCGGTGGTCTCGTCCGCCTCGATGCGCAGCCACTGGCTGTATACGGTGTCCGCCGCCTGCCCCGCCAGATTGAAGTAGGTATGGTTGGTCAGGTTCAGCAGCGTCTTCTTGTCGCTCATCCCGCGGTAGGTGATCACCAGCGCGTCATCCGCTGTCAGCGTATATGTCACGCCCACGACGAGGTTGCCCGGATACCCCTGGTCGCCGTCCTCACTGAACAGCGCCAGCGTCAGGCTGTCCTCGGACGTCTGCGCGGCCTGCCACAGCTTTTTATCGAAGCCCACGTAGCCGCCGTGCAGATGGTTGCTGCCGCCCTCGTTGCAGTCCACCGTATATGCCGCGCCGTCCAGCGTGAATTTGCCACCCGCAATGCGGTTGGCGCACCGCCCGATGATGGCGCCCAGATACGGCGGGTTCACCTCGTATTCCGCCAGCGTGTCGAACCCCAGCACGATATCCACCGGCTGCCCGTTTTTGTCGGGGACGAACAGCTTGGTGACGATACCGCCGAAATCGGTGATCTCCGCTTCCAGCCCGTTCCCGTTGCGGATGGTGTAAAGGTATGCCGTGCGCCCGTCCTTCAGTTTGCCGAATTCCGTTCTGTTCATATGTGTTTCCTCCGGTCTCTTCCTGATTATAGCATTTCTACTGTCATTATAGCATTCGCCGGAGGCTGTATACAAACACAATATGCGCATTATTTTAAACTCTTTCCTGTACGCCGTTTTGCTGACCGGGGCCGGTCTTACGGAGACGCGTGATGAATAGATTAGTGATAGATGGATGAAAGGAGGGGTTCCCATGATCGGTGACCCGATTGCCGTACGCGAGCAGGTGATGGAAGAGACCATGATGTATCAAAATGAGCCGGTGCTGAAATACACCATCCGCTATCCGGAGTTTACCTCCGCTGTATTCCGCGTCGCCGTCAACGAAATGAACCGGTATTACCGCACGCGCGCGTTGCTGCAGCGCCAGCGCTACCGGCAGATACTCTACCCGCAGGCCGTGCGGGATTTTGAATCTGCGCGGTCTCACGACTACCCTTTTCATGGATACGAAGCGATGATGGTGCACACCATCACGTACAACGAGAACTGCACCGTCAGCCTGTACGCGGACAACTACCAGTATACCGGCGGCGCCCACGGCAACACCATCCGCTCGTCGGACACATGGGATCTGAAAAGCGCGCGCCGCCTGCCGCTGGCCGGCTTCTTCGCGGCGCCTGTGCCATACCCCGCGTTCGTGCTGGACTCCGTGAACGCGCAGATCGCCGCCCAGCTTGCAGAGGACACCGGCATGTATTTCGACGATTATGAGAAGAACGTGGCGCAGAGCTTCAACCCGCGCAGCTTTTTCCTCAGTCCGTCGGGCGTGGTGGTCTACTTTCAGCAGTACCAGATCGCCCCGTATGCCAGCGGGATCCCCGAATTCACGCTCCCTTACTCTGCTGATGTGAAGGCGCCGCGCTGCCGGTAGGCTTCGCGCTCCATTTGCCGCACCGGTCGCCCCAGTAGGCCACGGGTTCGCCGTTTCGCTGCAATGCCACCACCTCGCAGCGGTTGGCGCAGCCGCCGCATTCAGAGCCCTTGGCGCAAAGGTCGTCCGCCGTGCAGCCGAAGCCCAGAAATTTCGTCAGACCTCCGGCTTCGCATGCCATCAGCGCCGCGCCGTACGCGCCCATCACATCGTGGTGCGGCGGGACGATGATGCGCGTGTTCAGCGCTTTTTCGAACGCCGCGACGATGCCCGCGTTGGCCGCCACGCCGCCCTGAAACAGGACCGGCGGCTCCGGCTGCCGATGGCTCGCGAGGTTGTTGAGATAGTTGCGCACCAGCGCTTCGCACAGCCCGGCGACGATGTCCTCGGTGCTGTGCCCCGCCTGCTGCTTGCTGATCATGTCCGACTCGGCGAACACCGCGCAGCGCCCCGCGATGCGCACCGGCGACGTGCTGCGCAGCGCGCACGCGCCAAACTCCTCGATGGGCATGCTCAGCCGTTGCGCCTGCCTGTCCAGAAACGAGCCTGTTCCCGCGGCGCACACCGTGTTCATCGCGAAATCCGTTACCATGCCGTCTTCTATATAGATGATCTTGGAGTCCTGCCCGCCGATCTCGAGGATCGTGCGCACGTCCGGCTGCGCGAAGCAAGCCGCCACCGCGTGCGTCGTAATCTCGTTCTTGATGATATCCGCGCCCACGACCGCAGCGGCCAGCTGCCGCCCGCTCCCCGTCACCCCGCACGAGCCGATGTCCGCGTCGCTGAATTGTCCCGCCAGCTCCGAGAGGCCTGCGCGCAGCGCGTCCAGCGGCCTCCCGTTGGTGGGCAGATACAGCCGCGCCTTGAGTTCTCCTTGCGCGTCCGTCACCACGAAATTGGTGCTGACGGAACCGACGTCGATTCCCAGCGAAAGTTTATCGCCTATGCCCATAACGCCGCCCGCCTCCGCCTTACGGCCAGCATATCCAGAAACGCTTCAATGCGCGTATCGTAGCCCGCGTCGCCCGTCATCTCGTCCACCACCAGCGTGAGCAACGGCAGTCCTGTGGAAGGCAGCACCGCCTTGGCGACGATCTCGGGCATGCAGCCCATCGGGAATATCTGGATCACGCCGTCCATACCCGCCTTTTTCGCGCTGACGGCATGGGCGATGGTCTCCCGCGCGTGTCCGCCCACGCTCACGGGCAGGAACGGCCCGGAGGCCCTTTTCACCTCAGGCGAGTTCAAATGCAGCGGCTTTAATGCCAGGTCCTTCAGCCACCACGAGGGCGTCAGCAGACGCTGTGTGGACACGCCCGCCCGCATCAGCCGCTCTTCGATATTGAGATTCGCGAACGGCTCGAACATCGAATACACTTCCCCCGCGATGGCGACGCGCAGCGGTCTTTTTGATGGGTCCACGGCGATATGCCGCATGTTCCGGCGGTGCTGCTTCAGCGTGTCCAGCGCCGCGCCGATGCTTCCGCTGGCGCACATGTCGCAGCGGCACGCGTCCAGCTCGCGCCCGCACGCGCCGGGGCAGGTTTCATATCCGGCCGTTTTGTGCGCCGCCGCGTCCAGCGCGTCCGCCTGCTTCAGTATCCGGTAAGCCTGGCGCAACGCGGCCAGCTTGGCTGCCCTCGATACGCGGCTGGCCTGCGCGATGTGTCCAAACCGCTCCAGCAGCGCATTCAGGCCGATCTCGGACGGCGCGTCGATCACGATCACCTCCGCCGGGTAACCCGCCTTTTTCAGCAGCCTGCCGAACAGCTCGCCGTATTCGCCAAAGCGGCAGGGGCCGCAGCTCCCCGTGATCAGCACGGTGTCTGCGCCCCTCTCAATGCCATCTATAAAATTGCCCATCATGATCTTGAAGGGCAAACACATATCCTCAGGCGCAACAGCCGCACCGCGCTGCATGATCGTCCTGTTGTTTTCCGGCACCACAAACGGGATGCCGAGCGCGTCAAACAGCGCCCGCATGGCCATATGCGTATTCCCCAGCCGGGGTATCGTGATAACCAATCGTGTTCCTCCTTTGCAGCATATCCGCGAAAGCCTCCAGCCGCGTGTCAAAACCCGCTTCTCCGGTGTGTTCGTCCAGCTTCAGCGTCATCATGGCGCAGCCTCCCGACGCGTCGCGTATCAGCGCTTCCACCACCGAATCCACGCCGCAGCCAAACGCGGACACATAGATGACGCCGTGCACCTGCCCGCTGCGGACGAGGTGCAGCGCCGCGCCGTAATACCGCTGGGCGTAATACCAGAACGGCGGCTTGGTGAGCGTCTTCATCTGGGCGGCGATGTCCGCGTCGTCCACCCGTTCGTGCGTGACCACGCCGATGCCCAATGCGTGCAGCTTGCGGATCAGGTCCATGTTGACGAAGCGGTCGCAGATGTTATAGGCATGGCCGATCAGCGCCACGGTATGCGGATATCCCGTATCACTGATCCCGGCGATCTGCATTTTCTGAGCGGCCAGCGCGCGTTCGTACGCGTCGGCCCAATGGCGGCCCGCACCCACGATCCGGCCCGTTTCCCGGGCCCACGCCCGCAGACCGCCGCCCTCCAGCGCGTACAACGGCACATCGATCAGCCTTGTGCCGTCCGCCGCCTTGCGCGCCAGCTCCGAGAGCCCGCAGAACATCGGGCAAACGCTCTGCCTGTGCGTCACGCGCATCAGCCGCGGCACCAGTATGGCGTCGCAGCGATCAGCCAGCCACGACACGTGCCCGGAGAACAGCTTCACGGGCAGACAGGCTTCGCTCTCGCAGCTGCGCACGCCCGCATCCAAGATCGCCTTGTCCGTGCCCGGCGATACCACCACCTCCGCGCCCATCCCGGAAAAAAACGCGCGCGCGAACTCGCGGTAAATGCAAATAAGAAGACCGTTCGGTATGCCAATCACCATATGCTCATCTCCATGAAATTAGGCTTTGCACGGCTGGTTGAAAATATTCTGCTTGATATTGGCACCCGTGAATCGGGCCATATGTCTTTGGTCATAAAAAGCATCCAAGAACAGAATACAAAAAATTTAATATTTTTCCCGCTAACTAAAAAACGCCATTTTCATGGCGCCTTCCAGGTGTAAGATCCCATACCTTTCGGTATACGGATGGCAATATGTTATTCGGACATCGCCAGCGCTTTGGCCGGGTTCCCGGTCGTGATGGTCTCCACCGCGGCCTGCCCGATGCGCGCCGCCAGCATGCCGCTGAACGTCTCCAGTATGAAGTCCAGCCCGAACGCCGCGCCATAGCTTTTCAAGCGCTCGTTGGTGGTGTCCATGCCCACCAGCAGCTTAGGCCCAAAACCACGCTCCACCATGTGCGCGATCAGAGAAAGCTCGTCCTCGTCGCTCTTGTATTTCAGGCGGTGGATGGTATCGTATTCGAGATATGCACCCGCTTCCGCCACCGCCTCGTGCACCTTGATGTCGGCGCAGGCCCGGTCCATGTGGCAGATGATCACACGGCCCGGTTCGATGCCAAACCGCCCGAAATATGACAGCAGCTTCATCGCGTCCGCATTCGTGTCCATGTGTACCAGCACCGGCGCGCCCGTCTCCGCCGCGGCCTGCGCCGCCGCTTCGAACAGCATGGCATAATCGGCGTTCGCATCCATCTCACCCGGCACCGCCGCGCATTTCATGATGCCCGCCCGCGCGGACAGCCCGTCCATGCCCTTCGTCACCTCGTCGATGTAGATGCGGGTGAGCGCGTCGCCGCCCTTGTCCAGCACGCCCGCTTCCATGAACTCCGTCTTGTGGAAGCCGGTCACCGATACGATGTTGACGCCGGATTCCTGCGACGCCCGCACCAGCTCCGCCGCCATGCGCCCGCACCCGTGCGGCTGCGCGTCCACCAGGCTGACGCCGCCCGCGTTTTTATATAACTTCAGTTCCGCCAGCGACTTGCCGTAATCGTCCATATACAGCGAACCGCTCACCTTGCGGGACGGCCCGTCCGCCAGAAACAGATGCTCATGGCACTGGCACCAGCCAAGCTTGTCCGGTGCGATATCCCCCAGTATTGTTCTGATCATCCCTCAATCTCCCATTCAAATATAATGGCCGGTCCACCCTTGTCCGGCTACCGGCATACAGCATCTTAAACAGCCTGGACGCCGCCTTATCAACTGTCGGATTTGAGCCGCCTGTAGAACGGCTCCAGCGTCCGATAGCATTCGTCGAACAGCCCTAAGGTCCGCCGGTAAGCCGCTTGGGTGTCCGGGTTCGGCTCATGCACCTGATCGATACGGATAAACCGTTCGATGGCGTCGAAGCCCGAGAATACGCCCACGCCCACGCCGCCCGTCACCGCCGCGCCCATGCTGGTGGCTTCCTCCAGCATCACCGGCTTCATGATGCGGGCTTCATAGATATCCGCCATCATCTGCCGCCACGTCGCGCCCTTCGCGCCCCCGCCGATCACGACGATATCGCCGAGGTCCATATGCTGCCGGAAGATGTCCAGTATGATGCGCATGTTGTACGTGACGCCTTCCATCACGGCGCGCAGCATGTCCTCCCGGCGGCTTTCCATCTTGAGTCCCACAAAAGCGCCCTGCGCGTCCGGATTCCAGCGCGGGCTGCGCTCTCCCAGCAGATACGGCAGGAACAGGATGCCGTTCGCACCCGGCGCAGAGGCTTCGATCTCGCGGTTGATGATCTCGTAAATGTCCTCGCCCGTCTGCTGCGCCGTCTGCGCCTCGATGCGGCAGATCTCGCGCTTGAGCCAGCTGTATGAGCCGCCCGCGGACTGCATCGTGCCGCACGGCATGATGATGCCGGGCACGCTGTGCACCCAGTTGAACGTGCGCATGTCGTCGTCGAACACCGGCGCCCGCGTGCCCATGCTGATCCAAGCGGACGAACCGACGTAGCTGTAACAACGCCCTTCGCTGATCACGCCCGCGCCCAGCGCCGCGCACGGCCCGTCTCCGCCGCCCATCACGACGGGCGTCCCCTCCTTCAATCCCGTCAGTTTCGCCGCCGCCGCGGTCACGCCGCCCGGCGAAAAGGTGGAAGCTTCAAGCTGCGGCAGCTTGGCGCCGTCGATGCCGGACGCGTCCACGATCTCTTTTGACCATTCCAGCGTGTTGATGTCGAGGGCCGTCGTACCCGTCGCGTCGGTGTATTCCGAAAGTATCTTCCCCGTCAGCCGCCCGACGATATAGTCCTTGGCGTTCAGTATCTTGTAAGTGCGCGCGTAGATCTCCGGCTCGTGGTTTTTCACCCACATCAGCTTCTGCAATCCGTACGACGCGCTGTTGCGGTGGCCGGAAATGCGGTAAAACCGCTCGGGCGATATGTGCCGGGCGATTTCGCCCGCCTCGGCCTGCGCGCGCTGGTCCGCCCAGATGATCGCGTCGCGCAGCGCTTCGCCCTGCTCATCCACACACACGCAGCCCATCATCTGCCCCGAAAAACAGACGCAGACCACCCTTTCGGGTTCAATGCCGTCCAGTATCCCGCGTGTCGACTCGCAGACGGCCCGCCACCAGTCCCGCGGGTTTTGCTCCGCCCAATTGGCGTTGAAATAGTGCGTCCCATAGGCGTGCACAACGCTTTTGACCAGCCGTCCATCCGTATCAAACAGCGTGGCCTTGTTGCCCGATGTGCCGAGGTCGTGCGCCAGCAGATATTTTACCATAACGTCTCCTCATGACCAAACCAGCATATGAAAAAGTTTATCACTTTTCAGGGCTTACGTCATCCCATCCAATAAATTTAGCCGTCCGGGATTTATCGCTGCTCGCCAGATCGGTCCTGCTTGACATCAGGCATCAGTGGCGTCCGTCATGATAACGCATTCTGGCTGTGTGGCCGTTTTGCAGTCCATACCCGAAAGCGCAGCAAAAAAGAGCCGTCATTATGACAGCTCTTATCGAATGCCTTGAAAATCTGTTCAGAATCAGCAGCTCGCCCCCGGCAATGTGCGGTCCTTCCCGCCGCCGCGCTTGAACAGCGACACGATCGCGATCACGATCACCGCCAGCAGCACCACGCCCAGAATGTAGACCATCGGGTTTTCCAGCAGCGCCACACTGGTGATCGCGCCCTCGCCCGCAGCTTCCACTTCGCCAGCGATTGGCATCTGCGGCAGGTTGGGGAATATCGCGCTGCCTACCAGATTCACCAGCGTCGCCATCACATAAGCAAGGCCCGTCTGATAGCCGATCGCGATCAGCGTCCATTTCCATGTGCCCATCTCGCGCCGTATCGCGCCGATGGCCGCAAAGCACGGCGCCGCCAGCAACGTAAAGATCATGAACGCGTAGGCCGTTACCGACGTAAAGATCAACGCCGTGTGCGCGCTCAGCATCGCGAATGTGGACACCACGACCTCCTTGGCCACCATCCCCGTCACCGCCGCTACGGCAGACATCCAGTTGCCGAAGCCCAGCGGCGCGAATATCGGCGCCAGCACCGTCCCGATACCCGCGAGGATGCTCTGGTCGATCTGTTCAGGCTCAAGATACTGGAACGAGAAGCTGAACGACTGCAGGAACCAGATGACGGCGCACGCGATGAATATGATCGTTCCGGCTTTGATGATGAACGCCTTGCCCTTTTCCCACATGTGGATCACCACGCCCTTCGCGCGGGGCAGCTTGTAGGCCGGCAGCTCCATCACGAACGGCGCGGGCTTGCCCGCAAACAGCTTCGTCCGTTTCAGCACCAGGCCGGAGAGGATCACCATCACAATGCCCACGATGTACATGGACGGTCCCACCCATGTCGCTTCGCTGAACACCATGGCCACAAACAGCGCGAACACCGGCAGCTTTGCGCCGCAGGGTATGAACGGCGTCAGCATGATGGTCATCTTACGGTCATTGTCGTTCTCGATGGTACGCGAGGCCATTACCGCAGGCACCGAGCAGCCCGTGCCGATCAGCATCGGGATGAACGACTTGCCCGAGAGGCCGAACCGGCGGAATATGCGGTCCATGATGAACGCGACGCGCGCCATGTAGCCGCAGTCTTCAAGTATCGAAATGAACAGGTACAGAATCATCAGCTGCGGCACGAATACCAGCACCGCGCCCACGCCGCCGATGATGCCGTCAAGCACCAGGCTCAATATCCACTGCGAAGCGCCCCAGCCGACCAGCAGGCTTTCCGCACCGCCGGATATCCAGCCGATGAGTTCTTCCACCCAGCCGATGGTCCAGTCGCCTACCGTCTGGATCGACACGTAATAAACGCCCCACATGATAAGGAAGAATATCGGCAGCGCCAGCCAGCGGTTGGTGAGCACCTTGTCGATCTTATCCGAGGTGGACAGCTTGGGACGTGCTTTCTTCTTATACGCGCCGGACAGCAGCGCCCCCACGGAATCATAACGTTCGTTGGTGATGATGCTCTCCGAATCGTCGTCCAGCGCGCTCTCCGCCGCCGAGACGATCGCTTCCACCTGCTGCGCCAGAGCCTCCGGCAGTTTCACCTTTTTCAGCAGGTCCTCGTCCCGCTCGAACAGCTTGACGGACAGCCAGCGCGAATTGTATGTTCCCAGAGTCTTTTCAGCCGCAACGGCTTTCGAAATTTTCTCCAGCGCCGCTTCCACATCTGAGGAGAAGCCCAGCGGCGTCGGCTTGCGCTCCGCCAGCGTTGTCGCTTTGTCCACCAGCGCGTCCAGCCCGGTGTTCCTTGCCGCCGAGATGGGCACCACGGGGCAGCCCAGGCTTTTCTCAAGCGCGGCATAGTCGATCTCGTCGCCGTTCTTCCGCACGATGTCGATCATGTTGAGCGCCACCACCGCGGGCACGCCCAGCTCAATGATCTGCGTGGTCAGGTACAGATTGCGCTCCAGATTGGAGGCGTCCACGATGTTGATGATGACGTCGGGCTTCTCCTTCAGTATGAAATCCCGCGCGATCACCTCTTCCAGCGTATAGGGCGACAGCGAATAGATACCCGGCAGATCCACCACGATCACGTCGCTTTTGTGCCGGCGCAAGCGCCCTTCCTTCTTCTCCACCGTTACACCCGGCCAGTTGCCCACGTATTGCGTGCTGCCTGTCAGCGCGTTGAACAGTGTGGTCTTTCCGCTGTTGGGGTTCCCCGCCAGCGCGATCTTCAAAGACATATGCCCCTCCTCAAAATTGCCCTGAAATGTTAGCTCTATCTAATTCACAGGACAAAAAAATAGTCACTCCACAATGATTTTGTCGGCGTCCGCCTTCCTCACCGACAGCTCGTATCCCCTTACCGTTACCTCGATGGGGTCTCCCAGCGGCGCGACCTTGCGCACCTCGATCTGCGTGCCCTTGGTGATGCCCATATCCATGATCCGGCGCTTCACGGCGCCTTCGCCCTCCAGCTTCACGACCTTTACGGTGTTCCCGCTCGAAACCTGTTTTAACGTCATGACAATTCTCTCCTTATGTGCTCTCATCCGCCAAGCAGCAGCATGCCGCCAAGGCAGACTTATTATATCACAGCGCCACAGAATTCCGTCGCGCAAGTTAGCTTTATCTAACACGACAAGTTTAACATGGCTAACTTTGTGTGTCAACAGAAAAAACGGCTGTTTTGCAGCCTTTTTTCCAGCTTTTTTTACACGGCCATATACGTCATGTTACCCTTGTCCCAAAACTGTTGTCTACAGTCACACAAGCCTTTTGTCAGGCGTATGATATAGTGAATGTACATTTCACTTATCATCCGCTACATACATTAAATAAAAAAATGGGAGGCCAGAGCAAGCATCAAAATACCGGTCAAAGCGTATACGATTTCTTTTTGAAGACACCCTGATAAGCCAGTTGACAGGTGTGCCTTTTACTCGGCAAACCGCTTATCACATAGACTATATGAATATGCCCATATGAACATATTCATGTTATCTGCATATGAATATGATTACAGGGACTATCAAAGCGCGTGGATTCGCGCGGAACAGCGGCTGCCCAACGCAGCTGTGAATGGGAGGAAATGTAAATGCAAGCGGTCATACTCTGCGGCGGAAAAGGCCTTCGAATGAACAGGCTGGCGGCCTCACAGCCCAAGCCGATGTCCGAATTAAACGGCAAACCAATCATATGGCATATCATGAACCATTTCAGCAAATACGGCGTGCGGGATTTTATTCTGCCGCTGGGTTATAAAGGGGAAATGATACGGGACTATTTCAACCACTATTATACCAATCAGCTGGATTACAAGCTCTCGCTGTCCGACAACCGCGTTGAGTATCTGGATGAGTTTTCGAACGACTGGACCATCACCTTTGTGGATACCGGGGTGGAAACGCAGACGGGCGGACGCGTCAAAATGATCGAGAAGTATATCACCGAGGAAAACTTTTTCGTGACTTACGGCGACGGGCTGGGCAACATCGATATTGACGCGCTGCTGGCTCATCATATCAGCATGGACCGGCTGGCCACCGTCACCGGCGTGGATTACCGCAGCCAGTACGGCGTGCTCACCGTCAAAAACGGCGCCGCGACAGCCTTTAAGGAAAAGCCGCTTTTAAGCCTGATCATCAATGCGGGATTCTTTGTTTTCAACCGGGCGGCGTTCCAGTACCTGACGGACGACAAGCGCGCCTCGTTGGAGACCACGCTGCTCAAAAAGCTGACGGCGATCGACGAGCTTTCCGTCTATAAGCACGAAGGCTACTGGATCGGTATCGACACGTACAAGGATCTGATGACAGCCCAGCAGAACTTCCACCGGCTGACCGGCCATGGCGATGCGTCATCACCGGCCAAAGAGTTTTGATTTCTCATACGACATCTAAAGCGGCAGCCTTGCCGCCATACATACACTTATAAAACTATGGAAAGGCAAGGCAGGTCATCCCCATGAACAAAAACAGAAACAGTATGGGCAATGCACTGTTTTCGGATCGTCCGGCTGATTACCAGCCCGTCCGGATGCAGCTGGCCCCCGGCGAAAACCCGCCGGGCGGGGGCATTTATATGTACCCGCGAAATATCAATGAGGCGCGCTTACCGCTGGCCGACGTGGCTTTTCCGGCTACGCAGCGCATGCAGTTGGCGCCGCACACTCCACGCGCTGAACGCCGTGCAATCATGCATATGCCACAGGCAGCCAGGCCTTCTTCGCCTGACGCTCCCCGAATATCCACGACTGCCAATGCGGGCCGCAACATTGAGCTGGCGGCTCTTGAGGCTGTGCAGGCCACCCAAGCCGCTTTGACAGACCAGGCCGCGCAGACCGCACAGGCCGTGCGGGCCGCACTGG
This sequence comes from Bacillota bacterium, assembly GCA_023428025.1. GTDB lineage: Bacteria > Bacillota > Clostridia > Christensenellales > SZUA-584 > SZUA-584. The sequence continues at coordinate 31,364 of JAEYZN010000036.1, forward strand.
CCGATCAGGTCGCACAGGCCATCCAAACCGCGCAAAATCAGGCCGCGCAGGCCCGGGCCGAACAGGCGGTCCAGGCCGCCGAAGCCGCAGGAGTCGAGATGGCCGAAAAGGTTTCACAGGCGATACAGGATACGCTGGCCGACAAGACCGCTCTGGCGGAGAAAGCCGCGCAATCCCGTCAGGCTGCCGAGACCGTGCAGGCCCCGCCTGTGCTGCATGTCATCCCGGCCGTTCAGGACGCAAGACCGGCTGCCGGCGCGTCCACCGCTCCGGTAACCTGCCATTTCTGTACGGTGGCAGGCAATTCCTACCTGTTCAAGGTGCTCACGCTGTACCGGTCTTTGGAGGCTGTCTCCAATGACTTTATGCTCTACGTATGCTGCATCGACAACGACACGCTTGCGGCGCTTGGCAGGCTGCACCTCAGCCGGTGCGTCCCTGTTTCGGTGGACGCCCTGAATGACAGTGAACTCAGCCGCATCAGGTCTCAGCGCAGCGCCAGCGAGTTCTGCTGGACGCTCAAGAGCCACTTCCTTCTCTACCTGCTCACAGAGAAGCAGTTGCCCGACGCGGTGTATCTGGACAGCGACGTCGCGTTCTTCTCCAACCCGAAGCGGCTGTACGATGACTGGGGCCAGGCTTCCGTCTATCTGTGCCGCCAGCGCGACCTTGACTGGGTAGAGCAGAAATACGGCCAATATCAGGCGGGCGTGATCGGTTTCCGCAACGATGAGCAGGGCCTTGCCGCGGTCCGCTGGTGGCGCGACAAATGCCGCGCCTGGTGCTCCGCATCGGCGGATATCGGGCTCTACGGCGATCAGAAATACCTTGACGAAATACCCCGGCTTTTCAGTTCGGTCAAGGTCTCCACGCACCGCGGGATTGACGCGGCTCCATGGAACACGGTGTACAACAACAACTACCCGATATCGGTGTCGGGCAACGGCATCACCATAGACGGCGACCCGCTGGTGGCGTATCACTTCGCATGTCTGGACGTCATCGACGAGCAGCACTTCGATCTGTGGAACCTGTCGAACATCACCATCGGCCAGACCATACGAAACGCCGTCTATAACCCGTACCTCGCGAGCCTGCGCGACAGCATCGCCGCCGTACGGACACAGGCGGGCGGCAATCCGCTCCAGTTCTTCTCGCAAAAGCCATACGGAAACGCCAAGACACCCTATATCTTTTCCGAGTCCAATCTCAGCTTGAGCAATTGGGATGGTATCTATGCCTTCTGCACCATCGCCAGCAAGCAGTACGCGGCGCGGACGCTCGCCCTTTACCGCTCGCTCCAAAAGCATGCGGGCAATTTCCACATCTGGATTTGCTGCATGGACGACATGGCATACGGCATACTCTCTGCTTTCCGGCTGGAAAACGCCACGCTGATCAGGGTTTCCGAGGTGGAAACACCCGCGGTGAAGCAAACGCAGGCGTCCAAACAGCTGTATGAATACTGCTGGACGCTCAAGCCGCTGCTGTGCCAGTATGTGTTCGAGCGCTACAACATCTCGCGCCTGCTTTACTGCGACTCGGATATGTACTTCTTCTCCAGCCCGCAGACCATCCACGAAACGTGGAAACGCTATGAAACCTTCCTGAATCTGCAACGCGGGACAGCCGATCTGGAAGCAAAGCACGGCATGTACCAGGCCGGTCTGATCGGGTTTACCAAGGCCCCTGAGTCGCTGAAGACGCTGAACTGGTGGGCACAGCAATGCACGCAATGGTGCTACGACGATCATTCAGACTCCAGCCGTTGGGGTGATCAGAAATATCTCACACAGATACCCAATCTGTTTACCTCCATCAAAGTGAACAATCAGTACGGCCTGCTCGCCGCGCCGTGGAACATCGTGATGAACAACACGGCCAGTCTCCCGGTCCACACCGACGGCGGCAACATCTGGCTCGGCGACGAAGCGCTGACCTGCTACCACTTCGGCAGCATCAACGTGCTAAGCGAGAATGAATACGACCTATGGAAACAAGAGCCGCTTTATTTTGATCCGGCCATCATCGAGAGTATATACAAGCCATACCTCAGGCATCTGCGCGATATTTACAGCGAGATCAGGGCCAGAGGGTTCGATACGTCCTCTCTGTTTGAAAGAGGCAGCGCCGTTCAGAACTACTTCTCCCTCGAAGGGATGGGCTGAGCCATGTCCCGGGCTGATATAACGGGCCGGCGATATCTGGTGACGGGCGGCGGCGGGTTTGTGGGGTCTCACCTCACCCGCCGCCTCATATCCCTGGGTGCGCAGGCGGCTGTGCTGGAGCGCTCAGACGTCATGCCGTGGCGGCTGGCCGACATGGCTGACCATATTCAGCTTTATACCGCGGATGTGGCGGACGGCCCGGCGGTGGCGGACATGATGAAAGCCTTTCAGCCGGACGGCGTGTTCCATCTTGCGGCCTACGGCGTGGATTCGGCGGATCAGGACATCAGGGAGGCGCTGCGTGTCAACGCGCTGGGCGTGGTCAGCGTACTGGAGGCCATGAGCGGGTGCGGCTGCAGGCGCATCGTGACGATGGGGAGCGGTGCGGAATACGGCGTCCGCGAAGGCCCCGTCAGCGAAGATACGGTGCTGCACCCGGAAAGCATTTACGGCAGCGCCAAAGCGGCGGCCACCATCGTCGCCCATCAGTATGCACAGCAGCACGGCATCGGTATCGTGACGCTGCGGCCCTTCGGCATCTATGGCGAAGCAGAGCCGCCGCATAAGCTGTTCTGCGAGGTGATCCTGACGCTGCTGGACGGCAAGCCGCTGAACCTGACGCCCTGCGGGCAGTGCCGGGACTACTGCTACGTAGCTGATATCGCGGCCGCCCTCACCGCCTGCATGGCCGACGCGTCGCTGACGGACCACGTCTTCAACGCAGGCACCGGCGAACTGCGCTCTCTGAAGGAATACGTGGAGCACATCCGCGCCGTGGTGGACTCAACCAGCGAGGTGCGGTATGGCGCGCTGCCTTACCGGCAAAACGAGGTGTGGGCGCCGTCGCCGGATACCCGCCGCATACGGGAACTGGTGGGCTGGCGGCCTGTCATCAGCCTGGAGCAGGGCCTGGACAGAACGGTGGCCTGGTACCGCGCCAACCGGCATCTGTACCATTGACCTCATCACATCAGACAGATACCAATCAACTTAAACACTGGAGGCATCTATGACATCGTCAGAACTCAGCCTGTTAAGCGGTAAACGCATACTTGTGATGGGCCACACCGGCTTCAAGGGGTCGTGGCTCACCATCTGGCTTTGCGCGCTGGGCGCGGAGGTCACCGGTTACAGCCTGGAGAGCGAGCACCCGAACGGCGTGTTCGAGCTGTCCGGTATCCGGCGCAGCATCCGCCACATCGTGGGGGATATCCGGGATACCGCCGCGCTGCACGCCGCATTTGAGCAGGCCCGGCCGGACGCCGTGCTGCATCTGGCCGCGCAGCCGCTCGTGTTGCGCGCCTGGCGCGACCCGCGCGCCACTTACGACGTGAACGTGCTGGGCACGCTGAACGTGCTGGAGGAGTTAAGGGCCTGCGACAGCTGCCGTGCAGGTATCATCGTCACCAGCGACAAGTGTTACGACAATAAGGAATGGATATACGGCTACCGGGAAACCGACCGCATCGGCGGTTCAGATATGTATTCGTCCAGCAAGGGCTGCGCGGAGCTGCTCGTCCACGCATACCGGCACACATACCTGCCTTCGGATGATTATGATCAGCACGGCAAGCTGCTGATGACCGTCCGCGCGGGCAATGTGCTGGGCGGCGGCGACTGGGCGGAGAACCGCATCGTGCCCGACTGCATCCGTTCGCTGGCTGCCGGAGAAACGATTCTGCTGCGGCGGCCGCAGGCGGTACGCCCCTGGCAGCACGTTCTGGACCCGCTGAAGGGCTATCTGCTGCTGCTCGCACGCGCGCTGGAGGGCGGCAGCGCGGTCTCGGGCGCGTGGAATTTCGGGCCGGATTTCAGCGGCCTTGTCACCGTGGAACAGCTGGTACAGAAGCTGATCGCCGCGTGGGGCAGCGGGAATTACACCTTCCCGGAGAGCAGCAGCGCCGTGCCGGAATCCGGCCTGCTGAACCTGGATTCCTGCAAGGCGCAACATTTTCTCGGCTGGCGGCCCGTCTGGGACGTGGACGCCACGGTCGTCAAGACAGTCCAATGGTATAAAAATTACGCCAGCTCGAATGTGCTGGCGCTGTGTCTGTCACAGATAGGCGAGTATATGGGCGGCTGAGGCCTACGCATGCCGGCGCTGCTTCAGCTGCGCCACGAAACCGGCAAGGCCTGCTTCAAAATTGACGCCGAAGCGGACATCCGTACCGGCCTCGCGCGTGCGCCCGATGCTCTCCACGGTGAGCGCGATGGCCGCGTCCGCCGCGTCCGCCAGCTTCAAGCCGTACAGCACGCCCGCTAGCAGCGCGCTGGCAAACACGTCGCCCGTGCCGTGATAATACCCTTCGATACGCTGCGACATCAGGTAACTGACGCCGCCCTGATCGTATATGGCCGCACCCAGCTCAGCGCCGTCGAAATACACGCCCGTGAGCACCACGCGCCGCGGCCCGATGTCCGCCAGGCGCTTGAGCAGCCCTTCAATATAATCTTTGCCGTACGGCCCTTCGCGGTACTCGTCACCCACCAGCAGCGCGGCTTCCGTCATGTTGGGCACGATGATGTCCGCATGGGCGCACAGCTTTCTCATGCCATCCGGGAAATCCGGCGGGAATATGCTGTACAGCTTGCCGTTGTCCGCCATCACCGGATCCACCAATATCAGATTGTCCTTCGTTTTCAGCGCGCCAAACACCTCGGTCACGATGTCGATCTGTTCAAACGAACCCAGAAAGCCGGTGTAAACCGCGTCGAATTTCAGGTCCAGCGTCTGCCAGTGACGCACCACGGGCAATATGTCATCCGTCAGGTCACGGTATGTAAAGCCGGTAAACCCGCCGGTGTGCGTGGACAGCACCGCCGTGGGTATCACGCTCGTCTCGATGCCCGCCGCCGAAATCACCGGCAGCGCGACAGTCAGCGAACACTTTCCGAAGCAGGATATGTCATGTATCGCGGCCACTCTTTTCTGCATCTTTTGTCCTCCAATCATTGCCCCAAAAAGCGCACTCTTTCGGGAACCCCTTTGATCCATAATAAATGCTATTATATCCCTATGCGCCATGCAGCACAAGCCTGTTGCGCCGCCGGACGGCATTTGCTGCGCCCCCGGCTCGGGTCAGCCGACGCCGCCGGACATTCAAACACCGCAGTTTCCCTGCCTCCCTCCATAAAACAAAAAAGCGCGCCGTTTGTCCGCAGCGCGCCCGGTCTGATGTATGACTATTCCAGTATGAACGGCGTTTCCTGATACACGTAGTAGTTGAGCCAGTTGGCGAACAGCAGATGCGCGTGACCCCGCCACGACACCAGCGGCAGCTGTGTGGGATCGTCGCACGGAAAATAGTTGCGCGGAGGCCTTATGTCCATGCCCTTTGCCACGTCGCGATCGTACTCGCGCTTGAGCGTCAGCTGATCGTATTCGGGATGCCCCATCACGAATACCTGCTTGCCGTGCTGCGCCGACACGATATACACGCCGGACTCCTCGGACTCGGACAATATCGTCAGCCGGTCGTCCTTAACGATATCCCCGCGCCGTACCTCGGTATGGCGCGAATGCGGTACATAGTACGTGTCGTCGAACCCGCGCAGCAGCTTGATGTTATAGTCATTTCTTGAGGTATGCAAAAACACGCCGAACTTCTTCTCGTCCAGCGGATACTTGGGGATGCCGTAATGGTAATACAGCCCCGCCTGCGCGCCCCAGCAGATATGCAGCGTGGAAAACACGTTGGTCTTGCTCCATTCCATGATGGATTTGAGTTCTTCCCAATAGATCACATCCTCAAAATCCAGCGTCTCCACCGGCGCGCCGGTGATGATCAGGCCGTCGTATTTGTGCCGGCTGATCTCGTCAAACGTCTGGTAGAACGAATCCAGATGCTCCTGCGCCGTGTTCTTGGAAGCGTAGGTCGCGGTCTTCAAAAACTGCAGCTCCACCTGAAGCGGCGTGTTGCCGAGAAGCCGCAGCAACTGGGTCTCCGTGGTGATCTTGTCCGGCATGATGTTGAGTATCATAATCTTAAGAGGCCGGATGTCCTGATGCATCGCGCGCTCGTCCGTCATCACGAATATGTTTTCCCGGCTCAGGGCCTCATAAGCTGGCAGACTTTCGGGTATTTTGATCGGCATTGATCTTTCCTTTCCGCGCGTTACCTGAGCGCTTGCGTCGTATCGGGGTGCTGGGCGAGCTGCTCCATCGAAACGGCGTCCACCACCGCTTTGATGCGCCTCGAAACCACATCCCACACGTGCTCCTTGATGCATTGGCTTAGGGTATACGTATCCTCTTTCTTTCCGTCCGGCTCGATGATGGACATGTCGCCCTCCAGCGCCTCCAGCACCTCGCCAACGCGGATATCGGCGGCCGGGCGCGACAGCAGATATCCGCCGCCCGCTCCCTTCACAGAACGCACCAGCCCGGCCTTTTTAAGCATCGAGAATATGCTCTCCAGATACCCGACGGAGATCTCCTGCCTCTGCGCAATGTCCGCGAGAATCACCGGGCTGCCGTCCGTATGCACGGCGAGATCCGCCAATGCCCGCAGCCCGTAACGCCCTCTTGTGGAGAGCTTCATTCCGTATTGCCCTGCCTGTAACTGTCGATGGCTTTTTTGATCGCCTCTTCAGCCAACACCGAACAGTGTATCTTCACAGGGGGGAGTCCGTCAAGTGCCTCCACCACATCTTGATTCTTCATCTGAAGCGCTTCGTCGACGGTCTTGCCCTTGATCATGTCGGTGGCGACGCTGCTGGACGCGATGGCCGCGCAGCAGCCGAATGTCTTGAAGGAGGCGTCCTTGATGACCTCATCCTCGATCTTCAGATACATTCGCATGATATCGCCGCAGTGGGCGTTGCCCACCTCGCCCATGGCGTTGTAATCCTCAAGCACCCCCACGTTGTGCGGGTTCGAAAAATGCTCCATTACCTTCTCACTGTACATGACATGCTCCTTTCTCCGTCTCGTATAACGGCGACATCTCCTGAAGCGTTTTCACCACGCTCTTCAATGCCTCCACCGTATAGTCTATATCTTCTTTTGTTGTGGTCCTTCCCATCGAAATGCGGAAAGACCCGTGTGCCGTCTCGTGCTTGAGGCCGATCGCCAGCAGCACATGCGACGGCTCCAGCGATGCCGACGAGCACGCGGACCCGGTGGACGCCGCCACCCCCCGCGCGTTCATATACATCAGCAGCCCTTCGCCTTCGATATAATCGAAGCTGAAGTTCGCGTTGTTGGGCAGCCTTTGCGACCTGTGGCCGTTCAGCCGCGCTCCGTTGACCTCCGCCAGCACCCGGCTGACCAGATGCTCGCGCAATTCGGTGAGGCGCGCGCTTTCTTTCGGCATTTCCGCCACGGCCAGCTCCAGCGCCTTGGCCAGTCCCACCGCGCCGGGGACGTTCTCGGTACCGGCCCGTTTCTTCCTCTCCTGAGACCCGCCCGTCGCGATGGCATTGATACGCGTCCCCTTGCGGATATACAGCACGCCCACGCCCTTGGGGCCGTAGAACTTGTGGCCGGAGATGGACAGCAGGTCCACGTCCTTCCATTTCTCAAGGTTCACCTCGATCGCCCCGGCGGCCTGAACGGCGTCCACATGGAACACCGCCTTTGACTTGTCCTTCACGATGCGTCCGATCTCCTCTATCGGCTGGATGGTGCCGATCTCATTGTTGGCCGCCATGATGCTGACCAGTATGGTATCCGGCTTCAGCGCCTGCTCCAGCTGCTCAAGGCTGACCACGCCGTCCGCGTCCACATCCAGATAAGTGACTTCAAAGCCCGCCTTCTCCAGGTCCTCGGCTGTGTGTATCACCGCCGGATGCTCGATCCTGGTCGTGATGATGTGGCGTCCTTTGCCGCCCTTCGCGGCGGCCACGCCCCGCAGCGCCCAGTTATCGCTCTCGGTACCGCCGGACGTGAAGAATATCTCCTCGGGCCTGGCATGGATCGATGCCGCGACGGACGCCCTTGCGGAATCCAGCGCCTTTCGCGCTTTCTGTCCGTATGTATGCAGGCTGGACGGGTTGCCGAATATGTCAGTCATGCAGGGAATCATCGCGTCCAGCACTTCCTGCCGGACATAAGTTGTTGCCGCATGATCCAAATATATATCTCTTTGGGCCATTTCAGGCGCCTCCTTCCGTAAACATTAAATAACCTATTGTTTTTCTAATGTTTTAATGATATCATACAGTCATGATATGGCTTTGTCAATACTCCTTTTAGAGACTATTTTGAACAGCCTTGTCAGCACGAAACAGCTGCGTTTATAATGGCGGAAAGGGAAGTTATGAAGATATCCAAAAACGGACAATACGCGCTTTTGAGCGTGGCGGACCTTGCGCTGCATGAGGCGGACGCCCACCAGAGCATCGCCCAGGTTGCCCAGCGGCAGAACATAGATCCGCGTTATCTCGGGCAGATTTTTTTCGCGCTGAAAAATGCGGGCATCATCACCAGCGTGCGCGGCAAAGGCGGCGGATACCTGCTGGCGCGCAGCGCGTCCGACATCAGCGCGGGCGAAGTGGTGCGCGTGCTGGAGGGCGACTTGAAGCCCACGCTGTGCTGCGTGGAGGACGCCGGTATCGAGGACTGCGAATCGTTTGACGCCTGCCTGACGCGCTCGCTGTGGCAGGCCGTCAGCCGCGAGATCAACCGCACGCTGGACGAGACGACCATTGCCGATATTGTGAAAATATATCAGGAAAGAAGCGCCGTGAATGAAGCTGAATGAGTGGCTGGCCCGCAATCAAGTGGGTGAAGCATTGGTGAGCGTTAACCGCGAAAGCCTTTATGAGCATGAAGCGCTGGGCTTCGCCACGCGCACTCAGGTGATCGACATATTAAAGGCGCTCCGGTCGCTGATACTGCCCGGCATATACGAACGCGAGCCCGTCAGTCATGCGCGCCTTGAGAAGATCATCCGCGACAAGATGAACAGCACCGCCACCGTCCTGTGCCAGATCATCAGGCATCTGCTGGCACGCGGCTGCACGGACGAATCGCTGAACGCGGACGACTGCGAGGAAAGGGCGGAGCAGCTCACCATCCGCATCCTTGAAGGCCTGCCGGGCATCCGCAGGACATTGGCGACGGACATCAGAGCCGCGTATGAGGGGGACCCGGCGGCCCAATCGTTCGAGGAGATCATGCTGAGCTATCCGTCGCTGGAAGCCATCAGCATTTTCCGCATCGCGCACCTCATCCACGTGTGCGGCGTGCCCATCATACCGCGCATCATGACGGAATACGCGCACCGCAACACCGGCATCGACATCCACCCGGGCGCGCAGATCGGCGACAGCTTTTTCATCGACCACGGCACCGGCGTCGTCGTCGGCGAAACGTGCACCATCGGCAACTGTGTGAAGCTGTATCAGGGCGTGACGCTGGGCGCGAAGAGCTTTCCGCTGGACGAGCACGGCAAGCCCATCAAGGGCGTCAAGCGCCACCCGGACATCGAGGACAACGTGGTGATCTACGCGGGCGCGACGATACTCGGCGGCGACACGCACATCGGCCACGACTCGGTGATCGGCGGCAACGTGTGGCTCACGCAGTCGGTGCCGCCGCATTCCACGGTGTTCAACGCGCAGCCCTCGCCGCACATCAAGCCGATGGATAACTGATCATCCATCATTGCTTTATATGCAGGTATAATAATACCCGCTCAATGCAGCGGGTATTTTGATTCTTATTAATAGGCCTTTGCAGTCAGCTCATGCTGTGCAGCACTTCATGAACCGCCAGCAGGTTGGCGTCCGTTATCTGCTTCGGCACCTCGCAGCCCGCCGACGATATGTAACGCGGCCCGCCGATACCGGCGCATTGCTCCACAGCCTGTTTTACCGTCTCCTCCGTGCCCTGTAGCAGCACCGCCACCGGGTCGTAGTTGCCGCTTAAGGCGCAGGTGTTCCCATGCATGGCCGCCATTTTATCCAGCGGCACCATCCAGTCCACGTCGATGATGTCGCAGCACCGAACCGGCAGGTCTTCCATGAACGGCGCGGTGTTGCCGCAGATGTGCAGCTTCGTTCTGGCGCCCATCCCCCGTATCGTCGACAGCAGCTTGCGCTCGTACGGCAGCGCGAACTTGCGGTAATACACCGGCCCGGCCACCGACGCGATCGCGTCCCCCACGCCGATGATGTCCGCCCCGGCCTCGATCTGCGCTTTGGCATAGCGGATGCCCTGCTCCAGGCACAGGTCCATCAGGTCCGTCACAAACTGCTCGTTCAAAACCAGATCCATCAGCAGCGCATTGACGCCGCGAAGGTCTGCCGCTTCCGCGAGGCTGCCTTCCACCCAGCCGATCACCGGCACCTCGTCTCCCAGCTCCTTTTTATAAAACTCGACCGCCTTGACAGTCTGCGTCATGCGCTCGCTCGCGGAAGGGTCCACGGTCTTCAGCTTCAGCAGGTCTTCTTCGTTTTCCAGCAGCAGCTTTTTCGCATACGGAACGCCATCGTGCGGATAGGTGACTTCCGTGCCAAACGCGGACGCCTCCCTCATCGGGTCAGACATTACGGTCACGCAGTCCAGATGATATTTCTCGGCACAGATCATATTGCCCTCGCACAGCAGCCGGTAATCGCGGCAGTATTCGGAATATGGTACGTTGCGCTCACACGCGCCCAGCTGCATGATGATGTTCAGGTTGGGAATGCGGTCGACTTCTTTGCCTTCAAGACGGTTCAGCAAACGCTCTTTTTTATTCATGCGGACCTCCCCCCATGTTCATATCAATGATGGTCATATGTTCCATATCAATCATATATCAGCAAATTGGCGCTGTCAAACCGCAAGAGAATGTCCTGCCGAAAAAATGACCCGGGTCGTATTGACAACTGCATCTTCCTGCATATAATAATAATTGAATGGTTGTTCAAGTGTTCATCAATATAGAGAAAGGACAGCATCACGTTGAAAAAACAATTTCAGGTGAGCGGCGTATGCCCCGGCTGCGCTGCCGGCATCGAAGAACAGTTAAGCCAGCTCAAAGGCGTGGAAAGCGCGGCTTTGGACATGGTCTCCGGCACGCTTTTCATGGAATCGTCCGGCGAATGGACGCCCGCGCTCACCCAAGATATTGAAGAAACCGTCAGCCGCCTGGAGCCTGGCGCGACTTTGACTGAGACCGGCACGGGCCAGCCGACCTCACGCACCATCTATCTGAAAGGGTTGGATTGCGCGGACTGCGCCGCCAAGATCGAACACGCGGTGTCGCGGCTGGCGGATGTGCGTTCGGCATCCGTCAATGTGCTTGGCCAGGAAATGGTGATTGAGGCCGGGGACGCCGCCGCGCTGCCCGGCCTCCTGCGGCAGGCCGCCAAAATCGCGGCGGACGTTGAGCCGGGCATCACCGTATCCTATTCCAAAGAGAAGGATGATCAATCCGAGCGTCTGTCCCGGCGGCTCTACTGGATCGCGATGGGTATTGGCGTGGCGCTGTTTGCCGCCGCCCTGCTGGTCCCCGCGCCCGCGTGGCTCAATCTGGCGTTTTACATCGCCAGCTACCTGCTCATCGGCGGGCAGGTGGTCTGGGAGGCGCTGAAGAACATCACCCGGGGCAAGGTGTTCGACGAGAACTTCCTGATGAGCCTGGCCACCATCAGCGCTTTCGCGATCGGCGAATACCCCGAGGGCGTGGCGGTGATGTTGTTCTACCAGGTGGGCGAAGCGTTCCAGCGGGCCGCCGTGGGGCGGTCGCAGCGGTCCATCTCGGCGCTCCGGGATATCCGCCCCGATACGGCCAACCTCATCACGCCGGGCGGAACAATTGAGGTGTCACCCGAGACGGTGGGCGTGGGCGAGCGGATACTGGTGAAACCGGGCGAGCGCATCCCGCTGGACGGCGTCGTGCTGGAGGGCGTGTCTGCGCTGGATACCTCCGCTCTCACGGGCGAATCACTCCCGCGGGACGTGGAACCCGGCAGCAGCGTGCTGTCCGGCTCCATCAACCAAAGCGGCCTGCTGACCATCGAGGTCGCCAAGGAATTCGGCGCGTCCACCATTGCCAAGATACTGGAGCTGGTGCAGAGCGCGGGCAGTAAAAAGGCCCCGGCGGAGCGGTTCATCACCAAGTTCTCGCGGTATTACACGCCCGCCGTGGTGATCGCCGCGCTGCTGCTGGCCGTGGTTCCGCCGCTGTTCGTGCCGGGCGCGCTGTTCTCCGACTGGCTGAACCGGGCGCTGGTGTTCCTCGTGGTATCCTGTCCGTGCGCGCTGGTGATATCCATTCCGCTGGGGTTCTTCGGCGGCATCGGCGGCGCATCCCGCCACGGCATACTGGTAAAGGGCAGCAACTATCTTGAGGCGATGGGCCGTGTGGACACCGTGGTGTTCGACAAGACGGGCACGCTGACGGAAGGCCGTTTCACCGTGTCCCACGTGGAGGGCGGAGACGATGTGCTGCGCTACGCGGCCCACGCCGAGATACATTCCAACCACCCCATCGCGGTATCCATCCGCAGGGCGTACAAAGGCGCGCTCGACGAAGCCGCCGTGACGGAGCTGGAGGAAGTGGCGGGCCGCGGCATCAGCGCCAGGGTGGGCGATGCGCGGGTGCTGGCGGGCAACGAGAAGCTGATGAAGCTTAACGGCATCCATGTCCCCTCCGTCGACAAGGCAGGCACCGTGGCATACATCGCCGTGGACGGCAAATATGCCGGGTATATCGTAATTTCCGACCAGGTGCGGCGGGACAGCGCCGACGCGATCCGCGCCCTTAAGAGCATGGGTGTGAAAAACACGGTGATGCTGACGGGCGACAGCCGCGCGGTGGCTGAAAAGACCGCCGCAGAGCTGGGCATCGATACATTCTACGCGGAGCTGCTGCCGCACCAGAAGGTGGAGAAGCTGGAGGAGCTGCGCAGCGGGCGCACCGGCAAGGGCAAGCTGGCGTTCGTGGGCGACGGCATCAACGACGCGCCGGTGCTGGCGCTGGCGGATGTCGGCATCGCGATGGGCGGCGGCGGCGCGGACGCGGCAATCGAGGCGGCGGATATCGTGCTGATGAAGGACGAACCCACCAGGCTGGTGTCGCTGATGCGCATATCGCGAAAGACGGGCCGCATCGTCTGGCAGAACATCCTGTTCGCGCTGGGCGTGAAGGGCGTCATCCTGCTGCTGGGCGCGATGGGCATCGCCACGATGTGGGAGGCGGTGTTCGGCGACGTGGGCGTCGCGGTGCTCGCGATACTCAACGCCATGCGCGCGATGCGCGTGCCGAAGTAAATAAGAGTCAATCACAAAAAAACAGAAACGCGGGCACTGCATTTTCAGTCGCCCGCGCTTTTTATTATATGGCTTATCATGTACAATACGGCGTCACCACAATGTCCCAGTCCTGCACGATCCTTTCCACAATATCCGGATCGTACATCACGCCGCTGTTTCTCAATATCTCTTCCCGGCAAGCCTGCTGGCTGAGCGGCCTTCTGTAAGGCCTTTCGCTCAGCATGGAGTCGATCGAGTCGCATACCGCAATGATCCGGCTCCCCAGCGGAATCTCATACTCTTTAAGGCCGTCGGGATAACCCTGTCCGTTCCACTTCTCGTGGTGGTGCCGTACGATCCCGGCGATTTCACTGAGTTCCGCCGCCTGCCCCAGTATTTCCGCGCCGATGCGCGGGTGCTGGCGGATGCTGGCCCACTCGTCATCATTGAGCGGGCCCGGCTTGGTGAGGACGGCATCCGGCACGCCGATTTTCCCGATATCGTGCACGTGGGCGGCCATGTGGATCATCTCCGTTTGCTCGTCGGTCAGCCCGAGCGATCGGCACGCCTGCTCCGCCATGTCGCTGACGCGCAGGGAATGGTCTGCCGTGAAATGGTCCTTGGTTTCCAGTGCGGCCACGACCCTTTCCACCAGATCATGATAGAGCGTTGCGCGCCGCGGCTTGTCCATCGTTACTTCGTTACCCCTGTTCCTGTTCATCTTCTCCGCCGGACGTTACAGGAAAGGCCGGACAACCCGGCCTTTCCCATTGTGATTGGATCACCCTTAACGGGTATGAGGATATATATGTGCCAGCAAAAACTTAACTCTGAGCCAAACGGGCAGACCATTCGGCGATCTGCGCTTTGTAATCGTCGATCTCCCCGTCGATCTTGAAGGATTCGGCAACGATGACCGCACCGCTTTCCTTCGCTTTCGCCTCGATCTTGTCGACCGCCTCGCAGAAATTGTCCGGGAACATGGCGCTGTCTCCGCAGCCGAACACCGCCGTCTTTTTGCCGCTGAACTGATCGGCTGACATATCGTCATAGAAATTGAAGTAGTCGTCCTGAAGATCGCCCTGCCCCCAGGTGGACGACCCCAGCACCACCAGATCATAGGACAGGACAGTTTCCGCTTTTGCGCGTGCCACGTCAACCACCTCAGTCTGCAGACCAGCCGCAGCCAGGGCTTCTCCAACCCAGCCCGCCACCGTCTGGGTGTTCCCCGTGGACGAACCATAAATCACTACCGCTTTCATACTGCCTCCTTTAAATATTGTTGCAACATGCCTGTTTCATCATGTTCCTGACATCATTTCGCGCGGCTTTATACGCATAATAGATACTCTCGGACGGCCGCACATCCCCGTACATCCTCCAGCCCATCGTCTTGCGGTAAGGGATGGGCGCGCCCATAAAGCCATAGACATCTTTGAGCGGATAGCCCAGGAACAGTCCGATCTCATGCGGATATTCGTTCTTCCGCATCCTGCTTGCCAGACACGCCACGTGATCATTCACCGTGCCTGCCGCCGGGTATCCCAGCCGCATCAGGCAACGCTTCGTCTTGGGTTCCGCCAATACCTTAGCGAGGCTTTCACTGTGGTAAATCAACAGCTGCACCCGGCCTTCGCCGCATTTGACCATCTCATAAGCGATCCCGCTGCTCTTATCAAAGCAGTTCCAGCAAAAGATCAATACCCTGCCGGATACATTGAGCAGGCTGGCCGGTTTGATGCCGAGCACCGTGGGGCCAATCTTCTCGATAAAGGATATTATCTCATTGTCATCCTTATGGTGACTCATCAATTTTTCGATCAACGCAAAGCTTTCTTGTTGCATACGTCTCCCGGCTGCCCCACAATAGTTAGCACGCGCTAACTCGATGAACATTTTTTAAAGTTAGCTTTTGCTAACTTCTGCTTTATTCTATAGTATACTATAAGAAAAGTCAAGCCTTTTATGCGCTGGCAAAAGAGAAATCCAACAATCGGAGAAGCTTCTCCGTGGACCATTTTCAAACGAAAAGCCGTGGTTGTACGTCTTCTGCCTCAGAGTATCAAAAAGTCTTAATATAAAATTCGTGGGCAAGACGGGCTTTGTTTGACCCTAAAAAGCTTCGCTTTGTGGGGACCCCAGCCCGTGCAGCCCACACCTTGCGGTTTTGCGCAGTTTCGAATGTCAGAGGAACAAGCAAAACCGGAAAACTGTCGGAAAACCGCAAGGTTTTTCGACAAGCTAAAAGCGGAGGGTTATACGCCCTCCGCCTGAACTGTCTCGTCTGAGGTATTCGCCTTACAGCGCCTGCTCCAGCTCATAGATGATATCGTCGATATGCTCGGTGCCGATGGACAGCCGGATTGTGTTCGGCTTGATGCCCTGCTCCAGCAGTTCCTGATCGTTCAGCTGCGAATGCGTGGTGCTGGCCGGATGGATCACGAGAGACTTGACGTCCGCCACGTTGGCCAGCAGCGAAAACAGCTTCAGCTTCTTGATGAACGCGACAGCCGCATCTCTTCCACCCTTGATTTCGAATGTGAATATTGAGCCCGCGCCGTTCGGGAAGTACTTCTTGTACAGCTTGTGATGCGGATGGTCGCTCAGCACCGGATGGTTCACCTGCTCCACATTGGGATGGTGCTGCAGGAACTTGATAACCTTGAGCGTGTTCTCCACATGGCGTTCCACGCGCAGCGACAGCGTTTCCAGCCCCTGCAGGAACAGGAATGCGTTGAACGGGCTGAGCGCCGAACCGGTATCACGCAGCAGCGTCACGCGCGCCTTGATGATGTAGGCCGCCGCGCCCACCGCTTCCACGAATTTCACGCCGTGGTAGCTGGGGCTGGGCTCCGTGAGGCCGGGGAATTTGCCGGACGCCGCCCAGTCGAACTTGCCGCTGTCCACGATCACGCCGCCGATGGAGGTGCCGTGGCCGCCGATGAACTTGGTCGCCGAATGCACCACGATGTCCGCGCCGTATTCGATGGGGCGGAGCAGGTAGGGCGTGGTGAACGTGTTGTCGATGATAAGCGGAATGCCGTGCTTATGGGCGATATTCGCCACCGCTTCAATGTCTATAATGGTGGAGTTGGGGTTGCCGAGGCTCTCGATGAACAGCGCCTTGGTGTTGGGCTGGATCGCCGCCTCAAAGCTGCCTTCCACATCCGGGTCCACAAACGTCACGTCGATGCCGAATTCCTTGAACGTGTGCGCAAACAGGTTGTAGGTGCCGCCGTACAGCGTGTTGGCCGACACGATGTGGTCGCCCGAGCGCGCGATGTTCTGGATCGCGTATGTGACCGCGGCCGAACCGCTGGACAGCGCCAGCGCGCCGATGCCGCCTTCCAGCGCGGCAATGCGCTTCTCGAACACGTCCGACGTCGGGTTCATGATACGGGTGTAGATGTTGCCCGGTTCTGTCAGGCCAAAGCGTGCGGCGGCCGACTCGGGGGTGGGGAACACATACGAGGTCGTCTGATAGATCGGGACGGCTCTGGCATCCGTTGCCGGGTCGGGAGACTCCTGCCCTACGTGAAGCTGAAGGGTTTCGAATTTGTACTGTCTGTCGCTTGCCATCGGTTCTTTCTCCTTTATCGCATATATTTCATATATCCTTTATATGATTTTTCTATACTGTAATTCCTCTTTCAGTTTTTGTCAAGAGGTGTTTCATACTTTTTTTATAGGATTTAATCATAATGCCGAAACCAGTCGGGAATTGACTGAAAAACTACAGGTTTGTCATAACGGCGCGCTGTTTTTCCGCGAGCTGCGCCAGAGAGATATTGTCCACAACGCCGCTGACCGCATCGTCTATCTGCTTCCACACATCCAGCGTGACGCATTGGCTGCAGCGCGGGCACTGGTTGGGCTCGTCCTCCATGCACTTCACGGGCACCAGGCTGCCCTCTATCGTGCGGAGTATCATGCCCACGGTATACTCCTCCGCCTGTTTCGCGAGCTTATAGCCGCCCTGGGCGCCGCGCGCGCTTCTCACGAAACCGGCCCGGCTGAGTACGGTGATGATCTGCTCGAGGTATTTTTCGGAGATCTCCTGCCGCGCGGCCACGCTTTTGATCGTGATGTAATCATCACCGCCGACCGCGGCCAGGTCCACCATCAGGCGCAGCGCATAGCGCCCTCGTGTCGATATCTTCATACGGCCACCTTATTAAATATGATTAAGATCATTCTACAACATAAGCGGCTGTTTATTCAAGGCCGTCGCTCTGCTCCGCCGCCGTTCCCGCGATGTCGCGGATCACCTCGCCCGCGAGTATCAGCCCGGCCACCGACGGTACGAACGCCACGCTGCCGGGCACCTGCCGCCGCACGTTGCATTTGCGCTTGGTGTCCGGCGGGCAGACGCAGCCGCTGCGGCAGCCGGAATCGTCGTCGTCCTGCAACGGAATGGGCGGTTCCTTGGAATACACCACCTTGAGCGCCGGGATGCCCCGGTTTTTCAGCTCGCGCCGCATCACCTTGGCCAGCGGGCACACCGAGGTCTCGTAGATATCCGCCACCTCAAAGCGCGTCGCGTCCAGCTTGTTGCCCGCGCCCATGCAGCTGATGATGGGCACGCCCGCCGCCCGCGCCCGCTCCACCAGCGTCAGCTTGGACGACACCGTGTCGATGGCGTCCACGATATAGGTGTAGCGCGACAGATCGAATTCGTCCGCGTTCTGCGCGGTATAAAAGCAGGTGTTGGCCTCCACCTGGCATTTAGGGTTGATGGAGAGTATGCGTGCCTTCGCCGCCTCCACCTTGTTCTTCCCCACCGTCTCCCGCGTGGCGATCAGCTGGCGGTTGATGTTGGTCAGACACACCTTGTCGTCGTCAAACAGCGCGAGGCCGCCCACGCCGCTGCGCGCCAGCGCCTCCACGGTATATGAGCCCACGCCGCCGATACCGAATACCGCCACCACTGCGTCCTTCAGTTTATCCATGCCCGCCTTGCCCAGCAGGCGCTCTGTTCTGGAAAATGGTCCCGGCATAGTGCCTCCCGCTATTTCTTTACCGCGATGGCTTCGATCTCCACGCGCGCGTCACGCGGCAAGCCGGCCACCGCCACGCAGGAACGCGCCGGGTACGGCACCGGAAAATATTTCGCGTACACGCCGTTCACCGCCGTGAAGTCCGCCATGTCCCGCAGAAACACCGTCGTTTTCACCACGTCCTCAAAGCCGAGGCCCGCCGCCGACAGTATCGCGCCCACGTTGTCCAGCACTCTTGCGGCCTGCGTTTCCACGTCGCCTTCCACCAGCACGCCGCTCGCAGGGTCCAAAGGCGTCTGCCCGGACACAAAGAGGAAATCCCCCGCTTTGATGGCCTGTGAATACGGCCCGATCGCCGCCGGGGCCTGATCTGTGGATATATCCTGTTTGCTCATATGGCACCTCCGCAAAAAATGAAAATCCATATATAAATAGTATGCCTCATCGTATGCCAAATTCATGGCGTTGTCAAGTTGTCCGGGGGGTGGTCCCTGTTCCCCCACAGAATCAAAAAAGCGGCCCTGTTTCAAAGCGGAGCCGCCGTTGACCGAAGTGCTACCTGTGCTTTTGCATCATTCTTTTATACTCCGCGCGTGTCATGACCACATCCGTTTCCCAAACCTGCACGATTTCCCCGCCACCGCGGTCTTCCTTCCGTTTGAACAGGCCGATCCGGAGCAGGCGCATGGCGGCGAACGCGGCGGCCAGCAGACACGCCAACACCAGCAATATCAGCACGGCAGGCGGCAGCTTCCAGCCGGATGCCTGTACCGCCGAAGCGTCCGAAACATCCATCGTTTCCGGCGCCGCCAACGGCAGCTTGTCCGCGTTGTCCATCACGCCCGCCAGCGGGACCGGCGTGGGGCTGGCGGTCGGCGTGGGGTCCGGTGTGGGGCTGGGCTCTTCAAGCAGAATGACCGCGGGGCTTTCTTCCGGAACAGCCTCTGCCGTCTCTTCAACCGGCTGCGTTTTCGTCGGTTTGGCCGGGCCGGATATCACGTCGGCGATCAGGCTGCCGTAAAACAGACCGACCGTTTCGTTGTATTCCGCGTCCAGCACCACGTACTCACCGCTGGTCGACAGCGTGGCCGTATCTCCCCGCCGCGCGTCGTCTTTTACGCGCACCACGATGGTCCCCTGCACGCTGTCTCCACTGGTGTTGTCGGGTATGGTGTCGTACAGCAGGCCTTCCCCGCCCGACACGATTTCGAACGCGCCGCCCGCCGTGACCGAGGCGATGCGCGCTGCCGCCGCCTCTTTGACGTTGATCGTATACGTGAACATGTAGGTCTCCCCGGCCCTGACGTTCGTCTTGCCGGAAAACCTGACGGACGCTGACGATGCGGCCTGCGCCGTCATGATGGCCGTCAGCATCACAGTCATCAGCACCAGCAGCGCCGCGGCTGTTTTCTTCATCCCACTCATCCCCCTGCCAGATTCGTTTGCGCCGGTCTGTTGGCGCATTACCATGCTCTATTGAAATACCCGCCGCCCGAAGGCCAGCGCGTCCTTATACCATCCCTGCACGCCGCAGATGATCACGCAGTTGTAATCGGACGAGGCGTGGATGTGATATCCGTTGCCGAGGTATATGCCGATGTGCCCGACATGGTCGCCGTCGTTCTTGGCGTCGGTGTAGTAGAACATCAGGTCGCCCGGCTGCAGCTCGTCCTTGTCCACGTACGCCCAGTCCTTCAGGCGGCTGTACATGTCCGCCGTCAGACGTTCCACATCATAGCCCGCCTGTTTCAGGCTGTGGTGGACGAAGCCCGAACAGTCGAACGTATCCGGCCCTTCGGCGCCCCACACATAGGGCTTGCCCAGCTGCGCCAGCGCCGCGTCCAGAAACGCGCGGATGCGCGGGTCCGCCACCTCGGGCAGATCGATCAGCCCGTCGCCCCCGCCCCTCAGCCCGGACAACGCCAGCTGCATCGACGCGCCGTCCGCTTCGGTCACCGTGCTGTCCCTGTCGTAGTCCGCCGCGACGGCATACACGCCGCCCAGCGTCTTGTGCGCTTTCAGATGCAGGTTCACCAGCGTATAGTCCTTGATGGACACAACGCCGTCGCCGTTCACGTCTCCCTGCACCACGATGGCGCGCACATCCCTCTCGATGCCGCCCACCACCAGCTTCGCCGTCATACCGGTGCCCACCGTCGTCAGGGCCACCTCGTTGCCGTCCGCATCCAGCACGCGCACATCGTTCGCGTTATTTTTGAAGCTTGCCTTGAACGGCTCCACCATGGTCAGCGCGGGCACGCGCAGCAGGCCGCCCTCCGCCACATACACCTCTGAAGACAGCGCGTTTTCCTTGACGTTGATCTTACAGGCCGCGGTCCATCCGCCGTCCTGCGCCGTCACCGTGATCGTCACGGTGCCCACAGCGTGGGCTGTCACCACGCCGTCCTTCACCGCGGCCACCGCGGGCTGGCTGGACTGCCACGAGACCACGCGGTCCGCTGCGTCCTCCGGCAGCACCGCTGCCGTCAGCGTTGCGGTGTCTCCGGTACACATGTCCAGCTCTTCCGCGTTGAGCGCCACGCCGGACGCGGGTATCGGCTTCTGGGGGTCGAACGTGACCGCACAGCCCGCCTGCATCAGCGCGTCGGTCACCGCCCTGTCGGCGCTGCCGTCCGCCGCATTGAGATAGTTATCCGATACGTCCAGCGCCGTGAGACTGACCGTCTCCGGCGGCGCTTCCGTGTTATACAGCGCGTCGATCTCATATATCATGTTGCCGCTGAGGTCCAGCGTCTTAAGGCCGGTCAGCGCATTCAGCGCCGTGATGTCGCCGATCATATTACCGCTCAGATCAAGGTCGGTCAGATTGGTCAGCGCGGAGATTTCGGAGATATCTCTGACGGCGTTGCCGGACAGGTTCAGCCCGGCCAGCCCGGTCGCGAAGGAAAGGCCGGTGATGTCGCTGATGCCTTTGCCGGACAGGTCAAGAACGCCCGTCAGGACAGCCAGCTCGTATTCGGTCAACCCGCCGTCCCCGTTCGTATCCGCTCCCGCGTCGGTCAGCACCCGCATTAAATTGGCGTCGGCAAACTCCACGGTATCGTTCTTTGCCGCCAGAGCGATCGGCAGGCTGATAACGGCGCAGACCAGCAGGCCCAGCCCGCCCAATATGACCGTCTTCAACCGGATGTTCAGTTTCACGGCGTCCCCCTGTATCGTCAATGCCCTTTCCCCGGTATAGTGCGGCAAAATGGGCATCCAAAATTCTTATTCCTTTAATAAACGGATTGCGGGCGCTTAAAACATCCGTGTACAATGCTGATATGGAAGCAACTCCAATCTGATAAGTTAAGAGGCCGTTATGGACATCATTCAAACCTTCTACGCCGCCGCCAACCCGGACAAAGCCGGTGCCATGGCGGCCTATATGAAAAACCTGTTTCCGTATCTCGGGCTGCAAAAGCCGGAACGGGCCGAGCTGGAGCGCGAATTCCTGAAGCAGAAGAAGAAAGAAAGCGGCATCGACTTCGCGTTCATCGAGCGTTGTTTTGCCCTGCCCGAACGGGAGTTCTCGTACCTCGCACTGGACTATCTGGACACGGTGAAAGCGCGCCTTGCGCTGGAGGATATTCCATTCATTGAACGGCTGGTGCAGACGCGGCCTTGGTGGGACACGGTGGACACCATCTCCGCCATCGCGGGAGACCTGCTGCGGCGGTTCCCGGATATCCGCGAAGATATCGCCAGCCGCTGGATGACGTCGGGCAACCTGTGGCTGCGGCGTGTGTCTCTCATATTCCAGCTCAAGTACAAGGCCGATACGGACACCGCGCTACTGGAGCGGGCGATACTCGCGAACTGCGGCACAACCGAATTCTTCCTCAACAAGGCTGTCGGCTGGGCGCTGCGCGAGTACTCCAAGACGAACCCCGATTGGGTACGCACGTTCATCGCGTCGCATACGCTCCACCCTTTGAGCGTCCGCGAGGGCAGCAAGTATATCTGAGTTAACCATATGGGCCATGTATTTGGTAAATATCATGGGCGCTTGTTCTTTTTTAAAGGAATATTTCAATAGAATATATGAGCTTCATAACCGATTAAAATGAGGAGCAAGCGCATGAAGACATATCTTATATTGGGAATTGCTTTATTATTGCTGATTTCTCCGCTGCTGTATTTGAACATTGGACAATCCGATAAGGAAAAAGAAGCGCTGCGCGCTGCCAATGAGCTGGAAGCCGTGATCGCGTGCCTGTCCGTCACCGGCGTCCGTGAGGAAACCGGCTCAATCGTCTACAAAAATACAGAGTATGGTTTTACCTTTGCTTTGCCGTCCGGCTGGAAGGGCTACGCGATATTGACGGATAGATGGGAAGGGCTGTCACTTGAAGAAGGTCACCAGGGGGAGGTTACCGAGACCGGCCCAATCATCGTCATCAGGCATCCTCAATGGACCTCTGAGAATCCCCGGCAGGATATCCCCGTCATGGTGTTCACCGTTGATCAATGGAATTCACTGCAGCAGGAGAAATTTCATATCGGCGCGGCGCCTGTCGGGCCCAGCGAGCTTGGCCGCAACTCAAGCTATGTGTTTGCATTGCCTGCCCGATACAACTTTGCTTTCCCGACAGGGTATGAGGAAGTGGAGGATATATTGAACAGCCATCCGCTGAAGCCAATCGAAGGGAACGATCCTCTCAGCCAATAGGTGTCCTGTCGTCGTACCCGGCCCGCCTTATCCCATGACGGGTTGTTCGCCGATCACCCGCTCTATTCATGGCTGTCCGTTCCCGCATCTCACTTCAACTCGCGAAACCCGCCAGCTCACTGTTGAATTTCTCACACTGCTCCCAGAACAGGCCGTGGCCGCTCTGCTCAAACGGCAGCAGCACGGAACCGCGTATGCCCTGGTGCTGCGCCTCCCCCAGCGCAAACGGACACACGTTATCGTGCACGCCGTGCATGATCAGCGTGGGTACGCGGATGCGCGACATGTCGCCGAACAGCGTGCTGTCCCGCAGCGTCACCAGGCAGGCCATGGTGGACCAGCCCGCCGCCTCCAGCCCCATCGATAAGAACCAGTCCCCTATCGTCGGCGTTATGTATTGATAGAAGAACATGTCTCCGAACGTACGCAGCAGTTCCGGCCTGTTCCTGTATCCCTGCTCGATCAGTGATGTAATCTCATCCCGCGGGTGCCCGTACGGAAAGTCGGGCCGCCGCACGAAGGTGGGCGCCGCCGCCGCGAACAACGCCAGCCTGCCCACGCCATGCCCGCCATGCCGCGCCATGTAGTGGATGGCGATGGCCCCGCCCATCGAATGCCCCGCCAGCGTTATGTTCTCCAGCCCGAATGCGTCGATGACCGCGCGTACGTCGTCCGCGAACCGGTTGTAGTCGTAGCCGCCCCACGGCCTGTCGGAGCGCCCGAAGCCGCGCGTGTCCATCGCCATGCACCGGAAGCCCATCTTGGGCAGGTGCTCCAGCTGATACTCATAGGCATTGGCGTTCAGCGGCCAGCCATGCAGAAACAGTAGCGTCCGGTTACCCGCCGGGTTCAGATCCTCCACGTATACCTGCACGCCCGGCTCCACCATTATCTGATATCCCATGTGATTCACTCCCTGTTTATATGTTGTTAATATAGATATGCGTTGGTTCTGTGACACATTCCCAGCTTTCGCAAATTCATTATGATGTTATGGATTATATTAATAAAATACTCTTATTATATTATTGACATTAGTGTATATTGCACAGTATAATGCGATTGAGGTGATGACATGACGGAGGATATGCAGAGCGTTGTCAAAAGCATGCAGCAGGAGCTGCGGCGCGGCGCGATCGTGCTGTGCATCTTGAGCCTGCTGGGCAAGCCGCGTTACGGCTACGCGTTGGTGGAGCGGCTGGAGCGCAGCGGGGTGCCTGTGGAGGCGGGCACGCTGTATCCGCTGCTGCGGCGGCTGGAAAAGCAGGGCTTGCTGCGCAGCGAATGGGAAACCACCGGCCCCAAGCCGCGTAAATATTACGTCATGAGCGAGGACGGCCGTGAGGTTTACCGGCTGCTTTGCAGAGACTGGGCGGATATGCAAACCAACATCAATGATATGATTCAGGAGGGCGAATCACGTGAGTCATGATGAGAAACCGATAAAAGACATGATAGACCGGTATGTGTACCATGTCGTCAAGCGGCTGCCGCAGGAGCAGCGGGCCGACATCGAAACGGAGCTGCGCGGGCTGATCGACGACATGCTCGCGGCCAGAACCGACGCGCCGGCCAAGGACGACATCGTCGCGGTGCTGTTCGAGCTGGGACGTCCGGCAGAGCTGGCGGCCAAATACAGCGGCACCAAGCGGCACCTGATCGGGCCGGAATACTACGACACCTATCTGCTGGTGCTGAAGATCGTGCTGGCGGCCAGTGCGTTCGGCATGGTGCTGGCGCAGATGATCGGGTACGTGTCCGAGCCGCCGCTGACCGTGTGGCAGGGCATCGGGCTGTTCTTCGCGGCGGTGTTTACGGGGCTGGTTCATGCATTCGGGTGGGTCACCGGCATATTCGCGCTGGTGGAGCGGCTGGTAAAGGACGCGCCGTGGAAGGGCAAGGACTGGAACCCGGCGGACCTCCCCTCCGTGCCCGACCAGAAGGCCACGATCAAGCGGGGCGAGCCCATCGTGGGTATCGTGTTCACGGTGCTGTTCATGGTGATACTGAACGTATCGCCGCAGCTGTTCAGCGCATACCTGCCTGCAGACGACGGGCTGCGTATGGTACCAGTGTTCGACCTGACCGTGTTCTACCGGCTGCTGCCGCTGATTGACGTAATGATCTGCATCGGCCTCGTGAAGGAGCTGCTGCGCCTCATCGTGGGGCGGTATACCATCAGCCTGTCCGTGGCGCTGGTGGTGCTGAATGTGGTGTCCATGATCATGTTTATCCACCTGTTCGGGCCGTCGTCCGGCATATGGAACCCGGATTTCATGCTACAGCTGGGCACCGAGTGGGGCCGTTCCGCCGACGCGGCGTACGTGTGGAGCATCGTTCCCAAGATACTTGTCGGCCTTGGCATCTTCGGCACCATCGTGGACTGCATACAGGTGGTCGTGCGGGCCGTGCGCCACCGGGAACCCGCAGCCGCTTAATGTAAAAATTAAATTTCATGATCCGGCCCGGAAGGAATAACGCCTCCCGGGCCGAATTTTTCCAATAGCATGATAAGCTGTTGCAGACAGGGAAAGGATAAGATCATGATGACCAAGCTGACTGATACGACAACGCTGAACAACGGCGTAAAGATGCCATGGCTGGGCCTTGGCGTATGGCAGGTGGATGAAGGCCGCGAGGTGGAGCACGCGGTGAGCGCCGCGCTGCGCGCGGGCTACCGCAGCATCGACACCGCGGCGGCGTACGGCAACGAGGTGGGCGTGGGCAAGGCGATCGCCGCGAGCGGCGTGCCGCGCGAAGAGCTGTTCGTCACCACCAAGCTGTGGAACGCCCATCACGGTTACGACGCCACGCTGCGCGCCCATGAGGACAGCCTGAAGAAGCTGGGGCTGGATTATGTGGACCTGTACCTCATCCACTGGCCGGTGAAGGGCAAATATCTGGAGACGTGGCGCGCGTTTGAGACGTTGTACAAAGAGGGCCGCATCCGCGCCATCGGCACGAGCAACTTCCAGATCCATCACCTTCAGGACGTTCTGGACAAATATCCCACCGTGCCCGCGGTGAACCAGGTCGAGCTGCATCCGCTGCTGACCCAGAAGGAGCTGCGCGCGTTCTGCGCCCAGCACGGCATTCAGGTGGAGGCGTGGAGCCCGCTGATGCAGGGACACCTGGACCAGCCGGCGCTCAAAAAGCTGGCGGACAAATACGGCAAGTCGCCCGCGCAGGTCGTGCTGCGGTGGGACCTGCAGCACGGCATCGTCACCATCCCGAAATCCGTGCACGAAAACCGTATCGTCGCCAACGCGGACGTGTTCGACTTCGAGCTGTCGCCCGAGGACATGGCCGCCATCGACGCGCTGGATAAGGGGCACCGCTTCGGGCCGGACCCGGACAATTTTAACTTTTGATTCCGATGGTTATTGCGGGGGCTTTGCCCCCGCTCCCACATTTCCTTCCCTGAGAAAAGGGAATAAAGTCATGAGAGAACGTCTATGGCACTTCTTCATGAACGTTGGATACAACTTTGTCCTTACTATACAAATACATTTCAAAAGGGAACTGAGCCTTATATGGGCAATTTGATTATTGATTATTATTATGGCGCTTATGGCAAAACCCTTTTGATGCGAATCGATGATGTAGCTGTCCTCAGTAGATTAAGAGACATATTTGGCAGGCTCGCTGATAATACCATAAATAAGTTTAATCTAAGGGACATAGCAAACATAGAATTTCGAAATATTGATGATGTTGTCATGACCAACAATAGCACATATGTGTATATCAAAAAGGAAAAGAATATTGTTTATTGGGAGCAAACTGAAACAGACTGGTATAACTGTGAAGGACTTATAAAAGGATTGATTGAGGGCGCCAAAACGAAGAGAGGCGGCCATCAGTATTTTACCGGCAGCGAAGATGGCATTATTGTTGAAATATCGGAAAATGAATGAATATCAATCTCACCGTGGAAAAATCCCAACAATGCATTCACTATATCCATGTTGAATAATTGTATCAAAAAAGCAGCCCTCCTATAAGAGCTAGCTGCTTTTGTTTTTGCCTCTACTGATCCGCCAGTTGCTGCATGTCTTCCCACACGCCGTCCAGCGCATCGATGACCTTGCGGTACATCGCATACTTGCGCGCATACAGCGCGTGGCGGCCTTCGTCCGGCAGCACGGCGCTGCGCAGCGATATCATCTTGTTCGCGGCCTCTGCCATGTCGGCGTAATCCCCCACGGCCACCGCCACGTTCATCGCACAGCCGAACGCGCCCGTCTCGTTCACGTCCACCAGCTCCACCGGGTAGCCCATCACGTCGGCGAATATCTGCACCCATTCCTTGGAGCGCGCCACGCCGCCCGCCAGCCGGATGCGCCGCACCGGCTCGGTGCGTCCCGCCACCAGCTTATCCAGATGCTGCTTGTGCGAAAACGCGATGCCCTCGTACACGCTGCGCACCAGATGCGCGCGCGCGTGGTACGCCTGCATCCCCACGAAAGCGGCCTTGGCGTTGGGATGCACGTTGGTGCCGACGATAAACGGCAGGAACACCGGGCAGAACGCCTCGGGCGGCACCGAGGCCACCCACTCGTTGGTGACGTCGAATATCGAACGCCCTTCGGCTTTGGCCTGTTCGGCCAGCTCGGGCAGCAGCGTGCGGATGAACCACTCGTTGTTGGCGGCGGACGTGGTGCTGCACTCTTCAATCAGGTAATACTCCGGCAGGCAGAACAGCGAGTTCATCATCACGCTGCCGTCCGTCACCGGCGTTTTGCGGATGTACTCGTTGATGCTCCACGTCCCGGCGATCATACACACGGACGATTCGTCCGTCACGCCCACGGCCAGCGCGCACGCGTCGATATCGAACATGCCGCCCGCCACCGGCGTGCCCTCCTTGAGGCCGGTACGCGCTGCGGCTTCCGCCGTCACATAGCCGCAGATATCCGTCGAGCGGCACAGCGGCGGCAGCGTGTTCATCAGGTCCTCATGCCCGAACAGCGCCATCAGCTCCGCATCGTAATCCCGCGTGGTCAGGTTCACAAGGTTCGCGCCCGAATAATCGGTCAGCTCCGCCCGTGGCTCGCCCGTCAGGCAGAAGCGCACGTAGTCCTTGCACTCGAATATCCACTGAATGTTATCAATACAGTCCGGCTCGTGGTCCTTCAGCCACGACAGCAGCGACACCGCCTGGCAGGCGAGGATCTTCTGGAACGTACGGCTGTACACCTTCTCCGCCGTGCCGTCCTTCTCCCACCTTTGCGGGTATTCCAGCGCGCGGTAGTCGGTGGATATGATGCCGGGGCGCACCGGCTTGCCGTCTTTGCCCCACAGGTACAACCCCTTGCCGTGGCCGCAGCAGGCGATGCCCGCGATGTCGGCGGGGTCCATGCCCGTCTTTTGCAGCAGACCGCGCAGCACATCGAAGTTCGCGTCCCGCATCTCGGTCATGTCGCGCTCCACCCAGCCGGGGTGCGGCAGGAACGCGCGCGTCTGCACGGACTCCACGCCCACCTCTTTGCCCGTATGCGTGTAAAGCGCCGCCTTCGTCATGGTTCCGCCGTTGTCCAGACCGATATAATATCTCATGTTCGCTGATCCTCCGTTTTATCCAGCTTCGCCGCGAGGAAATCGTGTGCCGCTCTGGTTTTCTCCTTCCAGTCGTCCTGCCCGTCGTGCCAGAACTCGGCGAGGAACATGTTCACGCCGATGCCGCGAAGCGTGCGGATCATCAGGTCGAAATCCACATGGCCCGCGCCGTACGGCACCTCGCGGTAGACGCCCGGCTTCGTCTCCTTCAGGTGCGCGGCGGCAATATGCCCGCGCCCCGTGAGGATGTCCGCCGCCACGTCTGTGACGCCGTTGGTCACGTTGCCCGTGTCCGGGTAAACCTGAAGATACGGCGAGCCGATCATGGTCACATACTTCATCGCCTTCTCGACGCTGTTCATGAAATCCACCTCCATCGTCTCGAAGGCCAGCATCACGCCCGCCTGCGCCGCCCTGTCCACGCAGACCCTGAGGTTTTCGGCAAAGCGCGCGCGGGTCTCCGCAGTGGATGGCTCGTAGTACACGTCGTAGCCAGCCAGCTGGATGATGCGGATGCCCAGCTCCGCCGCGAAACCGATGGCCTTGAACACGATCTCCACACCGCGCTGTTCCGTCGCCCTGTCCGCGCTGCCGATGGGGTATTTGCGGTTGCCGCTGAGGCACATCGTTTTGACGGGCAGCCCCGTCTCCACGCACACGCGCTTCAGCTCCAGTATCTTCTCCGCCGGCCAGTTAAGCCGCGCCAGCCGCTCCTCCGTTTCGTCGATGCTGATCTCCAGAAAATCAAAACCGCATTCCTTCGCGGCGGTCAGTTTTTGTTTGAAATCCAACGCGTTCGGCAGCGCCTTCTCATACAGCCCCAATGCGTACCCTTTGCCCAAAGTCTTCTGTCCTCCATAACTTGACGATTGTTTTTTCCATTATACTGCACTCTTTTTTGATGTGTAAAGGAATCCCGTAATCTCGCGTGGCTGGGGCCGCGCATATTTGTGCGCGGGTCTGATGCAAAACCGATTGACATCAGCGGGACAGGTATTCAGACAACGCAGCCGGCGGGCTTTATCAGCACTCTGTCGCGTATATTGCGCGCCGCGGCGCAAATACTGTCATTAAGCGCAAAAGGTATCGTTGACAAATTCCGAGAACAGCGATATCGTTGACAGCAAAAAACGGCAAGCCGCAAAAGGCTGACGGGTTATTTCGACAAGCGGCCGCAGGAGGTTTGAACCCAGATGAAAAGAAAACAGGCGCTGATGCTGTTCTGCGTGGCGCTGGGCACGTTCATGTCCGCGCTGGACGCCAGCGTGGTCAACATCGCCGCGCCGGTCATCCGGGCGCACTTCTCGGTGCCGCTGTCCACGGTGGAGTGGGTCATCACCACGTACCTGCTGGTGGTGAGCAGCGTGTTGCTGCTCTTCGGGCGCTTGTCGGACCTGTACGGCCAGAAACGCGTGTATGTCGTCGGCTTCACGGTGTTCACCGTGGGTTCTGCGCTGTGCGGGCTGGCGGGCAGCGTGGGCATGCTCATTACGCTGCGCGTGGTGCAGGCGCTGGGCGCGGGCATGATGTTCTCCACCAGCTCCGCCATCATCACAGCCAGCGTTCCGCCAGAGAGCCGGGGCCGCGCCTTCAGCGTCAACGCCGTGGCGGTGGCCGTGGCGCTGTCCACCGGGCCGGTGCTGGGCGGCGCGCTCACGGGCGTTTTCGGGTGGCAGAGCATATTCTATATCAACATCCCCGTGGGCATCGTCGGCGTGGCGATGGCGATGCGGTTCATCCCGGCGGACCGGAAGCAGCCCGCCGCGCCCATGGACATCCCCGGCAGCGTGATGATATTCGGCGCGCTGTTTTTGCTGTTGCTGCCGCTCAACCAGCTGGGCGCGGGCATGCAGCCGTGGCTGGTTCTGCTGCTGCTGGGCGGCGGCGCGGCGCTGGGCGTGGCGTTCATATTGCATCAGAAGCGCGCGCAATACCCGATACTCTCCCTGTCTTTGTTCCGCAGCCGCGTGTTTTCCGCCAGTCTGGCCGCCGCGGTGCTCAACTACATGGCGCAGTACATCATGGTGTTTCTGACGCCGTTTTATCTGCAGACGGTGCGCATGTTCACGCCCGCGATGGCCGGGCTGCTGTATATGCCGATGCCGCTGGCGACGCTCGCCATCGCCCCCGCCGCGGGTATCTTTTCAGACAGGCACGACACGCGCGTATTGAGCTCCGCAGGCATGGGCGTGATGGCGGCGGGCCTGTTCCTGCTCAGCCGCATGCAGATGGACACGCCGTCGTGGTACATCGTGGTGTCCATGGCGCTCACGGGCGTGGGCTCCGGCCTGTTCCAGACGCCCAACAACAGCGCGCTCATGGGCAGCGCCCCGCTGGAAAACCGGGGCGTCGCATCCGGTATGCTGGCGACCGCACGCAACATGGGCATGGTGCTGGGCGTCGCGTTTTCGGGCATGCTGTTCTCGCTGTTCGCGGGCCGCGCGTCGGGCGGCGGCAGCGCCGAGCTGGCCCAGACCAACCCCGACGCTTTTGTTTACGCGATGCGGCTGACGTTCATCGTGGCCGCCTGCATCGCGCTGGGCGCGATGGCCGCATCCTTCACCAAAGGCCGCGTGAAGCAGCACCAGCCCAGCGAAGGCCGGTCGTCTTGATTATTTTAATTCTTTTGAAACTTTAAAGTCCATTTGCATTTTTTCGTTTCTATTCATTGTTGTTTCATTTTTCCTATCCAAAACTTCACTCGCATACAAAAAGGACAGCCGAAGGATACTAAATGCGTGAATAAATGAAAGGAGTCCTTCTATGTCACAACTTAACAAATTGGAGCTTCAGAATTTAAGGCATTTGATCGGGGCGCACGACACGGCATTCCAGAAGATGAATACCTACGCCCAGCAGTGTTCCGACCCGCAGGTTCGCGCTTATTTTGAGAAATCTGCACAGGATGCACAGAAGACAAAACAACAGTTGATGTCATTCTTGGGTTAGGAGGAAAACGAAAATGATGAATCAAAACACATTTCAGGGTAACAGCGGGGCACAGGGCTCGCTGCAGGAAAAAGCCATGGTCAACGACGCGCTCGGCTCCGTGAAGGCGAGCCTGACGACGTACGCGAACGTGATCTCCGAATGCGCCAACCCGAATCTGCGCCAGGCCATACAGCAGATCCGGAACAACTGCGAGACGTCGCAGTTCGAGCTGTACCATCTGGCCCAGTCCAAAGGCTTCTATCAGCCCGCGACAATGGCGGATGACAATGAAGTGCAGCAGGTAAAAAGCCAATTGGGCGGCTGAAGACCTGACAACAACAGCCTGATCAGGTGATTTGGACAAACGCCCCGTTCACAATACGACGGGGCGTTTGCTTGTCGGAAAACCTGCGGTTTTCGGTTTATCCGGCTTTGTTTGTTCCTCGTTACACTCGAAGCTGCGCAAAACCGCAAGGTGTGGGCTGCAGGGGCTGGGGTCCCTGAAAGGCGAAAGCTTTTTGGGGAAACAAAGCCGACTTGCCCGCGAATTTTATATAAAGACTTTTTTGATAGTCTGGATTTTGTCACAATAAGGTGTTTTTTACATCTATATCATTAATAATTCAAAAAAGCTTCATTTGTTCTTCCCCCGTTTTTGGATTATACTAGACATTGGCATATATATGGTTCGTGATTCATGTGACAGGACGTTTTGGACTTTGCTGCAGTTTTGAAAATTTTCGGCCTTGCTCGCGGAACAATTTTTGATTTTTTACCGTCTAACAGCTGGATGATTTGTCGAAAAGACGACGAAGGCGTCGGCTTTTGTATGGAGACATAAGATTCCTCCGTATACAGGCTGTACAGATATAATTCATATATTACTTTTAAGGAAGAGCATGCAACATGGAAAAGAAGCTCAGAGGAACTGAAGAAGAACAGCAGCGGCTGCAGAAGCCCGGCGACCCCTCCGACGGCCCGGACGGCTGGCTGGAGGTGGACGGCGAGGCGCCGCCCACGAAAAAGAAAAATTCCGGCAAGGTGTGGAGCACCAAAAAAATCATCATTCTCAGCGCAATCGGCATTGTGGCGCTGGCGCTGATTGGCGCGGGCGCATACGCGTATTCCATATGGAGCAACCCCATGGGCCAGTTCGACAACGTGGCTGACCAGATCACCCCTCCGCCATCGCTCACCGGGCAGGCCACGGACGACCCGGATACGTCGTCCACGCCGGGGCCCACCCCCACCATCGACCCGTATGAGGAGCTGCTGGCGCAGGCCGACACCGGCTTCTTGAAGGACATCGTCAACATCATGCTGATCGGCGTGGACCACGCCGAAGAGCGCGATACGTGGAGCGGCAAGAAGGCGTTCCATTCAGACGTGATGATCGTGCTGTCTGTCAACAAATCGACAGGCGCGGTCAACATGATCTCGCTTCCGCGCGATACCTACGCCAAGATACCCGGCGTGGACGGCATATACAAGCTGAACGCCTCTATCGACTGTGGCGGCGAGTGGCCCACGGAAGCGGGCTTTAACAAGGTCTGCGAAGCGGCGGAGTGGATGCTGGGCGGCATCCCGGTTGACTACTACTACGCGGTGGACATGAACGCGGTGAAGGGCCTGGTGGACGCCATCGGCGGCGTGCAGGGTTTCGATGTGGAGATGGATTTCAAGATACAGGGCCGCTCTTACACCAAGGGTGTGCAGGACATGAACGGCCAGGCCGTGCTGGATTATCTGCGCGTGCGCAAGGGCATCGCGGAGGCGGGCGACCTCAACCGCATCAACCGCCAGAAGAAGATGCTGGTCGCCATATTCGACAAGATACAGAAGAACGGCCTGCTGGCGAGCGTCCCCAATCTGCTGGACGCGTTCAATGGCAACCTGTATACCAACACCACGCTGGCGCAGACGGCGGCGCTCGCAGCCTTCGCTTACCACGTGTCGCCCGACAGCATCGGCATGTACTCGATGGGCGGGCATTACAAGAACATATTTAATTGGAATTTCGTATTGACGGACCAGAAAAATCGCGTGGAACTGATCAAGCAGATCTACGGCGTGGACGTCAAGCAATACGGCGATTATACGTCCAAGGCGGCCAGCGAGCTCTGGGAAAACATGCGCGCTCCCGTGATCAAGAAGCAGGCGGAGGCGGCGCTGGCTCAGGTGAAAGCGAAACTGGACGCCGACGCGGCGCTGCCCATCTATGTGGAGCCCACGCCCACGCCGGTACCCACACCGGCGCCCACGCCCGTGCCAACGCCGGTGCCGGCACCCGTGCCCACACCGACGCCCACACCGACGCCCACACCGACGCCGACAACTGAGCCATCGCCCTCGCCCTCGACCTCACCCACACCCGCTGATACCTCCGGAACCACCGGCGCTGTGGCGACGGCGGGGCAGAGCCTGCCGAACAACGGCCTTCTGCTGCTCGGCGCAACGTCCGGCAGCCGTTCGCCCATGGCGCTGAACGGCACCATACCCGCCGGATTCCGCCAGCATCTGCCCGACGGGCCCATCTGGGCGCTGTACAACAAGGCGGTCAGCGAATGCGCGAACCTCAAGTCTATCAAGGGCGCGGACGCGCTCAAGGTTGCCAACGACCAGCTCATCGCTGATGTGCAGACGCTGTGCAGCAATTTCTCCATCTCGCTGTCCACCAGATACTGGCGCGTCAACTACGAGGAGGAAAGCAACGAGATATTCGTGGACTTCAACTGACCACACTCTCCCAGGCCGGCAGATAAAAATGCCGGCTCTTTTATTTTGAATTTTTATGGCTTTATCGGAACCTTTTCAATTTCTTAACCGTCAAAACCTCAGGAAGCTCCTTTGCTTAATACAAAGTTAACCAAAGTGTGAATTTTTTTGGTTGATTAAGTAAATAAACTGGAATATTGCCAGACTCTGTATTATATTGTTCATGTCGTAGATATGGCATTTAACCGCGACCTGGTCCGGATATAGCATACACTACATAGGAAAAGAGAAAGCCATGAAGAAGAAGTTCACAGAAACCCACGAGGCACAGCCGGCGCTGACTGAGGCGGACACGCAGGACCCACATACCACAAACATCCCCGACGGGGATTCTGATAACACCCCGAGCGACCAGCCTGAGGCGGACGACATTGGACTCAAGCAGCCCCATAAGAAAAAAATCAAAAAGGCCTGGACGAACAAGAAGATCATCATACTCAGCATCGTGGGCGCGGTGGTGCTGCTGCTGCTCGGCGGGGGCGCTTACGCTTATTCCATCTGGAGCAACCCCATGGCGCAGTTCAACAACGCACAGGATCAGATGACGCCGCCCGCAGCCACGGAGCAGGCGGCCGGTGACCCGG
The DNA here is from genome assembly GCA_023428025.1 of Bacillota bacterium. GTDB lineage: Bacteria > Bacillota > Clostridia > Christensenellales > SZUA-584 > SZUA-584. Next base: position 66,238 of record JAEYZN010000036.1, read on the forward strand.
CGGACCCCGGCGAGCCGACCCCTTCCCCCACCATCGACCCGTATGACGCGCTGCTGGCGCAGGCCGATACCGGCTTTTTGAAGGACATCGTCAACATCATGCTGATCGGCGTGGACCACGCGGAGGAGCGCACTTCCGAAGAATGGGTTAAGCACGGCGGCAAGGAGGCGTTCCATTCCGACGTGATGATCGTGCTGTCCATCAACCAGGCGACGGGCGCCGTCAACATGATTTCACTCCCGCGGGACACCTATGCCGAGATACCCGGCGTGAAGGGCATATACAAGCTGAACGCCTCCATCGACTGTGGCGGCGGCTGGCCCACCGAGGGCGGTTTCAACAAGGTCTGCGAAGCGGCGGAATGGATGCTGGGCGGCATCCCTGTGGACTACTACTACGCGGTGGACATGGGCGCCGTGAAGGGCCTGGTGGATGCCATCGGCGGCGTACAGGGCTTTGATGTGGACGTGGACTTCGAGATGCAGGGCCGTGCATACGCCAAGGGCGTGCAGGACATGGACGGCCAGGCCGTGCTGGATTACCTGCGTGTGCGCAAGAATGTCGAGCAGGCGGGCGATCTCAACCGCATCAATCGCCAGAAGAAGATGCTGGTCGCCATATTCGACAAAATACAGAAGAACGGTCTGCTGGCGAACATCCCCAACCTGCTTGATGCGTTCAATGGCAATCTGATCACCAACACCACGCTGGCGCAGACAGCGGCGCTTGCGGCCTTCGCTTACAACGTGTCGCCCGACAGCATCGGCATGTATTCGATGGGAGGACACACGCAGGCGGGCATATTCGACTGGAACTTCGTGCTGACGGACCAGAAAAACCGCGTGGAGCTGATCAAGCAGATCTACGGCGTGGATGTGCCTGAATATAAGGATTATACCTCTTCGGCGGCCAACCAGCGCTGGGAGAAGATGCGGACCCCCGTGATCCAGAAAAAGGCCGAAGATGTGCTTTCCACAGTCAAAGCCCGGCTGGACGCCGACGCGGCGCTGCAGGTATATGTGGAACCCACTCCGCAGCCGCCAACGACGCCCGAATCGCCGCCCGCCACGTCACCCCCGTCCGACCCTTCAACCGCGACGCCGCCCGCCTCAGACCCGGCGGCAGCGCCGACAGAAGTGCCAACCGGTGGCGTTGCTAATGCCGGCGTGCTGGCGGTGGCGTTCTCGCCGCTGAGTGACAGCGCATGGCTGGGAAAGGGCCTGGCGCTGCTGGGCGCGTCTTCCGCCCACAAGTCGGACGTGTCGCTCGCGCCCGAAGGGTATCGCCAGTACATGCCGGACAGCCCGCAGTGGCAGCTGTACAACAAGGCGAGAAGCGAATGCGATTCGCTCAAGTCGCACAACGGCTGGAAGGCGCAGCAGGCCGCCAACGATCAGTTGAAGGCGGATATCGAGTCCCTCTGTGCGATGTTCTCGCTGAGGGTGCCCGACTGGAAAACCTACTATTGGACCAAGAGCAACGAGATCCCCGTGGATTTCAGATAAGCAGGAACAGCAGTTTCAGCAAAAAGCCAGCCCATCGGCTGGCTTTTTGTTTTCCCGGACGATGTTTTCCATTATATATTTTATTTTTCTTTATGGTGTCACTTATTGCCTTAAAGGATATTGTAATTTACCCATGACATACGGCAACCTGGCGGAGATGGTGGCTCTGGACCGTTGAAGACCGGGTGCACCGCCGGAATATGAATAGCTGGACATACAAAAAGACGGGAAATTGCAGCCCCGTCTTTTTTCTGTACTCTCTATTCGAACAGATAATTTGTCATCGAGATGGATCCCAGCACGCGCGCCTCGTTGAACACGGTCAGCTTATCGTCCGGGTGCGACGCGCCCAACACATACAGCAGCGGATAATAATGATCCGGCGTGGGAAACGCCATTTCCGCCGACGCGCCCGCGCTGTGATGATCCACCACACGCGCGAAATCCCGCGCCTCGATACGTCCGCGTATGTACGTGTCGAACTCGTCTGCCCACGCATAGCCGCCCGCGTTGCGCCAGTCCACCAGGCTCAGGTTGTGCACCACGTTGCCGCTGCCCAAAATCAGCACGCCCTCGTCACGCAGGGGCTTCAGGCTTTGCCCCAGCTCAAAATGCGCGTCGGCACTCTTTCGCGCGTCCACGCTGAGCTGCACCACAGGGATATCCGCCGCTGGGAACATATGGACCAGCACCGACCATGTGCCGTGGTCGATGCCCCAAGTGTTGTCGATGGCCGTTCCGGGACAAAGCTGTGTCACGCGCTGTGCCAGCTCCGGAGAGCCGAGCGACGGGTATTGCACCTCGTAAAGCGGGCGCGGGAAGCCATACATATCGTGAATGGTGCGCGGTTGGACTTCGTCCGACGTGCGCGTGCCCTCCGCATACCAGTGCGCCGATACGGCGAGTATCGCTTTGGGCCGCGGCAGCCGCGCCGCCACCGCCCTCCAGCCGCGCGTGAACGCATTGTCCTCGATGGCGTTCATGGGAGACCCGTGCCCCGCGAACAACACGGGCATCCGTTCTGAGCTTTCCATATGTTCTTAGTATTTGATGAACTTGCTGCCGGGCACGCCGCAGATGGGGCAGGCATCGGGAACAGCCTTCTCGATGTTGCCGCACACAGGGCAGAGGTAGTAGAACACCTCAGCCGTCTCGTCGAGGTTATCCAGCGCTTCCTGATACAGCCGCGCGTGCACCTCTTCGGCCTTCATCGCGAACGTGAACGAGCGCAACGCCGCCTTGTTGCCCTCTTCCTCCGCCAGCTTCACGAAATCCGGATACATGTCCTTGTACTCGTGCGTCTCCCCCGCCACAGCGTCCTTTAAGTTATCCGTGGTACTGCTGATCTTGCCCGCCACTTCAAAGTGCTTGAGCGCATGGAGCGTCTCCGCGTCTGCCGCCGCGCGGAACAGCTTGGCTGCGTTCAGCTTGCCGTCCGCCTCCGCCTTTTTGGCGTACGCCGTATACTTTCTGTTCGCCTGGGATTCGCCCGCAAATGCCGCCATCAAATTGTCCTGTGTGTTGCTCATGTCATACATCCTCCAATTAATTATTTTGATTTGGATTGTTCCCTGCCACCGTATTTTCTATCGGAAATACGGCCAATCTTTTTACCGTATTATAACACCATGTCAATCTCATGGCAAGCTTATTCATAAAGATTCTTAATAATTCTTTGTTGAGAATTGAAAGGTCGTGAAAGATTATCTGTGTCATGTACGACGACAACGGCCACAGGGTGCTGAAGTGACACCATTTCCCCTTTGCCGCCTTATATGGTATAATCATCCGAACAAGGAAGGGAGTGCGTTTCGGCTTGCCGGTGATGCCGGGACTGGTTTTATAGATTCGCGGCCTCTCCTCCCGATCCAGTCCATATCAACGGCATAGGACCAATGGCGGCAAGTGCGTTCTATGAGGCATTGCCGCTCCGTGGCGGATGTGGCCGGTGCGGGCACGGCAATGCTTGAAAATATATCGGCGTCAACGGGGCGCAGGGCTGCTACAAGGTCCGGCTGGGCATGGAAGGACAGGCCGTTCTGCATTGATTCGCCGCTGGGCTGATGAAATGCGGCGGTTGCCGGTCTCGGCCCCTGTAAAGTGTGAGTCCTCACTTTTCATCACTTTTTGAATATATGGCCAGAACCTTCTGGGCATTCTCAACGGCTTTGCTTAACTGCTTTAATACTTCCCTGATGTCCTGTGTTTCCGTCTCCTTCAATACTGATTCTTTTTTTGGCGTCGTTTGACGCTGGCGCGGCCCTGAATACCCGGTATCGGATCTTCCCATAAGATAATCCACTGTTACGCCAAAAAAGACAGCCAGTTCCTGTACACCGCTGTTGTCAGGGCTTTCAGTTCCCGCTTCCCAGGCTTCCACGGCCTCTGGGCTATAGCCGGCAGCCTCGCAAAATTCATCCAGCGAATATCCGGCGTTTTCCCGCAAATCTTTAAGCCGCACACCGAAGCCCCGGAATGTCTTTGATCTCTTCTCTGAACCGGTTTCCGCAGCCCTCAAAAAATCATCTTTTTCAATGTTTGTTGTGGCAGGTTCATCTATATAACCGCAGATTTTGAATAAAAGCGATGGATTCAACTTCAATGCTTTTGCAAGCTTCGCAAGTGTTGCCGCATCCGGGATGACAGCCCCGCCTTCAATACGGGATATCGTGGCATTGCTCAAATCAGAATTCAGCGCGACTTGCCGCTGACTGAATTTAAGTTCGAGACGTCTGGTTTTTATAAACTGTCCGATGTCCATATTATATCTCCCCCAGACAATATGTAAACACGAACCGTTAACCACATGCAACAACTTTATTGGTCTTTTACAAAACAGTGTTGACAGCGAGTAACATAAATGGTATCGTATTGTTACATACATGCAACAATAGTCGTTAAGTGTGTTGCTTAAACTCCACACAGTCTGTATACAGACGATCTTATTGAAAAGAACACTTGGCTAGCTGAAATCGGGACTTCAGGCAAAGCTGACCACGGAGGCACTGTACAGCAAGTAGCGGAGCTGATTCCGGTATGGCTCTAAGCCCAAGGTTTATATATATATATTGAGCGTGTATATATATATATATTGAGCGTGGCAGGACTAACGGTCGTCCTGCAAGGGTGCAACATAAGGGAATCGAACAGTTCAAAAGCTATCGAATTTCCTGCTCCAAACCGGCAAACAGCGGCGAATCAAAGAACTCCGTCATGGTGATATCCAGTCCGTCACACAGCTTCTTGATGGTGACGATGCCGGGATTTGCGCTCTCCCCGTTCAAAATACTTTTGACGGTGGACTGGGGCACGGCTGCCATGTAGCTTAACGCATTGGGCGTAATCGCGCGTTGTTTGCACAGCTGACGGATACGGGCAACAACTGCCTGGGTTATGTTCATGCACACCTCGGAAACGTTATATCATTAGACCATCATCATAATATTTTGCCCAAAAGAGGGCAGTCGATATATCACTAATCACATGATTCGTGGTATTGTTAGTGATATATCATTATACGGAGGGCCTCATGACCGAAAACGAGAGGCAATTGCAGCAGGAGCGTGAGAAACTGAACCGCCTCGTTGATGAGGCGCTGCAAAACGGCTCGCTGACAAACAAGGCGGTGCTTGCCCAGAGTTATAAGGTGGACAGACTGGTTGTAAAGGTAGAGATGGAAAATAAAGAAGAGGGCTGAACCCTCTTTGCATCCATGGATTTGTTACCGGTGGGTCCTGCGCTGTATGTATCAGGTTCATATCTGTTGCCAACCTGAGGACAGCCAGGACAGGGCAATACTGCCCGGCTGACCACTGCACTTATTCGAAATAAAACAAATCCTCAAACTTCTTATCCAGCGCGATGCAGAGTATCAGCGCCAGCTTCGCTGTGGGGTTAAACTGCCCCGTTTCTATGGAGCTGATGGTGTTCCTCGAAACGCCGACCATTTCCGCTAGATCCGTTTGGGACAGGCTTTTCTCCGCCCGCGCCACCTTCAGCCTGTTCTTGAGTACCAGCTTGTCTTCCATAGCCGTTACCCGACCGTTGTGACGATATAGCTCCCAAGAAAGCACAGGGATGCAATACCCGCCGTCACAGCGCTGGCCAGATATACCTTTTTCTTTGTGAAGCGGTATTTCGCGTAAGCCTCGGCAGCCAGAAACGCCCAAAACAGAGATGATACGGCGTAAAGCGTGCCGACCTGCCAGAAGAACAGGCTGAATACCGCGATGAACGCAAACAGGATAGAGAAAACGGCCAGGCCGATTTTGCGCCCCTGGTTTTCCGCATGCTCCATACCCTCGTCGTTTTTCGATTTCCGGCTCATCTCCAAAATCTCGTTTTTATCCACAGCGAATCTCCTTCAAAGTTTTATGGTCATATTACCAAGTTTTATTGGCAATCACATTATAATGTATGCCAAGCAAACTTGTCAACCGAATACGAAAACATCATAGGAAATTTCTTTTGAAGTAAAGTTTTCGAGAGGATGGATGCATCCGTGGGATGAAGTTTGGACGAAGCCTTTGCGATGGCCGGGCCAGGCGGCAGGTCAAAAATAATCAGACGGGATGTCGATATTATGTTTAGAACAAATTGTCGTATTTCGTATCCCTTTAACTATACAATATAATCCGCTGATGCTATATTGTATATAAACAGACTATCAACGAGGTGCTTTGAATATGTATTGTCAGAAATGCGGAAAGCCAAACGATGCTGGGCAATACTGCATGTATTGTGGCGGAGAGCTGCACCGGCAAGCCGCCCAGCCACCGCAATACACCTATACACCTTCCCAGCAGCCACAGCCCGCCTATACACCTTTACAACAGACATTCATTTACACTGCCGTGAATGGCGTGAATCCTCACCGCAGCCAGCGTATTGCGGGGGTTATCATCGGTATTGCTGTTATACTCATCGCAGCTGTGGCCGCTGCGCTGTTTTTCGTCATGACGTCCCCTGTGCAGGGACAGTGGCATAACGCGAACCGCGGAGAGGTGCTCGTCTTCGGCGCCGACGGCCAGGTCAGCATCCTACGCCTTTCGAGCAGCCAGAGCGAAGCCTTTGATTATGACCGGCTGAGCAGCACAGGCAGCTTCTCCATCGATGACGCCCCGTATGAATTTACGTCGGACAAGCAGCGGATGGATATAGACGGCCTTGGCGTATACACAAAGGCCGATGATCAGTTTGACAGCGACTCTTTCCTGAACCAATACGGAAAGCTGGGCACATGGTACAGCGAGGAACGCGGCGAGGTGCTGGTATTCAGCCCGGCGGGCGAGGTGCAGCGCATTCGCCTGAGCGGCGCCGACGACGCCAGCTACGAGTTTGACCATGCTCAGGCCAGCGGGCAGCTCACGCTGGACGACGCGGCGTTTGATTTCTCCGTGGATGATGACCGGTTGGATATCGACGGGCTGGGCGTTTACACCCCGGCAGACAGCGCCTTTTCGAGCGACGATTTCATCAATGAGCATGGCAAGCTTGGCATGTGGGTCAGCGAGAAACGCGGCGAGGTGCTGGTGTTCAGCCCGGACGGCGTCATGGAGTGCCAGCGCGATTTTGGCGTCAACAAGGCTACCTACGAATTTGACCGGGAGAGCGACACCGTCAAAATCACGATGGGACCGTTCACGTACGACAGCAGGCTTGAGAACGGTCTGCTGAAGGTACGGAACATGGGGGTGTTTTTACAGGCGGGCGCAGGTTTCGATCCCCAGGCTTTTATGAAAGAACACGACGCCTCCATACTGGGCATATGGTACGACCCGGAGGGTGAGCTGACGATCGATCTGCATGAAGACTACACCTATGACGCCGTATCATACGGCAAGACTTTTACGGGAACATACGTGCCGCAGGCATCCGGAGCCACTATCAAATACCTGTTTCTGAAGAGCGAAATCAGGGAATCCTATACGCTTCAAAACGGCGAGCTTCTAAAAGACGACACGATAATAAGCGATGCTGCCGACCGGCTGGTGAGAACCGAGATGAGCCAGAAAAACGCAGATCAAAGTGCCGACAAGCTTATCGGTACATGGATATCCAACGATGACCTGATCAAGCTGACTTTTATCGACCAGCGCAATGTGATTGTGGATATTGGCAACAAATACACCTACTCTTATGTTTTTGAACCACTTGGCCACATAGGTCTGATCGATATTTCAGGTGAAAAATGGCTTTTTGTAACCAACGGAGATTATTTGATATTGGAGTCAGTCGGCTTCAGCCGTGTCAACTGACCGTAAACGAACGCAAGCCCGCCATCAAAGCGGGCTTTCTTCGTTGTGGGATGCTGCCGACAGAGGCGGCCAGCAGGCTTTCCTTCAGGGAGAAGGTTCTATCGCCGCTGAGATGTCCTCACCGTTGGAGGCGTTAGACTCCCTCAGAAGAGGGAGCCGTCCTCACCCCAAAAAGCCTTCGTCTTTTCGGGGTTCCCGACCACCGCCGGCGACTGAGGGAGGGATATGCCACCGCAACTGTACGGTCACTCCCCCCGGCGCTTCGGGACGCCTCACCGAGGTCCCCGAAAAGCGCAGCTTTCTGGGATGGGTCATTCGCCTTTCTATAACCATATCGGCACAACACAGCGGGACGGCATGGAAGCCGTCCCTACATGTCCATGTCCCCTCTCCCGCATTTTCTTTTCCCTGCTATACTGGTGCTGTCCCAAGTCAACGCGAGGTCGGTTCTCATGATCACAGAGCCAATAAACATCGGGCATATACCCGCCATCGTCTGGTCAGCGCCGTCAAGCAAGGCGTATGTCTTCGTGCACGGAAAACAGTCCCGCAAGGAGGAGGCTCTGGGTTTTGCGGAACTCGCCGCCCGAAAAGGCTGGCAGACGCTGAGCTTCGACCTGCCGGAGCATGGCAGCCGCCAGGGTGGTCCTCTGCCCTGCGACGTGTGGAACGGTGTGCGCGAGCTGACTGCCGTCGGCGCATACGCGGCGCGGCGCTGGCAGCGCCTCGGTCTCTTCTCATGCAGCCTGGGAGCGTATTTCAGCCTGCTGGCCTACCGGGATTATCCGTTTGAAAACTGCCTGCTGCTCTCGCCCATACTGGACATGGAGCGGCTGATACGGAATATGATGACGTGGTCCGGGGTGGACGAAGCCGCTCTGGAGCGGCGGCGGCAGGTGCCCACGCCCATCGGTGAAACGCTGAACTGGGACTATTACCAGTATGTCAAGGCGCAACCCATAGACCGGTGGGACATGCCCACGGCAATTCTGCTGGGGTCGGAAGATCACCTGACGGAGCGGGAGACGGCAGCGCGTTTCGCGGCCCGTTTCCGCGCGGAACTCACCGTGCTGGAGGGTGGCGAACACCATTTTCACACGCCGCCGCAGATGGACTTTTTGCACGGCTGGCTGAAGCGGCATATCCCGTAAGCCCTGCTCACTCACAGTTCTTTTCTCATGCAGACCATGTCCACGCACAGCCGCCCGCTCTCATAGATGGGTTCGCTGTAATTATCGATAAAGAAGTTCCTGACGGTGTGCGAATACGCAAAGCCGTTCTTCTCGTAGAAGCGGATGTTCTGGACGCTGGCGTCCGCCGTGCCCACCAGCATCGTGCGGTATTGCGGCTTGTACCGGCGGCACAGGTACGCGATCATCCCGCTGCCGAAGCCCTGCCCCGGCCGCGCGCACGCGATGTTCTTCAGCTCGCATTCATCGGCGGAGACCTGCGTCACCACCGCCGCGCATACCGCCTCATCGCCGCTGAACATCACATATAGCTCGCCCTCCGGCAGGTATTGCATCACCACGTCCCGGTCCGGGTCAGCCTCCAGCAGCAGATGCAGATATTGTTCTTTATCGCTGTCTATCCTTTCGATACGGTTCACGAAGGTCTCCTCCGGCGCTTTATGACGGGCTTGTCCTCTTCCAATATATCACACAGCGCCCGCGCGGCAAAGAGGCGCGCGTCAGCCGCCGCGCTCCAGTATCCGTTTGATTTCGCGTTCCACGCGCTCGCAGATGCGCCGGAACTCGCGCTGCAGCGGCTTGCTCAGCTCGAAGCCGAAGCCCACCTCTGCCGTCTCGATGCCGATGAGGCACGCGTTCATTCTGTCCTCCTGCCGCACCATGTCGATCAGGCTGGCGTCGTGCTGGGAGATATTCAGCGCGTCCGCCGTTTTTTCCAGCGGCAGCACCGTCACCGTGCCGGGTCTTCTGCCCGTCCTCACTGCGTCGATCACGATGACATGGCCGTAATCCCTCACCGCTTCAAAGCCGTACTCGAAGTCCGTTTCCGCGATGATGACATCCACCTTGTGCCGGGCCAGCGGCGCTTTGATGGCCTCCGCCACCTTCACACCCACGCCGTCGTCCTTCATCAGGCGGCAGCCCACGGCGGCCACGGCCACGCTCTTCATGGCACCAGCCTCATCAGTTGCTTTTTCTCCCCATCCACGTACACATGCGTGGCACACGAGACGCACGGATCGAACGAGCGTATCACGCGGCCGATCTCCACCGGATTGTCCGTGTTGGCGATGGGCGTACCGATCAACGCCGTCTCACCGACTCCTTTCACCTCGCCCGCCTGTGTGGACAGGTTCCACGCGGATGGCGTCACGATCTGGTACAGCGAGATCATCTGGTCCTGAATTTGCAGCCAGTGCCCCAGCGCCCCGCGCGAGGTATCGATCAATCCCATGCCTCTGGCGCTTTGCGGCACCATGTATTCCGCCTGTGTGGAGGTATCGGGTATCAGATTATCCAGCAGCTTCCCGATGATCCCGGCGATCTTCCTGGTCTCCAGCACCCGCGCGATGGTCCTGTCCATCGCCGAGATGCCGTGCCGGTATTCGCCGGACAACCAGAGCCGGGCCAGCGGCCCGCCCTCGCACGGATGGCCGAGATACCGCGGCGCTTTCACCCACGAATACGCGTCCTTCTTCGCCGGGTCATCCACCGTGGTCTCGTCGAAAGGCCGGATGTTGCCCGCCACGCCCGCGTACCAGGAATACTGCGTGTCCTCCGTAATGGCGGCGGGGTCCAGCGGCGCGATCCGGCCGTTGATGGATACGGACGGATCGACGAAAAGCGTGCCGAGGTCGCGGTAGCCGTCGAAGCAGCCGTATGTCAGCAGGTTGCCGTATCCACCGCCCATCTCGTAATAATCGCTGTAATGCTCCGCGATAGTATACGCGTCGGGCAGCATGCACACGTCGATGAACGCCTGTATATCATGCAACATCGAAATCAGCGTGATGATCTTGTCCGCCGAGGCCACGGCCGTGGCGCCGCCCACGAACACGCCATGGTTGTGCGGCGCTTTTCCACCCAGCTCCGCCAGCATCTTATGCGCGTTGCGGCTGACCTCCAGCGAGTCGAAGTAGTGCCGTGCGATCAGATCGTTCTTCTCCGGCGGCAGCCGGAAATCGCTTGTGCCCGCGTCAAACAGCGGCGAGATGCCGGGCAACTTCACGTAATCCGGCACGGCGAACTGGTAGAAATGGCGGATGTGGTTCTGTACGAACTCGGACGCGTGGATGATGTCGCGCAGATACCGGCCCTGTTCGGACGGCGTTATGCCCATCGCGCTCTCCAGCGCCAGCGTGGAGGCCAGCGAATGAGCGGTGGAGCATATGCCGCAGATGCGCTGCGTGAAATAGATCGCGTCCAGCGGCGGCCTGCCTTGGAGCATGATCTCAAAGCCGCGGAACAGCAGGCCGTCCGTTCGGGCGTCCGCCACGCGGCCGTTCTCGATGTATGTCTCTATCTCCATGAACCCGCTGATACGCGTGATGGGGTTGATGACGATCCGTTTCATCAGCGGCGTCCTTCTCCGCCTGCGGTGTCGAAGCTGACGAAAGGCTCCATCAGGTCGGGAAAGCCGAACTGCGCGCAGCCGATGCACGTCGCGTTGTCGCCCACGGGCCAGTTGACGCGCTCGTTCCACCGCCTTATGGGGCAGTCGGCGCGCGTGACGGGACCGCGGCAGCCCAGCCGGAAGGTGCATGTTTCCTCCCCCAGCCGGGTCGCGAAGATGCCTGCGTCGAAGTACGAACGCCGGGGGCAACGGTCATGGATGGTGGCCGCATAGAACATCACCGGCCTGTCGAGGGTATCCAGCTCCGGCTCGCCGTACAGCAGCAGGTGCGCCAGCGTCCCCGTCAGCCAGTCCGGGTTGCAGGAGCAGCCGGGCAGCTTGATCACCCGCCTGCCCAGCACCGCCTGCACGCTGACGCAGCCCGAAGGGTCGGGCCGCGCCGCCGAAACGCCGCCGTCGGACGCGCACGTCCCCATGGCGATCACATGCGACGCGGCTTCCCCCAGCGCCTTCACCGCCTCATAGCCGGAGATGCGACGCCCCTGATATGTGCCGATCACATTGTAATAGCCGGCCGTGTTGGTGGATACCGCGCCTTCCACGACCAGAATATAGTCCGAACCCAGCACGCTGAACAGCTGCTCCATCGCCTGCTCGCCGTCGCGCACCATCAGGCTGTTCTCAAACACGATCCAAGACATCTGGGTGGCGAGGAATGCGAAGTCCGGGTTGTTGCCGTCCAGCAGCGATATGATATTACCGGAGCATCCGGCCAGCTCCAGCCACACCAGCTTTACCCTCGGCAGCCTGCCACTGTCCGCGCTTTGCCGCACGCCGTCCACCAGCCCCGCCGCAAAGCCGGACGCGCATGCCTCACAGCCCGTCGCGCTCATATTCCAGCCTCCCCACCGCATCCAATCCCTTCAGTATGTCCTGTCCGCTGTGGCAGGATGTGAACGAGTCCGTCAGATCCGCCCCGGCCCGCAGCCCGAAATGGGTGGCCGCCGCCCAGGTCGCGTTGTTGGTGACGTCGTAGACGACGCCGTTCACGGCCACATATGCGGGGCTGCCGTTCCTTCCATCGAACGCCGCCAGTTGGGCGGGTGTGAAGCGCCGCCGCCGTCCCTGTGCCGCCTGCATGTTCCCGGCATCGGTGACGGCGCTGCCCCACCGCTCATCGACGAATGTGTACAGGCCCCGCAGCTGCGCCCGCAGGCCCTGCAGCAGCGCGTTCTTCGCTTCGGGCGTGACCGCGTTATACAGCATATGGATGGTGTCATCGATACGCTTGGTTATGGCGTCAAGCTGGTTCTTGTCCGCTTTCTCCATCTGTTTACCCTGCCATGTATACATATTATTGTACATTTATATTGATGGCAGGAATGGAATATGACTTCTCCGGTCCGGTTCCGCAGACAGCCTGTATATATGTCATTTTCACTTGGTTTTACTGTAACAAAAAAAGCCCGTGTTTCAGGGCTTTTCCGCATCCAATATGTATTTTTGCCGTCCTTCTCAGACACTCATAATGTACTCGTTGAGTATCGTCTCCAGATATTCCTGCCTGCCGGAGCTGTTCTCGATGCCCTCCAGCTCCAGCGCGTATTCCGCCAGAGACTTAAAGTCCGCCTGACCGTCCACGATGGCCTTGCCGATGCCGCTCTGGTAGCTGGCATAGCGGCTGCTGACGAATTTGTCCAGCACGCCGTCGTCCAGTATCTTCTGCGCGGCCTTGAGGCCCCTGGCGAACCCGTCCATGCCCGCCGCGTGCGCGTAGAAGATGTCCTCCGGCTTGTAGGAGGCGCGGCGCACCTTGGCGTCGAAGTTGAGGCCGCCCTTGGTGAAGCCGCCCATCTTCAGCACCTCCAGCATGCACAGCGTGGTGGTATACAGATCGGTCGGGAACTGATCGGTATCCCATCCCAGCAGCATATCGCCCTGGTTGGCGTCGATGGAGCCCAGTAGCCCATTGACGCGCGCCACCGTCAGGTCGTGCTGGAAGGTGTGGCCCGCCAGCGTGGCGTGGTTCGCCTCCACGTTGAACTTGAAGTCTTTATCCAGACCGTAGCTCCTTAAAAACGCGATGCCCGACGCCACGTCGAAGTCGTACTGGTGTTTGGTGGGTTCCTTCGGCTTGGGTTCGATGAGAAACTGCCCGTCGAAGCCGATCTCCTTCGCGTAATCTACCGCCATGTGCATGAAGCGCGCCATGTTGTCTTGTTCCAGCTTCATATCGGTATTGAGCAGCGTCTCGTAGCCCTCGCGGCCGCCCCAGAACACGTAGTTCTCGCCGCCCAGCTCTTTGGTCACCTCCAGCGCCTTTTTCACCTGGCCCGCCGCGTACGCGAACACGTCCGCGTTGCAGCTGGTGGCCGCGCCGTGCATGAAGCGCGGGTTGGAGAACAGGTTGGCCGTGCCCCACAGCAGCCTGATGCCGGTGTCCGCCATCATCTTTTGGATCAGGCCGACGATCTTGTCGAGGTTCTTGTTGGACTCACCCAGCGTATCGCCCTCGGGTGCGATGTCCCGGTCGTGGAAGCAGAAGTATTCGATGCCGAGCTTCTGCATGATCTCGAACGCGGCATATACCCGCTCCTCCGCCATCTTCGTCGGCGAAGACGCGTTCTTCCACGGCCTTTGCGCCGTGCCGGGGCCGAACGGATCGGACCCTTCCGCGCACATCGTATGCCAGTACGCCATCGAGAATTTGAGCTGCTGTTTCATCGTTTTGCCGCCCACCAGCTCATCCGCGTTATACTGCCGAAAGCAAAGCCCCGGCTGGAATTTGTCCTGCGTGAATTCAACCTTTTTGACGCTTTCAAAATACTCCTTCATTCTCACCGCTCCTTAAAGATAGATTGTATTCCGTCTGGAAACTTCCCGCTTGGTGTCAATTCTGAGATAGACATGGATCTCGATTCCAAAATACAGCCAGATTCGAAACCCATTTCGAAACATTTTTATACAAAATAATAGTATTGTTATTCTATATCGTCCCGGCGTTCTCCTTCCTGCATATCCATAATATTCGTCACCCGGGCCGATACGCTTTTCACTGTCTGCACAAACGGCAGCGTCTGCTGCGCTTGTGCCCACCGGCGCGTCTGTGGTAAGATGAACGGGTGTTGCCGGACAGGATTCGACAGCCGATTACGCGCGCCGCCTGACAGCGCCAAAGGAGGACATCCATGATAAGAAGAGTTATCGGAAAATCCGGCATCGACGCGTCCGCGATCACCATGGGACTGTGGGCCGCCGGCGGAGACAGCGCCTGGGGAGCGTCTGACGACGCGGAAACCATCAGGGCGATCCACGCCGCTTTCGACAGGGGCATCGACATATACGACACCGCACCGGCCTACGGCTTTGGCCGCAGCGAGCGCGTGCTGGGCGAGGCGCTGAAGGGCATGCGCCACAAGGTGCGCGTTATCACCAAGTGCGGACTGCGGTTTGACGGGGTGGGCGCGCGGCTGTTGGAGCGGGACGGCACGCCGATCACCATCGATCCGTCGCCCGAGACCGTCGTCAGCGGCACGGAGCAGAGTCTCAAAAATTTGCAGACGGATTACATCGACGTGCTGATCACGCACTGGCAGTCGCGCCCGCCGCATATCGTCCCCATCGAAGACACGATGAGCGCGCTGCTGCAGCTTAAAAAAGAAGGCAAGATACGCGCCATCGGCATTTCCAACGTGACGCTGGACCAGGTGAAGGAATATCTGAAATACGGCCAGGTGGACCTGATACAGCAGAAATATTCGATGCTGTCGCGGGAGGCGGAAGACGAGCTGCTGCCGTTCTGCATCGAGAACAACATCATGCTGCAGGCTTATTCGCCGCTGGAGCAGGGGCTGTTGACGGGCCGCTTCACGATGGAAACGGTGCTGCCGGACAACAACATCCGCAACCGCATCCGCTGGTATCAGCCGGCGCTGCGGGCCATGTTGATCGGCGTGCTGTCCAAATGGCAGCCGCTGTGTGAGAAATACGGCTGCAGCGTCTCCAACCTCGCCATCGCGTGGTTGCTGGGCCAGGGCGAGGTGGTCAACGCCGCGTGCGGCGCGCGCAAGACCGCGCACATTCTGGATAACGCGAAAGGCGCTGAGATCGTTCTTGACCGCGAAGACCTTGTTTCCATGCGCGAGGACATCCTGTCCATAGATAGTGAATAGTCTGATCTGAAAAATGAAGAAAGCCGACCGATGAAACCGCTGCATTTGATTTATCAGCGGTTTTGATTTGCTCTTAAAAACAAAGACATATATTGAGCCCGATGCTCAAAAAATTGGATCTTGTTTCCGTCAATAACCAAAGCTGGAGATAATTCGAAAATTGTGTCTTTTTTATTACGGAAGTTTGACTTTTTGTAATATCTTTGTTATCATAGTGTGACGAGACAAACAGGTTCTTTACACAGGAGTGTTGAATATGCAAAAGAAGCAAGGCCTTGCCCATTCCAAAACAGGGTCCGGGCATAGGCCCGAATACGGCCTGCCGCAGGGCCGCGATTATTTTCAGGTCAAAACGATCAAACCGGCCAAGCCATACAGTGAGGAAGCCGAGGATGATGCGCGTTCTGCTTCGCCGCGCCTTCGCGCTGTGCCGCGCAACGACGACGCACAGCAGCCGCGTTCCGCGTTCGAGCATGAACGCATGAATCAGACCGCAGAACCCACAACCAGCGCGCCGCCGCGCGCGCGCAGAAACATAACCGATCCGGTTGCCGAAGCACCGAAAACGGAACAGCGTCCGAAGGCCGTTGCGAAGCCCGCTGCAACGCCTGCCCCTGCCGCCAAATCCGACGTGACGCGACGCAAGCCGTCCAGCCGCATGGCGATGAAGCAGGCGAACGCAGACATATTCGCGGAGGTGCCGGAGAGCGGCCTGCCTGTGCACGACATGCCGTTGAGCCGCATGGCGATGAAGGCGGTGATGGCGGACGCTTTCGCGGAGGATCTCGCCGAGCCGCATGAATCCGCGCCGTACAGCGCCGCGCCCGTTCAAGACAGCCCTGCGCCCACGGTCCGCCGCGCCGTTCCGGCGGAGCAGGAAGAAACTGTGCTGCCCGCAGCGCGCCAGGCCGTCAGCGCACAGCCAGCCCAGATGCATAGCCGCGGCGCGCTGGGCGCTGTCTCGCCGCGCGCGAACAAACCGGTACGCCTGCCGCTGGACGACAGCTATCTGGACGCGCTGGACGACGACGAGTTCGAGGATACCCCGTTAAGCCCCGGCAAACGAAAGGGCTATGACGAAGAGCTGCCCGCTGTGCGCAAACCGGCGAAAACACGGCCCGCTCAAACCCGTGGCAGTGGCAAATCACCCGCTGTCACACCGCGTACAAAAAAGCCGTCACGCCCGTCTACGGAAAACAATTATCTGGACGACGAGTTTGATGATACCCCGCTGAAGCCCGGCAGACGGAAAGGCTATGCCGAAGTGCCCGCTGTGCGCAAACCGGCGAAAACGCGGTCCGCTCAAACCCGTACAGGCGGCACGCTGCCCGCTGTCCCGGCGCGCGCGAGCAAGCCGGCGCGCCCGCTTATGGAAAACGACTATCTGAATGTACTGGATGACGATGAGTTCGACGACATCCCGCTGATGCCCGGCAGGCAAACAGGCTATGACGCGGAGCTGCCCGACGTCATGGACAACCGCCGCAAACGCCCGGTGCGTGGGGCCGAGTTTCCGGGGCTGAAAACGCCCAAGCCGGAGGCGCGCCGCAAACGCCGCATCATCATTCTGGCGGTGCTGGCGCTCATCATAACGGTGGCCGGACTGTTCCTGCTGCTCAACCAGAACAATGTACAGCTGCCCGATGGCCTGAGCATGGCGCCGATGGCAACGGTCTATGCTGACGCGGAGCCCACCGGCTCCCCGCCCGGGCCGTCGCCCACGTTTGCGGCGGTGGCGCCCGTAAACCAGACGGTGACGCCGACCCCGACGCCCACGCCGACGGCTTCCGTGACGCCCACGCCGTCATCCTCGCCCACCGCGTCGCCCACGCCCACACCGAAGCCAACCGCAACGCCCAAACCAACAGCCACGGCAGCGCCGACGCCTGTACCGACACCCGTGCCCACGCCCGCACCCACCCCGGTTCCCACGCCCGTGCCGACGCCGGTCCCCACGCCCGTGCCGACACCGGTGCCAACACCGGTGCCGACGCCAGTCCCCACGCCTATTCCCACGCCGGTCCCCACACCCGCACCCACTTCAGTTCCCACACCCGTACCCACAGACGAGCCGACAGTTGACCCCGGGGTATAAGCAAGACGCTGTTCAGGCGCTAAAATGCATGATATAATGAAAATATGGAGACGAAACGCAACATGAAGAATAACGCAATGCACAGAGGCGGACGCTGCCTGGCGTTCGCCTTGATTTTTATAAGCTTAAGCGGCTGTGCCGCGCCCGTTGACGCGCCGGCATCCTCGTCCGTTGTGACGCCAACAGCAACACCTGCGGCCACGCTGTCACCCACGGTCACGCCGGAGCCTTCCCCCGTCGCCACCACCGCGCCCGACCTCACGCCGGAGCCGGCGTCCGAACCCACCACAGCTGCAACCGAGCTTTCCTTCACGGGCCAGCTCGTGTGCACCGCGGGGGACTCCGTCAACATTCGCAGCCAGGCGGACAAAAACAGTGAGGTCGTCGGCACGCTGCCCGGCGGCGCCGTGGCGGACGCCATCGCGTACGAGGACGACTGGGCGCATATCTCTTACGATGGGATCACGGGCTATGTCAGCCGCGATTATGTCGTCGCCCGACACAAGCCGGAGACGGACGTTCCCAAAGGCGACTGGGCGCTGATACTCGTCAGCCCGTTCAGCGAGCTGCCGGACGGCTTTACCGTGGAGACGGCGGGCTTAGAAGGCGGCAAGGTGGACAAGCGCATACTCAAAATCAGCGAGGAAATGTTCGCGGACGCCAAGGAAGACGGTGTCACGCTGAAGCTGGTGGACGCCTACCGCAGCTTTGAGCTGCAGAGCCAGCTGTTTGAAGAGAAGGTGAACAGCTACATATCGAAAGGCTACAGCCGCGAGGACGCCGAAGCCGAGGCCGCGACCATCACGGCGCGCCCCAACACCAGCGAGCACCAGACCGGGCTGGCGATGGACATCGTCACGCCGTCGTACACCAAGAGAGATTCGGGCTTTGCGAAGACCGACGCATTCAAATGGCTGAACGCCAACGCGCAGGACTACGGGTTCACGCTGCGGTACAAAAAGAACAGCCAGGATATCACGGGCGTGATCTACGAGCCGTGGCACTGGCGCTTTGTGGGCGTGGAAGCGGCCCGCGCCATGAAGAAGAGCGGCGAAACGCTGGAGGAATATCTGGGCCTGGCAGCCTGCCACTGAATGGGCCGGAGGCTGTCTGGCGGCAGCACCACCGCGCCATCAGTTGCGAATTATCTATAAGGAGAGAATCTCATGGCTGACACGTTCATCTGCCTGAATAAAGAGAATATCGACAGGGAGCACCTGTGCTGCGCCATCGCGGACAAGAAGCATCAGGCCGGGGTGGCCGCCAAGAAGAGCTGGCTGGGCGAACGGTTGGCGGAGGGCCATGTATTCCGCAAGCTGGACGCCAAGGGCAAGGTGTTCATCGAATACGCGCCGCTGGAGAATGCGTGGGCGCCGGTGGAAGGCGGCAATTACATCTACATAACTGCCTGTGGGTGTCGGGCAGCTTTGCCGGCAAGGGCCACGGCCGGGCGCTGCTTGAGGCCTGTGTCACGGACGCCAAAGCGCAGGGCAGGTCCGGCGTGTGCGTGCTCAGCGCCAAAAAGAAGACGCCCTTCCTGTCCGACAAGAAGTTTTTGCTGCACTTCGGCTTTACGGTGGCGGATGCCGTGGGCGATTACGAGCTGCTGTCGCTGTCCTTCGACGGCAGCCTGCCCCGTTTCGCCGATAACGCCCGCAAGCTGGCCACCGATATTCCCGGCCTCGCCGTCTACTACAGCCCGCAATGCCCGTACGCCGCCAACTGCATCGAACAGATTGCGGATTACTGTCAGCAGAACGGCATCGCATTCCACCCCGTTCCGGTGCAGTCCCTCGAGGAAGCCAAAGCGGTGCCCGGCGTGTTCAACAACTGGGCGGTGTTTCTGGACGGGCGTTTTCAAACCGTTCACCTGCTGAACGGGAACCTGCTGAAAAAGCTGCTGCGCCAATAGCCAAGGGCATAGGTTTACTCATCCCCCGCCGCTTCGGGCTGGTAGGTGATGCTCTTGATGTGAATAGCAATGCGGCCGTCCGGCACTTCCCAGTCCACCACATTCCCTGCACGGTAGCCGAGTATCGCGGTACCGATGGGAGACAGCACGGATACGCGGTTCTCAGCCAGATCGGCCTCGTCCGGATAGACCAGCGTGTACGTTTCGTCCTCAGCATCCCCGAAGGACAGCAGCACCGTTGAATGCATCGTGATCACATCCGGCGGCACCTTGCCGGGCGGCAGCACTTTGGCGCGGCCCATCTCCGCGTCCAGCGCCCTCACATGCTGTATGCCGTCCACCTCGGACATCAGGATGTCATCGATCATTTTCTGTAACTTGGCTTTGTCAGGCTCTGTCATGATGATCTGTCTTGGCATCTCATAACCTCCAAAAAAATAATACCCCCGGATATATCAGGAACGGCACCAGTCCGGCGCATCAAAGGAAAAGACACCTCGTATACGATACGAAATGCCTTGCCCCATCCGCTGGGAATATGCATATGATATCATATCGTCTATCATCTGTCAACTTTGGATTGTGTTTCCATTTAATAGCGTAATGATAATTAAATGGTATTAGCGCTTCGTCAAGCAGGCGTATTTCTGGCGCACGGTCCTTCGTTGTGCTATAATGCCTCTCAATGAAACCGAAAGCATGGTGTGCCTATGACAATCGATGAAGCGGCGCTGCAATGCCGTAGCGCCAGCCTGACCGGCTGGGATCTGGTGGCGTTCGCCCAGTCTCTTGTGAACCGGCAGATGACATATTCGTATTCGAACTCCTTCGACATGCCAAGGGCCGCCTTTGAAAAAGGGCGCGGTTATTGCTGGCATCAGGCGGGCGCGCTTCAGCTCATATTCATCCGTCTGCGTATCACCAGCCGTATGGTGCACGCGGTGAAAAACGAGTTTCCTAAAATGGTGCGTGAGGGCGTGGCTCTTGCCCCTCACTTATCCGGGCACGTCTGGTGCCGTGTCACCATGAATGGCAGCGAGAAGGACGTATGCCCCGGCCATCCGGACAACAGGCCGGGCGTGATCCACTTTAAGCCCGTCTCCTCGGTGCGGAACTGGAACCCGGTTATCGCCTTTTTTTCATACCTTGGCTCCGCCATGGTCAACGCGCGCCGCCTTAAGGCTTTGGAGAGGCTGAAGCAGCAGCAGGCCTGCAAATGGAACCCGGAACTTTGCCCCTGCAAAAAGAAAAACTGCCCGCGGTACAAAAACTGCGACACCTGCAGAGAGCATCACCACACCAACGGCGGGCTGCCCTATTGCGAGAGATGATGATATCAGCTGATATGAAAAAAGCGGGCACTGCCAATATGCAATGCCTGCTTTTGTTTATTTTCAAGATAATCGGTCTCTTACCACGGGCGCCGCGCATATACGAACAGCTTCTTCCATGTGGACGTGGTGCAGGAGCGCTTGACCACCTTGCCGTTGCTGGTGGACGCGTCGATCATCATGCCGTCTCCCACGTAGATACCCACATGCCCGATGCGGGTCTTGGCGGACGAATGCCAGAAGAACAGCAGATCGCCCTTTTCCAGATTGCTCATGGACTCGATCTTCTCCCAGTCGGATACCTTGGCGTAACCGGCCGCATTGTAGCGCCCGCGGGACGAGCCCGCCTGCTTTAAGCAGTAGTACACCAGGCCGGAGCAGTCGAAGGATTTGGGGCCTTCGTTGCCGAGTATATACGGCTTGCCCAACTGGTCCGCCGCCACCTCGAGCATCTTGGAGACATTGGCGCTCCTTTTTTCCGCCTGCGCCTTGGACGCGCTGGGCTTGGCGTCCGGCGAATAGATCATATCCAGCGTGTGCTCGCCCGTCTTGCCGTCCACCGAGAGTTTGTTTCGTTCCTGAAACGCCTTCACCGCGGCCACCGTCTCGTCGCCGTAATAGCCCGTGGTCTTGCTCATGTATCCCAGATCCACCAGCTGACGCTGAAGGCTGTCCACGTCCTCGCCGCGCGTGCCCTGCAGCAGCGTATATTTCTTGGCGTCGTCCGAATAGATCAGCGCCAGCGTCTCCGGTCCCGCGACGCCATCCTGCTGCAGGCTGTGCTGCCGCTGGAACAGCTCCACCGCGTATTTGGTGGCGGGGCCGAAGAGCTGCGTCGTCTCGTCCACGTCCAGATACCCAAGGTCGATCAACCGCTCCTGAAGCTGCTGCACGCGTTCGTTCTCATCACCCTTCTTCAGCGTGGGGTCGGGCGTTGGCGTCGGCGTCGGCTCTGGCGTCGGTGACGGTGTGGATTCGGGTGTTGCCACGGGCGTTTCCGCCTGTTGGCCCGACGCGGCCAGCGGCAGCAGATCGCCGCCCGCGTTCGCCAGAGAGGCTTCGTTGCCCGGCTGAGCCAGCGCCGCCGCCACATGGCCGGGCAGCAAAACAGCCAACCCCACCACAGCCGCCACCAGAAGGGCCGCCGCACCGAACACCGCCAGCCGCTTTTTCACACTGAGCATCCGGAATTTCAGACGCGCCTGCGACAGCCTGCCTCCCGTCCGCCCAAACACTTTCGAACGGTCAAAATCCATCGCGGCATTTTTCACCGATCTCCTGTATCGTCTTCTTCTGTGCATCGCGTCCTCCCTTGGCTTTTCTCCATTTTATAAAAAGACGCGCGTAAAGGCAATAGTTTCGGGAATAATTGTTACATTTTTTTTACGATTCTTAATATTGTTTTACCAAAAGAGCTTTTTTCGTGCTCATTTATCTGCTGTTCGGCAAAGTTGCAAGGGTTTTCGGGATGATATAATGAGCCAATATGAAGGGCAAAAACAATGAAAAAGATCAGATTTTGGCGCGCACTTACGCCCGCTCGCCTGCCAATGGATGGGTTACATGAAATACCCGAAGAAACGTTACCCCTACCTTTGGTCACTTGCGGTCCAAAAACCCGTTTGCGGACAACAGCGCGGTCATCTCGGAGCCAGCATGATGGTGAACGCGATCAGCGCCTGCGCGGCGAAATACGTCACGGTGCTGAAAGGGCCTGCCGCCTTGCTACCCGTCTGCTGCTCTATACCCAGCAGCAGGTCTGAAACGGCAAACAGCACACCGCCGCCTGCCGCGAATGCGCCGAACAGCACGGACGCATTTGGCGCCCACAGCATGGACAGCGCTCTTGCGGACATGGCGCACAGCACCGCGATATAGGCGTACAGCGCGGCGACGCTGCGGCCCGCTATCACGCGCCGTGTGTGCAGCAGCGAGACGCCGAGCGTCATGAGTGCGGCAAAAAAAACAGCGTCCACCCATGAGGGGGGCGCTATTGTCCAGAAAGCGCTGATATAAAGCCCGTGCGCCGCGGCAAAAGCGATCATGCCCGCAAGGGTGAAGCCGTCTCCGCGGTCCGTGAACAGCAGCAAGGCGTCTCCCAGCAGTGAGGCGCACAGCCCGCCCAGCACCAGCATATAGTAGCCTTCAGGCGCGCCGGTGCGCAAGCTGACCGCCACCATCACAAACATCACGCTGGCGGCACATTTGTAAAATACACGTGCGAGCATGCTCTTGCCATGGCGGACAAACGCGTACGCGACGGCGAATATGCCCAGCAGCGCGGCGTATACATACGACACGGCCTTAAAATCTACTCCCCGTCCTTTTTGTCGCAGCCGCAGCCCTCGCCATGGACATGGCCTTCTCCATCCTCTTCGTCTTCATAATAAAGACGTTCAAACTCCTCCCAAACCTTGTCCAGCTTGGCTTCGTCTTCGATGGGGACGTAGCAGTCGTCTCCGTCCTCGTCTTCCATTATCTCCATCAACAGCACTTCGCCGTTTTCGATGCCGTCCACGGTCTCTTCGGGCGTCAGCGCCACGTAGAAGCTGTCCTCATAATCGAACGTCATGATATGCAAAAAGCGCACCTCTGTGCCTTCTTCATCGGTGAGTATCACCACATCTTCGTCGCTCATAATATCTCCTTTTTTAAAAAGTACGGTTTTTCTATTATCTCCCACCGCAGCGGGGTTCTATTCAGACCGTCCTGCAAAGTATGGCATTAAAAGGGATGCCTGTCAAGGTACGCGCGCAATATGTAGACGGCGGCCAGCTTGTCCACCACCTGGCGGCGTTTCTTGCGCGACACGTCCGCCTCGATCAAAAAGCGCTCCGCGCTCACGGTGGTCAGCCGCTCGTCCTGAAACGCGACCTCCACGCCCAGCGCGGTCAGCTGCGCGGCAAATTCGCGCACGTTCTGCACCGCCGGGCCCTCGGTGCCATTCATGTTCAGCGGCAGCCCCGCCACCACCAGCGATGCGCCCAGTTCCTTCGCCTTGGCGGCGATGTACGCCGCGTCGCCCTCACCCGTCCGCGCATACGTCTCCACACCCTGCGCCGTATAGCCCAGGCTGTCTGAGATGGCGATGCCGATGCGCTTCTCTCCAATATCGATGCCCATGATTTTTTTCATGCGTTACCTGCCGATTTATTATTTGCAAAGCGGCGCTTTGTTGCCCCATCAAAAAAGCCGCGCTTTGGCGGCTTTATTATATCATGTTTTGGGCGCAATAAGCTAGACGGTTCGGCAAACAGTTTTCCGGTCACTCATCCGACTTGGCCATATTCTCGATATATACCTTCACAAACTCTTCGAGCAATTCGTCGCGCTCCACGCGCTTGATCAGCGAGCGGGCGTTCTTATAGTTCGTGATGTATGTGGGATCGCCGGAGATGATGTAACCCACGATCTGATTGACCGGGTCATACCCCTTGTCCTTCAGCGCGTCGCAAACCAGCCAGATCACTTCGCGCGCCGGATTGCTCAGCTCTTTAGTCAGTGAGAATTTCATCGTCTCGTCAAACCTGGTCACCACTGGAATACCCCCTGTTTTCTTGAGTTCATTATATAATATATATCGGCTCGATTCAAATGAATTAGTAATTTTCCTGCATAATTTAGTCAAAACGTAACGGTTGAAACTTATTCGTAATGTTTTTGGACAACAAACAGCCGGGCCTTCTCAAAAACGCAACAAAGCCGGTATTGATACCGGCTCAGTCCGAAGAGAAAAAATGTTTCATGACTCTTTGAGTCCCGCAAACCTGCCAGACGGCGCCGGCTTTCGCCGGTCAGCCTGTTACAGCCCTGTTTCCGCCATCTTATCCATGTGGGTACTGATCGCGCTGCGTCCTCTGCGGAAAACCCGCTTCAGCTTCGGCTGAATATACGGCAATGCAATGACGGCCGCCGCCGCCCCGACCATGCTGCCGGCGATCATGCCCACTACCAAATGTCCTCTCATGATATACAAACACTCCTTTCAAACATTCATCGGTTAATGGTAGTTTGTGCAGGAATCGTCAGATATATCACAGTCATATATGCACATTTATCCCATTTTTTGTTTACGCTCTGATAGTTGGCAATGCCGGGCGGATGATTTCCAGCCATCACACAGGTCTACACTCTGCTCCCGCAAGCCACCACCAGCTCTTCCCTCTATACAAAAGTTCCCTTATCCCGTCGCTGGGCAAACAGCGGAGAAAGCGCCTGCAGGCGCGTCACCGAAGCCGTTATCTTTTCTATGGCCTCGTCGATCTCAACATCCGTATTGTCCCGCCCAAGTGTAATGCGCACCGCGCCGCGCGCCTGTTCGGTGGAAAGCCCCATCGCCATCAGCACATACGACGGCTTGGGAGAGCCGGACGAGCAGGCGGAGCCGGTGGACACCGCAATATCGTCCAGATCCAGATGCGTCAGCAGCGCCTCGCCCTCGATGCCCCCGAAGCTGATGTTGACATGCCCCGGCAGCTTGCCCGCCGCATCGCCGTTCAGCTGCGTTTCGGGCAGCTCCAGCAGCGCATCCGCCAGTTTTTTGGACAGCGCCGCCTCGTGCGCCGCGTGTTTGTCCATATCGCTCTGGGCCAGCCCCGCCGCCGCACCCAGGCCCACGATGCCCGGCGTGTTGAGCGTGCCCGCCCGCATATCCTTCTCATGGCCGCCGCCGTGCATGAACTTGGCGAGCGAGATGCCGCCGCGCACATACAGCGCGCCGACGCCCTTGGGCCCGTAAAACTTGTGGGCGCTGAGCGACAGCATATCCACGTCCAGCTCGCCCACATGGAGCGGGATGTGGCCCACGGCCTGCACCGCGTCGGTGTGGAACAGCACGTCGCGCAAACGCGCGATGCGCCCGATCTCGGCGATGGGCATGATGGTGCCCGTCTCGTTGTTGGCCGTCATGATGCTGATCAGTATGGTGTCCGGCCGGACCGCTTTTTCCACGTCGTCCGGGTTCACCCGGCCCTTGCCGTCCACCGGCAGATATGTCACGTCAAAGCCGCGGGACCGCAGGTACTTGCAGGTGTCCAGCACCGCGTGGTGCTCCACCGCGCTCGTGATGATATGTCCGCTGCCCGCCGCCTCCGCGACGCCCTTTACTGCCCAGTTGTCACTCTCGGTTCCGCCCGAGGTGAAATAGATATCGGCCGGGTCCGCGCCGATCAGCGACGCCACCTGCGTCCGCGCCGTCAGCACCGCCTTCTCCGCCGCCCGGCCAAAGCCGTGCTGGCTGGAGGTATTGCCGAAATAGTCCTCAAAGTAAGGCCGCATCGCGTCAAACACCGTCTTATCAGTGTATGTCGTGGCGGCATGGTCCAGATAAATCCCCATGTTGTTACCTTTTTTCCTTTTCCTGCGGCGCGTCCAGACGCCGGTAGTCGTTCACCATGTCCTGCAATGTGATGCCGTTTATCACACTGTTGATGCCGTCGTGTATGCGCTGCCAGATGAGGCGCGCCGTGCAGCTGTCCGCTTTTTCACAGGCCGCGTCGCTGCCCGCGCATTCCGAGGGCATCAGCTCGCCCTCCAATGCCACCAGCACGCTGCCCACGGATATCTTCTCCGGCTCTGCCGCCAGCTCATATCCGCCGCCCGCGCCGCGCCGCGCCATCACCAGCCCTGCCTTTTTCAGCGCGGGAAATATCTGCTCCAGATACGGTTCGGGCAGCCCCTGCTCTTCGGCGATCTGCCGCAGGCTAAGTGGGCCCTTCCTCCAGGCTTTGGCCAGCTCAAACATCGCGCGAAGGCCGTAACGCCCTTTTGTGGAAATGATCAACGCCGTCTCCTCCGTATTATGCCCCGATAAGGCCATATCGAATGTATTGGCATCATAATCCGATGTTTTTCATCGGATTTATACTAGGTCTTTCCCGCCTCTTTGTCAAGCAGGAATCATGCGCGATCATTATAGTTTTGCCGCACCGCACTGCCAATTTATATTAACATCATACAAGCAGCCTTCCCGGACAAACAAAACACCCCGCTCACCAGCCCATTTAAGATGGCAAGCGGGGCGCAGTCCCTTTACAAACAATTCTCAGAGGGATTGCCGTGGGAACGTCACCGCCCCCACGGCTGCTATGGTATTGTCGTTACTGGATCTCTATCCGGCGGGTATTGTCCACCGGCGTTTTGATGGGGACGGCTACCTTCAGCACGCCGTTGTCCAGCTTCGCGCTGATGGCGTCGGCGTCCACATCTCCCAGGTGCACGCTACGGCTCATCGAGGATACGCGCCTCTCCCGATGGATGTAATTCTTGTTCTCCTCGTTCTTGTTCTCTTCGCGATTCACGGCGATGCTGAGCGTGCCGTCCCGCAGGTCCAAAGAGACCTCTTCCTTCTTCACGCCGGGCAGCTCGGCCTCAATGAGATACTCTTTGTCGGTCTGCTGCACATCAAGCTTGAAGCCTTCGCGGACGCGCCGGCCGTTAAACCACGGGTCGGTAAAGAAGTCGTCCATCATGTTGTAGAAATCCTCGAAGCCTGTGGTCGAAGGCCCGCGGCCTCTTCCATACGGTATCAGGTTTGCCATTGTGATCAACTCCTTTCACATCTTATATTGATGTAATTATGTATACTTTTGTTAGCACTCTCAATCGTCGAGTGCTAACTTCATCTGATTATTTTATAGCACAATGCCGCTTTTTAGTCAACGGATGTCATAATTTTTTTACAAATTTTCGGAGCTATATATGAGTGTATGTACTCTCTTTAAGCAACGTGATCGATGGCTGCAAAGCTCTCCCTCTTGCGCAATTGCCGGTTTTGCGGTAAGTTGGAAACAAATAAGAGATAAGCCGGAGGGGCCGATGGCGGAAGGGAAAACGCCCGAAGAAACAAAAGTCGTGATGACCGAGCTGGTGCTGCCCGGCATGACCAACCTGCTGGGAAATTTGCTGGGCGGGCAGATGATGCACTGGATGGATGTGGCGGCGGCGCTGTGCTGCATGCGTCACGCCCATAAGCAGGTGACCACCGTTGCCGTGGAGGCGCTGGAGTTCAAGCACCCCGTGCGGCAGGGCGAGATGGTAAGCGTGGAGGCCAAGCTCGTCTGGACGGGGCGGACCTCCATGAAGGTCAAGGTTACAGCCAGGGCGGAAAACCTGGCCACGGGCGCCGAAATCGTCACCAATGTCGCCAAGCTGACCTTTGTCGCAATGGGAAAGGACGGCGGCAAAACGCCGGTGCCGAAGCTCCTCCCCCAGACGGACGAGGAGCGCAAGGACTTCGAGTGTGAAGAGGCGGCCTATCATGGACGGATGCTTAAGAAATGCCAGTAGCGAGGCTTCTCTGTACAAGAGTTTTGGATTACGAGATCGTCGTTTTTGTGCAGAACGGCTGCTATGCCGATTGTGGTTACCGGGCTGTGAAAAAGCCCTCGACCCAATTGTCTTCGTCAATGCGATATTCATCAATGTAAAAACATTCAACAGGATGGTCCTTAAAACCCGGCGCGTTCTTCAACCTTTCAACTGCCGCTTTTGCCGAATCATGACTCGAATATACACCGATAAACTTGACTTCATCCTCTTCGTTTAATTGATAGCAATGCTGAAGAACATATACAAATTCCATGTGCCGTCACCTTTAATATATAATTATTTCAGAAAAGCGAGGCCGCGTCATTCTCCTGGCGCGGCCCTTCTGTATACTATGAACCTATCTCCTGTGCGTTGCGGCATATATCGCCGCCGTCACGATGCCCGCCACCAGCAGCAGCGCCACCACGATGAACAGCACGGCCATCAGCCGAAACAGCAGGCCCAGCAGCACCCACAGCACCAGCAGCGCACAGAACGTGAAGAGTATCGCTTTGACTGTGTTCATTAAGCCTCCCCAGTGTCGTGACGCACCAGCAGCCGCGGCGGTATGGGCGATATCTCCTTCTCTCCCGGCGCGGCTGTCGGGCGGCCAAACGGCATCTGCGCGATCAGCTCCCAGCTCTGCGGCACGTTCCACCGCTTTTTCACCGCGTCGTCGATTACCGGGTTATAATGCTGCAGCGACGCGCCGAGGCCTTCCGCCTCCAGCGCCGACCATATCACAAACTGGTGCATCGCGTTGGAATGCTGCGCCCAGAGGGTGAATTTTTCCGCGTACAGCGGGAACTGGGCGACCAGCGCGCCCACCGCGTCCTTGTCCACAAAATAAAGCACCGTGCCATAGCCCGCCGCAAAGCAGGAGTTGATCTTGTCCTCCGTCTCGGCGAACCGCTCCGGCTTGGTTAGGGGACGAAGCGCGTCCAACGTCAGCTGCCATAATGTTTTATGCGCCTCGCCGAACAGCAGCAGCAGCCGAGTGGTCTGCGAGTTGTACGGCGACGGTACGTGCCTCAGCGCGTCCGCCGTGATCTGTGTGATGCGCGCCTCGGACACGATGGGCGTATCGTCGATGGTGTATATGCTGCGCCGTCCCTGCACAGCGCTCCAAAAATTCTTGTCCATAATCCGCCTCCTGTTAAGGTAAATACTCCCTTTCAGTATACCCCCGGAGTACGTGTCATACAATATGTTAATTCATACTATTTTACTTATCTCAGTTTTCAATTGCTTGATAATGCGCTTTTCCAGCCGCGATATGTAGGACTGCGATATGCCTAAACAGTCGGCCACCTGCTTCTGGGTACGCTCTTTCTGCCCGTTCAGGCCAAAACGCATCTCCATGATGACCTTCTCCCGGTCACACAGCTTGGCGATGCAGGCCTGCATCAGATCTTTCTCGACGCCACCCTCGATCTCGGTGTACACCACGTCCGGCTCAGTGCCCAGTATGTCGGACAGCAACAGCTCATTGCCGTCCCAGTCCACGTTGAGTGGCTCGTCGAACGACACCTCGAACCGCAGCCGCGCGTTGCGCCGCAGGTACATCAGTATCTCGTTTTCGATACAGCGCGAGGCGTAGGTCGCCAGCTTGATGTTTTTATCCACGTCAAAGGTGTTCACCGCCTTGATGAGCCCGATGGTGCCGATGGAGATGAGGTCCTCGATCCCGATGCCGGTGTTCTCGAACTTGCGCGCGATGTACACGACGAGCCGCAGGTTGCGTTCAATCAGCGCGCGCCGCACCGTCTTGTCGCCCTTGCCCAGCAGCCGGAGCAGCGTGTCCTCCTCCTCGCGGGACAGCGGCGGGGGAAGCGCCTCGCTGCCGCCGATATACGCCGCCCAATCGCTCAGCCTCAGCCGCAGCATCACCCATGCCGCCAGTTTGCGCACCCACATCGCCGTCTTCATTTTGTGCTCCTTTCTCAAGCTCATCCATCAATGTGCTGCCAATGATCGCGCCGCAGCCATCCGTCAGCGGCCTTCGCGCAAGGCACACCACCGCGCGCGCCTTTGCCGCCGCTCCCTTCACAGCCACGCCGTCTATCTCGATGCCTGTCAATATCCCGCCGCCCGACGCTGTGTCCAGCGGGATAATGCGCAGCCTGTCGGTCTCCGGTGCGCCGCGTCCTTCCAGCAGCGCCAGCAATTCCGGCTCCAGCAGCACTTGCGCCGCCGTATGGCTTAAAAAAATCACGCTCAGCCCGGTAAAGGGCTCCCGCGCGAGATTGCCCGTGTCGATAAACGCTTTTGTTTCCGCGCGCCGCGCGCCCATTTCCAGCCGGATGAGCGTGGTGTGAGCCATTCGCTGACGCGTCCGTCCTTCGATGCGCGCCAGCAGGCCTGTGACAGCCGCGCCTGTGAGCAGCCCCAGAAGAATAGCCCGGGCGGGCGGGCGGACAATCATGACGCCGCCCGCTGTCATCGTTTCACCATACGCTGCCGCTACGGCATATACCGCACCGGCCAGCGCGAATGACGCCGCCCAGAACGCGCAGACGCTTCTCCACGCACCCCTCTCGCCCCGTGCCCAAAACGCGATAAACCCCATCGCGAGGCCCACAAACACCCGGATGGGCAGCATCGCCGCCGCCGTCACGCCGAACGCGACACACGCGTAAATGCCGCCCGCCGCCGCCGCCAGCACATACCGCCCCCATCGCCTGGTTGCCCGAGTCAGCTGAGATGCCAGCAGTATGATCAGCAAATTGACAATGAAATTGTCCAGAAAGACCAGCTCAACATAGACCTTTTGCAACCTCATCAGACCCTCATCCTGTGATGGGCATATTATATAGTTACTGTCAGTCGATATATTGTAGAACCGCGCGGGGCAAAAAAAATAATATGGCGAAACGGGCGGCTTTCCGGTCGCCGTATGTCGGGCAGATACGCGTTCAAATGCGGGAAACATGCGGAAATTATGCGCACATCAAAAACACCCGCCTGTTTGGCGGGCGCATTGTGTGCGACAAAAAAATCGTATATGAAGGGCGTTGGCCGGCTCCGGTCAGCCCGCCTTTGCGTCGGTGCTTTTCTCGAACTTTTGCTGGGCCAGCCGCCTGTCGGCCAGCTCGATGATTTCGCCCGCCTCCCGGCATTCAGAGCGCCGCACGCTGCATTGGCTCACCGTGGCCTCGGTGTGCGCCAAGGTCTCCTTCACGGCCTTGTCCAGGCGTTCAATGATGGAGTTGGCGCTTTTCGGGTCGGCATCCGTCAGCAATATCAGGAACTCGTCGTCGCCGGAGCGAATGGCATAGTCGGTGGAGCGGATGTTCTGGCGGATGCACGCGGCGATATCCTGCAGCACGCCGTCGCCAAACGCGCGCCCGTGCTCGGTGTTCAGTTGCTTGAGCTTGTCCACATCCAGCATCAGCACCATGTAATCGTGGTTGTTCTTTTTGTAAGTTTCCTCGCTCAGCGCCGTCACCTGCGTCATCACGCGGCGGCACAGCACGCCGGTCAGCTCATCCGTCACGGCGCTGCCCAACACCTCGTCGCTGAACTTATCGTATCTCTTCAGCAGCATCAGCAGGAAAAACGGCACCAGCGCCAGCGTCGCGGCATAGCCGACGGCGGCATTGATCACCAGCACCGCCTGATCCGTCCCCCAGGCCAGATAGACGGTATTCGCCGTCAGCGCCAGCAGCAGTGCCACATACGCGCCCAGCAGCACGTCGCGCCGCCGTTTGAAGTGAGACAGCAATATGACCATGATGAATACCACCGACAGGTAGGGCGTGCTGCCCAAAAGCCCGTTGAAGGTGAACCAGTTGACAGGTGTATACACAAAGCAGAAAAACACAGTGGGGATCATGCAGGCCGTGTCGTTGGACACCAGCCCCGCATGCTTCATGGGCAGCACCAGCGCCATGCACGCCAGCGCCGCGATGTACAAAAACATGGGCAGCTGCTGGGCGGTGGCTGCCGTCACCGCGATACCGACAGCGCAACAAACCGTGCTGGCAACCAGCAGCCCCTTGCGCAGGAACGTGCGCAAGGTATCATAATGGCGTTGTTTATACAGTTCTATAAGCCGTGTTCCGTTATCCATTCCAACCCCTCCTGACAGATATATCGTCAGGAGCTTAGGAAATGTTTAACATAATTTTGATCAATCCCAGTCTTTTTTGCAACTTCTTCCACAGTCATGCCAACTTGGCGCAGCCTTCGGCAGAAAGCGGGCATGCTCTCGCCCAGCTCTACAAGGTTGCCGTCCGGGTCAAAGAAGCGCAGCGTGCGCTGCCCCCAGTTTTCTTCGATCATGCCGTGCGCCAGCATCACGCCCATGGCGGTCACGCGGGCGGCCTGCGCGTCAAAATCCTCCGCCTCAAAGCACAGCTCCAGTGCGGCGTTGCCCTCGCAGTCCGTCCTGTCCAGCGCCTTGCGCACCGGGTGCCCTTGCACCGGATACCAGATGGAAAGGCCGCACTCAAACTGCACGCAGCCGCCGAAACCATATTTGACCTTCTGCCCCAGCACATTCTCGTAAAAGCGACGCATCAAATCAAAGTGCTCTGTCACCAGCACCGCCGATGAATAAGAGATCATATTTCCCTCCTGTTATAGCCGCACGGTCGTTGTGCGGAAAGTGCCTTGATCGAGCGTCAACAGCCCCACGGAGGGCCGCAGGTCCCGGGGTTCCCCCAGGCTGCCCGGATTGAAAAGCAGGACATTTTGATAGTATTGCTCGGCCGGTATGTGCGTATGTCCGAACAGCGCGACGTTGGCTTCCGCCTCTATCGCATACAGTCCCAGATTGAGTAATGACGATTTCACATTCTGCCGGTGGCCGTGCACCGCGAGCAGGCGCACGCCCTCGATGGTGAGCAGCAGCTCCGGCTCCGCGCTGGATGCGATATCGCAGTTGCCGCGTACCGCGTACACCGTCTTGGGCGTCATTGTCCGTATCAGCTCGGCGTCGCGGCTGTAGTCTCCCAGATGGATAATGATGTCCGCGTCGGCAAACCGGCGCAGCGCGAGCGCGATATGCGCCTTGTGGCCGTGCGTATCGGCCATGATCAGCGCCGTTTTCATCGGGGCGGCAGCTTGTCCCGCAGCGCCTCCAACGCGCGCGCCCGGTGAGACAGCGTGTTCTTGATGTCAGCGGGTATTTCCGCGAAGGTTTGTCCCAGTTCCGGCTTATAAAAAAGCGGGTCGTATCCGAAACCGTTGCGGCCCGACGGCGCGAGCGCGATCTCGCCGGTCACCTCGCCGTAAGCCGTGGCGACCGTATCGCCCGACACCAGCGCCACCGCGGCCACAAACTTCGCGCGCCTGTCGGTCACGCCGTCCAGCGCGGCCAGCAGCTTTTGGTTGTTTTGCTCGTCCGTGGCGTCCTCGCCCGCGTAACGCGCCGAGTATACGCCGGGCGCGCCGCCCAGCGCCGTGACGCACAGGCCGGAATCGTCCGCCAGCGCGTCGCAGCCCGCGGCCTGCGCGGCCTCGCGTGCTTTTTTCACCGCATTCGCTTCAAAGGTGTCGCCGTCTTCCACCACGTTCAGGTTCAAGCCGATGTCTTTCAGCGACACCAGCTCGTCATAGAACCCGCCGAGTATGGCTTTGATCTCGCGGACCTTGCCCGCGTTGTTGGTCGCGATCAGCAGTCTCTTCATATCCCCAGCGCCGCCTTCTGTATCCTCTGTATCTGTTCAGCGCCCGCCGAGGCATAGGTCATCAGCGCCGTGAACTCCTCCGGCGACATGGGGCGCTTCTCACCCGTGCCCTGCACCTCGATGATGCCGCCGCCGTGCGAGAGCACCACGTTGATATCCGCGTCCGCGCGGCTGTCCTCAATGTAGGCGAGGTCCAGCAGCGGCGTTCCGTTCACGATGCCGCAGCTGACCGCGGCCACGCCATCCTTCAGCAGCGGCTTTGCCAGCAGGCCTTCGGCCTTCATGCGCGCCTCGCATTCGCGTAGCGCCACGTAAGCGCCGGTGATGCCCGCCGTCCGCGTGCCGCCGTCCGCATCAATCACGTCGCAGTCCACCGTCACCGTCAAGCCGGGGATCGCCTCCAGATCGCACACGCAGCGCAGCGCCCGCCCGATCAGCCGTCCGATCTCGGTGCTGCGCCCGTCCGGGCGCTTGTTCTCCCGCGGCTTGCGCTGGGGGGTGCTGGCGGGCAGCATTGCGTATTCCGCCGTCAGCCAGCCTCGTGTCGTGTTCTCCAGAAACGGCGGCACGCCGGCCGAGAACATCGCGGTGCAAAGCACCCGCGTCTGTCCCCACGAGACCAGCGCGCTGCCGTGTGCGTTCTTCAAAAATGACTTCTCGATATGGATGGGGCGCAGCTCCCCTGCCGCGCGTCCGTCCTCCCTTTTCATCCTGTGTTTTCCTTTACTGCATCGTATTGATATAATCCGGGTAGGCCATCGTCGCTTCGGCCGCGCCGTTATATTCCTTCCCTTCCACCAGTATACGCACTTCCTCAATATTGTCAAATTGCATCATCGTCAGCATGATGCAGCGCAGCAGCGCCTTCTCCTTCTGGGCATCGTCCGAGATGGACGAGAATTCCTTGGAGAAGTCCACCGACGCGATACCTTCATCGTCCACATCCACGCCCAGCAGCGCCGTATCCGCCGGGAACAGGCTCTTCAGTCCGCCTTCGCCCGGCCCCTTCACCAGCTCACTCATCGCCGCAAACGCGTCCGCCTGGCCGCCCACATACGTGGTCACCGGCACGATGGCTGTGCCCGCCTCGTTCGGGAAGTAGAGCATCAGCCGCGAGGCATTCTCCTGATCCTCCTGAGAGAGCGTGGTGGTCACGTTGAGGTCGAACGTGCCGAACGGCTGGCTGATCACGGTGCCGCAGGGCAGCTCTTCCTCAGCGCCCGCCTGCTGGATGATCACCGAGTCGATGCTCTGAAATTCCGTCAGCGTGTTGACCACGGCCACCACCTTATTGAGCTCATCCACCGCGTTCTCCGCCGTTATCGCGCCCTCGCTCAGCTTCAGTGTTGCCACGCCGTCCTTGATGGACAGGCTGACCTCAGAGCCCTCCTCGAGTATCGGGTTGAGCCCGAGATACTCCATCTCCGTGTCGGTGTCCGGGTTCGCGATCAATTGGGACACCGTCGCCGCGCCGATGCCCTCCACCCATGGGATCTGCTTCATCACAGGCACGACATATCCGTTGTCATCTTCCAGATACAGAATCGTATTTCTCAAACCTGAGTCATCCGAAACATTGGCCGCAGGTATTTCCTCGTAAGGCTCCTCCTGACCCTTATCGCCGCAGCCCGCAAAGCCGAACAGCAAAAAAATGGCCAGAAGCGCCGCAATCATTCTCTTATGCATATATCATTCCTCCCCGTATGCGCTTTTTATAAATATATTAGGTAGATGATACGCATATGATTTCCGCCGATGAAATTGTTATTGACATGCCTAGATGTTCTATGTATCATGGGCCTAGATAATCTAGGTATACGAGGTGATAAATACCATGCACAAAATCAGCAAGGGCCTGATGGCCGGTTCCACCGCACTGATGGTGCTGCATCTCATCGGAGAGCGGGACATGTACGGCTATGAGATCGTGGGCGCGCTGGAGCAACGGTCGGGCAGCGTGTTTACGCTCAAGGAGGGCACGCTGTACCCTGTGCTGCACAGTCTGGAGCAGGGCGGCCTCGTGCAGTCTTACATACAGACGGCGGGCAGCGGCAAGCCGCGCAAGTATTACCGCATCACCAAAAAGGGCGGTGCGGCGCTGACAGAGAAAAAGGCCGAATGGTCGGTCTATACGAACAGCGTCAATCTTGTGATTGGAGAGCTGTGCCATGAATAAAAGAGACGAATATCTGGACGGTGTGTGCCGCGAGGTGCGTTTCCGGGCCGCTCACAAATATCTGAGGCGCGAGCTCTCGGCGCATATCGACGATAAGAAAGCGGCGCTGGAGGCAAGCGGTGTCACCGACGCCGAATCGGAGGCCATCAGGGCCATGGGCAACCCCGCCGAAACGGGGCGTGCGCTGGACGCCCTCCACAGGCCGCGTGTGGAGTGGGTCGTGATCGCGTGTGTGCTGGCGCTCTCTGTCATGGGCATTGCCGCGCTGTACGTCGGCAGCAGTTATGGCCCTTTTGACGATCCATCCCGCATCTTTTGGGACAACTTCTCGTGGAGGCCGCTGGCCTTGATCCTCGTCGCAATGCTTTTCATTATGTTTATTGATTATACTTGGCTCGCAAAACTGCGTTACTTATTTTTCAGCGTTGGGTTGGCATACCTCATCATCTATATCGCTTATTCTCTGATCGATCCCCATGGATATGGCTACGCCTGGCTTGGCGGATATGGCTGGCTAGGACCGACAGCGGCCATCATCATTCCCACAGTGCTGTTCATATTGGGCATGACCGGCTTTCTTCAACGCCACAGTCGCTGGCGCGCCGGAGACATTGCGCTGCTGGCGATCATGTTCATCGCTTCCATCTTTGCTCTGCGTCTTATGTCTGCGCTGTATGCGATGCTGCTTTCAGCGGTTTATTGCGCCATCACGGTCACAGCGCTTGCTTCGGGTTCGCTGAGCCGGAAGCGGTTGTGGCTGAGTATTACCATCAGCGTGGTGCTGTTTGCTTTTATCTTTCTGGTCAGCAGAGAGCTGCTGCCTGGCAACGCTTATGCCGGTCTCGAAAACTCCGGCAATACTTTTCAGGTTCAGAGAATGTTGAAAGGTGCGCAGTTGGTCGGTCCGTCACCGATATTCATACAGCACGGCTCTGGACCCCTGAGTGCCAGCACCACCGGCTATATCCTCGCTGCGGCCATCGGCGCATACGGTTGGCTGTTCGGCCTCGGCATCATCGGTGTGTTTGGTGCGTTTCTGACACGGATGATCATTCGCAGCACGAAGGTGGCGTATCTCTATGGCCGCTTGCTGTCCGTCGGCATCTGCACTTACTTCGCCGCCCGTTATATCCTGTTTGTTATGATCAATCTCGGACTGTTTGGTCAGCTGTCGGTGCACTTGCCGTTCGTGAGCTTCGGCACATTCAATTTCCTCACCGACGCCCTGCTCACCGGCGTATTCCTCTCCGTGTGGCGGCGCAGCTCGTTCATGTGTAAAGATGCCCGAATTCTGATCACCGTTTAATGTGAGGCCACAGTTTTGGAATTCGCTCTGCTCAGGAGGGGCCATGGATAACCGTGAAGTGTATCTGAAAGGCGTGTGCGGGGAAGTGCGTTTTTGGGCCGCGCGCAAATACATAAAGCGTGAGCTGTCGGCGCATATCGACGATAAAAAAGCGGAACTGCAAGCGGGCGGTATCACGGACGCCGAAGCCGGGGCTGTCAAAGCCATGGGCGACCCCGCCGAGACGGGGCGTGCTCTGAATGCCATCCACAGGCCCCGCGTGGAATGGGGCGTGATCTCGTGTGTGCTGCTGCTCTCCGCAGCGGGTTTCATCGCACAGCAGGCGTGCTTCCTCAACGGAATGATTGATACGTCCCTGAGTATGATGTTCAATCGGGTCGATTGGGAACCCATGATCGCGGGTCTCGCCGTGATGACCGTCCTCATGTTTGCGGACTATTCCTGGCTCATCTGGCTGCGCCATGCGTGCTTTGGTGTAGCGCTGGCGTGCATCGCCGTCTATACCTGGCTGACATATACCTATACCTATTACTGGTTTCTGCCCGGCTGGTCCGGGCAGGTCGCCGCCATCGTCATCCCCGCCACGCTGTTCCTGCTCGGCATGGCCGGCTTCATCCAGCGCCATAACCGATGGCGTGTCTGGGACATGGTGTTGCTGCTGGGGTTAGCCGCTGTTTCCCTGATTGCCATGTCCCACGTTTCCGTTCCCTATACGCTGCTGTTGGCCGTAGCCGAGCTGGTCATGCTGCTCA
This sequence comes from Bacillota bacterium, assembly GCA_023428025.1. Classification (GTDB taxonomy): domain Bacteria; phylum Bacillota; class Clostridia; order Christensenellales; family SZUA-584; genus SZUA-584. Next base: position 104,228 of record JAEYZN010000036.1, read on the forward strand.
CCGCGCTGGCATGGGGCCCGCTGAACCCGGTGCAGAAGGCATGGCGCGCTGCTAATTGCGCAGCTATGTTTGTCTTGATACTCGCCCTCCTCCATGTCCTGCAAGCTGTCAGTTACTCCATAAGCAATGACTTTGACCTGGATTCGGTCCGGCATATGCTCAGCGGCGCGCCGCTCGTCGGCCTCTCGCCCGCCTATATGGCGGATGGAATATGGAACCTGAGCGACGGTTCCACCGACAACATACTCGCCGCGTCCATCGGCGCATATGGCTGGCTGTTCGGCATCGGCGTGATCGTTCTGTTCGGCGCGCTGCTGGCGCTGCTGATCGCCCGCAGCCTCAGGGTGGCCCATTCCTTCGGGCGGCTGCTGGCATTGGGTGTTTGCGCCTATTTTGGCATCCGTTTCGCACTCTTTACGTTGTCCAACCTCGGTCTCCTGGGCAGCCTGTCGTTAAACCTTCCGTTCTTTGGCCGCGGCAGTTTCAACTACTTTACCGACGCGCTGTTTACAGGCCTGTTCCTCTCCGTCTGGCGGCGCAGCTCGTTCATGCCGCGCGACGCTGTCCCGGGTGCCGCCGTGCCGGTCGCTCCGGCACCACCCATTCAATGAACTGCGCATAGCGCTTCGTGAACGGCAGGAACACCACCGCGCTGAGGATGTTGAATATCGTGTGGGTGTTGGCGACGAGCCTGCCGCTGTCCTGACCCACCGCCCGCGTGAACCACTGGACCAAAGTGCAGAACTGGGGCAGCAGCGCCAGCGCCACCGCCGCGCCGATGACGTTGTACAGCGTGTGCGCCCAGGCGGTGCGCCGCCCCGCGATGCCGGATTTCAGGCTGGCAATCTGCGCCGTCATGCAGGTGCCGATGTTGTCCCCCAGCGTCAGCGCCACGGCGGACGCGAACGGCATCAGGCCACTGCCAAACAGCAGTATCGTAAGGCCCACGGTGGCGCTGCTGCTCTGCACCAGCATGGTGACGACGATGCCGAACAGCAGGCACAGCGGCACGCTGTCCGCATGGCCCCGCAGCCACGCCGCCACTTCGGCATTGTCGCGTATGAAGCCGATGCTGTTGCCGAGGATGCCAAGGCCGGAAAACAGCAGCCCGACGCTGGCCACCGCGCGCCCCGTGGTCTCCAGCCTAGGTATCAGCCCCAGGCTCAAAACGCAGCCCGCGATGAGGATGTACCATGCGTACTGCGTGATGTTGAAGCTCATCAGCTGCGCCGTGATGGTGGTGCCGATGTTCGCGCCGAATATCACCGCCACGGCGCTCTCCAGCGCCATCAGCCCCGAATCCACAAAGCCGATGGTGAGCAGGGTGACGGCGGTGCTGCTCTGCACCAGCCCGGTGGTGAATATGCCCGCGATAAAAGACGTCCACCTGTTCTTCGCAAACACGCGCATCGCCCTGTCCAGCAGCTTTGAGCCCGCGCGCTCCAGCATCTTCCCCAGAGCGTGCACGCCAAAGACGATGAGAAAAGAACCGGCAATGAAATTCAGCAGCACGGTGAGAATCGTCAGCATAAGCAACCCTTCCTTGGTTCCTTATACCATCTTACAGAACATTCGAATGGATTATGTATCGTTTACCGGTCCCGCGTTTATGAAGTGGGATCGCCTTGGGACCATGACCATGATTACCTGTTGCGACATTTGCTTACTCGTTTTCCACCAGGCCATATATGGTGTTATCGTCACAATTGTACCACAGGTATCCGCTGTGCTTTTTATCTGCGGTGTCCGTGACCACATAGTTGACGAGCAGGCGCCTGCTGTCTTCACTCCATTGCAGCGCGGTCAGCGTCACGCCCTCATACCCGGCCGAATCGTCCGCAACGCTGTAGCCAAGCTGTTCATATACAGCGTCCTTGAGCAACCCCGAGATGAAATAATGGATATTGGGCGAATTGTTGCCCTCAAGGCGGTCCAGTGTGATGGTGCCGTTGCCGCAGTTGATAGCAAACATGCTGCCGTCGGGTGACCAGAGGCTGCCCCTGTATGGCCCGTCGGCAATGATATTCAACCCATTTTGCGTCACGAAAGCACCGAACCACCGCAGTTCCATATCAGTCAAGGCCGAATCCGCCAGATCGTTGTACTGCTTTACAAAGAATGCGGAGTTCATATCACTGTCGCCGGATATGTCCTTGTCGTATATGACAAGCGCGCGGGAACGGTCGCCGGAATAGACAATATCCACAATGTTCAGCACGGCGCTTAATTGTATCAACAGGAACAATATTGCGGCTATCATCAGGGCTGTGGCGGCAATGCCGATCCATACCTTTCTCCGGCTCCTTCTGCGGATCGTCCTGAGGTAGTCTATTTCCCGGTTCGCGGCATTTTTTATCCCACCCTCGTTTGACAGGGAATCCATCAGCCTCCGGCACTCATCACAGCCTTTTATGTGTTCTTCAATGGCCGCGGACGTCTCTTTGGATGCCAGGCCCTCCGCATATGCCGGCAAAAGGTCCCGCACGGCGCTGCAAAACAATTCATTCTTCATCTTTGCTCACCTCCAGCAGCAGCTTCTCTTTTCCGCGGTAATAAGTCACACGCGCCCAGGTTTCCGTCCTGCCCAGAATATCCCCAATCTCCCGGAATGACAGATCGCCCGCGAGCCGGAGATACATGACCTCGCGCGCAGGCTCCCCCATCTCATGGATACGGCGCATCAGCATTCTGTGCGAGTCGCGGTCGATCGCCTGCCCTTCCGCCGAAGGGACCGGCAACGCCGTATCGTCCAGAGGCGCATCCGGCCTGCGCTTCTTCAAATGCTTATACCAAAGATGCTTCGCGATCTGGCACAGCCATGTTGAAATCTTGCATTCGCCTCTGTATCTGTGTATAGACCGGAGAGCCTGATAAAATGTCTCCTGCGTCAGTTCCTCGGATAAATGCTCATCGCGCGTCACTGAAAGAAGGTATCTGTAGACGATCTGCGCGTGCTGCCGATAGATTTCTTCCATGTCGTCCATGAAGCCCCTCCTTTCACCACATGAGTCCCTTTTATGGCCGGTTCGTTACAATCTCTGCCGCAATTTTTAAAGGCTGCCTGCCTCAGCAAACAGCCTGATACGGAACCCGTGTCACGTCAGAACAGCTTGTTATACAACCGGTCCGGCATGATGCGCAGCAGAAACGCGATGAGGGCCCAGCGTTTTGTCACATATCCATGGGTCTTGCCTTTACTAATGAGCCGGACGATCTGCTCTGCCGCTCTCTGAGGACAAGCTACCCAAAACAGCCCCTCTCCCTGTGCCATCTTGGTATCCACAAAGCCGGGTTTGATATCCGTGACAATGATGTCTCGGCTGATTCTGGACGCCTTGCAGCGCAGCCCTTCCATGTAGTTGGAGACATAGGCTTTGGACGCATTATACGCGGGGCTTCCAGCGCTTCCGCGAAGCGCCGCCACAGACGAGATGGCCGCCAGTCGGCCTTGCCCGCGCTCCGCGAAGTAACGGAAGGCGGCGTCCGCGATGCAGGTAAAGCCCTTCACATTGACGTCTATCGTGTCTTCTTCAGGTTCCCAGCGCAGCTCCGGGTTTTCATGGCCGGTGCCCGCGGATATGATGACGATATCGGCTCCATCCATCTGCTCTGTCAACGCGTTAAACCTCTGTATCGCTTCATCCGTCCTGGCGACGTCCATCGGCATAACGTGGATATTTTCGCCCAGTTCGTCTTTCAGCTGTTCCAGAAGCTCCGCCCGCCTAGCCGTGATGCCGATAATATAGTGTTCTTTGGCGTAGAGCCTCGCCAGCTCCCGGCCTATTCCCTCGCTCGCGCCGATGATAATGACTCTCTTCATGGCAAGCTCCTTTTCCGGCAACCAAATCTCATCACGTCGTGTGCGGGTTGATGTGCACCACCACGTCGATCACTTCAGGGTACGCGTGCATCACGCCATCCCGCACAGCGTCCGCGATGTCGTGCCCGTCGCACACACGGATGTCGCCGTCCACCTCCACCGCCACGTCGGCCAGCAGGCCGCGCCCCATCGGGCGGCATTTCAGCCAGCTCAAATGCTCCACACCCATTGTTTCCAGCACCACGATGCGCATACCGTCCATCGTCTTATCGTCCGGCGCGGCGTCCAGCAGCATTCCGCTGGACGCCTTGAGTATGCCAAACGCCGTCTTCACGATGAGCGCGCTGATGACCAGCGCGATCACAGGCTCGGCATACCGCACCAGCGGTTCAAACCCGATGCTGCCGCCCAGCAGCCCGAGACCAATGGCGATTGCCGCGCCCGATGTCGCAAATATATCGTTGCGGTGGTCCATGGCGTTGGTTCTCACCGCGATGGAGTTCAGGCGTTTGGCGGCCCGGAATGTGATGGTGAACATCACGGCCTTCACCGCGATGGATACCAGCGCCGCGCCCAGCGCCCACAGGCTGGCGGACGATACTTCGCCGCTCGTCATGGCGTTTATCGCGTCCCGCACGACGAAGAAGGTGCCTCCCAGCACCATCAGCCCCACCACGAAGGAGACCAGCGCCTCCATCTTGCCGTGGCCGTAGTGGTGTCCCTTGTCCTGCGGCTTCAGCGCATAGCGCAGCCCCAGCAGCACCACCACCGCGGCCAGCGAATCTCCCGCGGAGTTAACCGCGTCCGCCTTGAGCGCTTCGCTGCCGGACAGCAAGCCCACTGCGCCCTTGAGCAGCAGCAGCAGTATGTTGCCGATCAGGCAATATGTGATGATGCGCAGACCCTCGTCCTTTTTCTTGCGCGTATCCGCTTTTTTATTCTCCGTTTTCTCGGTCGTCTCAGGCATTTTCATATTTAAAGCAGCTTCGCTCCCGATTACTGTTCTGTCGTTTATTATACCAGAATACGCCGGGCGCTGTCATGCCATACCACAAAAACCGTCACCATGTATCGCCCGCCCTGATATTGACAAACGCTGCAACAGTGGGTAAACTATATACATTAGCACTCAAGAGTTAAGAGTGCTGACAAACCATCGTACAAGGAGGCTTAACTGACATGGCCAAAAAACAGTTTAAAGCGGAGTCGAAGCAGCTCCTCAACCTGATGATCAACTCCATCTATACGCATAAGGAGATATTCCTCCGGGAGCTGATATCCAACGCCAGCGACGCCATCGATAAAATCTATTACAGGGCGCTCACGGACGAAAGTATCAGCTTCTCCAGCGCCGACTATTATATCAAGCTCATCCCGGACAAGGCGTCCCGCACGCTGCGCGTCATCGACACCGGCATCGGCATGACGAAAGACGAGCTGGAGGACAACCTCGGCACCATCGCCAAGAGCGGCTCGCTCGCGTTCAAGAAGGAGAACGAGATCAAGGACGGCTACGACATCATCGGCCAGTTCGGCGTGGGCTTCTACTCCGCATTCATGGTGGCGGACAAGGTGACGGTAATCACCCGCGCGCTGGGCAGCGATGAGGCGTACGAGTGGGAATCCGAGGGCGCCTCGGGCTACAGCATCGACACCTGTGATAAGGACAGCGTGGGCACTGAGATCGTCCTGCACCTCAAAGAGGATACCGAGGACGAGAAGTACAGCGAATATCTGGACGAGTACCGGCTGCGCGCGTTGATCAAAAAGTACTCCGATTTCATCCGCTACCCCATCAAGATGGATATGACGCAATCCCGTCCGGGGGAAGGCAAGGAGAATGAATACGAAAGCGTCACCGAAGAGCAGGTCTTAAACAGCATGGTGCCCATCTGGCGCAAAAATAAATCCGAACTGAAGGACGAGGACTACGAGCAGTTCTATTCCGAGAAGCACTTCGGTTTCGACAAGCCGCTGCGGCACATCCACATCAAGGCGGAGGGCACGGTGCGCTACAACGCCATCCTGTTCATCCCCGAAAAGACGCCGTATGACTTCTACACCAAGGAATTCGAGAAGGGGCTGGAGCTGTATTCCAACGGCGTGCTCATCATGAACAAGTGCGCCGACCTGCTGCCCGACTATTTCAGCTTCGTGCGCGGCATGGTGGAGTCGGACGACCTTTCGCTCAACATATCGCGCGAGCTGCTGCAGCACGACCGGCAGCTGAAGCTCATCGCGAAGAACATCAAGAACAAGATCAAGTCCGAATTGGAGAATCTGCTCAAGAACGACCGCGATAAGTACGAGACGTTTTACCAGTCGTTCGGTCGTCACCTCAAGTTCGGCGTGTACAACGAATTCGGTATGCACAAGGACGATCTCATCGACCTGCTGATGTTCTACTCGTCGTCCGAGAAGAAGCTGGTGACGCTGGCTGAATACGTGTCCCGCATGAAGGAGGATCAGAAGGCCATCTACTACGCGGCGGGCGAGTCCATCGACCGCATCGACAAGATGCCGCAGACGGAGCTGGTGCTGGACAAGGGCTACGAGATTCTCTACTTCACCGAGGACGTGGACGAGTTCGCCATCCAGATGCTGATGATCTATCAGGAGAAGGAATTCAAATCCGTGTCCGCGAGCGACCTGGAGTTGGACACGCCGGAGGAAAAAACCGAAGTGGACAAAGACGCCGACAAGGCGCTGTTCGACCGGATGAAGGAAGTGCTGGGCGGCAAGGTGAAGGATATCCGCCTCTCCAAGCGCTTAAAGACCCATCCCGTGTGCCTCACCAGCGAGGGCGGCGTGTCCATCGAGATGGAAAAGGTGCTGAAAAACATGCCGGACGGCCATGGCATCTCCGCACAGAAGGTGCTGGAGTTGAACGGAAATCACGAGGTGTTCGCGGCGCTCAAGGCCGCGCAGGACAGCGACCCCGACAAGTTCAAGCTCTACACCGAGCTGCTCTACAATCAGGCGCTGCTGATGGAGGGCCTGTCGGTGGAAGACCCGCTGGCGTTCAGCAACGGCATCTGCAAGCTGATGAAGTAGATTCCGAAGAGCTGTATGAGCGCATGCTCTAGATATGTTATATATGTTATATATGTTATATAAGAGAGCGCGGCCGGAGAAACTTTCCGGCCGCGCCTTATGTTTATCGGGCTTATGTTTTCGTACTAGTACAGCCCGACTTTACCCTCCGTCAGACTGATGTAGATATTCTTCATCTGCGAGTAGTGCTCCAATATCACCTTGTGCGTCTCGCGGCCAATGCCGGACTTCTTGTAGCCGCCGAACGGTGCGTGCGCGGGCAGATTGTTATAGTTGTTCACCCACATACGGCCCGTTTCCACACCGCGCGCCACGCGGAATGCCCGATTGATGTCCTTCGTCCATACCGCGCCGCCGAGGCCATACTCGTTATCGTTGGCCATGCGGATCACCTCGTCCTCGTCCTTGAACGGGATGACGCAGACCACTGGTCCGAATATCTCTTCCTGTGCCACTGTCATGTCATTCGTCACATCGGCCAGGATGGTCGGCTTCACGAAGCAGCCTTTATCCAGTCCTTCTTCGGTGACGCGGAAGCCGCCCGTTGCCACCCGTGCGCCTTCCTTCTTGCCAATCTCGACATAGTTCAGTATCTTCTTGACCTGTGCCTCGTTGATCTGCGCGCCCATCATGGTGTCCTTCTCCCACGGCAGGCCCACCTTCACCTTCTCGAACGCCTTCACCGCTTCGTCCAGGAATTTATCGTAGATATCCTCATGCACGAACGCGCGCGAGCCCGCGCAGCACACTTGACCCTGGTTGAACAGGATACCGATCTGCAGCCCTTCGATGGCTTTTTCCCACGGCGCATCGGGGAAGTAGATGTTGGCGGATTTGCCGCCCAACTCCAACGTCGCGGGAATAATCTTCTTCGCCGCGGCCTCCGCCACGGTGTAGCCAATCTCGGTGGACCCTGTGAATGCCAGCTTGCGGAAGCCGTCGTGTTTGAGCATCGCCTCGCCGCTTACCGATCCGCGTCCCGTGATGACATTGACGACACCCGGCGGCAGCACCCTGGCCAGCAGCTTAGCGAATTCCAGTGCACTGAGAGATGTCACCGAGGAGGGCTTCAGTACAATGCAGTTGCCTGCGGCCAGCGCAGGCGCCAGTTTCCACGCAGCCATCAGGAACGGGAAATTCCATGGTACAATCTGCCCCACCACGCCGATGGGCTCGCGCAGGATGATGCTCAATGTGTTATCGTCGATCATTACGGCTTCGCCTTCCTCGGTACGCACCGCGCCCGCGAAGTAACGGAAGTGGTCGGATGCCAGCGGCACATCAATGGCCGTCGTCTCGCGGATGGGCTTGCCGTTGTCCAGCGTCTCCACCATGGCGAGCTTCTCTGCGTTCTCATCGATCAGGTCGGCGATCTTGAGCAGCATCGTCATGCGGTCCTGCGGGCTTACCTTCTTCCAACTCTCAAACGCCTTCTCTGCCGCCTTCACCGCGATATCCACATCCTCCTCCGTCGCATCCACACATGTCGCCAGCCGCTCACCGTTCGCCGGGTTGAAGCATTCAAACGTCTTGCCCTTTTTGCCCTCTACCCACTCATTGTTGATAAAAAGCCCGTACTTATCGTCGATGACAGTATTCATACCCTTTTCCTCCTGACTTATATTTTCTGTGCATACTGTGCACGAAACAAATCCGTCGTATCGGCGCCCGGTTTACTTATAAAATATCTGCCCTCTCGTTGCGGATTAATCATATAATACCTGTGCATCGCAATTTTCCGTCTTTCAGTTAAAGTATATGTCCATGCATATGGCTGTTTCTACCCCGTTTTTTAGCGGGAATGCCAATTATTTAAGCAAATATGTCCTATTGATTGTCCCACATGCATATATGTGGTATGGTGTGAAAGGGGTGATATTATGCTGCATAATTTCACCAGAGAACTGGAGCTTTCCGACCGGCTCGAGACGCAATACCTGCGTGTGCTTTACTACGATCTTGCAGGCAACTACTCCGATTCCTACCGTTCCTACGAATACGCCCGGCTCTGCACCATCATCGACGGAGAAAAGCATATCAAGGTAAACGACGCACGGCATTTTACCTACGGTGCCGGGCAATATCTTTTGTTGCCGCCGCAATCCCATGTCCAGATGTCGATGGACAACCCCACGCACGCCCTTGTGTTTGAACTCAGCGATCAGCTTGTGGAAAATGTGGCCCGGCATGTCAGCGCCGGCGGTGATTACGATTATAGCCTGCTCGTACAGGACCGGGTGTTGTGCGCACAAAAAAGCGTGGGCTTTCAGGAATCGTATCGGAAAATATTGCGGTTGCTTTCCGAAGGCAGAAGAGACGAAAAGTATATGCTCGATCTGCTTGGTCAGGAGCTGGTATATTACCTGATGCAGACCAAGGGGGCGATCGAGCTGTTGAGCAGCGTGCCGCAGAGCCCGGTAAACCGCGCCATACGCCTTATGCAGGAGGCTTACGCTTCACCCGTCAGCATCCGGCAGGTCGCGGACGAACTCGGGATGTCGGAAGCCGGTTTCAGCCAGCATTTCAAGAAAATCACAGGGATGACTCCCAAAGCGTTTTTAACTGAGCTTCGTATGGAAAAGGCACAGGAGCTTGTAGGCCGGCTCAGCGTGACGGACGCTGCAATGGAGCTGGGCTATGACAACATTTCGCATTTCATTGCGTTGTTCAAAGCGCGCTATGGGATGACACCGGGACAATATAAAAAACATATCGAACAGGGGCTGCGTTAATCCACTCCCAACCTACGGCATCAAGCATACCTCACTTTTTACAAGGAAATAATAAATTATATGTCTTAAGGCACAGCAAATGAGGCGATATATGGAAAGCATCTATTGGTATTGCGCCCTCGGGGTCGTTGGCGCCGGCGTGACGGTTTGGGTCCTGTGCAAGAAGAAAGACTATTATAAGAACATAATGTTCTTCCTGTTTGCGATGATGTTTGCGTTTGTATGCGAAATGATCGTACTGCTCTTTTTCGACAGCTATTCGTACAGGCCGGGCATCTATACGGATTATTACGCTGAAAACATCTTTGGCCACATTATCCCCAACGCCACCCTATGGCCTGCGGTCGCCCTGCTCGTCGCCGCTTGCTCCCTGCGTTACCGCTGGGTCATACTGATTGCCGTCATATTTACGATTTTGGATATTCTCTATACGAGTCTCGGTATCTATGTGCACAATTGGTGGCAGACCTGGATGACCACCGTTGGGGGCTTCGGCTATTTAGCGTTGATGCAAAAGTGGTACTTCCGGCTAAGCAGCAACCGGACGGGCGTCTTGCGATTTATCACGTTTTGGTTCGCATTGCTGGTGATATTGAAGCTGCCCATCAGCATGCTCCTTCTCACCGGAACGCAATTGACCTACATCGGCTGGTTTGAAAACCTCTACAGGGATTCCGGTGTCTTCTCGGTTTCTTATAACACGGCATTGACTTTCCTTTGTACCTTTTTCATCTTCGTGTTGAAAAAGTGGTATTGGAAGCTGATTCCCTTCCTCATCTATTTTGTTTGTGACAGGATCCTTTTGAGCCAGGGGATTCTGCTGTTTTACGACGGATGGAACATCTGGTACCTGATGCTGGTGCGTTGCGTATCCCTGGGAGCATTCATCGGACTCGAAAGAAAATATCCCTACAACCCCGCCAGTCGGCGTTCTCTGGCGGTATAACGTCAGAAACAAAGGCTTAGGATGCGGCGGCAACAAAAAAGGAGCCCTGTATTGGACTCCCGTTCCTGCTTTAAGCTCTTTCCATGTACTCGCCGGTTCTCGTGTCCACGCGGATTATATCGTCCTGATTGATGAACAGCGGCACCATGATCTTCGCACCAGTTTCGAGGATCGCCGGCTTGTTGCCCGAGGTGGCCGTGTCGCCCTTAAAGCCGGGGTCTGTCTCCGTCACCTGCAGCTCCACAAAATTCGGCGGCTCCACCGAAAACGCCTGGCCCTTGAAAAACTTGATCGTCACGGGCATGTTCTCTTTGATGTAGTTGAGCGCATCCTCCACCTGGCCATGGTTGAGCGGAATCTGCTCATATGTTTCTTTGTCCATAAAATAATAAAGCTCGCCGTCGCTGTAGAGATACTCCATCGTCTTTGTCTCCACATGCGCTTTGGGGAATTTTTCAGAAGGGTTAAATGTTCTTTCCAGTACGCTCCCCGACATGATGTTCTTCATCTTGGTGCGCACAAACGCGGCGCCCTTTCCGGGTTTCACGTGCTGAAAATCCACAATCACCCAAACCTGACCGTCGATCTCGATCGTCAGGCCTTTTTTAAAATCTCCGGCTGATACCATAGCTTATCCTCCAACTGATTATATGATGACGGCTTCACGCGGCGCCGCTGTAAAATTGACGCAGCCGCCGTCCTTCACAATACACAAATCTTCTATACGAACACCAAAACGCCCCGGCAGGTAGATGCCGGGTTCGATCGTGACCACCATGTTCTCCTCCAGCACCGCGTCCGAACGCTCATTCAGCGCGGGCGCTTCGTGGATGAACAGCCCCAGGCTGTGGCCGAGGCCGTGGCCGAAATAATCGCCATAGCCCGTCACCGCGATGTACTCACGCGCGATGGCGTCCACCGCTTTGGCCGGGATGCCGGCGGCCAGTGCATTCAGCGCCATGTCGCCCGCACATTTCACTATATCATATACTTTTTGCTGCTCTTTGTCCATATGGGAAATAACGACGGTGCGCGTAAAATCCGAGCAATAACCGTCAAAACGGCAGCCGTAGTCCATCGTTACAAAATCTCCCGGCAATATCTTGCGGTCAGTGGGCGTGGCATGCGGCAGGCTGGAGTGCTCGCCTGACGCCACGATGGGCGGGAACGCGGCCTCCGCGCCGTTTTTGTGCATGTAATACATGATCTCCGCCTTGATATCGTATTCCGTCATGCCGGGCTTTAACAGGCCACACACGTGCGCGAACAGCTTGTCGTTGTGCGCTGCGCCTTTGGCGATCAGCATCAGCTCACTCTCGTCCTTCACCGCGCGTCGCTTGGATATCGCGCCGGACAGGTCTGCGATGTTCTCCTCGGCGATGTGCTTTAGATACGCCTTGTAAGCGTTATACGACACGCCGGACAGGTCCACGCCGATGCGGCGCACGCCCAGCTTCTTCGCGTATTCAAATATCGTCTTCACGCGCGAATCGCCCTTGGTCTCGATGACGTCGAATTCCGTCTCCGCCTGCGCCTGTTCGGCGTAGCGGAAGTCGGTGAAGAACAGCGTGTCGTCCGGGGTGATCAGCAGCTGGCTGCTGGTGCCGGTGAAGCCCGAATAGTACAGCACGTTCTCGGTGGTGGTGATCAGCGCCGCGTCCGCCGACACTGCCGTCATGTCCTCTCTTAAGCTGTCAATCCTCATCTTTCAGCGCCTCCGTGTATATGCGTTTCAGCTCCACCGCGTCCTCGGCCATCATCCCGCGCGATTCGCAGATAATGATGGGCTCGAGCTTCCTTTTCACGATCAGCCGTGCCAGCGGATCGAAGTCCGGCCCGTATTCCGTCTCCGCATACGTGCGGTGCATCTTCTCTCCCGCCGCCGTGTACTCGATGCGCGAGAAATGCACGTGGAACCGCCTCGCGCGATAGCCGCCGAGCCCGTTTTCCAGCGCGTCCAGCACCGCCGCGAAGTCCGCCTCGTCCTTCAGCGCGCCCCGGTCCCGCGCGTGCAGATGTCCGAAATCTACCGCGGGCACCAGCCGCTCGTCGATGCGGCACATGTCGATCACCTCGTCCACATCGCCGATCTGTTTGATGCGTCCCATCGTTTCGGGGCATATTTCGATATCGCCATAGCCCTCGTCATCCAGCACCTTGAGGGCGTCGGCCAGTGCCGCTTTCGTCCGCGCCATTGCCTCCGCGCGGGACGACTTGCCCAGTGAGCCCGCGTGGAACACCACGCGCCGCGCGCCCATCCACTTGGCCGCCGTCGCCGACTTCAGCAGATAGCGTACGTTGCCCTCTATGTTCTTTTCTTCTTCCGTCGCGAAATTGATGTAATACGGCGCATGCACCGACAGCGCCACCTTGTGCGCCGCCGCTTCCGCGCCGATCTTGTTCGCTGCCGCTTCGCCGAGGCGTACGCCGCGTCCGAACGAATATTCAAACGCGTCAAGGCCCATCGCCGTGATCCACGCGAACGCTTCGTATGTGTTCTTATGTCCCTGCTCGTAAAAGCTGTCCGAATTGCCCGAAGGCCCAAATAACACCATACGGTTATATTACCCTATGGCGCGCGAATAAGTCCAGCTTTTTCGCTGTCTTTACAGCATGCGCTTTATCGCTGCGGATTGAGCGTCAATGCAGGTAAATCAACCTTTTCTTCAGATGCAAATTAACCTTCCGGTTGATCAAAGCAAACGGCTCTTCCGATAGAATGGGGTCAAACAGGAGGATGAATACAGTGAAAACGATCATCGAAGTGAAAGATTTGAACAAAAGCTATAAGGAGAATCAGGGCGGCCAAGGGCGTATCGTTCAGCGTGTTCGGGGTTGAGATATTTGCGGACGGCAAAGGCGGATGCGAATCCTGCCAATCGACGGCGAACGACGACGACGTTGATCCCCATCTCCGAAAATGCGAAAAGCCCGGTGCTGCCGGGCTCTTTCACATGCCAACAAAATGAAATGAGAAACTCTTTGGAAGAGTTGAAAGGGGCTTTTTTGCCGTCACCGGCCGGATACCTGCGTCCAGATGTCGCGGACGGCTTGTTCGCCAATGGGTCCGGCAGTGTTGCCGAGGCTGCCCTTCTGCAGCATCGACTGGGACGTATACAGCGCCACCTCGTCGGCTGTGAGCGCGGGCGGCTCTCCCACCAGCCGTGTCATGGCACGCCGGAAGCTTTCGATATCCTCGAAGCCCATCACGCGCAGCGCCTTTTGCACCTTGTCCTTACGGAAGCGCTCAACGTATATCAGGTAGTCGCTCATCAGCAGGCCGTTCGCCAGCCCGTGCGGGATGTCCTTGTAATAGGTGTAGCAGTAGCCCATGCCGTGCACCGCGGTGACGCCCACCTGCGCGATCACCATGCCGCCCAGCAGCGACGCGTACAGCAGCTTCTCCCGCGCAGCCATGTCCAGCGCGTTATCCGCCAGCTTGCCGATGCACTGGCCGAACACAGACATCGCCTCCAGCGCGAGGCAGTCGGCGATCACCGTGCTGCGATTGCCGAGATACCCTTCGATGGAGTGGGAGAACGCGTCCACTGCCGTATTGACGGTGGAATAGTGCCCCAGCGTTTTGGTGTAGAGCGCGTCCAGCAGCGCGCATTTGGGCACCGTGTGGGCGTTGCCGAATCCCATCTTGGTCTCCAGGTCCTTGCGGACCAGCACGCTGTATTGCGTGACCTCGCTGCCCGTTCCCGCCGTGGTGGGCACCGCCACCACCGGCAGCGCCCTGGTGAACGCACTTTTGAACAGCTCCGCGCCTTCCATATCCGGGTTGGCCGCCAGCACCGCCACCGCCTTGGCCGCATCGAGGGGCGAGCCGCCGCCGATGCCGATCACGAACTCGGCCCCGAACGCTGCCGCCATTTGCGCCGCGTCCACCGCCGTCTCCAGAGACGGGTTGTTCTCGATGCCGTCATACAGGCGGTATTCCACCCCCTGCTGCTCCAGCGCTCTGGTCACGTCGTCCAGCGCGCCACAGGCCTTGGCCGAGGTTTTTCCGGTCACCAGCAGCGCCTTTTTGCCATACGCCGCCAGCTCCCCCGCGTGCTTCGCCACGCAGTCGGGTTCGAAGTGGATCTCTGTTGGTATCACATAAGAAAATTGCATATCAGTCTCCTTTTCTTTGCATTCGTCAGTTGGCCGCGGCGGTTTCCTCCGCCGCCTGTTTCGCGCCCCGGCCCGTTTTGAAGCTGAGCAGCACGATGGCTGCGATCACGAGCAGCGCGCCCGCCCCCGCCAACAGCGTCATGGGTTCTCGGTATACCGCGACGCCGATCAGCGTCGCCACCACGGGCTCCACCGAAGCCATGATCGAAGCGCGCCCGGTTTCCACGCGCTTCAGGCCTTGTGTATACAGCAGGAAGGGCAGCACGCTGCTGACAATACCCATCAGCAGCACGGGCCACACGCGGCCCGGCAGCGCCATCTCGCCCAGCACCGCCGGCAGTTCCACAAACGGCAGGCACCCCAGCGCCGCGATGAAGAAGGTATAGGCCGTTACCGTCACAGCGTCATACCGGCGCAGCGCATACCGGCTGAATATGCTGTACAGCGCGTATCCCAGCCCCGCGCCCAGCCCCAGCAATATGGCGGTCATGTCCGCGCCCGCGCCCGACAGCACGCCCGTCACCAGCACGCAGCCGCCTACGGCCAGCGCCAGCGCCAACACCTTGCGCAGCGTCAGCGCCTCACGGAACAGCACCGCCGACAGCAGCGTCACGAACACCGGCGCGGTATACAGCAGCACCGCCGCCATCGACATGGACGTGAGCGTGATAGAGCGGAAATAGCAGTAGTTGAAAAACACGATGCTGCAAAGGCCGGTGCCCAGAAACATCCACAGGTCGCGGAGCCTGATTCTGAGCTTGTTTCTGTCGGTGACCAGCAGATACAACGCCAGTACCGCCGCCGTCACCAACGCGCGCAGCAGCGTGATTTGCATGGCCGTGATGCCGTAAGCGTTCAGCCAGCGCACGAATATGCCCATCACGCCCCACAGGCAGCCCGCCATGATGATCATCAGCGGCGGCAGCGCTTTATGTAAACCAACCCCGTTTTTCATCCGTCTCCCTCGCCCCGCAAAAAGAACAAAGCCAAGAGCGCCTCTTATGAGGCCTCTCCCGACTGCGCCGTCGTTTCAGGAATATTGTTGGAGCTTACATCCTGATATGCTTTCCGAAAGAATAAATATGCTCGGATATCGCCGATTGCAGCATGGTTCTGTCCTTTTGCCGGAATGCGTCGAGTATCCGCCTGTGCTCGCGCTGGGCGTTTTCCCTAAGCTTCACATTGTCGTTCTCAAACAGCAGCTTCCTGTCCGTCACCTTGTTGAGTATGCTGGCGATCAGCTGCAGCAGCTGGTTGCCCGTGCACATCGCCATCTGCATGTGGAACTCGGCATCCAGCAGCGAGTATTGAACGACGTCTTCGATCGCGCCGTCCATCTGCGTGTACAGGGATTCCAGCAGGCCCAGCTCTTCGGGCTTTAAGCTGTCCAGTATCAGCGTGCCGATGGCCGCCTCCACCACCTGCCGCGCCTGAATCACGTCGTCCTTCGTGATGTTATGATAGTCGATGATATCCTTGAACTTGTCAGACAGATATTCGTCCTTGGGGAGCCTGACGTAGTTGCCTTTTCCGACGACGACCCGGATGAGGCCCTTCTCGTCCAGCACCCGCAACGCTTCGCGCACCACCGCGCGGCTGACATTGTAGTCGGTGGACAGCTGTCTCTCGGAAGGCAGCCTCTGATTCTCGCCCAGCTCGCCGCTTCTTATCCGGCCTTCTATCTGATTGGAGATCGTTATATAAAATGAATCCGACATCACATACCCCCCGGTTAACGTTCCTCCCATAGGGGAACCCCATAAAAATAATATGCCTTTTCGGAATCAAAGTCAATAAAAGGCATCCGGCCCTACAGCACGACGTTCATCATCAGCAGCACCGCCGGTATCGTCACGATCATCAGCAGCATCGTTTGGATCACCGTTCTCACGG
The DNA here is from genome assembly GCA_023428025.1 of Bacillota bacterium. Taxonomy (GTDB): domain Bacteria; phylum Bacillota; class Clostridia; order Christensenellales; family SZUA-584; genus SZUA-584. The sequence continues at coordinate 120,792 of JAEYZN010000036.1, forward strand.
CGTATTCCGGCTCGCAGCCGTTGCGCTCCGAGTAGATCACGTTCATCGAGCCGCACGGCAGCGCCGTCATCACCACGCACGTCGTCTTCACGATGAGCGGCAGGTTCATGTCCTTCAGCACCAGTATCATCAGCATCGGAAAGGCCAGCAGCCGCAGTGCCGACACCACATACGCGTACCCGTCCTTCATGATCGACGGGATGCTGATGGTGGCGAGGCTGGAGCCGACGATGATCATCGATATGGGCACCGTGGCCCCGCCGATGGTGGAGAGCGTGGATGTCACAGCCTCCGGAAAACGTACCGGGGACAGGAACAGCGCGATGGATATCACCGACACGATGGTCACGATGTTGGTATAAAGTCCCTTGAGCTTAAAGCCTTCCTTGCGCTCCCTGTCCAGCAGGTGGATGCCGAGGGTAAAGAAGAACAACTGGTAGAACAGGTTGAATATCACCGCGTACATGTAGCCTTCGTCGCCGAACAGCTCCTTGATGATCGGAAAGCCCACGAACGCCGTGTTGGCGAACACCGACATCGTGACGAATACCCGCTTGCGGCCCTCGCTGATGGGCAGCGCCCGGCTCAGCAGCCACGTGATGAGCAGCGCCGCCACATAATACCCCGCGGCCACCAGCGCCGTTGTCAGCAGGTTCTGATGCGCGTCCGCCGACAGCGTGGCGTTGGCAGAGGCCAGTATGCTGGCGGGCAGAAACGCCTGCAGCAGCAGATCGCTCAGCCCTTTGTGCAGATCGGCCGTGATGACACGTTTTTTCCGGAGAAAAAACCCCAGCGCCAGCATGATAATGATTTTGATGAACAGGCCGGTCATAGATTCCAGAGGCATTGATGACTCCTTTTGCAGCAGCAAATTGTTTGGGCCGGGTTGTTAAGCCGCGTGCCCGGAGAGGAGCATGCCTCTAAACAAACCCTTGGTAAGGCTTCTGGCAAACCGCCGAATGCAGCCACCTGATCAAAGTGGTGAAATCGAACACGGGCAGCCGCGCCGCGCGCTGCACGGCGTGTGCGTAGGGCGGCATGTCGCTGCACTCCAGCAGCACCGCGCCCACCTCCGGGTGCGCCGCGATGACGCTCAGCGCTGCGCTCACCACCTCGTTTTCCACCTCGCCGTTGTCAAACACGCCGCGGCCTTCCAGTATGCATGAGAACTCCTTCGCGTCCTGCAAACCCTTGAGGCACAGCCGGTCCTTCAGCGCATCCGTTATGCCGCAGCTTTCCAGCAGCTTATCCGTCGCGCTGGTGGCGTCTGCCGTCAGCACGCATATCCTCTGCTCCGGCTTCAGCAGCGCCGCGATCCACGGCGCCTGCACCAGGCTGGAGATCGCCACGGGGATGTCCAGCGCCGCCGCCACACGGGCCTGATAGTTGCCGAAAAACCCGCACGCCGAGCTGATGGCCCGCACGCCCTCCCGCTTTAACGTCTCACACGCGGCGAGTATGCTCTCCAGCACCTCGTCGCCCGCAGCGAACAGGCTTGGAACGTCCAGCCCCTCCACCGCCTTGAGCCGCACCGGAAAGTCGAACGTGTAGCCGTTGACGATGTTGCCGGGCATCATGGGATACCACACATCTTCTATATATATGATGCCAATGGGAAAGCCCGAAATGTTCTGCCCTTTGGCGATGGATACCATCTGCTTTCGATTTTCCGGCGTCATGTATCCGTATTGCCTGTATTCGTCCACAATGTCTCCTCCGGCAGCGGCTATATATTGTAGAAAGGCCTCTGCCTGCATACAGTTATTCGCCCGCCGCCATGTCGCATGCCGTCTCAAACCGCGCGAAGTCCATGCGGCCGATGTCAAAGTCGGTCGGCTTACCGGTGATGATCTGCGACATGATCCGGCCGGTGATGGGCGAGAAGCAGATGCCGTCGCCCTCATGCCCCGCTGCGATGTAATAGCCCGGCACCGTATCCACGTCCGACACGATGGGCATATGGTCCTTCACGAAAGGACGTACGCCCGCGTAACTGCGGATGCAGTTGATGTCCTTGAGCACCGGAAAGAAGCGCAGGCTGCGCTCCGCGATGGCCTTCATCGCCTCGAACTCGGAGCGGATGTCGAAACCCCGAAAACCCCGGTAGCCGCCCACCAGCAGGTTCTCCGCGTTGGTGTACTCGATGTTGAACGCGACGTTGTATTCCTCCACCAGCGGGCTCACATTGCGTTTGAAATTGATGCTGTCGAACTTGGACATCATGTAGCCGTATTCCAGTATCTTATGAAAGCATATCTTCCTGGTCTTCTCGGACACCAGATTCATGCCCTTGCGCGGCTGGATGGGGATGTCGATGTCCACCATTCGGCCAATGTCGGGCGCCCATGGCCCGGCGCAGTTGATGACTCGGTCGGTCAGCAGCGTGCCCTTGTCCGTCTCCACCGCTTCCACACGGTTGCTCACCGGGTTGAGTTTTATCGACTGGATCGTGGCGCAGGTATATGTCTTAAGCCCCAGCTTCCGGGCTTCCTCCACAAACGCGAAGCACACCTTGTACGGGCTCACCGCGATCGCGCCGCTGCCCGGCGTGTAGATACCGCCCACCAGGTCCTTGGCGATGTACGGCTCCATGTCGCACAGCTCCTTGTTGTCCACCATGCGCATGCTGTAGCCGTCCGCCGCCTGCTGCGCCACATAGCCGGACGCCGCCTCGTATTCGGGCTCCGTCTCGCACACGTAAAGGCAGCCCTTGGGGTTGAACTCAAAATCATAGGAGAACTTCTCAGACAGCTCTTTGTAAAGGTCGATGCTCGCCTGCCCCATCCTGGTATCCATGCCGGGCAGCTTGTCGCATATCAGCGCGACGGCGTCGCAGTGGCTGGACGTGCCGTGCGCGATGTCGCCGTGGTCTACCAGCGCCACGCTCAGGCCCTCCGCGCACAGGTGGTAAGCCACGCTGGTGCCGATGGCCCCCGCGCCGATGACCACCGCGTCGAATTTATCCGCCATCAGTCTATCCTCCCTTCAGCCAGCTCGCCGAACGTCACCGGCCTCACCGGCGGCCTTGCGGACGAGCAGCCCGTCTCCTTCACCGAAATGCCCAGCTCGGCGCACAGTATCTGTTGCACCAGCTTCTCGCAGGTTTTGCCCTGGCACAGCCCCATGCCCGCGCGCACCCGGCGTTTCACGCCCGTCACGTCGCGCGCGCCCTCGGCGATCGCGCGTCTGACGTCCGCCACGGTCACCTCTTCACACCGGCACACCAGCATATCGTCGTCATATCCCATCATGATCGCTTCCTCTCTATGCCGCGCACCTCATCCGCGTATTTTCTGGGTATCCGCACCGTCACCACCGGCGTATGGTCGTACGACCTGGGCGACTGCACCTTCTCCACCGTCGCGTCGCACACCGGCTCACCGCGGCGGTTCACGGCCTTCACCTTATCGCCCTTGGCGGGTGTCGGGTAATACTCATAGGGGAACGCCACCGTGGCGCTGTCCGCGCCGGATTTGTCCACCACGAATATCGCAAGGCCGGGGCACTGCGCGATGCACACGCCGCAGCCAGTGCATTTGTCCGCCAGCAGCTCAGGCAGGCTGGTGATCTCGTCGCCGATGCGGATGGCGCCGAAACGGCACGCCGCCTCGCAAGGATTGCAGGGTATCTCCTGCACGCATTCGATCACCGCAACCGGCCCTTTCTCAAAGCGCGCCTCGCCCGGCAGCTTCTGACAGGCTTTCAGCTCCTCGTAGTCCAAATATCCAGTCTCCACTATAGGCATACCGAAGCCTCCGCTTGAACGGGTGCGGATTTTTCTATCCGTTCCCGGTATTCGTCCATGATCTTCTCTTTCTCCTCCAGCCGCTTCTCGCCGAAAGGCCCCAGCCGCAGCGCGCGCAGGCGCTCCCAGATGGCATCCTTCTCCGCTTCGGCGGCCTCATCCGGTATCAGCCCGAGGGACTGCGCCGCGGAGATGCCCGCCAGCCGCCCTTCTTCCAGCGCGGTGTTGGCTTCCTCCACGCCCGTCACGTCGCCCGCCACATACAGCCCTGGCTGGGACGTCTCCATGCTGCGGTTGTGCAGCGGCACCCAGCCGCCGAACACACCGTTAAATGTGAACTCGCTGTTCATCAGCCGCACCAGTTCGGACGAGGGCTTGAGCCCTGCCGCGATGGTCACAGTGTCCGCTTCGATCGTCTTCTCGGTGCCCGCGACCGGCTGAAACTTGTCGTCCACCGCCGCGATGACCACCGCCTTTACGCAGCCGTTTTCGTCCGCGATCGTTTCCTTCACGGTATGCCGCATGTAGATGGGCACGCCCGCCCGCGCGATCTTCGCGGCGTGCACCGCGTAACCGCCGATGCGCGGCGCGGCTTCCACCAGCGCCACGACGTCGCACCCGGCCTGCATCAGCTGATACGACACGATAAGCCCCACGTTGCCGCTGCCTACCATCACGATACGCCTGCCCGGCTTCACATGGTTCACGTTGATCATCGTCTGCGCGGCGCCCGCGCCCATCACGCCCGGCATCGTGCAGCCTCTGAACCGCACGACGTTCTCCGACGCGCCGGTGGCCACGATGATGCGTTTGGCCGTCACCGTCACCAGCGTTTTGCCGCCGTCTTCCTCTGTCTTCTGGATGGCGGCCTTGTTGCCGGGAAACAGCCCCACGACCGTGCTTTTCAGCCACAATTCCACGCCGTTGTCCTGCGCTTCCTTCAGCAGCATCATGCCGATATCGTAGCCCCGTGTGCCCGAATGGTGCGCACTGGACCCAAAGAACTTATGAATCTGCTTAAAAAGCTGGCCGCCTGGCCTGAAGTTGAGGTCCACCAGCAGCACGCCCGCGCCCGCTTTGGACGCTTCTATCGCCGCCGCCAGTCCGGCCGGGCCGGCTCCGACTATGACTATGTCTCTCTCTATCATATCCACTCCAAGTCTTACTATGACCTTGGAGGCCCTGCCTCCAAACCTCCACTCAAGGGGCCCACCCCTTGAGAATCCCATCATGAAATGCCAAATGGCATTTTCAATGTTTTTTAATAATAAATCTTTCATGCCTACCCTGAGTCATCATATAAGGCTCCCTCAGATGAGGGAGCTATCCCCACTCCAAAAAGCCTTCGTCTTTTCGGGGGACCCCGGTCGCCGACAGGCGACTGAGGGAGGGAAACGCCACTCAACAATCTCCGGTGTTACTTTGCCCCCAACCCATCCTGCGTCTGGACCACCATGCCCGCCTTCACCGGCGTGATGCAGGTGCGCACGTTGGGTAACCCATCCACCACCATCGCGCAGTCGGTGCACTGGCCGATGCCGCAAAACAGGCCGCGCGGCTCATGCCGCTTCACGGTATACCGGTTGATGCGGATGCCCTGCGCCAGCAGCGACGCCAGTATCGGCTCGCCCTCCACCGCCGGTATCGTCTGCCCGTCCACGGTGATCTCTACAATACGGCCCGTCGGCTTTACGTCAAGTATCACATGATCCTCCACTCTCATGCTCATGTCCCCTCCCGGTCAGATGATCGCCGTAAACTCCATCTCCACCACACAGTCGCCCACCATGCCGGCGCACTGCGTGCAGCACCGCGCGGGGAACCCGCCCGGCTTGAAATAGGTGGAGTACACCTCGTTCATCTCGGGCACCAGCGCCATGTCCGTCACGTAGATCGTCACCTTGGCGATGTCGTCAAACGAACCGCCCGCGGTTTCCAGTACCGCTTTGGCGTTGGCCATGATGGCCCTGGTCTGCTCCTTGATGCCGCCCGGCACCACGTTGCCCTCTATGTCCGTCCCGATCTGCGTGGTGAACACGAACTGCCCCAGCTTCACGCCGTTCGCGTACGGCCCGTGCGGTTCGCCGTAACCCTTGGGATTGATCTGCTCTCTCTTCATTTTCATATCCTCCTGTACGCTCAGAATTCTATTTCGACGTCTTTATTGACCAGATGCTCCGGTGTCACCTTCTGTGACAGGCGCATCACCAGCTGCTTCAAGGCCCGCCGCCGCGCGTCGTAGAAGGAATCCTCCGAGACGAACGCCGCGTGCGGCGTGATCACCACGTTTTCCAGCTCGAACAGGTCGCTCTTTTCGTTGGCTTCGTCCTCAATCACGTCGATGCCCGCGCCCTTGATGACGCCGTTCTTCAGCGCCTCCACCAGAGCGGGTTCGTCCACCACGGAGCCGCGCGCCGTGTTGATGAGGTACGCGCTGCTTTTCATCAACTCCAGCTGCGGCTTTGATATCATATGGTAGGTCTGCGGCATCAGCGGCGTATGCAGCGACACAAAGTCGGACACCTTCAACAATTCCTCCAGCGTCTCCGCCTTCTCGCAGCCGAACCCAGCCAGATATTCCTTTGTCTTGGTGGGCGCGAACACCAGCACCTTAAGCCCCATGGCTTTGAGGATGGGGACCATCTTCTTGGGTATCTCGCCGAAATATACGAGGCCGCACGTCTGGCCGGTGATGCGGTGGGTCTTGTAGCCCAGCAACGGATTCCATTTCCCCGCGCGCACCGTACGGTCGAAGAAGGATATCTTGCGCACCAGATCGATCATCATGCCCACGGCATGCAGCGCCACCTCTTCCGCGCAAAAACCGGGGACGTTGGTCAAGGCAATGCCGTGCGCCGTGCCCGCCTTGGCGTCCACGTTGTTGTAGCCGATGCTCTGCAGCGCCACAATCTTGAGGTTCGGCAGCGCGTCCATCACCTCGGCGGTGACCTGCTCGTATTCCACCACAAGGCCTTCATAGTCCTTGATGTGCTCTGTGAAGGGCTTTTTGCCCTCTTTGTCCTTTATCTCCACCAGCTCCAGGTCGGTGATGCCCCACTCCTTGAGCAGCGAATTCTCGTAATCCAGATTGTCGTCGATGTTGTAGTAAACAGCCTTCGGCATATCCGTTTCCTCCCTATAATGATTTGAGCGCGTCTTCGAATATCGCGAGGCCCTTGTCGAGGTCTGCCTGCGTCACGTTCAGCGGCGCCGCGAAGCGCATGCCGTTGCCGTGCACGCCGCAGTTGAGCGTCAGCATCCGGTGCTCCAGGCAATAAGCGCGCACCTTGTTCCAGATGTCCGGCGCGGGCGAGCCGTCCTCATGCGAATATTCCACCGCCAGCATCAGCCCGAGACCGCGCACGTCGGAGATGCAGCTGTATTTGTCCTTCAACTCCAGCAGCCGCTGCTTTAAGTAAGCACCCTGCTTCACGCAGTTTTCGATGATGCCGTTCTCCTCGAACTCATCCAGCACCGCCATCGCCGCGGCTGCCGCCACCGGGCTGCCGCCGAACGTGGTGCCGTGCATGCCGGGGTGCCATTCTTCCATGATCTCGGGCGTGCTCACAATCGCGCTCATAGGCAGGCCGCCCGCGATGGCCTTGCCCAGCGTCATGATATCCGGGACCACGCCAAAGTGCTCGCTCGCGAACATCTTGCCCGTGCGCCCGTAGCCGGACTGTATCTCGTCAAATATCAGCAGGATGCCGTACTGGTCACACAAGGCCCGAACGCCCTGCACGAATTCTTTTTCCGGCACGATGTAGCCGCCCTCGCCCTGAATGGGCTCCATCAGTATGGCCGCCACCGTCTCGGGGGCCACCACATACTGGAACAGCGCCTTGATATCGTTAAGGCAATACTCAGTGCGCTGGGCCGCTCCCATGCCCTTGGGGCAAAGGTCCCTGCCCGGGTATGTGGCGAAATTAACGCCGCCCATATGCGGCTCATAGTATTTGCGGTATTTGGAGTTGGAAGCCGTCACCGCCGTCGCGCCAATCGTGCGCCCATGGAATGAGCCCTTGAACGAGATGATGGACGGGCGCTTGGTGTACGCCTTGGCCAGCTTGATCGCGCCGTCCGTCGCTTCCGCTCCGCCGTTGGAGAAGAATATCGACCCCAGCTTGCCGGGCGCGATGTCCGCGATCCTTTTCGCGAGCTTCAGCGTGGGCTCGTAGCTCACCATGTTGAACGATGCCGTCAGCAACTTCTGCGCCTGGCTGCACACCGCCTCCACCACCCGCGGATGGCTGTGCCCCAGCGCATTGACGGCGATGCCCTGCACAAAGTCCAGATACTCGTTGCCGTTGACGTCGGTGAGATAGCATCCCTTGCCGCTGGCGATCACCAGATCGGTGGACTTTGCGAGCGCCGGACTCAGATAATTCCTGTAGTCTTCCAGTCTTGTCATGTCTTCATCCCTTCCATTCTCGGCATCCCAAACGCCGTTGTTTGAATGTATCTATATCTCCACGCCCAGCTTGAGGCGCGTGTACTGCCTGATGACGTCCGCGCACCTGTCGCGTCCGATACGCGAACTGTTGAGACTGAGGTCGTAATTGGTGACGTCCAGCCAGTCCCTGCCGGTGTAGAACTTGTTGTATTCAGCGCGGAATTTGTCCGTGTCGTGCACCGCTTTTTTCGCTTCCTTTTCGCTGAGGCCCGACCGGTTCATGATGGATTGTACGCAGTCGTCGAACGGCGCCTGAATGTTGACGCTGACCACATTGGGATAATCCTGCAACACGTGGAACGCAGCCTTGCCGATGATCACAAAGGATTCCGTCTCCGCGAGGCACCGCAGCACCTGCGCCTGATAGTTGAACAGGTTCACATCCGAGACAAATTTCTCGTGCTCCGGCGTCAATGTGTTGCCGATGTAGCGCCGGTCCAGCACCAGCCCGAGAAAGGTCTTCTTCAGTTTCTCGTCGGCCAGCGCGAACAGCCCCTCATCGATGCCGCTCTGGATGGATGCCATCTGCAAAAGCTCCTTGTCGATCAGCTTGATGCCCAGCTCCTCTGCGAGCTTCAGGCCGACCTGCTTGCCGCCGCTGCCATAGCCGCGGGCGATCGCGATCACGTAGTTCTTCATGGCGTTGGTTCCTTTCACTAAATTCCTAGGTACGCCTTCTGGATGCCGCTGTCGTTCCTCAGGTCCCTGGACCATCCCTCCTGGATGATCTGCCCGACCTCGATAACGTAAGCCCGTTTGGATATCATCAGGGCCATCTTGGCGTTCTGCTCCACCAGCAGTATGGTGGTGGAACTCTCTTTGTTGATCTTGCGGATGATGCGAAAATTCTCCTCCACCACGATGGGCGCCAGGCCCATGGACGGTTCATCCAGCAGCAGCAGCTTGGGGCGGCTCATCAGTGCCCGGGCCATGGCCAGCATCTGCTGCTCCCCGCCGGACAGCGTCCCGCCGATCTGGCGGATGCGCTCCTTCAGCCGCGGGAACACGCTGAATACCCAGTCGCGGTCCATCGCGACCTCCGCGTGGTCGCGGCGCAGGTACGCGCCGAGGTAAAGGTTCTCCAGCACCGTGAGGTTGGGGAATATGCCGCGCCCTTCCGGTACCATGGATATCCCCATCTTCACCAGCTTGTGGGCTTCGGTGGAGGAAATATCCTTGCCATCGAAGAATACCGAGCCGGAATTGCACTTGACCAAGCTGGATACCGCACCCAGCGTGGTGGTCTTGCCCGCCCCGTTGGAGCCGATCAGCGCCACCACCTCGCCCTTGTCCACGGTCAGCGACACGCCGCGAAGCGCCGGTACCACGCCGTAATTCACGCTCAGATTTTTAAGCTCTAATATGTGACCCATTTCAAACCACCCCTTCGTCCTTCAAGTCGCCGTCCTCTTCGATGGACCCGCTGCCGAGGTAGGCCTGCTTTACCTTGTCGTTGGTCTGGATATCGTGGGGTACGCCGTTCGCTATGGTCTCACCGTGGTCCAGTACAATGATGCGGTCTGATATGTTCATCACGAACTTCATATCATGCTCGATGATCAGCACATCCACATGCATCTCCTTGGTGATGTGGTGGATCACCTTCGTCAGCTCGTTTTTCTCGGCGCTGTTCATGCCCGCGCCCGGTTCGTCCAGCAACAGCAGCTGCGGGTCGGTCGAAAGACCGCGCGCGATCTCCAGTAATCGCTGCTTGCCGTAGGGCAGGCTGGTGGCCAGCTCATCCTCCATGCTGGAGAGGCCCACGATGTCCAGCAGCTCACGGCACTTCTGCACGGTCTGCGTGCGCTTCTTTCTCATCTGCCCCGGAAGCAGCACGGATTTGAACAGGTTCTCCTGGTTGCAATCCGGATGGGCGACCAGTATGTTCTCCAGCACCGTCATCACCTTGAAGAGCCGGATGTTCTGGAACGTCCGCGCGATGCCGAACCGCGAGCGCTCATGCGCCTTCAGCTTGTTGATGTTCTCACCCTTGAAGTAGATGGTGCCCTCGGTGGGCTGGTACACGCCTGTCAGCAGGTTGAAAAAGGTTGTCTTGCCCGCGCCGTTCGGTCCGATCAGCGACAGGATCTCCCCCTTGGATTGCTCCATCGTCACGCCGTCCACCGCCGTCAGGCCGCCGAAACGGATCGTGACGTTATGCGCCTGGAGTATTTTTTCCAAATCTCACACCTCTTTCTATGTATGCCAGATAGGCGTTCCGGGGCCGCTTCTCGATGCCCCAGATACCGTTTGGCCTGAATATCATCATGATGACCATCGCGAGACCGTAAATGATCAGGCGGTAGTCGCTGAAGGAACGCAGCGCCTCCGGCAATATCGTGAGCACGCCCGCGCCAATGATCGAGCCGGGTATGCTCCCAAGGCCGCCCAGCACCACCATCGCCACCATCGATATGGACTCGCCGTACTGGAAGCTGGATGGGCTGATGAACGCCGTGTACACCGCATAAAAGCTGCCGACAACGCCCGCGATGACAGCGCCGATGGTGAAGGCCAGCAGCTTGTATTTCACCGGATAGATGCCGATCGCGTTGGCGGCGATATCGTCCTCCTTCACGGACAGCATCGCGAGGCCAAAGCCGGAATTGGTCAGCCTCAGTATGAAGATGACCACGATGATCAGAATAATGAGGCCGAAGAAGTAATACTGCACCTTGCTGCTGATCTCGTAGCCGAATATGCTGGGCGACGGAATGCCCGGCAGGCCCATCGGCCCGCGCGTTAAGTCCACGGCGTTCAGCACGAACAGCCGGAACACTTCGCCGAAGCCCAGCGTGACCACGGCAATATAGTCGCCGCGCAGCTTGAGCGTCGGTATCGCGAGCAGCGCGCCCACCAGCCCGACAAACACCGCGCTGATCAGCGCCGCCAGCCAGAACGACATGTCCGCGCGCATCATCAGCAGCGCGGTGGTGTACGCACCCATGCCGTAAAACGTCACGTGGCCCAGCGAGAACTGCCCCGAAAGCCCGATGATGAGATTGAGGCTCAGCGCCAGGCATGCATAGATGAAGCAGGATATGATGATGTGCAGGATGTATTTATCCTTAATGACGAAAGGGATGACGATCAAAGCGGCCAGCAGCGCCAACAGCAGGATGATCTTCATTCTTCGCGTCAGTTTAAAAGCTTTAAGTTGTTTCAAAGTGGTTCCTCCCCGCTCAAGTTTGTCTTAACCGTAAAGCCGCCGAAGATTCTCTTCGCTGTCTGCCTACACTTTGTCGATATGTTTTGCGCCCAGTATGCCAGAGGGCCGCAGCACCAGTATCACGATCATCACGATGAACGCGTAGGCATCCCTGTAGCCCGACGATATGTAGCCCGCGCCCAGGCTCTCGATGATGCCGATCAGAAAGCCGCCGATCACCGCACCGGGGATCGAGCCGATACCACCCAGTATCGCCGCGGAGAACGCCTTCATGCCCAGCATATAGCCCATCGTGGGGTAAACCGCGTTGTAGTACGTACCGATGCTGACGCCCGCGATGCCCGCCAGAAAAGCCCCGATGCCAAACGTCGCGCCGATGATGGCGTTGGTGTTGATGCCCATCAGCTTGGCATGCGGTATGCTCACCGAGCAGGCCCGAATCGCGACTCCCATCTTGCTCTTGTAAACCAGCAGATAGAGCGCCAGCAGCATCACGACGGTGAGCACCCAGATGATGACCTGTATATTGGTGAACGTCACGTTGCCCACCGTATAAGCCACCTTGGGGATGGTGGGGAAAGGCTGGCTCGAGCTGCCGAACACCAGCTGCGCGAAGTTCTGCAGGAACACCGACATACCCAGCGCGCTGACCAGCACCGCCATCCTTCTGTTCACCTTAATGGGCCGGTATGCGATCCTCTCCACCGCCATGCCGAGAATCGCCGTCGCCGTGGCGGCCAGTATCACCATGGATATCACCGGCAGGCCCAGCGCGGTGAACAGCAACCCGATGAACGTGCCGATCATCAAAACGTCCGCATGGGCCCAGTTGACGATCTGCAGCACGCCGTACACCATCGAATACCCCAGCGCGACGATTGCGTATATGCTGCCTATCGTTAAGCCATTTATCAACTGCTGGAGAAACATTCCAGTCTATCCTCCCTTTTTTAATGCGGCTGTACGGAAGCCCTTCCAAGCCCCCGCACAGCCGCACTCTTGTCACTTCAAGCTGATCGTCGCTGTCGCTGTTATTCGTAGATCTCGAACTTGCCGTCCTTTACCACGAATCTCAAGTATTCCTTCTCCACATCGCCGTTCACGAACTTGTTGAGGCCCGTCACGCCTTCGTAGCTGATGGCGGTGATCGCGTCCTTGATGGATTCTCTGTCCAGCGTCTCGCAGGTCTTCATGGCTTCCATGACAACCATGGCCGCATCGTAAGCCAGCGCACCCCAGTTGGACGGCTCTTCGCCATAAGCCGCTTTAAACGATTCCACAAAGGCCTGTACCTTGGGGGCATCGCTGTCCGGTGTGAAAGCGCCCAGCGTGTAGATGCCTTCCACATCAGCGCCGCCTTCTGTGATCAGCGCGGGAGAGTACAGACCGTCAGCACCGCAGATCGGCACATCGCCAAGGCCCAGGGTCTCGGCCTGGTTCGCGATCAGCACCGTCTCCGTCACAAGGCCGCCGATGAATATGCCGTCCACGCCCGCGTCCTTGACGCTGGTCAGCAGCGTGCTGAAGTCCTTGGTTTCGCCGTATACGAAGGTGCCGGTGTAGGCAATCTCAAGGCCACGCACGGTCGCCTGTTCTTCGAACATCTTGGAGATACCAAGGCCGTAGTCGTCCTGCTCATACAGCAGCGCAACCTTCTTCCAGCCAAGGTCTGCGCAGTAATCGGCGCCCAGCTTGCCAACATACGCATCGGAGGCGCATGTACGGAAGTAATAGGGGCTGCTGCCGGTCAGGTCGGGAGAGGTGGTCACCGGGCTGACAGCCGCGAGACCGGCTTCTTTGAGGATCGGCACCTGGGCCAGCATGCATGAACTGTTGTAAGAGGACACCAGCGCCAGAATCTTCTCGTCTTCCGCAAACTTGTTGGCAATGGAAGCCGCCGTTGTGGGATCAGCCTCGTCGTCCTGCGAGTCCAGCTCCACCAAACGTCCGTTGATGCCGCCCGCCGCGTTCACTTCGTCCACCGCCAGCTGGATCGCCTGAACGATGTACTTGCCATCCGCCGCCACTGTGCCGGAGAGCGGGAAGCTCGTTCCGATGATGATCGGGTCGCCCGAGGCTTCAGCCGGAGCATCGGACGCAGGCGCTTCAGTTGCCGGAGCGTCAGACGGGGGTGTTTCGCTGGACGCCGGAGCGCCGCACCCCGTCAGCATGGCCGCCAGCATCGTGATCACAACCAGCCCGCAAACCATCGCACGTTTTAGAAAACTGTTCTTCATATACTCCTCCTTAAAATTAGTTGGATTATATAAATGGTATATTGATTTACATTAATATACCTTTATACCATATAAATCCGTGACTTTAGTAAAAAAAACAGGGCGTTGAGAGTAGACAACTTTCAACACCCTTGTTACTGGTCCACATATTAACGCCTTTGTCATCATACAGGCCGCGCGAATCAATTATGTGGTATGACCGCTCTTACCTGTATATCGTTATTATAGCGGGATATCTCAGAATGTCAACTGTTCAACTGCACAATCTTTCATTTTGAAAGGGCATTGCCTGTTGGCTTCGATTTTCGGTTGAGACAGTATTGAATAATCAGGGCTGCAACCTGTTCACATAACAAACAGGTGCTTCAAACCTCCCCCATATACCGGGCATGACATAAGACATCATACCGATCATGCCTCCTTTTTGAAGCTGAAATTCTAATTTATTTTTCTGGACTTACAAAATTTATTTTTTTGTGTTTTACAAAATGGGGCTTTCGTGGAACGGATTGATGGTATATGATAATTGCCAAACAGAGAGTGGGCTGCTGTCCGACAGGCGGCGCAGGGAGAATCAATGAACATCTATGAAATCATCGGGCCTGTGATGATCGGGCCTTCCAGCTCGCACACAGCCGGGGCGGTGCGCATCGGTTACAGCGCACGCAAGCTGCTGGGCGAGAAACCGCGCGCCGCCGAGATACTGCTACACGGGTCCTTCGCGGCCACCGGCCCCGGACACGGCACCGACAAAGCCATCGTCGCGGGGCTGCTGGGCATGAAGCCGGACGACCCCGACATTCCGTGGAGCTTGGAGCTGGCACAAAAAAAGCGGCTCAGCGTCTCCATCAGCCAAACCAAGCTGACCGGCGTGCATCCCAACACAGCACTGATACGCGTCACCGGTGAATCCGGCCGCAGCCTTGAGATCGTCTCGTCGTCGTTGGGCGGCGGACGCATCAAGATATGCCAGATCGACGGACTGGACGCCAACTTCACGGGCGACTACCCCACGCTGATCGTCCACAATCTGGACCAGCCGGGGCATGTGGCCGAAGTGACGTCCATGCTCTCGCATAAGTCCGTGAACATCGCCACGATGCAGCTTTACCGCGATACCCGGGGCGGGTATGCGGTGATGGTCATCGAAACGGACCAGCCGATACCGAAGGAATCGCTTCAGTGGCTGGTCAAGCTGGAAGGCGTCATCAAAGTGACCTACATCAATCTGGACGAAGAGGAAAGTGAATAACCATGTCTTTTGCTTCAATAGAGAGTTTGATCACGAGGGCGGCGGAAGTGAATAAGCCGCTGTGGGAGACCGTACGGGATGACGATATGGCGGAGCGGGGCGCTTCCCGCGAAGATTCCATCGGCAGGATGACGAAACTCTGGCAGACGATGAAGGAGGCGGACGGCGACTATAACCAGGACCAGCGCTCCATCAGCGGTCTGGTGGGCGGAGACGGCGGCCGCATGGAACGGGCGGCGGCGACCGGTGATGCGCTGTGCGGCGGCTTTGTGGGCATGGTGATGGCCAAAGCGCTGCAGATGGGCGAATCCAACGCGTGCATGAAGCGTATCGTGGCTGCGCCCACAGCCGGGTCGTGCGGGGTATTGCCCGCCGTGCTGATATCCTACCAACGGCAGTTCCGCGCCAGCGATGACGATATCATCAAAGCGCTGTTCGTGGCGGCGGGCGTAGGTCAGGTGATCGCGCAGCGTGCGTTCATATCCGGCGCAGAAGGCGGCTGTCAGGCGGAGATCGGTTCGGCCTCCGCGATGGCGGCGGCGGCGGTGATGATGCTGCGCGGCGGCACGCCGGAACAGGCAGGCCATGCGGTGGCGATGGCGCTCAAGAACCTGCTGGGGCTGGTGTGCGACCCGGTCGCAGGCCTGGTGGAGGTGCCTTGTGTGAAAAGAAACGTGATCGGCGCGGTGAATGCGCTGACCAGCGCGGACATGGCATACGCGGGCATCAGGAGCGCGATACCGCCCGATGAGGTGATCGACGCGATGCGTAGCGTCGGCGAAATGATGCACTTATCGCTCAGGGAGACAGCCGAGGGCGGCCTGGCCGACACGCCCACGGCCCGCAAGATCGCGGCCAAAGTGATGGGCGGATAAAAAAATGACCCGACGAACCTCCCTCGGATACTCCCCCCATAAAGCTGCGCTTTTCGAACCCTAAGGAGGTATATTCGATATGAAACCAAGGTTGAGGCAACGACGGCCCCACAGAAATATTCAGTATTGTTTGAAGTATGTATTAGGCTTAATGCCCAATAATGGTCCCACATAAAAAAGAGCGGGAACCATACTTTCGTCCCGCCCAGCCACAAAAAAACGAGGTAAAACGTCAGTTGAATTTCCCGCGCACAAACTTTACCGATTCCGCGATGTCCGCGTCCAGCCGCTCTTCGCTCGCGTCATCGGACAGATCCCGCCAGACCTTGATATCGCTGCCCACGCCGCCGCCCATTTTGACGAACGGTTCCATGATGGCGTAGCCCTGATAGCCGATGTCGCGCAGCGCCCGGCCCATCTCGTCCCATGGCATATGCCCT
>JAEYZN010000045.1 GCA_023428025.1 Bacillota bacterium
CTCCAGTCCAATTAAAATAGGTGTCGCTAACCATTTATCTGAGGCCTTTCTAACCAAATTCTAATCTTAATGTTAACCGAGTGTACTCAAAAAACAAATTGTTGTGATATAATGATCAAAGATTAACAACAAACAGACGATGACTTGACGCGGCTAAGGTTTTAGCTGATAATACCATAATGGATTTACAAGTTGTGATACTGCAGTTGACGGTCACGCAGTTATGATAAGACTGGTTTGGAAAGTGTGGACTGACAGCGTGGTTAAGGACGGATAGGAGCGACATAAATAAAGCGGTTTCCAGACATTTGGCAGAGTATATTGTCGGGCATCCATATTGACTTTCGTTTATCTGATCGTCCAAAATGAACGAGGCAGAAAAAGAATATATGAAGAAAGGGCAGCGCGCGAATGACAATGGCGTATGCGCGCTTAACACTGATGGAGAATAATCTCGGGCGGATTGCGGTGCTGATACCGGCATATAAGCCGGGTGAGGCGCTGACGGTTTTGTCAAAAGAACTCATGGAACGCGGATTCAGGCATGTCGTCGTTGTGGACGATGGGAGCGGTGGCGAATTTGCCGCTGTTTTTGAGACGCTGGAAAGCATGGGCTGCCGCGTGCTCCGGCATGATATCAACAGGGGCAAAGGACGGGCGCTAAAAACAGGCTTTGAAAATATTATGAGCCTTGGGAATGAGATAGACGGCGTGGTAACGGCGGACGCGGACGGGCAGCACCTGATCCGAGACATTGTGTGCGTCGCTCAGATGCTGACAGAATGGACGGACACCCTTGTGCTGGGAAGCCGGGCTTTCTACGGTGAAGTACCGCTCAAAAGCCGCATGGGCAACGCCATCACGCGCAATGTATTCAACTTTTTGAGCGGCCAGCGCGTGCGGGACACGCAGACGGGCTTGAGAGGCCTGCCGGCGGATGCGTTGCCGGACCTGCTCAGGCTGCCGGGCGACCGCTATGAGTATGAGATGAACATGCTGCTCGAAGCATATCGGCTCAATCTCAAACTCAAGGAGATCGACATAGAAACGGTGTACATCAACAACAACAGCGGATCGCATTTCAACCCGCTAAAGGATTCATGGCGCATTTACAAGCGCATCCTCATGTTCAGTGCGTCATCCATGATGGCTTTCGCGATCGATTTTGTGGTATTTACGCTGATGTCGCTATGGGTGCTGCCCAGCGTGGCCGGGCTGTCAACCGATACCAAATTGATCGAAGTGCTGTTCGCGGCTGTTCCGGCGCGCATTATCAGCTCGCTGGTCAATTTCCTTGTCAACAGGAATGTTATTTTCTCCAAGAAGAAGAAAAAAGGGCTGGCCCGCCATCTGATGGGTTACTATCTGTTGGTGGCCGCCATACTGGGCGTCAATATACTCATGATTACCGCTCTTAAGTCTCTGGGGCTTAATGTGCTTGTCGCCAAGATCATCACGGAAGCGATACTGTTCTTCGTCAGCTTCTTTGTTCAGCGGCGCGTGATCTTCAAATGAACTGACGGTCCGGCCTTAATGATTCAAAGGAGTGGGAGTTGCCCCTCCTTTTTGTTTTCATCTTTATTCCAAGCTCTATTCTTTGGCTGAATATAGATTTATTCCGTTATGGAAATAGGTGGAACAAAGCTGCCTGGTCTTTCGTCATATAAAACGGATTACTGACAATTTGCGTTTTCATACCAAAAGAATCCAACAACCACGCATGATTTATCGGCCAACAGGTATAAAAAGGGGTATGTTTTGGCTATGAATCAATATACGGAGGTTTAACGTAAAATGACAAAAAGAAATATCAGAAAAAGCATGATCGCTTTGGGAATTTTACTGGCAGTTCTGCTTATGGGACTGGCAGTCTCAGGGATATATTTCCTGCAGCAAAATACGTTCTCGCAGCAGGAATGGGATAACTTGCTGCTGACCGGCACTTATCACGAAGGAATCAGCATTGACGGCATCAACGTGGGCGGCAAGACGCTGGCGCAGGCGCGCGATGCTGTAAAAGACAATATGCGGACGCGGCAGAATGCCATCCGCGTGACGCTGCAGTATGGCGGGCAGACATTTGAATTGACGCGGGAAGATTTTGATGTGGCGGACAATGTCGACGAGGTGCTGGAAGAAGCGATGCGCACGGCACGCGAAGGAAACCGTATTGAACTGCAGAGGCAGTTAGAGGATATCGCGGCGAACGGCATGGATTTTTCCACAGATTATACAGTCGGCACCGAGACGGTGAAAACGCGCCTTGGGCAGATTGCATCCGAGCTGTACGAACCCGCGCAGGACGCCACGATACAGGTCGACAAGGATGACCGGGACAACAGGTTCACATACACGGATGAGGTAAGCGGCGTCGCGGTGGATGAGGACGCACTGTATGCGGCGGTGGAAGAACAGATACGCCTGCGCGAATACGGCACCGTGCAGATTCCTGTGAACGAGGTGCCGGCAGCGGTCACCAAAGCGTCATTGCAGGCCGGCACGGCGCAGCATATAACGGCCACAACGTCCTTCGCGAAGAGCCCGTATAACCGCGAATCACGTGTGGAGAATATCAAAAAGGCGGTGGGCATCATCAACGGGTACGTGCTCGCGCCGGGGGAGGAGTTCTCCACCAACACCGTGCTGGGGCCACGCACATACGATCTGGGATGGTATCCCGCTCCGGCCATCGTCCGCGGCGGCAGTGAGGACCAGGCTGGCGGCGGCGTCTGCCAGGTGTCCACCACGATGTACAACGCGGTGCTGAAGGCGGATCTTGAGATCGTGGACAGAAGAGGCCATTCGATACAGCTCAGCTACGTGGGCGGCGGACTGGATGCGACGATCAACACGGGGACGATCGACTTCGTGTATAAAAATGATACGAGCGCAAACGTCTATATTTTCTGCTGGGTGGATAGCAGCCAGAAGAAGGTGAATTTCGAGATATACCGCATGGCCTTCTCTGGTGACTATGACGAGATCAGGCTTTCCTCCGAGAAGGTGGAGACGCTGCACCCGGACGGCGAGATGCTGGTGACGGTGGATACCACCAAGGCGCCGGGCTACAAAGAGGAAGTGGTGGGCCGCCGCAACGGTTCGGTATACAAAACCTACAAGCATTTTTACAAAAACGGGGAAGAGGTGGGCAGATCGGAGCTGATTGCCAAAACCACATACAAGGCTTACACCGGCGAGATCATAGTCGGGCCGGAACCGGCACCGACAACAGCGCCGACGGCACCGCCGACAACCGAGCCTGTAACGAATCCACCGCCGGAGGATACCGGAGAAGAAGTGGTGGAAACCGAATAATATCTGCTGAGGAAGGCCGATTTGACAACCATGCAGTACGCGATTTATGATGAAGAAAACCCGGAGACAGGGAGGTACTTCATGAAAAGCTACCGAAAGGTGCTGACGCTCAACATTCAGAACCGTCGGCAGTTCGTCAACATCACGCCGCAGGTGGAAAAGGCGCTGGAGGAGAGCGGCATTGCCGAAGGGCTTTGCCTGGTGAACGCAATGCATATTACCGCCAGCGTCTTCATCAACGATGACGAGAGCGGCCTGCATGCCGACTTTGAGCGCTGGCTGGAGAAACTTGCGCCGGAGAAACCGTACGAGCAGTACGCGCACAACGGCTTTGAGGACAACGCCGACGCGCATTTGAAGCGCACTGTGATGGGGCGCGAGGTCGTCGTCGCCGTGACTCAAGGGCGGCTGGACTTTGGTCCGTGGGAGCAGATATTCTACGGCGAGTTCGACGGCAGGCGGCCTAAGAAGCTGCTGGTCAAGATCATCGGGGAATAAAGT
Organism: Bacillota bacterium; assembly: GCA_023428025.1. GTDB lineage: Bacteria > Bacillota > Clostridia > Christensenellales > SZUA-584 > SZUA-584. The sequence continues at coordinate 3,817 of JAEYZN010000045.1, forward strand.
TACAAATTTCACAAGACAGCAATTGAAATTATATCCTCGCTGGGATATAATTTTTTCTAATGTTTTTATTTTCTGACGAAGGAGAAATGAGGGAATGGGTGTTTTAAAAGGGGCATGTATGTTTGGTCAGTCCGGCGGACCGACCTCGGTGATCAACGCCAGCGCGGCGGGCGTGTTCATTCAGGCGCTGAAAGAGGACTGCATCACCAAGGTGTACGGCGCGGCGCACGGCATCCGCGGGGTGCTGGAAGAGAATTTCTATGACATGGGCGAGGAAGACCCGAAAGAGCTGGAGCTGCTGAAAACGACGCCGTCGTCGGCTTTGGGTTCCGTTCGCTATAAGCTGGCTGATCCGGACAAGGACGATACGGATTACAAGCGGCTGCTGGAAGTCTTCAAAAAATATGATATCCGCTATTTCTTCTACAATGGCGGAAACGACTCAATGGATACCTGCAACAAGGTCAGCAAATACATGCAGAAGTCGGGCTACGAGATGCGCGTCATCGGCGTGCCCAAGACGGTGGACAACGACCTTTGGGCGACCGACCACTGCCCGGGCTTTGCGAGCGCCGCGAAATATATCGCGACCTCCACGATGGAAGTGTATCAGGATGCCCGCGTGTACGACACCGGCATGATCACGATACTGGAGGTCATGGGCCGCAACGCCGGATGGCTGACGGCCGCAACGGCGCTGGCTTCGCTGAAGGGCATGGGGCCGGACCTGATCTACCTTCCCGAGAGAGTGTTCGATCTGGACGACTTCCTGGCCCGCGTGAAGGCGATCCACGCGAAGAATAAGAACGTCATCGTGGCTGTGTCCGAAGGCATCAAGGACAAGGACGGCCGTTATATCTCCGAATACGGCAGCGATCTGGCCTGCAGCCGGGACTCGTTTGGACATGCCCAGATGGGCGGACTGGCCAGCACGCTGGCGAGCTATGCCAAGAAAGAAACGGGCGCAAAGGTGCGCGGCATTGAGTTCAGCCTGCTGCAGCGCTGCGCAGCCCATCTTGCCTCCGCCACCGACATTGAAGAGTCTTTCCTTGCCGGACAGACGGCTGTGAAGGCCGCTGTGGAAGGTAAGACCGACCTGATGGTCGCGTTCGAGCGCGCGCCGGGCAAGGAATACAAGTGCAACCTCAAGCTGATCGGCCTGCACGAAGTGGCGAACAAAGAAAAGAAGATTCCCGATTCGTGGATCACGCCGGATGGCACGGGCGTCACGCAGGACTACATCGATTACGCGCTGCCGCTGATACAGGGCGCGACGAACCTGCCGTTCGAGGACGGCCTGCCGCGTTTCGCGAAGCTGAAAAAGGTACTGGCAAAAGCGTAACCGAGATCAGGCATCTAAAAGAGTCCAATACTGAGTTGGGCTCTTTTTTGTTGTCGTCCAATTTTCGTATGCTGTTGAAAGCATTCATTTATGCTTTATTTTTTAAGGCATATACGATATAATCATAAATTATGAAGAATGGAAGCACGGTCTGAACGGATTTGCGTGCAATACATCCGGAGAGGAAGTCGCCAATGATCTGGAATGAGAAAATCGAGTGCGCCTCGCGGGACGACCTGAAGGCTCTGCAGCTTGAGCGCCTCAAAAGCACGGTAGAACGGTGTTACAACAACGTCCCACATTACCGCAAGAAACTGGACGCGGCCGGCGTGAAGCCCGGGGACATCAAAACGCTGGACGATATCAGAAGAATTCCCTTCACCGAGAAGGACGATCTGCGCGAGAACTACCCCTATAAGCTGTTCGCATCGCCGATGAAGGATATCGTGCGCATCCACGCGTCTTCCGGCACCACGGGCAAGCCCACCGTTGTGGGCTATACACAGGCTGATATAGATATGTGGGCGGAGTGCATAGCCCGGCTGGCCTGCGCGGCGGGCGCGACCAATGAAGACATCGCCCAGGTCACATTTGGATATACGCTGTTTACCGGCGCTTTCGGCCTGCACTACGGGCTGGAGAAGGTCGGCGCGACGATCATACCGATATCCGGCGGCAACACCGAGCGCCAGCTCGCCGTCATGAAGGATTTTGGTACGACGATACTGGTCGGCACGCCGTCGTACGCACTGTATATGGCGGAGACGGCAAAGAAGCTGGGCATCGATACCGGGAAGCTGCCGCTGCGGCTGGGCATGTTCGGCGGAGAAGGCCACACCGAGGAAATGCGCCGCGAGATCGAGAAGGCTTGGGGTATACTCGCGACGGAGAATTACGGCCTGTCCGAGATCATCGGGCCGGGCGTGTCGGGCGAGTGTTCCTGCAAGTGCGGCATGCACATCAACGAAGACCACTTCTACTGCGAGATCGTGGACCGCGACACGCTGGAGCCGGTGCCGGACGGGCAGCCGGGTGAGATGGTCATCACCTCGCTTTCGAAAGAGGCGCTGCCGATACTGCGCTACCGTACCAAGGACATCACCTGGCTGATGACCGAGAAGTGCGCATGCGGACGCACGTCCGCCAGAATGGCGAAGGTGCAGGGCCGCACCGACGATATGCTGATCATCCGCGGCGTCAACGTGTTTCCGTCGCAGATCGAGAGTGTGCTGCTGGGTGTGGAGGATATCGGTCCGCATTACGAGATCATCGTCCGCAAGGAAGGCTATATGGATAAGATCGAAGTGCTGGTCGAGGTGATCGACGCAGCGCTGCTTGATAAGTTCAGCGCGCTGGAGAAGCTGGAGAAGAAGATACAGCATGCGCTTTTCACCGTGCTCAACATCGGCGCGGACGTGAAGCTGGTGGAGCCGCAATCGCTCAAACGGTTCGAAGGCAAAGCCAAGCGGGTCACCGATCTGCGGGGACAGTCATAACGGTCCCTGACGGCGTATGTGCCGATGGGGTAGATTAAAGGGTTCCCGTGACGTGTGCGTCGGTGGGGGTTAAGCGTCTCGCTGACGCGTATCATTGGATGGGATAGAAATACAACAAAGAGGTTGCTGATGAAGAAATTGATGCTGGGGAACGAGGCGTTTGCGCGGGGCGCATACGAGGCGGGCGTGACAGTGGCCGCCGCTTATCCGGGCACGCCAAGCACCGAAATCACCGAGAATATAGCCAAATACGAAGAAATCTATGCGGAATGGTCCCCCAACGAGAAGGTGGCGATGGAGGTCGCGATCGGCGCGTCCATCGGCGGTGCGCGGGCGCTGTGCTGCATGAAGCACGTGGGCCTCAATGTCGCGGCTGATCCGCTTTTCACCGTGTCGTACACCGGCGTGAGTGGCGGGCTGGTCATCATCGTCGCGGACGATCCGGGCATGCATTCCAGCCAGAACGAGCAGGACTCCCGTTTCTACGCGCGCAGCGCGCATGTGACGATGCTGGAGCCGTCGGACAGTATGGAGGCTTTGGAATACGTCAAAGCGGCGTACGCGCTGTCTGAGCAGTTTGATACGCCGGTGCTGGTGCGCTCCAACACGCGGCTGTCCCATTCGCAGGGGCTGGTGGAGCTGACCGACAGGGTGCAGCCGGAGCTGAAGCCCTATCAGAAGAACATTGGCAAATATGTGATGATGCCCGGCATGGCCAAGAAACGCCATCTCGTGGTGGAGCAGCGCATGAAGGATCTGGCGGTGTTTGCGGATACATCCGGTCTGAACAGGGCGGAGTACCGCGACCTGAAGGTGGGTGTCGTCACCAGCGGCGTGGCATACAACTATGTGCGCGAGGCGTTGCCGGAAGCCAGCGTGCTGAAGCTGGGCATGGTGCACCCGCTGCCGGAAAAGCTGATCCGTGAATTCGCCGCGAAGGTGGATAAACTCTATGTGGTGGAAGAGCTGGAGCCGTTTATCGAGGACCAGATCAAGGCGATGGGCATCAGCGTGACCGGCAAGGAAGCCTTCTCCGTGCAGGGTGAATACAGCGTAAACCTGATCGCCGAGCGCATCGGCGGTAAAAAGACGGACGTTTTTGACCCCGGCGCGCTGCCTCAGAGACCGCCGGTGATGTGCCCCGGCTGCCCGCACCGCGCGGTGTTCTATACGCTCAAGAAGCTGGGCATCACGGCGATGGGCGACATCGGCTGCTATACGCTGGGCGCGCTGCCCCCGCTGCAGGGCATCGACGCGTGCGTCTGCATGGGCGCGAGCATCGGCATGGCAATGGGCATGGAAAGGGCGCGCGGCGGCGAGTTTGCCAAGAAGCTGGTCGCGGTGATCGGTGATTCGACCTTCTTCCATTCCGGGCTCACCGGCCTGGTGGACATGGCATACAACGGTTCCAAGGGCACCGTGCTCATATTGGACAACTCCACGACCGGCATGACGGGGCATCAGGACCACCCGTCCACCGGCAAAACATTGTGCGGCGATATCGCGCCCGCTATCGATATTCCGGGGTTGGTCAGGAGCATCGGCGTGCAGCATGTGCGCGTGGTGGACCCGTTCGACTTGAAAGCGCTGGAGTCGGCGCTGAAGGAGGAGACTTCGCGCGACGCGCTCAGCGTGATCATCACCAAGCGCCCGTGCGTGCTGCTGGACAAGAAATACATACTTGCGCCTTACACCATCACCGATAAGTGCAAAAAGTGCGGCGTGTGCCTGCGGCTCGGCTGCCCGGCCATATCGAAGGATGGCGAGATGCAGATCGACGCCACGGTTTGCACCGGCTGCGGGCTGTGCCCCGGCGTGTGCGCATTCGGCGCGATAGAAAAGGCGGGTGACGCACAATGACGACGGATATTTTGATTGTGGGCGTCGGCGGACAGGGAACGTTGCTGGCGAGCCGCGTGCTGGGCAATCTCGCCCAGGCGCTGGGATATGATGTGAAGCTTTCGGAAGTGCACGGCATGGCGCAGCGCGGCGGCAGCGTGGTCACCCACGTCCGTTTTGGCGAAAAGGTTTTTGCGCCCGTGATCGACGAGAGCGGCGCGGACATTATTCTGGCTTTCGAAAAGCTGGAAGCTTTGAGGTGGGCGGGCCGTTTGAAAAACAACGGCCGTATGTTTATCGGCACGCAGGAGATCGCCCCGATGCCCGTGATCACGGGTGCCGAGCAGTATCCCGCGGATATCGAAGAGCGCATCAGGGCCACCCATCCGGACGCGGTGTTTGTGGACGCGCTGCAGCTTGCCAAGGAGGCGGGCAACGCCAAGGCGGTCAACATCGTGCTGATCGGCGTGCTGGCCAGGCACATGGATATCGATAAACAGGCCTTCCTCAATGCCATTAAACAGACAGTCCCGGCCAAAACGCTGGATATCAACCTGAAAGCATTCGAGAAGGGCTACAACGCATAAAATCAGCCGCCGTAAGTTACGGCCTAACATTGATTTTGGAGGCATACTAATGTATTGGAATAAAGAACTCGAATGTATGAATAGGGAGCAGATGCGCGCTCTTCAAAGCCGAAAGCTGCAGGCGACTGTCAAAAAAGTATACGAGAACGTCCCGTTCTATAAAAAAGCGTTTGACGAGAAGGGCGTCCGTCCCGAAGATATCAAATCGGTGGAGGATCTGAAGCGGCTTCCGTTCACGCTGAAGACGGATTTGAGGGACAACTACCCGTTCGGTCTGTTCGCCGCACCACAGGAGGAGATCTGCCGCGTGCACGCGTCCTCCGGCACCACCGGCAAGCCCACTGTTGTGGGCTACACCGCGCGGGACATCTCCAACTGGGCGGACCTGATGGCGCGTACGTTCACCTTCGCGGGCGGCAGCAAGAACTCCGTCATACAGGTGGCTTACGGCTACGGGCTGTTCACCGGCGGTTTGGGCGCGCACTACGGCGCAGAACGCCTGGGCGCGATAACGGTGCCTGTATCCGGCGGCAACACCAAGCGGCAGATCATGCTGATGCAGGATTTCGGCACCACGATACTGGCATGCACGCCGTCGTACGCGCTCTACCTCGCGGAGACGATAGAGGAGATGGGCGTGGACAAAAACTCGCTGAAGCTGCAGGCGGGTGTCTTCGGCGCCGAGCCGTGGACCGAAGCGATGCGCGCCGAGATCGAGCAGCGCCTCGGTATTCTCGCGATCGATATATATGGTCTTTCGGAGATCATGGGGCCCGGCGTCGCGTCGGACTGCGAATACAAGCAGGGGCTGCACATCGCGGAGGATTTCTTCCTGCCGGAGATCATCGATCCCGAAACACTGGAGCCGCTGCCGTACGGGCAGGAGGGCGAGCTGGTCATCACTACGATCGACAAGGACGGCATCCCGCTGATCCGCTACCGCACGCGGGACATCACGTCGCTGCATGCGGAAACCTGCGGCTGCGGACGCACGCTGGTGCGCATGAACAAGGTGCTGGGGCGCAGCGACGATATGCTCATCATCCGCGGCGTCAACGTGTTCCCGTCCCAGATCGAAGGCGTGCTGGTGGAGATGGCGGATGTGTCGCCGCATTACCAGATCGTGGTGGACAGGGTGGACAACACCGACAACCTGGAGGTTCAGGTGGAGGTGTCCGCCGAGCTGTTCTCGGATGAGGTGAAACGTCTCGAAGCCCTGGAGCATAAGATCAAGGCTGAGATACAGTCGGTACTGGGCATCGGCGTGGATGTCACGCTGGTGGAGCCCAAGACCATCGCGCGCAGCGAAGGCAAGGCCAAGCGCGTGATCGATAAACGCAAACTATAAAAAGGAGGCGCCAGATATGATCAAGCAGATATCCGTCTTTGTGGAAAACAAGAAGGGACGGCTTGCGCGCATCACCGAAGTGCTGGGAGAGGGTGGTATCGATCTGATCGCGCTGTCCATCGCGGACACCACCAACTTCGGCATCATGCGCTGCATCGTCAGCAATCCGGACAAAGCCATCAAGCTGCTGAAATCGAACGACTTTACGGCGAGCACCAACGACGTGATCGTCGCCGAGGTCGTCGACAAACCGGGCGGCCTTTCCCATGTGCTGGATCTGCTCGACCAGGCGGACATCAGCGTGGAATACCTGTATTCGTTCGTGCGGACGCCCAATGAGAACGCGCTGATCCTGTTCCGCGTGGAAGACATCGCGACGGCGGTGGCCGCGCTGAAAGCGGGCGGCGTGAAGCTGCTGGACGAGAAGGACCTATACGGTATTTAGGGAACCACTGAGTGATCCGGAATGCTTTGTTTGGGCTGGTTTTAAGCCGTGCTTTGCGGCGGAATGAAACCGGCTGTGCGTTCGGCATTCCCCATTGTTTCAGCGCTTTCCGTAATTCATCAATCGGAAGAAGGAAAAAATGCTGATCAGACCCACATACGCAAAAGTCAACTTGAGCGCGATAAAACGCAATATAATAAACATCGGAGAAAGCCTGCCGCCCGGCACGCAGGTGTGCGCGGTGGACAAGGCGGACGGCTACGGACATGGCAGCGTGATGGTGGCCAAAGCGGCCATTGAAGCGGGCGCCACTTTTGTGGCCGTGGCGATACCCGAAGAGGGCGCGGTGCTGCGGGACGAGGGCATGGAAGCGCCGATACTCGTGCTGGGCCCCGCCAGCCTGTCGCAGTGGCGGCTCGCGGCGGAGCGGAATATCTCCATGGTGGTCGTGTCGGAAGAGTGCATAGCGTGCGCGAAAACGGTGCGCCGTGAAACAAGCCGGACGATGCGGCTGCACCTGAAGGTGGACACCGGCATGAACCGCGTGGGCGTTCAGACGCTGGAAGAAGCCAGGGCGCTGCTGGAGATGATCGCGCAGGAGGACGGCCTGTTTCTGGAGGGACTGATGACGCATTTTGCGGCCGCCGATGAAGCGGACAAAACCTACACGCAGATGCAGAACGAGCGGTTTGGCCAATACATCGCGCTGGCCCATAGCATGGGCTTTAAGCCCATCACCCATGCGGCCAACAGCGGCGGCGCGCTGGATTGCCCCGGCACGTCGTACGACATGGTGCGCGCGGGCATCGCAATGTACGGCTGCTATCCCTCCGCTGAAGTGGGCAGGGCGGTGAAGCTGGAACCGGCTTTGTCGCTGCATACGCATATATCGTATCTGAAAACGGTGAACGCGGGGGACAAGATGAGCTACGGCTGCACGTTCGAGGCGGCGGAACCGATGCGCATCGCCACTATTCCTATCGGTTACGCGGACGGCTACAACCGGCTGCTGTCCAACAAAGGCGAGGTGCTGGTGCGCGGCCGGCGCGCGCGCATCGTGGGGCGCGTCTGCATGGACCAGTCGCTGATCGATGTGACGCACATCCCGGAGGCACGGCTGCACGACGATGTGGTGTGCATCGGCCCTCAGGGGCGGGACCGCATTTCCACCGAAGAGCTGGCGGCCCATTGCGGCACCATCAACTATGAGATACTGTGCGCGCTGTCGCAGCGCGTGCCGAGATTATATTATGAGGAATGATCTGGGATGGAAAAAGCGGAATTAAGGCAAAGCATGCTCAAGAAAAGGCTGTTGATTGAACCCCGGGAGGCATGCGAGATGAGCGGGCTCATTACCCACGCCCTGCTGGACCTGGAGTGCATCCAAAGCGCGTCCTGCGTGATGGCCTACTGTTCGTATAAAAACGAGCCGGACCTGATGGGGTTTGTGCATGCGCTGCTTGACATGGGCAAGAATGTGGCGCTGCCCTACGTGACGGGAGACGACAACCTGATCGCCGTGGATTACAGCTACGAGTCGGTGATGAAGAGCAACATTTACGGCATACCCGAGCCGGTAATCCGCAACGAGAGCGAGAAGGTGGAGCCGGATGTGGTGCTGGTGCCCGGCGTCGCGTTCGGCGCGGACCTCAACCGCATCGGCTACGGCGCGGGCTACTTCGACCGTTTCCTCAAGGAGACGAACGCGTTCAAGGTGGGCATCTGTTTCGACATGCAGGTGGTGCCAAGCATATTGGCCGACCCGCATGATGTGCGCATGAACATGATCGTCACCGAGAAGCGCGTGATAAGGCCCGGCTGATGCGCGTGATTGCGGGCGAATTCCGGGGGCGGCGGCTGGTGGCCCCGAAGGGTGACATCGCTCGCCCGACGACGGACAGAGTCAAGGAAGCGATGTTCGGCGTGCTGCAGTTCGGCATCACGGGGGCGCGCGTGCTGGACGCTTTTGCGGGCAGCGGGGCTCTCGGCATTGAGGCGCTGTCGCGCGGGGCGGCCCATGTGGATTTTATCGAAAAGGAGCCGATGTGCCTGAAGGCGCTGGAGGAGAACCTGAAAGCGGTGGGGGCGGGCAACGCCCATGTTCACCGGGGGGACGCGCTGCGGCTGCTGCCCAAACTGCCGGGGCCATACGATCTGCTGCTGCTGGACCCGCCGTATGACGACGGGTTGTACAAGCCGGTGCTGGAAGCGGCCCGTGACCATGGCATTTTGAAAAACGGCGCGCTTGTGGCGGCGGAATGCCGCCGGACATTTGATTTATTCGTGCCGATCGGGTATAATCTGACAAAGAGAAAAGACTATGGCGACATTTCCCTTTTCTTTCTGGCGTATGGGGAGATACAGTGAAAAAGTGTGTTTATCCCGGAAGCTTTGATCCCATCACTTCCGGACATCTGGATATTATCGAACGGGCAGCCGCCATGTTTGACGACGTGACGGTGTCGGTGCTGATTAACAAAAACAAGCAGCCCGCGTTTTCGGTGGAGCAACGGATGGACTTCATCCGCCGGAGCACAACGCACCTGCCCGGCGTCCATGTGGATTGTTTCGCCGGTCTGCTGGTGGATTATATGAAGGCACAGAAAGCCGGCATCATCATCCGCGGCCTGCGGGCGATATCTGACTTCGAGTACGAATTCCAGATGGCGGCGATGAATGCCAAGCTGGCGCGGGATGTGGAGACGATATTCCTGATGACGGACATCAGCCATTCGTTCTTGAGCTCCAGCATGGTCAAAGAACTGGTTTACCATGGAGGTAATATATCAGGGCTGGTCCCAAAAGGCATAGAAGAGGATGTGATCAAGTATTTCAGCAGGTGATGATATGAAGGTTTTTGAATTGATGGACGAGCTGAAGGAAGAGCTGGAGAACAGCCCCAAGTCGGTCTTCTCCAACAAGCGCTCCATTGATCTGGATATTGTAAACGAGATACTCGCCGATTTGCGCAACGCCCTGCCGGTGGAAATGGAAGAAGCCGTGGAGATCGTGCGGGAAAAAGAGGCGATTCTTGCCGCCGCGCGTGACGAGGCCGCGTCCATCATCAAGAGCGCGGACGATGAGCTGCAGACACGCATCTCCGAGGAAAGCGTGGCGCAGGAAGCCGAGGCGCACTCGCGTCAGATAATGGCGCAGGCCGAGGAAAACGCCAAGGAGATCACGATCGGCGCGAAGGAATATGCCGACGATATACTGGCTGAACTTGAGAATTATCTGGCCGATTATTTAAAAGTGCTCCGTAAGAACCGCCTGGAACTCGGGAGCAAGAAGAAAAAGGACTGAACCGCTGCCACAGCTTGATCAGCAGCAGCACGCCCAGTGCAGCCAGCGCAAAAATCACGCCGCCGAAAGCGGCTGTTTTTGTTTCCGTCACGAAGGTCGAGACCGCGCGCGACAGAGGGAACAGGGCCAAAAACAGCGCCGTGAGCGCCGACGCCAGCGTACCCTGTAAGGTCTTGGCCAGCGCGAAACGCTTGGGGACGAGCCCTGAGGAAGAGCAAACGGCGCGCGTCTGCATGTGGATGCTGAGCCCTCCGAACGCGACGATACCGGAGATAAGCACCAGCTTCACCGTCATATCCGCGCTGAGCGCGGCGGCCCGCGCGCAACCCGCCGTCATCTCCACGCCGCCCGCCAGCAAAGCCTCGGCCGCGGTGTGATTCAGTCCGGCCAGCCCCGTCAGCGGCGAATACAGCCACACCAAAACATCCATCACGCCCGTCACGGACAGCAGTTCCAGCACCACGCAGAACAGCACGATAAATCCGCCGACCTTCAGCAGCGCACGCAACGATTTATCCACGCTGGTGGCGAGCATGGTGCCGATGGGCGGACACGACGCGGCCTCGGCCTTGAAGCGCAGCCAGGCGTCTTTGATGCGTGCGCCGGACGTTGGAGGCGCCGGATAGCGCCGCCGGTCGACCAGCCCCAGGATGATGCCAACGAGCAGCGCGGATATATAATGCGCCGCCGCCAGATAAACGCCCGCGCCGGGCAGGCCCAGCATGCCCGCACTCACCGCGCCGGTAAGGAACACCGGGCCGGTGACGCTGGTGAACCGCACGATGCGCTGTGCGTCCGGCTCGGTGATTTCGCCGCGTGCGTAAAGCTCGGCGGAGAGGCGCGCGCCCACCGGATAACCGGACACCGCCGAAGCCAGAAAAACATACGCACTCTCGCCCGGCGCGTAAAAAAGCAGCCGGGTGACCGGGGCAAAGAAAGCTGCGAGCAGCCGCACAACACCCGTTTCGAGCAGCAAAAATGAAGCCGCCATAAAGGGCAGCAGCGAGGGGAGCACGGCAGTCAGCCAAAGCTCCAGGCCATAGCGCGCGCTGCTCAAGCTTCTTTCCGGATAAATCAGCAGCATTACCGCCATGGCAATGATAACAGGAATTATTGCCAATTTTTTCATCATATCACAGCCTTATAGTCATGGATATGAGAAGCTGCGGCACGGTATGATTCAGATGATCAGCCTTTGCGTGAAGTCCCTGTCGGCAGTGTTATATGGAGGTACAGTTTGCGACAGCGTCCAAACGCGCGTTGAGGCGGCGTCGATGGATGGGTAAAGCGGCGAAGCGGCCGACGTGAGCAGGGGAACGGCAGCGGCCTGGGCGAGCGCGGACATCACAGAAGCATCCCGCGCAGCCAACACGCGGATGTGCGAAGCCGGCGCGTTGTTATACGCCTTGACCATGTCTTTCGTGATACCGAGCAGCGCGTACAGCAGTATGCGGGAAATGCGGGAGTAAGCATATCTCTTTGTTTTGACCTGAGCGATGATCTCCTCTCTTGACCGGCTGGCCAGGGCGGCCGCGTGGATGCGGTTTTCCAGCCCCTCGGATACGTCGGGCAGGGACGCGATATAGGAAACGCCGCGCAGCCGCAGCGTATGCAGCAGCGCCTCGTCAAACGCATCCGCGAACACCGGCTGCAAGCCGGCGCTCAGGGCGGAACGCACGACCTCAGCGCATGCGGGCGGCATGGCGGCCAGCGCGTCCGGCAGCTTGCCGCCGGCCAGCGCCCGCCGGATCGCGGTGGCGCTGGGCAGATATTCGGTGATATCATCCGAGTGGTAAGCCGCCCCTTCGCGCTTCACCACGTACGGTGTGATATGGAGATAATCACGGCTGATGGCTTTTAAGTATTCGATGCCAAGTATCGCGCCGGGCATGGCGGCCACGCCCGGCGCATCCGCGGCAGCGGCACGCGCCCTGGCGTAGCTGTGGCCTTCGCCCAGCCCTGATTTGAGCAATTCACGGTATCCGTCGTTTTCCTCCGCCACTGTCTGCGCGATGCCGGACAGCAGGCGCAGATCGTCCGTTTCACAGCCGAAGCACAGGTCGGTGGCACCCGCGGCGGCCAGCTGCTTCACGCTGCCTGACGCAAAGCCTTCGGCGCTTTGAACAGCGGCCAGCAGCGGCAGCTCGATCACGGCGTCCGCACCGCCCGCTATTGCACACGCAGCGCGTGTCCACTTATCAAAAACGGCCGGCTCGCCCCGCTGCACAAAGCCGCCGCTCATCACACAGACGATGATATCCGCGTGGCTGACATGGCGCGAAAGACTGATGTGGCGCGCATGCCCTGAATGGAAAGGGTTATATTCTGCGACAATGCCGCAAATCCTCATATTTTCTCCTTTTCAAACGCTTCAAAATTATATATAATATCATTTGGTTTGATTATAGCATTACAATGCAGTATTGTTGAGATAAAAATAAGTATTGCTATTATTGAAGGGAGAACAAGGGGAAAAATGGGACTAATGGACCAAATCAGGAGTAAGGCGCGCGCGAGTCTGAAACGCATCGTGTTGCCTGAAGGGACGGAGGAGAGAACGGTCAAAGCGGCCGGGATCATCGCCAAAGAGGGCCTCGCAAAGGTCATACTGATCGGCAGCCCGGAGGAAATCAGGAAACAGGCGCCAGACATCGAACGCACAGGCATCACCATCATCGATCCGGCAAAGTCGGATAAACTCAGCGCATACGCAGACACCTTCTACGAGCTACGCAAGAGCAAAGGCATCACTCAGGAAGCGGCAGTCAAGGCCGTGACAGACCCTCTCTACTACGCATGTATGATGATCAAAATGGGCGACGCGGACGGCATGGTGGCCGGCGCCATCAACACAACGGCCAACACGCTGCGCCCGGCACTTCAGATAATCAAAACCTCACCCGGCATTTCAGTGGTATCCAGCTGCTTCATCATGATACTGAAAAATGAAGATTACGGCCATGACGGCGTGATGGTGTTCGGCGACTGCGCTGTTAACCCGAATCCCGATGCGGAACAGCTGGCCGCCATCGCTGTTTCCACCGCGAAGACGGCCGCGCAGTTGACGGGTATGGACCCCAAGGTTGCGATGCTGTCGTTCTCCACAAAGGGCAGCGCCAAGCACGAGCTGGTGGACAAGGTGGCGCAGGCCACGGCGCGCGTCAAGGAACTCAATCCGGAGCTGATGGTGGACGGCGAGCTGCAGGCGGACGCCGCCCTGGTGGCCTCTGTGGGTCAGCTGAAGTCGCCCGGAAGCCCGGTGGCGGGACATGCCAACGTGCTGATTTTCCCAGACCTTCAGGCGGGCAACATCGGCTACAAGCTGGTGCAGCGTCTGGCCGGGGCGGAAGCCGTCGGCCCGATCTGCCAGGGGCTTGCCGCGCCGGTGAACGACCTGTCGCGCGGTTGCAGTGTGGAGGATATCGTCTCTGTGGTGGCCATTACGGCTGTGCAGGCTCAAGGATAAGGAGTTAGAAATGAATATATTGGTTATCAACGCAGGCAGTTCATCGCTTAAATATCAGCTGATAGAAATGACCAACCAGGAGGTTGTCGCAAAAGGCGCCGTGGAGCGCATCGGCATCGAAGGCTCTATACTGACGCACAAGCCTGAAGGCAAGGACAAGGTTATCGTCAAGCAGCCGATGCCGGACCACAAGGTGGCAATACAGCTCGTGCTGCACGCGCTGACAGACAAGGAACACGGCGTGCTCGCCAGCATGGACGAGATCAGCGCGGTGGGGCACCGCGTGGTGCACGGCGCGGAGCTGTTCTCGGACAGCGTGCTGATTACCGACGAGGTGCTGGCAGCCATCAAAGAGTGCAGCGAACTGGCCCCGCTGCACAACCCCGCCAACCTGATGGGCATCGAAGCCTGCCGCAGCATCATGCCGAGCGTGCCGATGGTGGGCGTGTTCGATACGGCGTTCCATCAGACGATGCCCAAGCAAGCGTATCTGTACGGCCTGTCTTACGAAGCCTACAGCAAATACCGCATCCGCCGCTATGGTTTCCACGGCACATCGCATAAATATGTGGCCAACCGCTATGCCGAGCTGGTCGGCAAGGACATCAAGGACCTGAAGCTGATCACCTGCCATCTGGGCAACGGCTCCAGCATTACCGCGGTGGACGGCGGCAAGTCGGTCGACACCACGATGGGCTTCACGCCGCTTGAAGGCCTGGTGATGGGCACGCGCTCCGGCGATATCGACCCGGCGATCGTTCCTTATTTGATGGACAAGATGAACATGAGTTTGGAGCAGGCCATCAGCTACCTGAATAAGGAATGCGGCGTGTACGGCATCTCCGGCGTTTCCAGCGACTTCCGCGATCTGTGGGTGGCGTCCGAGGGCGGCAACAAGCAGGCGACGACCGCTCTGCAGGTGTTCTGCTATCGTATTCGCAAGTTCATCGGCGCCTACGCGGCGGCGATGGGCGGTGTGGACGCGATTCTTTTCACGGCGGGCATCGGAGAAAACGATTATCTTGTGCGCGAGTGGAGCGTAGAGGGCTTGGGTTTCCTCGGCGCTTGTATCGACAAGGATATCAACAACATGAAGGGTAAGGAGATTCGTCTTTCGACCCCGGATTCCAAAGTGGACATCTGGTGCGTGCCCACCAACGAAGAACTGGCCATCGCCAAGGAAACCTACGCACTCTGCAAATAAGGCGTGGACAAAACAAAAAACAGAGTGTATAATGAGTCAACCGAAGAGGACATCCGCTTGATGCATGTCGCTATTGACAGGGACTTTCCGACATGGACTGCAATCGGAAAGAAGCGGTTTTAAGACGGGGAACAGCCTCTTTGCATCGCGAATACGCGTAAGAGCTCAAGAACGGTCTTGGGAATCTGGGTGGTACCGCGGGCTTGTGCTCGTCCCTGTCGAAAGGCAGGGACGTTTTTGTATCAAGAAAACCAGACGGTGGTTTTCCAATAGATTTCAGTTTGAGGTGAAACATGCTGACGAAAGCGCCCAAGGGCACAAAGGATGTGCTGCCGGGGCAAAGCGCCGGATGGCAATACGTTGAAGCGATTGCACGGGAAGTCTGCGCCTTGTTCGGATACCGTGAAATCAGGACGCCGGTGATCGAGCATACGGAGCTTTTCCTGCGCGGCGTGGGGGATACCACGGATATCGTGCAGAAAGAGATGTACACGTTTGAGGACAAGGGCGGGCGGAGCATCACGCTCAAGCCGGAGGGCACGGCGGGCGTGGTGCGCAGCTTTGTGGAGCATAGCCTGTTCGCAGAACCGCTTCCGGTCAAGATGTATTATCTGAATTCGCCGGTTTTCCGCTACGAGCGTCCGCAGGCGGGGCGTTTGCGTGAGCACCACCAGTTTGGCATTGAGGCGTTCGGCGCGCCCGGCCCGGCCATCGACGCCGAGGTCATATCCGTGGCGCTGACGCTGTTCAGGAAGCTGGGCATCACCAGCCTGGCGCTCAACATCAACAGCATCGGCTGCAAGGAGTGCCGCCCGACGTATAATACGGCGCTGCGCGAATACCTGAAGGACAATGAAGACAAGCTGTGCGGCGTCTGCCGTGAGCGCATGGACACCAATCCCTTGCGCGTGCTGGACTGCAAGGTGGATACCTGCCAGGAGATCGTGAAGAACGCGCCCAAGATGCTGGATATGCTGTGCGGCGACTGCGCCGCGCACTTCGACGGTTTGAAGCAGCGGCTGTCCGGCGCGGGTATTGAGTATAAGGTGAATCCGATGATCGTGCGCGGTTTGGACTATTATACAAAGACGGTGTTCGAGATCATATCCACGGGCATCGGCGCGCAGGGCACCGTATGCGGCGGCGGACGCTACGACGGTCTGGTCGAGGAACTGGGCGGGCCGTCCATGCCGGGCGTGGGCTTCGGCATGGGGCTGGAACGGCTGCTGCTGGTGCTGGAATCGCTGGGCATCGAGCTGCCGAGGCCGTCGCTGTGCGACGTTTTTGTCTGCACTTTGGGTGACGCGGCGGCGGTGGAGGGCTTCCGTGTGGTATCCGCTCTACGGGATGTGGGGATCAAGGCCGAGTGCGACCACATGGGCAGGAGCCTCAAAAGCCAGCTCAAATACGCGGGCAAGACCGGCGCGAGATATGCCGCCATCATCGGAGACAACGAGCTGCAAAACGGCGTTGCCGTGGTGCGCGATATGCAAAAGAGTGAAGAAAATACGGTTCCGCTGGAGGAACTGCATCAATTTTTAAAGAGAGGCTGACATTTATGAGCGAGTTCCTACAGGGGTGGAAAAGGACTGATTACTGCACCAGCTTTACGCTGGACGACGTCGGCAAAGACGTGACGCTGATGGGCTGGGTGCAGACACGGCGCGACTTCGGCGCGCTGATATTTGTGGACCTGCGTGACCGCACAGGGCTGATGCAGGTGGTGTTCAACGAGTCGCTGCTGGAGGGGGATTTTGCCCGCGCCGCTGCGCTGCGCAGCGAATACGTCATCGCGGTGCGCGGCGAGATCGTGAAACGCGACCCCGAAACGGTCAACGAAAAGCTGCCCACCGGTCTGATCGAGGTGAGGGCGCGTGAGCTTAAGGTGCTGAGTAAGGCGCAGACGCCGCCGTTCGAGATTGAGGACGACACCGCCGTGCGCGAGGAGCTGCGCCTGAAATACCGTTATCTGGACCTGCGCCGCCCGACGATGCAGCGCAACCTGCTGATGCGCAGCCGTATTTCGTCCGCCGCGCGGGATTATCTGGTGAATAACGGCTTTCTCGATATCGAAACGCCGATGCTGACCAAGAGCACGCCCGAGGGCGCGCGCGACTATCTGGTGCCGTCGCGCATCCATCAGGGCAGCTTCTACGCCCTGCCGCAGTCGCCGCAGACCTTAAAGCAGATACTGATGATCTCCGGCTTCGACCGCTATTTCCAGATCGTCAAGTGCTTCCGCGATGAAGACCTGCGGGCCGACCGCCAGCCGGAATTCACGCAGATCGACATCGAGATGTCGTTCGTGGATGTGGACGACGTGCTGACGATGACGGAAGGGCTGGCCGCGCATGTGTTCAAGCAGGTGCTGGACGTGGACATCCCACTGCCGCTGCGCCGCCTGCCATACAAAGAGGCGATGGACCGATTCGGCTCCGACAAGCCGGACACGCGCTTTGGCTTGGAGCTCGTCAACGTCAGCGATATCGTCAAGGACAGCGGCTTCCAGGTGTTCTCTTCCGTCGTGAAGAACGGCGGCAGCGTCCGGGCCATCAACGCCAAGGGCTGCGTGGACAAATTCGCCCGCCGCGAGATCGACGCGCTGGTGGACTTCGTGAAGATATACGGCGCGAAGGGCATGGCGTGGATATCGATGAAGGAAGACGGCATGCAGTCTCCCATCACCAAGTTCTTTACGGACGACGAGATGGCCGCCCTGATGAAGCACACCGGCGCGGAAACGGGTGATATCATTTTCTTCGTGGGCGACAAGGACAAGGTCGTTTACGACTCGCTGGGCGCGTTGCGTTTGAAGCTGGCCCGCAAGCTGGAACTGATCGACGAAAGCAAATGGGACCTGCTGTGGGTGGTGGATTTCCCCGAGTTCGAATATAGTGAAGAAGAGAAGCGCTATGTGGCGATGCACCATCCGTTCACCTCGCCCAAGGACGAGGATTTAGAAAAACTGGAAAGTGACCCGGGCAGCGTGTACGCCAAGGCTTACGATATCGTGCTGAACGGCAACGAGATCGGCGGCGGCAGCATCCGTAACCATGCGATGGAGGTGCAGGAGCGCATGCTGAAAGCGCTCGGCTTCTCGCAGGAGGATGCGTGGGAAAACTTCGGCTTCCTGCTGGAAGCGCTGAAATTCGGCGCGCCGCCGCACGGCGGGCTTGCGTTCGGCCTGGACCGGCTGGCCATGCTGATGATGGGCTGCCCGTCCATCCGCGACGTCATCGCGTTCCCGAAGGTGCAGAACGCGTCGTGCCTGATGACGAACGCGCCGTCCCGCGTGGCCCCGAAGCAGCTGCGTGAGCTGGGAATAAAGATGACGGAGTGAGGCGAAGGACATGAACAATCTCGAAGAATATGGTGAAGTGGTCGGAGTCATCGGTGGCGTGGCGCAGGTGAGGTTCACAAGAACCTCCGCGTGCGGGCGCTGCCATGCCTGCGGCATGCTGACCTCGCAAAACGAGATCGTCGTCCAGGTGGACAACAGCCTGGACGCCGCCGTGGGGGACCATGTCGCCGTCAGCATACGCATCCGGAAAGCGCTGGGCGCGTCCGCCATCGCGTACGTGTTTCCGCTGGCGATGCTCATCCTGGGCGTGCTTTTTGGCTGGCTGATGTCGTCCGTATGGCGTGTATTTGCCAATGCGGACATGTCCATGGCGCTCTTTGGCCTGGGCTTCGTGCTGCTATCATTTATTCTGTTAAAAATCGCCGCGCCGTTGTATAATAAAAAAGTAAGCAATGTCTACAGGATGGTGGACAAAAGATAAAGTTTATTGGGGTAAAGGAGAGTTATCATGTCTGCGAAAGCCGTACAAATCACAAACATAAGCTTTGATGAAAAGGTCTCCAGCAGCGCCCATCCGGTGCTTGTGGATTTCTGGGCCGAATGGTGCGCGCCATGCCGTATGCTCTCGCCAGCGATCGATCAGATCGCCGAGGACTACGACGGCAAGGTGACGGTGGGTAAAATAAACATAGACGAGGAGCCGGAACTGGCTCAGCGCTTTGGCGTGATGAGCATTCCCACGCTGATCCTGTTCAAGGACGGCAATGTGGCATCCAAATCCGTCGGCGTGGTCGGGAAAGACAAAATTGCGGCGATGATCGACGAGGCGTTGTAAAAAAAGATAGTCTTTTTCCATTATTTTTGATATAATATCATTTGTTATATAAGACGTATGGGGGCTGTTATGGAACCGTTAAGAGTATCGACCAAGTCACAACCGAAATCCGTGGCGGGCGCCATTGCGGCCATGATCAATGATCATAACCGTGCGGAAGTGCTGGCTGTGGGGGCCGGCGCCGTGAACCAGGCCATCAAGGCCATCGCGATTACGCGGGGGTTTATGGCGCCGCGCGGTATCGATCTCGTCGTGATCCCGGCTTTTACCAACATCGAGATAGACGGCATATCAAGGACATCGATCAAACTGCTTGTCGAGGTTCGTTGATACCTAAAGCGAACACAGGCTTCGGCAGCATATGCCGATTTTTTTTTGGAACGTGATATGTGTGTAAGCGAAACTTCTGCTTATCAAAAATGCGGAAAGGGCGTAGTGGATATTGTTTTTAAAATGCATTGAAATGTCCGGGTTCAAATCCTTCCCGGAAAAAACGCAAATGCATATGAACGGGTCGATCATCGGCGTGGTGGGCCCCAACGGTAGCGGCAAGAGCAACGTGTCGGACGCGGTGCGCTGGGTGCTGGGTGAGCAGAGCGCCAAGTCGCTGCGGGGCGGCATGATGCAGGACGTGATCTTTGCGGGCACTCAGGCGCGCAAGCCGCGCTCATACTGCGAGGTCACGCTGCTGTTCGACAACGGCGACGAGAAGCTCGGGCCCGAGTTTTCCGAGATCGAAGTCACGCGCAAGCTTTACCGCTCCGGCGAGAGCGAGTATTACATCAACGGCACCAAATGCCGTCTGAAAGACATATTGACGCTGTTCCGCGACACCGGCATCGGGCGCGAAGGGTATTCCATTATCGGCCAGGGCCGTATCGACGAGATACTCAGCGAAAAATCGCTGGACAGAAGGCGCGTGTTCGAGGAAGCGTCGGGTATCATGAAATACCGCGTGCGCAAAGAGGAAGCGGAGCGCAAGCTGGAAAAAACGCGCGAGAACATGCAGCGCATCGGCGACATCCTGACGGAACAGGCGTTCATGCTGGAGCCGCTGAAAAAGCAGGCGGAGGACGCGGCGGTCTATCTGGAGCTGGGCAGGCGGCTGCGCTCGCTGGATGTGAATCTGTTCCTGCAAAGCTGCGACAGGCTGCGCGACCGCATAAACAAGCTGGAACAGCAGCGCCGCGAGCTGGACGAAGAGCGGGCTTATAAGGAACGGCGTCTGGACGAGCTGACAACGGAGTTGGCCTCCGTGCAGGAGCAGGCCCGCCAGTCCGAGGAGGACAGCGGCGCGTTGGCCGAGAAGCTGAGCGTCGCGATGGCGGAGTTGGAGCGCGTGGAAGGCGAGCTGAAGCTCTGCGACGAGCGCATCCAGAACAACGAAAAGGATACGCAGCGCATCCGCGACGAGATCGCGGAAACCACGACCCGTGCAGCGAACACCGCGCAGAACGAAAGGACCAACCAGCAGCGGCTTGAGCTGATCGAGCAGGAGCTGGCGAAGCACAGGCGCGCCGTCAGCGAAGCGCAGGCCGAGCTGGAACAGTTGAGCAAGGATATTGAAGACAAGGCGAAGATCATCGAAACGGCGCAGAACGACAGGGTGGAATCCCTGGAGCGCATGGCGGACGTGCGCAGCGCGGTGTCGGCGCTGGAGGAGAAGCGGACAAGCCTTGGCCTCAGGATAGAGGAGCTGAAGCAGCGGCTGAGCGAGGCCGAAGCCGAAAAGCAAAGGCTGGAGCAGGCGTTGGCCGCCGTGGGAAGCGAACAGGGCCGGCTGCGCCAGCAGGCGGACGAGGTACGCAGCGCGTTCAACGAGACCATCCAGCGCGAACGCCAGGTGTCCAGAGACACCGCCGAGGCGCAGCAGGCGCTGGAAACAGCGAGGCGTGAATACGCCACCTGCATGTCTTCTGCGAAGATGCTGGCCGATCTCAAGGACAATTTCGAAGGCTACATGGACAGCGTGAAAAACCTGATGTTGTCCGCACGCAGCCACAGCGATATCGGCAGCCGTATTCGCGGCACCGTGGCGGACTCCATGCGGGTGCCCGCGCAGTATGAAACGGCGGTGGAGGCGTGCCTGGGCGCGGCGCTGCAAAACGTCATCGTGGAAGACGAGTATGACGCCAAGCATATCATCGCCCATCTGAGAAAGAATAACATGGGCCGGGTCACGTTCCTGCCGGTGAACAGCCTCAAGGTTCGTTCGCTTTCCGGCGAAGAGCGTTCCGCGCTGGCCGAGTCCGGCGTGATGGGCGCGGCGTCCGAGCTGGTGTCCTGCGACGCCGGTGTTCAGAAGGCCATCGATTTTCTGCTGGGGCGCACTGTGATCGTAGACGAGCCGGACACCGCGATTCGTGTGATGCGGCGGTGCGGGCAATCCCTGCGCGTGGTGACGGTGGCGGGCGACGTGTTCAACCCCGGCGGCTCCATCACGGGCGGCAGCCTCAGGCGCGAACGGAGCGGGCTGGTCTCGCGGGACCGGCGTGAAGAGGAGATCAAAGCGCGCGCCGGGCAGCTGCGGGACAACGTGGCGGCGATGGAGCGGACATTGGATGAAAAAATTAAGGAGCGTGAAGCGCTTCAAAAAAAGACGGACGAGCTGCGTTCCACGCTGCATGACGGCGAGGTGGAAGCCGCCGCCGTCAGGGAAAAGCGCGAGGCGACAGCCGCCGCGCAGACGGATATCGTCCTGAGGGTGTTCACACTCAAGAAGGAACTGGGCAGTCTTCAGGAAACGCTGGATCGCACCGTTCAGGAGATCGACGGCTTTGCCGCGCTCCAGAGCGATATCCAGCAGGCCACCCAGACCCGCAATGAGGATTTCAAGCGGCTGGAGCAGGAATACGGCCAGCGGAACATCCGCATCGAGGAACTGAAAAAGATCATCCACGACGCCGAGGTGAGCATCGCGGGCCTGTTCCGCGAGAATGCCGCTTTGATCAGCGACAACATGCGCCTGGGAATGGAGAAGCAGGAGCTGGAGCGGCAGCGGGCCGCAAAAGCCAAGACGCTGGAATTGCAGGGGGAGAGCGTCGAGAATCTGCGGACCTTCAAGAGGGAGCTGGAGGAAACATACCGGAACCGCGCCGAGGTGCTGGAGTCGCACAAGCGCCAGCAGGGCGAGATGTCTGCCGGGCGCGCGGCGTTGCTGGAGCAGCTGGCGGCGCTGGAGACGGAGCTGGAGCAGACGCGCCGGGCCGTGTCCGACATGAAGGAGAAAAGCCTGCGGGCGGGCTTCAATGTGGAAAAGGCGCAGACGGATATCGAAGCGGCGCAGAACCGCTTGTGGGACAGCTACCAGCTGACCTACGCGAACGCGCTGGTCGAGCGGGAGGACATCGAGCTTTCGGGCGCGGCCTCCGAGGCGGAGGACATTCGCATGCGGCTGCGCGAAATGGGCAACGTGAATCCGGCGGCGATCGACGATTACGCCGCCCTCAAGGAGCGCATGTCGTCCCTGACGGCGCAGAAGGATGATTTGCTGGGTGCGGAAGAGGATCTGCACAAGCTGATCGCGTCGCTGCTGGGCGAGATGAAGCGCACCTTCCGGCAGAGCTTCGAGCAGATCAACACCTACTTCGGCAAAACGTTCAAGGAGTTGTTCGACGGCGGACGCGCCGAGCTGGTGCTGGAGGAAGGCGATATCATGGAATGCGGCATCGAGATCGTGGCGGAGCCGCCGGGCAAGAAGCTGCAAAAGCTCTCGCTGCTCTCCGGCGGCGAGAAGGCGCTGACGGCCATCAGCCTGCTGTTCGCGCTGCTCAAGATCAACCCGTCGCCCGTGTGCATCCTCGACGAGATCGACGCGGCGCTGGACGACGCGAATGTCGCGAAGTTCTCGGAGTATCTGGAGAAATATGCTGCGCGTGACGTGCAGTTTATCGTGATCACGCACCGCAAGCCGACAATGGCGGTGTGCGACAGCCTGTTCGGGCTGGCGATGGAGGAAAAAGGCGTGTCCAAGCTGCTGTCGGTGCGGCTGGACAAGGAGGGCGCATGAGCGGTTTTTTTGACAAGATCAGGGGCGGGCTGAAGAAAACGCGTGACAACATATCGTCAAAGGTCAATGGCGTGCTGGCGTCATTTAAGAAGATAGACGATGATTTCTATGATGAGTTGGAAGAGACGCTGATACTCTGCGACATCGGCGTGAACGCGACCGAGAGCATCATGGTGGAGCTGAAGCGCCGGGTGAAGGAAGAGAAGCTGACCGATCCGGCGGCATTGAAGCCGGTGCTGATCAGCATCATCGCGGATATGATCCCGGCGGGCAACGTGAATATCGAGACGCCTTGCGCGGTGCTGGTGGTGGGCGTGAACGGCGTCGGCAAGACGACGGCGATCGGCAAGATGTCGCACTACCACAAAACGCGCGGTAAGTCGGTGGTGCTGGCCGCGGCGGATACCTTCCGCGCGGCGGCGGCGGAGCAGCTTTTGATGTGGGGTGAGCGCTCAGGCGCGCGCGTCGTGAAATACGGCGAGGGTGCGGACCCGGCGGCGGTTGTCTACGACGCGGTGGATTCCGCGCTGCACCGCAACGTCGATATCGTGATCTGCGACACAGCGGGGCGGCTGCACAACAAGAAGAACCTGATGAACGAGCTGTCCAAAATCAGCCGTGTGATCGAGAAGACGTACGACGAGGCGCACCGCCACACGTATCTGGTGCTGGATGCAACCACCGGCCAGAACGCCATCGCGCAGGCGCGGGAGTTCAGTCAGGTGACGCAGCTTACCGGATTGATACTGACCAAGGTGGACGGTACCGCGAAGGGCGGCATCGTCTGCGCCATCTGCGATGAGCTGAAGCTGCCCGTTGTGTTCCTGGGCGTTGGCGAGGGAATGGAAGACCTCGAACCGTTCGATGCGATGGACTTCGCACGCAGCCTGTTTGAGTAGGGCTGATGGTTGTTTGGTTGATGATCGGGCCTTAAGCCCTTGAGGGCACTGCTCTTAAACTTCTGCCAAAGGTATGCATCCCTCTCGAAATTCGTGTGGTAAAGCTAATGTATGGCACGGTGAAATTATACTTAGGTTCTTTAGGAAACTCGTGAGGGAGGAAATAAATATGAAAAAGATATTTATTGTCCTTATTATCATTTTTACCTTGCTGCCTTTTTCAGCATGTACTCAGTTTGAAGTTTCTGAAGTTTTAGAAGTCCGTCTTATATCCGGTGAAGATGGTGTAAAAGCTGTTCTGTATCCGCAGGATGAAGATTATAAGACACTCATTGAAACATGCACCGGAAGCATCGACATGGATATTCCTGCATGCCCATTTGGAATCAGTGAGATACAATTTGTATCAGATGAAATAACAGTCAGTATCTATCCTGCAGGTGATCATTGTTCAAAATTTTCAATTGGTGAGATGAAGTCAGGTGAAGAGATTTCTGTAGTTAACGTATCTGAAGAAAAAATGAAAACAATATATGCTATTCTTCAAAAATACGGGATACAGACGGAGGGTGCATAAACAAAGAATTCTTTCTAACAGCTGTAAAGTTTTTTCGCTTTACAGTGTTTTATTTTTGTGATATAGTGCAAAAGTATTAAATGAGTGAAGGTCTGCCGATGGAGAAGGATTTTGATACGGTGCTGCTGCTGGACACATACGCGGGCCTGCTGACGGAAAAGCAGCGGCAGCTGTGCGATATGTA
>JAEYZN010000040.1 GCA_023428025.1 Bacillota bacterium
GCCCAAGATAGCGCTGGGACCTGTCATTATCATCTGGGTGGGTGCGGGGCAGGCAGCCATTATCACGATGGCGCTGCTTATCTCTGTCGTTGTCACCGTGATGAGTGTGCTTTCCGGGTTCATGGAGGTGAGCGGCGAGAAGCTGATGCTGATGCGCACGTTCGGCGCCACCAAGCTGCAGATGCTCCGGTTGGTCATACTGCCGGCGAGTATCCCCTCCATCATCTCCACGATCAAGATCAACGTGGGTATGACGTGGGTGGGCGTCATCGTCGGGGAATACCTGGTCTCTAAGGCTGGGCTGGGTTATCTGATCGTCTACGGCGGGCAGGTGTTCAAGCTGGACCTGGTGATGGCGAGCATACTGATCCTGTCGGTGGTTGCGGTGTTGATGTATCTGGTGGTGGCCTGGGTGGAAAAGCGCTACAACAGGACCCGATAAGCGCAATGACTTGCATATCAGAAATAAAGGGGATGCGAGCGCATTCCCTTTATAGTTTATCGTAAACATATGCATTTCCGGCTTTGAACGCTGGGCTTCGTCCATTACGGCTCAGGCAAAGCATCGATATAGACGACCTGCATCTTAAGCCCGCGCGCGTCTTCCTGTGGGCGTTCGGGCACGGTCAGCAGCGGCTGTGTCAGCGACAGCTGAGCGGTGACGGCGAGACACGCCGCATCGATCAGGTCGTCCTGCGCGGCCTGTTGTTTCCTTATGCCAGCGTGTTCGATGGCAGCGCGCACGGCAGGCTGGTATTTTGAGAGGATGCCAAGCCTCTTTTGCTCTCCGTTCCGCTCCCGTTTTTTCTCCAGCACCGGCGCGCCGGAGAGCTTGGCGAAGCAAAGCTCCGGATGGCTTTCGAGCACGCGCGGACGCATTTGCGCGTGCACCTGAAGATACTCGTCCAGCTCGCGTATTTTGGGGATGATGCCGATGGACTGGGCGGACAGCGCTTTGCCCAGCACCGCCTTGTTGACGGCGGAGGCCTCTTTCGCATCCGCATAGACCGCCTGGCGGCAGGGGCAGTTGAATACGCTGGAGGCCTTGCCTTTGAGTATCGTCCGCAGCTGCGCGTCGGGGCGCAGGTCGTTCACGGTCTCCGGCAGGCCGATGATCATATCGATGAGAATGCGTTCCGCGTCCGCGTGCGCCGCGAACACGTCCGAGATGGCGGGGTACACGTCGATGTCGAAATGGTCTCCGGTCAGCGCGGCGGCGGCCCAGCCGCCCTTGCAGCCGTCCACGCCCACCACCTTGCGGCTTTCCGCACCGGCGGCCGGTTCTGTCAGCGAGCGGAACAGCCGGATGAACTCGCGATACACATCGTCCATATCCCGCAGGCTGTAGTCATGCGCCGTCGACACAAAGGGCGCCGTTTTGAACATGCGGATGTCCATCAGCGCTTCGAACTCGGCGTGCAGCAGCGCGTCGTCCACGCTCTTTACCGCTTCCCAATCCTCATCCGTCATGCCGGCCAGCCCGAACTTCAGCAATATCACATCAAGGACCTGCTCTTCGATCTCCGCGAAGCCGGTGAGGCGGTGTTTGACGGGGCGCGGGATGTCGGCGATGTACGCCTCCGCGGCGTCGTGCAGCAGGCAGGCCAATTGCAGGCGCCGGTCGTATCCCCGGCTCTTTGCCTCCAAGGCGCAGTTGACGCAGTGCTGCGCCACCGAATAGAACTGACGGTAATGCCCGTTGGCGCGCGTCATCAGTGAAAGCGAGTGCGCGATGTCTTCGATCAGTATCTGCCCGGGACGGGCGTTCAGCGGGTCCATCAGCACGCGCGAATAGGTCATGATGCAGTTGCTCGGATAATTCATAATGCGCTCCTTGGTTAAGGCTGCCTGAATGGCTTTTTTATTATATCCCTTTCTTCCAGCGGCTGTAAACATCCATGTCTCTTCGTTCTTGTTCCGCGTACAAAGAGCGGCTTGTCCCGCGAAAACAGACGAAATTTGATGTAAAAACCGCGTTTTATAGAAAATCAGGAAACGTATGGTAGAAGGCAGTATATTTGATGCGCATAGGGGAAGTTTTAAAGGGAGAAACATTATCAAGAGGAGGACACATGCAGGCGGCAACACCCCCGGAGGAGACGTCTTACGAGCCGTTCATTGCGGGCGGCTGACTGGAAACAGGCGCAAAGGCAAAGCTGACGGCATGTGGGGCAAGGAATTGACCTGCCGTGTCGGCGAGATCGTGACGGTCAAGCCCGGACGATCTGAAGGTTCTGGAGGAATACGAAGGGGAGAACGCTTTCGCGCTTCTGACCTGTACACAGCATGCCGGCAGGTGACTGCCGGTGCGCTGTGTTCTTGAAGGCTGAATATAAATACAGGAAGCGGCGGGTGTTCGAATGAGACGGGCATCCGCTGTTTCATTTGCCTTTTGGGGGAGGCCACCTACCCTGCCTGGTCGCTATTTTTATTGGCTTTGGTTACACTCGTTTGGATAATCTGAAGCCGTATCCGCCGTTTTGCGGGTTTTCAGGAAATGGAATACATAATACGGCAGACGTCCGGCCAGCAGCGCGAAGCCAAGCAGCAGCGGCAGATAATACGGCCATGGAACGATCTGCGTGGGCAGCGGCAGAGCTGCGGTATACATGTAGTTGCCGCCTGTCAATATGTTGGCCGTGCCCGACAGAACGGCAGCCGCGGCGAGGACGACATAGGCCTTGCGGGCGTTTCTGACCTGCGGCTCGTAGCCGGGGCCCGGGAGCGAGAGGCAGACGATGCCGAGCGCTGAATGGTAAAGCACGCTCTGCACCGTGCGGAAATGCCAGACCGGATAGTCGTACAGCGTGGTGAACGGCATAATCAGGGACAACACAAAACCAAGCGTGCCGTATGAAAACGCGAATTCACGCATCCAGCCGCCAAACCTGCCGCGCGAAAAAAGCGCAGGCGGCAATATGAACATCTGCAGGCCGCACAGCTCCAGCGGCAGGCTGGTTCGGATATCGAATTCGCCGGCGGTGCTTTCCCAGACCAGCCGCAATATGTTGAGCAGCACAAGGAATCCGTAAACGCAGCCGGCCAGGGCCAGCCGTGAGCGGCTGTGTTGGCGCCGTATGAAGCGGGCAGCGAGCGCAACAAGCGCAAAAGCTGCCAGCGTGACGGCGATGTGCGCGGCGGAGAACGGCGCGTAGGGGCCTCCCAGCTTCAGTTCCGGATCATTCCTGCCGAGAAAAAACAGGGAAAACATCATAAACACCCCACAATACCTTATATCTTATCATATCATATGTTGCAGCCAAATGTTATAATAGAAATTATTCGTTCATTGGTTCCACAAATCCGGCCTGACCGTCTGCAGTAAAGCAGTCAGACATCTTTGCAAGCAAGTATTTAACCATTTTTTGAAAAATTTATGAATTCCTCTTTATATGGCATGTTAGAATGTTGTTAAATCTGCGTAAAGCGACTATAATAGGCATTGCGGTTTTGAACCCGGAAACGTCGGGTTGATATCAAGCACAGAAAAAAGACGGGAACGGTATGAGAAAAAGGATTATCAGGAAAGCCTTGCTGATCGGTATGTCGATCATCATGGCGATAGCGGCGGCAGGCTGCAGTGTGGAAGCTTCTGCCGAAAATACAAGAGGACTGATCATATCCGAAGTGGTCAGTTCCAATTCCAATTCACTCGTTGACCCCATATTTGGGCAGCCGGACTGGATCGAGCTTTATAACAACACCGACACGACCATCAACCTGAAGGATTATTCAATCATTGAAAACACCACCAATAAGTTTTCCTTCCCCGAAGTGGAACTGGGCCCGGGGGAATACCTGCTCGTATATTGCTGCGGACAGCCGGAAGGCGTGGAATCGGACGCTGTCTGCACAGGATACAAGTTATCCAAAAACGGCTGCGTATTGACCCTGTCCTCGCCGAACGGCGCTATTCAGACTCTGGACGTGCCTGCGCTGGAGACAGACCTGGCGTGGGGCCTGGATGCAGACGGAACGTATAAATACTTCATTCCCACGCC
Source organism: Bacillota bacterium (assembly GCA_023428025.1). GTDB lineage: Bacteria > Bacillota > Clostridia > Christensenellales > SZUA-584 > SZUA-584. The sequence continues at coordinate 4,002 of JAEYZN010000040.1, forward strand.
TGGGGAACCCAACACCACCCGCTCCTTCACTTCGCTTGAGGAGCTTAAGAGCAGCGACACGGTGCCGCTGAAGATCACCGAAATGCTGCCCGAAAGCGTGTCGAACGACGCGCCCTACGGCTGGGTGGAGCTTTATAACGACGGATCGGAAGCCATTGAGCTTTCCAGCCTTTACATCACCGAAAACCTGTCCAATCCCACCAAGGCGCGCATGCCCGACATCGAGCTGGCGCCGGGCGCTTACGCGGTGCTCAGGTTCACCGGCGAGACAGGCGAGGACCAGATACCGTTCAGCATCAGCGCCGGTGAGACCACCATCGCCGTGACCAACAGCATGGGGACCATCGTGGACATGCTGACATGGGACGCAGACACCGTGCCGGGGCTTTCCGTGGGGCCGGGCAGCGGCGGCGAAGTCTATTACACGCAGCCGACACCGGGCCAGCAGAACGGTGACAGCGAATTGAGCCAGGGCAGCTTTACGGAGGGCGCCGGTGACGTGCGCATCAACGAGCTGCTGCTGAAGAATACGTTCTCCGCCATCGACGAGGACGGGGAACGCAGCGAATGGGTGGAGCTGTACAACGCGTCGGGCAAAGCGGTGGACCTTGGAAACTACGCGCTTTCGGACAACGGAAACCGCCTGCTCAAATGGCGCTTGCCCGGCCGCGAGCTGCCGGCGGGCGGATACGCGCTGATCTTCCTGTCCGGCAAAGACAGGACGGACGACGGCGAGCTGCACACCAGCTTCAGGCTGGGCGCCGGGGAGACAAAACTGTTCCTGACGCAGCTGAGCACGGGGACGTTCGAGGCGGCGGACGTGCCGCAGGAGAACAGCGACAACGTGTCGTACGGCCTTTCGGCGGACGGAACATGGCTGTATTATCCGCAGCCCACGCCGCAGATGCCCAACGACACGCAAGGGCTTATTGAGATCACGTCGGCGGGCGCCTCCGCACTTGGCCTGATGATCAGCGAAGTGGCGACGGTGAGCGAGGCCAAAAGCGGCAAGCCCGACTGGGTGGAGATATACAACAATCAGGACAGCGATGTGGACCTGACGGGGTACTATTTGTCCGACTCCCGCAATGACCTGACAAAATGGCCGGTCGGCTCCACGACGGTCAAGGCGGGCGGATACGCAGTCATTAAGGGTTACAATAAGGATGACGCGACAGGCGAATTAAAAATAAGCAGCTCCGGCGAGACGCTTTATCTGTCCAGCCCGGCCGGGGTGGTGCTGGACCAGATGGACACGGGCGTGCTGCGGCCCGGATTGTCCAAGGGCATCGTGGACGTGGCCGTAAGGACAACGGGGTTGTTCCAAACGCCGACGCCCGGTGCAAAGAACAGTGAAAAAACGGTGAGCGGTTACTGCGCCGCGCCTTTTTTTTCTGCCAAAGGCGGCTATCAGTCGGGGTCCGTCACGCTGGAGATGAGTACAAATACGCCGGACGCAAAGATCCATTATACGCTGGACGGTTCCACACCGACGTCGAACTCCACGGTATACAGCGCGCCCATCACCATCTCCTCCACGCAGACGGTGCGGGCCGTTGCCATCGCGCCGGGAAAGCTGAACAGCGACGAGACGGTGGCCACGTATTTGTTTGAGGAAAAGCACTCGCTTCCCGTCATCTGCCTCTCAATGACGCAGAGCGATTTGAATTATGTGTTCAGCAGCACTGAGCGCAAATATGATTACGAGCGTGCGGGATATGTGGAGTATTACGAACCGGACGGCACGCTGGGCGTGCGTTTCCCCGCGGGCTTTCGTATCGCGGGTGCAGGAACCCGCACATACCCGCAAAAGTCGATCAACCTGTATATGCGCGGCGGCTACGGGCGCAGCTCTGTGACATATCCTTTCTTTGAGGACTATGATATCAAGACTTTCACGTCACTGTCGCTGCGCAACATGGGGCAGGACAGGCCGTTGTCCTGCGTGCGCGACGCTTATTTCCATATGGTCACCAACGGGCTTAACATTGCCAACATGCAGTCAAGGTTTGCGGCGGTGTATATTAACGGCAGTTACTGGGGTCTGTATGAATTCAAGGAAAACCAGAATGAGGACTATCTGGCCAGCAAATTCGGCATCGACCCCGGCAAGCTGGACATGGTGCGCTCCACCAAATACGCGTATGTGGGCACAAGCAAGCAAATCAATGAATTGTTCTCGATCGCCGGAAGCAGCGCAGGCAGTGAGGAGAAGTGGAACAAGTACATGTCTTTGATCGATGTGGATTATTTTACGGATTATCTGATCGCACAGACGTATTTCAGCAATTCCGACTACTATAACCAGAAGTACACCCACACCACGGACAACAGTCTGCCATGGATACCGTTGTTCTTTGATCTGGACGGAGCTTTGAGGAACGGCCCCACTTCCAGCGCGTGGTCCTTCTTCAACCCGGCAGGTGTGACGAACACCGATGAGCTGGGTGTGATCACCTCTTTTGTGGATATGGGCCTGTTCTATTCGCTGTACCGCAACGGCGAATGGCGCGATCAGTTTATCAAGCGGTATGCGGAGGTGATGAACACCACGCTCTCCGTAGACCACATGCTAGAGGTGTACGATGAGATGGTGGGCTCCATCCGGGACGAAATGCCGCGCCATATTGAGCGCTGGCATACGCCGTCATCCGTGAGCAAATGGGAGAATGAGATTGAAAAACTCCGAAACTGTATCTCAGAGCGGCATGATTTTATGATCAAAGAACTGAAAAACAAGTTTGACCTTTCGAATGAAGAGGTAGCCGCGCTGTGGCCCAACGGTTGATAAAATCAATCAATACATAAACAGAAGCGTCTGAGAACAGGCGCTTTTTCTTTGCGTGTAACAAGATGAATCTGCAGGTGCAGAAAAGCCATAATACATATGAGGTGATAAAAATGAAAAAGAATAGAGGTATTAAAGCCTATGCGGCGGACAAGGTGCAGCTGAAAGGCGAAGGGCTGTCCCCGCAAAACCAGAACCAACATCACAATACGCAAAAAGAGGCCATGGGCCCCAACACGAAAAGGCAGGGATAGGACATGGGCAAAAGCAACAAAATGAAGAGCACCAGCAACAACAAGAAGGACGACGGCACGTTCCGGTCCAAAAAGATCAAGCACGATCCGCAGGCGGAAAGCGCCCGGGCGGTATTCGGCCGGGATAAGGACTGACGGAAGGGAGGGCAGCCTCCCTTCATCGGCGCAAAACTCATGGGTATTATGGGTATTTGCAGCCCGCCCTCCGGACGCCTAAACCGTTGAGCCAAATGAACCAACCAAATGCTTTTCAGAAGACACCGAAGACAACCAGGCATAACGAAATATTATAAAGAAAGGGGCGTCGCTGTGTGACGGATTTATCCGTCAACATGGGCGGCGTCATCGTGTCGTATTTCGGATGAGCCCAAAACATTCAGCCTTTGATGTGTGGACAAAGAGGAAATCAACCATGCGCTGGAGAAAACTATGATACGCGCATTAATTCCGTATGGGATTGTTGCATGAGCAAACCGGTACCGCTGCGCAATGGCACATTCATCGCGAATGATCATCCGGGCAAAAACATTCGCGGCCATATGCTGTAGCGCTGGAGGGAACGGCTTGCCGGGCTCGCGGGAAAGGAAAAACACAAATGAAAGACGGCATCGCGATAGCGGGCAATTTGATTGTGGACTTTGTGAAGGAGATCGATATCTATCCTTCCGAAGGCATGCTGAGCAACATCAGCAACGTGCAGATGAGCGTGGGTGGCTGCGTGACCAACACGGCGATAGACCTGGCGAAGATCGACAGCAGCCTGCATATCGAAGCGCTGGGTATGGTGGGAGACGACAGCAACGGGCAATATGTGACGGACACGCTTGCACAGTACGGCATCAGTACCGGCGGCGTCAAGGTCAACGGCAGCACCGTCACGTCGTTTACGGATGTGATGACGGTGTCGGAGGGCAAGGCGCGCACCTTCTTTCACGCCAGGGGCGCCAACGCGGTGTTCGGCATCGAAGATATCGACTTCGACAGCATAGAAAGCCGTTTCTTCCATATCGGCTATGCGCTGCTGCTGGACCGGTTTGACGCGTCCGATCCGGAGTACGGGACGGTGATGGCGAAAGCGCTGGCGTATGCGCAGCAGAAAGGGCTGAAAACGTCGATGGATGTGGTCAGCGAGAACGGCGACCGTTTCGCGCGCGTTGTCACACCCAGCCTGAAATACTGCGACAATATCATCATCAATGAGGTGGAAGCGTCCATGATATGCGGCACCCCGGTTCGGCGGGACGACGTGCTGGACAAGGACGCGCTGAAGGCGGTGTGCGGAAAGCTGATGGATGCGGGTGTGCGTGAACGCGTGGTGATCCACGCGCCCGAGGCAGCCTGCGCGCTGGAGCGCGGCGGCCGTTTCGTGTATGTGCCGTCTCTGCGGCTGCCCTCGGGATATATCAAGGGCACTGTGGGGGCGGGCGACGCGTTCTGTGCGGGCGTGCTCTACTCGTTTTATCGGGACTATGACATTGAAGAGGCGCTGACGGCTGGGGCGGGCGCTGCGGCCTGCAGCCTGTCAGAGCTGAACGCCATCGACGGCATGAAGAGCCTGGATGAGATTCGCGGACTGATTGAGAAATACCGCGTGTAAGGGCCGTGTACGGGCAGCTGTACCGCCAACTCTCCATAATACGGTTACCTGCAATTCGCCGGAAATCTCCGGCTTTCTTTTTTTATTTTACATAGATGGACCATGATTGAAGTTACCGCATTGGTTGACATCCATGGCAATAAACAATAATCTCAAATTACAATCTGTTTACAGCCTGATGAACACCTGATTACTGCGGGTGTGGTAAGGTTGCAGCATATTTGGAGGTATCTGCCATGGCGAGAAACCGGATACTGGTCGTAGAAGACGATGAGTCCATCTCAAAGGTCATTCAAAAAAACCTGAAGGCGGCGGGCTACGCTGTATCCGCATATGACGACGGCCTGGATGCGGCCCGTGCGCTGAACCGGGACCGCGACTTCGACCTGGCGCTGCTGGACGTGATGCTGCCCGGCATGGACGGGTTTGAGCTGATGGGGCATCTGAAGCGCCATGATATCCCGGTGATATACCTCACCGCCAGGGCAGACCTTGACGCCAAGGTGCAGGGCCTGCGTGACGGTGCGGAGGACTACATCGTCAAACCGTTTGAGATACTGGAACTGCTGGTACGCATCGAGAAGGTGCTGGAACGCACGGGCCGCATGCAGCAGGTGCTGAATGTGGGAGATATCGAGGTCAACCTGCTGGAACGCTCCGTGCGCCGCAACGGCAAGGAAATCACCCTGAAGCCGATGGAGTTTGACCTGCTCGTGATGCTCGCCAAAAACAAGAACATCGCGCTTTCGCGCGAGCGGCTGCTCCACGGCGTGTGGGGCGTGGATTATGTGGGGGAGACGCGCACCGTGGACGTGCACATCGGGCAGCTGCGCAAAAAGCTGGACATGGCGGAGCGCATCAGAACGGTATCCAAAATGGGCTACCGGCTGGAGGACTGACATGAAGCTATGGCTGAAACTATCGCTGATCGCGCTCATCATGGTGACGCTCGCCACCGGCATATGCAGCCTCATCATGCTGCTGAGCGCCGGGCGGAACAACCTTGATAACGCTGTGGAGAGCGTGTTGACAGGTCAGCAGCTGCGCGCCGCGTCGTGGAGCGCTGCAATGGAGGGCGAATTGGACGCAACCTACAGCACGACAGCGCAGCGCAGCCTGGCGCGCCACTTCATCAATAAGTTTTCCGACAACGCCACCATCCTGATTTCTGATGGTGATTTTATCTATAACGCGACAAATATGGACCCGCGCGAATATCTGCCGCTGGAAGGGGACGGCCAGCAATACGTCATACAGAACATCGGCGGCGCATCGATGCTGATCACGGGGAGCAGACTGCAGGTTCAGGAGACGCCGTATCAGCTCTATGTGATCAGCGATATCAGCGCCGTGTACACCGGTATGGAAGCGCTGTCCTATCAGTTCACACTGATCAACCTGGCCGTGATATTGGCGGCGGGCGTCGTCACCGTGCTGCTGGTGCGGCTGGTGCTGCGGCCTTTGGCAGAGCTGAAGAAAGGCGCTGCGTCCATTGCGGCGGGCGTGTATGACGGGCGCGTCGCGGCAAATGAGAGGGACGAGGTGGGCGAGCTGGCCGTGCACTTCAATGAAATGGCGGCAGCGGTGGAGAGCCGGGTTCGGGCGCTTCAGGAAGAGGCGGCCAGACGCACGCTGTTCATGTCCGCGCTGACGCACGAGCTGAAAACGCCGATGACCTCCATCTCCGGCAACGCACAGACACTGCTGCGCACACGCATGGACGAGGAGGAGCGCGAGGACGCGCTGATGCGTATCGATTCGGCATGTACGCGTGTGGAGCGGCTGTCGCAGAAGCTGATGCAACTCATCGTCCTGCACCAGAACGACAGCGTTTGTCTGGAAGAAAGCCGTGTGCCGGATCTTCTGGAAGAGGTTCGCATGTCCTGCGCGGAGCAGCTCCGCCAGCGCGGCCTTGCGCTGACGATAAACTGCACAATGGATACGCTGCTGATGGACAGGGATCTGCTGATCAGCCTGATACTCAACCTGATCGACAACGCGGGCAAGGCCTCCAACTCGGGCGATACGATTGAAATGGCGGCTGCGGATAACGTGATTTCCGTCACCGACCACGGCAGAGGCATACCAAAGGCCGAGCTCGGCAGGATCACGCAGCCGTTCTACATGGTGGACAAGTCGCGCAGCCGCAAGGCGGGCGGCATCGGTTTGGGGCTGGCACTCGCGGAGGAGATCGCGCGGCTGCACGGCGCACGACTGGAGTTTAAAAGCGAACCGGGCAAGGGAACGACGGCAAAGGTGGTGTTTGAACAATGCTGAAGAATAAATGGAATCTGCTGTATGTGGTATTGGCACTGCTGCTGGCGTTCTCGATGCTGGCCGTGCCCAAGATTGTCACGGGTGTGATGAACGAGACCAGAGGGCAGATCATGACGGTACAGAACACAGCGGTACGGTAATAAATTACAATCCGTTTACAGACTGATGAATACTTGTTGCAGATGGGCGGGCTAGACTGGCGCTATCAGGCGATAAGGGGGGATAAGGCGTGAAAAGAACACTGTTGCTGTTGCTGGCGGTGACGTTTATTTTGCTTGCGGGTTGCCAGGCCACGCCGGAGAAACCGGCGGTGGTGGGGAAAGACCTGGAGCAGATGCTGGTACTGGCCACCTCCGAAACCGTCTCGGAAGGGAGCCTGGCGGAGCGGCTGGGCATTCCTGAAAGATATGAGTCGCATATTGAGGACGCGCGAGGCAACTTCAAGGTCGCCGTTGATGCGAATATTACATTGCCCGAAGCTGACAGCCTACCCATCATCCGGGTAGAGGCGCAGCCATTCGACCAGCAGACGGTGGACAGACTGATTGGCGTCCTGTTTGAGCCGGGGCAGCTCTATGAACCGTATCGGCTTGCTGAACTGACCAAATCCCAAATATCGCAGCTGCTCGCACAGCTGGCCGTACGTAAGATGGAGCTTGAACATCAGGGGTTGAAACCGCTTAACCCGGATACGATGGGCTACGAACCGAATGCAACCGAAGCGCCGCAACCATCATCAGGCAGCGCCCGAAACGGCAACCGACTGGATCAGATCAACGCATCCATCAAAGCGCTGGAACAGCAGCTTGATGATGCGCCGCAGGATAAGCAGCTCGTGGAAGTGACAGGGAAGTTTCAGCCGTCATTTGTCATGGAAGGGTTGCCCGACGAGGAGAGGAAGGAATACGAAGGAAAACGCATCGAATTTGCCAATATGGCGCAAATGAACCCTGAGGGCGGCATGCGTTCGCTCTATGTCACCAATTACGAGCCATACAATGAGTACAGGATTGAATACATCAACTGCGGCGATTTCGCCACCTCTGTTGAGCAATATTACGCTGAAGACGAATGGTATGATATGGTTGGTTCTGCCGGGCGAAAGCAGCTGAGCGATATTTCTGACCCCGTGATGACGGCGGCGCAATTGCAGGAGACAGCCGACCGCTTTCTGGAGCAACTGGGCATTGACTATCTGGCCTGTGCGCAGAATGAACGGGTTGTGGGGACCTACGGAAAAGGGGACAGAGAAGGAAGCCTATACAAAGCGTATCGACTGCAATACGTCCGCATGGTGCAAAAGGTTCCCGTTACGCATACCTATATTGACGGCGTAGGCGGCGGCGACGAGCAAACGATCTGGAACTGGGCTTATGAGAAGATGACGCTGATCGTGGATGGCGGCGGCGTTAAAACGATGACATGGACGGCCCCATACCGGCTTTTGGACACCGTCACAAGCGATACCGCTATGCTTCCTTTTTCCAAAATCAAAGACGTATTTGAAAAGATGATCCTTATCGGAAATTCATATTACACACAGGTCGGCGCGGACATGAGCATCACCGAAGTCCGGCTGGGATTGGCGCGCATTACGGAACAGGATAACCAAACAAAAGGTCTGCTCATTCCGGTATGGGATTTCTTCGGCACGCTCACAACCCATTACGAGGAGAACGGCGAGCAAAAATCACATACTCTCAAGGACCCTGGGCTGGTCTGGCTCACCATCAACGCGGTCGACGGGAGCATCATCGACCGGAGCGTAGGTTACTGACCGGGCGGTGGGGTGGAATACGCGAAGGAGAGAGACAGATGAAAAGAGCTGTTACAGCAATATGGGCCGTGCTGTCCATTGCCTTGCTGCTTGCGGGCTGTCAGGCCACGCCGGAAGAGCCGGTGGTGGTTCAGAAGGACATGGAGCAGATGATCGAGAAGGGCATGGAGGAAAGCGATGAAGCCGGTTCTCCTCCGCCTCCATCTGGCTTGAGCTATGCCGAGCTTTGCGCGCACTACGGCGTGCCGGAGCGCTTTCAAGCGGATATCGATGAGCAGGGGGTGAAGGTTCACGCAGATGTCTCCATTGATCTGCCGGGGACGACCTCGTTGCCCATGGCGCGCGTGGAGGCCGCCAAATTCTCGCAGGAACAGGTCTATACGCTTTTTAAAACGCTGTGCGGTAATACGCAGATGTATATCATGCCGGAGATGCCGGATAAAGCCCGTTATCAGGAAGAGATACTGAAGTGTCAGGCGCTGCTCACGTCGGCAACGGACGACGAGGCCATTCGCTCAATCAATTCGAACCTTGACTACTTAAGGCAGCAGTACGAGATCGCCCCTGATCATATTGAGGTAGTTCCCTCCGACGGTACCCTGCAGACACGGGATGTTGAACATGACAACACGGAGGCCGGGAGCGGCATCCAGACCTACCTCAAAGCAGCCTCCGATCCCAACGATATACAGGTCTTTTACACGTCGGATACGCTGCCCCATGCCATGAAGTTCGAGGTATACAACGATATCGACTATTTGGATACGAGCATCTACTCGTATGTGGATGAGCAGGGCAACACGCAGAACATTGCGCCGAGCAGCGGTTCCCGGATTGAGTTCATGCGTGAAGGGAGCGGTACGGAACTGGGGCGGCAGGGGACAAAGCTTGCCGACGTGACCGCCCTGTCGCTTTCGGGCGGCCCGGCGGAGAACTGCCTGCTGACCATTACGCCGCTGCAGGCACGTGAGACGGTTGAAAGGCTTATGGCGGATGCCGGCCTGGACGATATGGTCATTGACCATGTGGAGCTGTATACCAGCAAAGAGGAGCCGTGGAGCGGCGATGACCCCGACGGAAAAATGGAAATGATGGAGCAGATGGGCGTGCCCGATCAAAGCAATCAGCCGGAGCGGCAGGCGTACGTATTCCGCCTGCTGCGGGTGGTGAACGGCGTGCCGGTGGAGAGCGACCATGACAGCAGCATGACATCGATTGAACAGATGTCCTACGGGAAGGAATGGATGTATGAGAAACTGACGATCGCTGTGGACGGTGCGGGTATCGCCAATCTTTTCTGGACGGGCCCGCTCAGTGTTACCGAGATGCTGATAGAGGACACGTCGATAAAACCATGGAGCGATATCCAGGGTGTGTTTGAAAAGATGATGCCGATCCGCTATGGCACGTATACGGACTTATACTCGGACGTCCGCGTCGATGTGACCCATACCCGCCTTTCACTGCAGCGCATTATGGAACGGGACTCGTTTACGACAGGGCTGCTCGTTCCCGTATGGAACTTCTATGGAACCATGACAGCCATGAATGGAGAGGATGTTTTGGAAGTGGTGGATGACGGGTACTTCCCGTTGCTTTCGGTCAATGCGATCGACGGCAGCGTGATCGATGTGCTGCAGGGCTATTGAGGAGAACAAATGACGAAGATATTGAAGGGATTGCTGTTTCTGGCAGGTGTTATTGTCCTGCTTGCGGGCTGCCAGGCCACGCCGGAAGAGCCAATCGTCGTACAGAAGGATATGGAGCAGATGATCGAGAAGGCCGAAGCGACATATGAGGCTGCCAAGCCCAGCGCCCTGTCCCTGCGGGAGCGTACGGGTGCGCCGGAGAAACTGTCGCTGGAAACCATGGAGGGGGTATTTGCGCTTGTGGCAGATGCGCCGGTAACAGTACCGGATGCGAACAGCATGCCCATCATTCGTGTGCGGCAGGGTGAATTCACGCAGGAGCAGGTTTCAGCGTACTGGAACGCCCTTGTTGGGGACACGGTGCTTTGGCGGCGGGAGAATGGCTGGACCAAGAGCGAACTGGAGGTGCAGCTGGTCAACCTTCGCAAAACCATTGCGGAGGTTGAGAACGAGCCCGGAAATGAAGATTTTCTGGAGCAGACCAAGGCTTATGTCGAGGAACTGGAGGCGCAGTATGCCTCCGCGCCGGACGAGATCAAAACGACTATGGCGGACAGCACGCTTCGTGAAGCCACGACAAATGAAAGATACGTCAGCAGGTACGCCTTTGCGGGCGGAAGCACGCAAGACAATTCGATGGGTTTCAGTGCGCAGAATATAACGCGCTCCAAAGATGGTGACGTGATCAGTCCGGCGAGAATGGGTTTCTACACGGCGGACGCCAACCATAACTACGGGCAGGTCAATACGCTTGAGGTGGATGTAAATACCGTGTTGGATGATTCACTCAAGCAGCACATCAAGACCACCCCCGCCCAGGCGCAGAAGATTGTGGAGGATTTCCTCGCACAGATGGATACGCCCATGGTGGTGTATGGTATGAGATTAGTTAACGACGAGGAAACGGGTGTGTATGACGGAAAGATCGCCCTGGCGGAGCATTATGCGTACCGTATCACCTGCATACGGCTGATTAACGGCGAGCTGCCCAGTGCAAGGATAAGCGGCAGCACATATGTGATGACGGATACCCCTCTTGCAGATGACCAGTTTTCTTCAGGAGAGGGCATTAACGAGGGGACGTACATCATGCAATGGAACTATGAGGAAATGGGTTTTATGGTGAACGATAACGGCATCATCTCAGTGGAGTGGTCAGCACCGCTGGAATTACTGGAGACCACGGTGGACGACTGCGCATTATTGTCTTTCTCCGAGGTTCAGGCGATTCTGGAAAAGATGATACCCATTACATATAGCGCCACTGCCAAAGAAACAGATAATTTAACCTGCCGCGTTAACGAAGTGCGGCTGGAGATGATGCGCGTGGTTGAGCAGGGCTCTATCGAAAGCGGCCTGCTCGTTCCCGTATGGAACTTTTATGGTGTGCGTGAGCGCATATATAAGGATGAGAAGGATGAGACGGGACAGTATATTCTGTTGTGCGTCAATGCGATCGACGGCAGTGTGATCGATATCAGCAAGGGCTACTGAGGAAAAGCAAATGCAGAAATTGTTGAGGGTTTTTTTGTTAATTGCCTTGGCGGCGCTTCTTGCGGGCTGCCAGGCCACGCCGGAAAACGGTGTGGTGGTGCGCAAGGACCTGCAGCAGATGCTGGATATGGCGAGCTCGCCGCAGGAGAAACAGAGCAGTCTTATGGAAAAGCTGGGCGTGCCGGAGCGGTATGAAGCAGACTTTATGGATGCGACCGGGACCGTCCGGGTGACGGCTGATGCGGCTGTGGCGCTTCCCGAAACGGACAGTATACCCGTCGTCCGGGTGACGCCCAAAGCGTTCGGTCAGGATACGGTGGATGCGCTGGTCGGCGCTCTGTTCGGTGACGGACAATTATATGACACGGAATCGCTGGCGGTGCTTACGAAGGACGATATTGCGGCGCTGTTGACGTCGTTCAAGCAAACCAAGGCGGCGCTGGAGGCGCAGGGGATGAAGCCCGAGACGAACGGCGGCGAAAGCGAACCTCCGCCTTCTGAGGCTGGCGGCAGTGAAGCGGCGGCACGCTCAGGCAACCAACTCGACGAGATCAATCAGACCATCGGGTTGTATGAGAAGCTGCTGGCGGAAGCGCCGGAGCAAAAGGATGCCGTGGAGGTAACGGGCGCGATGCAGACCGAGGACGGCGTGGCCTATGTGCACCTGGGCCAGCCGTGTGAAACAGGCGGCATAGCCTCGCTGTTCGTGGTGAACAGCGAGCACTCGCAGTATGCGCAGTATCTGCGCCGCGGCGATTATGACAGCGCGGCGGGGATGTACTTTACGCCAAAGGAATGGGAACAGTCCGGGATGGACCGCGGCCGCGCGGTGGCTGCGACGCTGGAATATCCGTCGATCACTCGGGAGCAGGCGCAGGAGATCGCGGATAATTTGTTGACCCGCATCGGCGTAGACTATCTGCAATGCACGGTAGTCGAGCAGGTGATCGGCGGATCGAGCAGCGAATACGCGGGCAGCGGTACCCCCACGGGCAATACCATCAAGGCGTACCGCCTTCAGTATGTGCGTACGGTGGGGGGCATTCCCGTCACATATGCCAATGTGGACAGCGCGTGGGATGACACGGCTGCGGACAACATCTGGATTTGGACATATGAACGCATGACGCTGATCATAAACGACAGCGGCATTGTGGAAATGGTGTGGGACAGTCCATATACCATGGGCGATACGGTCATAGAGGATGCCGCATTGCTGCCGTACGCCAAGGTGCAGGATGTGTTCGAGAAGATGATACTGATCAACAGCGTGGATGAATCGCAGACGCGCGCGGAGCTGAACATCGGCGCGGTATGCCTGGGATACGCACGCATCACGGAGCAAAACAGCCTGATGCAGGGGCTGCTGATTCCGGCCTGGGACTTCTTCGGCAACAAGACCGTCTATTTCAAGGATGCGGAGGGCAATACGCAGTCCTATACCAGTTGGAATGAAACCGGGCAGAGCATGCTGACCATCAACGCGATAGACGGCAGTGTGATCGACCGGACGAAGGGGTACTGAGAAGACGGGCATATGCCCTTTTTTTCATTTCCAACAAAAAAGGCCGGTAATATTTTGATAACCATTTGCCGGAGGTGATTGTGTTAGAATAATAAGAACATGGTAAAGGAGGCACAGAATGCCCAACCGTTTGCTGATCGTAGAGGATGATAAGGCCATTTCAGAAGGCATTGCCGTGAATCTGCAATATGCCGGTTACGACTATATGGTTTTCGACGACGGCCAGAAGGCGGCGGACCACCTTCAAGAAGACCATTCGTTTGATCTGGCGCTGCTGGACATCATGCTGCCGGGGCTGGACGGCTTTGCGCTGTTTGAACATATGGAGCGGCATAATATCCCGGTGATCTACATCACGGCCAAAACGGATTCGGTGTCGGAGATCAAAGGGCTGCGCGGCGGTGCGGAGGATTATATCGTCAAGCCGTTCGAGATGGTCACGCTGCTGGTACGCATCGAAAAAGTGCTGGAGCGAGCGGGAAAGCTGAACCGCGTGCTGCGTTTCAGGGACATCACGGTGGACACGGAAAACCGCACGGTGGCGCGTGCCGGACATGATATATCACTCAAGCCTCTGGAATTCGACGTGCTGGTGATGCTGGTGAAATACAAGAACCGCACCGTGCCGCGCGAGCGGCTGCTCAATGAGGTATGGGGTGTGGATTTTTTCGGCGGGCCGCGCACGGTGGATGTGCATATTGCCAATATCCGCAGGAAGCTGGGCCTGGAGAACGAGATCAAGACGGTATCCAAAACGGGGTATCGTCTGGAGGATTAACATGAGGCTGTGGATAAAAATCGCCGCTGTTTGTGCGCTGGTCTTGCTGCTTGTTGTGGTGGCTTGCAGCGCTGTTTTGCTGTTTCAGGCGCAGGATAGTTTGCTGGTGCTGGCAACGGAACAGGTGAAGGACAAGCAGCGGTCGTTGCTGAACTCATTCTCCTCGATGGCAGATTATTATATGCCGGAGGATGCGGGCGAAGCCGTGCAGTACGCGATGGCGGTATACTGCTTCAATAAATTCGCCGATGAGACGGGTGTGCTGCTGCGCGAAGGAGAAACACTGGTGTCGCAGGCCGGCGTCCTCCCGGAGGCGCTGCTGCCGCTGAACGGTGACATTGGGTTGTCCGAACAAAGGCATTATACAGGCGTCTGGGAGGGGCGGCATTTGCTCATCGCCGGAGGACGGACACATGTGCAGAGCAGCACCTACAGCATCTACGTCGTGTCGGACATCACGGGCGTCTATGACCAGATCACAGCGATGACATGGCGTTTTGTGTTGATATGCGCAGCCGGCATTGCTGCCGGAGTGGCGTTCGTCACGTTTCTGGTTAAACGGGCCCTAAGGCCGCTTGGTCGGCTGGGGGAAGTGTCGCGGCAGATTGCGGGCGGTGATTATCATAAGCGCGCTGCGGTACACACGCATGACGAGGTGGGGAATCTCGCAGCGGATTTCAACAGCATGGCGGATGCGGTGGAAACCCATGTTGCGGCTCTCACGGAAACAGCACGGCGGCAGCAGCTGTTTATCAGCGGTGTGACGCATGAATTCAAGACGCCCATGACCGCGCTGCTGCTTCATTCCGACACGTTGATAAATACAAAAATGAATGAAGAGGAGCGGGCGCGTTCGCTTCACCATATCCATGACCAGTGCTCGTGGCTGGAAAGGCTGACGCAAAAGCTGTTAAAGCTGATTACGCTGGAAGAGAGCATCATCCCGACGCACCAGCCCGTGCGTACGTTGTTTGCCGCAGTGGCTGCGAGCATGGCGGAGACGCTGGAAAAGCGCGGCACACCCCTGATCGTTGACTGCGGCGATGAATGGCTGCCGATGGACTTCGACCTGATGCGCTCGCTGCTGGTCAACCTGGTGGACAATGCGTCCAAAGCATCGAAACGGGGCCAGCCCGTCTGGCTGAGCGCTTATGGCAATGCCATTGAAGTGCGCGACGATGGGTGCGGTATTCCGCCTGACGAGATTTCGCGTGTGACAGAGCCGTTCTATATGGTGGACCGGGCGCGCGGCAAACGACATGGCGGCGTGGGGCTGGGGCTGGCTCTGGCCCAGCGCATTGCGCAGGCACACGGGGCGCAGCTGGACATCCGGAGTGAGCTGCGGCACGGGACCAGTGTGAGAGTGATATTCGAAACGCGATAACCAAGTGTTAATGTTTTGATAACCATTGCCGGCCGCGGGTTCGGCATAATGGGCGTATCAAGACAAGAGGTGCGGGTTTATGAAAAAAGTATTATCGATGATCCTGGTTATTGTGATGCTGGCGGCATTCGCGGGCTGTCAGGCGACGCCTGAAAAACCGCTTGTCACCGGCAAGAATGTGGACAACCTGATCCAAAAGGCAACGGAAACGGATGAAACGGTCATAACCTCTCCCGAACCGGCAGGACCGGACAACCGCGCGATACTGATGGAGAAACTGGATATTCCGGAGCGGTTTATTGCGCAAAACAGCTATTCCGACGGACGGCTGACATATACGGCGGACGCGGATATCTCGCTGCCGGATGCCGCCGCGCTGCCCGTGATGCGCGTAGAGCCGGCGGACTTTTCGCAGGAATTGGTGGACAAGCTGTACGGCTATCTGGTCGGCGACACACTCATGTATCAGCAGCAACAGCAATATACCAAGGCGCAGGTCGAAGAAGACCTGGTGATGTGGCGGCAGATACTCAACGACCCGGGCAGCGCGGCGGAGAGCAAGGCGCAGGCCGAGGAGAAGATCGCCGAGCTGGAAGAAGGGTACGGTTCGGCGGCCGACAGCCCGGAGCTGGTTCCGGCGGATGCCGCGATCGGAATACAGCAGGAGATCGACATCCAGACAGGCAAGGTACGGGCAGAATACAGCGGCGTCGATCTCGCGGAGGTTCCCGGCGTCCGGGTGCAGCGCGGCAAGACGTTTTTAGTCCGCAACAACACTAAGGATGGCGTCATTATCAAGGAGGAAAACGTTGGCGGATTTACGGTGACGGACACCGCCTCACAGGGCGCGCGGTTTTACTACACGGATTATGACCTGTCGCCCACGCCCGGGGATGCGTCGTGCTATGTGGATGCCGAAACGGTGACGCCGGACAGCCTGACCGAGAGGCCCGATAAGATAAACGGCTTCACGTACCAGAATGCGCTTGATATGGCGCAGGGCTTTCTGGATGCCGCGGGTATTGAGGACATGAAGGTGAGCAGCCTGACGTTGATTCTGGTGCTGCCCGATTCATACAACGACGTATTATTTGACGGAAACGCCAAGCTAACGGACCATGAGACTGCGATGTTGGATGTGCGTAACGGCAAGTATGACAATGAAGCAAAAGATGTCAGATATAAACTGGAGCTGGTTCGGAGCGTGAGCGGTGTTCAGGTAACGAGCGACGGCCTGTCCAGCTACATAGACGACGCGTACGGCAAGCAGTGGTATTATGAGCGGTTTACAATTGATGTATGCAGCAAGGGCATCAGCGGCGTATCATGGATATCCCCTTATACCATTGTCGAGACGGTGGCCGGGGATGCCAACATGCTGGCATTCAATGAGATCGCCGGGATATTCGACAACATGTTCCGTGCCACCTATGATACAAGCGGCGCAAACAATGAGGGAAAGGTGACGCGGGTCACGCTCACGCTGCGGCGCGTTATGGAACAGAACAATATATTCAGCGGCCTGCTGGTGCCGGTGTGGGATTTCTATGGAAGCCTGACCGTGTCATATCCTGATTATCCGGAAGAGCCGCCAATGGAAATGGTTTCCGACAAGTCTTTGCTTACCATCAACGGTATCGACGGTACGGTCATCGATGTGGATAAGGGGTACTGATAAACAGGCCTTTGTTTTACAAACCCTATCATGTTATGGGCGGTCGACACAACAGACGGGTCCATCATAAACACCATGGCACGTGAACTTAGGCCTGCCATCTATTCTATAGATGGATTTATCCTTGACAAGTATTGGGAAAGGAATATATACTACAGACATATTACATATATTACGGAATTTTTAAGACATAATGAAAAAACCTGTTGACAGAACAAATGGATGTCTCATATAATTAAGATGTTTAATATCTTATGATTATAAGATATACAAATTTTTGTGAACAGGCGGTGAACCACATGGACAAAAAGCTGCTGGATGCGGAATGGACGATACTGCGCGCGCTGTGGGGCAAACAGCCGCAGACCATGCGCGAGATCATCTCCGCGGTGCAGGATGAGCAGCCAGATATCGGCTGGCATTACAAAACGTATCATTCATATCTGCGCCTCATGCTGGAGAAAGGGCTGATCGGCTGCGAGGACAAGAACAAGAGAGACAAGCTGTATTTCCCGCTCGTTTCCCGCGGGGAGGCGCTGAAAGCCGAAGGCGAAACGCTGCTTTCGCGCATCAGCACCGGTTCCATGGGCGCGCTGGTCGCGGCCATGGCGGACAGCGGGCAGCTGTCGGACAGGGACAGGCAGGAGCTGCTGCGGCTGGCTGAGAGGCTGGAGGAGGAAGGCGGTGAGCGGCGGTGACACAGGCAATCGTTATGTCGCTGCTGGTCAACGCGGCGGTGTTCACGGTGCTCTTCGGACTGATGCTGCTCCTGCGCGCGCTGCTGGCCAAAAGGATATCCGCCGTGCTGCAATACGCGCTCTGGGCCGTCGTGATCGTCAAGCTCGTCATCCCGTTCGGGTTTGAAAGCGCCATAAGCCCTCTGGCACTATTCACCCAGGATAACGCGCCTGCACAAAGCGCGCCGGCAGACAATGAGCCGGTCGCGCGGACGGATGAAATAGCTGACGCGGGTTTATACGTGGAAGCCCCCGTCTCGCAATCGGTATCCAATTCATATAGCCCATTCGAAGCGCAACGGCAGCAAGCCGGGGCAAATATCCCGTCAGAAAAAACAGAATATCATTTCACGCTGAGCTGGGCCGACTGGGCGTTGATCATCTGGGCGGCGGGTGCATTGGCTATGGGCGCGATACAGGCGCTGTGCGCCGTGAACCTGCGCCGCCGCGCATATCATGCAAGGCGGCCTGTGTCCGACAGGGCCGCGCGCCTATTTGACGAATGCAGGCGCGAGCTGGGCGTTAAGCGCCGCATCAGGCTCATCTCACAGTCGTCACTGCGCATGCCGCTGGCGATGGGCATCCTTCGGCCCACGCTGCTGTTGCCGGATGATATTGAAAATCAGAGCGACGAGCAGCTCCGGCATGTCTGCCTGCACGAGCTGACGCATATCAAGCATGGCGACCTGTGGGTGCTGGCGCTGATGAACGTGCTGCGCGCCGTCTACTGGTTCAACCCGTTCACGTGGCTGTGCTTGAAGCTGGTGCGCGCCGACATGGAGACAGCTTGCGACGCGCGTGTGCTCCGAAGCATCGGCGTGGCCGCGCGGCAGGACTATATCGGCACGGTGCTCCGTTTCGCAGGGACCAGGGAGCAGCAGCGCCTGCACGCCGCGATGGGTCTGGCGGACGGACGACTGACGATGGAGAAACGCGTTCGGGGCATGTTCCGGCGGTCCCGGACGGGCATGAAAGCCCGCGCTGCCGCCGTTTGCCTGGCGCTGCTGATGCTGGCCGCCAGCGTGCTGACCGCGTGCCAGCCCACGCCCGAAACGCCGCCCGTGGTGAACAAGGGCGACGACCATCTGGAGGATATGATTGCATCGGACGTGTCCGCTTCGCCCGCGGCAAGCCCCGTACAGCCACAGGAGCAGAATGAAGAGCAGCTGGCCGCGCTGGAAGCGGCGTTGCGGGAGCGCCTGGGCGCTCCGGAGACGTTTGCCGATTCATACACCAACCCGAAGGGCGATGTGACGGTGACGATTGATGCGGCGGTGGAAGTGCCAGCCGCGGAGAATATACCCGTGTATGCCGTCAGTGTAGAAGGTTTCTCCCAGGAGCAGGTGGACAGGCTTGCGGCGTATTTCCTGAAGGGCGCGACGGTGTACACGGAAGAGCGGGTACAGACAAAAGAAGAGATCATGGAAGAACTCGTGTACCTAAAGCAATACTCGAGTGATACGGCTGTTGAGGGCATCCCGGTGATAGTGAATGAAGAATATCTCAAGCAACTGGAGGAGCAGTACAAAACCGCGCCTGAAACGCGTGAAAGGACGCAAGCGACGACCCAACTGACAGAAAGTGAAGGCGAAACATCCCTGGATGTGATCGCGGAGCTTGGCAAGGATAGCCCCGCAACAATTTCTGTCGTCAACCACTTGCAGGATTTCCTATACACTGGTTTCAGGTTTTACAACGACGGCAAGGGGGACTATATTGACTTTCAGATGGATTCAGAAAGCGCCGACACTGTTCCGCGCGGCATGACCACCACACGTGAAGACGCCGAGAAAATAGCGATGCAGTGCCTTGCCGATCTTGGCATACAGGACATGCGGATCGCTGATGCCAATATTGCCACCTACTATGAGCACTTTTACCAGAACGACGACGAGGATTATGTCAAGACAGCCAGGCAGTGTTATGAATTCAGTTTTGCCCGGACGATAAACGGTATTCCGGTACTGAATATCAGCGCGTCCACACAGATGGACACGGACGACCCCAGTGTGTCCGCGCCCGCGCAGCCCGAATACGACTATAGGGCGGACCCTGAAAGACTGACGATTTATGTGGATGATTCCGGCGTGGTGCGTTTCGAATGGCGCAATCAGACACAGATCACATCTGCCCTGAACGAAAATGTAACTCTGCTGCCGTTTGACGAAATCGTGGAGAAAGCGAAGAACAATATATTCTACAAGAACTATACGGCCTATGGAAGCAAAACGGATATTCAAATCAGCAGTATACGGTTGTCCATGATGCGTATCATGCGCAAGGATAAGCTCGGTGAGTACCTGATCGTGCCTGTATGGGATTTTATCGGCATCCATCAGGATATCAGGGAAGGCGCAGAGCCTTATATGTCGCCGTTCGGAGACCAGAGCTATGTCACCATCAACGCGATCGACGGCAGCAATATCCGCCGGGATTGGGGATATTAGCGGCTGATAATTCTTTGGAGGTATGCGTATGCCATCTGCGAAGCGGGTTTGTCTGTTGATATCAGTGCTTATTCTAGCGATGGCGTGGGTTTCCGCCGCATGCCAGCCCACGCCGGATAAGCCGGTGGTGGTGAATCAGAACAAGGATATCGTGGAAGAGGTGCAGAAGAACGCCGCAGAGGCGAAGGCTGGCGAATCCGTGACGCCGCGGCCTGATTATCTGGCGCAGCTGGAGCTTCCTGAACACTACACCTACGACAGCAAAAATGAGACGGCTTCGCTGACCATCCATGTGGATGCGGACGTGAGCAAGCCTGCCGAAAACGGCATGCCTCTTGCGCGCGTGAAGCCGATGAACTTTACACAAGACATGGTGACCGGCATGTTCAACTATTTCTTTCCTGATAAGAAACCCCATCTCCCGAGAACGCAGCTGACAAAATCCGAAATTGAAGATATGATCGTTCACCTTGAACGGGCGATTGCCAAAGGTTACGACGGGGAACCCGTGAGTGACGAGGAAAAGGAGATGCTTGAACAGCAGATCAGCGAGCTGGAAAAGCAATACGAGACCGCGCCGGAGAAAGCGCCCGACCCTGTTGTCTCCGACGGCACGATGCAATACGTGGAGAAGACAAGTGAGAATCGCGCGTACGACGAGAACGGAGGTTTCGAGGTCAGCGAAGTGACCAGCCGTTACTATGAGTTGAGTGTATCGCTGGGCGAAACCTTCATGGATGTCAGGTGCTCTGCAGATGACGCCAACCCCGGCAGCTCACTGTGGTATGTCAATACGCCGTCCAACTATACCACGGATGGGATGGTGCGCATCGCTGTGGGAGACGAATTGCCGGTGGCGGCAAGGGACAAGCTCACGATGCCGCTGGCTGACGCGATTGCCAAGGCGGACGGTTTCTTCGAGGCAGCCGGTATCGACGACGTGGCGCTGTTTGCATCCTATCTTGCGGATAACCATGGGACGGGACACGTGGACGACAACTACGATCCCGCATCCAACTACGCGTACAGGCTCTATTACACCCATACGGTGGGCGGAGTTCCCGTGTCCTGCCACGAATCGGACAGCGCCAGTTCAAATGGATATTCAGAGCCATGGTTCTACGAATCCATCGAATTCCTGGTGTCTGAGGACGGTATATTGGGAATCAAATGGGATGAACCATGCGCGATGGTGGAGATCATTGAAAACAATGTGCAACTCGTCGGTTTTGACGCGGCCATGACGGCGTTTGAGAATGGGGTGGGGTATACCTATGGGCAGTATCTGGACTGGGGCGAGGGCGTGGAAGTATCCGTGGATGTAGAGATTGATGATATCCGGCTTTCTCTGGTGCGCATGAGGGAAAAGGACAAGCCGGAGGTGAAAGCAGGACTGTACGTTCCCGCTTACGTGTTTTATGGCTATGTGAAAGAAACCTATGTGAAAGAAACCAATGTATATAGAAACGAAGACTACACTTACGAAGGGTATAAAACCTCCAGCGGCGGCGGCAACGACTATTATCCAGGCCCGATGATGGTGATGGCGATCAACGCGATAGACGGCTCGGTCATCAACACCATGGCGGATGTGAACTGAGCCGTCCGCTTGTTTCATGCACAGGTCTAGCAATGCCGTCAACGGCACCGTCATCGACCGGGGGCAGGGTTTTTGATTAAATAGATGAAAAATGAGTTGACAGTTATAAACCGTAGGTCTATAGTTATAGACGTTAGAGTTATGACTATAGCGCATGCATAATGCATGAAACCTGCGGGAGGTATGAACATGAAGGAAGCGCTTACAAAACAGGAATGGACTATCATGGAGGCGCTGTGGAAGCACAGCCCGTTGTTTCTGTCGCAGATCATGGAAGAGATGGCCGCTTCGGTGAACTGGCAGAAAAGCACGTTCTCCACGTATATGCGCAAGCTGTGCGACAACGGCTACGTCGCCTACAGGACGGTGAGCGGCAACCGCGCCTATTACCCGGCTGTGGAGCGCGAGGCGTGCATCGAGAGCGAAAGCCGCCATATGATCTCCAAGCTGACGGACGCGGGAGCAAAGATGTTCCTGACGTGCATGATCAAGGAAAGCGGCCTGTCCGAAAACGACAGGACGGAGCTGCAGAAGCTGATCGCGGAACTGAGCGGCCAGCCGGACGGCGGGAAGGAGAAGTAGCATGGACATATTGAACACGTTGCTGGAAATCACCATCTATTCCGCCGTTATCTATGCCGCGGTGATGCTGATCAAAAAGCTGCTGGGCAAAAAGCTGTCCCCCGCGATGCACTACGCGATATGGGCGCTGCTCGTGATCCGGCTGATGATGCCCTTCACGGTGGACAGCGGCATCCGGCTGATCGAGATACCCGGGCAGCAGGCAGCGGTGCAGCAAACGGCGCAGCAGCAGGCTATATCGGAATCCCCTGCGTTGTCGGACAGCGGCACAGCGCGGCACAGCGCCGCAGAGGATGGGGCTGTACCGGCGAAACAGCACAGTACGGCAACAGTTCCCACTGCAGAGCAGCCCTCCGCACAGACGGCGACGCCAACCACGAACGCGCCTTTGCTGCCGGTGGACAGCATACTGCTGGGCGTATGGCTGGCAGGTGCAGTGGCTTCGCTGACATACATGCTGGTGTCGTATGCGGTGCTGAGAAAGCGCCTCCGCCATGGCACGGTTGCGGTCTCGGCCGGTGTGTACAAGCTGTTCGAGCAATGCAAGAATGAGATGGGCATAAGGCGTCCGCTCCGGATAGCTGGCGTGAACCGGCTGGGGACGCCCGCACTGGTTGTCCCCTCGATGGTGCTGATGCCGGCAGAGCTGGCCGGGGCTATAGACAGCAGGCGGCTGGAGTTTGCGCTGAGGCATGAGCTGACGCACTATAAGCGCAAGGATCATTTCGTGAACGCGCTGCTGCTGGTGCTGCAGGCCGTATACTGGTTCAACCCGTTCGTGTGGCTGGCATTCAGGCAGATGCGGACGGATATGGAAGTGGCCTGCGACAATGCCGTGACAAAACGGCTGGAGGGTGACGAGAAGAGCGCTTATGCCGGCATGATCGTGTCGATGTTCACGGCGATGAAGCGGGAACAGCTGGTGCTGGGCATGGCGCTGGGCCATTCAAAGAAGGTGGCGGAGAAACGGGTGCGGGGCGTGTTCGCCAGCGGACGCAGCCGGAGGAGCGCGGTGCTTGTGTCCGTGATGATGGCGCTGCTGCTGCTGCTCACTTGCTTCACCACCGCCTGCCAGCCCACGCCGACTGAGCCCTTTGTGCAGACCAAAGACAACGACACCGTGCAGCAGGCCATTGAGAGCAGCCAGCCGGACAGCACGGCGGAGATACATCGTTATTCCGCGCCGGAGACGTGGCAGAGCCAGGTTTCCGATGAGGCAAAAAAGATTGACATCAACGTGGACGCGCAGGTAACCGTGCCCACCGATATGTGGAGCCTCTATCAGCTGGTGGAAATAGAGCCGGACAAAGCGTACGTGGACAGGGTTTTGAATGCGCTGATCGGCGACGCAAAAATTTACGGCGAGGATACGTATCTCAGCCGGGATGAACTGATGGAGCAGCTGACCGAAATCGAGCAGCGGATGGCCCAAGTCCAGCAGCAGGAGGACAGCCCGGCCCGCGTGGATGCAAATTTGGATCCCCAGGCGAGCGGCAAACCGGAAAGCGTTCCGGCGTATAACAAGGCGGATGAGATCACCTATTTGGAGCAATGGCGAGCGCAGGTAACGGCAGCGCTTCAAGATGCGCCCGATGAGCAAACGGATGTTATCGTGGACATTGATACGGGCGTGCTTTTCAGCGATACCAGTGAGGCTGCAACAAGCTCGTATTATAATCCATCGGGTCAGCAAAGCGTCAGAATTGGCGACGGCTTTGTTGAGATCGCCGGGCTGGCTGATATCGGACAGGGCGACCCCGCCCGCATCAATATGTCCAGGACTCCGGCGGGGGCGATTCGAATAGGGTTCCAGATCGGCTGCGGCGGCAACGGCGGGTTCGGCGGCCGGGAGCCCCTTGACAGCGAACCGCTGGCCGGGATCACCGTTTCGCAGGATGAGGCGGCGGATATGGCCCGGCAGACGGTACAAAGCATGGGCTTTGACTATTTGGACATTGCCGCGACGCAGAAAATGGGTGTCTACAACAGCAACACCGGGGCTCAGACGGAATGCTACGCATTCACCTTTACGCGCAGCCTCGACGGGGCGCTGACCACATACGCTTATGGGAGCTCGGTCGTTCTAAAAACGATCGACGAGATGAACGCGTACGCGGAGGAGTACGCGCGGCAGTGGCGGGCGGACGAAGTCGTGATCGGCGTGGACGACAGCGGCGTGGTATATGCCGACATCAACGTGCCGCAGACGAGCGTCACGCAGCTGGCGCAGGGTGTGGAACTAAAGGATTTCAGTGAGATCATGGAGATATTCAACCGGCAGGCGATCATCGAGGGATGCTTCTCACCTATCGGCATATCTGAATTGGTTGTGGGCCGGTCAGTCAATGTGGATGAGATCCGGTTGGGCTACATGCCGACCATTTGGAAGGACCACCCGAACGAGATCATATTCGTGCCGGTGTGGGACTTCTTCGGCAGCGAGACGACCACTTATGATGAAAACTATGAGAAAAAGGAACACAGCGACCTGTATGCCTCGCTGGATGAAAACTATCAGCGGACGGACGACCTGGGCAGTCAGGCGATACTGACCATCAACGCGATGGATGGGACGATCATGAAGCGGATGGCTGGGGAAGGCTGACTGGCCGGACTGGTTGGTACTTCATGATGCATGTGCGGCGGGCTATTCCATTTTGACCATCAGCGCCATTGACGGCACCGAGACCCCCCGATACAGTGATTGATGTGCCGGATTTGCGGAATTTACAACTCGATTACATTCCGATGAATACTTGCTGAATGCGAGTCGCTACCATAAGAGCAAGCGGCAGGCACAGAATCAGCGATCGGGTATGTGGTCATAACATATTGATAATAATCTGGCAACCACTATCGCCCTGCATACGGGTTATGATACGCGCAGGGCGTGTAGTTGGCGGATGGTGGTGGACTTTATTTTCAAGGGGGCAAGAATGAACCATCCGGGAGGAAACAGATCGCGACGCCGTTACAGGTTTAACGGGAAGAAGCTGGCGGGAACGCTGCTGATGCTGGCGTTTATCGGCGCGGTGGCGGTGGTGGCCGCTATGGCGCTGAGGGACGCGGGGGACTTGGAGATTGCCGATATGGGCGGCGGTATTCCGGTAACGAACGACAAGGCGGGCGCCGCGCCTGTGTTTGCGGAAGCGGGAGCGTCAAACGGCCCAAGCGTGCCGGCGTCCGGCGACCTGGACGGCCGCGTTGTCGTGGTGGACGCCGGACACGGCGGCTTCGATCCGGGCGCGATCGGCGTCTCCGGCACCGAGGAGGATGACCTCAACCTCGCGGTCGCGCAATTCCTGAAAGCTGAGCTGGAAGCCTGCGGCGTACAGGTGATCATGACGCGGGAAGACGAAAACGCGATCGCCGGGGACAAGGACGCCGACATGGCGGAGCGCCGCCGCATTATCAAGGAGAGCGGTTCGGACATCGTCGTCAGCGTGCACATGAACAACTTTATCCAAGACCCGGATGTATCAGGGCCATTGGTGCTGTTTACGCCCGGCTCAGAGAAGGGGAAGACGCTGGCGGAGGCGGTGCAGACCAGCCTGAACGCTGCGCTGGACGCGGACGGCACGGCGCGGTCGGAGAACCTCTATGTGCTGAAAAGCGGCAGCCAGCCGAGTGTGCTGGTGGAGTGTGGTTATCTGAGCAACAAAGCGGAAGAGAACAACCTGCGGCAGCCGGACTATCAGCAGGAGGTCGCCAAAGCGATATGCGACGGCGTGACGGCATTTTTTGCGGGAGAGTAACGGGATCCAGGCATGGGAAACAACATGAGAACACACACGATATCCTCAGACATCAGGCGTGCGCTGACGGGGCGCGGCTTTCTCGTGGGCGTCATCGGCATGGTGCTGGTCATCGGCCTGTCGTCAATGCAGAGCGTCATTGAGGCGGCGCGCAGCACGGAACCGCTGCAGAACGGGTTTCACGCGCAGCTCATCCTGACGGCGCTGTCCGCCGACTGGGTGACGCTGGCCATCCCCATCCTGTGTGCGCTGCCGTTTACGGCGGCGTTCGTGGACGATGTGAAGAGCGGCTACATCAAGCCGTATCTGCACCGGGCCGGGCTGAAGCGGTATATCCGCGGCAAGCTGACCGCGTGCGGGCTCTCGGGCGGGCTGGCGCTGCTGTTCGGCATTCTGCTGACCTACGGCCTTTCGGCGCTGGTGTTCACACCCGCTGAGTTGGCGCTGACGGAAGAGATGACCGCGCAGCCGTACCTCGCACAGGTGCTGCTGGCCTCGGTGACGCTGTTCCTGTCCGGCGCGCTGTGGTCGCTGGTGGGCTTCACCTTCGCGGCCCTCACCATGAGCAAATACATGGCGTACGCCTCGCCGTTCATCATCTACTATGTCCTCATCATATTGCACGAAAGGTATTTCGAAAACCTGTACGTGCTGTACCCCAAGGAATGGCTGTTCCCGTCCGACACGTGGATACTGGGCAGCTTCGGCGTGATTCTGCTGCTCGCGGAGCTCATCGGCATCGTGGCGCTGGCGTTCGCGCACGCCGCGAAAAGGAGGCTCGCCCATGTCTAGACTGCGACAGATCGGTTCTGTGGCCGTGTACAACTTCCGCCAATGGCGGGGCAGCCCGCGCGTCATCATCACGTTTGCGCTGGCGTTCATCCTGTGCTTTCTGCTGTCCGACAAGGCCGTGCGCTTTGCCAGGGAATACGAGACCACCATGCAGATCGTGGAGGCGTTCGTGTGGACGTTTGGCGACGCCAACTCCATCCTGCTGTCGTCGCTGCTGCTGGTGCTGCTGTTCGCGGACATGCCCTTCCTGTCGCCCGGCACGCCATATTACCTGATGCGCATCGACCGCAAGGTGTGGCTGGGCGGGCAGGCGCTGTACATCGCGGCCGCGACGTTCATCTACATGGCGTTCATCCTCGCCGCCACGTCCGTCATCTGCATGAGCCAGTCGTTCATCGGCAACATGTGGAGCGAGACGGCGGCGATCCTCGGCTACTCGGGCGCGGGCAAGGCCGTGGCGCTGCCGGCGCTGGTGAAAACGCTGGAGATGAGCACGCCGTACGAGTGCATGGGGACCATCCTGCTGCTCATGCTGCTGTATGCGCTGCTCATGGCGTTCCTCATGCTGACGTTCAACATCCGCAAGGGCCAGCTGGCAGGCGTGGTCAGCGTATTCGCCTTCAGCCTGTACGGTTTTCTCTTGAATCCGGAGCTGTTCAAGACCATCTTCCAGCTGCCGGACGAACTGATGTACAAGGCCAACGTGGCGGTCGGGTGGCTGTCGCCGCTCAACCAGGCCACGTACCACATGCACAATTTCGGGTACGACCTGCTGCCGCGCCTGTGGCAGACTTATGTGATATTCGGCGTGCTGATCCTGCTGAGTTTTTTCTGGGCGCTGCAATCGGTGCGCAAATACAACTTCAACTTTGGCGGAACGGAGGGGAGCTTATGAGTGCGGCCATCAGCGTGCAGAACGTGAGCAAACGGTTCGGGGAGGAGACGGTGCTGACCGACGTGTCCCACACGTTCGAGGAAGGCAAGATCCACGGCATCGTGGGCAACAACGGCAGCGGCAAGACGGTGCTGATGAAATGCATCTGCGGTTTTCTCGTGCCCACAAAGGGCAAGATATTCGTCCATGGCAAGCAGGTGGGCAAGGACATGGATTTTCCACAGGACATCGGCATCATCATCGAGACGCCGGGCTTCCTGCCGGGCCTTACGGGCATGAAGAACCTGCAGGTGCTGGCGTCGCTCAAGCGCCGCATCGGGGATACGGTCATCCGTGACACCATTAAGCGCGTGGGGCTGGACCCCGGAATGAAAAAGCCGGTGGGGAAGTATTCGCTGGGCATGCGGCAGCGGCTGGGCATCGCGCAGGCCATCATGGAGAACCCGTCGCTGCTGATACTGGACGAGCCGCTGAACGGCTTGGACAAGCTGGGCGTGAGGGACATGCGCGAGCTCATCAAGGGGCTGCGCGAACAGGGCAAGACCATACTCCTCGCCAGCCACAACCAGGGCGACATCGACGAGCTGTGCGACACCGTCTGCGAGATGGACGCCGGGGTGCTGACGGTGGTGCGGTAGTTGGTCTTTATGAGGGAGCTGCCCTTGCGCTCTCGGTTCTTAGAAAAGAACCAAAGATAAGTGTTCCAGTTTGAGAAAGTAATGAGTTTAAGTCTAAAAATATATCGCTCATACCATATTCATGGTATGAGTACAAAGGGATTCCAAAGGGACGCGTCCCTTTGGTGGTGGTTTGGAGGCAAAGCCTCCAAGGTCTTAGAACTTTGACCCGCAGGAGGTACTGATGGGCGAAATCATCCGGCTGGAGAACGTGGCGAAAACAGAGAACGGCAACCGGCGCGCGCTGGACGGCGTGAACCTGACCATATCGGAAGGCGAACGCGTGACGGTGTGCGGCCCGCCCGGCAGCGGCAAGGCCGCCCTGATGCGCGTCATCGCCGGGATGGACAGGCCGAACGAAGGCAGCGTGTACGTGCTGGATAAAGCGGTGCACGAGATGGACGGGAAAACGGCGGCAAAGTTCCGCAGCAAATACATCGGTTCGGTGCAGCGGGAGAACGGCTTCATGGCGCGGATGACCGTGCTGGAAAACGCCGCGCTGCCGCTGGCCGTGCAGGGCGTGCCAAAACCCAAGCGCCTGCGTGCCGCGATGGAACAGCTAAAAGCTCTGGGCGTGTCGCATATCGCCCACGCCAGGCCGTCGCAGCTGACCGCGTACGAAGCCAGACTGGCCGCCGTCGCCAGGGCGCTTGCCGCGCAGCCGAAGATACTGCTGCTGGAAGAGGCCACAGCCGGGCTTTCGGACATCGACGCGGAACGCGCCGCCGGGATGCTGCACGCCATCTGCCGGTACGGCGGCTACACCGTGATCTGCTTCACAGCGGAGGAAGACAGGGGCCTTTGTCCCGACAGACTCATACGCATCACTCATGGCCGGATACAGGAGGACAACCAATGAAGAAAATATACGCGCTGATGCTGGCGGCTCTGCTGCTGCTCATATCACCCATGACCGCATTGGCGGCGGGGGAAACGCCTGCGCCGGGCGGAGAGGGCACGACCGCGTTCGTCACGTTCGAGATCGACAACGCGCACGTCTACGACGGCATGGACAAGGCCTACCGGGACGGCTACATGCCCGCGGTGAAAGACGGCAGGGCCACTGTGGTGCTGCCGCTGCTCGCCAGCGTCGCACTCAAAAACAACACCATCACGGTGACGCCGGGGCTGGGTGAACCGTCCACCTCGCCGTTCGCGTACAGCAACTACCAGAAGACGGTGACGCTGGCGGACAATGCGGTGGCGGGCGGTGGCACGGTGTCCGGCTATCTGGTGCGGTTCGACCTGCCGCTGGCAGCCGGCCGCATGAACGGCGTGTACCCCGTGACGGTGGACATCACGGCGCAGGCGGCGGACGACAGCCCCGTCCAGCAGACGTTCACGGCGTACGTCACCATCTCGGACGGCAAGGACCCCAACGCGGCGGAACCCACGCCCAAGCCCGAGACGCCCACCTCCCAGCCCAAGATCATCGTCAGCAGCTATAGCGTCAATCCCTCTTCCGTGACGGCGGGTGAACCGTTCACCGCCACCATCACGCTGGAGAACACCAACACCAAGAACGCGGTGCAGAACATGGCGGTGACGGTATCCAGCGATTGCCCGAACTTCTCGCTGCAGAACGAGAGCAACACCATATACATCGGCAAGCTGGGCAAGGGCGCGACGACGCAGATCGAGCTGAAGTATGACACCGACCTGGAAACGCCGGCGGGGCGGTACAACATCAGCCTCGCCATGGAATACGACAACAGCGAGGCGGCCACATTGGTCTCCGCGGGCGTGGTGCCGGTAACGGTGGCCCAGCCGCTGCGCGTAGAGCTCGAGACGCCCACTATCCCGGAACAGGCCAACGCGGGCGACACCATGCCGCTCAAGTTCCAGGTGATGAACATGGGACGCGGCCCGGTCTACAACGTGCGCGTGACGCTGGAAGCGCCCGGGCTCATCCCGGCGGGCACCGCGTTTATTGGCAACATGGAGGCGGGTACCGCGGCGACGAGCGACATGAACGTGTTCGTGGGCACCAAGAGCATGTCGGAGGGCTACGAGGGCGAGGACAAATACGGGTATACCAGCGGGAAGATCACGCTGTTCTATGAGGACGAAGCCGGACAGGAGTACACGGCGGAGACGGAGATAAGCACCACCATCGAGGCGCCGGTGATCGCCGCGTCGTCCGACAACGTGGAGGAGAAGCCGGAGACGGCGAGCCAGTGGTGGATATCCGTGGTGATCGGCGGCGCGGTGATCGCCGTGCTGATCGTGGTGCTGGTGATGCGCGCGCGGAAAGGCAAGCAGAATGAGGATATCTGACCGGCTGGCGCTGGCCGCGAAGGGGCTGCAGGGCCGCTGGGCGGTGCTGCCCGCCGCCGGAATGGCGATAGCGGCCTTCTGCCTGTGCTTCGCGGGCGCGGTGGTCATGTCGGTGGAACAGGAGAAATCCGAGCCGTATGAGCTTCAGGTCATGGCGGAAAGCGGCGCCGTGGAAGACAGCGACATCGCGGCCATACGGGAGCTGGAGGACGTGACGGCGGCGACGGCGCTGCTGGATGTGCCCGTGGTGGTGACGGCGAATGAGTATACCGCCGAGCTCCCGCTGACGGGCATAGACTCGGCGTACCTGCGGGAGGCGTTCGCGCAGGGCGGCATGTTCCCGGACAGTGGCGTGATGCCGTACATCGTGCTGAACAAGGCGGCGCTGAAGACATTCACAAAAGACAAGGACGCAAAAGACCTCTATGGCGGCGAAGTGGGTGAACAACCAAGCGGCACGGCTGTGCCCGAGGTGGACTGGCTGAACGCGGATGTATCCGTTCAGATGGGCGAAGGGAAAACCATTGTGGCGCGTATCTGCGGCATACTGGACGGCGACGGGGAGGAGCAGGAGAGCGCCTCGTATATCAGCCTGGAAGCCGCGCGGACGCTGCTGCGGGACAGCGGACAATTGCCAACCTATACGGGCGCGCGGGTGCGCGTCACCAACATAGGCGCTGCGGAGGCGGTGTCGCGGGAGATATTCAAGCTGAGGCTGACTGTGACAAACTCGAACACGGAGCTGCAGGCCAGGTGGGACGGCGAGACCAAGGAGATGACGTATCTTATCCTCATAGCGTTGTTCGGTTTGCTGTGCAGCGCGGTGCTGCTGGCGGCGTGGCGGCGCATGTCGCGGCTGGAGAACGGCGCGGCGTATGCGGCGCTTGAGTGGCTGGGCCTGCAACAGAAGGATATACGCACGCTGTTCTTGTTGCAGTCGCTGATGATATCCGTTATCGGCGCGGCGATTGGGATACTGGTGAGCCTGCTGCTGCCGTCGTTCCTGACGGCGGGGGAAACCACCGATACCATATTCCTGCTGCCCGTGCCGTTTTTGGCGGTGCTGATCGGCGCGGCTGTGTGCGTGCTGGCGGGGATGATAGCAACGGGACGAAGAAATCGGACATCGGATTAACACAAAAGCATTATCTATCTTGGAATTATAACAGCCCGCTGTGACTGAACCGCAGCGGGCTTTGTGTTTCTTTGAGCTGCTTTAGGTACCAATGGGATCAACCAGCGGCCGCTTCATCCCTGCCGTGGCTGTAATGGGGCAGCAGCAGCGGTGAAGCCACATCGGGGTGGATACCGGCGTCCGTCAATTCGCGCGTGAACCGGTCCACATGGCTGAGTGTGAGCCTGCCGATATGCACGTTTCTGCTTCTGGCGGCAGCCTGCTGGCCCGCGTTGCGGCCAAACACGATGATGTCCAGCAACGAATTGCCCATCAGGCGGTTTTTACCATGGATGCCTCCCACAGCCTCCCCCGCCACAAACAGGTTTTCCACCCCGCTCTGGCCGTCGGCACTGATTTCGATGCCGCCGTTCTGGTAATGCAGCGTGGGGTAAACGAGGATCGGCACCTTGCGTATGTCGATATCGTATTTGCCGAACATGCGGAGCATGCCGGGGATGTGCCTGGCGATCGCGCCTTCTCCGTGCAGTATCTCGATCAGCGGGGTGTCCAGCCATACGCCCTGCCCTTCGCCCGTGCTGACACCGTTGCCGCGTTCCCGGCATTCGCGGATGATGGAGGCCGCGGAGACGTCGCGCGTCTCCAACGGGTGCATGAACGCTTCGCCATGCCGGTTGATCAGCATCGCGCCAAGGCCGCGCACCTTCTCGGTGACGAGAGCGCCGAATATCTGAGACGGAAACGCCGCACCGGTGGGATGATATTGCAGCGTATCCGCATAGAGCAGCTTCGCGCCCGCGCGGTAGCCCAAAACAAGGCCGTCCGCCGTCGCGCCGTAATGGTTGGAGGTGGGGAAGCCCTGGTAGTGCAGACGGCCCGCGCCGCCGGTGGCGATCACCACGGTTTTGGCTTTGGCGATCAGTAGCTCACCCGTCTCCATATTCCTGAGCACCGCGCCGGCAGCCCGCCCGGCTTCGTCCGTGACGAGCTCGATGGCCGCGGTGAAATCCACCACGGTGATGCCCCGGTTGATCACCTCGTCGCGCAGCACCCGCATGATCTCCGCGCCCGAATAGTCGGCCGCGCAGTGCATCCGCTTGCGTGAGGTGCCGCCGCCGTGGCCGGTGATCATCGTGCCATCCGGCGCTTTGTCGAACATGACGCCCAGCTCGTTGAGCCACTTGATGGCCGCCGGGCCTTCCATAACCAGCTTTTTCAAAAGCTCCGGCTTGTTGGCGTAATGGCCGCCGCCCAGCGCGTCCAGATAATGGATCGCGGGGGAGTCGTTCTCCTTGTCCGCCGCCTGGATGCCGCCCTCCGCCATCATGGTGTTGGCGTCGCCCATGCGCAGCTTGGTGACGATCATCACGGAAGAGCCGCTCTCGTGCGCCTCTATGGCCGCCGAAGCGCCGGCGCCGCCGCCGCCGATGATGAGCACGTCTGTCTGATAGTCGGGGCGGTCAAGATTGAGCTTCATGCCCTGCACCGGGCTGCGCGCCTGCAACAGCGCGGCCAGCTCAACCGGGACCCGGTCACCCTTGTTGGGGCCCATGGACAGAACGGTAAACCCGTCCTGCTTATAATCGGGGTGAAATTTATTCAGCAGCGCCGCCTTTTCATCCGCTGTCATCCGGCGGGGCTCCACACCGATACGGCTGTTACGTGTCGCTTCCACGTGCTTGATTGATTCGAGCATCTCGTGTGTATACATGGTGGTCCCCCTTTATTTTTCGATTTCCCTGTGATTATAGAGTTCTTTGAGCTCATCCAGCGGCTTTTGCATCAGGTCTTCCACCAGCTGGGCAAAAGCGCCTTCCTCAATCTCCCGTACGCGTTGGTAAAGATGTTCAGCGGGATGGGCGATGTATTTGCCGGTCAGCCGCCGCGCCAGCAGCGCCACCTGTGGATGCGATATTTTCGCGGGGCAGCGTGAGGAGCAGATGCCGCACATCACGCAGTCGAAGGACGCTTCCGCGCACTTCTCGTATTCCGCGCGCTGCGCGTAAGCGATGTACTGCATCACGTTCAGCTCCTGCGGGCAGGTTTTGGTGCAGGCGTTGCAGCCGATGCAGCTGTAAATCTCCGGGTAAAGCTGCATCATGATCCGCTCGTTAGGGGAGATCTCTTCGATGTTGTAAACCTCCTTTACCAGCGGGAAGTAGGGCAGCGTGGCGATGTACATGTTGTTCTGCACCTTGGTCTGGCAGGCGAGGCAGGCGTGCAGCTCGCGGTCGTCCTTGATGCGGTAGATGGTGGAACAGGCGCCGCAGAAACCGTTTCGGCAGCCACAACCGCGCACCAGCTGATATCCGGCGTATTCCATCGCGCCCATGACGGTGAGTTCTTCAGGGACGGAATACCGTTTGCCGAACAGAAATATATTGACCATTTGTTCCATAACTCTTAACCTCGCTTTGCCTAATATTCGTTTGGCAGCTCATCCAGCTCGTCGCAGCGGAACACCGGCCCATCCTTGCAGACGTATTTGGAACCGATGTTGCAGCGGCCGCACTTGCCCACGCCGCATTTCATGCGTAGCTCCATCGTGGTGTACACCTGGGTCTTGTCGAACCCCAGCGTTTCCAGAGCCTTGAGCACAAACTTGATCATGATGGGCGGGCCACATACCAGCACCGTCCTGCTGGTGGAGAACCGAAGCTCCTTCACATAGTCCGGCACGAAGCCGACGTGGCCGTTCCAGCCCTCCTGCGGACGGTCGATGGTAAGGTGCGCGCCCGTGTTTTTCGCGTGGCTCCAGACGGAATTGATTTCCTCGATGTCCACCAGATCATCCATGCTGCGCGCACCGTAGACGATGTCCACACGCCCATAGTTCGTCCTGTTGTCCAGCACATAGTTGATCACCGAGCGCAGCGGCGCAAGGCCGATGCCGCCCGCGATGAAGAGCAGGTCTTTGCCCTTGAGCGCCGTCTCCACCGGAAAGCCGTTGCCGTAAGGCCCGCGGATGGTGATCTGTTGGCCGGGTTCCATGCGGTGGAGCCAGTCGGTGAGGCAGCCGCACTTCTTGATGCTGAACTCAAGAAAGCGGGTCTCCGTGGGGGAGGACGTGATGGAGAACATGGCCTCGCCAACGCCGGGGATGGAGAGCATGGCGCACTGGCCGGGCATGTGCCTGAAATTGACGCCACCCTCCGGCGATACCACGCGGAACGTCTTGACGTCCGGCGTGTCCACACGGATGTCCGTCACCTCGCCGATCACGGGAAGCAGCACATCCCTTTTGCGGTTGTTATCGACCATTCCGTCCACCTCCCAATGTCCTGATGACCTTCGCGATGTTCATGGAGACAGGGCATTTGCCGATGCAGCGCCCGCAGCCCACGCAAGCGTAAATACCTTCGTTGTTGGCCGGATAATACACCAGCTTGTGCATGAACCGCTGGCGGAACCGTTCGATCTGGCTGGTGCGCGGATTGCCGTGCGCCATCAGCGTAAAATCCGAATACATGCACGAATCCCAGCAGCGGAAACGCCGTACCTCGTGGCCGGTGTCGTAGTCCCGGATGTCGTAGCAGTGGCAGGTGGGACACACAAACGTGCAGGAGCCGCACCCGAGGCACGCTGCCGACAGTTTTGCCCATTCGGGCGAGTCAAATATGTTCTTCAGCGCGCCGCTTGTGCTCTCCGGCTGAATGCCGGAGAGGGGCATCTGCGCGATGAGCGCGTCGGTTTCCTGCTGATGCGCTGTAACAATCGCCTCGGCGCCCAGCGCTGCTTCAAGCAACCCGGCCAGCGAGCCGGTGAGGGTGTCTCCTTTTTCGGTGGCGCTCTTCCAGTACAGCGTGTCCCCGATGAGCCATGTGACCACGTCGCCCGCGGGTGCCGAGGCCTTGATGCCAAAGGCGGCGCACATGCAGCTTTCCTCGGGCTCGCTGCACGCGAGCGAGATCACGGTGCCGTTTTGGCGGCGGTTCCGGTAGAAGCTGTCCGCCGGCTCGCTGAGGAAAACCCTGTCCAGTATGTCGAAGCCGGCGGCGTCGCAGGCACGCACGCCGAACAGCACGAACGGTTCGTTCTCATCGTGGGTATCGATGATCTCGATGGCTTTGCCGCTTGTCTTAAAGGCCGCAAGCGGCTCGGTCTGCGGAAAGAACATGCCTTTGGGCGGCAGCGCCGTCAGCAGACAGTCAAGACGCGCGGGCGCTTCGCCGTCCCAGCGGCCAAACCGCACCGTCCCGGCTGTTTCCAGCGGCAGATAGAGTGCGCTCTGTTCCGCGAGCCTCGTGAAAAGCTCCGGCAGCTGGTCGGCCGAAATCTGATAGAGGCTCATGTTGCGCTCCTTTCCCGGACGATGCCCGGCTCCACGTCGCCTTGCGTATAGTCGGTGAGCGGGCTGCGGGATTCGGTATCGGCGCCCGCCTGATAGTCGCCGTAGAATTCGTTGATATCCTTGATCATCTTGCGGTTCAGCAGGTGCAGCGGTATGTGCTGCGGGCACACGCGCGAGCATTCGCCGCAGTCGGTGCAGCGCCCCGCCACGTGGAACGCGCGGATGATATGGAACAGGTTCTCCTCCGCCGGGTCGCTGCTGGCCTTGGCCGCCACCCCGGACCGCGGGTTGTCGAATATGCACTGCACGCAGGAACAGGCCGGACACGCGTTGCGGCAGGCGTTGCAGCGGATGCACTTGGACAGCTCGCTTCGCCAGAACGCGAAACGTTCGTCAGGCGTCATGGCTTCAAGCTCAGCCACTGTTGCGAAACGGTCGGGCACCGGCAGGTCGCTGTCAGCCCAATCGGCTTCGATGACCTCGTCCGCAATCACATGCGTCTTGCCCTTGCAGGACAGGCACTTCTCAAGCAGAACGTCCTCACGGCGGCATTGCTTCCCGCCGTAGAGCGTATTGACGATCAGCTCACCGCCGTCCGCCTTCACGCCGCGGACACCCTTGACGCCCAGGGCGCGCAGCTTGTCGATATCCAGCATGCCGGGGCAGGGGACGCCGACGGCGTAGACATGATCCCGGTCAACGCGGTGCTCCCGAATGAGCTGATTCAGGCTGTAGCTGTCGCAGGGCTTTAATAACACAGCGATTTTGCCGGGCTTTGTGGTCTCGCGAACCAGATTGCGGAGGGAGGTGGATTCAAACCACCGAAGCCCCTTGGCCTCGCGGATCACGTACTTGCTCAGGTTCGCTCCGCAGAAATCGTTGTACACCAGTTTTTCCAACGATTCAGGACTGCCGAATACCGCCGGGGTGGGATCGTACGCGAATTCGCCTTTTTCCCAGCCAACGATGCGGTCTGCGGTTTTGTCCGCCAGCAGGCGGCGGGCCGTGTTTCTGATTGTGTCCGTCATTGTTCGCATCGCAGATCCCTCAACTGGTTGTTCTTGCCGAGTGCGCGGATGGTCTGCGCGAACTCGTTCATCGTTGCGGAGAATTTCTGTCCCTCCGAGGCGGATATCCACTCCACGCGCGTGCGTTCACGCTGGATGCCCATATAGTCCAGCAAACTGAACAGCAGCGTCATCCGGCGGCGCGCGTAGTAATTGCCCGAGGTGTAGTGGCAATCGCCCGGGTGGCAGCCGGCGATGATCACGCCGTCCGCGCCGCGCTGAAACGCGCGGAGGATGAACAGCGGGTTCACGCGGCAGGAGCAGGGCACGCGGATGACCTTGACGTCGGCCGGATAAGCCAGACGGCTGGTTCCCGCGAGGTCCGCACCCGCGTAGCTGCACCAGTTGCAGCAGAACGCCACGATCAATGGCCGATATTCTGTCTGAGCGCCGGATTCTATCGGCATATCGCATCCACCTCCGCCATGATTTGCTGGGTCGTAAAGCCCTTGAGGTCCATCGCGCCGGAGGGGCATACCACCGTGCACGCGCCGCAGCCCTGGCATACCGCGCTGTTCACCTGCGCGACGCGGCGCATCTCGCGCTTGCCATGGTCATTGACCTCCTGCTCGGCGTATGTGATGGCCCCGTAGGGGCACACGTTCTCGCAGTGAGAGCATCCGTTGCACATGAGCGGATCGGAAGCGGCGATGCAGGGGTTGCTCATCAGGTGCGGCTTCGCCAGCAGGCCGATCACCTTGGCCGCGCACGCGCTGGCCTGCGCCACCGTTTCGGGGATATCCTTGGGGCCCTGGCACATGCCGGAGAGGAACACGCCCGCTGTCGGGCTTTCCACCGGGCGCAGCTTGGGATGCGCCTCCGTCATAAAGCCGTGCGTATCGATGCTGGCCGTGAGCAACGTGGCGAGGCCTCTGGCGGAGGGATCGGGCTCCACCGCCGCCGCCAGCACGACGAGATCCGCGTCGATATGCAGCTGCCGGTTACCCAACAGGTCGGAACCCTGTACCATCAGGCGTCCGCCCACGGGCGCCACCTTGCCGACCATGCCCTTCACGTAGTTCACGCCGCGCTCTTCCGCCGCCCGGCGGTAGAACTCGTCGAAGTTTTTGCCGGGTGTGCGCACGTCGATATAGAACACATGCACATCCACGTCCGGATATTTGTCCTTGATCAATATCACGTGCTTGGCGGTGTACATGCAGCAGATTTTCGAGCAATAAGGCTTGCCGCAACCGGACGTATCGCGCGAGCCCACGCACTGGATGAACACGATGCTCTTGGGCTTCTCGTGGTTGGAGGGGCGTAGCAGCTTGCCCTGTGTGGGGCCCGCCGCGTTCGTCAGCCGCTCGAATTCCAGCGAGGTGATGACGTCGGGCGATTTGGAGTAGCCGAACTCGTCGAACGCCGCGAGGTCCATGAGGCCAAAGCCGGTCGCCATCACGATAGCGCCGTAGTCGCGCGTCTCCAGCACATCCTGCTGTTCAAAGTCGATGCAGCCCGCAGGGCAGGCTTTCGCGCACAGGCCGCATTTGCCCGTCTTGAAACGGATGCACTGATCCCGGTCGATCACAGGCACGTTGGGGATGGCCTGCGCGAAGGGGATGTAGATGGCCCCGCGGTTGTTAAGACCCATATTGAACTCGCTTTTGGCCTTGCGGGACGGGCATTTCTCCGTGCATACGCCGCAGCCGCTGCAAAGATCGGCCTTCACGCTGCGTGCCTTTTTGCGAATGGTCACCTGGAAGCTGCCCACAAAGCCGCGCACCTGCTCCACTTCGCTGTAGGTGAGAAGGTTGATGCGTTCGTGTGCGGCGGCGTCCACCATCTTGGGCGTCAGGATGCACGCCGCGCAGTCCAGCGTGGGGAACGTTTTGTCCAGTTGCGCCATCCGGCCGCCGATCGTCGGGGATTTTTCCACGATGTCCACGTCGAAGCCAGCGTCCGCGATGTCCAGCGCCGTCTGGATGCCCGCAATGCCGCCGCCGATGACCAGCGCCCGCTTGGTGACGGGACTCTGCTGCGGGGTGAGCGGCGTGTTGAGCACCACCTTGGCGACGGCGGCGCGCATCAGTATAACGGCTTTTCCCGTGCCTTCCTGCTTATCCTTGTGAATCCACGAACAATGCTCGCGGATGTTGGCGATCTCCACCATGTAGGGGTTGAGCCCCGCGGCCTGTGCGGCCTTGCGGAACGTGTTCTCGTGCATGCGCGGGGAACAGGCGCATACCACGATGCCCGTCAGGCCGTGCTGGGCGACAGCCTGCTTCATCAGCGTCTGACCGCCGTCTGAACACATATATTGATAATCGGCGGCGAACACCACGCCCGGTTCCTTCCGGGCCGCCTCGGCCACCGCCGCCACGTCCACCGTGGCCGCGATGTTGCTGCCGCACCAACAAACAAATACGCCTATTTTATGCACCGCTGTGATTGCCCTTTCGTATTAAACTCATTCGCGATAAAAATATGTATGTTTTTTATCTGCCGCTGACGGCGGCAGCGGGCAGTGCCCGCGCGCGAATGTTGTTCAATACTATCCGCCTGCGCTAATGGCGCAGTGGCAAGCTTGGCTTGCCATATTAAAATCATGCAAGGATTTTAATGGCGGAATAGTATTATCTGCTGTATTTCCTGAATGCGCTGACCAGCGCCTGCTGCGGCATGTCGTTGTCCAGCAACGCCGGAATATCCTGCGGCTTTAACAGGTTCCGGTCCTGCCGCCGCACCATACACACGCGTACCGCCTCGATCAGCCTGGCCGGTTCCACGTTGCGGGGGCAGCGCTCCACACAGGCAAAGCAGGACAGGCAGTTCCATATGCCTTTGGAGCTCATCAGCGTTTCGATGTCTCCCCGGTCCACCAGCGCCACGAACTGGTGCGGGCGGATGTCCATATCGTCATAAGCGGGGCAGGAACCGGAGCACTTGCCGCACATCATGCACTGGCGCGTGTTCACGCCGCTCATGTCCGTGATGATATTGATATAATCGCTATACGGCTGCATCCTGCGCCTCCTGCTGCTTCACGCCCAGCGCCTGCGCCAGCAGCTCGGTGAAATAATACACCGGAAGTCCGTGGCGTTCGTTGGCGTTCAGGTTATACATGCAAAGCGGGCACGCCGTGATGATGGCCTCCGCGCCCGCCTCCGCGGCGGAAGCCAGTATCGCGTGGCTCTTTCTCTCCGCCAGAGGCTTGTTCTGCAGAGCCACATAAGCGCCGCAGCATTCGTTGCGATACGGCGTCTCCACGGGCGTCGCGCCCAGAGCCTTGATCAGGCCTTCCATGATCGTCGGATTCTCCGGATCGTCGAACTGCATCACGTTGCTGGGACGCAGCAGCAGGCAGCCGTAATAGGCGGCGATCTTCATGCCCTTGAGCGGCTGCGCGGCCTTTTTCGCGATCTCGCCGAAGCCCACGTCGTCCCGCAGCATCTCCAGATAATGGACGACATGCGTTTCGCCCGTGTAGGGCGTTTCCAGCTCCAGATAGCGGTTGGCCTTATCGCGGATATCCGCGTTGGTGCGCATATCGTCGTTGACCCGCTTGATGACATGGTGGCAGGCGGAGCACACCGTGATCAGCGGCTGCTTCTTGTGCCGGGCACTTTCCAGCACGCGGATGGAGGACAGCCTGGTGGCGATCTCGTCCCGCGCCTGCGGATATACCGCGCCGCAGCACTGCCAGTCCGGCACCTCCTCCAGCACAACGCCCAGCGCCTGCGCGGACGCTCTGGCGTACTGATCCAGCTCTTTCGCTTTGGTTTTCAGGGTGCACCCCGGATAATAAGAATAAGTCATTGCGCTCATCCGTTTCTGTTGTTAAACCATCTGCTCGGGATGGAACACCTCGTCGAACTTCTCCGGCGTCAGGAAGCCCAGCGCCACGCACGCCTCCTTGAGCGAGATGTTCTCCGCAAACGCCTTTTTCACCGTCTTGGCCGCGTTGTCGTAGCCGATGTACGGGTTCAGCGCGGTCACCAGCATCAGCGAGTTGTGCAGGTTGTGGCGCATCTTCTCACGGTTGGCTTTCATACCCACCATGCAGTTGCTGTTGAACGACGCGATGCCGTCCGCCAGCAGCCGCACGGATTGGAGGAAGTTGTATATACACACCGGCATGAACACGTTGAGTTCAAAGTTGCCCTGAGAAGATGCCAGCCCGACGGCCACGTCGTTCGCCATCACCTGCACCGCCACCATGGTGACGGATTCGCACTGCGTGGGGTTCACCTTACCCGGCATGATGGAGCTGCCCGGCTCGTTCTCGGGGATCGTGATCTCGCCGAGACCGCAGCGCGGGCCGCTGGCCAGCCACCGCACGTCGTTGGCGATCTTCATCATGTTGGCCGCCAGCGCCTTAAGAGCGCCGTGCGCGAACACCAGCTCATCCTTGGAGGTGAGCGCGTGGAACTTGTTGGCCGCCGTCACAAAAGGCTTGCCCGTCAGCGCACTCAGCACCTTGGCGACCTCTTCGCCGAAGCCCTTGGGCGCGTTGAGGCCGGTGCCCACCGCCGTGCCGCCCAGCGCCAGCTCGCGCAGGCCGGGCAGCGAGGCCTTCAGCATCTCCTCGGCCTTTTCGATCATGCTGCGCCAGCCGCTGATCTCCTGCGAGAACTTGATGGGCGTCGCATCCTGCAGATGCGTGCGGCCACTTTTCACGATATTGTCGTTCTCTTCTTCCAAGCGTGCCAGCGTTGCCTTGAACTCGGCCAGCACGGGAAGCAGCCGGTCCTCGATGCCCAGCACCGCCGCGATGTGCATGGCGGTGGGGAAGGTGTCGTTGGAGCTTTGGGACATATTGATATGGTCGTTGGGATGCAGCAGCTTGCTGCCACATATCTCGTTGCCGCGGTTGGCGACGACCTCGTTTGCGTTCATGTTGGACTGGGTGCCGCTGCCCGTCTGCCATACCACCAGCGGGAAATGGTCGTACAGCTTTCCGCTGATTACTTCGTCACAGGCCTGGCAGATGACGTCACGCTTTTCGGCGTCCAGCTTGCCGAGGTTGAAGTTGGCGATGGCCGCCGCTTTCTTCAGCAGGCCGAAGGCATGCGTGATCTCGCGGGGCATGATCTCGCCGCCGATCCTGAAGTTCTCAAGGCTTCTCTGCGTCTGCGCGGCCCAGTAACGGTCCGCAGGCACCTGCATTTCTCCCATGGAGTCGCGTTCGATACGGTATTCCATATTGATTCCTCCTCAATTCGTTGTCGGATTCGCTTACATACCCAGTTGCCGGATGACGCCTTTCAGGCTGTCCGCGCTTCTGTGCAGCTGGGCGATTTCGTCCTGGGTCAGCGGCGGCGTGATCCGTGTCCTGATGCCGCGGCGGTCCACCACGGCCAGCAGACTGAGGCACACGTCGTGAATGCCGAACTCCCCGTGCATCATGGTGGAGACGGACAGGATTGTGTTGCGGTTGGCGAATATCGCCTTGACGATGTGGCAGGTCGCAATGGTGATCGCGTGGTACGTCGCGCCCTTGGCGGCGATGACCTCGCTGCCGGAGGTGCGCATATACCGCTCGATCTCGATCTTGTCGAAGACGGGCATGATACCGAACGAGTCGTTGGTTTGCACACCGTCGATGAAGTGGTCGATGCCGATACTGCCCACCGTCGCGAGAGACCAGGGCACAAACGAGGTCTCACCGTGCTCGCCGAACACATAGGCGTGCACGTTCTTCTGGCTGATGCCGAGGTAATCCGACAGCCGGGAACGTAGCCGGGATGTATCGAGTATTGTGCCAGAGCCGATGATCTGGCGCTCCGGCAGGCCGGATATCTTCGTGAACACATAGGTCAGGATATCCACCGGATTCGCGATGATGATGTATACGGCGTCCGGCGCGTATTGGGTGATCTTGGGCGTGATGTCCTTGATCACCTCCACGTTGGCCTGAGTCAGGTCAAGCCGGGTCTGGCCGGGCTTGCGCGGTATGCCGGACGTGATGATCACGATGTCGGAACCAGCGGCGTCCTCATAATCGCCCACATGGATCGCCGTGGGCTCGCAGAACGGGGTGCCCTGGCGGATGTCCATCGCCTCGCCCTTGGCCTTTTCCTTTTTGATGTCGATCAATACGATCTCTGAGGCGGTGCCATCGACCACGAGCGTGTAGGCAATGGTCGCGCCGACGTTGCCGGCGCCGATGATTGTCACTTTACTCATTTGTTGTTCCTCACTTCTTGTTAAATACTTCGCAGAGAAGATGGGGCGTTTGTCTGGCCTTGCAGCCGTCTGTGGCGCGTTCCAGATAATCCAGCAGCTCGGGCCTAAAATCCGGATGAGCGCACGTGTTGATGATCTTGAGAGCGCGTTCGCGCGGGGCCAGCATGCGGAGGTCCGCCGCGCCGTACTCCGTGACCAGCACATGGATGTCGTGTTCCGTGTGGTCCACGTGCGTCACGAAGGGCACGATGCACGAGAGCGTGCCGTTTTTGGCGGTGGAAGGCGTCATAAAGATCGAGAGCCCGGCGTTCTGAGCGAAATCGCCCGAGCCGCCGATGCCGTTCATCAGCCGCGTGCCGCAGATGTGGGACGAGTTGGTGTTGCCGTAGATATCCGCCTCGATGGCGGTGTTCATCGCGATGATGCCGAGACGCCGGATGACCTCCGGATGGTTGCTGATCTCCTGCGGGCGCAGCATGATCTTGTCCCGGTAGGCTTCGAAGTTATGGTAAAACCGATCCTGCAGCTCCGGCGAAAGGGTGAGCGAGGTGCCCGACGCAAACGAGATCTTGCCTGCGTCGATCAGCTCGAACACCGCGTCCTGCAGCACCTCCGAATAGACGGTCAGGTTGTTGAACGCCGACTTCTTCAGGCCCGAAAGCACCGCGTTGGCCACGCTGCCCACGCCGGACTGCAGCGGCGGAAGCGGGCTGGGAAGCCGCCCGGCGGCCGTTTCGTTTTTCAGGAACGCCACGATGTTGTCGGCGATCCTCTGGGAGATATCGTCGGTCGGCACCACGGCGCGCCCGTGATCCGGAATGTCGCTGATCACGATCGCGGCGATCTTGTCAAAATCGCAGGGGTAATACGGCGTGCCGATGCGGTCGTTGGCATGGACGATGGGGATGGGCCGGCTGTTTGGCACGCGCTCCACCGTA
The DNA here is from genome assembly GCA_023428025.1 of Bacillota bacterium. Lineage (GTDB taxonomy): Bacteria > Bacillota > Clostridia > Christensenellales > SZUA-584 > SZUA-584. The sequence goes on from JAEYZN010000040.1 coordinate 48,522, forward strand.
TAGATGTCGTGAATGCCCGCGAGCGCGGGAGACTGCGTTGTATTGACCTCCAGAATCACCTGCTTCGCGCAGTCTATATACGTATTCGCCGCGCCGATGGAGGTGGAGGGGATCAGATGTCCTTCGGAATCGATCCCGGAGATCTCCACGATCGCCATATCGAGCGGACCCATATAGCCGCATTTCACCCAGTTCGGCAGCTGGCTTAAATGGACGTCGATAAAATCGACCTGGCCCGCGTTGATGGCGTTGCGCATGTCCGTGTGCGTCTGGTACGGCAGGCGCTTGGTGATGAAGCCCGCGCGGCACATGGCGCCGTCGATCTCATCGCCCACCGACGCGCCGGTCATCACCGTCAGGTGAAGCTGATCGCCCTTTTCCGCTCTTTTTGCAATAGCCAGCGGAACGGCTTTGGCGTGGCCGGCCGGTGTGAAGCCGCTCATACCAATGGTCATGCCGTCCTGAACGAGCCGTGCGGCTTCGTCCGCCGTCATGATCTTGGAGAGGTATTTGTCGCATTGAATTCTGTCATTATACATAGCGGTCCGTCCTCCTGCCCAACTGTACGTCAGCCTTGTGAAATATTGCACAATTACATCCTACCGTCAAAAAAAGCGTTTTGTAACGCTTATGAAACTAAAGAAACCGGCTTTGCCGACAGGACCTGCTTTCTTTAGTTTCATAAAATTGAATCCCGGGCGTGTATGACACTATGATAAAGAAGAAATATCACGTCATTTAAGTATCGGGGAGGATTACATTCTATGGCGACCATTGCGGAGTTATTTGAGAACGCCCGAATTGCTCAGGCGGAATTTGAACGGGACGCCGACCAGGCGCAGGTGGACGCGGCTGTCCGGGCGATCGGCAAGGTTGTGTACGACCGGGCTGAGGAGCTGGCGAAGATGGCCGTGGAGGAGTCCGGCATGGGCGTATACGAGGACAAGGTCGCCAAGTGCAAGGGCAAGTCCAAGAACATCTGGAACAGCCTGAAGGGTAAAAAATCCTATGGTATTATAGAAGAAGATGCGAAAACGGGCATCATCAAGGTGGCCAAGCCCAAGGGTGTGGTGGGCGCCGTGACGCCGGTGACCAACCCGGTGGTAACGCCCATGTGCAACGCGATGTTCGCGCTGAAAGGCAAAAACGCCATCGTGATCGCGCCGCATCCGAGAACCAAGAAGCTCAACAAATACGTGGTGGACCTGTTCCGCAAGGAGCTGGCCGCGCTGGGCCTGCCTGTCGACCTCATCCAGACGGTGGAAGAGCCGACGCTGGAAGGGACCCAGGAGGTCATGAAGAGCGCGGACGTGGTGGTGGCCACGGGCGGCGGCGCCATGGTGAAGGCCGCATATGCCAGCGGCAAACCGGCGCTGGGCGTGGGCCCCGGCAATGTGCAGGTCATTTTAGACCGCGGCATCGATTATGAAGAAGCGATAAAGAAGATCATCGCGGGCCGCATATTCGACAACGGCATCATCTGCTCCGGCGAGCAGAGCGCCATCATCCCGCGGGATCAGTACGACGCGGTGATCGCGGCGTTTGTGAAGAACGGCGCTTACTATATTGACAACGCTGAGGATGTGCAGAAGTTTGCGGATGTGATATTCCCGGAGGGCGGCGGCATCAGCAAATATGTGGTGGGCCAGAGCGTGCAGAAGATCGCAGGGCTGGCGGGCGTGAGCGTGCCCGAAGGGACAAAAATGGTGCTGCTCAAGGCGCGCGGCGTGGGCAGGGCGGACGTGCTGAGCAAGGAGAAGATGTGCCCGTTCATGATCGCCGTCCCGTACGACACCTTTGAGGAAGCTATGGAGATCGCGTATACCAACCTGTGCTACGAGGGCAAGGGCCATACGTGCGCCATCCATTCCGAGGACATGGAGCACATCCGCAGAGTGGGCGAATATATGCCGGTGAGCCGCATCGTGGTGAACCAGCCTTCATCCACCTCGGCGGGCGGCAGCCTGACGAACGGCTTCGCGCCCACCACCACGCTGGGCTGCGGATCGTGGGGCAACAACAGCATTTCCGAGAACCTGAACTATACGCACCTGATCAACGTATCGCAGATCGGCCTTCTCAACAAGGACGCAAAAATCCCCACAGACGCGGAGATCTGGGCGTAATGGGCATGACGACGCTGGCTGTGCGCAAACGCCGTACAGCCGGCGTCTTTTTACGTGAAGGAGGCGATAAGAAAGACCAGCTCGCATGCGGCGAAGCATAATCACGGCCCTGGCCGATGGAATAACATCTGATGCATATAAACAATTTGGATGATTTTTGACATGTATAAATCTATATGCTAACATATCGTTATTCATATTGGCCTTCCCTGAAAGAGTTTGTTAAAATATTAACAAACAAGATTGTTAAAATATTATCAATGTAATCACGGATGTTTAACAGACATCTTGGATATATGATTTTTAAGAAATGAGCCGTGAATCATGTACCGAATCGCCGTCATGAAGAAGTCAAGCCCAACGCCTTTGGGTAATTGGCCGTATTTTGCTAAAGACAGCCGTTTTTCCGTAGAGCAATTCAGCTGCGGACGCGATGCCGTTCTGGAACAGCTGACGAAACAGCCTGCCGATTTGCTGGTGGTGGATTTGCGGATTCATCCCGACGAAGGACTGGAGCTGGTTCGCAGGCTGCGTGTTAAGGACGTCAGCGTGGATGTGATCGCGCTGATTCCCGCAAACAACCAGCGCATACTGCAGCAGGCCTTTCAGCTGGGCGCGGTGGACTGCGTGTCGGAGCCGTTTGACGCGCGGCGGGTGCAGCAGGCGCTGGACCGCTTTGTATCCCGCGCGGAGCTGGTGCAGACAAAAGGCCGGCTGACGCAGGAAGCCATCGACAGCATCCTGCAGGGCAGCAGCCAACCGCGAAATACGCTCCCCAAGGGCTTGCAGGAAACAACGCTGGCGATGATCCGCAAAGAGTTCGATCATTGCCCTGAAAGCGGGCTTTCCTGTGATGATATCGCCTCGGCGGTGCGGCTGTCCCGCATTACCGTGCAGCGTTATCTCGCGCATCTGTGCGACAAGGGCGAGCTGGTCAGGCGTGTGAACTATTACACAGGCGGTCGTCCCTGCACGCTTTACCGGCGTGTGAGGGAAAAGGACCAGACAGCAGCGCCCATGAGACATATCATATAATGGGCTTAAGCGATCATGGGATGCGCCGGGGGAAAGACATATGTATCGGGTTATAATCGTAGACGATGATCCGATGGTCAGATATATCAACCGTTCATTGGTGGAAGAGAATGCCGCGTTCCGCGTGATGGAAGAGTTCTGCAACGGCAGAGAGGCCCTGGCCTATTTGAGCAAGCAGCCGGCCGACCTGTTGATACTGGATATCAACATGCCGGGCTACAGCGGGCTGGATCTGCTGCGGGATATCCGCGCACGGCGAATCGACACCGATGTCATTCTCATCACGGCCGCAAACGACACCAAAACGCTGGGCACAGCGCTTCGTTTGGGCGCGATCGACTATCTGGTCAAACCTTTCAAACCCGCCCGTTTCCATCAGACACTGGACAAATACATACGCTACATGGAGGCGCTTGGCGCAGACGCGCGCACAGGCCTGCTCGCCATGGACTACACGCTGCATGCCGTTCCGGCTGTGACCAAGGGCGTGCAGGACGAAACGCTGGAGAAAATCCTGCAGCAGTTCAAGCAGTCCACCAAAGGCCGGTCTGTTGAGGAGCTGGCGGAAAGCGTGGAGCTTTCGCGCGTGACCGTGCGCCGCTATATGAAGTATCTACTGGATACCGGGCAGGTGACCAGCAGCATCAACTACAATACGGGGGGGCGCCCCTGTATCATCTACCATCTGGCTAAATGAAAGCGAAAGGCTTTGCCTATTAACCCGGAGAAAGGAATAATTATCATGGCACTTATGACAGGAGAACAGTACATCGAGAGTATCCGCAACCTCAAAATGGAGGTCTACATGTTCGGAAAGAAGGTGGAGTCTCCCGTTGACGATCCGATATTGCGTCCCTCGCTCAACTCCGTCCGCATGACGTATGATCTGGCGCAGATGCCCGAATATGAGGACCTGATGACCGTCACTTTGGAAGACGGCCGCAAGATCAACCGCTTTACGAATATACACCGCAGCCCGCAAGACCTGATCAAGAAGGTCAAGATGCAGCGGCTTTTGGGCCAGCAGACGGCGGCCTGCTTCCAGCGCTGCGTGGGCATGGACGCCTTCAACGCCGTTTACAGCACCACGTTTGAGACCGATAAGAAATACGGCACCAGCTATCACGACAACTTCGTCAAGTTCATGACATACTGCCAGGACAACGACCTGACCATAGACGGCGCCATGACCGACCCCAAAGGAGACCGTTCCCTCGCGCCGCATGCCCAGGCAGACCCGGATATGTTCCTGCGCGTGGTGGAGCAGCGCCCGGACGGCATCGTGGTGCGCGGCGCCAAGGCGCACCAGACCGGCGTGCTGAACTCGCACGAGGTGATCGTGATGCCCACGCAAGCGATGAGACCCGAGGACAAGGACTATGCCGTGAGCTTTGCCGTGCCGATGGACACGCCGGGCCTGTTCATGATCATCGGCCGCCAGTCCTGCGACACCCGCAAGCTGGAAGGCTCCGAGCTGGATGTCGGCAACGCGGAATTCGGCGGCGTGGAAGCGCTGACCATATTCGACGACGTGTTTGTCCCGAACGACCGTATCTTCCTTAACGGCGAAGTGGAGTTCGCGGGCATGCTGGTGGAACGCTTCGCGGGCTATCACCGCCAGAGCTACGGCGGCTGCAAGGTGGGCGTCGGCGACGTGCTGATCGGCGCGGCGGCTGTGGCGGCGGATTACAACGGCGCGGCCAAGGCCTCCCACATCAAAGACAAGCTGATCGAGATGACGCATCTCAACGAGACGCTTTACGCCTGCGGCATCGCCTGCTCCGCCGAGGGGCACGCCACCGCGTCGGGCAACTACATGATTGACCTGCTGCTGGCCAACGTCTGCAAGCAGAACGTGACGCGCTTCCCGTACGAGATCGTGCGGCTGGCCGAGGACATCGCGGGCGGCATCATGGTCACCGCGCCGTCCGAGAAGGACTTCCGCGATCCGAAGCTGGGCAAATATGTCGACAAGTATCTGAGGGGCGTGGCGGACGTGCCCACCGAAGACCGGCTGCGCATCCTGCGCCTGATCGAAAACCTGGCGCTGGGCACGGCGGCGGTCGGTTACCGGACGGAATCCATGCATGGCGCGGGTTCGCCGCAGGCGCAGCGCATCATGATCGCCCGTCAGGGAAATCTTGAGATGAAGAAACAGCTGGCGAAAAAAATCGCCCGCATCGGCAAGTAGGTATACATCAGGAGGAGAACGCATGGCGGAAACGCTGCTTGAACGGGTGGAACAGGTGCTCGCCGAGCATGTCCGGCCCGCGATGGGAGAGCATCAGGGAGACGTCGAGGTCAAAAGCCTGGAGGACGGCGTGCTGAAGCTGCGCTTTCTGGGCCAATGCAGCGGCTGCCCCGGCGCAAGGCTGACGCTGGAAGGCCTGGTTGCCGCCCAGATCAAGGACGCTTTGCCCGAAATCAGGGACGTGGTGCTGGTGACAGACATCAGCGACGAGCTGTGGGATGCCGCGCGCACCCTGCTGCGCCGCCGCCATGCCTCCAGCTAGCATGATGATCGGCATCAAGTATTGCGGCGGGTGCAATCCCCGGTACGACCGCACGGCGCTGGCCGCCCGGCTCAAGACGGACCTGCCGCATGCGCAGATCGCGGGCGCGGGAGACCGTCAGGATTATGTGGTGGTGCTGTGCGGCTGCAGCAGCGCCTGCGTGGCGCATGCGCATGTGACCGGCAGGCTGGGCAAAAGCGTGCTGACGGATGACAAGGATTACGCGCCGTTGCTGGAAAAGCTCCGGGCTCTGGCCGAGGCGCCCCCGCAGTCCGATGAACAGAGATAAAGTTTAAGGAGAGAGCGACATGGATTGGAAGGATATATACTGGTCCCGGCTGACGACAGCCGACGAGGCTGTGAAGCACATCAAATCGGGCAACCGTGTGGTGATTGGCCACGCGACCGGCGAACCCACTTATCTGATCGACGCGATGGTCAAAAACGCGGCGGCCTACGAGAACGTGGAGATCATTCACATGGTGGCGATGGGCACCGCGGAATACTGCCAGCCCGGCATGGAGAAGCACTTCCGGCATAACGCACTGTTTCTGGGCGGCTCCACGCGCGCGGCGTGCGCCGACGGACGGGCGGACATGATCCCCGTGTATTTCTCCAAGGAGCCGGAGCTGCTGCGCACCCGCTCCGTGCCGGACGTGGCGCTGGTGCAGGTGTCCCCGCCGGACAAACACGGCTATTGCAGCCTCGGCATCTCGGTGGACTACACGCTGGAGGGCGTCAAACAGTCCAAGATCGTCATCGCGCAGGTCAACAAGAATATGCCGCGCACGCATGGCAACACGTTTGTCCATGTGAGCGAGCTGACGCATATCGTGGAGCACGACGCGCCGCTTATCGAGCTGCCGCCGCCGAAGATCACGGATGTGGAAAAGCTGATCGGCCAGAACTGCGCGTCGCTCGTGAACGACGGAGACTGCCTGCAGCTGGGCATCGGCGCGATACCCGACGCCGTGCTGCTGTTCCTTAAGGATAAGCAGGACCTCGGCATTCACAGCGAGATGTTCTCGGACGGCGTGGTGGAGCTGGTGGAGGCGGGCGTCATCACCAATAAGAAGAAGACGCTGCATCCGGGCAAATGCATCGCCACGTTCCTGATGGGCACGCGGCGGCTTTACGACTACGTGAACGACAACCCGGCTGTGGAGATGTATCCCGTGGACTACGTGAACGACCCCATCGTGATCGCCAAAAACGACAACCTTGTGTCCATCAACTCCTGCGTGCAGGTGGACCTGATGGGCCAGGTGGTGTCCACCAGCGTGGGGCACCGGCAGATCAGCGGCGTGGGCGGCCAGGTGGACTTTGTGCGCGGCGCGACCCTGAGCCGCGGCGGGCGCAGCATCATGGCGATGCCGTCCACAGCCAAGGGCAAGGTCTCCAAGATCGTACCCATCATCGATGAGGGCGCAGCGGTGACCACCTCGCGCTACGATGTGCAGTATGTGGTGACGGAATACGGCGTCGCGAACCTGCGCTACCTGAACCTGCGGGAGCGCGCCATCGCTCTGATCGGCATCGCGCATCCGGATTTCCGCCCGCAGCTGATCGAATTCTTCGAGAATAAATTCAAATGCAAATACGAGGGCTAAGGAGCAAAGCACATGAGACAACTATTGATCAAACCGGAAATCTACCAGTATGACACCTGCAAGGCGTTTTGCGAGGCCTTCGAAGTGGGTGAGGGAGACCTGATCATCACCAACGAGTACATCTACCGCCCGTTGTTTGACGCGCTGAACCTCAAGGCGGACGTGCTGTATCAGGAGAAATACGGTCTCGGCGAGCCGTCCGACGAGATGGCGGAAGCCATGTGCGCGGACATCAAGGGCAGCTACAAGCGCATCATCGCGATCGGCGGCGGCACCATCATCGATATCTCCAAGCTGTTCGCGCTGAAAAACGCGTCGCCCATCCTCGACCTGTTCGACCGCAAGGTGGAGCCGGTGAAGGACAAGAAGCTCATCCTCGTGCCCACCACGTGCGGCACCGGCAGCGAGGTCACCAACATCTCGATACTCGAGCTGAAAAGCCGCCACACCAAGCAGGGCCTCGCGGTGGATGAGCTGTTCGCGGACTGCGCGGTGCTGATCCCCGAGCTGCTCAGCGGCCTGCCGTTCAGGTTCTTCGCGACCAGCTCCATCGACGCGCTGATCCACGCGCTGGAATCCAGCCTGTCGCCCAAGGCCACGCCCTATTCCGAGATGTTCGGCTACAAGGCCATCGAGATGATCCTCAAAGGGTATAAGGAGATCGCGGCGAAGGGGCAGGATGCCCGCCTGCCGCTGCTCAAGGACTTCCTGATCGCCAGCAACTACGCGGGCATCGCGTTTGGCAACGCGGGCTGCGCGGCGGTGCACGCCATGAGCTATCCGCTGGGCGGCATGTACCACGTGCCCCACGGCGAAGCGAATTACTGCCTGCTCATCGGCGTATTCAGGGCTTACATGGCGATAGACCCGAACGGCCGCATCGCCAAAATGAACCGCTTTATCGCGGACATTCTGGGCTGCGCGGAGGACGTGGTGTATGAGGAGATGGAGAAGTTGCTGAGCCAGATCATACAGCGCAAGCCGCTGCGCGAATACGGCGTGACGGAAGCCAATCTGAAAGAGTTCACAGAATCCGTGATGACCAAGCAGGGCCGGCTGATGGCGAACAACTACGTCGCGCTGGACGAAGCCGCCGTATACGGCATCTACAAAGCGCTTTATTAAGGAACGCTGATTAATTCGGAACGCCGTCTTGGCGGCCAATTTTGCGCCCTGCTGTGTCGCTAAAACCTTGAAATAGCGCTGCTATTCCTTCGGTTTTGCTCCTTGCAGGACACAAAACTATCTCGCCAATCCGTCATTCCTCATCTAATCAGTGTTTCCCAAAAAACAGTTTTATTTTTAAGAGAGGGAGAAAAGAATGGATTTTCTACTGTCTAACGAACATAAGATGGCGCGCGATCTGTTCCGGGAGTTTGCCGAGAACGAGGTAAAGCCTCTCGCGCAGGAGATCGACGAAGAGGAACGCTTTCCCCGCGAGACGGTGGAGAAGCTGAAAAGGTACGGCTTCCTGGGCATACCCTTCCCGAAGGAGTACGACGGGCAGGGCTGCGACACGTTCACGTACGCGATGTGCGTGGAAGAGCTCTCGCGCGTGTGCGCCACCACCGGCGTGATCGTGTCCGCGCATACGTCGCTCTGCGGCGACCCGCTGAGCAAGTACGGCACGCCCGACCAGAAGGCCAAATACCTGACGCCCGTGGCGCGCGGCGAGAAGCTGGGCGCGTTCGGCCTCACCGAACCCGGCGCGGGCACGGACGCATCCGGCCAGCAGACCAGGGCGGTGCTGGAGGGCGACCATTACGTGCTGAACGGCAGCAAGATATTTATCACGAACGGCGGCGAAGCGGGAACGTATATCATCTTCGCGATGACGGACAAGGCGAAGGGCACCAAGGGCATCTCCGCGTTCATCGTGGACGCCGACGCTCCCGGCTTTTCCATCGGCAAGAAGGAGCTGAAGATGGGCATCCGCGGCTCCGCCACCACCGAGCTGATATTCACCAACTGCATCGTGCCCAAGGAAAACCTGCTGAGCGCCGAGGGCAAGGGTTTCGCCATCGCCATGGGCACGCTGGACGGCGGGCGCATCGGCATTGCGGCGCAGGCGCTGGGCATCGCGCAGGGCGCGCTGGATGAGACCATCGCGTATGTGAAGACGCGCAAGCAGTTTGGCAGGCCGCTGTCGGCATTCCAGAACACGCAGTTCGTGCTGGCCGAGCTGTATGCGAAGGTGGAAGCCGCGCGGCTGCTGGTCTACAAAGCGGCGCTGGCGAAGGACAGCGGAACGGGGCGGTTCTCCGTGGAAGCCGCGTGCGCCAAGCTAACGGCGGCACAGACGGCGATGGAAGTCACCACCAAGTGCGTGCAGCTGTTCGGCGGTTATGGCTATACGCGCGAGTACCCGGTGGAGCGCATGATGCGCGACGCGAAGATCACCGAGATATACGAAGGGACCAGCGAAGTGCAGCGCATGGTCATTGCGGCGTCCCTGCTTAAGTAAGCACTGATTAATTCGAAATGCTGTCCTGGCGGCCATTTTTGCGCTCTGCTGTGTCGTTAAAATCTTGAAATAGCGCTGCTATTCCTTCGATTTTACTCCTTGCAGAAGCACAAAACTATCTCGCCAATCCAGCGTTCCCCATTCAATCAGGGCTTACTCAAATAGACGAAAGGAACTGATAAAAATATGAATATAGTCATTTGCATCAAGCAGGTGCCCAACACCAACGAGGTGAAGCTGAATCCGGAAACGGGCACGCTGATCAGAGACGGCATCCCCAGCATCATCAACCCGGACGACAAGGCCGGTCTGGAAGCGGCGTTGGCGCTCAAGGACCAGTATGGCGCGCACGTGACCGTGATATCCATGGGGCCGCCGCAGGCGGAGCACGCGCTGCGCGAGGCGCTGGCCATGGGCGCGGACGAAGCGATACTCGTCACCGACCGCGCGTTTGGCGGCGCGGACACCTGGGCCACGTCGTCCACGCTGGCGTCGGCCATCCGCAAGCTGCCTTACGACCTCATCATCACCGGGCGGCAGGCGATAGACGGCGACACCGCGCAGGTGGGGCCGCAGATCGCGGAACACCTTGGCATCCCCAATATCAGCTATGCGGAAGAGATCAAGGTGGAAGAGGGCGGCATCGTGGTGAAACGCCAGTACGAGGACCGCTTCCACATCATATCGGCCAAGTTCCCCTGCCTCGTCACCGCGCTGGCGGAGATGAACAAGCCGCGCTACATGACGCCGGGCGGCATCTTCGACGCGTACCGCACCGCCGGGATCAAGAAGTGGTACCGCGCTGACCTGGATGTGGAGGACGGCAACATCGGCCTCAAGGGCTCGCCCACGCGGGTGTTCCGTTCGTTCACCAAGGAGCTCAAAGGCAAGGGACATGTGGTGGACATGGACCCCGGCGCGTCGGTATCGTGGTTGGTCGACAACTTGAAGAGCAAGCACATTCTATAGAGGGGGACAACGCAGAATGAATAAAGAAGCATATAAAGGTGTCTATGTGTTTGTCCAGCAGGTCGATGGCGTGGTCTCCGGCGTGTCGTTCGAGCTGATCGGCTGCGGCAAGAGGCTGGCGGACGATCTCGGAACGGAAGTGACCGCCGTGCTGCTTGGGCACGATGTGGCGGCGCTGCCCGCTGAGCTCGCGAAATCCGGCGCGGACAGGGTGCTGGTGGTGGACGACCCCGGCCTTGAAACCTACATGACGGAGCCATATACCCATGTGATGGCGGAGATCATCCGGACGAAGAAGCCGGAGGTGGTGCTGTTCGGCGCGACGGCGATCGGGCGCGATCTGGCCCCGCGCGTATCGGCGCGCATCCACACGGGCCTGACGGCGGACTGCACCAAGCTGGACATCGACCCGGAAACCAAGAACCTCATGATGACCCGTCCGGCGTTTGGCGGCAACATCATGGCGACCATACTCTGCCCCGCGCACCGGCCGCAGATGGCCACGGTACGCCCCGGCGTGATGCAGCGTCTGGAGCCAAAGGAAGGCGCAGCCTGCCCGGTGGAGAAACTGTACATCACGCTGCCTGAGGGCTGCCATAACGTCGAGATCAGGGAGATCGTGAAGAAGGCCCTGATCTGCGAGGATATCCAGTGCGCGGAGATACTGGTGTCGGGCGGGCGCGGCCTCGGCGGGCCGGAGAACTTCCAGGTGCTGCACGACCTGGCCGACGCCATCGGCGGCACAGTGTGCGCGTCCCGCGCGGCGGTGGACGCGGGCTGGATCGAGAAGGACCGGCAGGTGGGTCAGACGGGCAAGACGGTGCGCCCCCGGGTGTACATCGCCTGCGGCATATCCGGCGCGATCCAGCATCTCGCGGGCATGGAGGAGAGCGACATTATCATCGCCATCAACAAGGACAGCACCGCGCCCATCTTCGAGGTGGCGGATTACGGCATCGTGGGCGACCTGTTCAAGGTGCTGCCGGTGTTCGCCGAGGAAGCGAAGAAGGCGCTGGCGCTGAAAAAGTAAAGCCTGTAAATGCTTATATCAGGAATTCATGAGGCCGCCGGCATCCAATGC
>JAEYZN010000005.1 GCA_023428025.1 Bacillota bacterium
CCACCGGTGATGAGAACAGTCTTTTTATTTTCTGGTTCAAGTTGAGTTTCCCCCCTTACATTGCTCGGAAAGGACGGCGCCGTCAGTCTTGATAGAGGACCTTTCTCTCCTTCAGTTCGGGGCCGACCAGCACCTTGACCAGCTTCGAATTACTCCGCAGCTCTTTCAGCGCGATTTCCACCTCAACCAGAGGCACGATCATCGAGATCATCGGCGTCGGGTCGATCATGTTGTACTGCAGCAGCCGGATAGCGTCGCCCCAGTCGTTGCCGATGCCCGCGCAGCTGCCGCTGACCTTCTTCTCTTCCAGCACAAATTTCACCGGCGGTATGCTGGCAAAGTCGTCGTCCGCGCAGATGCCGAACGCTTCCACCTTGCCGCCCCGGCGCACCATCTGGAACGCCTGCTCGTACGTCCTGGAGGAGCCCACCGCTTCAAGCACGTAGTCCGCGCCCACGCCGTCCGTCAGCTTCATGACCTCCGCCACGGCGTCCGGCGTTTTCGTGATATCGATGGTATAGTCGGCAGCGCCCATCTTCTTCGCCATCTCCAGGCGCGCAGCGTTGTCGCCGATGACGATGACGGGAGCCGCGCCGCGGACCTTGCCCAGCTTCGCGTGGATGATGCCGAGGCCGCAGCCGATGACGACGAGGCTGGACGCGATTTTAAGCTCCATCTTCTTGGATGCGCCCAGCGTGGCGGTCAGCGGCTCGATAAACGCCGCCTTGTAATCCGAAACGGAATCCGGCACGATGTAGCAGTTCTGCCACGGCGCTTTCACGTATTCGGCAAACGCGCCGGAAACATGGATACCGATCTGCTTGAACGTGCTGCACAGCAGCTGCTCGCCGCGGCGGCAGTGATAGCAGGTGTTGCAGGGCAGGCAGATATCCACCGCCACCCGGTCTCCCGGCTTGATGGCCGTGACGTTCTTGCCCACCTCTTCCACATAGCCGAAGAATTCATGGCCGGTGGTGAGCGGCAGGCATTTCACCTCATCCGCGTACTTGCCGGTATAGGAGCCCCAGTCCGAACCGCAGATGCCGCAGTATTTGACCTTGATCAGTACGTCGTCGTCGCCGTATTCGGGAACGGGGACGTCCTTCAATACCATCTTATACGGTTCTTCCAGAACCTGAGCTTTCATCATTCTCATTTTCCATATCCCTCCGTCAGTATTTTTAGGGTGTGTTAGCGCTGGAACAGCTTGTCGTTACGGCCTTCGTACGGCGCTTCGATCAGCAGCGGCTTCAAATAGGCAATGGTCTTCTTCACACCGTCGGCACGGCTCATCGTCACGTCTTCGTGCTCGTAGTTCAGCGCGCCGTCGTAACCCACCAGATACAGCTCGGTGATGATGCTCTTCCAGTCGATGCTGCCCCAGCCGGGGATGCGGAAGCGGAAGGAACGGTCCAGACGTCCCCACTCGCCCTGCATGTTGAGGCCGCCCTTCAGCAGGTTGTGCGCCACGATCTGGCAATCCTTGGCGTGCACCGTGAATATGCGGCTGCCCAGCGTGTTGATATACGTCTCCAGGTTCAGCCCGTCAAACAGGATGTTCGCCGGGTCGAAGTTGATGCCGATGCACGGATGATTGCCCATCAGCTCGATGGCGCGCAAAGACGAATGGGTGTCGTAGATAAAGTTGTTGGGATGCGGCTCAAACGCGAGGCGTACGCCGTATTCCCTGTACTTGTCGAGGATCGGCAGATAGCGCTCCGCGAAGCGCTTCTCCTCATCCGCCCAGCCGCCCGGATACGGCCAGTCGTTGATGTGCCCAAAGTTCTCGATGCCCGAGAAAGCCACGACGACGTCCACGCCCAGCGCGTTGGCCATCTGGGCGGATTTGATCAGGCTCCCGGTACCGAATTTTATCTTGTCTTCCGGCGTTCCCGGACAGATGCTGTCGGTATCCACGCCATGCGGCCCCATCACCAGCAGGGAGTCCGCGTGGTTGCTGATGGCGGAGATGGTCAACCCATAGCCTTCCACCATTTCAAGTATTTTTTTGGCGTTATTTCCTTTCAAAACATCATCGGCTTCCACCTGGCCGTTGCCGGTGTAAGCAGGGATCTCAACGGCATCATAGCCGTGGTCCGCCGCCAGCTTGACGACGTCTTCCAGCGGCAGTTCAGAGTAGTTGACGACACAAAACCCTACCTTCATAGATCAAGCCTCCTGAAAAATAAAATATGCTTTGGATAACACGCACAGACCGTGCGAAAAGGAAATGAGCCTGGCGGCGCAATGGAACGTTTCATATTCACGCCGCCAAGGCTATCGTACCAGTATTTCTCTATATTGTCCAGTCGCTGTCGTCAGCATCCGGCCTGTAGTATTGATCCACATTGGAAGCATCCACTTTGATGATCGGCAGGAATATATCCTTCTCGGCCGGGGGGCTGCCCGCCAGCACGTCCAGCGCGATGTCCAGCGCGTCCACACTGCAGCGGCACGGGAACTGCGCGAGACCCACACATACACCTTCCTTCACCAGGCGGCAAACGCCGTTGCTGCCATCGGTGTTGGTAAACACGATGCCTTCCTTGTCGCGGCCCGCTTCATTGATCGCATCCATCGCGCCCAGGCTCTGGCTGCCGTCGCCCGAGATGAAGCCGTCGATCTCGCCCTCTTTGAACCGCTGCAGGCAGTCTTCCATGAACGACTTGGCCTTGCCGCGCTCCCAGTCACAGAACTGGCGGGCAATGATCTTGATGTCCGGATACTGGTTCAGCACTTCATCCCAGCCTTCCTGAAGCTTGGCCTGGGTGCCGGAACCAGCGCCGGTATCCAGCATGATGATGTTCCCCTTGGGTTCGCCGTATTTCTCCTTCAGCGCTTCCACCATGTATTCGGCGCTCACGATGGCGCAGTCCTTGTCCGGGTAGGAAACAAAGTGGGTATACTTGTCCGTGCTGCAGTGCCGGTCGAATATGATGACGGGGATGCCGCTGTCATACGCCGCTTCGATACCCGGGTTCACCGAATCCTCCATACAGGGCGTGATCAGTATCGCGTCGAGGTCCTTTTGCAGCAGAGACTCGATGTCGCTGATCTGCTTATTCGCATCGTCGTTCGCGTCCGTTTCGATCAGCTCCACGTTGTTCTCCTCACACGCGGCCAGCAGCAGGTCCCGCATGTACACGCGCCAGCTGTTGGATATCGACGCATTCGCGAAACCGATGCGGTACTTCGCAGCGCCGCCATCCGAGGCCGGCTGACCGGAGCTCTCGTCCGAAGGGTTCTCCGGTGGCTTCGCGCAGCCGCCAACCAGCACCGCAACCATCAGCAACACCAACAATACAACCAATATTTTTCTGGTCTTCATTTCGGCCCTCCTTTTTAAATGGGATCTTACACGTAAATACTATTAGACATAAAAAACGAAAATCCTGTCTTTCGAAAAAATTAATTTGTTTATTTTTATGTTTTTTGCGTATTTACAAAGAAATTCGTAAATTTATTGTTTTCTTTCCCTTTCTAACAGCCATATGCGCAACAAGTGTTTGCCAATACTTTGTTTATTTGATAAAATAAAAAAATCAAAGGTCAAGGAATTCATATATGTTTAAAGCGGAACGCCTCAAAAGAATAAAAGAGATCATATTCGAGCGCAAACAGGTCAACGTGGCCACGCTCAGCACGCTGCTTGATGTGACCGAGGTCACCATCCGCAGCGATCTTGAAGTTCTTGAGGAAGAAGGCTTCATCGTCCGCACACACGGCGGTGCGGTGCTCAACGAAGAGTACACCAACCAGCACGCGATCAACGACGCGCTGACGGGGCGCAATATCAGCTATGACAAAGATAAGGAACACATCGGCAAGATCGCGTCCAGCCTCATCGAGGAAAACGAGTGGGTATTCCTGGGTTCCGGCGTCACCTGCTATTATATCGCCAAAGAACTGCTCAGCCGCAAAAACGTGAATGTGCTGACCAACAATATTTATGTGATCAACATCCTATCCTCCAATCCTTACATCAACGTGATCTCCACCGGCGGCGTGGTGTCTCACTCGCTGTCCTGCATGAGCGGAGACCTTTTCACGAAAAGCATCGAAAACATGTATTTCAGCAAAGCGTTTTTCAGCGTGTCCGGCGTGGATTTTTCGGGCGGATACACGCTCTCCAGTTCTGTGGAGATGGAGATATACCGCGAGGTGCTCAAGCGCACAAAAGAGCCGATCTTTGTGATCGATCACACCAAATTCGGGAACCTGTCGTTCTTGCGCATCGGCGATCTTGACAGCGTGAAAACGGTTATATCCAACGAAAAAATCCCCAAGGAGTACAAGTCTTACTTCTTTGAACACGGCATCCGTATCTTTACCTCTTACGAGCTGGATTCCTAATTTCATTTTCTGGGAGCGTACAGTGGAAGCTTGCACGATACAAATGAATGACATCTGCAAGAGCTATTTCAATATTGGTGTGCTCAAAAATGCCAGCGTCTGCTTCCAAAAAGGCGAGATTCACGCCATTGTGGGCAGCAACGGCGCGGGCAAATCCACTCTGGTTAAAATACTCGCGGGCATCATCCCCATGGACAGCGGCGAGATATACATGGACGGCCAGCAGCTTGGCGGGTACGACTTTCCCGCAGCCTCCAAAATGGGCATCGAAATCGCCAATCAGGACGTGCATCTGTTCCCGCACATGCGCATCTATGAGAATATCCTTATTGGCAAAGAGCCTCAGCTTTACGGCAACAAGCGGTTCTTTCTCCCCAGCCGTAAGCAGATGCTGGCCGAAGTCCGCCAGCTGCTGGATAAGCTGGATATACCCATAGACCCATTGCGCCGCGTGTCCACGCTTTCGCTCGCCGAGCGCCAGATCATCCAGTTTCTCCATGCGATCATAGCGCGCCCCAAGGTGCTCATCGTCGATGAGGTCACCGCCGGGCTCAATTCCATCGAGTGCTGGAAAATATTCAACGTGCTCAATCAGATGAAGACGGAAGGCTGCTGCATCATCTACATCTCCCATCAGCTGGGCGATATCATCCCCATCTGCGACCGGGTCACCGTAATCCGCGACGGCAGCGTGGTGGGAACATACAACGCCAGCAAACTGCCCAAGGACAAGCTGGTGACGCTGATGCTTGGGCGGCCGCTGCAGGAGCATTACCCCAAGCTGCCGGTGAAACAAGGGCGCCGCGTGCTGCGCGTGCGCAATCTGGCGACGCATTTTCTGCGGGATATCAGCTTTGACCTGCACGAGGGCGAGATTCTGGGCATCGCGGGGCTTTTGGGTTCCGGGCGCACCAGCCTGACGCTGTCCATCATCGGCCAGCAGCCCCGGCAGAGCGGCGAAATCGAAGTCATGGATTCCGCCGTGCCCTCGCGCGCGCAAAAGGCGTTCGGCATCATACCGGACAACCGGGACGAGTTCGGGCTGTACAGCCGCATGAGCGTCGCCCGCAACATCACGATATCCAACCTCAAAAAAGTGGTGCGCAGCCATCTGATATCCGAGCACGAGGAACATATCCACACGCGGGACATGATGGACCGCCTGGGCATCCGCGGGGCGACCTGTGACCAGCCCGTGTTGTACCTGTCGGGCGGCAACAAGCAGAAAACGGTGGTCGCGCGATGTATCTATTCCAACGCGCGCATATTCATATTCGACGAACCCACCAAAGGCGTGGATATCGCCGGCAAGGTGGAGATATACAACATCATGAACGAGCTCGTCAAAAAGGGCTGCGCCATCATCCTGGTCACGTCGGACTTCTCCGAGCTGGTGGGCATGTGCGATCACATGATCGTGCTGAACAAGGGCCGCCAGGTGTTTGAGTGCGACCGTTCCAAGATCACCAAGGAACTCCTGTATTCCTACGTCAACATCGCCAGCAACCCCGAGCCCTGCTGAGCCAACCGCAAATCACCAAATGCCCTGCCGGTGCAGCGCCTGCATGTCATCGCTTAAATCCGCCAAAACACCCGCCCATTTTTGAACACGCTATAGAGCGCTTCGTATTTGGCTGCGTTTTCGGGGTTGGGCCGCTCCAGGCTTTCCGTCTTGTGCAGCGATTCGATGCGGCTGTAGTCCTCCCACAGCCCGCAGCCGCGCGCCGCGATGGCCGCCGCCCCCAGCGACGCCGCATCCTGATCGATATTGGTCTTCAGTATATCGATGTTGTACACGTCGGCGAATATCTGCCGCCACAGCGGACTTTTGCTGCCGCCTCCACAGAGCAGCATCTCGCCACCCAATGGCACATAACGGGCCAGGTCGTCCAGGCAGACCTTGAGGCTGAGCGCGATGCCCTCCATCGCGGCGCGCACCATGTCCGCCCGTGTGGAGCCGAGAGACAAACCCATATACGAGCCCCGGATGTTGGGGCTCTTCTCCTGCGCGCTGCCGCCCGCCAGCGACGGGTTGAACAGCAGTCCGTTGCTGCCCACCGGCACCGAGGCCGCCCATTCGTTCATGCGGCGGTACGGGTCGGCGTCGCCCAGCACCTCGGCACACAGCTGGTCGCGCACCCAGCGCAGCGAGTTGCCCGCGGAGAATATGGATGTGGCGGAGGTATAGAACCCTTCCTCGATATGCGCGAACACGAAGGGCCGGGCGGCCGCGTCCAGTATCGGCTCTTTGGCCGTCACCGCGATCCAGCTGGAGGAACCGAGCGAGGTGTACACCTTGCCTTGCCCGATGCCGCGCGCGCCCAGCGCCATGCACGAGTTGTCCACGCCGCCGCACGCCACCAGCGTGCCTGCCTTCAGCCCGGAGGCCTCCGCCGCTTCCCTGGTCACGCGCCCCACAATAGCGTGAGACGGACGGATGGGCGGGAACAGCGATCTGGGCAGCCCGGAAGCTGCGATGAACTCGTCCGAGTAGTCCCACGCTTTGAGGTCGAACACGCCGGAGCCGGATGCGTACGACGGGTCCGTGCACATCTCGCCGGTGAACATGTAGTTGACGAAGTCCTTGGAGCCCAGCACGATATGCGTCTTGTCGAACACCTCGGTCCGGTGCTTCTTCATCCACATCATCTTCAGCACCGAGTAGCATTCGGGCGGATCGCCGTTGCCGGTGGTCATGTACCAGCGCTCATAGGGCAGGCCGGCAAAGAATTCGCCCACCATGTCTGCCGCGCGCGTGTCGCTCCAGATGGGCACGCGATCCAGCAGCAACCTGCCCGCCCTGTCCAGCGGCGCGGCAACGAGGCTGTGGCCGGACAGCGCCAGGCTGACGATCTCCGCCGCGTGCACGCCCGTCTTCTCCAGCAGCACGCGCGTGCTCTTGCACACCGCGTCCCACCAGTCCATCGGGCGCTGCTCGTGCCAGCCATCCTGCGGGAAATACGTGTCATATTGCATAAACGAATCGGCCAGCGATTCGCCCGTTTCGTCGTAAAGCGACGCCTTGATGCCGCCTGTGCCCAAGTCGTACGCGATAACCTTTGCCATGCGTTTTGCCTCCCGTTTGCATATACCAGATCAAAAGGTCAAGACCTTGAAGGCTCCGCCTCCGAACCTGCACCCCCGAAAGCAGAGCTTTTGGGGACCCCACACCTCCGCCAAAGGGATGAATCCCTTTGGAATCCCATCAGGAAAATGCCTTAACCCGTTTTTTCCGTACATTTTGAATTATTCATGACTATAGAGTGACTCATAGGACTTTATATTGGATCGAAAAGCCCATACGGACTCACCATGTGAGCTTGATCATTGCGTGGTCCTCATATCCTACCACGACCTTGTAATAGCCGCAGAGATACGCGTTCGTCTCCTCGTCGCCCGTGTCCACATACAGGCTCTGCCCGATCAGCGAGAGCATCTTGTCCTTGGACGCGATGATGGTGATGTTCTCCTTGCCGATACGGCGGATGACGCGGGCGCTCAGCTGCTGGTTGCCCCGCCCGAAAACGTAGCCCTGCCCGCCGATCACCGTCACGACGATCTTCGCCGCGCCGTACTGCTCCAGCGCGGACATGATATCGCTTTCCGTGCGTCACCCGTTATCACCTCATTGGCGATATCCGGCTTGCAGTAGTTTTTCACCACCGCCTTTCTTCCGGGGCTCATGTTCGCGGACAGCAGTATTTCCTTTTTGCCGCTCGTGCGGCTGGCCATACGGCAGACGATCGCGATGGCGTTGGCCCAGTCGTACGTGGGCGTATTGCAGGCCTCGAAGCCGGTCAGCTCGCCCAGCATCGAGCTGGATTCGAGCAGCGCCTGAAATTTGCCGTGATCCGAATACGCCTCGCCCACATACGCCGTCAGAAACTCGTCGCGCGATATGATGGTGTCGCAGACCGCAGGCACATGGTGCTGTCAGGTGCCGCCGCCGAGAAAGCACAGATAGTCCTTGCCGTTTTTGTTTTTTTCAAAAGACCTTCCATATGCCGCTGCAACCGGTATTCGGACATGATGGGGGCCGGTATGTTGAGTTCGCCTTTAAAACGCAGCGTATCGGGTATTTCCTTGTAGATGTCCTCCGAATTTTTCATGCCGAGGTAGTCCAACATCTCTTGCTTGACCCGCGGTTCGGAGTTGGGGATATAGGGATGCACCGTATACTTTTCCGCCATTTTTTCAACCTCCTGTTTTTGAAATCGAATAAGATTGGCTGGTAAAAAAGCTTAAGTACGAACACCGGCCCGTCCACCTTTATTGCGGGAACGCAAACATATACAATCGGAAATACAAAAAATTCGAAAGTCATATATCTTCGTCTTAATCTTTATATTCAACTTTTATTTTCTTTTTCCTCTATATGCGAAAAAATTGTTTCAAAAAAATGAAAGAATAAAAAAGGCGGAGCAGCCGTCAGCCTATAATACGGGCTGCTGGAGAATGGCTGCCCCGTACCTGGAGATGCTTTTGTTTATTCCCGGTTTTTCTGATATCTCAGCACCGGGTTGCGTACAGCCCGGCTTTCGTCCAAACGCGAGAGCGCCGTAGTGTTCGGCGCGGTCTTAAGCCGTTCCGGGTTCTCTTCCGCTTCCCGTGCGATGCGCAGCATAGCCCCGATGAAACCGTCCAACGTCTCCTTGCTCTCCGTCTCGGTGGGCTCGATCATCAGCGCCTCCTTGACGATCAGCGGGAAATACATCGTCGGCGGGTGATAACCGTAGTCGATCAGCCGCTTGGCGACATCCAGGCTGCTGACGCCCAGCGCCATCTGCCGTTTGCCGGAAAACACCGTCTCGTGCATGCACGTCGTGTCATACGGCAGCTCATACTTCTCTTTCAACCGGCTCTGCACGTAGTTCGCGTTGAGCACAGCATTTTCCGCCACCTGCCTCAAACCTTCCGCCCCCATCGTGAGGATATAGGCGTACGCCTTCACCGCCACGCCGAAGTTGCCGTAGAACGAGCGTACCCGCCCGATCGACTGCGGCCGGTTGCCGTCCAGCACATACCCATCACTCGTCTTCTCGACCACCGGCGCGGGCAGAAACGGCACGAGATCGGCGCGAACGCCCACCGGGCCGGAGCCCGGCCCGCCGCCGCCGTGCGGCGTGCTGAACGTCTTGTGCAGATTGAGGTGCACCACGTCGAAGCCCATATCGCCGG
>JAEYZN010000023.1 GCA_023428025.1 Bacillota bacterium
TGGCCGGGCCTCCGGCGTGTTCAATGGGTTAGTCTGCGACATGATTGCTGTGACATAAAAAAAACGGCGCTCCGGATACGGATACGCCGTTTCTGTATGCTATAAACTTGTTACTGTGCCTTGAACCCGATGCCCTCCTTTAGGCAAATGCGGTGCGCCGCGTACCGGCCTGACGTGGCCGCACCCGGCAGACCGCCCGGCGGCAGCGTCCACATGCCCGCCATGATAAATCCATCGAGGCCGTCCAGCATTCCCGGGAAATACCGCGGGATATCCTTGTTGCCGTTGCCCCACGTCATCCACGAGCCGCGCCACGCATTGCAGTAGCGCGCATACGTCTCGGGCGTCACCACATCGATCGTCTCGATCTTGCCCGCGGCCTCGGGGAAGCGGCGTACCAGCGCCGCCGCCGCGTCGTCGGCCAGCGCCTGCTTCGCGGCTTTATACGCCGCCGCGTCACCTTTCAGCGCGTGCCAGTAGTCGTAGTCGGCGTCGTAGAAGCCCGCCATCACCGACTTGCCCGCGGGCGCCATGGTGCCGTCGAAGCCGTAGCCCATCAGCGATACGTAATCGCTCTGCTTGCCCGCGAGGTTCACCGGCTGCTCGCGCCGGATGTTGACGCCGCGTATTTTGCCGCCAACCTCCGCGTTCACGCCCATGAACACCAGCGCGCAGGTGGTCGTGGGATACGCCTTGGGGTTTGCGAACAGCTTCTTATACATCTCCGGCGTGTATTTGTCGTCCAGCAGGTGATACAGCGTGTGATAGCCGTCCGCGCACGACACCACGTAGTCGCCCATCGCCTCAGCGCCGTCCGCCAGCTTCACGCCCACGGCCCGGCCGTCCTTAATCAACACCTTTTCCGCCCGCGCCTTATACGTGATCCCGCCGCCCAACGACAAGTATTTCTGTTCCATGCGCTTCGCGAACGCGCGGGAGCCGCCCACCGGGAAGCCGCAGTCGCCCGCGTGCATGCCCGCCAGCGTCATCACCAGTGAGGTAGCCGTGTAATCGCCGGGTATCGCCGCCAGTATCGCCCGTGAAATCAGCGGCTCCTTAAACAGCGCCGCCAGCTCGCTGAGCTTTATATTGTTGTAGCGCGACAGCAGGCCCATCTTTCCGGCCAGCTTCGCGGCGAACTTGAGGCCGTCGCCCGCCGTCATCATGTCCATCGGCTTATCCATCGGCATGCCGAACCCGCCCAGCGCCCGGATGGCCTTGCACAGCTTTTTGATCTCCGCCTTGTCCTGCGGGGATATCTCTAGCAGGTGCTGCTCCAGCCGGTCGGCGTTGGTGTACAGCTCCACTGCGCGCCCGTCCTCCTCATACCGCATGAACGATTCATGGTTTACGATCTTCACGCTGTCGTCCAGCGCGCCGGTATCGCGCCATACCTTGTAAAGCTCGGTGTCCGGGGCGGAGCCGGTGAGCCAGTGGAGGCAGCCGTCGAAGTGGTAACCGCCCCGGTCCCAGCCGGTGCACTCGCCGCCGGGGACGGTGTGCAGCTCCAGTATCTGTGTGTCCAGCCCGCTTTTCTGCGCGTATATGCCGCAGGTCAGTCCCGCTATGCCCGCGCCGATGATCACAACCTTTTTCATGTCCGTTCGCTCCTTATATTTCTTAAATATTTATTTGCTTACCATGCTGACCAGCAGCTCAGCGTCAGGCATCTTGAAGCCCTCCATCGTGATGTTGTATACCGCGAGGCCCATGATGGCCGAGAAGAACATCACCGACATGCCCGCCGCGTCGCCCTCGCGCACCTGCCCCAGCTCCTGACCCTCGCGCAGTATCTTGATCATGGTGTCTATCGACACAAACGAGCCTCCCAGGTACCGGTCGCGCTCCGGGCTCTCCTCCATCATCGCCGCGTGCGTGACGATGAGGAAGAAATACGACGTTTCCTGACCCATGGCGATGCCGCTCATGATATACTTTGCCGTCTGCCGCACCTTCTCGATCGGTGGCAGCGGCAGCGCGTCCACCATCAGCAGCGCGTTGCCGGACGTCTTGACCGCCAGCCCCACCAGCTCGAAGAATATCTCTTCCTTGCTCTTGAAGTAGTGGTACACCAAACCATGGCTCAAGCCCGCTTCCGCCGCGATATCGCCCACCTTGGTGGCGGCAAAGCCGCGCAGCGCGAACACCTTGAGCGCTGCCTTCAATATCTGCTCCCGCCGTTCGTCCTTGATCTGCGCATTCTGTTCTTCGGTCCTTGGGCTCATCCCGCTCTCCTCATTTTGATTGACTTGTCAGTCAATATAATATCACAACGAAAACAAATGTCAAGAGGATAATTTGGAACTATTTACGTCAAATACAATACGGCTGGCCTGTTATGTACCGTTCGACAAGGCGGCAGCCTTCCTCGCCCGTTTCGGCCTGATGAACCGGATGGGCCGGCTGGCGCGGAGGCTGGCATATGATGTGTAGAAGGGTTACTCATACGGCAGACAATGGAGGTCTGGAGGCTGGCCTCCAGCGGGAGTATGAGGGCAGCGCCCTCATGGTCTTAAGTCACTTATGCCCCCTACCCCACGCGCTTGATGTACCCAAACGGATACCCCGTCTTCAGGGCGCTGGCGAGCGGGCTGCCGGTATTGAGCACCACGAAATCATCGGCGGCCGCGTCCGTCGCCTGAAGGTTGCGTATTTTCAGCCACGTGCAGCGCGCGTCGCCGCGCCACGGCTCGGGCGTGAGCTCGGGGTCCGGCGTCAGGATGGGCACGCGGTTCGTCTCGATGCCCATAACCTCGGCCCTGAAGGCGATATCGCCGCCACCGCCAACTGCTTTCGGGAGAGCGAAATACAGCTCCAGCACGTAGTCGTAGTCGATCGCGTCCTGAAACTCGCACCGCATCCGCTCGGACATGCCCGATCCCAAGGCCCCGGTGGAAAACCACGCCTCGCCGTACACGGCCATGAACACCTGGTATTCCCGGACCGTCTGGAGCCCGTCGTAGCCGTTGTGGGGGGTTGTGCTCAGACGCATGAATATCGCGTGCTTGTATACCATCGTTTTGCAGCCTCCTCTGCCTGCCGGAATCCCTGCCGATATCCGGCGACGCCCCGAAAAACGCCTGTTTCGGGGTCAGTCACAGTCCGCCCTGCCCGCGCATGCTGACACTGTTGTTTTGAGAAAACTGATACGCCCTGCGGTTTAAAACTCCGGTTTTGGTACAAAGAAGTGACGTCAAATGTTGCTGGCCTGATTATACCATACGGGTGCGATTTTTCCAATATGCAGCGTTGTCTGACCTTCGCCCCAAAAAGCCCTTTTTCGCAGCACCTGTAGGGGACGGGCTGTCCGCCCCTGCGGGATGCGTGCATACAGATGGCGTATATAGTGTCCGCGTTGCGCATATTCCACAGAAAATTGAACAGAGGCTTTCCGTGCTTGCGCAAACGGTTTGCGTTCGCTATAGTGAAGGTATCCATATATCCGGAGGGCAATCATGCAGATCACCGCCGTCATCGGCAGCTACCACAAGGGACGTACATTGAAGATCGTCCAGCGCATCGAGGAGCACATGAAGCGCCTGGGCGACGTGACGTTCAATTACATCGACCTGTCGGAAACGCCGCTGGCGGACTGCCGCGGCTGCTTTGCGTGCATCAGCCGGGGCGAGATGAAATGCCCGTTGAAGGACAGCTTTCCGGATATCGAGCGGGCGCTGATGGAATCCGACGGCGCCATATTCGCGTCGCCCAACTACGCGGTCGGCGTCACCGCGCAGATGAAGCGGCTGATCGAGCGCTTTGCCTACATCGGGCACCGGCCCAAGTTCTTCGGCAAATACATGACCGCCGTGGCCACCAGCGGCGGCCCCATGGGCCTCAAGCAGACGCTGGACAGCCTCTCGTATTTCGAAGGCGGCGGGTTCGAGGTGGTGAGCCGTCTGGGGTTCCAGACGCCGCCCACAAAAATGTCCGCCAAAGCCGTGGCAAAGCGGGACAAGACGATCGAAAAGAGCGCGCGGGTGTTGTACGACGCCATCACGAACAAGCGCATCAGCCGTCCCAATCTGGGCAGCGTGATCCAGTTCGCGGCGTTCCGCGGCATGTACATGAAGAATCTGGCGCTGGGTGAAGCGGAGTTCCCCGCCGACATGGCGTACTGGCGGCAGATGGGCTGGCTGGAAAAGAAGGCGAAGTCCTTCTCCGGCGTGTACCCCGGCCCGCTCAAGCGGTTTTTGGGCTGGCTGTTTGAGAAGGTCATCGGCCTGGCGGCGAAAGGCATGACGGCCGAATCGGCCCGCGACGAAGCCTGACAGGAGGCTGCTATGAACACTGAAAAGCTGAAGGAAGCCGAGGGCTTGTTCCTCTCCGCGTACCCGCTGGGGTTCGATACGCCGGGGCTGGCCGAACGGACGAAGCACCACGACATGACAAAACGGGTGGCGTTCGCGCGCGAGTCCTTCTCGCCCGAGGCGCTGGAGGACACGGAAACGGCGGCGGAGAATTTCATAAAGCTGGTCGCGCGCTCGTCCATGGTGTCGCTGTACGAGAAGCCCCGCCTGCGCGAGGCTGTGCGCGGCATGACGTACGGCGAACGGGAGGACCTGATGGGCTTCGCCACCGAGCTGCTGCACGGCAACGAGGCGGCGGGCATGGGTGGCCTCGCGGCCATGCTGGCGATGCGGCAGGCCGCCAAGTGGCCCGTCGTCACCACGCTGCGCTGCTATTATTATCCGGATACCGACCTCGTCATCAAGCCCACCACCGTGAAGAACGTGATCGCGCACTTCGGGCTCACGGACATCGTCTACACGCCGCACCCCAACTTCGCGTTTTACGACCGGTACCGCGCCGCTTTACTCGATATGAGAAGCAAAACAGCCGCTCCGATGAACGGCTATGAGCTTGCGGGCTACTCCGGCTTTCTGATGATGGTGATGGGCGAGCCGGTGTAACGGCTTACCGCCTGTCCGCTTCGGGCTTTGCCGCCCTCCGGCTGATGATGTACACGGCGACGATCACGGTGAACAGCACGCCCCATCCCAGCAGGCCCACCCAGACGAACACCGTCGCAGCCGACACCAGCGAGAACACCGCCGCAAAGCAGCACACAGCCGCGGCCACGCACAGCGCCGCGAGCAGCTTGCCTGTGCGGCCTTTCGCGAACACCCGCGCCAGCAGCAGCATCGATACGGGAAACAGCGTCGTCCACGCGGCCATCTCAACCGGGCGGCTGACCGACGCCGCGGCGTAGAAGTTCAGATACGGCATGGCCGCGCTCAGCTCATCCGATGCGACTGCCGCCGTCCCTACCGCCCGCCCGATCAGCACGGGCACGGCGAACATCGCCGCGAACAGCAGAGCCAGACGCGCGGGCCCCTTGGCCTCCTCCGCGCGGTACACGCCGTCGGCAAAGAACACGTAGGCGAACGCCCCGGCCACCACCGCCGCGTGCAGCACATACTGCATCGTCCTGTCCGCCGCCAGATCGATCCCGGCGGCAAACGTCGCCGACACCAATCCCAGATACACAAGGCCCAGCGCCAGCAGCACCGCCGCGCGCCTCACGGCCGTTTTTCTTTCGATATCCATCTTATCTCCTCAAACGTCACTTCACCGCGCAAAAGAACGTCACGTCATCGCCCCCGATAACGCCGTGGTGCGCCGTCACGCCGGAGAAGCCCGCGAGGCGGAACGCGGCGTCCAGCTCGGTGTCGTGGAAATAGTGGTTCCAGAAGCGGTACAGCCTGTGCCCGCCGTCGCTGCCGATCACCACGTGCTGGTCCAGCGTCGCGCGGTGCTGCGGGAAGTGCAGCGTTTCCGACAGGTGCACATACGGCGCGGGCCGCCAGAAGCCCGCCTCGGCGATCTCCCAGCGCTGGCCGGACAGGAAATCTTTGATATGGTTATCGTTGAACGCGTCGAATAGGAACAGCCCACCCGGCCTCAGCGCCTGGCAGACGTTGTGCATCAGTATGCTGCGCTCCACCAGGTTCAGCGCGCCGAAGTCGCAATAGATCATCACGGCGAGGTCGAACCCGTTGGTGAACACGCGCTCAAGATAGCTGTCGCGGATGTAGCTGATATCGAGGCCCTGCCGCCGGGCGCTCTCGGACGCGTAGCCGATGGCGGTGTACGAAATGTCCACGCCCGTCACGCGGTGGCCCGCCCGCGCGAACCGTTCCGCGTACAGCCCCGGCCCGCAGCCGAGATCCAGTATATCCGCCGACGGCCTGCCCAATCGCTGCAAGGCCCAGCCCACCGTCGCGTCGATGTCCGCGGGCTTGCGGCTGGCCAGCCCGGTATTCGGGTCCAGGTGAATGCCCAGCAGCTGCTGCGAGATATAGTCGTCCGTCCACATCTCTGCCGTGCCCTTGTCGTACGGCTGCGGATTGGCCGCCGCGTACAGCGCACCGGATATGTCCATGTGCGCCACTGACGCTGTTGTTTCGCCCTTTGTCAGGAAGGTGTTCTTCACGCGCTCCGAGCGGTACAGCGCGATGATGACGATGATCTCCACTGCCAGAGAAAACGCCGTCTGCGTGATCGCCATGGTATCCGCCATGGGCAGATTGGCCAGGAACAGCAGCACCGACGACGCATTGGCGATCACATACAGCGTGCGGAAAAAGATGCGGCGCATATAAAACAGCACCAGCACCGCGGCGACCAGCACCAGCGATGCCACGCCCACGGTTGTGAACCCCTGTATCGCCATCATGCCAATGCCGTAGACGATGGTGAAAAAGCAGCGTATCTGGAACAGCACCAGCCAGCCGCCAAGGCCTTTCTTTTGAGACGGGACGTTCAGGTAATCGGGCATAAGTCCTCCCCTGTATGTATATAATTTGCTGACAGAAAAACAAACGAATAGACAGCTTTATACCGTAACATGAACATTATACACAATCATGAGAAATTTGGCATTAAAATATACGAGAAGGATACCGCCGCCCCGGCGGGAATGCCTTGCGTGCCAGTATTATACGACCGTCACTCCCAGCAGAACACCAGGCAGTCCTTCCTGACGCCGGACGCGGTATCGCCCTCGTTGCACCCGCGCGACGCGACCTCCTCCAGATAGATGGCCATCAGCGCCTCGCGTCTGCCGTTGTCTGTCGGCAGGGCCACCACCAGCGTATCGGCGTACGGGCCGCCCTCCTCCAGCAAGCGCCACGGCTCGTCCATCACGTTGATGACGCTGACCTTCTTCGCGCCCGCGCCGTACAGGACGCGCACGAAATCCAGCGCGTCCGCCGTGCTTTCAAAGCGTTCGGACGCCAGCGCCGACGGGTTGAAGTTGGTCTCCAGCCAGTCCACCGCTTCCTCGTGCATGAATTCCTCGTACATGTCTCTCCTCCTTACCGCCCTGCCGCTTCGTCCTTCCAGTTCCACCAGCGGGCAGGGCCCGCCGCCAATATCACGGGTCTTTATTGCGTCCCGCGCTTTCTACCGTCCCGGCGCTGCGTCTTTCCAGTTCCACCACTTGAGCTTTTCCGGCTCGCGTCCGCCTTCCGCGTAATACACCGCCAGCCGGTAGACGTACAGCAGGCACCGGTCCAGCGCCACGCCTTCCAGCGCACAGTCCCGCGCGTACATGTCCTCCGCGCTCTGTCCGGCCAGCGCTTCCACTTCGCCGTAACCCAGCCCATTGAGGCGTTTTTCGATGGCCCTGCCCACGCCGGGTATGCGCTGTAATCCGGTTCCCATGGTGACACCTCCCATCACTCCGCGAAGTAATCCTCCGCGATTTTGCGCAGCACGCTGTGCGGGTCGCCGTCCTCCACCAGATGGCTGATGAACAGCTGCTCCACATCCGCGTCGCCCTTCAGCTTGGCGAGAGCCCGGAACGCCGCCTTGCGTGCGTGGTCCTTTCGTTTCGCGCAGGCCAGCGCCAGCGTCTTCATGCGCGGATCGCCCGCACGGGCCAGCACAGCGACAGCGGCGCTCAGCCAGCGCGCGTTGTCATCATTCATATCGGCCAGCCGTGCCGCGATCTCCCCATCGGTGATCTCGTCCAACCCCAGCGCGGCGCTCTCCCCGGCCTCCGCCACCGTGGGATACCGCTTCGCCGCCGCCGCGTATTCCGGCTCCCACACACGCGGTGCCGGACGCGGTACGCTGCTCAGCCTCACCCGCTGCGCCTTGCTCGAAAAGCTGCCGGACACCCGCTTTTTCCACTCCAGCGGGATGTCGGCGCTGCCAACGCGGATGCCCGAAAACGCCAGTTCCTGCACCACCTGCCGTTTTGGTGTATACGGCGGTTCAAACACGATGGACGTCAGCGGTATGATGGTGAGGCACGGGACCGCCTGCCCCGCCAGCGCCGAGGCCGCCGCCTTATGGTGCCCGTCCAGCAGCACGCTCAAAAACTCGCTCAGGTGATACGCCACCGCACGGGGCTTCGCGCCCTGCCCGTACCGCTCCATGTAATGCCGCACGCGCGCCTCGTCATAGCGGGCCGCCGACTGCGACGGGTACAGAAACGACGGCGTGCCCTGTGTGTACTGATAATCGTATGAGCAGGCCATCGCCGTGGCGGGATAAGCGGTCAGCTCCGGCGGCACGTCCCAGAAAAAACGGCCGCTGCCGTCCGTCGGGCTGTGCGGCACGTCCGCCACCACGTACAGCCCGTCCTCCAGCAGCCCCAGCAGCGGCGACAACATCTCCACCGCCGCGTCGATATCCCTGGCGCCTTCGTTCAGGTTCTTGCCCACAGCTTTCAACTCCGCGCAGTCCGCATTCTCAATGCCGTAACCGGCGGCCAGCAGGCTGTCGCTGGTGGAACAACCGGGCATGCTGCCCAGCACCAAAGGCTGTCCGTTCAGCAGCAGCGCCATGCCCGCCATATAATCGTTGTCCCCGTTGGCCCGCTCCACCGCCGCCTGCCGGAGAGCGCCCGCGCCGTTTTCCACGCTGACCAGCGCCGCCGCGCCGCACCAGGCCAGCGCCGGCGTATCGATATGCTTCATCACCCGTATGCCGGGCGTTTTGTCCTTGTTTCTGCTGCCAAGCTTCATTTCGTTTGCCGTTCCCTCTGTCTGGTTATATCCTGCCCATTCCCGCCTCAGAATTGTACCTGATGTCTCAGCGCGCCAGCGACGTGCCGATGCGGATGATGTCCGCCAGCCAGCCGAAGCGTTGCCCTCCGGCGGGCTGGTACTCCGCGAGGCACATGCCCGCGATCACGAATTCCTCGCTCAGGCGGCGGAGCAGGTTCCGCAGCGCTTCGGGACTGATGCCGTCCGCCGTGGGCAGCGGTGTGTGCGGAAACGCCGAAGGCTCCAGCACATCAAGGTCTATATGGACGTAGAGCACGCCTGAGCCCTTGCCGCGGGCCGCCTCTACCACCGCTTCGGGGTCCCGCTCGATCGCTTCCACCGGCAGCACGGGTATATGGTGCTGGTCGATGAATTCCCGCTCCGGCGCGTCGATGGCGCGCGTTCCCGGCAGCATCACCTGCGCGGGCGTGAGCGTGGATTCCAGCGCCCCGACGATGCGGCTGTCCCCGTCCCCCAGCAGCGCGCGCAGCGGCATGCCGTAGAAGCATTGGCTCTCCGAGGTCTGCGGCGTGTTCAGGTCGCTGTGGGCGTCCAGCCACAGCACCGTCAGATTTCCGTTCAGACGGGCGTTCAGAAAGGATACGGCAGGGACGCTCACGTCGCAGCCGCCGCCCACCGTGAATACCGTGTCCGGCTGCTCCCGCCCCAGCAGCTGATGAACATGGTCCAGCTGTCTTACAATATCAGGATAGCCGAAAATGCCGTTTTCAGTGCGGATTGTCTCTTCCGTGCCGACCGGGATGGCCGTCACGGGAACATGATTGAAGTAAAGGCTGTGCAGCTCGAGCGCGCCGTCGTATGTGGACATATCCGGCCCGCCGCCCTGCCACTGGGGATAGATCAGGTTGATGTGCTTATGCGTCATGTTGTATTTCCGCTCTATGGGCTTGCCGCTGTGATAGCCGTCTCCGTCAGACGACGACATCGCGATACCGTTCCCGCACCAGCTGCGTCAGGCCCGACTTGTACATTCCGATCACTGACGATATCGTCGGGAGCAGACGCTTGTCCTCCGGGAGGTATGACTTTTCATCAGGGTCTGCCCCTTCCTCGGGTTTCATCGTCAGTATACAGTGAACCTGATTCGGCTTGATCACATACTGGTCCACCTCCAGCGCCGGGAAACGCTCCGGTATGCCCAACAATTCGCTTTCGGCCATCCTGCCCAGGCTGTTCAATACCATTTTGCCGTCTCGGATATCTCCAAACCGGCTTGCCTTGTGATGCGCGCGCATCGTCAGCGTGTAATAACCCGCCGCGCTGTCCTTGTATGCTTTTGGCCGCAGAGAGTTTCTGTAAAGCAGCCCCTTCTTCGCGTTGACGTCATCAAATCTTACATCCATACAGCCATACTTCCCTCCCCCAAAGCCGGAACGGCGGCGCCGCCAAGCGGCCGTCAGGCATAACATTCATCTCCCTGCCATTTAGGATTGCCTGCGATATATTCGCAGACACGTTGGTCTTCCTTCCCGTCGCGTATAATATGATCATAAAACGATTTTTGCCAAATGACAATATCGGGGCTTCGTTCCCGCGCCAGCCGTGTGACACCAGACTTATACAGCCCGATCGCCGTCGGTACTGTACGAGGGAACGGTTCATCACCTGTTCCTTATACCGCCACCAGCTCCACGCGGTTGCCGTCCGGGTCCGCCGCCACCGCCTCGTAATACCCGTCGCCGGTGCGCCTCGCGGGCGACAGGCAGTCATACCCGTCCGCCGTGATGCGGGCCATCAGCGCGTCCACGCCCGCCTCGCCAGGCACACCGAACGCGAGGTGAGCCATGCCGGTGCAGGGCTGCGCCGCGCCTTCCGGCACGTCGTCCTGCTGCATGATCTCCAGCCGCGCGCCGTTGCCGAAGCTCAAAAAATAAGACCGGTACACCGCGCCGCCAGGCCGTTTCGCCGTGTACATATCGTTCGCCGCGCCGCCGAAATACCGCGCGTAGTAGTCCTTCATCTCCTCCAGCCGGTGCGTCCACAACGCCGCGTGCTCGATCATCACAGGCCGCCGCTTGTTGACACGCCGCCCGCCGAACGCGTGTACCGTGCGCGTGCCTGCCGCGCCGTAACCCCACTGCCCGGTGCCCGCGGGGATCACCGCCTCGTCGCCCGGCCGCATCACCCGCTCACCCGCCGCCGTGCACAGCGTGTATTCCCCGGTGATGACCGCCATCCACTCGTCGAACGGATGCGTGTGCGGCTGCGACTCGCGCGCCTCATGGCACGTCCAGAACGCCATCTGCCCCGCCGCGCCGTCGAAGACATAACCTTCCACATCCGCCGTGTTCTGCTGGCCCGCGTCCACGCGGTCCGCCGCATGCTTCATGAAATCCGGAAAATCGCGCATCGTGTCCTCCTTGTCGTGCCTACACCGATCTTTTCGGTGTCGCCACATTATATCATGGCGCAGGCGCTTTGTTCCAGACTGAAGCGGAAGGCTAGCTTCCATAACACTTATTAAGCTTTACCGTAAAGAGGCAGTGCTGAAATATGGACTGCCTCTTTCCTATTCTTCATGGTCATTCATCATATCTGCAAGATTCTTGCGGCTTCCCCAGCTTCATCAACGGGACGTCAAGGATGCCGTCCCCTACTGCCCTCCCGAACTTTTGTCGGGCGCGGATAAGTGCCCAGTGTGGGCATCCATACGCGCCGTCACTCTGATGCTCTATTTCTCCACCACCGGCATGAACCAGTACGAATGGAAACCGGACAGCTGCGTCAGCGCGCCCTTCGGCATCTGGCGCGCCGCGTTGAAGGCGTTGAGATAATCGCCCACGCCCAGCGTCATGCCCACCAGGCCGAACGTGAACAGCAGGCCGCCGCCCGAGCCGTCCGGCACGGCCAGCCAGATGAGCATCGGCAGCAGCCCCAGCGCCAGGCCGGGCAGCAGCGACAGCCCGATAAAGCGCCGCTTGCTCACGGGCCAGGTGGTGAACACGAACGCCATCAGGTTCTTGGGCGACGCGTACAGCGCCACCACCGCGTCTTTCGGGAAGCACACGGCGTGCAGCAGCTCGTGCGGCAGCGCGGCGACCAGCGCCAGCAGCACGCCCCACATGTTCAGCGGCAGCGCCCACCAGCCGGTGATCAGCGACTTTATATACACCAGCGCGAAAGCCAGTGCCACTACGGGCAGCACCCACACGCTCGCCTTCAAAGACAGCTCCATCGGCGTCTTGGGTTCTTTGAACGGCACCGCGCCCCACGGCAGCTTGCCCTTGGGCAGCTGCTCCTCACTTTTGTATATGCCTTTCCAGACCAGCTTCATACGGCCTGTTCCTTGCGTCTGTAATAGGGGTAATCCATCTGCTTCTGCACCGTCTCGCGCGCCGCGCGCCCGGCCAGCTTCTCACACAGGTACAGCCCGAGGTCGATGGCGGAGGTGACGCCGCGCGCCGTGATCATATCGCCGTCTTCGGTGACGCGATCCTCCGTCGCCACAGCGCCGAAACGCGGCAGATATGCCGTCATGGACGGATGCGTCGCCGCCCGCCTGCCCGTGAGCAGGCCCGCCGCGCCCCACAGCAGCGCGCCGCCGCACACGGAAATCTTCAATGCGTCCGCGCGCACCCGGCGCAGCCAGTCGAGGCACGGCGCGTGATGCAGCAGCGCCGCGATGCCGTTGCCGCCGGGGATGAACACCGCGTCGTAACCGCCAAGATCCGGCATCACCTTATCCGTCCTGATCGTGAGCCCTTCGAAGGATGTCACCGTCTCGCCCGCCGCGCACACGTCGTACTCCAGCGCGTCCATCAGTCCCATCGTTTTCAGGCGCGTCACCGCATCGTAGACGCCCGCAAAATCCAGCAGCGTCACGCCGTCGTATACCACAAAAGCAAACCTCAAGCCAACTCCTCCTGTCACATCGTATCAAAAACCCTTTCGACAAAAAGGGCGTATTTCCTGCGCTCGGAAGCCGACTTTGTGATATAATGAACAAACATATCATCCTGGGAGGTTTTATCATGACAGCTTTGCCCAAAAGTGCGCAGCGGGTGCAGGATGCGCTCGATACATTCAATCTGTCCCTCACCGTGGTGGAAATGCCGGATTCCACGCGCACCGCGAAGGAAGCCGCGGACGCGCTGCGCTGCACCGTCGCGCAGATCGCCAAATCGCTGATATTCAGGGGCGCGGAAACAGGGCGGCCCATCCTCATCATCGCGAGCGGGGCCAACCGCGTGAACGAAAAGGCCGTGGGGCGGCTGGTCGGCGAAAAACTCGCCCGCGCCGACGCGGATTTCGTGCAGGAGCATGCCGGCTACGCCATCGGCGGCATACCGCCCGTGGGCCACGCCTCCTTCATCGCCACATATATCGACGAAGACCTGCTGCAGTACGATGAGATATGGGCGGCGGCGGGCACGCCGCACGCCGTGTTCGCGCTCACGCCGGACATTCTCAAAACCATCACGGGCGGGCACGTGATTTCGGTGAAGTAACGCCCGGTCCCGATAAAAAGGCGCCCGGTATCAGGCGCCTCAGCTCTTAACAACTTCATTCACCGTTTTCGTTCCGTCCCTTCGCCCAGCGGATGTACATCGCCGCGAAATCCTGCCGGTCCGTCGCGCCGCACTTCCTGAACATGTTCTGGATATGCTTTTTCACGGTGGCTTCGGATATATACAACTGCGCGGCGATCTCCTTGTTGGTTCGTCCCTCCAGCAGCTTCAGCGCCACATGGCACTCGCGGATGGAGAAGCCGCGGTTGGCAAACACCGGCTGCGCGGTCTCCGCGGCAAACAGGTCCTGCGGCGCCGGAGCCGGCGCGCCGCCCGCCTTCCCGCTCTCCCGCGGCATCAGCACCAGGTCCAGCATAAGGCCGAACAGGCTGCCGTAAACCAGCGGGATCAGCCTTTCCGCCAGCGCCTCCATGCCGGCACCGCCGTCCGCCAGCAGCGACAGCAGCCCCAGCAGCGACGTCAGCAGCCCGGCTACAAACGCGTTCCACCGCGCGTGCAGCAGCAGCTTCAGCCACGTCATTCCTTTTTTGTACTGCGACAGCGTGAGTATCGCCATGCCTGCCAGCACCGACACCAGCGGCATGGGCTGCACCATGCGGCCAAGGTCGAACCGCAGCAGCAGCGCCAGCAGCGCGATGTATGCCAGCAGGCCGAGCATGCACAGCAGCCGTTTCTTCATGGCCCGCCCCTATTCCATCGTGGCGAGGACGGCTTTCACCCGGGCCTGCACGGGCAGCACAATGAGCACAAACACGAGCGAATACAGCAGAGTCAACAGCGCCACGGCGGCATTGGGGCCGAGGGTGGACACGTCGCTCAGCTGCGAGAGCATCCCGACAACGCCGACGACCGTGCCCACCGCGCCGGACAGCAAAAACGCGCGTATCGAGAGCTTCACCGCCGCCTGTATGCGCTTGAGCTCGATGGCGGAATACGGGTTGGCCTTTTGCCCCATCAGCTTAAAGCCCTTGAAGAAGTCGCCCATCAGGCCGGACGCCGCCAGCACAGTCGCGCTCAAGGCCAGTATCACCAGCAGGCTCGGCAGGTCCACAAAGGCCAGCGGCGCGGACGTCAAAAAGGTTATCCCCGCCAGCAGCGCCACAAAGATCACGATTCCGATCACATACATTTCCATATCCTCCAAAAAATATTTCGCCTGTATCCAGACAGTGATGATATCGTTTTGCCATTCGGCCTTCGCCATTATCCCACCGGGCGTATTTTGGGCGTAACCTGGCGGTCTTCGCATGTTCTCCTCTGTATTCTATCACAGGCACCATGCCGCTTCCATCTGCACATACACCGGTCAAGGATTACCCCTCCCGCCGCAAACACCCCGCTTGCCTTTCGCATATAATAATCTGATGTCCCACTTCAAACCAGAAAGGAAGTGCAGCCTATGGATATGCACGGTATGAACAATAGCTATAAAAGCCCAATGGAAAACCCGATGAAGAATTGGGCGCAGCCAAACGTTATGAACGGCCGGTTCGCCAATCACGAATTGGCGCAGGACAATATGAACAATACGGAAGCAGCCGGGATGATGGACAAGAAGCATCCCGCCGAGATGATGACGGACGACACGAGGATGGGGGCCATGGCCGACCGGTACATGAATGAAGAGCTGGTCGCGTTCATCCAGGATTGCGAAGCCCACTGCGAACATATGACCAGCCACTTAAGGCATCATGCCAAGGAGCCGGGACGCAACCGGCAGGCCCGGCTGCTGCGCGACTGCGCCGACATATGCGGCCTCACCGCCAGGTATGTGGCACGCGGGGCCGTATTCGCGAGACAAGCCGCGGGCTTCTGCGCCATGGTCTGCGAGACCTGCGGAAATGAGTGCGCCCGGTTCCCAGACCCGATGTCGCAAAGCTGCGCGGAAACTTGCCTCATCTGTGCGGATGCCTGCCGCTCTTTCGCGGGTATGTAACCGGCATCTCTTGTATCGGTTGGGTGACATCAAAGAGAACACCCTCGTCCTGCGGTTATGCAAACATCATAGCCCTAATCCGCATATAATAATTTGATGTCATCATCACCAAAAAACGAAAGGAAGTGCACAACATGGAGATGCGCCGCACGAACAGCGGTTCTCAGGGGATGCCGCCAAGGCCGATGGGTTCACCGCCCAACGCCGGCAACACCGGAGGCCCGTTCACGATAACGCCGGTGAGCCCGCCCGCGAACCCGAACAGCGCGGGCAGCCGTTACAATAACAGGCCGATGCAGAGCCCGATGACTGCACCCAACGCCGGAAACGCGGGTGGCCGCGTGATGCCGAACAGCCCGCCCAAGGCCAACCAGATGGCGTTTATGCCTGCGGGTCAGGCAGGTGCGCGCAGCACCGAGGTCCACACGGGGCCCAAGCCGGCGGCCATGCCCAACACGGGCAATATGGGCAGCCGGAGCCTGGGCAATGGCCGGGCTCAGAGCCCAATGGCCGCGCCGAATATGGGGACCAGCCCGATGGCGAACCCCAACGCCAACAGCCCTATGACCGCACCCAACACGGGCGGCATGGGCAGTCGGTATTACAATAACCGCGGCATGAGCCCGGTGGCAAACCCCAACGCCAACAGCCCCATGACCGCGCCCAACACGGGCGGCATGGGCAACCGGTATTACAATAACCGTGGCATGAGCCCGGTGGCAAACCCCAATGCCAACAGCCCTATGACCGCGCCCAACACGGGCAACATGGGCAATCGTTATGCCAGTAACCGCGGCATGAGCCCGGTGGCGAACCCCAATGCGCGCGGCCCCATGACCGCGCCCAACACGGGCGGCATGGGCAGCCGGTATCAGAACAACCGCGGCATGAGTCCGGTGGCGAACCCCAACGCCAACAGTCCCATGACCGCACCCAACACGGGCGGCATGGGCAATCGCTATCAGAACAACCGTGGCATGAGCCCGGTGGCGAACCCCAATGCAGGCGGTCCTGTGA
This sequence comes from Bacillota bacterium, assembly GCA_023428025.1. Taxonomy (GTDB): domain Bacteria; phylum Bacillota; class Clostridia; order Christensenellales; family SZUA-584; genus SZUA-584. The sequence goes on from JAEYZN010000023.1 coordinate 16,443, forward strand.
CCGCGCCCAACACAGGCGGTATGGGCAGCCGGTATCAGAACAACCGTGGCATGATGCCTGCGGAGACCAACAACAACCGCCCGAAGTATTGACGGCCTGAGGGGCACCGCCCTCCCGCGTCAACGCCCAACCCGCCGGTTGGGTCTACATAGGTCCGCACAGGGCCGCCGCCCTCCCGAAAAGAGCCTTAGAGCAGGCCCTTTTTCCGTGCGTTTCAGCCCAAATGCGGTCTAAATTTCCTGTTTTCCAGCTGCTTGCCATCCCCCGCTGTCTTTATGCTATAATGGCGTGTACTCATATCCTTTCATTCATCTATTCAGGAGGTTCTGCCATGCGCCGTTATGGTTATGACTGGCTGCGCGTCTTCGTGATATTCCTGCTATTTCCGTTCCACACCGCCCGCGTGTACGACGTATGGGAGCCCAACTACGTGAAAGGCGCTGTCAACGGCTTCTCGACATGGTTTGTCGCGGGGCTGGGCTTTTGGATCATGCCGCTGCTGTTCATCATCGCGGGCTACTCCGCGTACACCGCGCTCGGCAAGCGCACGCCAAAGCAGTACATGAAGGAGCGCTGGCTGCGCCTGCTGGTGCCGTTTCTGTTCGGCATGGTGCTGATCGTACCGCCCCAGGCCTACATCGCGCGGCTGGAGTTGGGTTACACCGGCAGCTTTCTTCAGTTCCTTGGCGTGTACGTCACGGATTTCTCCGACCTGTCCGGATATACGGGCGGCTTCACGCCCGCCCATCTGTGGTTCATCCTGTACCTGTTCGTCATCAGTTCCGCACTGCTTCCGGTGCTGTTGAGCCTGCGCAAACGTCCAGAAAAGCTGCGGTGGGTGGCAAAGCCATGGGCGATACTGCTCTGTGTGCTGCCCATCACGCTGATGGAGGGCCTGCCGGATATCGGCGGTAAGAACCCATTTTATTATGCCATGCTGTTTCTGCTGGGCGCGGTGTTCGCCACGTCGGGCGTGTTTACAGACCGGTTGCGCCGCTGGCGGTGGCCGCTGCTGGCGGGCGGTGTGATGTCAAGCGCCGCTTATCTGCTCATCGCCGCGGGTATCGGCTGGCCGGAGGGCTGGAACGCCGCGGGCATCGGCTTTGCCATATTGCGCAACCTCTCGATGTGGCTGCTGTGTCTGGGCGCGATGGGCATCGCGGACGCGTACCTGAACAAGCCGTCCACGGCGCTCTCCTACCTCTCCCGCGCCTCGTACCCCGTGTACCTCGTGCACCAGACGCTACTCGTCGTGATCGCGCATTTCGCGGTGCGCTTTGGCGTCGCCGCCGCGCCGGAGTATCTCATCATCATGCTGGGGACGCTGGCCGCCTCCGTCGCCTGCTTCGAGATATGCCGCCATTTCACGGTCACGCGGTTCGTGCTGGGTATCAAGTAAACGCCTTAGGGCCTGTTAACATAATCCGAAGCGGGTGGATTTCGGCGGATTTTTGTGTCAGGCAAGGCGCTTTTTCGCAGGCATAGTGGTGCTATGCCAAGAAAAAGCAACGCTGCATGGCGCTAAAAGACGGGGGAAGACGCCCTTGAGCGTTTGTGTTAACAGGCCCTAGGTCAGTACTACACGCAGACCGTGAAACGGGCTGCTGACAACAAAGGGGCTTGCCCCTTGGCACACGACTTTGCCAAGCAAAGTGTAGTATGTTATACGCTCTGTCAGCGTTGCCGCGAAAATGCCGTTGCCGCCGTGGAGGGCAAGGGCGTTTGAAGCGGCAGGAAAGCGGGCGGGGCGTATATGAAACCCTCATCTATCGTCCGGACTTCGGGCCAACTTGTCCCGAAGTGGGAATCTGCGTATTTTGTGTATAGACACACGCAAAATTTTATCAATGCCAAAGAGAGCCTTGACTTTTCGGCGTCGCTAAGTTATGCTATTAGCGACCCCATAAAGTGAGGTGATGTGGTTGGGGAATAAAAAAATGGGTCGTCCAACTGATAACCCGAAAGACATTTCGCTGAAAGTGCGCCTTGATAAAGAAACAGCCGAAAAACTTGAAGATTGTATTCAAGTGCTGGAAGTTTCAAAGGCAGAAGTTATCCGGCGCGGTGTTCACAAGGTACACGACGACCTCAAACAAAAATGAAAGGAAGCGGCGTTCGACTCGTCAAAGCAATCCGCCACTTCCCCAACCAGCACATGCCCGAAAGCAAATGCGGCGTAAATATTATACCATGCGCTGTCATTCCTTTCAAGGCGTTGTTGGAAAACAACGATGAAAGGATGGTTTTCATGCAAAGCATTTTAGAAGAACTGTACTGTGGCAATATCCGGCCTGATTCCAGAATCTACGGGCAGGATTCCCCCTTTGTGGAGGCGGCGCGTCTGAAAAGCAAAAACCTTGACAGGCTCATGGAAAAGCTGGACGATTCCGAAAAGGAATTGTTTGAAAAATACTGCGACGCGCAAGGGGAAATTGAGGGTATCACCCGATATGACACATTCACCTATGCTCTGAAATTCGGTATATTGCTCATGGCCGAGGTTTTCATGGGCAAAGGAGAAATTACCGGGGAGGGCCGCTGACATGAAAAGTATTTTGCGCGGCCTGTACAACGGCGATATTATTCCGTGGGAACGCCGTAACCCGAACAGAGAAAAGCAGCGTGAACTCCTCCGAAAGCTGGAGGACGAGGAACGGTATTTCATGGCGAAAATGTCGCTGGACGATTGCCAGCGGTTTCAGGAATTATCCCACCTGCGCATGGAGCTTTCCACCGCCGAGGAAGATCATCTTTTTTCCTATGCGTTCAGCCTGGGTATGCCTCTGGCAATGGACATGATGAAAGAAGCGGAGGTGATTTACAATGGCTAAATCCCTCCTGCAACAGCTTTACGACGGGGAGATTTACCCCGCCGAACAAATCGTCCCGAAAAGCCCGGAATACACGGAGCTTTTACGAAAACTGGGCACGGAAAAACAATACCTCCGGGAACGGCTTTCGGCAAGCGACCGGGAACGATTTGACGAGATGGGCGACATGCACTTGGAAATTGCGTCTCTTTGCGGTTATGAGGATTTTGCCTATGGCTTCCGGTTGGGCGCGAGCCTGATGATTGAAGCACTTGTCAGCGGGAACGGGCTTTCCCACAACGACGAATAGGACATATCACTTCGGGCCATGTTGGCCCGAAGTCCCGCAAGGTATCCAGAGGCGTTCCCTTCTGGAACTTCCCCCACTCCCGTGTGGCAGGGGTTCCCATGTAAAAGACATGGGAACCCTTGCGGGTCAGTGTGGAGCTTCGGCTTTTGCCCTTCGCCGCTGCTTCGGGACATTTTGTCCAGAAGTCCCGCCCGGATTTCCCCTCCTGTTCCTTGGAGGAGGCCGGGGGCGCGGGGGCAGAGCCACCGCAAAAAGCTACCGACTGCCGTCGATCCAGTGGAGCCGGTTTTGCCGTACAATGCGCGGACGGAAACGGGGGCGACAAATGCTTATTTGCTGCGTTTAATATCCTACTTAATATTACCACAAAACTTATCACTTCCGTTTCTTGTTGGACGCTTTCCTGCGCACATAAGTCTTATAGAAATCATTGGCCACGGCAGACGACGTGATCAGCATTTGGGAATCCGACGTGCTCATCGTGGCCGCGAGTATCCAGGAGAGCATCAGTCGGGCGACAAGCGCGGGCATCAGCCGTATACAGCACGATGACCAGCGCGCTCAATATCACCGCCCACACGTAGCCGCTCTCATCCAGCATAAACACGCTCTGAAAGAGCTTGCCGCATACCATAAAGCCGTCACCGTATAGATCGTAAAAAGCACGACAATGAAAAGGCCGGAGAAGATCATCAACAGCTTGTGCTTGTCGTGAAAACGGTTGGAGAAAAAGTCAGGCAGCGTGCTGGAATCCTTCGCGACACTGGTGCAGCTGCGCAGGCGTCTCGCCACCAGCAGCCAGTTGAGGTATGTGCCGAGCACAAGGCCCACCGCCGTCCAGAACGCCGCGCCTCGCCGATGCCGATGCCGATGGCGTATGCCACGGATAATTTTGAATAGCTTGTGGTTTTTGCATGAATAACGGCCGTTTCCGTCATTATACTTCATATATTGACATGGCTATTGATTTTCTGTTTTTTCGGAATTTTCCGACAGCTCCTGTGGACTCATGCCAATCGCACGGCATCCAAAAAGCCATGCCCTCGAAATCATGAACCTTGTCACATGGCCGGCCTTATGCCTTGCATATGCGGTCCAGTGAACAAACAGTAAAATCTATTTCTTTTTTGTAAAATTTCCTCCATTTTACAAAATAAGCATTCAGGCATTAGGCCATAATAACTCCTGAAATGTAAAATCTTATTAAGGCGGCAGCATGGTCAGCATCACTTTGGCACTTGTTTATGCCGCGGCCTGCTTCAAATGGGGCGCGTGGCGCAGATGGCGGGAATACTACCCGACGATCCTCTACGCGATCATTGGCGATCTCGCGTACAACTTTGTATTTCACGACCATACGCTGTGGCTGTACGACAGCTTTTTCAACCACACGACGATGGATATGATCGCGGCATTTTTCCTGTTCCCCACCATCGTCATCCTGTATCTGACGTACTGGCCGTCAACGCCTGTCAAAAAAGTGCTGTATGTGCTGGCGTGGGCCGCCGTCAACACACTGTGCGAATATGTCAGCGTGCAGCTGGACATGTTTAAGTATGACCACGGCTGGAGCGTGCTGTGGTCGTTCGTGCTGCTGGTGGGCGCGTTTGTCATGATGCGGGTTCACTATAAAAAGCCTCTGCTGGCGTGGCCTATTTCGATGGTGCTGGGCTTTGCCACGGCGTTTATATTCAGGCTGCCGTTCGAAACGCTCAAGTAGTCCGTTTATGCGCGCGGTGGATCCGCACGGGCAGGCCGGAGAGGCCGTACAGCCTGTCCATCAGCGCGATGGACAGGTATGTCCACAGGATGATAGCAGCGGATACCGGCAGGAACCAGCCGGGCCGGATGATGACCCAGCCGATGCTGTACAGCCAGTAATACCCGCCCCCCAGCGCCAGCATCACCAGAGCTTTCCATTTCCATGAAAGGCCGGTGAAGTAAACAATCATCAGGGTGGTGGATATCACCAGGTGCATGCTGACGGTCGCCCCGTATTTGCTGACCTGAGCATCCGCGAGCAGTGCTTCGCCGGCTGTCTGCAGTTCGGCCAGCGCCAGCCCCCACCACAGCGTGATGACGACGAGCGCAAACAGCGAGAAGCCCACGTAGGCATAGTAAAATATCGGCCTTAAGCCCGCGCGCAGCCGGTCATACATCTTCCTCGCCAACAGGAACGCGAACGGCAGCAACGCTACGGTATACCAAGTGCTATACCAGAAATGCTCATAAATACCCAACGCGAGAAACATCTCCTCGACCGCGCCGTAGGCCATAGCCAGTACCACATACCAGCGGAATCTGAGGCGCAGCACCGACACCAGCAGCATGGAGGCGGCAACGGAGAACTGGGAGAAAAGATTGCCGACCAGGACATCGTCATATTTCAGGGCGGGGTCAATCACGATAATGGGATAATAAATGTACGCCCTGGAGAATACCAGCAGCACGGTTTCCAGCCACAGCGCCATGCCCAGCAGCGTGACATAGAATGCCGCCGCCTGCTTGCGGTTTTTCGCGTAATGCAGCGTGAAAGCGACCTCAACAACCGTTGCCGCCCCCAGCAGGATATACCAAATCGTATTGGTCCAGAAAGACGATCCCATAAACAAGCTACGAAATTCCTCATTTTTATACGGATTATACTGCCCTGCCCGGACGGATTTCATGATGCGGCAGGCCGACTTACATTTTCTGCGAAATATTCGGGCAGAATAGTCACGGAGAGCAAAACGATGAATCATCAAACACAACAGACCCCACGCCGGGTACGGGCACAACTATGCGTATGGGGCACCACGCAGCTGCACCTGCGCAATCCCGCCGTCATCGGCTTCTGGTCCGCCATATTTCCGGGCATGGGCCATATGATGCTGTCCCTGTATATCCGCGGGTTTATCCTCTTTATCTGGGAGGTTCTGGTCAATGTGTTCTCCCACCTCAATCTCGCGATATTCTATACGTTTACGGGTCAGTTCGGGCTGGCAAAAGAGACGTTCGATACCCGTTGGGCCATATTCTATATTCCCGTGTATCTGTTCGCTATTTGGGACAGCTACCGCATCACCGTCAAGCTGAACAACCAGTTTGTTCTGGCCGCGCGGGAGGATGCCGAAGTGCATCCGTTTATTCTGCACCCGCTGGGCATAAACCACATCGACAAGGGCTCCCCCCGTATGGCCGTGCTCTGGTCTATGCTGACACCGGGTACCGGCCAGCTCATCAATCACCGGCTGGTGCTGGCATTCTTCCTCATCGGCTGGTGGGGCGCGATCATCTATTTCTCACGCGTGCTGCCCGCCATCCACTACACGATGCAGGGTATGTTTGATGAAGCCAAAGCCGCCGTAGACCCGCAGTGGCTGCTCAACATCCCTTCGGTATACTGTTTCGGCGTTTATGACGCGTATATGGACACGGTGGAAAGCAACAAGCTGTTTGAGTGGGAGCAGGGCAAATTTCTCAAACGGCAGTACCAGAGCGCAGCGTTTCCCATGCCGTTCCGGCGGAAAGAGGTTTTGTGAATGTACGTCGTTTCCACGTTCGAGCACACGGTCAAGATCGAGACGGCGCTCACCTCCATGCAGATGCAGGGCATACCCAAAGAGAGCATACTCGCCGTCCCGCTGGACAGGCGCGCCGAAGACCCAACGCTGTTCGACCGGTTCCATTCATCCGACAGCCGCAGCCTGATGGATGTGCCAATGATACTTGCGGCGCTGTTCTCATTGTTCGGGCTGATATACGGCTTTCTGCTGGCATGGGGCCCGGTGCTGTGGGCGCTGATCGGAACGGGCTTCGGCTTCGGCCTGGGGCTTCTCATCAAGCTGTTCACCGTAAAGCGGGCCAACGCAAAACAAAAACAACAGACACCCGCTGTGGTGGTGCTGGTGTGTTGCACCGACAGCCAGCTTCAAATGGTGCAGGACACGCTTTGGGCGCATTCCGCACTGGGCGTGGCGAAGCTGGACACCGGCGGCAGCGGCGCCGTTACATAATCCCGCCCTCCGCCGGATATGCTACAGATAAAGGCATAAAGGAAGGTCAATGTCATGAAAGACAAGCACAACATCGACTGGGAAGAGGATTATTCGCCGCGAAACATCGCATCCACCACCGACTGTACCGGCATGATGTATAAGCCGCCGGTGACGGACGGTGAAACCGAGGCGTATGGGGATATCTATTCGGTGCCGCAGCAGACGGATACCGTGGGGCAGCAGGCAAAAACCCCCAAGCAGCAGGAAAAGGTCAGCTCGGTGCGCAAGGGCCGAAAATAGACGCCGGTGCAACACGCCGACGCCGCGGCTTTGTGGACCCCTTTCACTCCAGCGCTGTCCCGCTCCGGCTCATCATTATGCGGTTTTCAGCAATACGATCAGTATAAGGGCAAGCATCAGGAGGACGGAATATGCCGGAAGCATCGGCTGTGCCCATGAGTGTAGAATATCAAATGCAACTGACAAGCGACCATATCGATGAATGGCTGGCCGAGGACTTTCTTCAGCTAAGATGGTGGGCGCTTATTATCATGTTTATCATCGGCATCGTGGTCTGGTGGAAACTGCTGGACAAGCGGCGGCTTAGGGAGACCGTTTTATTTACTGCGATCGCCTATATCATCGTACTGGCGATCAATGAATACGGTCAGGAGCTGATACTCTGGGATTACCCGGTGGACGTGATTCCGATATTCCCTCCGCTCAGTTCGGTCAATTTGCTGTTGCTGCCGCTCGTCTATTCGGTGACCTATCAGCGGGTCCCGTCATTCGGAAAATATTCTCTTGCGGTGCTGGCCGTCACCACGGTGTTCTGCTTCGCGGTGGAGCCGCTGCTCGCCTGGGGCGGCTTCTTCGAGCTGCTCAATTGGCGGTACTGGATGAGCTTCCCGGTATATGTCATGCTGGCGCTGCTGGTCCGGCTCGTGACGGTGAAGGTGATAAAGATCACTGCCCGAGCCCGCACGGTAAAGGGGTGACGGCATGCCGATTTCAGCGGCGGGCTTTGATCCCGCGGTTCAGGACCAATGGCGGCTGACGCAGACGCGCATCAACGAATGGCTGGACGGGGAGCTGTTTCATCTCGACTGGTGGATCCTGATCGGGCTGTTTGCCGTCAATCTGTTTCTGTGGTGGAAGCTGGCGGACAAACGCCGGCTGAGCGAGTTGCTGCTCTATTCGGCGCTGATCGTAATATGGGTGATCGCGCTGGACGAGCTGGGCGAGGAGATGAGCCTGTGGTATTACACGACGGACGTCATTCCCCTGTTTCCGCCCATCACCGCCATCGATATATCCTGCCTGCCGATTCTTTATATGATGATATACCAGCACACGAAAACCTGGAAAAGCTTTTTGATCGCCACCGCGGTGATGGCCGTCGTGTTCTGTTTTGTGTTTGAGCCGATTTTCATCTGGAGCGGCGTGTATAAGCTACTGATCTGGAAAAGCTGGTACGGTCTGCCCATCTATTTCTTCATCGGCGTGGCGACGCGGTTCATCGTGCACAAGATCAGCGCCATATCGTCGGGAGCGCAGGCGGCGGCACGCAAAGGATAACGTATCTGTCAAGAGCACTCAAGCAAAGAGGAACGATGGAATCGACGTTTTGGGGATATACAATCTGGTATATACTTCTGGCGGCGACCAGCGCCGCTGCGGTCGCCGTGCTTTTGAGGCACACGCGCGAACGCCGCAAAACGCTGGCGTTCTGGCTGGCCGTCCTCGGGTTCACATATTTCCTCGAGATCTGGGTGATGCTGGTGCTGCGGGCGTATATTTATCACCCCATGTTCGTGGCGGACGAGTTCTTTGACGCGGTACTTGGCAACGTATTCTCACAGGTGTCCGTATCGTCCAGCGCGGTGCTGATCTGTGTGCTGGGCCTGTCCAACTGGTGGCTGGGCGGATTTTCCGCCGCGTATTTCCTGATCGATCTGTGGTATTCCCATCTGGGCGCCTATCAGCACTTCTGGTACCGGTCGGTGTATACCCTGGCAGGTTTCTTCATTTATGGGCTGATCGTCAGGCGCTGGTATAAGAAATTTTTTTGCGGCCCTCCTTCCAAGCTGCTGTATGTACCCACGCATTTTCTTAGCGCCTGGGCCGTATCGGGCAATGTATTCGGCACCTTTTTCAGGCTGATCGTCCTGCGCGTATTTCAATCCGGCCTGTACGACGACCCGTCGGAGGATCATACCGCCACCGGGATTATCTACAGCCCTGTGATGGTGATCATCATGATGGCGCTTTATAAATGGAGGCGGCCGTGGTGGTACAGGCTGCCGGTGTTTTTGCTGCTGCTGGCGTGCCAGTTCTGGCTTTATCATTTGGGCGTGATGATCACACCGCCGGGCTGGCATCTGCCCGTGGCGCTGCTGGACCTGGCGGGCTACTACGGCCTGACGGTGCTGCTGGACCGCCAGCTGAAAAGCGGAAAAAACACGCCGCCTCTCCCGCAAAACCAAAGCGCGCATCGTCCCCGGCGTTTGGGCGCAAACTAACAGCAAGTATCCCATGAAAGAGGTGTTTCCAGATGGACCCATCACTGATTGAAGCGATCGATCAAATCACGGAAAACTCTGTCGGCGTGCACGGCGATATCATGCAGACATGGCTCACCAAGGTGCTGTTCTCATGGCACTGGTGGCTGGACGTGGCGCTGGTGGTGCTGCCGTGGGCGCTGTGGCTCATCGTGCGGCGCCGGGACCTTCAGCGGCGGCTGCTGTTCGCCGGGCTGGTGACGGCGCTGCTCGCCACCTACCTCGACATCATCGGCATGTCGCAGGGCTGGTGGACGTACTATACGTGGGTGGTGCCGTTGATGCCCGAGTATCTGCCGTGGGACCTCGCCGTGATGCCCGTGACGGCCATGCTGTTCTACCAGTATAAGCCCAACTGGAACCCGTGGATCAAGGCGGTCATCTTTGGCGTCTTCGGCGCGTTTGTCTCCGAGCCGATATTTGAATGGATCGGCATATACAGGCGGATCGCGTGGGAATACTGGTACTCGCTGCCCATCTATATCGCGGTCTACATGCTGGGTTATGCGGTGTTTATGCGGGGACGCAACCTGAAACGCGCCGCCATCACCAAAATGCCGCCGCGGCCCGCGAATATGAAGTGAAGAGGTAAGTATGTTTGATAATGACCTGCTCGACGCGGTGGACCGCGTCACCGATCAATACACTGCCATACACGACGAGATTGAGCGCATATGGGCGGAACAGATGGTATTCACGTTGCACTGGTGGGTGGACCTGGGGCTGGCGGTGCTGCCGTGGGTGCTGTGGCTCATCGTGCGGGACCGGAAAAACACGCACCGGCTGCTCTACGCGGGCATGTTCACATCGTTTGTCGCGACGGTGCTGTGCATGATCGGCGTCTCGCAGGGGGGGTGGAACTACAACACATGGCTGCTGCCGTATTTCCCCGAATACCTGCCGTGGGACTGGACGATCATGCCCGTCACCGCGATGCTGTTCTACCAGTTCCTCCCGAAGCTCAGCCCGTGGATCAAGGGCGCGGCCTTCGGCGTCATCGCGGCCTACGTGGTGGAGCCGGTGTTCATCTGGCTGGGGTTCTACGAGCCCTCCGGCTGGGAGCACCACTACTCCCTCCCCATCTATTTCGTCATCTATATGGCGGGCTACTGGCTGTATACGCGGCGGTTCGGGGAACCGGCAAAAGCCAAAAAGCCCCGCCCCTCGCTGGAACGGTGACTGTTCAGCTCTTCATCAACCGCCTGCCCATGTTGAGTCCTATCACGCCGCCCAACGCGGCAACCAGAAACACGCCGAGGCCGATGTATGCCGCCGGCATGACATAGCCGGACAGCTCCAGCGCCGCGCCCGTCACCGCGAGCACGCCCGCCATGATGAAGACGAGGTGTTGTAACCGGCTATCAGCCCTGCCGGCTTCTTGTATTTGATCAGCCATCCACACAGCGCCGGCAACGCGGCGGGTATCAGCAGCATTATACGAATCACTCCCTGGGCACTTTTTATGATTTGATATTTAGCACTTTTAATGCGAAAATTGTCCGGTTCTTGGGAGGGGATGGGACCCCTCCCCTAGACAGTATCTATATTCACTTTACAGCCCCGCCCTGTCGAAATACACGATGCGCGCGGCCAGCGTCTCCCCCGCCTCGATCACGCCGAAGGAGCAATATGGATTGCGGCGCTTATCCGTGGGCGAACCGGGGTTCAGCAGCAGCACGCCGCCATGGTATTCGCAGCAGGGAATGTGGCTGTGCCCGAAGATGATGGCGTCCACCTGCTCGTCCGCGAAGCGGTCTATCGCCCGCTGCTTCGTGGTCCCTTTCGTGCCGTGGCCGTGGCACACGCCCAGCCAAAAGCCGCCCAGCCGCAGCCGCCTGGCTTCGCCCAGCGCGGCCCGCAGCTCCGGCGGGTCCACGTTGCCCGCCACCGCCGTGACCGGCGCGAAGGCGGCCAGCATGTCCAGCACCGACGGTAACGCGATATCCCCCGCGTGGATGATGTGGTCCGCGTCCGCCAGCGCCGCCAGCAATGGTGCGGGAAAGACTCTCGCTTTTTTGGGCATATGCGTGTCGGACAGGACGACGATCTTCATGCTGGCTCCCGTTTTGCATGGCGGTTTTATTCTAAGATGTTCTTTTCGCCTGCCCTTCTATTCGCCGTTTTTGTGGAATATCCTTTTAATTGGCGTTCAAAGAGGGATTTCACACAAAATTTAATTGACAACAAGGGGCACTGGAACTAATGTGTTTTATGTACGTCTGTAGATATATGCAACTGAACCGGAGTTTGAGAATGAAATTGAAGCTTTTATTGATATCGCTGCTTGTGGCGGCGCTGCTGGCCGGATGCTCCAATGCGCCCACGGTCGTCGTCAGCACGCCGGAGCCCGCCGTGGAGACACCGGCGCCCACACCGGCGCCGACGCCCGAACCCACGCCGTCGCCCACGCCGGAGCCGACGCCGTCCCCCACGCCCGATCCGTATTTCCCGGACGAAGAGGAAATTACGGTCGATCTGGACGACGGCTACTGGCTGTACCGTTCTCCCTCGCTTTATGTGGAGGTCAACCGGTACGCCAACGACGTGCCGCAGACCTACTTCGTGGCCGAGGTGCGCATGAAGGACACGGAGACGGAGCACGGCGGCTTCTCCCGTCCCGACAGGCCGGGCGGCAAGTCCATCGAGCTGTACAAGATCGCCCAATACTACAAGGCCGTGATCGCGGTAAACGGAGACTTTCTTGACCACCATCCCGAAGACCCCAAGGGCGTGATCATCCGCGACGGCGAGGTGTTCGTGGACGACGACGAGAATCAGACGCTGGCGTTCTACCCGGACGGCACGATGCGCGTGTTTGAGCCGGGCGAAACCAACGCCGACCAGCTGCTGGCGGACGGCGTGAAGAACGCGTTCTCGTTCGGTCCCGCGTTCATCAAGGACGGCGAGATACAGCCCGGCCTGATGGACCTGCGCCTGTCCAGCCCCAAGCCGCGCACCGCGGTGGGCATGATCGAGCCGTATCACTTTATTCTGGTGCAGGTGGAAGGCCGCAGCAAACGCAGCAAGGGCATGACCTACGAGGAGATGGCGGACCTGTTCGCCTCGTACGGCTGCCAGGTGGCTTACAATCTGGACGGCGGCCAGTCGGCCACGATAACGTTTATGGGCGAGAACATCAACGAATATCAGGGGTCTCTCACCGGCCAGCGCCCTGTGCCGGACGCGCTGATGTTCGGCTATTCCGAGCTGGTGGGCAAAGAGGAGGAATAGTAGTCAAGCGCGAAACGCCGGGGCATCCGGCGTTTTTTGTTATGCAAACCTTTGGGAAGCCATACTGAATTGATCCTGATACGGGGCCATTCTCCGTAACCCGCAGGGGCGATCTGTGATCGCCCGCCTGCTGACTGACGTCCAGCCAACAGTTGATGGAACGGTTATGCCTCTCCGGGCACACGCACCATTGCCAGTAAAACAAACAGGCGGTCCAAAGGCCGCCCATGTGTCAAACCGTATATCACATATCGCTTACAGTCGCTATCCCGCCTGCGCCGTGCTCTTCTCCTGCTCGATCTGCGCCTGCGTCTTCACACGGCCCTTGGTGAACGACGCCGCCATCGAGACCAGCGCGATGCCCGCCGCCGCCAAGAAGGTGATGTGCAGCCCCTGCACGAAGGACGCCTGCTCCAGCGCCTTGTCCGCCAGCCCCTGCGCGGCAAACGCGGCCTGCGCGTCACCTTCCACGAAGCTGAACAGCGCGCCGGATATGGCGACGCCCAGCGCCATGCCGATGTTGCGCATCGTCGCGAGCGTGCCGGACGCCGTGCCGCGGTTTTCGGGCGGCACGTTGCCCATGATCGCGCTGTTGTTGGGCGTCTGGAACATGCCGAAGCCCAGCCCGGTCACCACCATCGCCGCCATGATGTAGACCAGCGACGTCTCCGCTTTCAGGAAGCTCAGCATGAACAGGCCGCCCGCCATCACCAATGCGCCGATGGAGCTGATGTACCGGCTGTCATACTTGTCTGAAACGGTGCCCGCAATGGGCGCGATAGCCATCGTCGCCAGCGGCATCGGCAGATAGATGAGGCCGCTCATGAGCGCGGAGTATCCCCGCAGAGTCTGCAGATAGAACGGCGCGAGAAACACCATGATGAACTGCGCCATGTAGATGAACAGCGCCGCCACGCTGCTGGCGGAAAACACGCGGTTGCTGAACAGCCGGATGTTCAGCATAGGGCTTTTCTGCCGGGACTCGAACCACACGAACAGCGCGGCCATCGCCAGCCCGCCGCCGATGAGCCCCGCAAACAGCCCGATGGGAAGGTCATGATCCCCCGACAGGCTGAGCGGCACCAATATGAGCAGCAGCGCGACGAGCACCAGCCCGCTTCCGGCGATGTCGAAGCGCGCCGTCTCCCGCTTCTCGTCCCTGGGTATGTTTTTGCGCACCAGCAGCATGCCGATGATGCCCACCGGAAGGTTGATGTAGAATATGCTCTGCCACCCCGCCAGCGTCGTCAGCGTGCCGCCGATCACCGGGCCCGCGCACAGCCCCAGCGCCACGGATATGGCCGTCACGCTGAGCGCCTTGCCCCGGCGTTCGGGCGGAACGGAATTGGTGATGATGGCGGGGCCGGTGGAAAAGAGCATGCCCGCGCCCAGCGCCTGCACGCACCGCGCGCCGATCAGCATGCCGATGCTCACCGACAGCCCGCACAGCAGCGAGCCCAGCGTAAACAGCACAAAGCCTGTCTGGTAGACCTTCTTCTGGCCGTACAGGTCGGAGATGCGCCCGAAGGTGAGCAGCAGGCTGCTCACCACCAGCAGGTACGCCGTCACGATCCACTCCACCATGGACATGGACACGCCGAATTCGTCGCGGATCAGCGGCATGGCGAGGTTCACCACGCCCGAATCCAGCGCCGACATGAAGGTGCCCAGCCCCACGGCGAACACGATCGCGGTCGTCTTTTTGCTCTTCATGATATTCCCCTCGTTGAATCAAACATGAGCTTTTGCTCATGTTGTTCATTCTACCGCGGCGGCCTGCTCGTGTCAAGCCGGCAATGTGAGCGTTTGCTCACATTCTTATTGACAAAGCGCCTTCCATGCTTTTACAATATAACAAACAGGGAGGAATGTGCATGAAGCCGGAAAAACCCCGTCAGCCGGCGCCTTCAAAGGCGTCGCGAGTGCCGGTGCAGCCGCGCAGCATCCAGACGCGGGAGCGGATACTGGAAGCCGCGATGGCGCTTTTCTGCGAGAAGGGGTATTACAAGACCACCACCAACGAGATCGCGCGGCGCGCCAATGTCTCCATCGGCAGCCTGTATTCCTATTTCCGGGACAAGGACACCGTATTCTTCGAGATACTCGGGCGGTACAACCAGAAGTTCATGGACGCGAAAAACGAGGCGCAGAGCCAGCCGGCACTGCTGCAAAAAGACCCGGCAAAGTGGCTGCGCCTGCTGATCGACGGCCTGATCCGTGTGCACGAGGAATCGCGCGCGTTCAACCGCGAGCTGACCGTGATGGCCTATTACAACCCCGAGGTGGCCGCGGTGATCGAGCGGAACAAACGCCGCACGCTGGATACCACCATCGGTTATTTTATCCAAAACAGCAGCGGCTTTAAGGCGGCTGACCCGCAGGCCGCCGCCACCGTCGCGTTCGACCTTATCTCCGCCACGGTGGACCGCATCACCTTCGGCAACGGCGATATCGGCCGGGAGCGCCTGACCGGCACCGCGATCGACATGCTGCTGGCTTATTTCACCGGGACCGTCAGGCCGTAGCGGCGGCGTCCCAAGCACCAAAGCGTCCTTACCGGGGAGCGGAAGGGACGTTTTTTATTTGCCCGTATACTGTCAGCTGCAACAGGGGGTACACAAAAGTGTATAAACCATGTATAATACATGGCTGGACGCCTGAAACGGAGGGGTATTTTGAAAAACATGCCGCAGAACGGAACCCGGCAGAGGGCCATCGCAAACGTTTACCTGCTCGTGCAGACGATGATGTGGGGGCTTTCTTTCATCTGGACCAAAAACATCAACGCCGAAATGCCGACGATCGCTTATCTGGCGCTGCGTTTTATCGTGGCCGCGCTGGTGGTCGTTCCGTTCCTGGTGCGCAAGCTGAGAGACGCACTCTCCCCCGCTTTTATCCGCGCCTCGCTGGTGCTGGGCGGGCTGCTGTTCGTCTCCATGGCGCTGCAGATATACGGCCTCAACCTCACGTCCGTCACCAACTCCTCGTTCATCACCAGCACCACCGTGCTGATCGTACCGATATTGGAGCGGCTGCTGTTCAAGAAGAAGCTGTCCCCCGTGCTGTGGGCGGGGTGCCTCGTCGCCTTTGGCGGCGTAGCCGTGCTCTCGGGCGGCCTGTCGCTGAAGCTCAACCTGGGCGACGTGCTCACACTCCTGTGCGCCGTGGGCTTCTCGCTGCAGATACTCTACTCCGCGAAATACGGCGCGGAGCATCCGGCGGACACGCTGGGCTCCACGCAGATCGTGGTCGCCGCGGTGCTGTTCGCCGCGCTGTGGGGCATAGACGGCTTCAACATGCAGGGCTTCCGTCCGGCGTTCATATTCGGCATCGTGTTCATGGGCGTCGTCAACACCTCGGCGGCCTTTGTGGGCCAGGTGGTCGCGCTCAAATACACACGGCCCACCATGGCGGGGCTGATCTACGCGCTGGAGCCGATATTCGCGACGATGTTCGCCATGGTCATCCCCGGCGCGGACGGGACGTGCGAGACCATCTCGCTGAAGACGGGGCTGGGTGTGCTCGCCGTGCTGGCGGGCGTCGCCATCGCGCTCATCGATTCGTTCCTGCCCAAAAGGCGCGTGGCCGAAGCCGAAGCCGCGGACTGATGTGAATTTTCCAAAGCATATTGTCAATATGTTTGTTGTATATTGGCATATTTTGTTGTAATTTTATAAAATAACGATTGTTATTTATAAACAAAGGGAGATACATTATGCTGTATGATATTTTAAAATGGTTAATTGTGGGCCTTTTTATCGGTCTCATTGCCGCAATTATCGCCATAGTTAAACGCAGAAAAGTACTAAAGTCAAGCCTTGCTTCTAACGTAACACCGCCGGAGAATACTTTTGAGGCTGAAGGAAAGACGTTTGACAAACAGAAATACCTTGAGCAATATATCGACATTTATTCCGGATACTCTGTCAAACAATTAAATAACATCCATTCTGATTTGTTGAAGGAGAAAAAGAAAAAACCATCGGAAGAATTGGATATCCAGATCAAAGCGATGGAAACTGTATTTGAAAAAATAAACAGACAAAGCCGGTGGATATAGCCGTGAAGAAAAGCCCTCTGAAAACGGCGGGGATCGCCGTCGTGATATCTTCGATGGCGATGCTGATCGCCGCCGTCAACATGCTGGTCTGTGCGATGAACGGTCTGTCCATGTGGTCGTCCATCGCCATCATGTTCGGCATGATCGCCATTTTCTTCGCCAACCGCTCCATCTATTCGAAGCGAAAAAAGGAAAGCCGGGACGATGAGTAAACCGCCGGTCTGACCATCCGCTTTCTATATTTAATGCGAATTTGAACCCAGCGCCATTTCGGGCGCTTTATTTTTCCCCGAATAACAATCCATTATTTTCTGGTTCGACAACATTTCGTATAATTTGTGCAATCCAACAAAAAATAATACTGCAGTATAAATATTTGTATCATGAAAGGAGACGGACAGATGTCTCAGAGCAAATTCCTACTCAAGGAAACCAGCCTGCTCATGGTGATATACGGCGTTATCGCCGCCGTGATCACGCTGGTGGCCCTGATCACACCGAGCAGCGCGACCACCTCATGGGTGACGGCGCTGGTGCTGCTGCTGGCCGCCAGTGTGCTGGAGCTGATATTCGGCGCGCTGGGCTTCAGCAAGAGCGACGACGCGGGCCGGGCCGGATACTTTGTCGCCGTCGGCATCATCGCGACGGTGTTCATGCTCATCATCACCATCATGAACTTCACCGTGTGGAGCCTGCTGGGCCTCGTATTGCCGATACTCTACATCATCGGCGGCGTCACGATGAAACGAAGAGAGGACTAAAGCACCGCTATGCCGCTGGCTTATCACCGGCGGCGCGCAAAAAGAATCTGAACCCCTTGAAGCCTATTGTGCGAGGCTGTCTCTCAGCGCCCGATAGGCTTCTTCTATGTGCGGCGGCAGCTTTTCCTCGCGGATGTAGCCTAGCTTCGCGTATCTGACCAGCCGCTCCACCTCGCCCGCCAGCATGGGTACCAGCTCCTGCCCCTTGGTATCGAACAGCGCCCGCTGTTCCTCCAGCGTGGACACCGGCGGCACGTTGACGACGCGGACGTCCGGATAAAGCCTGCCCAGCGTCAGCATCACGCGGCGCTGCCGGTATGGCGACGCCACGGCGAGCACGGTGCGTATGCCTTTCTCAAAGCAAAAGCCCTCATCCTCCAGGCGCAGCACCTCTTCGCTGAACAGAACGTTTTCGGAGGTGTTGGTGGACTGGCTCTCCACCAGCACGTGCTTGTCCGGTATGCCGGGGAACTCCTGCCGAAGCGCGTCCCGAAACGCCTGGCCTTCCGGCTGATTAAGGTCCGCCGTTCCCGCGCCGATGCCGCCCGTGAACAGGATGCACGACGCAAAGCCGGACTCATACAGGCGGCCGCACAGCCGCGGTATCTCCATATCGAAATGACCGAAGCCCACGATGAGGTCCGCCGGGCGCGGCTCGTCCTTTATATACAGGTAGCGGAAAATCTGCTCCGCCGGGTTTATGCAATGGGATGGGTTCATTCTGGGCACCTGCCTTTTTGGGTCTTGATGCGACCATTATACATGATCGGGCGGCTGCCTCCAACATAAAAGTCCAAATTTGTTGTTTATAGCCATAACGCGTGCTATAATGTTAAAAAAGTGTTACAAAAACGCGAGGCCATGAATCCATGTACGAGAGTTATGATGAAATGAACAGCGCCGGCAGACAACGCAGGCCCGCCCGCAAAGTTTGGACGGTGATCTTTGGCGTGGCCGCCGTGCTGCTGATACTGATGCAGACGCTGTATTTCCTGTTCAACGAACGGTCCGGCTATGAGTACATTGCGGACTGGCTGCTCTACGCCGTCAACGCGGCGATACTGGCCTGCGCGTTTTTCTTTCTGTTCTTTTTGCTGCGCGGCCAAAAAGCGCCGGTGCTGGCCTCCGCCATCTTCTTTTCGCTGCTGTTCTGCCTGAACATCGCGCTGATGATACAGAACGGCTTTAACACCGCCAGCGTCGTCACGCTGTCCCCGAACATCCGCCACATGACGGTGCTGAAGCAGGACAACGACACCGGAAAGGTCACCGTATACCGCAACCCTCTTTTGCTGTTTGCCCGCCTGTACGAGCAGCTGCCCGTCACGGTGAAGGGCGATATCAAGACCCAGTGGCTCAATTCGGACGTGTGCGCCGTCACCTACCGGGACGACGCGCGCAACCTGCGCCAGTATGTGGCCACCTACGGCGACCGCGGCATTTCTTACTACTACGTGTCAGCGGCGATACGGGGAAAATGGGCGTTTTTCAGCCGCAACGGCGATGGAAAGACGCTGACTGCCGACGAGGAAGGCATCACGGTCAAAGACGCGGACTATGAGCGGCTGTATCCTTATGACGACTGCGTGCAGTTCGGCACGCTGGCGCTGGTGCTCTATCGCGACGGCAAGCCGGAGTGGACGCTGGCGCTGAACGAAGACTGCCGCGTCGTGGACGGCCTTGGGATTCTGGACGACGGCGGCACCATCACGCTCTGCGAAGTGTCGGGTGGGAAAACCGCGCCGTTCGTGTACAACCGCACCGAAAACCCGCTGGCTGATGCTCTCCGTCAGCAGAAGCAGGAAGAGGCCAAAGCCCCGGAGCCGATAGCCACGCCGCAGCCCACGCAGCCGCCTTCGGCGGATCTGTCCAGCCTCGCCAAATACAGCACCCTGTACGGCGTGATGGAGCTTCAGACGGATTCCGCCGACGTGTTCGAGGTGGGCAGACTGGCGCTGCGGGAGGCCCAGAAGCAGACGGGCATGACCGATCAGGACATGCAGCTGCAGATCACACGGATGACGCTGCTTGCGGGCGACATCAATGAATTCCTGATGTCCGTTAAGGCCAATGGCGGCAATCTGATGGGCGACATACCGGAATTCGAGTGGACCTTCCGCATCAGAAAAGGCAGCGGCGTCTACGGCGCGGTGCACGTCAGCGGCCCTGTAGACGCCGCGGAGGGTCTGACAACACTGGATACGCCGCAGGTGAAGGACACCTCCGGCGACCTCGCTTACTTCATGTACATCCCCGCCGCGCTGACCCCCGAGAAGGAGCAGGAGGGGCTGGCGGCGGCGCAGATTCTGGCGGACACGCTGACGGACTCCCCCGCGCTGGCGGATTTTGACTCCCGGCAAGGGCTGGTGAAGGTGCAGACGGATTCCGCCGATCTCTTCATGGTGACGCGCATGGCTCTGGAAGAGCACTTAAAGCAGTTCGCGGTGAACGGCTTCGACAACGACGTGCAGATCACGAAGATCGTCCTGCTGGCGGGCGACGAAAACGAGTTCCTCGCCAAGGTGTTCGCGGACAATTTTGTGTCCGGCCAGCAAAGCGCCGAAGCGTCGCAGTACGTGCCGATGCTGCGCATCAAAAAAGGCGAGGGCGCGTACCTCGCCATGGTGTCCGGCTACGACACCATCAACGCCGCCGGCCTTATCGCGCTGGACCCGCAGCCGGTGAAGGACGTCTCGCAGGACGCGGCTTACCACTTCTTTGTGCCTGCGGCGTGAGGGGGAAGGATAAGTTATGCGGGTTCATCTTCTTCATTTTTTGATGAGGATTTTTCAATTTCAAAAATCGGATTCTTACCCAGGTTTAGAGCTTTCAATAAAGCATGATGAACTCCATAAATTGCACCCGTTTTAATTTTGGGTGTTAGATTGTAAATCTCTCTTTCTCGATAACAGAATCTTATTAAAGGTAAATCGCGAAAATCTTTATCAAAATAGCATATCATATTTAAATCATAAATTAGTTGCAAAAACTCATCATGATTTAATATCTCTTCAATTATCTCCATGTTTCTATCTGCGACTTGTTTTTGATACTTTTCAAAAACATTAAGAAATTCTTCATAAGTAAATCTTGAGTTGCCTTGTAAAAATTGAAAAAAGAACATAAGAGTTTCAAATCCTTTACCTCCGAACTTATACAGGCACCAATCTCTAGCTTCATCTATATAATAATTTGAAATTTCATTTTGTGTATCATTATCCTGAAAATGCCGTAAACTTGATATTTCCTTTTTACCATCTCTTATACAAGCAGCTTGAATTGCTTTCATAATT
This sequence comes from Bacillota bacterium, assembly GCA_023428025.1. Lineage (GTDB taxonomy): Bacteria > Bacillota > Clostridia > Christensenellales > SZUA-584 > SZUA-584. The sequence continues at coordinate 37,449 of JAEYZN010000023.1, forward strand.
GAAATTGCATCTCTTGGTCTTGATAAAGAAAGACGTAGACAATTTATAAATGAATCATCATCATATCTCTTTGTTTGATAAATAGTTTTCCAAGGGAAATAAAAATCCCAATAATCGTCTTCTGGTAAGCCGGGATTATTATAAGCTAATAAACGATTGCATAATTTAAATAATGAAGATGTTCTATAGTTTTCATATGTAGTACGCCAATCTAATAAAACACTATTATCTCTTATTTTGTTAGCTTGGTTATGCAAGTTGAGATTTGCAAATATGTCAGGACGAATTGAAAGAACTACCTTTAAATATCCGCCTTCAATGGCCATCGTTTTAAAAACTCTGGTATTTACATCCCAGACTGCATTTGCAAGTCCTTTTAAACATATTTCATAATCTTTAGATTCAAAATCAGACAAATTAATATCGATACTATCCAAAAAAAGAAATCTATTCTTAGATATTTTTAATCTAGCAAAAGCATCAGAAAATTTTTGATCTAAAGCTGAAAGACTATTTTGGAATTTCTTAATATTTGCTTCATTTGAAGCTTTTTTAGAAGAAGATGATTTTGCTAATAAAGTACTATTCAAGATTTCAGTTTTTGCCTGTGCTTCTAAAATATCAACAGAATCAAGAATATATCTAAAAGTATTAGCAATTTCCGGAATAAATGCTTTTTCATAATAATCTTCTATTCCATCTTGTAATTCACAAAATTTTTGAGACCTTCTTGGCCCAAAAGATGCTATCTCCTTTTTCTGAATACTAGATGCCATGATCATTAGAATAATAATCTTCCATATTTTTGTATAATCAGATAATTGAATTAGCTCCATTTTTTTTAGCTTCATAAAAATCGAATAATCTGTAGATCCAATTTCAACAACTTTTGATAATGTCCCTTGATATTCATTGTTTTCCAAAAATGTAGCATATGCTGTCTTTCCGGTCCCTTTTTCTCCAACTAAAAAATATTTGTCTTCTAACATAAGCCGATCTAATTTTTCGTCTTTCACAAAGATGGAATTAAACATATCTTTTGTTCTATTATTGTTTCGGTAATTAATTGCATCATTAGAACCAAAATGAATTTCTGAAAGACTAAGCATATTGAACTCCTATATATTTAATCAATGATATTATATCATAGACGTCACCATAAATATACATCTAATTACAAATACATACATGATGCCAGCATCATGCAAATGGAGGTCTGGAGGCGTGCCTCCGGCGGGAGTGTGAGGGCTGGCCCTCACGACCTTTTTTCCCTTGCCCCCACGTCCTTAGCCTAAATCCCTTAAAGCCTTGCCCTCCTCCCCCATCAAACAAAGTTTGACAGCCGCCGAAGAATGGTATATATATGTATTCACTGCATGATCGGGGGGTATCGGGGATGAAAAAGCTCCTGTCCAGCCGCTGGAGCGTTGCCATGCTGGCGGGCACAGCCGTGTTCATCGCGCTGTTCGTGTACGCCACGCCGTATGTCAACGGTACCGACCAGTACTGGCACATCAACTACATAGACTCCATATTGAAGGGCCGCTTTGTATCCACCGAGCTGTACCCGTCGTTCATACTCGACCCCGCGTGGGACGGCAGCCTGCCCGGCTTCATCCACAACATGCCCGTGCTGTATATCTGGGCGCTGTTCGCGCGGGCCACCGGCAGCCTGTTCCACGGGGCCATGGCGTTCAACGCGCTGGCCGCCGTGCTGGCCGCGTGGTTCGTGTATCTCGCCGTGCGGAGCGAAGCGGGCCATAAATACGGCGCTGTCGCCTACCTCGCCATACTGCTGTTTCCGCTGGCGTTCTGGCAAAGCATCCAGCTGCTCACCGAAACGTCCGCCGTGCTGTTCCTGTGCGCGGCGGTGTATCTGCTGGGCAAAAAAGGCTTCGCGCCGCAGCTGGGCGGGGCGGCGCTGCTGGCGCTGGCCGCCAACTCGCGCACCAACGTGCTGCTGATCGCGCTGCTGCTGCTGGTGTTCGTATGCCGCCGCGTCGCGACGGACGGCGGCCTTTCACGCCGGAAAAAGCTGATGCGCTGCGCCGCACCGGTGGCGCTGTTCGCCGTGGGTTACGCGGGGCTGGGCGCGCTGTTCGGCCCCACGCTGGATTTCACCGTCAGCCGCACCGCGCTGGACCGGCTCGCGGTGGTGTCCACGTTCGGCAAGACCAACAGCATGGCGCTGCACTACAGCCTGCAAAGCTTCCCGGATATCGGCTTTTGGCCCATGATGGGCAACTTCGCGGGCAAGCTCTGGACGGCGGCGGTCACGCAGTTCGGGTGGTCGGGCGCGCCGTCCGTGCTGTACTGGCTGCACAACCTGCTGTTCCTCACGGCGGCGGGGGCGCTGGCGCTGCTCAGCCGCAAAGAGAAAAAAGCCATGGTGCGATATGAAGCCTTCTGGGCGCTGGCCGTCACGCTGGTCTCGTGGGCGGTGTCCTCCACGGTCTACCAAAACCAGTTCCGCTATAACCTCGTCTACATGCCGCTGCTGGTGATCGCGCTGCTGCTGTCGCTGCACCGGTTGGGCCGGGGCACGGGCAGGCGTTTCGCCGCCGCTGCGCTGACGTCGCTGCTGCTGATGGCGGGCATCGACGCGGGGCTGGCTTACACGGCGCGGGCGGACGCGATAACCGAGCACGCCGAATACACAGCGTATCAGCAAACGCTGGATGCCCAGATACCCGAAGGCGTGCGCGTCGTCATCGTGTCGCCCACAACGTCGCTGCTGTGGCCGCAGCTGCTGTATCCGCGCGTCACCACCGTCATCGACCCGGCGTATCCGTACACCGGCGATCAGGTCGCCACGCTGCTGCTCGGCCGCTATGAGGAGAACGGGTATCTCGTGACGGCGCACGGGGTGTGGCCGGACGCTCCGGCGTACCGGCGGCTCGTCCGCGAACGCTTCACGCGTGAGTTTTAGGGCGGCTT
>JAEYZN010000012.1 GCA_023428025.1 Bacillota bacterium
GTGGTGGTGGTTGTTGGGGGGACGCGGGGGGGGGGCCGCCGCCGGCCGCGCGTTCGGCCTGGATCACTGGGTGCTGCCTTACCTCGGCAGAGTCTGGGATGCGTCCAAAAAGAATGGCCGCCTCACCCTGGTTTTCGGCAGGAACCGTTTGCCGAAGATCAAATAGCCCGGAGGGTTAAGCAATCGTGTGGGATAATTTGCCCGCTTTAAAAGCAGAGCTGGAATTGTTCGAGCAAACGATGCTCGGGCAGTTCCGCTCTAAAAAAAGCGTGAATTCATATCTGGACAAGCTGTCCGTGGCTGTGATCAACAGCGGCGGAAAACGCCTCCGTCCTGCGATGGCCATCGCGTCGGCCATGATGGGGGATTATGAACGGGACAAGGTGTTGAACACCGCCATCAGCGTAGAACTGCTGCACACAGCCACGCTGGTGCATGACGATATCATCGACAATTCGCTGTTGCGCCGCAATCTGCCCACCGTGTACGCACGGGAAGGCGTGAACACGGCTGTTTTCACCGGCGATTATATTTATGTGAAATCGATACTGGCGCTGGCGTCGGCGGGCCTTCCGGTGACGTATATGCAGCAGCTTGCCGGAGCGATTGAAGCGGTGTGTGTGGGCGAGGTCGAGCAGTTTCGCGGGCGCGGGAAAGTACCCGGCTTCAAGACATATCTGTCCCGTATCAGCCGCAAAACAGCGGCTTTGTTTGCGGCCTCCTGCGCCGTGGGCGCGCACCTTGGCGGCCTGACGGAAGATCAGGTGAAGCTGGCGGCGCGTTTCGGCGGTTATTACGGCATCGCGTTCCAGATCAAGGACGACCTGCTGGACATACTGGAAAGCGCGGATACCATCGGGAAACCGGCCGGAAACGACTTCAAGGAAGGCATCGTGACGCTGCCGGTCATACTGGCCTCGGTAGGCGAGCCCGCCATTTTAAATAAGATAGAATCCATCTTATATGAGCCGGGCGGCAGGAAGTTCACGAAGAAAGATATGTCTCAGCTCCTGAAGCTGATAGAAAAGGGCGAAGGCATACCTAAGACGCAGGCTGTTCTGACAAAGTACATCGGCAAGGCCGAAAGGTATCTGGAAAGGTTGCCGGAGACGCCCGGCAGGGATATGCTGAAGGACATCCTCAAAATGAGCTTCCGCGGCTACGCGTTGGAAGGCTGAGGTCCATAAATACAGAAACAAACGTTGAAATACTCCGGCCTGATCGGCGGAGTATTTTTTTGTGCCAAATACGCTAAAAATCAACCAATTCCACGTTTATCTTTCCCATGCAATGTGATAGAATACACAGATTCAAATTGTCGATGGAGGCGTGTGATGCAGATTGAAGCGTGCGGCTTGCCGCAAACCATACTGAAGAATAAAACCGTGCTACTGACCGGCGGGGGAGGCGGCATTGGCTTCGAGGCTGCCCGTGCGCTGTGCTGGCTGGGCGCTCGTGTGATCATCGCCGAATGCGACATGGAAAAAGGGCGGACGGCGCAGAATATTCTGCAAAGCGAGTTTGATGAAAACGCCGCCGAATTTTATCAGATCGATATCAGCGATGACGCGCAGGTGAAGGCGCTGTGCGAATATGCGCTGGACAAATACGGTTTTGTAGACGTTGTATTCAACAACGCGACCATCACGCCGATGGGCGCGGTGGATGCCGTGACGCTGGAAGACTGGGACAAAAGCTATGCCGTCAACCTCCGTGCGCCGCTGGCGCTGACGCAGATACTCCTCCCCGAGATGAAAAAACGGGACAGTGGCGTGATCGTCTTCGTGCCGTCGTCCGGCGCGGCTCCCTATATGGGCGCGTACGAGGTGTTCAAAACAGCCCAGGTGGAGCTGTGCAACACACTGGCAGGCGAACTGGAAGACATGGGCATCTGCACATATTCGATAGGGCCGGGGCTGGTGAAAACCGAGACAGCCGCAAAAGCCATCGAAATCGTTGCCGCCAGAATGGGCATATCCATCGATGCGTTTTATGAAATGAACGCGAAACATATTATCGGCGTGGAGGAAGCGGGCGTGGGCTTCGCGCTCTCGGTCGTCTTTGCGGATAAGTACAACGGCTCTGAAGTCAGCTCCATTCAGGCGCTGATGGACGCGGGCCTGTATGACGACGTGGATGTAAAGGAAGAGGCAAAGGGCGGCATCAACGGGGCGGCCATATCGCCGCTGGTGCTGGAGACCGTCAGGATATTCCGCGAACAGATGGATGGCTGGAAAAGCCGCAACGTTTTCGAGCGCCAATGGGTGTTGAGAGATTTCAAAAAGACGGTCGGGGAGTCCGCCGAGCAGTTTGAAACCAAAATCAACCAGATCGAAGCCGCGGTATCGGACGGTCACCACTTTGGCGCGCTGCCCGGCTTCAAAAAGGATTTTTTAAGACTCCATTCATATTATCAGCATCAATACGATCTGCTTCAGGGTTACGAGAAAAACCCTCAGAAGCTGAAAGAACACAGCGAAATAATGGAAGATTGGATGAGCATTCTCCAAAAAATCATAGAAGCTGTCTGAAGCCTGCTGTAAAACAAAAAAACCGAGCGATTTGAGTAAAATCAGAAAATATTCTCTTTTTATATCATATTCAGTTTGGTTTAAAGATACCGGATAACAGCGTATCCCGGCCCTGTGGCGCTCCCACAATCGTTGAATTGCGATGGAATTATTAAATTGCTGTATTTATTCAGCTGGTCGGATTGATTCCAATGGCTATCTTTGTTACAGTGCTGATATAGTGTCATCATATTTTATATTAAGGGGCTAAGGAATATGTTCAAAAACGGCAAGTCGCGGCCTGTCCTGTTCATTCTGATTTTCTATCTGGTCTGTTTCGTTTTCAGGGGAATCGAATATCTCGTCATCCGTACGGACCAGTCGGTCATCGGAGAAGCGTTTATACACAAGCTGATCGGCATCGCACTGTTGGCGGCGGCTGTCGGGCTGCTGCGGTACAAGTGGGCGGATATCGGATTTCGTTCCAGCCGGTTTGTCAAGGGGAGTCTCCTCGGCCTGCTGCTGGGATTCAGCGTGTTCATCATCGCATACGGCACGGAATTCCTGATACAGGCCATGGCCGGAAATTCGCCGTCGCTTCAGTTCTATGTGACCAGCTACGCGATTCAGGGCAACCGCGGCATGCAGGACGGCCTGCTGTTCATTCTCATCTGCATCGTGGGCAACATCATCAACGTGGTGATGGAGGAAGGCGTTTTCAGAGGGCTTTTCCTGCGGCTGACGGAAGAGAAGTATTCTTTCCTGAAAGCGTGCCTGCTGTCGTCACTGCTGTTCGGCTTCTGGCACATCGCGCAGCCGGTGCGCAATGTGATCGACGGGGAGCAGTCCGCGATGGGCGCCGTGATGTCGGGCCTGCTGCTGGTGACGACCAGCACGCTGCTGGCGGTGCAATACTGCATGCTCCTTAAGGTCACAGGGTCGATATGGGCGGGCATGGCGGCGCATTTCATCAATAACGCCAGCATCAATCTGCTGCATATCGTCACCACTTCAGGCGTCGACGAAATGCAGACGGTCCGTATCGCCATCGCCCAGTCGGTTTCCTTTGTGGTGGTGCTGATATTCTTCCTGGTATACCGCAGCCGCAGGAAGAAGGAGCAAAAGGCGCCAGCGTTAGGCTAAGCGCATAAAAGGCCGCTTCTCAAACGGGAAACGGCCTTATGTCTATTGATAAGGTTGGACTACAGAACCAGAGACGGAGGGGCGTAGACGCGTGAGCCCATCTCCTGATCGAGAAGGTAGAGGCCCTTGGAGTCTCCGCCGAACAGCTCATACTTGCGGATCAGGTCGGTGGCGCTCTTCTCTTCCTCGCCCTGCTCCTTGATGAACCAATCCAAAAACTGCATGGCCCTGAAATCCTTTTCCTGATAGGCCACGGCATATATGTTGTTGATGGATGCCGTCACCAGCTGCTCATGCGCGAGTGCCAGCTTAAGCGGCGCCATATAGTCGGCATATGCCTTATCCGGCGCGGCGACAGCGGTCAGCGTGATCGGCTCGTCGTTGTTGAGCATGTAGGTGCGGAACAGCATCGCGTGATCGCGTTCTTCCTGCGCCTGAACAAAGAACCAGTTTTCGAAACCGCTCAGGCCGGCGACGGCATAATAATTCGCGATGTCGATATACAGATAGGCCGAGTACAATTCCTTGTTGATCTGCTCGTTGATCAATGAAGCCACTTGACTGTTCATCTCAAAACCTCCTCATTTTGTTTATTAATTGGTAGTTTCATTTTAACCTTATTAATAATAAATTGCAATAATGAAAATGAAAAAATAACTACATTTTTTAACAGGATTATGGATGAGGCGCGTTGAGACGTTCGCCCACAGCGCCACCCGGATGGATCAGAGCGAACTGTTCGTTGCGGTAACCCGTCAGCTCGATCAGCGCGGCCTGAAGCGCGTCGAATATGGCGCAAAGCACAACGAAGCTGGTGGTGCCCTGGCTGTTGTAGCGGTCCGTCTCGCGCTCCACACGCATCGGCAGCACGATGTCCGCCCCTGTGGCCAGCGGGGAGGAGGTGTTCTCCGTGACGGCAATGACCGTCGCTTTCTTGGCGCGGCATATGTCCATTATCGGCAGCAGCTCCGCCGTTTTGCCCCCGCGTGAGGCCAGCAGCATCACATCGCCCTCCTGTATGAAACCGGTCGCGCCGTGGACAGCCTCGGCGGGGGAAATGAAGCGTGCCGGACGCTCTATACAATTCATCAGGTGCGCGAAATGCATGCAGGCGATGCCGGAATGGCCGCAGCCGCTGGCGGCAATGCGCTCTGCCCGGCCCAGGGCCTCAAGCGCCTCCTCAAACGCCGGGAAATCCATCACATCCGGCACAGCTTTTATAGCGGCGGATTCTATTTCAAAAGCACTTCTGGCGGCCTGAACGGGGTCTGAAAGCATGATGCAAAAGCTCCTTGACAGTGTGGAAATGATGGCCTTATTATAACGTTCTTTGGCGTGCGGCGCAATCGGTGCACAAAAATGGCTAATTTATTTGTCACTTTCGGAAAAATAGCTTGAATTATTTTGAGTGTGTGGTAATATACTATTGTTATTCAGATGGACGATTCGATTCACATGTTGCTTTGTAAGTCATGTCTTCGTTTCATGGTTTACTGGGCGGGTGTGGATTTTTTTCATCTGAATGCGCTATTCTTTAAGGAGGTATCTTTGATGTATAAAGGTACAGTAAAATGGTTTAACGAGAGCAAAGGTTTTGGGTTCATCGCCAACGATGAAGGCGGAGACGATGTGTTTGTGCATTTCTCCAGCATCAAGTCTGATGGTTTCAAGACGCTTTCGGAAGGCCAGAGAGTCACGTTTGATGTGGAAAAGGATCCTCGGAACAGCAGCAAGCTGCGCGCTGCCAATGTTCAGACCGTATAAATTCGCATCTGACCGGGCGTGAGCCCCGCAAAACTCCCGTTGCCCAAAGGCTGCGGGAGTTTTTGTATATGTAACCCAGAAAACCCAACGCTGATTTTAGTTGGCTGCAGCCGTGATATAATAAGAACGCTGTGAGGTTTTGAGAATGAAGATCGTTTTGGCTTACGATTCGCTCGAGGATATCCGAAAGCTGTTCAGGGAATATGCCGATTCGCTGGGCATTGACCTTTGCTTTCAGTCGTTTGACGATGAACTTAATACGCTGCCGGGGCGGTATGCGCTGCCGGAAGGGCGGCTGTACATCGCATACGACGGCGAAACAGCCGCGGGGTGCATCGCGCTTCGTCCGTTGGATGGTGGTTTGGGCGAGATGAAACGCCTCTATGTGCGCCCGGCATACAGGAAAACCGGCCTGGGCGAAACTCTGGCCCGCCAAATCGTGTCGGACGCCGCGTCCGTCGGCTACGGGCACATCGTACTGGACACGCTGGAAACTATGAAACCGGCCGTCGCCCTCTATAGAAAGCTTGGGTTTGAAGTTGTTGAACCGTACTATGATAACCCGGTTCCCGGCGCCGTATATATGAGTATGGAATTAAAAAAACATCGGTGAAAAGTGAGGCGGAATGAGCAACAACAGAAAAGGAACAATCATATAATGCTGATTTTTCTGGCGGCGCTGGCTGCTGCCCTGACGGCGTTCTTCATCTGGCAGGACAACGATATCGTCGTCACGCATATCGAATACAAGAGTAAAAAGGTGCCGTTTGAGTTCGGCGGTTTAAAGATATTGCATGTTTCCGATCTGCATAACAAGTGGTTCGGGAAAGACCAGGAGAGGCTGCTGCGTGCGGCTGCCGAATACCGGCCGGATATCATCGTCATCACGGGGGACATTATCGACAGCCGGCGCAAGGGAAGCGGCGCGGCATTGGCGTTTGTTTCAAGCGCCGTCGGCATCGCGCCCGTCTGTTATGTGTCGGGCAACCACGAATGGAGCTGCGGCCAGTACGGCGTGCTGAGCGAGCGGCTTAAAAGGGCAGGCGTGAGGATTCTGGATAACAACCATATTACGCTGACACGGGGGAATGGGCGGCTGGAATTGCTGGGAGTGAAGGACGTGAAGTTCAGCGGTGAGGCCTCGTTTGCGCGAACGCTCAAAAAGCTGGCTGGCGGCACAAAGGGGTTTTCCATCCTGTTGTCGCATCACCCCGAGATGATCACGCAATATAAGAAATGCGGCTTCGATCTTGTGTTTGCGGGCCACGCTCATGGCGGGCAGATACGGCTGCCGTTTATCGGCGGGCTGTTCGCGCCGGGACAGGGCGTGTTTCCCAAATACACCAGCGGTCTTTACAAAGAGGGGAATACGTCGATGGTGGTAAGCCGCGGCCTTGGGAACAGCATGTTCCCGCTACGCGTTTTCAACCGTCCCAATCTGGTTGTCGTCACGCTGCGCGCGGCTTGAAACGGAGGGAGCGGCGAGCGCCTCCACATCGATCACATCGCAGCCCAGCCGGTCGATCACGTTCTGCTCGTGCAGCACCAGCAGCACCGTTTTGCCTGAACCGGCATACAGCCGCTCGAACAGCGCGATCAGCTCGTCTGTGAGGCCCGCGTCAAAGCCCTTGAACGGCTCATCCATGATGAACAGATCGGCCGGGTAGCAGAAGGCTCTCGCCATCGCGACGCGGCGCTGCATGCCGCCTGAGAGCGTGCCTGGCTTCTTGTGCGCGTGCCCGGCCAGGTCCACCGCGGCGATCATGCCGTCCGCCACGTTTCGCATCTCATCCTTTTCCATGACATCTCTCAAGACGAATTCAAGATTTTTGCGTACGTCATACCAGGGCAGCAGCCGGTCCTCCTGAAACATGAAGGATTTCTTTTCGGGCACGCCGGATATGGAGCCGGTATAGCTTTTGTCAATGCCGGAGATCATGCGCAGCAGCGTGGTTTTGCCGCAGCCGGAACGGCCCGTCAGCGCGACGATGCGCCCGGTGGGTATCTCGAGATTCAGACCGTCGAATATGACGTGATCGTCGAACCGCTTGGTCAACGCTTCGATGCGTATGCTCATAACGCGCCTCCCTGGGGCAGCAGATGCTTCAGGCCCTTCTCAACGATCAGGCTGATGACGATGATGGTCAGCGTCCACGCGAACAGCTCCGGCGTGTCCAGATAAAGTTTGGTCTCGTACATCCGGTAGCCCAGCGCGTAGCGGGGGCTGGACAGCACCTCCGCCGCCACGACGGATTTCCACGAGAAGCCGAGGCAGACGGCCAGCGCAGAATAAACGTGAGGGACGACGGATGGCACGATGATGCCGGACAGTACCCGGCGGCGCTTGACGCGGAACACGGTCGCCACCTCCAGCAACTGCCTGTCCACCGAACGCAGGCCGGCCAGCGTGTTGGTATAGAATATCGGAAAGCACAGCAGTATGCACGCAAACACCGGCACGAACGACGAGAACCACACCAGCGCCAGCATGATGATGGACATCACGGGGGTCGCCTTGGCCGCCGCGACGACGGGACGAAGCAGCTGCTTTAAAAAGGCGGAACGCGCCGCCGCAAAGGCCAGCAGTATGCCGAGAACGAAGGAGACGGCCACGCCTGCCGCCACGCGGAGGAACGTGAAGCCAACGCTCAGCCAGAATATTTCAGTTGCCACAAGCCCGCCCAGCGCCGTGAACGTCTCCGCGGGAGACGGCATGAACAGCGGCTGGTTCACGATCATGGACGCGGCCTGCCAGACAAGCAGCCAGAACAATACGGTCAGCACGTCATAGATGGTTCGCCTGGTTTTTGAACTGCGGCGTATATCCATTCAAGCCTACTCCTTTTTGGTAATCTGAATTATATCACAGGCGGCGTTTTCTGTGCGCGCTTTTTTGGATACCTGATATACGAGACTACAAAGTGTTTGAATGAGAGACACGATTCATGTATGATGGGTGATAAGGAGAAACGACATGGATTTTACGCATCTGCATCTGCATACCGAATTCAGCCTGCTGGACGGCGCATCGCGCATCCCGGACGTGGTGGCGCGCGCCAAAAGCCTGGGGCAGAGCGCCGTGGCCATCACCGATCATGGCGTGCTCTACGGCGTGGCGGATTTTTACCGCAAGGCGACGGACGCCGGGATCAAGCCGGTGATCGGCTGCGAGGTGTATGTCGCGCCCGGGAAGATGGCCGACAAGACGCGCGAGATGAAGGAATATTCCCATCTCGTGCTGTTGGCGAAGGACAACGCCGGTTACCGCAACCTGATGTACCTGTCGTCCATCGGCTTTACCGAAGGATTTTATCACAAGCCGCGCATCGACTATGATGTGCTGGAGCAATACAAGGACGGCCTCGTGTGCCTGTCCGCCTGCCTTGCGGGCGACATCCCGCGCATGGTCATGGCGGGGGACCGCGAGGGCGCGGAGCGGCTGGCGAAAAGGCTGCAGGGCATGTTCGGCGAGGATTTTTATCTGGAGCTGCAGGACCATTACCTGCCCGAGCAACGCGTCGTGAACGCGGCGCTCATCGAGATGGCCAAAACGCTGTCCATACCTCTGGTGGCCACCAACGACGTGCACTACACCGCGAAAGAAGACGCTGAGGCGCAGGACGTGCTGATGTGTATCCAGACGCGCGCCTTTGTGGACGACGAAGACCGGATGCGGTTTGGCTCCGAAGAGTTCTACTTGAAGAGCGCGGAAGAGATGGCGGCGCTGTTCCCGCATGTGCCGGAGGCCTTGAGCAACACGCTGGAGATCGCGAAGAAGTGCAACGTCACGATGGACTTCACCGCGCGCCACCTGCCGGTGTTCGAGGTGCCGAATGGAGAGGACCATGCCGCGTACCTGAAGGAAGTGTGTCTGAAGGGCCTTGAGGAGCGCTACCAGCCCGTTACAGACGAGCTGAAGGAGCGGCTGGACTTCGAGCTGGGCGTCATCGAACGGATGGGCTTTACCGACTATTTCCTGATCGTGTGGGACTTCATCAAGTTTGCGCGGGACAACGGCATATTGGTTGGGCCGGGCCGCGGCAGCGCGGCGGGCAGCCTGGCCGCCTACGCGATGCACATCACCAATATCGATCCCATCGAGCATTCGTTGCTGTTCGAGCGGTTCCTGAACCCGGAACGCATCAGTATGCCGGATATCGACATCGACTTCTGCATCGAGCGGCGGCAGGAAGTGATCGACTACGTGGTGGAGAAATACGGCGCGGACAAGGTCGCGCAGATCATCACGTTCGGCACACTCGGTGCCAAACAGGCGATACGCGATGTGGCGCGCGCGCTGAAGCTGCCGCTGGCGGACGCCGACCGCATCGCCAAGATGGTGCCGTTCGCGATTCGGATGACGATACAGCGAGCCATGGACCAGAACCCGCGCCTGAAAGCGGAATACCTCGCCAACCCGGATATCAAAAAGCTGCTGGACACCGCGATGAAGCTGGAGGGCATAGCGCGCCACGCCTCCACGCACGCGGCGGGCGTGGTGATATCCCGCCTGCCCATCACCGAATATGTGCCCTTGCAGATCAACCCGCGCGACGGCAGCGTGATCACCCAGTTCCCGATGAACACGCTGGAGAGCCTCGGCCTGCTGAAGATGGACTTCTTAGGGCTGCGCAATCTGACGGTGATCCGCCACACCATCGAGATGGTGGAAAAGACGCGCGGTGTGAAGATCGATCTGGACAAGCTCAGGTTTGACGATGAGAAGGTGTACGCGTTGATCGCCTCGGGCGATACGGACGGCATATTCCAGCTGGAAAGCCCGGGTATGCGCACGCTGATGCAGCGTCTCCGTGCACGCAATCTGGGCGACGTCGCGGTGGGTATCTCGCTGTACCGCCCCGGCCCGATGGATTCCATTCCGGCCTACCTGGAAGCGCGGGCGAACTCGGAGCGCGTGAGCTACATGCACCCGCGCTTGAAACGCATACTCGAGGAAACGCACGGCTGCATGGTGTATCAGGAGCAGGTGATGGAGATCGTACGGGACCTGGCGGGCTATTCTCTGGGCCGCAGCGACCTGGTGCGCCGCGCGATGGGCAAAAAGAAAAAGGACGTGATGGAGAACGAACGCCGCATCTTCATCCACGGCGACGAATCGATCGGCGTGCCGGGCGCGGTGAAGCGCGGTGTGCCCGCCCACACGGCCGAGGCGATATTCGGCCAGATGGTGGACTTCGCCGAGTACGCGTTCAACAAGTCCCACGCATACGCGTACGCCGTCATCGCGTATTACACGGCATACTTCAAGTACTATTACAAGGTGGAATACTTAACGGCGCTGCTGAACAGCCTGATTGGTACGCCGGACAAGATATCCGCGTATATTCAGTACTGCATCGGCAGCGGCATATCGGTGCTCACGCCGGACATCAACGCCTCGCAGTTCCTGTTCTCGCCGGAGGGCGACAGTATCCGCTTCGGCTTCGCGGCCATCCGGGACGTGGGCCGGGCCGCCGAGGATATCGTTACGGAACGAGATGCGGGCGGGCCGTTCACCGGCTTCCGCAACTTCATCAACAGGACATCGGGCGCCATCAACCGCAAGATGCTGGAAGGGCTGATCCTCGCGGGCTGCTTCGACAGCCTGGGATTAAAGCGCGCACAGTTGTCCGCCGTGGCCGACCGCGTGCTGAAGACGGCGCAGGACGCCAAACGCCGCAATGTGGACGGGCAGGTGTCGCTGTTCGACGCGATGCCGGTGGCGGCTACGGGCGATACCGACGACTATCCGGAAATTGCCGAATTCGCCAAGGACAAGTTGCTGGCGATGGAGAAGCTGGCGGCGGGCGTATACCTCTCCGGCCATCCGCTGGATCGGTACAAGGCGGACCTGGAAGGGCGCGACATCAATATATTCAAGGTGCTCTCCGCCGCGGACGACGCGGAAGCGGCCAAGTACTATGAGTCCCGCATGGTGGACCTTGTCGGGATCATGAGCGGCGTCAGAAAGCGGTCCACCAAGCTCAAGAAGATGATGGCCAACGCCTATCTGGAAGACCTGTACGGCACCATCGAGATAGTCATCTTCCCCAGCGTGTATGCCAAGGTGGAGCCGCTGCTGGTGGACGACACCGTCGTGGTCGTCACGGGCAAGGTGGACGTGCGCGAAGGGGAGGCGCCCTCGCTGATGGTGGAGGGAATACAGCCGTATACCCGGCCCGACGTCCGGTACATTGACAAGAAGCTTTATGTGCTCGTCCCCAAGCTGCTGGGCGAAGACATGAACGGCCTGCGCCGGCTGCTGCAAACGTCTCCGGGCAAAGAACACGTGTCGGTGAAGTTCGAGCGGACAGGCAAGACGCTCAAAACGAGCGGCAGCCTGGGCGTCACGCTGACGGACGCCTTGCTGGACAGCTTGCGGTCCGCCTACGGCGAGGAGAATGTGGTGATAAAATGATAGGCATTCTATTGAAGATAAGCGGCAATTATGGTACGATATGACTAAAAGAAACGGAGAAGCGTCATGGAAGCTGAGAAAAATCTCGATCAGGATTACATCATTGTGAAGGCGCTGGAAGATGGCGTCAACATCATCGGCATGACGCGCGGCCGTGATACCAAGTTTCATCATACAGAGAAGCTGGACGGCGGCGAAGTGATGATCGCGCAGTTCACCGAGAACACGTCGGCCATCAAGATACGCGGTCGGGCGCAGATATACACCGCCTACGGCGTTGTTCAGTCCGGCAAGATCGAAGCTTAAATTAAGAGGACGGCGCTTATGTGGTTGGTGGTGGGTATGGCCGGTTCAAAGAAAGCGGCCATGGTGATGCAGAAAACGCTGGAAGCTGAAGGGATTCTCGTCAAACTGAGAAACGTGTCGTCCAAAGCCAAGGACGGCGGGGATACCTACGAGATACTGGTGCTGGAATCCGAGGCGGGCCAGGCCAGAGAGATTCTTCTGGAGAACGGGTTGTCGTGATTTTTTAAGGGGGATCAGCCATGAAAACGGTGGAATGCAAAGTCCGTGTGCGCTATTCCGAAACCGGCCGGCAGGGTTATGCGCACCACGCCCATTATTTCAACTGGTTTGATATCGGTCTGGAAGAGATCATCAAGCTGTGCGGTTCCAGCTATGCGGAGATAGAGGACCTGGGGTATTTTCTCGCGCCCATCTCTGACAACTGCAAATTCTATCATCCCGCCAATTATAACGACGAACTCACCATCCGCGTGAGCGTGGCGGATCTGAGTCCCATCAAGATCCGGTTCTCATATGAAGTTATCCGCGAAAAGGACGCCAAGCTGGTGGCCACCGGCCAGACAGACCATGTGTTCGTGGATAAGAACTTCAAGCCCTACTCCCTCAAGCGCGTAATGCCGCGGCTTTACGCGATGCTGGAGGACATGAGACAAACAGAGATTTGACCCAATCAAAGAAAGAGCCCATAGCCGGGCTCTTTTTGTGTGCGTATATACGCGAGAATCGCATTACCGCAGCGCTTCCAGCAGATTCTGAACGCTGCCGAACAGGAAGTGCGGCTTATCCGGGCTCGCGTCGATGTCACCTTGAGTCATCTCGCCGGACAGCACGCCGATGGCGCACATGCCGTTGTTCAGCGCCACCAGCATGTCGGTATAAAGCCGGTCGCCGACAACGGCGGTCTTGTCGGCGGGAATGCCGGTGTAGTCCACGATGTAAGCGGCGGTCTCGGGGAAGGGCTTGCCAAGGTATTTGGGCGCGCATCCCGTGGCATGGGTCAGCATGGCGCAGATGCTGGCGCAGTCGGGCAGCACCTTGCCGCCTTCCAGCGGGCATACAGCATCGATATTCGTCGCGAGGAACGGGATGCCGTCGCGCAGCAGGTCCACGGCGCGGCTCGCCTTGTGGAAGTCGTAGGTGGTGTCGAAACCCACCAGCACGCAGTCCGGCGTGTGCGTGTCAGACACATCGAAGCCCGCCGCCGAGAGCTGGCTCAAAAGCGACGGCGTACCCACCGCGTAAACGCGGGCGTTCGCTCCATAGGTTTGGCGGATATAGTGGATCGTCACATGCGCGGACGTGATGATCCGGCTGAGATCGTATGTGCCGAAGCCGAGCTGCTCCAGTTTTGCGGTATAATCATCGGGCGATTTCGACGAATTGTTGGTGAAGAAAAAATAAGGCTTTCCGGTCTCGCTCAGATGAGCAAGCAGCTCACGCGCGCCCGCGATTACCTGGTCGCCCAGATAGATGGTGCCGTCCATGTCAAAAATAAAACACTCGATGTCTTTCAGCTGATACATGCTCGTCTCCTGTTCTTATTTCCTTATGCGCAATTGTGATTGTATCAAATCACGGGCGATGAAACAATAGCAATATGCGGACAGTGCCCAATTCGTCTATATGCTTCCTTTTTTTCTTGTGCTAAAATACTGTATAAACAATAGCGAAAGGATGATGGGGAATGAGTGACATCAGAAGAAAAGTGGCGATCGTAACGGGGGCCGGGCGAGGCATCGGCATCGCGATGGTCAGGACGCTGCTGGAAGAAGGCGTGAAGGTGCTGGCCACCTCGCGGAACATCGATTCGCTGAAAGACATCGACGACGAGAACCTGATCGCCATGTCCGCCGATCTGCTGGACAGCGCGAGCTTTGAAAAGATCGTATCAGTCTGCGCCGAGGCCTTTGGCGGCGTGGATATCGTGATCAACAACGCGGGTTACGCCAAGAAGCTGCTGTTGACGGAGACCAGCACCGAGGAGTGGGACCGCCATATGGCGGTCAACGTCCGTGCGCCGTTCCTGCTGGTGAACGCGGCGATGCCATATCTGCTTAAGTCGGATCACGCCACGGTGATCAACATCGCTTCCGTGGTGGGATATAAGGGCTATGTGAATCAGGGCGCGTATTCCGCCGCCAAGCACGCGCTGATGGGATACACCAAGGTGCTCGCGCGCGAGACGTTCACGCAGGGCGTCCGCGTCCACGTGATATCGCCCGGCGGCGTCGCGACGGAGCTGATACAGGGAATGCGGCCCGATCTCGACCTGTCCACGCTGAGCACGCCGCAGGAGATCGCGAACATCGCCGTGTTCCTGCTGAAGAACAGGAACGGCGCGGTGATCGACGAGGTCAACGTCCGCCGGTATACCAAAGAACCGTGGGAATAGCAAACAGGGTACGGATAAGGTCTTTACTGCCGCTGTGTATGATGATATATTGTTAAAAGATAACTATGAAGGAGACCGCTTGTGACAAGGATCGGTCTGGCTCTGGGAGGCGGGGGCGTCCGGGGCGTCGCGCATATCGCATACATAAAGGCGCTGGAAGAGATGGGGATAAAGCCATCCGTGATATCCGGCACCTCGAGCGGCGCGATAGCGGGCGCGCTGTACGCGGGCGGCCTGAGCCCGGACGAGATCATGGACCGGCTGCACAGCCTGTTCAGTCTTCGCGGCAAAAAGCGTGTGCCGGGAGGGCGTCCGGGCTTGAAATCCGCCGGATTCGCCGCGTCAGCCGCGCAGCGCAGCCTGGCGCACCTGCTGCCCAAGGCGAAGTTTGAGGAGCTGGAGATACCGCTCAAGGTGGTGGCGACCAATTTCCACACGCTCAGGGAGCGCGTTTTCGAAACGGGGGAGCTGCTGCCCGCCGTCATGGCCAGCGTCGCGCTGCCCAGCGCCTTTGTCCCGTATCAGGTGGACGGGGAATATTATGTAGATGGCGGCGCGACCAACATCGTTCCGTTCGACATCATCCGCGACGCGTGTGATGTGCTGATCGCGATCGACGTGTCGCTCGTGAGGCCCAATCAGCTGAAGCCCACGCTGAAGAACGCCAGCCATGCCACCTGGGCGGCCACGCAGGAAGCGTATATCGGTGAGAAGCTGAAATCCTTTCCGGTTGACGTTTTTGAAAGACCCACCTTCGACAATATCTCCACGATGGAGTTTTTCAAGTATAAAAAGGTATACGATCAGGCCTGCACGTTTGTGCCTGATTTTATAGAAAAACTTAAAAAGCTGATATAGAAGGGGTATGACTTATGGCGAAGAGACTTGGAATCGCGTTTGGCGGCAGTGGTGCGCAGGGCATCGCGAACATCGCGTACATCAAAGCGCTGGAGGCGCTGGAGATCAAGCCGGATATCGTGGCGGGAGCCGGTATCGGCGCTGTAGTGGCGGCGATGTATGCGGCTGGCATGACGGGCCAGAACATGATCGATTTCATGCAGGAGGTCAACTTTCCGGGAACCAGGAAGCCGATCAATGTCAACAAGGTCAAGGACGCGAAATACGGTATATTGGACGGACTGGGCCTGGAGGAATATTATCAGATGGTGGTGCCCGTGAAGGTGTTCGACCGGTTGTATTTTCCGGTCAAGATCGTGGCAGCCAACTATTCGACGGGCGAACAGGTGGTTTTCGATACCGGCGATGTGGGGCCGGCGGTGCGTGCTGCTGTCGCGATACCGGGTATATTCTCTCCGCACGAGAAGGATGGAATGGTCTTGTTCGACGGCAGCTGCGTCAACCCGGTTCCGTTCGATACCATCCGCGAGGAATGCGACGTACTGGCCGCGATAGACCCGCAGGTCAACGAATCCGCCGAAGCTTATTCGCCGTTTGTGTTCCCGGCCATTATGAACGCGGCGGCGGCCACGAAAAAAGCGCTGGTCATCGAGAAGCAGCGCTCCTGCGGGGTGGATCTGTTCGAGCGCGTTGCGGTGGAAGAGTTTAACATGTTCGACTTTGCGATGTTCGAGGACATCATCGCCTCGGTGGAAGAACGCGCGGGCGCGTTCGCGCTGAAGCTCAAAGACCTTCTCTAAAAGGCAGATTCAAACAAGGCGCTCGCCATCATGGCAGAGCGCCTTTTATAATCTTACAAAACATCGGTTCAGGCTGTGGGTTCAGCGAACATCACATAAAACCCGCCTGCTTCATCCACCATGCCGTAAAGCGTGTATTCTTTGTCTGCCGTGAGCTTGGACGTCTGATAGTAATAGTAGCACTCCAGCTTGCTGTCTCCCGAAACCAGCGAGAATTTCTGAGCCAGCTCTTCCGAGGTGAGGTTTTCAACCTTGGCGACCAGCTGGATGCCGACTTCGGCGAGCGTGGCGGCGTTTTTGACCACATCCGCCACGGTTTTCTTCTGTGCGTCCTTCATAAAAGCAGTGGGCTCCGGCACGCGCTCAACGGCCACCTCGATCTGGCTGTCGGCCTTGCCTTCGCTGGCGGCTGTCAGCATGAGCGAATAGAGCCCGTAACCGCTCACCTTGCACGCGACGGAATATGAACCGGTCTCGGAAACAAGGCCCGCGAAGGTTTCACCGTTCAGCTGCGCGCTCAAAGTCGCGCCCGGTTCTGTGGTGCCGCGGCATTCAAAAGTATCGCTGGAGGTGCGCTGGTAAGCCGCTTCCGGCGTGAGCTGCGTGGGAGCCTCCTGCTGTGTCACGGAAAAGCTGTCCTTCACAGCCTGCCGCCCCGGCTGGATCACATCGATGGCGAAAATATTTTCCCCTGTCGATTTCAACGGCAGGTCGATGCTGAGACGGCCATCGTCGCCGATCTGATCCGAATACTTGTCGTTGTTGATGAATACGGTCGCGCCAGGAGCCACGACGAGGGAGACAGCCACCGTATCGGTCGAGACGGTCGATTGCGCCTGAAGCGGCGCTTCGCGCGTGTAATCCGCACTGACGAGATACAGCTCAAACGGATCAATAACATAGTTGTGCGTTGACGACCCAAAGGTGAGGTCAAGGTTCAGCCCATCCGCTACAAAGGAACTGTCGTAAGTGATCACGCCAAGAGCCAGCGCGATGGCTTCATCCGCAAGCGTGAACGTGGCCTGCCCATCGGTCATCTCGAACACGTCGCCTGTGGGCAGCACGCGGACGCTGGTCGCGCCGGGGGCTTTCACGCTGAACGTATGGGCGGGAGCGCCGGTGTCTGTTTTGGAGACTTTTGTTTCCACTTCGACGGCTCCGGCAGATAAGGCTTCGCTGTCCAGTTCGATCTTGCCGTTGGTGATTTCGCGGATAAACGCGGCGTAGCTGCCGTAAGTTGTCTGAACATGGCGGTTCAGGAAGAAGAACCCCAAAAAGACAACCGCTGTCACCATAACCCACAGCAAGATGGATGCGGACACGGGCAGCTTTCCCGCACTGGCGCTTTTGGAGGCAACGGACCGTTCCCTTTCGATCCCGCGGGAACGATAGCGGCGCACCGGCTCTTCCGATATTTCGTCGGAGTCATAACCTGGATAGCCCGCGGTCTGCCCGACAGGTTCAGCCATGGTTTCTGCATCGATGTCGGCAGCGGTATCCGGCGTTGCATCCGCCTCTGCAGCGGCGCGCCTGCGCGCCGAACGGGAGGTCAGCTCCTCCGCCTCTTTCAGCAGTTCCGCCTCGGGAGTGGATTGATTTGCGTTCACTTCCTCAAGCTCCAGCCACTGACGCTGACGGGCGCGCCGCGCCACGCGGGATTCCGGCAAAGACTGATCTTCGGGAGCCGGTGCGGGAGCGGCGTTATCAGATTCTTCAGCATTAATCTCCGGAGATTCTTCGGCATTAATCCCGGGAGTGAACAAAGCATCCGGGATGGTGAACTCGGGCAGAACAAAAGACCGGTCGGCATCAGCCTCCGTCTCCGCGTTCATTGTGTCGTTATCGCCGGTATCAGCAGAAAGAACCTCGCCCGGGAAATCTTCTTCGGCGGCCTTCTGCCGGGAACGCTCAACTCTTGTCATCGGGGCATTGACGCTGACAGGCGGGATGAAACTGTTTCTTATTTGAATCACTTCAACCAGAGCGCCGCATCTTGGGCAAAGCACGTCGATATTGCTGAGCTTGTTGCCGCATTTAGGACACCTTTCCATTCGACCCTCCACAGTTTATAAAAAAAGATTAAAGTCTTGCCAATTACATGGTATGATATCATCATTATAACCGATTTGGATTCGGGAGGCACTATCTTTTTGGAAATTTATCTTGACAACGCGGCGACAACCCGGCCACTGACACAAGGCGCTTTTGAGCGCCATTTGCAGCAGACATGGTACAACCCTTCGGCGGTTTATTCGCAGGCCGAAGCGGTTTTCAAAGAGATCAAGAAGGTGCGGCAGCTGCTGCTGGACAGCGTCCGCATGCAGGGGACATGCGTGTTCACCTCGGGCGGCACGGAGGCGAACAACCTTGCGCTCGCATCGCTGTTCAGACGCGGCGCGCACGTGATCGTCAGCGCAATCGAACATCCGTCCGTATATGAAACCTGCCGCCAACTGGAGCAGAATGGGGTGCGGGTGGATTACGTGAAGCCGCGCGGGTTCTGCATCCATGCGGAGGACGTGGCTGCTCTGGTCACACCGGATACCGCGCTGGTGAGCGTGATGCATGTGAACAACGAAACAGGCGCGGTGAGTGACATCGTTGGGATCGGCAAAGCGGTGAAGGCGAAGAACCCCACGACGTTTTTCCATTCGGACGGGGTGCAGGCCTTGTTGAAAACCCAGGTGGACTTGAGTTCGGGATATATCGACTGCTATACGGTCAGCGCGCACAAGATACACGCGCTGAAAGGCACCGGCGCGCTGCTGGTACGCCAGGGGGTGGCGGTCAGGCCGATACTGTTTGGCGGCGGGCAGGAGCAGTCGCTTCGTGCCGGCACCGAAAACACGCTGGGCATACTGTCTTTCGGCGAAGCGCTGGAATCGGGCCTTGGTGTGATGGACGCGTCCATCGGGCATGTCCGCCAGTTGAGGGAAGCCTTTATTGACGGTATCAGCGGCATAGACGGACTAACGGTGAACATACCGGATAGCGCCGCGCCGCATATTGTCAGCGTCTCGGCAGAGGTCGTTCGCGGCGAGGTGCTCGCGCGCGTGATGGGCGAGAAAGGCGTTTGCATCGGCACCGGGGCGGCCTGTTCGCGCGGCAAGCTGAGCCGGGTGCTGCTGGAATGCGGCGTGAGCCGCCCGCTGGCGGAGGGCACTGTGCGCGTCAGCTTTTCAGCGCTGAACACCATGGACGAAGTCGCCATATGTCTCGAAGGACTGAAAAACGCTGTGACACAACTCAGGAGGTTCGCACGGAAATAATATGGACAATGTCATCATCATTAGGTATGCGGAGATACATCTGAAAGGGCTCAACCGCCCGTATTTTGAAAAGGCGCTGGTCAGCAATGTACAGAGCGCACTGGCATCGGTAGACGGAGCCGTGGTGCGGCGCGGGGAAAGCCGCGTGTATGTGGAGAATGTACCGGACGACAAATTAAGCGCCGCTCTGGACATTCTGGGACGCGTATACGGCATCCATTCGTTCAGCCCTGGTCTAAGGCTGCCGCAGGATTTTCAGACGACAGCGGAGGCGCTGGCCGCCCTGGTGGCGGAGGAACGCGCGAAGTACCCGCAGGAAACAGTGCTGTTCCGCGTGGAAGCGAAGCGGGCGGACAAGCGTTTTCCGATGAAGTCCAACGAAATCGCCGCGGCAGCGGGCGGCGTGATATTGGACCGCGTTCCGGGCCTCAAGGTCAGCCTCGAGCGTCCGGAGCTGACGGCGTATATTGAGATACGCGACAAGGCGTATTGCTACACGCGGGTGCTCAAAGGCCCCGGCGGTATGCCGGTGGGCTGCAACGGCCGCGCGGCGCTGCTGTTGTCCGGCGGCATCGACAGCCCGGTGGCGGGCTGCATGGTCGCCAAACGCGGCGTCTCGCTTTCAGCCGTTCACTTCGAGAGCTTTCCGTACACCAGCGAAAAAGCGCTGGAAAAGGTGTACGATCTGGCCCGGCTGATGGCGCGCTTTACGGGGCCGATCCGCCTTCACACCATCCGTTTCACAGACATCCAGACGACGCTGTACGAGAAGTGTGCGCACGATTACCTGACGGTGCTCATGCGCCGCTTTATGATGCGCATCGCGGAGCGAGTGGCCAAGGCGGACGGCTGCCTGGCGATGGTGACGGGGGAGAGCGTGGGCCAGGTGGCCAGCCAGACGCTGGAGAGCCTGAACGCCACCGACAGCGCCGTGGATATGCTGGTGCTGCGTCCGCTGATCGGGCTGGACAAGCTGGAGATCACCGAACTGGCTGAAAAATACGGCACCTTTGAGACATCCATACTGCCGTATGAGGACTGCTGCACGGTGTTTGTGCCCAAGCATCCGGTCACCAAGCCGCGCATGGAGACCATCCTCAAAGCGGAAGCCCTACTGGACGCGGAGGGCATGATCGCCGCTGCGATCGCCGGAGACGTGGTGACGGAAATCGGTTAGTATCTGACATCCACCCGGATGTTATATATTTACATTTTGTTGGGGAAGGGGAATAAAAAATGCATATATCGCAGCACATCAAGGATCAGGTGTATTGGGTGGGCGCGAGCGACAGGCGTCTGGCGCTGTTTGAAAACATGTTTCCATTGCCGAACGGCGTGGCCTATAATTCGTATCTGATCATGGATGGCAAAGTGGCCCTGATCGATTCGGTGGACACCGCCATCATGCAGGTGTTCTTCGAGAACATCGAGCATGTGCTGGACGGGCGCACCATCGATTATCTGGTGATCAACCACATGGAACCGGACCACTGCGCCAGCATAGACGATCTGTGCCGCCGTTATCCTGATATGAAGCTCGTCGGCAACAGCAAGACGTTCCAGATGATCCGCCAGTTCTACGACTTTGACATTGAGCTGCGCACGCACGAGGTGAAGGACGGAGAGGCGCTGTGCCTGGGCGCGCATACGCTGCGCTTCTGCTTCACGCCCATGGTGCACTGGCCCGAGGTGATGATGACGTACGACGAAACGAGCAAGCTGCTGTTCTCGGCGGACGCGTTCGGCACGTTCGGCGCGTTATCCGGCAACCTGTTCAATGACGAAGTCGACTTCGAAGGCCATTTCATGGACGAGGCGCGGCGCTATTATACCAACATCGTCGGCCGTTACGGGCCGCAGGTGCAGCAGGCGCTCAAGAAAGCGGCTGCGCTGGATATCGGGATGATCTGTCCGCTGCACGGGCCTGTGTGGCGCAGCGACGTCGGCGGCTTCATCGGCAAGTATGACCTGTGGAGCCGCTATGAGCCCGAGAAGACCGGCGTGGTGCTGGCCTATGCCTCGATGTACGGCAACACCGAGAACGCCGCCAGCGTGGTCGCAGGCCGTCTGTCGGAGCGCGGCGTGAAGGATATGCGCATGTACGACGTATCCAAGACGCACCCGTCGTACATCATCGCGGACGCGTTCAAATACAGCCATCTGGTGTTCGCGTCGCCCACCTACAACAACGGCTTATACTTCGGCATGGAGACGCTGCTGCGCGAAATGGCCGTGCTCAACCTGCGCGGCCGGAAGGTGGCGTTGGTGGGGAACGGCTCGTGGGCCCCGGTGGCGCACCTCGAGATGCAGAAACTCATCGAACAGATGAAGGACATGGAGCTGCTGGTCGAGCCGCTGGTGATCCGTTCGTCCCTGAAGGCCGCGCAGATGGACGAGCTGCTGGCGCTGGCGGACGCCGTGGCGGACAGCGTGCAGGACCGCTGCTGACCATATAAAAAAACAGGGCTGCGGCGGAGGGTCCTGCTGCAGCCTTGTTTGATTCCGGCGTCCGCGCATTATTCCTTCGTGCATCGGCGCCTACATGCGTGGCGGACCTTATTCAAGCCCGCAGACATTCGATATGGATGCGGACATGGCAAACTTGCAACCCGACTTATCCATCCTATCCGTGACATTTTGAAGCAAAGAGAACATTTGACCGGGCGCGCCGATGATCAGGGTAGACATTTCACCAACCTTGTATTTCAGGCCGGAGTTTTTGATCAGGGAGAGCACCTCTTCGATTGCGGGGAGATAGTCTGCCCGGCCCAGCGGATAGAAGCTGAGCTGGCAGGAAATCATCCCTTTTTGCTGAATTTCACACATACGAAACCTCCCGTAAGGTTCTCGGATCTTCCGACAGCCTCCGCCACGTCTGTATACGCCTCTTCGCTAAGGCCGGGGGGCACGAACAGGCATTCCTCGACAGCGACCAGGCAATCACGGTCCATGTTGATGATATCGTCTTTGGTTTTAAAAGACGCGCTGGCGTATGCAGTGCCGGAACAGGCATCACTGCTGTACAGCTTCTCCCATGCGCCGCCTTTCTGAATTGTCCCGATGACGATAGCACCGCCCGGCTTTACCACGCGCTTGAATTCATTATACACGTCTTTCGGGTTGGGGATAAATTCAAAAGCCGCCATGCATAGAACCGCATCGAAGAAGTCATTGCTGAAACCGGTTTGCGCCGCATCCATTTTTAAAAAGCGGACTTGCTGTTCTTCCTGAGCTTTGCGGGCGGCCTGAGTCAGCATATTCTCTGATACGTCTATACCTGTTACATCACAGCCCATACGAGCGAGCTTAATGCTGAAATTTCCCGTCCCGCAACCGGCGTCCAATACCCGAATGCCGCTTTTCGGGGAGAGCAGCCGGAAGGCGGCGTCCGTTTCCACCTTATCCACAAATTCCCCGATACGCGTATGATACCAAGCGTCGTACCCGCTAAAAAAATCATCAAAAACAATTTTACTCAAACCTATCACTCACTCCTGTCTCATGTGCTGATCTTAAAGCTTATCTTCTCAGCCGGATGCGGAACTGTCAACCTCATTCAACTCTCCTGAAAAAGTAACGGCAGAGAGTATGATTCTCTCTGCCGTACTCTGCTAATTATGCCGTACGTCCCTCAAAGACCATTCTGCTTACTGGTATTTCGGACGCGCATGGTAGTGCGTGTGCAGCAGCTCGTGCGCCTTGTGGCCGTTGGGCTCGCCGAGGAATTCCTTATAGAGCAGCTTGATTTCCTCGTTCTCGTGAGACTTGCGCTTGGGCTTGCTGGCGTCCTCGGCGTAGGTGGCTTTGGCGCGCAGCATATACGGGTTGAAGTCCAGCTTCTCCTGCGCGGAGACGATCGGCTGTCCGCCGCCCGTCACGCAGCCGCCGGGGCAGCCCATCACTTCGATGAAGTGATAGAACTTCTCGCCCGAACGCACCTTCTCCAGCAGCCTCTTGGCGTTGCCTGTGCCGCTGGCCACCGCGACCTTGACTTCCATACCCGCGATGTTGAGCGTGGCTTCCTTGACGCCGTCGATGCCGCGGACGCATTCGTAGTCGATGTCCTTGAGGTCCTGTCCGGTGAGGATGTCGGCCACGGTACGCAGCGCCGCTTCCATCACGCCCCCTGTCGCGCCGAATATGACACCCGCGCCGGTGGATTCGCCAAGCACGCGGTCGAAGTCGCTCTCCGGCAGACGCGCAAAGTCGATATTGGCCTGTTTGATCATGCGGGCCAGCTCGCGCGTGGTCAGCACGGCGTCCACATCTCTAAGGCCGTTCACCGCCATCTCGTCGCGATCCTTCTCAAACTTCTTCGCGGTACACGGCATGATGGAGACCACGTAGATACTCTTCGGGTCGATGCCGAACTTCTCCGCGTAATATGACTTGATCACCGCGCCGCCCATCTGATGGGGGGATTTGCATGTGGAGAGGTTCTCCAGGAAATCCGGGAAGAAGTGCTCGCAGTATTTGATCCAGCCGGGGCTGCACGATGTGATCATCGGCAGCTTGCCGCCGTTCTTGATGCGTCCCAGCAGCTCGGTGCCTTCCTCCATGATGGTGAGGTCCGCGCTGAAGTCCACGTCGAAAATCTTGTCGAAGCCGAGGCGGCGCAGGGCGGTGGCCATCTTGCCGGTCACACTGCTGCCCACCGGGATACCGAACTCTTCGCCGAGACCGAAACGCACGGCGGGGGCCGTCTGGACGACGACATGCTTGGTCTTGTCGTGAATGGCTTCCCATACGTTGTTGATCTCGCTGCGCTCCGTCAGCGCGCCGACGGGGCAGGCGGTGATGCACTGGCCGCAGTTGACGCACGGCACATCCTTCAGCGATTTGCCGAACACCGGCTCCACGATGGTCTTGAAGCCGCGCTGGGTGGCGCCCACCGCGCCGATCTTCTGCACGTTGCCGCAAACCGCGACGCAGCGGCGGCACAGTATGCACTTGTTGGGGTCGCGTACGACGGAAGCGGAACCGGTATCCAGAGGGTGGTTGAAGCTCTCGCCTTCGTACGGAATGTCACCGACATTCAGCTCTTCGCAGATCTGCTGCAATTCGCAGCTGCGGTTTCTCACGCAGGAGAGGCACCGCTTGTCGTGGTTGGAGAGGATCAGCTCCAGGTTGACCCGGCGCGCATCCTGCACAGCCTTGGAATTCGTGGAGATCACCATGCCGTTGGCGGCGGGCAGCACGCAGGCCGCCTGCAGGCCGCGCCCGCCTTCGAGCATTTCAACCAGACACATGCGGCATGCGCCGATGGCGTTGACGCCTTTCAAATAACACAATGTGGGGATACGGACGCCGACGCTGCGCGCGGCTTCCAGTACCGACGTGCCGTTCGGCGCTTCCACTTTGACTCCGTCTATCGTTAAAGATACCATAATCTGTCTACTCCTTTCTTACTTCTTCTCGATCGCGCCAAATTTGCAGCGGGCCATACATGCGCCGCACTTGATGCACTTGCTCTGATCGATCAGATAAGGTTCCTTGACCTTGCCGGATATCGCGTTGGTGGGGCAGACCTTCGCACATGCGCCGCAGCCGATACATTTCGTCTTGTCGATGATGTAGTTGAGCAGCGCTTTGCAGTGGCCGGCCGGGCACTGCTTGTCGCGGATGTGGGCTTCGTACTCGTCACGGAAATACTTGATCGTGGACAGCACGGGGTTGGGCGCCGTCTTGCCAAGGCCGCAGAGAGCCGCGTTCTTGATGTTTTCGC
The DNA here is from genome assembly GCA_023428025.1 of Bacillota bacterium. GTDB lineage: Bacteria > Bacillota > Clostridia > Christensenellales > SZUA-584 > SZUA-584. The sequence continues at coordinate 25,186 of JAEYZN010000012.1, forward strand.
CCAACTGCTGAAGTTTTTCGATGTCTCCCTCTTCGCCACGTCCCGAAACGATGCGCTCAAGTATCTCGAGCATGCGCTTGGTGCCGATACGGCACGGGGGGCATTTGCCGCACGATTCGTCCACGGTAAAGTCGAGGAAGAAACGCGCCACGTCCACCATGCAGTTGTCTTCGTCCATCACGATCAAGCCGCCGCTGCCCATCATCGAGCCGATGGCCGTCAGCGAGTCGTAGTCGATGGGGGTGTCGAGGTGGCTCACCGGAATGCAGCCGCCGGACGGTCCGCCCGTCTGCGCCGCCTTGAACGCCTTGCCGCCCGGGATGCCGCCGCCGATATCATAGATGATCTCGCGCAGCGTCGTGCCCATCGGGATCTCGACGAGGCCGGTGTTGTTGATCTTGCCGCCGAGCGCGAACACCTTGGTGCCCTTGCTCTTCTCGGTGCCCATGGCCGCGAACCACTCGGGCCCATTAAGTATTATCTGCGGAATATTCGCAAATGTTTCAACGTTATTGATAATGGTGGGCTTACCGAACAGACCTCTCTGCGCCGGGAACGGGGGCTTTGGCGTCGGTTCGCCGCGGTGGCCTTCGATGGACGAGATCAGCGCCATCTCTTCGCCGCAGACGAATGCGCCCGCGCCGAGACGGATCTCGATATCGAAATCGAAGTCGGACTCAAAGATGTTCTTGCCGAGCAGACCGGCCTCGCGCGCCTGTCCGATCGCGATCTCAAGACGCTTGACCGCGATGGGGTATTCCGCGCGGACGTAGATATAGCCCATGCTCGCGCCGATCGCGAAGCCCGCGATGGCCATCGCCTCCAACACCGCGTGCGGGTCGCCTTCCAGCACGCTTCTGTCCATGAACGCGCCCGGATCACCTTCGTCGGCGTTGCAGATCACGTATTTCTGTTGGCTGTTTTCCTTGGCGCAGAACTGCCACTTCATGCCGGTGGGGAAGCCGCCGCCGCCACGGCCGCGCAGTCCGCTGGCCTTGATGGTGTCGATGACCTGCTGGGGCGTGTATTCGCCAAGGCAGATTCCCAGCGCCTTGTAGCCGTCAAATGCGATGTACTCTTCGATGCGCTCGGGGTCGATCACGCCGCAGTTGCGCAGCGCGACCCGCTTCTGTTTTTTATAGAAGCCGATGTTGTCGAGAGACATCTCGACAGTGCCCGAATCCTCTTTATGCAGCAGACGGTTGACGATGCGGCCCTTGAGCAGGTGCTCGGTCACGATCTCGGGAACGTCCGTTATCTGCACGCGCGAGTAGAAGCTGCCCTCGGGATATACGATCACGATCGGGCCCGCTTCACAAAGTCCAAAGCAGCCGGTTCTGACAACCTTGACCTCTTTATCAAGGCCGGCTTTGCTGATTTCTTCATTCAGTTTCTCCATGATCTTCGGCGAATCGGATGATGTGCACCCCGTGCCGCCGCAAACCAGGACATGAGAACGGAAAATATCCATTATGCGTTCCTCCTAATCACTTGTTGTTTTCTTCGCTGTAACCGATGGTGTATTCCGATACCGGGTTGCCGTTCACGACGTGCTCGGCCACGATACGGCTGACCATGCCGGGATTGACCTTCACATAAGTGACCTTGTCTCTTCCGGGCGCAAACACTTCGACCATCGGTTCCAAACGGCAAGCCCCGATACAGCCTGTCTGAGAGACAGTCACGTCGGAGAGGTTCCGTTTGGCGACTTCTTCAACAAAGGCGGAGAGAACGGGACGGGCGCCCGCCGCAATGCCGCAGGTGGCCATACCCACGACGACACGGATGCCCTCGCCCTTCTTGCGGATATCTATCTGAGCCAATGTCTTATTTCTTATTTCTTCTAATTCTTTTAACGATTTCATATATTTTGTCCTCCAAAGACCTGCATGGTTCCTTCCTCTAAATATTCCCGGATGAAAGACATCACGGCCGGTTCGGTGATGGGCACGCCATCCAGCGTGGCCTTGACCGTTCGGGTATCGAACTCGAAAGCTTCCTCCTTCTTTGCCGTGAAGACAAAGTCGACAAGCGGGTTGGCCAGCACCAGCGCGGATACGGTCTCCGCAATGTTGCCCAGCGGCGGTCTGTCGATATGGCTGAAGCCGTAAACGGCTGTCAGCCTGGTGCCAGCGCCGGGGGCCGATTCGATGTCCAGATGTCCGCCTGTGTTTTCGCATCCGGCTGCAAACAACGGAATTCCGAGCCCCACGTTGCGCGTTGTCCGCGTGGTGGTAAAGGGGCTGCGAACGCGTTCCAGCATTTCCCTGCTCATGCCGCTGCCGTTGTCCTCGACGATGATGGTGAGGGTGCCGCTTGGCACGCTTGCCGTCATGTCAATTGAGATGAGGCTGGCGCCGGCGCGGAGCGAGTTCTCGACGATGTCGAGTATGTGCAAAGAAATGTCCCGCATGCTTACTTATACTTTGCCAGAATGTCGGGGACATCGGACGGCGTCAGCCTGCCGTACACCTGATCGTCGATCATGATGACGGGGGCGAGGCCGCAGCATCCAAGGCAGCGCGTGGGTTCCAGCGTGAACTTTTTGTCCGGCGTGGTTTCACCCGGCTTCACGTCCAACTCTTCCGCCAGCCGGTCGAGAACCTTCTCGATGTTGCGGACATAGCAGGCGGTGCCCATACACACGCTGATGATGTGCTCTCCTTTCGGTTCTAATGCAAACTGAGAATAAAAAGTGGCGACGCCATACACATCGCTCATGGGTATGCCCAGCTGCTCCGAAATAAGCTCCTGCACATCAATTGTGAGTGCGCCGAAAAGGCTCTGAGCTTTCTGCATGATGGGCATCAACGGACCTGGTTTTTTCTTCTGCTCCTGGATAAAGCTTATGAGCTTTTCGCGCATAAGTTTATCATCCACACTTGTGGTCATAACTTCCCTCCTGTCAGGTATGATAAAACATTGATAAAAAAGTAACAAAACATCCAGCGCATATTGTACCACATAATGAAACTGAATGCACATATATTTGTGAAAAAATTAATAAACTTTTTATATTGTTCGGATCGGAAAAAACATGGCGAAATAATTGTTATAATGTAGAAATACTATTGATAAAATTTACGAGTTCTGGAGCGTTATGGATGATTTCAAGCCGGTTTTCAGGCTCTGAAATGTCCCCCAAATTGTGCGCGTCTGAAGAGTGGAGTTCGAAAACTCCCGGGCTCAGGGGAGGGCAGGGAATACCGGGCGACACCTCGGCGGCTCCGAAAAGGCCCTTTGGCATAAACCCCAGGTTTGAGAACACCGAAAATGAGCTTCTGTTGACATGTGCGGGAACAGCACAACCGCCGGAAGCGCGGGCAAGACGGACGACTTTGTCAATCGAATAGGGCGTGGCCTGCAGCAGCAGCTTGCGAAGCTCATAGGCGCACTGGTCGTTTTCGTCCATGACGATCTGGCGCCCGAAGATTTCAGGCCGGTTTGCGATATCAGGGAGTGAGTCATAAAGCATGTCGCCAAACGCGACTGCCGTATCCGTTTCCATAAAATAGGTGAGCACATGAACTTCCTCGGCGGTCGTGACTTCTATGCCGGGTACGAACTGAATGCCGAATTCGGCAGCGGCTTTGGCCGTCGGCCTCAGGTTGCGCCCGCTGTTGTGATCCGTCAGCGCGATGAGGGAGAGGCCTTTGATGGAGGCCATGCCCGCGATATTGGACGGCGTCATGTCGTCCGACGCGCACGGCGAAAGGCAGGAATGGATATGCAGATCGTAGTATTCGCCCATCATCGCTCGACTTCGCCCACGCCCAGATCATGGAGCGCAGCCGCGGCTCCAAAGGAAGTGCAGGGCACGCTGATGATGCAGACGCCTTTATCCCGCGCGGCGGCCAGCGTTTCCTCGGATATGGCGATACTGTCCGAGATGATCACGCAAGCGCAGCCGGTCAGTGCGGCCACGGCCACCACGTTGACATGCGCCTGAATGGTGATCCATGCGGTTCCGAACTGGGCGCGCGCCATCACCCAGCTGAGCATGTCGCACACGTAGCCGGAAGTGACCTCGGCATCCTGTATATCGGTCAGCGCCGTCCAGCCTGTTTTATCGAGCATTTCCTGTACGGTCATTTTGTCTCCTTTTTCTCCCTGCCGGTCAGCTCCACCATCTGCTCGGCGAGGCTGGTCACCTTGTCGCGCAGCTTGAATATGCAATCCATCTCCTTGGCGTCTCCCCGGACGATATCCTCGGCCATGGCGTGGCACGAGGGGGACCCGCATGAGCCGCAGTCCAGGCCCGGCAACCGGGCGGTGATGGCCTCGATCTGTTCCAGCTTGCGCATCGCCGTCACCATGTCTTCGTCGATTCTCATGACGGAGCGCGCCGTGATGGGCTGGCTGAACAACACGGAACCGTCGTCAATATACTGCTGCGCGTATTCGCAGGAGGGGTGTTCGCTCTTGATCTTGGCGGACAGCGTTTTGATGCGCGACCGGGCGACAAAGGGATTTTCGAACGTGAGCGGGCCGCCCACACAGCCGCCGGGGCAGGCCAGCCCTTCGAAGAATTGCAGGTCGGTCAGCTTCAGATTTTCGATTTCCTCCAACACCTTGATCACGTTGCCGATGCCGTCCACAGCCAGCGAGTTCTGTATGCCCGCTGCGGCGGCCTCGCCGCCGGAGTTGGCCCAGCCAACGCCATAGATGGAAGCTGTCGCGCCTTCCGTGACCACGATGCCCGGCTTTTTAAGCTGGCCTGCCAGCAGGCCATAAATATCGATCACAGAAAAAGCGCCGTTCACGTGGCTTTTCTCAATGCCGTACGGGTTCTTGATGCTGGTCATTTTCGCAGGGCAGGGCGTGATGAAAAAAGCGCCGATATCCTGGGGATGAACGCCGTGCTTTTTGGCATATTCCCGCTTGGCGGCCACAGCCGCCATCTCCATGGGGGATTGAAGGTCGATGATATTGTCGATCAAATTGGGGAAACGAACCTGTATCAGCCGCACAATGGCAGGGCAGGCGGATGATATGATGGGCAGATTGCCGTTGTCCTTGATACGTTTGCGAGTGGCGCAGCTGATGATGTCCGCGCCGCGCGCCACTTCATACACGTCGTCAAAGCCCATCAGCTTGAGGCCCATCACCACGCGGTCGATGCTGGACAGATTCTTGAACTGTCCGTAAAGCGACGGAGCGGGCAGCGCTATTTTATATTTGAAACGTCCAATATCGGAGAACGGGTCTGTATAGGCGATTTTGGCATGATAAGGGCATACGCGGATGCACTCGCCGCAGTCTATGCAGCGTTCCGCGATGATCTGCGCCTTGCCGCCCCGCACCCGAATCGCTTCGGTGGGGCAGTGCTTGATGCAGTTGGTGCAGCCCTTGCATTTGTCGCGATCAAGCCGCACAGAATGGAAGTATGTGTTCATAACAATCCGCCTTTAGTTGATGTCAAAACGCAGATGTATACTTGTTCCGTTTGAATCGGAACGGATGTCCATTTCATCGCTGTTCTTCTTCATGTTGGGCAGGCCCATGCCCGCGCCGAAACCCATCATCCGGATGTCGAGCGATGCCGTGGAATAACCCTCCCGCATCGCCATATCGATGTCGGCAATGCCGGGGCCGGTGTCGTCACAATACAAATGGATGGAGCCGGCATCGATCTGCAGCACCATTTCACCGCCGAAGCTGTGTATGATCATGTTAAGCTCCGCTTCGTAAGCGGCGATGGTCACGCGCCTGGTCAGCCCGGGGTCGATGCCGATCATGCGCAACACGCTTTTGATCTTGGCCGATGCTTCGCCGGCTGATGCAAAATCGCCCGCGGTGATGACGAATGCCTCCCTGAACCCGTCAGACATATTGGCTTACCGGCCGCACGGCGGCAGACCCTGCACATAGAGCCGCCCGCACGCTTCATAGAGCGTATATTCACATGTCATCAGAGTCACGCCGATTTCCTGTGCCAACTCCATCACATCTTCCGCCGGTTTTTTGCCCCGGACAAATACGATACAGGGAACATCGAGCATCTCGGCTGTGCGCACCACATGCGGGTTAACCATGCCGGTCAGTAAAATACAGTTTTCTTTTGCGAACGCGAGCACGTCGCTCATCAAATCCGCACCGCACGCGGATTTGAGCGGCTTGTCCAGGTTTTGTTCGCCGCAAACCAATTGGCAGTCCAAAAAGGCAGCGGCCTGAGCTATTGTCATCGTTACCTCCGAATATCAACTGCTGAGCTCTTTGAAAAATGCGGAATAATCCACAACCACACTGATTAGATTATACTTCAACTCGGAAGAAAAAGCCACCCCTGAAACATTCGCCGCCTTGTGAATATTGCCAAGTTGTTCACAAAGACTGTCCATATACGCTACCAGGCTGGACATCGGCTCCGAATCCGCGGAGACGATCGCCTTCAAACCGGCAGTCACTTCATCCGCCTTGGCTTTAAGCGCCGAGACGCGGTCGTCCACATTTTCGCCCTTGTCCGCTGAATACACGATCTGCTGCAGCTCGGAAACGGTGGTGGGCACCACATCGAAGCACGCTTTTACGGCGTCAATCTGCTGCTGCTCCGCGACGATATTGAATTCCAGCGCGCCGGATTCCAGCTTGAACACCGTGGTGGAAATGCTCTGGGCTTCCAGTTCTGTCTTAACGGTCTTGGCGTCGTTCTCGGACGTATAACCGGCCACGAGAACACGGTAGAGGCTGCCGTCGTACGCCACAAAGCCCGCGCCGCCCCTGCCGATGACCTGCTGCGCCGCTTCCTTTGCGTTGCTTTCATCCGAAAAAGCACCCACCTGAAGCGTATACAGCGTTATGCTCTGTGCCGTCACTTTTTCTTCGGTCTGAGTTCCCGACGCGGTCGGCAATTCAGTGGCTTTCACCGTGGCGGCAGGGGTCACGTCGGTGTCGGCGGACATCGTCGCCGAAGGCTCGGCGGCCTTGCCTATATCACTGTTGAACACAGGATTGATCACATTTTCAGCCAGCCAGCCGCCCGCCGCGCCGGCGCCAACAAAATAAGCGGTGATGCCCAGTATGACCGCCACGATAATGAGGCTCGTATACCGATGCTTTTTTGGGGGCGGCTGTTTCGATGAAGTTCGTCCGTATCTCATGATTTTCCTCCGTAAAAAGAATATACATATTTATATGAGGAGAACTGGACGAATATGAAAAAGCCCCGCTTGTGCGAGGCTTCAGCAGATACTTATTATATTCAGCGGCTTTTGCCCATGAAGAACAGTGCGACAGTGCCGGGGCCGGAATGTGCGCCGATGACCGTGCCCAGCATGCTGATCATTATTTCACCGACCTCGGGGAAACGTTCCTTCACCATGGCGGCAACCTTCTCAGCCGCTTCGATATCATCGCCATGACTGATGAATATGGTCTGGCCTTCGGGCTTGTATACATATTCGCTCATTTTATCAACAAGGCACCTGAGTGCTTTTTTGCGGCCCTGCGCTTTTTCCCGAGGAATAAGATGGCCTTCGTAATCCACGTTGAGAACCGGCTTGATATGAAGCAGGTTGCCGACGAACGCGGCCGCCCCTGTCACGCGCCCGCCGCGTTTCAGATGATTCAGGCTGTCCACGGTGAACCAGTGGTTGAGCCCCAGCTTGTTTGCCTCGACCCATTTGGCGGTTTCTTCGATGGATTTTCCGGCTGCGCGCATTTTTACGGCATAATCCACCAGCAGGCCCTGGCCGAGCGAAGCACAGAGGGAATCGATAACGAACAGCTTTCTGTCAGGATATTTGGTACGCATCTCGTCCGCGACCAGCTTGGCGTTGTTGCAGCTGCCCGACAAGCCGGACGAGAACGCGATGTAGAGAAGGTTCTGACCGGACGCCAGAATCCCGTCAAAAAGCTGATAATATTCATCGGGCGTAACCTGTGACGTGGTGGGCGTGTGGCCTTCACGCTCCATGTCAAAAAACACCTTGGCATCCATCTCGCCGTCTTTATATTCTTTATGGTCAACTGTGAATGTAAATTTAACAATCGCAATTTCGTGTTTGTCTATGTGGTGTTGCGGCAAGTCGGATGTGGAACACGTTCCAATCACAAAGTTCTGCATTAGGCTTGTCCTCCTCTTTTTTTGGTCATTCTATTATGATTACCGCCAATAATCAAGAGAAACAGCGGATTTTTATACTTTCTTCATAATTATATAAGCATCATAATTATATAAGCATTCAAAATAGCTAAAACAACCAATAAGCTTAAAATTAAAGGAAATGGCTTTGTTGAATGGAATAATAACATATATAGTTGCTTATCAATATTGAGAAGGAGTTATGACCATGGAAGAGAAGATGCATGTTAATAATAATGATAAACAAAACGAAGCGGCGCAAAAGCCGATTAATGATATGCCAAAGGTTCAAGGCAGACTGGCTGATAAATTGAAGGGGCTTATGAAAAAGAAGCCGACGCCGGAAGAGCAAACGTATTATGAAACGAAGATGCTGTTTCACTCCCGGCTGAGAACATGGTGTACCGCCGTCATCGCGCTGGTCTTTCTGGCGGTGGGCATTTTTGTTATGAGCATCGGGGCTCATGCAACACGGATACTCAATGAGGCGGAAGGCGCTTTCAGCAAACTGAATACCATAGCGGCTGATTTCGAAAATGTGGATTTTCCGGCCATGTTCGATGAGGTCAACACACTGATCGAAGAGGGACAGGCTATGACCGTAAATGCGTCCGCCAGCATGGAAAAGGCGCTGGGCAAGGTGGAGGCCTTGGATATAGAGACACTTAATCAATCCATTGAGGATTTTTCCGCAGTGGTGGAAACGCTGAGCCGGTTCTTTGGCAGGTAAGTGAAGAGAGGCGCCCGGGTACGTATTTGAGTCTGGCGCTCAACTATCTCTCAGGCTGAAGGCAAGCAGCCTTTGAATGTCGTCCATCGTGGGGTTTCCTTCAAAGAAGTGCCAGCCGTCGCAAAAAAAGGCCGGAATATATTTATGAGGTAGTTTTCTGCCCTCGGGACTGTCGTCTTTGACATAGCTTATTTTGACGGAAGAAAACGCAGGATTCTTCTCCAAAGCGCGCGATATGAGCATTTTGGCCTTTTTGCAGTATGCGCAGTTATCTCCGTACAGCACAACGATGTTTTTCATATCATCCACCTCTTTGTATCAATATATTGAAAACATGTATCAGATGTGACAGAAGATGACGGCAAACCCTCTATGCAATATTTTTTTTGCCAACATGCATATTTTAATGGATGCATAGTTGAAATCCATCATATAATGTGTTAATATTACTCCACAATGAAGCTTTTGAAAGCATTTGATGCAAATTTTCTTTGACCAACGGAGGTTGAGATGGTACTTTCGAACAAGGCGCTGGGCATTACGCCTTCTATGACACTAAGCATTGATGCCATGGCCAAGAGGCTGAAAAAGGAAGGCCGCGACGTTGTCGGGTTCGGAGCGGGTGAGCCGGATTTCGACACGCCGGAGAATATCAAAGAAGCCGCGAAAAAAGCGCTGAATATGGGGCTCACGCGCTATACGCCTGCGGCGGGCATGCCTGAACTGAAAAGTGCCATCGCTCAACGATTACAGAATAAATACAGCCTGCAGTATGAGGCTGATGATATTGTCGTATCCAACGGTGCCAAACACTCCCTGTTCAACGTATTTGCCGCTATACTCAATCCGGGCGACGAGGTGATCATTCCCGCGCCTTATTGGCTGACTTACCCTGAGCTTGTGCGCATGTCGGACGGCGTTCCGGTGATCATACAAACAGGGCCGTCGCTGAAGGCCACGGCGGACGATATCCGCAGCGCCCTGACCTCCAAAACCAAGGCGCTGATCCTCAACACGCCGTCCAATCCGTGCGGGACTGTGTACACGCGTCAGGAGCTGGAAGAAATCGCGGCGGTTGCCGTGGACGCCGAGATTTTCATCGTCTCCGACGAGATCTATGATGAGCTGATCTATGACGGCGAGCATGTCAGCATCGCGTCGCTCGGCCCGGCCGTGGAAGAGAACACCATCGTCGTGAACGGTATGTCCAAGACATACGCGATGACCGGCTGGCGTATCGGCTATACGGCCAGCACGCGACAATTGGCGAAGGTGATGGGCGCTTACCAATCCCACGCGGCCTCCAACCCGAATTCGATCGCGCAATATGCCAGCATCGAAGCGCTGAACGGCCCGCAGGACGACATCGCCCGCATGAAGGAAGCGTTTATCAGACGGCGCAAGCTGCTTTGCGGCCTCATCAACGACATCGACGGGTTGTCATGCGAAATACCCGGCGGCGCGTTCTACGTGATGATGAACATCTCCGGCATCAAAGGCAAGTCCTATGACGGTGTGCCGGTCAACGGTTCGCTGGAGTTTTCAGAAGCGCTGCTCAAGCATACGCTGACGGCCGTTGTGCCGGGTGCGGCGTTCGGAGCGGACGATTATGTGCGGCTGAGCTATGCCGTGAAGGACGAGAACATTATAAAGGGCCTTGCACGCATCAAGGAATTCGTGCAGGCGATGCAATAACAGAGAAGGAGGAGCTTAAATGAGTAACTTAAATTTAAAATGGAATCTGTTGGAGGAGAACGATTACCGTTTTTCCTTTCAGGATGTGAATGAACCACAGCTCTTCCGCGATATGTTTGACTATGATTCAGTTCCCAAGATCACATTCAACCATCGCGTGGTGCCGATGAATATGCCGGAGGAGATATGGATTACCGATACGACTTTCCGTGACGGTCAGCAGTCCAGAACGCCTTTTACCGTGCAGCAGGTGGTAGACCTGTATAAAATGGAGCACAGGCTGGGCGGGCCCAAGGGCATCATCCGGCAGAGCGAGTTTTTCGTGTATACCCAGAAGGACAAGGAAGCGATACAGGCGTGCCTGGACCTGGGATACGAGTTTCCCGAGGTGACAACGTGGATCAGGGCGAGCCGCAAGGATTTCGAACTGGTCAAGGCGTTTGGCATCAAGGAAACCGGCATACTCGTGAGCTGCTCGGACTATCACATATTCAAGAAGATGAACATGACGCGCCGCCAGGCGATGGATCAGTATCTCGACGTGGTCAAGACGGCGCTGGAATACGGCATCCGCCCACGCTGCCACTTCGAGGACATCACGCGCGCCGATTACTACGGCTTCGTTATTCCCTTTGCGGATGAGCTGATGAAGCTGATGCAGGAGAGCGGCATCCCGATCAAGATCCGGATGTGCGACACGCTGGGCTACGGCATCACCTATCCGGGCGCTTCGCTGCCGCGCAGCGTTCAGGGCATCGTATACGGCCTCAATTTCTATTCCCGGTTCCCGTCGGAGCTGCTGGAATGGCATGGGCACAACGATTTCTACAAGGTGGTCACCAACGCGGCGACAGCGTGGATGTACGGCGCGTCCTCCGTCAACTGCTCGATCCTGGGCATTGGCGAGCGCACCGGCAACTGTCCGCTGGAGGCGATGGTCATGGAATACTGCGGACTCAAGGGCACGACGGACGGCATGGACCTCTCCGTCATCACCGAGATGGCCGAGTACTTCGAAAACGAGCTGGGAAGCGAGATCGGCCCGAGAACGCCGTTTGTGGGGCGCAACTTCAACTCGACGCGCGCGGGCATCCATGCGGACGGTCTTTTGAAGGATGAGGAGATATACAACATCTTCAACACCGAGAAGATACTCAACCGCCCCGTGCATGTGGCGATCAGCGCGCACTCCGGCCTGGCCGGCATCGCCCACTGGGCCAACGCGCACTTCAAGCTGCGGGGTGACGACAGGCTGAGCAAGAACGACCCGCTGGTCGTGGCTGTCAAGGAAGTGGTTGACCGCGAATTCGCGGAAGGCCGCACCACGACTTACGGTGATAACGAGCTTGAGATGATCATCCAGAATGTGGATGAAACCGCGTACATCGCGCTGTGCCATCATCAGAAGAGCTTCATGCGGGAATACTGATAAAAATAGTTTAAAACATGCTGGACAAGACTGAGAGCTTGTGGTATGTTTTATGAGAAAACAAACAGTCCTTTAATTCGGTACAGAGAGACCGGCAAGGTGATTGAACTTTAAGCTTATTTAGTCTTGCCGCATGGCAAGGCTATTTTAATAGAAAAAAGGAGGCGGCATATGGACAAAGCGTTGATCATGGACGGCGAGGCGCTGGACAGAGCGCTGAAACGTATCGCGCACGAGATCGTCGAAAAGAACAAGGGAACACAGAATCTCGCGCTGGTCGGCATTCACCGCCGCGGCGTGCCCATAGCGAAACGCATCGTAAATTATATCGAGTTGTTTGAAGGTGCCCGCCCGGAACTCGGCACGCTGGATATCACGTTCTACCGCGACGACCTGTCCCTGCTGGCGGATCATCCGGTGTTCAAGGGGACGGACATCGCCTTTGACATCAATAAGAAAACGGTGGTGCTGTGTGACGACGTGCTGTACACCGGCCGGACGGCCCGCGCCGCGCTGGACGCGCTGATGGATCTGGGACGCCCCAACTATATCCAGCTGGCCGTGATCGTGGACCGGGGGCATCGCGAGCTTCCCATCCGTGCCGATTATGTGGGCAAGAACATACCAACGTCAAAGAGCGAGTTCGTCAGTGTCCGTGTCGCGGAGATCGACGGCGTTGACAACGTGGCTATCAACGATTTGCCTTAATGCCTTATCTAACCGATAAGGCTTTTTTTACGGGGACATTTCGGAAGTGACACCAAAAGGAGAATGCTAATCGTAATGGAGAGGGATCTATGAAACTGCAATCAAAGGACATGCTCGGCCTCTACGACAAGACGGCCGAGGAGATCAAGCTGATACTCGATTCCGCGGCCACCATGAAACAGCTGCTGGCGCAGAACGCGAAAAAAATGCCGCATCTTCAGGGCAAATCGATCGTGGCTTTGTTCTATGAGGACAGCACGCGCACGCGCCTGAGCTTTGAGCTGGCCGCCAAGTTTCTGGGCGCCACGTTCAGCAATCTGGGCGTGTCGTCCAGCAGTGTGAAGAAGGGTGAGACGCTGCTCGACACGGGCAAAACCATTGAGGCGATGGAGACGGACGTGATCGTCATCCGCCACCCGCTGGGCGGCGCGCCCAAATTCCTCGCCGACAATTTCTCGGGGAGCGTGATCAACGCGGGCGATGGCATGCACGAACATCCCACGCAGGCGTTGCTGGACATGTTCACGATGCGCGAACATCTGGGGCGGCTGGAAGGGCTCAACGTGACCATCGTGGGCGACATATTCCACAGCCGCGTGGCGCGCAGCAACCTGTGGGGCCTCACGCGCATGGGCGCGAACGTCACGCTCTGCGGGCCGCAGACGCTGATGCCGACAGCCATCGAACAGATGGGCGCGACGGTGACCACCAGCCTGGAACATGCGTTGCGCGACGCCGACGTGGTGATGGGGCTGCGCATACAGAAGGAGCGGCTGGAAGGCGCGTTCCTGTCCACGCTGCGCGAATACCACCGTTACTTCGGCGTGAACGAGGAGTCGGTAAAGCTCTGCGAAAAAGACGTGATGATCATGCATCCCGGCCCGGTGAACAGGGGCGTGGAGCTTTCCAGCGCGGTGATGGATGCGGACAATTCCGTGATCAACGAACAGGTGACGAACGGCGTGGCAGTGCGTATGGCGCTGCTGTATCTGCTGACCAGGAAGGATGATGGGCGATGAGGATAAAGATTATCGGCGGTACGCTGGCCAACCCCGCGGGTGAAAAACAGGGAAAACAGGATATATTGATCGAGGATGACGTCATCAAGGCCATCGGGCAGAACGTGGGTGACGCGGACAAGGCGATCGACGCGACGGGGCTGACGGTGTTTCCGGGGTTTATCGATCTGCACTGCCACCTGCGCGAGCCGGGGCAGGAGTATAAAGAGGATATCGCGTCCGGCACGCGGGCGGCGGCCAAGGGCGGTTTCACGGCGGTGTGCTGCATGCCCAACACCATGCCGGTGGTGGACAACGCCTCGGTGTGCGCGCTGGTGCTGGAGAAGGCGCGCAGAGCCAGTGTCAAAGTATATCCGGTGGGCGCGGCCACGCGCGGGCTGGAGGGCAAGGAACTTACCGAGATGGGCGAGCTGGCGGAACTGGGCTGCGTCGCGTTTTCCGACGACGGCAGGCCCATCAGCGACGGCGGCATGATGCGCGCCGCGATGCAGTACGCCGCCACCTACGGACGGTTCATCATGGCGCACGAGGAGTGTCTGGACATCAAGGGCACGGGCGTGATGAACGACGGGTACAACGCCACGATACTCGGCCTGCCCGGCATATCCCGCGCTGCTGAAGAGGCGATGATCGCGCGGGATATGATACTCGCTGAGACGGACGGGATGCGCGTGCATATCCAGCACGTGTCCACACGCGGCGGCATCGAGATGATCCGCGCGGCGAAGAAGCGCGGCGTCAAAGTGACGTGCGAGAGCGCGCCGCATTATTTTTCGATAGGCGACAGCGCCTGCATGACGTACGACGCGAGAACCAAGGTGAACCCGCCGCTCAGAACGCAGGACGACGTGAAAGCGGTGAAGCAAGGCCTGCTGGACGGCACGATCGACTGCATCGCGACGGACCACGCGCCGCATCACAGGGACGAAAAGAACATCGAGTTCACATTGGCGGCGTCGGGTATCTCCGGTTTCGAGACGGCGTTTTCGCTGGCGGTGACAAACCTGACGGACGACACGGATACGCTGGCGCGGCTGATGTCCGCGAACCCCGCGAATATCATCGGCGTCAGGGGCGGCGTGATCGAAGAGGGAGCGCCCGCGGACATGACCATTGCGGACATGGCCGCAACATATACGCTGAGAGAAGAGGATATCGTCTCGAGGGGCAAGAACTCGCCGTTTATCGGGCAGACACTGTGCGGCGTGGTGACGCACACCATCGTAGACGGGAAAGTGGCATACGGCGGAGGCAAATGATGATGCTGATAGACAGACTGTGTACGGCGATCAAATATACCAAAAACCCGGTATGTATCGGGCTGGATACCGAGCTGTCCCACCTGCCGGCGGAATACCGGCCAAAAGATGATAGCGACAGGGCGATTACGTCGTGCGTTTTCCGTTACAACTGTGATATAATAAACGCCGTCAAGGACATCATCCCGTCCGTCAAGGTGCAGGCCGCTTACTATGAGCAGTACGGCCCGGATGGCATGAAATGCTTTCTGGACACGATGACCTGCGCGAAGGAAAAAGGCCTTATCGTGATCGCGGATGTCAAGCGCAACGACATCGGCTCCACGGCGGGCGCGTATGCCAGGGCGTACGTGGAGAACAGTGCGGCGGATTTTATCACCGTCAACGCGTACCTGGGGACCGACGGCATACAGCCTTTTATGGACAGCTGCGCCAAAACGGGCAAGGGCATATTCGCGCTTGTCAAAACCTCCAATCCGTCCGGCGGAGAGTTTCAGGACCTGGATGTGGGCGGCAGAAAGCTCTACGAAGCGGTGGCGGAGAAGGTGTCCGAATGGGGACAAGCCCTGGTCGGCGTGTCCGGCTACAGCAGCGTGGGCGCGGTGGTGGGGGCGACCTATCCCACAGAGGCCGAGGCGCTGCGCAGGCGCTGCCCGCATACGTTCTTCCTGGTGCCGGGCTACGGCGCGCAGGGCGCGGGCGCGGGCGATATCGCGGTGAATTTCGATAATAACGGCTTGGGCGCGGTGGTCAACTCATCGCGCGCGATACTGCTGGCCTGGAAAAAGCCGCAGTACGAAGGCCTCCCGGCGCCGGACGCGGCCAGAGCCGCCGTGCTGGACATGCAAAAGGATATAATGCAGGCGCTTATAAAGCGCGGCATAGATTTTTAAGCCGGAAAGAGGAGGAAAGATGGCGATACTCACACTGGAAGACGGTACGCGGTTCGTGGGGCAAAGCTTCGGCGCCAAAACGGATATGGCGGGCGAGGTGGTATTCAACACCGGCATGACGGGGTATCAGGAGGTGCTGACAGACCCGTCGTACTGCGGGCAGATCGTGACGATGACGTATCCGCTGATCGGCAACTACGGCGTCAACGCGACCGACCCCGAATCGGCAAAGCCGCAGGTCAGCGGGTTCATCGTGCGTGAGGTCTGCGAGCAGCCGTCCAACTGGCGCAGCCAGGGGGCTCTGAGCGAATATCTGGAGCAGAACGGCATCTGCGGCCTCTCGGGTATCGACACGCGTGCGCTCACGCGCATCATCCGCGAGA
This sequence comes from Bacillota bacterium, assembly GCA_023428025.1. Taxonomy (GTDB): domain Bacteria; phylum Bacillota; class Clostridia; order Christensenellales; family SZUA-584; genus SZUA-584. The sequence continues at coordinate 41,385 of JAEYZN010000012.1, forward strand.
AGGGCACGATGCGCGGCATCATCACGCAGGACGAGCCCACGACCGAACAGCTGGAGCAGATGAGCAGCTACGTCTGTGAGCTGCCGGTAGACGTCGTGACCTGCGACGAGAAATACCAGTTCTGCGACGGGAACCTGAAGGTGGCCGTGCTGGATTTCGGCCTGAAGCGCAACATCATCCGCAGCCTGAAAAAACGCGATTGTGCTGTCACCGTGTATCCGGCCCGCACCGGTGCGGACGAAATACTCGCGGGCGGCTATGACGGCATCATGCTGACCAACGGCCCCGGAGACCCGAAGGACAACACGGAAGTCATCGGCAACTTAAAGCAGCTGATCGGCAAGAAGCCGATATTCGGCATCTGCCTCGGCCATCAACTCATCGCGCTGGCCACGGGCGCGGACACGGAGAAGCTCAAATACGGTCACCGCGGGGCCAACCATCCGGTGAAGGACCTCGGCAAAGACCGCGTCTATATCACCTCACAGAACCACGGCTATACCATTGTGGAGAATTCGCTGCCCAAGAGCGTGGCGGTGACGCACCGCAACTGGAACGACGGCACCATTGAAGGCGTCCGCTACGACGACTGCGACATGTTCACCGTTCAGTTCCATCCCGAGGCGTCGCCCGGGCCGGAGGACACGGCGTATCTGTTCGACGAATTCGTGAGCCGGATGAGGAAACAGCATGCCCAAGCTTGAAAATATCAAAAAGGTATTGGTCATCGGCTCCGGACCCATCATCATTGGACAGGCCGCCGAGTTTGATTATGCCGGGACGCAGGCCTGCCGCGCGCTTCGGGAAGAAGGCATCGGGGTGGTGCTGGTGAACTCCAACCCGGCCACCATCATGACGGACGCCGGGATGGCGGACAAGGTGTACATCGAGCCGCTGACGGTGCCTGTGATCCGCAACGTCATACTCAAGGAGCAGCCGGACAGCATGCTGGCGACGCTGGGCGGCCAGACTGGCCTCAACCTCGCAATGGAGCTGGCGGAAAGCGGCGTGCTGGAGGAGCTGGGCGTGAAGCTGCTGGGCACCGGGGCGGATTCCATCAGAAAGGCCGAGGACCGGGAAGCGTTCAAAACGCTGATGAACGAGATCGGTGAGCCCATCATCGAAAGCATCATCGCGAACACGGCGGAACAGGCGCTTGAGTTCGCGGCGCAGCACGGCTACCCGCTGATCGTGCGTCCGGCCTACACGCTGGGCGGCACAGGCGGCGGCATCGCCCACAGCGACGGCGAGCTGGAGGAGATCTGCAAAAGCGGCCTGGCTGCCAGCCGCGTGCACGAGGTGCTCATCGAGAAGAGCGTCGCCGGATATAAAGAGGTCGAGTACGAGGTCATCCGCGACGGCAAGGGCAACTGCATCACCGTCTGCAACATGGAGAACATCGACCCGGTGGGCATCCACACCGGCGACAGCATCGTCGTCGCGCCGTCCCAGACACTGCGGGACGCCGAATACCAGCTGCTGCGCACCGCTTCGCTCAACATTATAAACGCGCTTAAGATCGAGGGCGGGTGTAACGTGCAGTTCGCGCTGGATACCGAGAGCATGCAGTATTACGTGATCGAGGTGAACCCCAGGGTCAGCCGTTCGTCCGCGCTGGCGTCCAAGGCGACGGGCTATCCCATCGCCAAGATCGCCGCGAAGATCGCCGTTGGCTATGGGCTGGACGAGATCAGAAACGGCGTGACGGGCAAAACGTATGCGTGCTTTGAGCCGACGCTGGACTATGTGGTGGTCAAGTTCCCGCGCTGGCCGTTCGACAAGTTCACGCAGGCCAACAAGCAGCTGGGTACGCGTATGAAGGCGACTGGCGAGGTGATGGCGATTGGGGCCAACTTCGAAAGCGCCTTTTTAAAAGCCGTCCGTTCGCTGGAGCTGAACCTTTACAGCCTGCAGTTCCCGTTTGCGGCGGGCATGAAGAAGGACGAATTGGTCGCGCGTATCCTCGAGCAGGACGACGAGCGTATTTTCTTCATCGCGACAGCCCTGCGCCACGGCGTCGGCGTGGCGCGCATCCACGCGCTGACGCGCATCGACCTTTGGTATCTCACCAAACTACAGGCCATCATCGACCTGGAAGAGTATTTCGCGATGCAGGGCAAGGCCGCGCTGGATTACGATACGGTCCGAAAAGCCAAACGCATGGGTTTTTCGGACGTGGCCATCGCCCGCTTGACGAAGACCTCGGAAAAAGAGATCCGCGGCCTCAGAAAAGAGCTTGGCATATTGCCGACGTTTAAGATGGTGGATACGTGCGGCGCTGAGTTCGACGCGGTGAGCCCCTATTACTACTCCACGTACGACAAAGAGAATGAAGCCAAGCGCTCCGAAAACAAAACGGTGGTGGTGCTGGGTTCCGGCCCCATCCGCATCGGGCAGGGCATCGAGTTCGACTACTGCAGCGTGCACTGCGTGTGGGCGCTGAAGGAAGCGGGCTACGACACCGTCATCATCAACAACAACCCGGAAACGGTCTCGACCGACTTTGACACGTCCGACCGGCTGTACTTCGAGCCGCTGACGCCCGAAGAGGTGGGAAATGTGCTGGGGCAGGAGGCGCCGGTGGGCGTCGTTGTGCAGTTCGGCGGGCAGACGGCCATCAAGCTCGCAAAGTCGGTGCAGGCCATGGGCTATCCCATCATCGGCACGCCGCTTGACAGTATCGACCGCGCGGAAGACCGGAAGGAATTTGAAGCGCTGCTCGAGAAGCTGAACATACGCCGCCCGAAGGCCGCAACCGTCACCAACGCGCAGCAGGCCGTGGACGCCGCCGCGTCGCTGGGCTATCCGGTGCTGGTGAGGCCGTCGTATGTGCTGGGCGGCCAGGGCATGGAGATCGCCTACAGCGAGGACGACATCCGCGAATACATGCGCATCATCGGCCGGCACGAGCAGGAGCACCCGGTGCTGGTGGACAAGTACATGACGGGCCTCGAGCTGGAGGTGGACGCCATCTGCGACGGCGAGGATGTACTCATTCCTGGCATCATGGAGCATATCGAACGCGCTGGCGTGCATTCGGGAGATTCCATCTCCGTCTATCCCGCCAGGCGCATCACGGACAAGCAGCAGGAAGAACTGATCGACATCACGCGGCGACTCGCGCTGGCGTTGGATGTAAAGGGTATCGTCAACATACAATATGTGATATCCGGCGGGCAGATCTACGTGATCGAGGTGAACCCGCGTTCCAGCCGTACCGTGCCATACATTTCCAAGGTGACGGGCGTCCCGATGATCTCACTGGCTGTGCGCGCGTCGCTGGGGGAAAAGCTGGCGGGCATGGGCTACGGCACCGGCCTTTACCCCAAACGCAGCTTCACCGCCGTGAAGGTGCCGGTGTTCTCATTCGAGAAGCTGCCGGATGTGGAGGTGAGCCTGGGACCGGAGATGAAATCCACCGGAGAGGTGCTGGGCATATCAAGCGACTACAGCGAAGCGCTGCTCAAAGGGCTGATCGCATCCGGGTTGTCGCTTCCCAAAGAGAAGGGGGCGGCGCTGCTGACGGTGTCCGACAACGACAAGCAGGAACTGATCCCCGTCGCGGCGATACTCGACTATCTGGGCTACGACATATACGCCACGCCCGGCACGGCCAACCTGCTGAACTTCAACTTCGTCGCGGCCAGCACGGTCAGGCCGCTGTCGGACGGGCCGGACATCAGGCAGCTGTTCGACAGCGGGACGCTGAGGCTGGTGCTCAACACGCCGACCAAAGGGCGCCGTGCCGACCGGGACGGGTTCAAGCTGCGGCGCATGGCGGTGGAACACCGCATCCCGTGCATCACGTCGCTGGATACCGCGCGCGTGCTGCTGCAAAGCATGAAATCGGGCTGGACGGACGCCGACCTAAGGCCGGTCAGCCTGACAGACATACAGGAGTGACATATATATGCTGAAAAACCTAAGCTCCGCCATATTGAGTAACGAGAGGATCGCGGACGGCATACACCGCGTGGTGCTGCACTGCCCGGGCGTTGATCTTGTCCATTTCATCCCCGGCCAGTTTGCGCACATCGGGATTCCCGGACATCGCGAGCTGCTCATGAAGAGGCCCATAAGTATCAACGAATACGACGAAAAGGCGCAGACCGTGACGTTGATCTATCAGGTGAAGGGGCAGGGGACCCGCGCACTGATGGCGGCTGAGCCCGGCGCGAAGCTGGACGCCATTCTGCCGGTGGGGCGTGGGTTCCATCTGTCCGCAAACGATAAGAAGGTATTCCTCGTCGGCGGGGGCGTGGGCATCGCGCCGCTGCCCACCGTGATCAAGAGATGGCCGGACAGGCAGTACGAGGTGTTTTTGGGCTACCGGAGCCTGCCGTTCGCTTACTGCCAGAATGACTTTGCCGCTTGCGACCTCGTTCACGTGGCGTCGGACGACGGTTCCATCGGCGAGGTGGGCGTTGTCACAACGCTGTTGGAAAAGCGGCTTCAGGCGGACAGGCCGGATATCGTGCTGGCCTGCGGGCCGACTCCGATGCTGCGCGCGCTCAAGAAAGTGCTCGACGCGTATGACGTGCGCTGCCAGGTATCCATGGAGCAGCGGATGTGCTGCGGCTTTGGCGCCTGTGCCACCTGCGTCTGCGGCATACACACGCCGGGCGGACTGGACTACCGCAAGGTGTGCGTAGAAGGACCGGTATTCGACATGCAGGAGGTGGCGCTGTGATGGCGGTGAGTATGTCAGTCAATCTTTGCGGTATCACGCTAAAGAATCCGGTGATCGCCGCGTCGGGGACGTTCGCGTTTGGCCGGCAGCACTCTTGGTTCATCGACGTGAACAAGCTGGGCGGCATCGCGCTCAAGTCCGTCACGCCCGAGAAGCGCATCGGCAACGCGCCGCCGCGCATCGCGGAAACCGCTTCGGGCATCATCAACAGCGTGGGCCTGCAGAACCCCGGCATAGACGAATTCCTTGAAGCGACCATCAAAGAGGTGAACGCGCTGGACACCGTGGTGATCGCCAACATTGCGGGCAGCCGCATCGAGGATTACGTCACAGTGGCGGAGCGGATGAACGGCGCGCCTGTTCAGCTGATTGAGCTCAACATATCCTGCCCCAATGTGAAGCTGGGCGGCGCGAGTCTTGGGACAGACCCGGCAACGGCGGCGGAATGCGTGAAGGCCGTGAAGGCCGTGTCACATAAACCGCTGACCGTCAAGCTGACGCCCGCCGCGGGCGATATCGTGAGCGTCGCCAAAGCGGTGCAGGATGCGGGCGCGGACGCCGTGTCGCTGATCAACACGCTGCCTGCCATGGCGGTGGACGTGCGGACAAAAAGGCCGGTACTCGGCAACGTGACGGGCGGGCTTTCCGGCCCGGCCATCATGCCGGTGGCTTTGAAGATGGTCTACGACGTATCGCGCGCGGTGCGCATTCCGGTGATCGGCATGGGCGGCATCATGACAGGCGAGGACGCGGCTGCGTTTATGCTGTGCGGGGCAACGACGGTGATGACGGGCACGGCGAACCTGCTGGACCCCGGCGCGTCGCTGCGCATCATCGACGAACTGGAGAGCTATGCACAAACGGCAAAAATCAACCACATATCCGCGCTCACGGGCGCGCTGGAGGTTTAATATGAACAGAGAAGAGATATTCGATATTTTCAGGCAAACGGGCGTGATGCTGGAAGGACATTTTCTGCTGACCTCCGGGCGGCACTCCAACCGGTATATGCAGTGCGCGAAGTTATTCCAGTACCCGGATATTTCCGAGAAGTTCGCGAAGGAGCTGGCCGCAAAGTTCACCGGCATCGATCTGGTGGCCGGGCCTGCCATCGGCGGCATTATCTTGGCGTACGAGGTATCGCGGCAGCTCAAGGTGCCCAACATCTTCGCCGAACGCGAGAACGGCGCGATGACGCTGCGGCGCGGTTTCGAGATACCCCAGGGCGCGCGCGTGCTGGTGGTGGAGGACGTGGTGACGACGGGCGGCAGCGTGAAGGAAGTGATCGCGCTGATCCGTAAGCTCGGCGGAGAGGTCGCCGGTGTGGGCAGCATCGTGGACCGTTCGAACGGCGAGGTGGATTTCGGCGTGCCCTTCGCGGCGGTGCTGTCGATGGAGGTCGTCTCCTATCCGCCGGACGAATGCCCGCTGTGCAAAGAGGGGACACCCGCCGTCAAGCCGGGCAGCCGCGGCCTGAAGTAGTATCGAAAAACTGAAGCCTGACTGGAAGCAGGGCTATACGTTAGGAGCAATAGTCGGCGTTTTCGGGTAGGGAAGGATTCGTAACATGCTCAAGCGTGCAAAAAACAGGGGCGTTCATACCGGATGCGGCGACACAGAGGGCTTTGCCGCGTGGGTTCGGGAGAACGCCGTTTTTTTGAGCCAGGATGAGGATGAGAACCTTGATAAACTCGCCTGTCTGGACGGGCTGCTCAAAGACAAGAGGATCGTATTCTTGGGTGAGGAAGATCATTGGGTCCACGAAAAATATGATTACAGGAAGCTGATGCTCCGCTACCTGTTTTCCCGCGGATGGCGGTTTGTCGGCGAGGAGATAGGCTGGTCGGACGGGATTCGCATCGACCGGTATCTGGAGACCGGCGATCAAACTTATCTGGAGCGGATCGCCACATACGGGTATCGCGGCGACGCAAGGCAGGACCGGAACGATACGCCTTCGGGCCTGTTGAAGAGCGTTGCCGGGAATTATCCAACAGATGCCTTTAAGGCGGAGCAGATCAGGCTGGCGGCGCTTATGCACAGCCTAAGCCAAAAGGATGCGTCCGAATGCGGCAGGATGCGGTATTTCGGCTATGACGTCAATGCCGTGCCCGGAGGCGGGTATGAGGATATCCGCGAATTGCTGGATGGAGAGGAAAGCGCGCCGGAGCTTGCGGGTATTAACAGGTTGGCCGTCCCTGTGCCGGGTGAGACCGTCATACAGGAGATGCGCCGGCTGGACCGACTGTCGCGCATGATTCGTGATGGCATCTCTGAGCTGAAAGCCAGACTGGGGGAAGGACGCGCCCGCCTGCTAGGGCAGCATGCTATCGCGATGCGGGACAGCCTCGAATACCAGCGCCTCGCCGGTCCGGCAACAAGCTACCGGGCGCTGAACAAGGCGATGGCGACGCGGGAAGAAGCCATGCTCCGCCGCGTTGAGTTCGTGCTTGCTCAGCTACAGCCGGAGGATAAGCTCGTGCTGATGGGGCACAACCGTCATTTATCAAAGGATATGGGCGGCTTAAAGAGCCTTGGGGCGATGCCGGGCGGAAACCGTGTCCCGACGCTTGGCGCGGCTCTCAGCCGCCGCTTTCCCGGACAGGTCTTTTCCATATGGATGCTGCATGAGCGCGGAAGGAGTTCTCAGCCTTTTGACGGAATGGCCAGCGAGTATCAAAGCAGGCCCGGCAGCCTGAACGCCCTGCTGTCTCAGGCAGGATCGGGATTCATGCTGCCGACCGATGCCGGTGCGGACGAACGCGCCGCATGTCTGAGAGAGGAGATGGAAGTTGTCGGCCTGTATAATGTGCCGTACCGTGCGGTTTTGGCCCGGCAGGCCGACGCCGCCTATTTTATCCGGGAGGTCAGTCCGTTGATGCTCTGATGAGTGTTGCCGGTCGCATTATGACAATATACATGTACTGATGATGATAAGGGCGACAATCGAACCGCCTTTTATTTTTTCTCCAGCTGTCAATACTAATAGCATTATTGATTTGCAGGAGGAATTCATGATCAGAACAGACCTCGCGATGGAAGCGGTGGAAAATGCGGGACAGATACCCGGCGTATCGGTATTGGACGATGAGGTGGCGCCCGGCCTCAAACGTGTGCGCGTGACGGTGGAGACGGAGGAAGGAGAGCGCACCACGGGCAAAAAGCGCGGCATATACGTGACGCTGGAAGCGCCGGACCTCGCTCAGGGCGACACCGATCTGGATGAAGGCTGCTCCAAAGCGCTGGCCGAGGAGATCAGGCACATGGCCGGGTCAGCCATCGACGGCAACGTACTCGTCGTGGGACTGGGCAACAGGCAGGTGACGCCCGACGCGCTGGGGCCTGCCGTATGCGACGCCGTGTTCGTCACCAGGCACATGCACGAGTACGCCCCGGACGACATCGACGCGCGCATCGGCAACGTCAGCGCGGTGGCGCCCGGGGTTCTCGGCATCACCGGCATTGAGACGGGCGAGATCATCGGCGGCGTGGTAGACTATCTGAAGCCGTCATTGGTGATCGCGGTGGATTCGCTGGCGTCGCGTGCGCTGGAACGCGTTCGGACCACGGTGCAGGTGGCGGATACCGGCATCGCACCGGGCGCGGGCATTGGCAACAAACGAAAGGCGCTGGACAGGGAATCGCTGGGCGTTCCGGTGCTGGCGGTGGGCGTGCCGCTGGTGGTATACGCGTCCACCATCGCGCAGGAGCTGATGGACGCAGCCTTAAAGCAGGCGCCCATAGACCTCAGGATGAACGACAAGCTGCAAAAGGTACTGCAGAGTCTGAACGACGTGAACGGTGCGGATCTGATCGTGACGCCCAAGGAGATCGATAAGGTGGTGCAGGATCTGGCGCGGATCATCGCGGACGCGCTCAACATCGCGCTGCACAAAAACCTGACGCTGGAGGAAACACGCCGGTACATGCACTAAAGTTGGATCATTAATGTATACACCCTCATTGCGCTGCATAGATTTTATCCAAGGAGTGCGAAGCGATGAGAAAGAACAGAACCAGTGAATTGCCGGAGCCGGCGCCCAGGGAGGAACCGGAAAGCGGACACGGGCGCGGTGCGGCCGCCATGATCAAAGCGGCGCTGATGACAGCCATCGCGCTTTGTCTTGTGCTGTCCGCCATTTTTGTATCGCGTTTGGGGACGGAGGGAAAAAGCGTGGCGTCTGTGGGGACTGCGCTGCCCGATCCGCAGCGGATCGACGCTTCGGGTGAAGATGCGATCTTTGAGCAAAGCATCATCGATCCCCGGCTGATACTGGCGCAGGAGATGCCTGTGATCTATGGCGTCAACATCAAAGAAATCTATATGGACGATACGGCGGAACATCAAAGCCCGCAGACGGATATCTACTTTGACGTGCTGCCGGATGATATCAAGATGGAGATTCTGGGGTTTGCGAACGACGAGCCCAAGGAATATCATGTGGGCGCAAGCGGCGGGCCGCAGGTACTGATCTATCACACACACACCAACGAAGCGTACCGGCAGGTGCCGGGGCAGGAATATGTGGAGGCTGGCGCATGGCGTACGGATAATCACCAGCGTTCCGTTGTGGCGGTGGGAGACGTGCTGGAATCGGAGCTGGAGAGATACGGCTTCACGGTGCTGCACGACACCACCGACCACGAACCTCCATCCTTGAAGACCGCCTACGACCGCTCGCTGGTGACGATGGAGAAATATGCCGCGGAGTATCCGTCGCTAAAAGTGTTCATCGACCTCCATCGCGACGCTTATGGCGATGTGGCAGCGGGTGCGAAAGATTTCGTGACGGTCAATGGTGAGGAGTGCGCGCGCGTGATGTTCGTTGTGGGCACGGGCGAAAAGTATTCCGTGAAGCCCAACTATGAATCGAACTATAAACTGGCCCTGGCTGTCACCAATGAATTGGAAGGCATCAAAAAAGGGCTGACAAGGCCGATCCGTGTAAAGACAAGTCGCTATAATCAGCAGGTGTCCGATATGTGCCTGCTCATCGAGATCGGGCATAACGCCAACACGCTCGAACAGGCGATGAACTCAGCCAAGTACGTAGCCCAGGCGCTCAGCAAGGTGCTGGGCATCAACTGACCGCTCAAGGTATTGAAACGCTCCTGCCGGTGGGGTATAATGAACTATCATTTCCGACAGGAGCAAACATGTCAGAAGGCTGTAAACCAATCGGTTTTTTCGATTCCGGCGTGGGCGGGATCAGCGTGCTCAAAACGGCGACACTCAGGCTGCCCCATGAAAACTGCATTTATTACGGCGACAATCTGAACGCACCCTATGGGGAAAAAACAGAGGAAGAGATCAAAAGGCTCACTCTGGATGCGTGTGATTTTTTGTATAATAAAGGCGTGAAAGCGATTGTGATGGCGTGCAACACCGCCACCAGCGCCGCCGTCATTATGATGCGGCAGGAGTACAACATCCCCGTTATCAGTATGGAGCCCGCCGTGAAACCGGCGCTGGAGGGCCGCAACGCCGGCAAGGTGCTGGTGCTGGCCACGCCCGCCACGGTGACGCAGGCGCGGTATCTTGGCCTCATCGAGCGGCTGGGCGCGCATGACGAGGTGTTGAGCGTGGGCTGCGGCGGTCTGGTCGAGCTGATCGAAGACGGCCGCACAGACGAAGCGAGCATCCATGCTTACCTGGCAGAACGTCTTTCCTTTATAAGTGGACAACCTCTGGGAGCGGTTGTGCTGGGCTGCACCCATTATTCATTTGTGGAACCTCACATTAAAAGCTATATCGACAAAATGACCCAAACCGACTGCCCGGTATTCGATGGACGGCATGGCACCGCGCGCCAGCTGGAGCGCGTTCTCGCAGAGCATGATATGCTCTGCGGCAGTCAGAACAACGGTCAAATTCAGTTCTTTGCCTCAAAGCCTGATTTTGAGATCTCAAGCTTCGCTGAACTTCACGAAAAATTCTCCGGTTAATTGCCAATAATTCTTGATAGCATCTATATATTGTGGTATAATAAATCTTAGCCACATGATAATGCGCAATGGGAGGGTGCTATGATCTTATCAGAAAATGCGCGTGTTGTGCTTGAACGGCGTTATTTGAAGAAAACTGGAAGCGGGCATGAAGCGCCGGAGGATATGCTGCGGCGGGTCGCCCGGACGATCGCGGAAGCCGATGCGGCTTACGGTGGTGATGTCGATAAGACCGCCCAGGAATTCTTTGATATGATGGACCGCCTTAAGTTCATGCCCAATTCACCGACCTTGATGAACGCGGGGCGCGAGCTGGGGCAGCTTTCCGCCTGTTTTGTGCTGCCGGTGGAAGACAGTATGGAGGGCATATTCGACAGCCTGAAGAATGCGGCGATGATCCATAAGAGCGGCGGCGGAACAGGCTTTTCGTTTTCACGCATCCGTCCGGCAGGGGCCAGCGTCAATTCCACAGGCGGCGTGGCCAGCGGACCGATCAGCTTCATGAAGGTCTTCAACTCGGCCACCGAGGCCGTGAAACAGGGCGGCACGCGCCGCGGCGCCAACATGGGTATCCTGCGCGTGGATCATCCGGACATTCTCGAATTCATCACCTGCAAAAGCGATTTGAAGCAGCTCACCAACTTCAACATCAGCGTCGGGCTCACGGAGAAGTTCATGAAGGCCGTGATCGATGACAAAAAATACGATCTGATCGATCCCAGAACCAAGAAGAAAGCAGGCAGCGAAAGCGCGCGCAAGGTCTACGATACCATCGTGGATATGGCGTGGCAGAACGGCGAGCCGGGCATCGTGTTCCTTGACCGCATCAACAAGGAAAACCCCGTGCCGTCCGCAGGGGAGATCGAAAGCACCAACCCGTGCGGTGAGCAGCCGCTGCTGCCCTATGAAAGTTGTAATCTGGGTTCCATCAACCTCAACGCCTTTGTGAAAAACGGCGCCGTGGATTATGACGGCATGGAAGAAACGGTGGCGACCGCGGTACATTTTCTGGACAACGTCATCGATGCCAACCGCTATCCGCTGGAGATCATCGAAAAGACCACCAAGAGCATGCGCAAGATCGGCCTGGGCGTGATGGGCTTTGCGGACATGCTCTACCGTTTGGGCATTCCGTACAACTCGGACCAGGCCGTGCAGATGGCGCGCGATGTGATGGCGTCGATACGCCGCGCCGCCCGCAAGGCCTCGCAGGCGCTGGCGAAACAGCGCGGCAGCTTCCCTATGTTTGAACAGAGCGTGTACAGGCAGCAAGGGTTTGAGACCATGCGGAACGCGACTGTCACGACGATAGCGCCCACGGGCACGATATCCATCATCGCGGGCACGTCCAGCGGCATTGAGCCGGTGTTCGCGATCTCCTATGTGCGCAACGTGCTGGACGACGACAAGCTGATCGAAGTACATCCGTACTTTGAAGAGGTTGCCAGAGAGCGCGGCTTCTACAGCCGGGCGCTGATGGAACAGATCGCGCAGAAAGGAACGCTGCACGGCATCACGGGCATCCCGGAAGATGTGGCGCGTATTTTTGTGACGGCGCACGACATCACGCCCGAATATCACATCCGCATGCAGAGCGCGTTTCAGGAGTCCACCGATAATGCGGTGTCCAAAACGGTCAACTTTGCCAAGACGGCCACGCGTGACGACGTGCGCGCTGCGTACGACCTGGCTTACAAGCTGGGGCTCAAAGGCGTGACCATCTATCGCGACGGCAGCCGTCAGGGCCAGGTGCTGTCCGTCGGCAGCGGCGACAAAGCCGAACCGGATGACGATAAGCTCAAACCGCGCGAACGCCCCGAGATCACCAAAGGCATCACGCAGAAGATCAAGATCGGCTGCGGCAACCTCTATGTCACGGTGAACTACGACAGCAACGGCATCTGCGAGGTGTTCACCAACGTGGGCCGCGCGGGCGGCTGCCCGTCCCAGTCAGAAGCCACCAGCCGCCTGGTGTCCATGGCGCTGCGCGCCGGCGTGGATGTGGACAGCATCATCGAACAGCTGCGCGGCATTCGCTGCCATTCCACGCTCCGGCAAAAAGGCTTGAAGGTGCTCTCCTGCCCCGATGCGATCGGACGCGTGTTGGAGCGCGTGGTGGAGCTGCGCAACGGTGAAACAAGCGCGCCGGAGAAGAGTGTCAGCGGCAGCAAATGCCCCGAATGCGCCTCGCCTTTGGAGCACGAAAGCGGCTGCGTGATGTGCCGTTCCTGCGGTTATTCCAAATGCGGCTGATAAGCTCTAAAAATTGTTGTACCCGCGCAATATTTGTAATATAATTTTGAAATAGGACGACAGAAACGGAACAAAACAAAACGTTTGTGCGTCATAAGTTGTGAGCGGTGGTGTTGAAAATTAAAAAAGTTTTATGCGCAATTCATCGCTCAAATGATGAGTTTTAAGGATGTGCGCGGAAATGGACTGTCGGACTGCAAGAGAATGGATTGATCTATATATTGACGGCGTTATTGGTTCCGCGCAGTCGGAGGAACTCCATGCGCATGCGGCCTCCTGCCCGGCCTGTAAGAAAGAGCTGGAGGACGCGTTGCGGATTAAAACAGCGCTGGAGGCTTTGGGCCAGATGGAGCCGCCCGAAGGACTCGCAAGCGGCGCTGTTCGCAAGGTCCGTAAACGAAAGATTGTTCCCATTGCCTATATTTCCGCGGCGGCGGCCGCCGTTTTGGCGCTGGTTATCATCTTTACCTCAGGCATGCTGCCGCAATTGTCAAACGGCAGTACGGGCAACGGCTCTGAAAAGGTGATGATGGGAGCGCCGGAGCAAGCGGAAGGCGAGCTGTTTTCGATGGACCTGGCGTCTGCGGCAGCGGAAGAGTCCGCTGCTGACGAGGCGGCTCCGGCCGAAATGGCGCCCGAAATCATGGTGCAGGAAGCGCCGAGGATGGAATCGCCAATGACAGCTGCGGGTGCAAAGGAAGAAGAAGCTGGCGAAGCTTCGGACGCTGTAGCCGATGGCGGTGTTGCAGGAGCCGTTCCGGCCCCGTATTGCATCGTTTATGTGCCGCAGGAGCGCAGTACCGATATTCGTGCAGCGGTTGAGAATATCATAACGGAATATGGAGTCGTATACGCAGTGGCTGTGAGCGACGGCAGGGAATCGTGGTCGTTCATACTGCCGGCGGAAGCGCTCCAGCAAATGACGGAATTGATTGCGGAGCTGTCCGCGGATGGCGAGATAACGGCTGATCAGATGATCGAATTTGTATTTGGCAAATAGAGCAGGACAGGCTGGTTGAACATCAGCCTGTTTTTATGTGTGCTTGACCCGAAAGATGGAAGAACATATAATATAAACAATTGATTATCGGGAGGTCTTTATGGACAGCAGAGTCGCGTTCAATTTGTTCGGAAAAGATATATATTGGTACGGTATCATCATTGCGGCGGCCCTGATCATCGGCGTGATTTTGGGTGTCCTTGAAGCGAAAAGAAGAGGCTTCCGTTCCGAAATGGTGCTGGACTTTATGCTGCTCGCCATACCCATCGGCATCGTCTGCGCAAGGCTGTATTATGTTGTATTTGAATGGGAGAATTATGCGGGCGATCTGCTCAGGATCATCGCGGTCTGGGAAGGCGGCATGGCAATATACGGCGCCGTGATCGGCGGTATCATCGCCGCGATCATATTCAACCGCTGGCGGCGCGTTTATATTGGGGACATGCTGGACATCGCGGCTCCCAGCCTTATCATTTCTCAGGCGATTGGCCGCTGGGGCAACTTCGTGAATCAGGAAGCGCATGGCGGGCTGATCACAGATCCCAACTGGCAGTGGTTTCCGGCGGGTGTGCAGATCAACGGGGAATGGTTTCAGGCCACGTTCTTCTATGAATCGTTATGGAACGTGCTGGTCTTTATTGCCCTGATGGCGGTGAGGAAGAAGATCAAGGTGCGCGGTGGTGTGTTTGCGCTGTATGTGGCGCTTTACGGTTTGGGCCGCTTTTGGATCGAGGCGCTCCGGACCGACAGCCTCATGATCAACGAGATTCGCGTTTCCCAGTGGCTCAGCGCCGTGCTGTTTGTTCTGGGCCTTGCCTACTTCATCATCATGACCGTGAGAAAAGCTGAGGTCAAACCGTATGACGGCTATTACAGCCTGAGCTGGACGCAGGACCAGCTCAACGAATACAAAGCCAACAGCCGACTGTTCAAGGCTCAGCACGATGCGGCGAGGGCTGAGGAAAAGGCGGACGAACTCAAGGAAAAGTACGACGAGCAGTTGAAAAAAGTTGTGAAGGCGCAAGCCAGGGCGGACAAAGCAAAAAAGAAGCTGGAGAAGATTCAGGAGAGAAAAGCGGTCAACGAATTCGAGGCGCAAGAAGCCGAGGCTGATATCGCTGAGACAGTTGATTCCGAACCGGCTGAAAATGATATCGCTGAGACGGAAGAAAAAGACGACAGCAAGGAATAAAAATCTCACGTTGCTGACTGGTTTTTATCGGCTGAAATCGTGTATGATTGTTAGCGAAGCGGCATGTCTGAAAAGACTGCCGTTTTCATTTTGTTATGATATATATAGACATAAGTCACCGCGCCATCCGACAATTTTTATATCGGGCGAATGCTATTCTCTATCCTAGAGGGGTGAGCTTATGGAAGGTTTGCAAAAAACACCGACAGGAAAATATCGCGGGCGGGATGTGGACAAGCTGATTCAGCAGATAAGAAGCGATTATGAGGAATGCCTGAAAGAACAGAAGCAGCGCATATTGGAGCTTCGTGAGGAGAACAAAAAACTGGCGGCTTTTGTGGAAAAGTACAGGAAGGAAGCCCAATATGTTTCTGATGCGATCGCTCAGGCCGAACAGACGGCAAGAAAGATCATCGAGCGGGCTGAACTGGAGGCGATGAACCGCCTGGCGGATGCGGAGACAAAAAGCCATCAGATGCAGATGGAAGCCCGCGCCTGTGTTCAAAGGCTTCTTAAATTGAGGGAGGCCAGCGAGTCGGTTTATATGGCGGTGTGCAAGGCATTGCCCGACAATGACGCACCTGCGGATGTGTCTGCAAGAACGGTGGCGCAGGCGGTTATGAACCTGTGCGAAACGGGACGCTGACAATAAATGGTGATCTCGTTCAAGGACGGCATCGAAACGGCGAAGGTTGAGATGAAAGAGACGACAAGGCAATTCATTCCCGCCGGTGTCCTTCACGTCGCCGGGCAAAAACCATCCCGGCAGCGTGCAGTATATTACTGACAACGCCTGCTATCAAGAAAAAGGGAAAAGAGGCCGCGCAGCAGGAAAAAGAGCCGGTCAAAGAAGACTTTTTTCCGCCTCGCGGCGCTGTTCCAATAAGATATAACATCACAATACATAATAAGCTCCTCGATTCGCATAATAAGCATGCGAAGGTGAGGAGCTTATTTTATGACAGATTTGATTATCGCCATACAGCTTGCCGTGAGTGTGATCATCGGCATATATTTTTTCACGCAGCTCAAGGGCAAGCGCGTCAATAAAACGAATTTGGATAACGAATCCCGTGCCCAGATGGCGCGCCTGAACCGGCTGCGCAGCATATCGCTGACGGAGCCGCTGTCGGAGAAAACACGCCCCAAGAGCTTTGAGGAAATCATTGGCCAACAGGAGGGTATCACCGCCCTCGTCGCCGCGCTGTGCGGAGAAAACCCGCAGCACGTGCTGATATACGGCCCGCCTGGTGTGGGCAAAACATGCGCCGCGCGTCTGGTGATGGAAAAAGCCAAGCAAAGCCGGTCTTCACCGTTTCGTCCCGACGCCAAGTTTATCGAGATGGACGCTACATGCCTGCGCTACGATGAGCGCAACATCGCCGACCCGCTGATCGGTTCCGTACACGACCCGATCTATCAGGGGGCGGGCGCTTACGGTACGGCCGGGGTTCCGTCTCCCAAGGAAGGGGCGGTGACGCGCGCGCACGGCGGCATACTGTTCCTTGATGAAATCGGGGAACTGCATCCGTTCCACATCAACAAGCTGCTCAAAGTGCTGGAAGACCGGCGGGTGTATCTGGACAGCGCCTATTACAGCCGTGAGAACAAGAATATACCGACGCATGTGCACGACATTTTCGCACACGGGCTGCCGGCAGATTTCCGCCTCGTCGGCGCGACCACCAAATCCCCGAAGGATATCCCGCAGGCAATACGGTCGCGGTGCATGGAGATATTCTTCCGGCCGTTGTTTCCCGAGGAGATCGTCCGCATCGCCAAAAACGCCGCCGTCAGAACAGGGCTGACGATTGGCGACGAAGCGGCAACCATGATCGGGGAGTACGCCTCAAACGGCCGGGATGCCGTCAACATGATACAGATGGCAGCCGGGGCGGCCCGGGAACAGGGCGAAACGCTGCTGCTGCCCCGGCACATCAGCTGGGTGGTGGATACGGGCCGGTACACAAAGCACCCTGCATTGAGATTGGGCTCCGGCGCGCCCGGCTGCGTGAACGGCCTCGGCGTATACGGATCGATGGTCGGCACTGTGATCGAGGTGGAGACGGTCGCCGTGCGCTCGGAGACGGGTTCGCTCACAGTGACGGGCCTGGTGGAAGAGGAGGAAGTGGGCTATGACAGCAAGAAGTACCGCCGCAAAAGCACTGCGAAAAGCTCGGTGGACAATGTGCTGACGGCACTTAAGAAAAGCCTTGGCATCAACCCGTCCTCGTATTACATACACATCAACATGCCGGGCGGCGCGCCGGTGGACGGCCCGTCAGCCGGACTGGCGATCGCCGTATCCGTGCTGTCCGCCATCACCGGGCGGGCGGTGAACAACGATATCGCAATGACGGGGGAGATATCCGTCAACGGCTCGGTGCGGGCGGTGGGCGGCGTGAAAGCCAAGATCGAAGCCGCGCGCCGCGCGGGCGCGAAGCTGGTGCTGATCCCGGCGGATAATATGCCGGAGGCTCAAGGGGTAGAGGGCATCCGCATTGCAGGCGTCGCCCACCTGTTCGACGCCATCAAGCTGGCGTTCGCAAAAAAAGCCGCTGAGGAACCAGAGGCTTCGGAGATCAGGATCGCGCAGGGCGGAGATCAGGCAATTTTTACGAGCTGAAAGCCGATCGCGTCACAGGAGACCAGCTTGTAGCTGACGCCGCGAACAACGCCGTTCAAAGCGCCCCGGATGCTGGCGGCATGCAGATGGCCGTAGACCACCTGCTCGGCGCCGTGCTTTTCGAATATATCCGTGAAGAGCGTGTGGCCGCCAGACTGGTCAGTCGGGGGATAATGGATCATGCCGATCAACCGCGCGTCAGGCGCCTGCCTGCGCGCATGAGCCAACGACAACTCCAGCCGTCCCGCTTCGCGTTTATATATCTTTTCGTCCGAATCAGCCGAATAATACCGGTTGCCGGGGCACAGCCAGCCGCGCGTACCGCCGATCACATAGTCGCCGAACACAAAGCTGTTGTTCTGCAGCGCGTGCGTGCGCCCGGTCAGCAGAGACTGCACCTGTGAAAGCGAACCCCACCAGTAATCGTGGTTGCCGCGCATGATGATCTTCTGGCCCGGCAATTTGCCGATCTCGTCCAAGTCGCAGCGCGCTTCTTCCAGCCGCATCGCCCAGGAGATATCGCCGGGAATCAGAACCATATCGTCATCGGTCACCTTATGTTGCCAGTCCTGGCTGATGCGCGGCCAATGGTCGGTCCAGTGATCGCCGAATATGTCCATGGGCTTGGGCGCTGTACCGGACAGATGCAGATCGCCGATCGCGTATATGTTCATGCTCCAATCGCCTTTTCAATTTCATCGAGCAGCGCTTCCACGCCGATTTTATCCTGCGAGCTGACCGCCACGATGGGGTATTCCACATCGCCGATGGCTTTGCTGATCTCCTTCAAAGCGGCGGGCCGTTTCGTTTTGGCGATCTTGTCCGCCTTGGTGGCCACGATGATCACCGACAACCCGAAAAGTGACGCCCACTCAAACATCAGCCTGTCGTCTTCGGTGGGCTTGTGCCGGATGTCCAGCAGTATCAGAAACGCGCGTATGTTGTTTGAGGTCTTGAGGTACGTTTCCACCATCTCCGCCCAGGAGTTCTTTTCCTGCCGCGAGACCTTGGCGAAGCCGTAGCCCGGCAGATCCACCAGCATAAACGACTCGTTGATCACAAAAAAGTTGACAAGGCGCGTCTTCCCTGGAGTGGAGCTGACCTTCGCCAGCTTCCCGTTGTTGGTGATGTAGTTGATCAGCGACGATTTGCCGACGTTGGACTTGCCGCATATGGCAATCTCGGGCAGCCCCGTCTCCGGATAATCGCCCTTCTTTTTCATGCTTTTCAGGAATCGCGCGTTTTTTACCTGCATCTACAGCTCCTGTTTGGGATTGATAGCGATACGCAGCACCTCATCCAGTTCGGACACGCGGATAAAGTCGATGTTCTTGCGGACCGCCGGCGGCATCGAGTCCAAGTCCTTTTCGTTGCCCTTGGGGATGATGATCGTTTTGATACCCACCTTCAGCGCGGCGAGCGCTTTTTCCTTCAGGCCGCCGATGGGCAGCACGCGCCCGGTCAGCGTCAACTCGCCCGTCATCGCGATATCACGGCGGACGGTGCGGCCTGAAAGCACGGAAACGAGCGCCGTCGCGATGGTGATGCCCGCGGAGGGACCGTCCTTGGGTATCGCGCCTTCCGGCAGATGGATATGGATATCCGTCGTATCGATGAAATCCTCGTCGATCTGCAGTGCTTTGCTGTTGGCGCGCACGTAGCTCAAGGCGGCGCGGGCGCTTTCCTGCATCACATCGCCCAGCTTGCCGGTCAGTTGCAGCTTGCCCTTGCCGTGCATGCGGATGGCCTCCACCACGAGCGTCTGGCCGCCTGCGGCCGTCCAAGCCAGGCCCATCACCACGCCGATGCGGTCTTCCGCCTCGGAGGCGGTCTGCGAATAGATCGGCGCGCCCAGATACTTGTGCACCGTGTTCCTGGTCACCACAACGCCATTGCGTTTGCCGGCCAGGTCCACCACGCATTTGCGGAACACCGTAGCGATCTTGCGCTCCAGCTCGCGCACGCCCGCTTCCCGCGTGTACCGGCGGATGATCTCGACGAGTGCACTGTCCCTGATGATAGTCTCTGCGGGTTCCAGACCGTGGGCTTCGCGCTGCTTGGGTATCAGGTGGTTTTGAGCGATGCCGATCTTCTCCAGCTCGGTGTAGCTGGAAAGCTCGATCAGCTCCATTCTGTCCAGCAGCGGCGCGGGGATGGACTCGTAACTGTTGGCCGTCGTCAAAAACATCACGTGTTCCAGATTGAACGGCAGATCCAGATAATGATCGCGGAAGCTGTTGTTGATCTCCGGGTCCAGCACCTCCAGCATGGCGGAAGCCGGGTCGCCTCTGAAATCGCTGGACATCTTGTCGATCTCGTCGAACAGGAACACGGGATTTATGCTGCCCGCCTGTTTAATGGACGCGATGATGCGTCCGGGGATCGCGCCGATATACGTGCGGCGATGGCCGCGAATCTCCGCCTCGTCACGCACGCCGCCCAGCGAGGTACGCACGAATTTGCGCCCCACCGCGCGCGCGATGGAACGTGCGATGGAAGTCTTGCCGGTGCCCGGCGGCCCCACAAAGCAAAGTATCGGCCCGCGCATGTCCTTCTTGCGCGCCAACACCGCCAGATATTCGATGATGCGGTCCTTCACCTTCTCCAGACCGTAGTGGTCCTCGTCCAGTATCTTTCTCGCGTGGGTGAGATCCAGATTGTCCTCGGTGGTGACGTTCCACGGCAGATCCAGTATCCACTCCACATAGGTGCGGATAACGCCCAGCTCCGGCGAACCGAGGGAGAGCTTCTCCATACGGGAAATCTCTTTTTCCGCCTTTTCGCGGATATCGTCGCTGATATCCAGCGCGGCCAGGCGTTCACGCAGCTCGTCCGCATCGGACTGCACGCTGCCGGATTCGCCCAGTTCACTCTGGATCGCGCGCATCTGCTCCCGCAACACGTATTCCTTCTGCGACTTGTCGATCTGCTTGCGCACCTTGCCGCGTATCTCATTCTCGATGGCGGTGACTTCCAGCTCGTTGGTCAGTATGCCCACCAGCAGCTCCAAACGTTCATTGACGTCCACACATTCCAGCAGCCTCTGCTTGTCCTCCAGCTTGAAAATCACGCTGGAAGAGATGATGTCCGCCATCTGCCCGGCATCGTCCACGCTGTTGACAGAGGCGAGCAGTTCGGAAGATACCTTGGTGCTGATGTTGGTCAGCTCTTCAAACTGGCTGAGCACCATGCGGCGCAGCGCCAGCTCCTTCATATCAGAATCGGCCGAAGGTTCGTAGACCAGCTGCTGTATCTCCGCCTCAAGATAAGGCTCTGTTCTAGTATAAGTCACGATGCGGGCGCGGTAGACGCCTTTAACAAGCACCCGGATGATATCGCCCGGCAGCTTCAGAATCTGCTTGATCTTTGAAACGGTACCCACTTCATAAATGTCGTCCGCGGACGGCTCGGACACTTCCTTATCCTTCTGCGCGGCAAGAAAGATGATCTGGTCGTCCTCCATCGCCTTTTCCAGCGCGGCGATGGACTTTTCACGCCCCACCTCAAAGTGGAGCGCCATATATGGGAAAACGATGACGTCTCTCAAAGCCACCATCGGCATGATATTGGTCATGAACACGCCTCCATCTGTTATTTGCTGGAGTATTATACATTAAATCAGAGGCATCTGCAACCCGAAGTCTGGCCGGACATATCCTGATATTATCCATGACTTGTTTTATATTGTAAATACACTTGTATGCTTCAACAGGCCATGGATTATCGAGATTATTATTTGGACAATCAGAACAATCAGATGTTATAATTTACTGGTTGTTATGTTTGGAATACTAATAATCTTATACGTAATTCAGGAGAAGGGCTATGAGGAAAGTCAAAATCGTTACAGACAGCACATGCGATCTGCCTTTTGACATGCTGGCGGAGCGCGGAATCGAACGTGTACCGCTGCACATCATTCTGGGGGAGGACTCTTATCCGGACGATCAGAACCTGTCCAGCCAGAAGCTGTTTGAGTTCGCCGATTCCACCGGCGTGTTGCCCAAGTCCGCCGCTGTCAACGCATATGATTTTGAAGCTGTTTTCAAACGGTGGCTGGAGGAGGACTATGATATCTTTTTCATGGGCATCAGCAGCCATTTGTCCAGCACGATGCAGAATGCCAAAACAGCGGCGGAGAGCATTGGCGCCGCAGACCGTATATCGATCGTGGATTCGTTAAGCCTGTCCACAGGCGTAGGTCTGCAGGTGCTGGAAACTTCCGATATGGCGCTGGCCGGAGCAAGCCTGGACGAGATTACGCAGCATGCTGTCAGTATCCGCGACAAGGTGCAGGCGAGTTTTGTGGTTGATACGCTGAAATACCTGTATATGGGCGGACGCTGTTCCAGGCTGGTGTCCATCGTGGGCAGCCGCCTCAAGATTAAGCCCAAGCTGGAGCTGCGCGGCGGAGAGATCGTCCCCACGTCCAAATTCCGCGGCGCGCAGTTTGTGGACAAGTATTACGAGCAGGTGATGGAAAGAGCGGCGGAGGTCGACCCCAAACGCGTTTTTGTGACGCACTGCCTGTCCGACAAGGCGGAAATGGTCAAAGAGCGCCTGGAAAAAGAATTCGCGTTCACCAACGTGATGATCACAGCGGCGTCACCGACGATTTCCACGCACTGCGGACCGGGAACCATCGGCATCCTCTTCATCTATAAATAGAATGTTCTGGGTTTACATGCTGGAATGCGCCGACGGCAGCCTGTACACCGGTTGGACGCCCGACCTGGAGAAAAGGATCGGGCTGCATAACGCCGGCCGCGGCAGTAAATATGTGCGAAGCAGGCTGCCCGCACAACTGCGGTATATGGAAAGCTGCGCCTCAAAAGAGGAGGCGATGCGCCGCGAAGCGGCTGTCAAGAAAATGAGCCGGGGTGAGAAGCTGGCGCTGATCGCGGCTCAGCATGAGGGATTATAGCAGCCAGATCAGCAGCGCGGCCGCAGCCATCATTGCCAGCGCGATGATGCCGATCTTCAGCGCGCTGACGGGGGCGTCCCCGTGTATCTCGCCGGTCTGGCCGTTGATGTAGACGTTATACGCCCTGTTTCTGAAGCGGTAGGTGGACACCCAAAGGGGCAGCAGCATCAGCTTATAGCTGATGTCCGAGTACTGCGTGCAGATGTTCAGCGCCCCCGTGATGTCGCTGCCGCGTTTGACGATGGCGGAAATGTCGCTGCGGAGCACGGCGCCCATGTACGCTTTCGCGCGGCCCCATGTGGGCTTAAGCCCGAGCTTATAGCGTTCTATCGCGTAACCCGCCACAAACCGGGGCTCATACCGGACCAGCTCGCTCAGCTTGAACGGCTCGATATCTTTGATGATTTTGGCGTCGATGTGGCTGGTATCCCCAAAAATAACGTCGCTGAACTTCTTGTCGTAGTTGCCCGATACCATCCGCCAGCGCACCTTTCGGACGCGGCGGTTTTTTGTTTCCGTCCTGTCGCCCGAAGACGCGGTGTTGATCTCCGTATCCTGATAATAGCTGCCCGCCTGGCCCGTGTACGCGGTGTCGGCTGACGCGCCAAAACTCCAGTATGGCAGAAAGACTCCCTGAAAGCTTCCGGCTTCCCGTTCCTTTTTGAATGGGAAGGGGGCGAGAAACCGCTTTTTCATCCAGCTGTCGAGGTGCGCGGACGCCTGCTGTGCGGTCAGCTTGAAGGGCGCGACCCAGCCGGGTTTAACGCCATAACCTTCCTCGATGTGAGAGAGATTGTTGGCGGCGCAATAGGCGCAGAATGTGGACGCATCGCCCAGCTTGGCCGTTTCGCTGCCGCAGCTGCCGCAGCGCGTCATATGAAGCGGCTCATTCCATTGCGCTTCGGTTTCCGCGGCGGCAAAATCAAAATCCTCAGCGTCGGTATTATCGGCACACACCTGCTCGCTGCGGTCGCAACGCGCGCAGTACAAAGCGCCTTTGTTCATAGCCATGTCGGCTCCGCAGGAAGGGCAGTAAAAGACGTCGGTATTGCTGTTCATAATGGCACCTCGCGTTTGGATTTCTAATTATTTATATCGAAGCAGTGACATATATAGCGCTATTTATATATGATAATACATTTTACGCGCAAGTTAAAGTGAAATATGAACCTCATCCCTAAATCGTACAGAGATTCATTATTGTTAAATCTCTGATAATTTAATATAATGATTGCAAATCAGAAAACGGAGGGTGGGTCTGCATGCCCGGAAGCAAGGATGTGGCCAAGGCGGCAATCAGGCTGGCGTTGTCGTCTTCACGGGAAGATGAAAAGACGCTCAAAGCCAGATATGCCGATATCGGTATTAAGGTGGCCGCTGTCGACTTCGGCGGAGAATTTCTTGCGTCGGTGATGCGGATCGTGGAATGTAGCGTGGTCGCGGCAAAGCGCGAGAACATCATCGGCGAAACGCACCATGAAGAAGGCGCGGTGGCGGGCGCGGCGCGCGAGGCCATATCACAGATCACGTCCAAGGCGATCGGGCTGAATGTCGGCGGAAAGATCGGCATAGCGCGATACGGCGAGCATCTTGCCGTCGGCATCTTCTTTGGAATCGGTCTTTTGCACCTCAACGAAGTGGCCATCGGCCTGGGGCACCGAGTTATATGACGATCAATATTGCGATAGACGGACCGGCCGGGGCCGGAAAAAGCACGCTCGCCAAAGCCGTGGCACAGGCGCTTCATATCCATTATCTCGATACGGGGGCAATGTACCGCGCCGTGGCCTATGCCGCCCTGAAAGCGGATGTGGACGTTAAGGACGAAGCGGGTGTTTCCCGTTTGCTGGAGAACATCGATCTGAAAACGGTATACGAGGATGGTGAGCAGCGTATGCTGCTGGCTGGCGTGAACGTGATGCCTTATATACGGACGCCCGAAATTTCCACCGCCGCATCGGACATCTCGGCGCTTGCCTGCGTGCGCAAAAAGCTGGTCGCGATGCAGCGCGAGGTGGCCGAGCAGTATGATGTGGTGCTGGACGGACGGGATATCGGCACCTATGTGCTGCCGGACGCGCCGCATAAGTTTTTTGTCACGGCGGAGCCTCATGAACGCGCGCGCCGCCGCCATGCCGAACTCACCGCCAAGGGAATAGACAGAGACTACCAGGAAGTGCTGGACGAGATGATAAAACGGGATGCCAACGATTCTTCGCGGGCTTTGGCACCCTTGAAAAAAGCTGATGATGCGATATTACTTGATACCACCCATATGAATATTGATTCGGCTTTGGATGCGGTTTTGTCCAAACTCAGACAGGAGTAAATCATGCTTTATCAAATCTTAAGGCTTATCGGCAAGCCCATCATCTACCTGCTGTTTCTTCCTAAAATAATCGGCAAAAAGAACAGCAGGCACAAAGGCAGGGCAGTCATCATATCCAACCACATCAGCATGTGGGACCCGCTTTTTATTGCGGTGGTTTTCCGCCGTCAGATATTCTGGATGGGCAAAATCGAGCTGTTCAAGAACAAGCTGGCCCGCGCGTTTTTTTATGCTGTCAAGGCGTTCCCTGTACGGCGCGGCGAGGGGGACCTTGCGGCCATACGCCATGCTTTTAAGATATTGCGCGCCGGTAAGCTGTTCGGCATCTTCCCGGAGGGAACGCGCGTCAAGTCCAGTGAGATCAGCCGGTTTGAACCCGGCACAGCGATGATCGCGCTGAAAAACGATGCGCCGGTGATCCCGGTGTATATCAAGGGGCAGTATAAGCTCTTCCGCCGTATGAAGCTGATTGTCGGGGAACCGATCAATCTCAAGGATTATGTGGGGACCAAGACCGACCAATCCAGCGTGGAGGCCGCGACACGGTTTCTCGAAAACAAGCTGAAGGATTTAAGAAATACAACGTTTTAAGGAGTTCAATTGGTCATACTCGCCAAACACGCCGGTTTCTGCTTCGGCGTTCAACGGGCCGTCGATGCTGTCGAAACCCATATAGATGAAAACATTGCCACCCTGGGGCCGCTGATCCACAACAAGGATGTCGTTCAGTCGCTTGAGGACAGAGGCGTGAGATGCATTAACAGTGTGGAGGAAGCCGGGCCCCGCACCACGGTGGTGATACGGTCTCACGGCGCCGCGCCGGAGGTCTATGAGCAGCTCAAAACAAGAGGCATCGAATACATCGACGCGACATGCCCGTTTGTCAAGCGCATCCATGAGCGTGTCGGCGCGGCGGCCGAGGCGGGCCAGCATGTCATCATCATCGGCGAAAAAGGACACCCTGAAGTGATCGGAACCATCGGATGGGCAGGTGGAGATGCGGCGACCGTGTACAGCGATGAAGAGATCAGCGCGCTGCCTCATATGAACGAAGCCGTCGTGGTGGCGCAGACGACGATCACGCAGGAAAAATGGGCGCACGTACTGGCCGCGCTGGAAACCCGCGTTGATCATATCATACCGTTCATGAGCATTTGCTCGGCCACACAGCAGCGGCAGGACGAAGCCGCGCAGATCGCCAAAAAAGCGGACACCATGATTGTGGTGGGCGGGCGCTTCAGTTCCAATACCAGAAAGCTGTTCGAATTATGTCGACAGCACTGTGAAAATGTCTATCATATTGAGCATAAAAGTGAACTATTACTTGAAAAAATGTGTTTAGGTGATATAATAGGCATTGTCGCCGGTGCTTCAACGCCGGATACGATGATTAGGGAGGTTTTTGACTACATGATTGAAAATGAGAAAGCGCTGCCGGTTGAAGGTGAGGGCATTCCGAGCCAGGAGACAGCAGCCAACGACGTGGTGGACATCGGCGGAGGTGCTGAAGAGGTGTCTGCCGTGGAGCTTGAATCCAAACAGGAGGAAACAGTCGAAGATACAGCTGAAACCACAGACGAATCTGATGTGATTGAGGCCGCTGTTGTCAGCGACGCGGACGAAAGCGACATTGCCCCGGCGAAGCCCGAAAAACCGGCAACGGAGCAGGATGAGTTTCTCGAAGGGCTGGAAAAGGTCGTTCGCCTGAAAAAGGGACAGGTTATCAAGGGGAATATCGTCCAGATCACGGATGGAGATGTCTGTGTCAATATTGGATATAAATCAGACGGCATCATTCAGAAAAACGAGCTTTCGATGCAGGATGTCAATCCGAAGGATTATTTCCAGATCGGAGACGAAATCGAAGCCGAAGTCATCAGCTTGAACGATGGCGAAGGCAATGTCCTCCTCTCAAGAAAACGTGTAGAAAAGAAACTGAACTGGTTGAAGATACAGGAAAACGTCGGGACAGATTTACTCTACAAGTGCGTGATCAAAAAAGCCGTGAAGGGCGGTGTGACGACCAAGATCGAAGGCTACAGCGCTTTTATTCCCGCCTCGCACCTTTCGCTGAAGTATGTGGAAGACTTAAAGCAGTTTGAAGGCCAGGAGATCGAAGTGACACTGATCGACGCGGACAAGAAGCAGGAACGTCTGGTGGCTTCCCACAAGAGCGTGCTTATCCGTGAAAAGAAGGAAAAGGAAAAGCAGCTTTGGGAGAGTTTTACGAAGGGTGAGCATGTGACGGGCGTGGTGAAGCGTCTGACCGATTTCGGCGCCTTTGTCGATGTCGGCGGCGTGGACGGCCTGCTGCATATATCCGATATGGCCTGGTCCAGAGTCAAGCATCCGTCGGATGTGGTTTCCGAAGGACAGGAGCTTGAACTCGTGATCCTGAACGTGGAACCGTCCAAGAAGAAGATTGCGCTTGGTTACAAGCAGCTTATGCCCAAACCGTGGGATCTTGTGAGCGAGAAATACCATGCTGGCGATATCGTCAAGGGCAAAGTGGTTCGCATTGTGCCGTTCGGCGCTTTCGTACAGCTTGAGCCCATGGTGGACGGCCTTATCCATATCTCGCAGATATCCACACACCGTCTTGAGAAGGTGGAGGATGAACTGCGCCTGGGAGATGAAGTGGAAGCCAAGGTGCTGGAAGTGAACGCAGAGAAGCGCAAGATCAGCCTTTCCCGCCGTGCGTTGATGCCGGTGGAAGAACGCGTGGTCGAAAAGAAAGCGGAATTTGAAAGGGAAGATGATTTTCATTACGAAATTCCGCCGGTTCAGGAGTCAACAATTTCTTTGGCGGACTTTTTTCCCAAAAAAGATGATTAACTCTTGAATAATAGGCGGGATTCTGGTAATAATTATAAGTGACCTCACAAAATATATTAAGACCCCCTTTACATTGGTCGTGATGCAAATCGCGACTCTTTTTTTACAATTTGGCCTTGATAATAGCTGTTGCATATAGGGTGACAATAAACTATACTTTATTATATGGATTTTCCAACGGGAGTCAGTATGAAGAAGACATTGATGGCCGTAGACGGCAACAGCCTGATGCATCGGGCTTTTTATGCGTTACCGCTGTTATCCAAATCAGACGGTGAGTACACAAACGCCGTATTCGGCTTTTTTTCGATGTTGATCAACGCCATCAATACACACCAGCCGGATTTTCTGGCCATCGCGTTTGACAAGAAGGGCAAGACGTTCCGTCACGAGATGTTTGACGCCTATAAAGGCGCGCGAAAACCCACCCCGCCGGAACTCATCCCGCAGTTCAATACGCTTAAAGAAGCGTTAAAAGGGCTTAATATCGCCGTGCTCGAGCAGGAAGGCTTTGAAGCAGACGACATACTCGGGATGCTTGCCAAAATGTCTGCGGAAAGCGGGATGGAAGCGCTGCTGCTGACAGGTGACAAGGATTCGCTGCAACTCGTTTCCGATTCCTGCCGCGTGATGCTCACGCGAAAAGGCGTCAGTGAGATCGATATTTTTGATACGCAAAAGCTTTGGGAGACCTATGAGCTGGCTCCCGCCCAGATCGTGGACCTCAAGGGGTTCATGGGCGACAGCTCGGACAATATACCGGGCGTGCCCGGTGTCGGCGAAAAGACGGCCCTCAACCTGCTCCATACATACGGCACCATGGACAGCGTCTATGAGCATATCGACGAGGTGAAGGGCAAGCTGAAGGACAAGCTGCTGGACAACAAGGAACTGGCTTATCTCAGCCTTCGTCTGGCCACCATTGATCCCGCCGTGCCGTTGGAGGTGACGCTGAAGGAGCTCTTCTTCGTGGGCCTCACAGGCGACAAAGCGAAAGAGGTTTTCAGCAAGCTGGAGTTCAACTCGCTGCTCAAAAGACTGTCTCCGGAAACACCCGCAAGGCCTGAGATTGAAACGAAGAGCATCAAGTCATTGCCGGAGCTGGAGCACGCACTGAACGAAGCGAAGCAAAGCGAGTATACAGCAATTTCGCTGGGAGACAGCATTTCGATCGCGTTTTCTCAGGATAGCGAATATACGCTGGTGACGGAGCATTCCTTGCTCAACATCGAGTTTTCGTACGACATCGTCCTCAAGGCGTTAAAGCCGCTGCTGGAGGATGAGAACAAACCCAAGCTGCTGCACGACGCCAAACAGGCCTCTTCGATGCTGCATGACTACGGTGTGGCGCTAAGCGGCGTGTTGTTTGACACGGCTTTGGCGGAATACGCGATCAACCCGTCGGCGGCGGGCCGTCCGCTGGCTGTATTGGCCGAAAGCTACGGATTGGGTGGGAACGCGGCTGCCATTATCGGGCTTTATAAGGCGCAGCAAGCGAAGCTTAAGGATGAAGGCCTCTGGTACGTATACAACGACATCGAAGTGCCACTGACGTGCGTGCTGCTGGACATGGAACGCACCGGTTTTCGCATTGACCTGGATGAGCTGGACAGCTATGACGGCAAGCTGTCTTCCCAGATCGGCAGCTTGACGGAAGAGATTTATGCGCTGTGCGACTGCGGCGAGTTTAATATCAACTCCACAAAACAGCTGGGGCAGATATTGTTCGAAAGACTGGGGCTGCCCTATGGTAAAAAGAGCAAGACCGGGTATTCCACGGACATCGCCGTGCTGGAAGGCCTGCTGGGCAAGCATCAGGTGATCGAGAAGCTGATCGAATACCGCCGCCTGGCCAAGCTGAAAAGCACTTATCTTGACGGCTTGAAAAAGATCGCGGACGAAAACGGCTTTGTACACACCACGTTCGTTCAGATATCCACGGTGACGGGCCGCATATCCAGCAAAGAACCCAACCTGCAGAACATACCCATCCGCACCCAGGAGGGCCGCGAGATACGCCGCCTGTTCCTGCCGTCCGCGCCGGGGCGCAAGTTGGTTTCGGCAGACTATTCACAGATCGAGCTGCGCATACTGGCGTCCATATCAAACGACGGAGTCATGAAGGAAGCGTTCACGTCCGGCGTGGATATCCACACGCGGACCGCTTCCGAGGTGTTTGACGTGCCGCTGGCCGCCGTGACGCCCGACATGCGCCGCAGCGCCAAGGCGGTCAATTTCGGCATCGTCTACGGCATCAGCGACTTCGGGCTGGCGCGTAATCTGAACATACCGGTCAAAAAGGCGGCAGGCTACATCAGCCGTTACTTTGCCCGTTTCCCCGGCGTCCGTCAATACATGGACGGCATCATTGAAAAAGCCAAGGCCGACGGTTATGTGACCACGATGCTGGGCAGGCGGCGCTATCTGCCGGAACTGCGCTCCAGCAACTACAACCTGCGCTCCTTTGGAGAACGCGCGGCGCTCAACACGCCGATACAGGGGACGGCCGCGGATGTCATCAAGCTGGCGATGATCGATGTCTGGAACAAGCTGCGCGAAGGCGGCTATAAGTCCAAGCTGATCCTGCAGGTGCACGACGAACTGGTGATAGACGCCGCGGAGGACGAAGCAGGCGCGATCAGCGCCTTACTCAAGGAATGCATGGAAAACGCCTTTGTGATCGACGTGCCGTTTGAAGTGCAGGTGGCCGCGGGCGATAATTGGCTGGATGCGAAATGAAAAAACTGATCGGCATCACGGGCGGCATCGGCGCCGGAAAATCTGCCGTGACCAACGACCTGCGCGCCCGCGGTGAGCTGGTGATATGCGCGGACGAGACCGCGAAAGCGGTGGCGGAGCCCGGGCAGCCGGGCGCTGCCGTGCTGCGCGAGGCATATGGAGAAAGCTTTTTTCTGCCCGACGGCAAGCTGAACCGCAAGCAGCTCGCGGCCCACGTCTTCGGACACCCGGAACGTGTGGCGCGATTGAACAGCCTGCTCCATCCGGTCATCATCGAAACCATGTTCGAACAGGCCAGCCGACATAATGGCCGGGTGTTTCTGGACGCGGCCTTGCTGATTCAGGCAGGCATGCATGAAAAGGTGGATTATGTTTGGCTGGTGGTTGCCGATATGGAAACGCGCATCCGGCGGGTGATGCTGCGGGATTCAGCCAGCCGCGAGGATGTGATCCGCCGCATTGAGAGCCAGATGAGCGACGACGACATGAAGCGATATGCGGACGAAGTGATTGAAAACAACGGTACGCTGCAGCAACTGCATGTCAGAATCAACGATCTGCTTGAAAAGAGTAATTAACGAGGTGACGATATATGGGCAAATACAGACGGCGAAGCAACGAGCTGCCGGCCAAAAACAGAAAAGTATGGACAGTGCTGTGCCTGATAGTGGTTTTTGCGGCAGCCATATTGCTGCGCGTCGGTATCGATAAGTTGTTCCCGCTGGAGCATCAGGAACTGATAAAGAAGTATAGTGAAGAGTTCGCACTTAAGAACTATGGCCTTGACGAGTACCACATCGCGGCGGTCATATGCACGGAGAGCCGCTTCAATGAGCACGCGGAGTCGGTCAAAGGGGCTGTGGGCCTGATGCAGATACTTCCCGATACCGGCACGTGGGCCGCCGAGAAGATCGGCATAGAGAATTATTCCGCAGACCGCTTATGGGAACCGGAGATCAACATCCGCATTGGCTGCTGGTATCTGGCTTATTTGGGCGATATGTTTGACGGTGATCTGCAAAAGGTGTTTGCGGCTTATAACGCAGGCCCCGGGAACGTGAAGGATTGGCTTGAGGACGGAGAACTGGTCAACATCCAGCACGCTGAAACAGAAAATTACCTGGTCAAGGTTGAGAAATATTATGATATATACAAAAGCCTGTACAAGGATTTTTAAGCGTTTTCTACTGTGCGTTTTGTCGCTGACCATCGTTCTGGTTTCTGTTGGATGCGGCACAGGCGCCAATGAGGCGGTTTCAGCGACGCAAACGCCCATACCGAAATACACGCTGCCGCCGGTCATCAAGGAGCCGGTGCCGGCCGCTGGCGGCGAGATAAGCTTTGCCATACCGAACGATTCCGGAACGTCTTACAATCCGCTCAAAGTGAAAAATGTTGAGCTCTATAATTACTTTTCGCTGATCTATGAAAAACCGATCCGCATGGGCAACGACGGCAAGCCCCAGCCGGAGCTGGTGGAAACATGGTCTGTAGACCCGACGGGCCTGATTTGGACTTTCGTCCTCAGAAAAGGCGTGAAGTGGCAGCAGGATCATGGGGACTTCACATCCGCAGACCTAAAATACACGATCGACCTGATCAGGACATATTCTGAAGCCGATTCGTCCTATGCGAAGTACAACGGGCAGATCGTGGACTGTACGATCATAGACGACTACACGCTGTCCGTCACGTTTACCGAACCGGGCAACGCCGCGCTGTATTTTATGACGTTTCCTGTGTTGTGCAAGGCTTACTTCGAGTCCGCCGATATCGACACCGCAGCCCCTGTGGGGACAGGCCCCTACTATGTCTCTGACATCAATATGCCGGACGGCCTGACAATGGAGCCGAATGCAGCCTGGTGGAAGCAACAGCCGTACATACAGAAGCTGAATGTTTTGGGCTCGCCGAATCACGATGCGGAAATGAGCGCGTTCGATCAGAACCTTCTGGATATCGTCACGACACCGGAACTGACGGTGGATACCTATCAGAAGTTTGGCGAAGTAGCCTATGTGGATTACCTGACACAGTATTACGACTGCCTGGTGCCCAACATGACCGGTATATTTCAGGACCCCAACCTGAGATTGGCTTTGGCCTACGCGCTGGATAAGCGCGATATCATCTCCAAGGCGCTGCTGGGGCATGCCGTGGCGGTGGACTATCCCATCCCGCCTGATTCTTATCTGTCGGGCGGCTCAGCCAACCTGTACGAATTCAACCGCCAGAAAGCGATGGAATTGCTTGAGCTTTCCGGATGGAAGGACCGTGATTCAAACGGCATCGTTGAGCAGGTGAGCGGCGATCAGATTCAGGAACTGAATATCCAGCTGCTTGTATCCACCAACGCGGAAGACCCTTACCGCCACGATGTGGCGGAGAATATTGCCACGCAGCTGAAAAATTGCGGAATCAACGTTGCAATCAACGAAGTGGATAAGGATGTTCATAAGCAAAGCCTGGAGGCCGGTGCATTCGATCTGGCGCTTTGCACATTTTATCTGGATGTGAATCCGGATATTACCAGCCTTGTGGGAACGGATGGGCTGCGTAATTACGGCAGGTTTACGGATGCCGATCTGGACGCGCTGCTTCAAGCCTGCAAAACCGCCGCGGACGATGTGGCGATGAAGGCCGCGTATCTGGCGATGGAGGACCGGTTCCTTACCGCGATGCCGCATATCGGCCTCTATTTCAGGACAAACGCGCTGCTGTATAAAACGTCCATCAATATTGCGAGCGGCATGCGTGACAGGAGCATATTCTTATCGCTGCCGTCATGGTATTTGTATGTGCAGGAGGCGCAGTAATGAGCGGTGCAACTGTCATCACCAGCACGCAGAACGAATTTGTCAGGATGGCGCGCAGCCTGCAGGACCGGAAAGGCCGTTTGGAACACGGCGCATTTCTGGTGGAAGGCCAAAAGTGCGTGAGCGAGCTGCTCCGGCACGCGCCGCAGCTGCTGCGGACGCTGATCGTGACGGCTGACACCCGGCAGGAATTTGCCGCCTGTGCCGCAACGCTGGGGAAACGCGTCGTGGCCGTGGAGCCTCATGTCATGCGGGCGGTATGCGACTGCAAGACGCCGCAAAATGTGGCGGCCGTGGCGGATATTCCGGCTCCGGCAGATATCGGAAGCGGTTTCATCGTCGCGCTGGACGACGTACAGGACCCGGCGAACGCCGGGACGATCATCCGTACGGCGGACGCGGCGGGCTGCGGCGGGGTGGTGCTGTCTTTGGGCAGTGCAGACCCTTATTCGCCCAAGGCTGTTCGCGCGTCCATGGGCAGCCTGTTTCATCTGACCATCGTGCGCACCGATCTGCGCGTGTATCTGGAAGGCCTGCTGAAAAACGACTATCAGGTGGCCGGTGCCGATTTGAAGGGCCAGACTGATTTTCAACTAATGGCTGACAAAACATGCCTCGTCATCGGCAACGAGGCGCGCGGTATTTCCGAAGAAATACTGGCGTTGTCGACGATATGTGTCCGCATCCCGATATATGGCAAGGCGGAGAGTCTGAACGCCGCGGTGGCCGCCGGTATATTGATATACAAAATACGGTCTTGATTCAACTGCGCTCACTGTGCTATAATTTGCCCAATAATGCGATGAAGCCGGAGCAGTAGCCGTTCAGCTCCGCAGGCAAAAAGAGAAAGACGCCTTGGCTGAAAGCGTCTGCCTGTGTGGATGGTGAATATTCGCCGGTCGAGCAGCCTTGAAAAGGGACGGGACGCTCCGTTACAGCGAAGAAGGCTGACCGCCCTTGGCGGCAGCAAATTTGGGTGGTACCGCGGATTTTCGCCCCATGGCGAAGGTCTTTTTTATTTAAAGGAAAGCATGACGCCGGTTTATCCGGCTTTGAAAGGAGTCATCGATGAACTTGTTTTTGGGGCTGGAGGAGCTGGGAAAAAGTGCTCTGCAGGAAATCAAAAACACTGACGCGCTGGCCGATCTGGAATCGATCAGGTTGAGGCTGCTGGGCAAAAAGGGTGAGCTGACCGCCGCGCTTCGCGGCATGAAGGATATTCCCGAAGAACAACGGCCGGAGTTTGGGAAACGCGTGAATGAGCTGCGCGATGAGATCACCGAGGCGCTGGACGCCAAGATCGGCGATATCAGGCTGGCTGAAAAGCATAAGCGGCTGATCGCCGAGAAGGTGGACGTGACGCTGCCGGGAAAGAAGCAAAACATCGGCGGCCTGCATCCGCTGACGCGCATCTATTATGAGATTCGCGATATATTCGTGAGCATGGGCTTCGACGTGATGGACGGCCCGGAGATCGAATACGACAAATACAACTTCGAGATGCTGAACATCCCGAAGGAGCATCCGGCGAGAGACATGCAGGATACGTTCTACGTGTCGGACGATGTCGTGCTGCGCACGCATACGTCGCCGGTGCAGATACGGACGATGCTGGCGCAAAAGCCGCCCATCCGCATGATCTGTCCGGGCCGCGTGTACCGCAGCGACGACGTGGACGCGACACATTCGCCGATATTCAACCAGATCGAAGGCCTGGTGATAGACAAGGGCATCAGCCTCGCGCATCTGAAAGGCACGCTGAGCGTGTTTTTGAAGGAACTCTACGGCGAAGACACCATAACGAAATTCCGTCCCGGCCACTTCCCGTTCACGGAACCCAGCGCCGAGGTGGACGCCACCTGCTCCAAGTGCCATGGCAAGGGCTGCAATGTCTGCAAGGGCACCGGCATGATCGAGGTGCTGGGCAGCGGCATGGTGCATCCCGAGGTGCTTCGCGGTTGCGGCATAGACCCGGACGTGTACTCCGGCTTCGCTTTCGGCATGGGGCTTGACCGGCTGACGACGATCAAATACGGCATTACGGATATCCGTCTGCTGTATGAGAACGACATCCGCTTTCTGGCCCAGTTCAAATAGGAGGAAATAAGATGATAGCACCGTATAAATGGATGTCCGATTATGTGGACATGGATATCGCCCCCGAGAATCTGGCGCAGCGCCTCATCATGACGGGCAGTGCCGTGGATGGCTTCCGCAAGCTGGGCGCGTCGCTGGAAAATGTGGTGGTGGGCCGCATCAATTCGATCAGGAAGCATCCCGAAGCGGATAAGCTGTCCGTCTGTCAGGTGGATACGGGAGAGGAAGAACTGCAGATCGTCTGCGGCGCGAAGAATATTTTCGAAGGCGCAATTGTCCCTGTGGCGATGATCGGCGCGAATCTGCCGGGCGGCTTCAAGATCAGCAAGAGCAAGCTGCGCGGCGTGTATTCGTACGGCATGCTGTGTTCCGGGCAGGAGCTGGGTCTCTCCGCCTCCGATTATCCGGGAGCGGACGTGGACGGCATTATGATCCTGCACGAGGATGACCCGACGGGAACGCCGCTGCGCGAGGTGCTGGGCCTCAATGACACGGTCTTCGAAATCGAGGTGGGCGCCAACAGACCGGACTGCCTGTCTGTGCTGGGCGTGGCGCGTGAATGCGCGGCATCACTGGGCAAAGCCATCAAGCTGCCGGACGTCGGCTATACCGAAGGCGCCGGCAATATCAGCGATTATGTGAACGTGACGGTGGAGGACAGCGACCTCTGCGAAAGATACGTGGCGCGCGCCGTCAGAAACGTCAAGATCGGCCCGTCGCCCAAATGGCTGCGGGACCGCCTGACGTCGGCGGGGGTGCGTTCCATCAACAACATCGTGGATATCACCAACTTCGTGATGCTGGAGATGGGGCAGCCGATGCACGCGTTCGACCACAAGGACATTCGCGGCAGCCATATCATCGTGAGACGGGCCAAGCCCGGCG
The DNA here is from genome assembly GCA_023428025.1 of Bacillota bacterium. Classification (GTDB taxonomy): domain Bacteria; phylum Bacillota; class Clostridia; order Christensenellales; family SZUA-584; genus SZUA-584. The sequence continues at coordinate 77,717 of JAEYZN010000012.1, forward strand.
AGACGATCGTGACGCTGGACAGCAAGGAACGTGCGCTGACAGAGGATATGCTGCTGATCTGTGACACGCAGGGCGCTATCGGCATCGCCGGTATCATGGGCGGCGAGAACTCTGAGATCAAGACGGACACGGTAACGGTCATATTTGAATCGGCAAAGTTCCGGCAGGGCAACGTCCGCCGCACGGCGCGTGCCTTGGGCCTGCAGACCGAATCGGCCATGCGCTTTTCCAAGGGCATCGATGCCGCGGGCTGCAAAACCGCGATAGACAGAGCGCTGCATCTGGTGCAGCTGCTGGGCGCGGGAGAGACCGTGCCGGGCGAGATCGACATCGTATCCGCCGATCTGTCTCCCAAAACGGTGACGGTATCCGTGGATAAAATCAACGCCAAACTTGGCACCGCGTTGGCGGACGAGGACATGGCGAACTACCTGCGCAGCGTGTTCATTCCTACCGCTCTGAAAGGCGGTGTTCTGACATGTGATATCCCCAGCTTCCGCGGCGACATCTCGATGGGCGACGACATCGCCGAAGAAGTGGCGCGCATGTACGGCTACAACAACATCCCCAGCCAGACGATGACGGGCGCAATCAAGCGCGGTGTCTATTCCGCCGAAGAAGCCTGTACCGACAGGGCGTGCCGCCTGCTGACACATCTGGGATGCTTCGAGTGCGTCACCTATTCGTTCGGGGCTGCGGCAGACCATGCCAAGCTGAACCTGCCTTCAAACGACAGAAGGCAGAATATGGTCAGCATCCTGAACCCGCTGGGTGACGAACAGGCGCAGATGCGCACGTCTCCGGTGCCGGATATGCTGAAAGTGACGGCCAACAACCTGAACCGCAAGGTGAAGGATATCCGGCTGTTTGAGGCCGGGCGTGTTTATCTGCCGCCGAAAAAAGACGGAGAACTGCCGGACGAACGCAAATATATCTGCATCGCTCTGTCCGGCGACGAGGATTTCTTCTCGCTCAAAGGTGTGGTGGAGAACCTGCTGGAAGCGTTTGGCATATACAACACGCGCTATATGGCGGATGGGGAGGATTACTTCCATCCGGGCCGCAGAGCGTCGGTCTATGCCGGCGGCGAAAAGCTGGGCGAGCTGGGCGAAGTTCATCCGGATGTCTGCGCCGCGTTCGACATAACCAAGCGCGTTTATCTGGCAGAGATCGACCTGCACGGACTGTGCGAAGCGGCTAACGATGTGGTCAAATATGAGCCGCTGCCCAAGTTCCCGGCAGTGGAGCGTGATGTGGCGCTGATCGTCAACGAGGATGTGCCTGCCGGCGATTTGCTGGACTGCATCCGCGAGAACGCCGGTCCGTATTTCGAAAGCGCGGCGCTGTTCGACGTATACACGGGCGACAAGCTGGGCGCAGGCAGGAAGAGCCTGGCCTACACCATTGTGCTGCGCGCGAAGGACAGAACGATGCTTGACGAGGAGGCCAATCAGGCGCGGGACGCCGTTGTCGCCGCCGCAGGGGCGAAATTTGGCGCAAAACTCAGGGATTAATACAACATTTTGTATATGGGATAGTTGTAATATTCTTTATGTTGGTATATAATGACTTCAATATTACTGATATTGGGGTGTTGATGAGCGATGGATAAAACGCGTACAAGGGTCAAGATATGCGGTAAAGAGTATATGATGGCTGGCTTTGAAAGCGAGGAGTACATACACAGAGTCGCCATCTACGTGGACCGGAAGATGTCGGAGATGAAGAGCCAGTACGTGAACCTCAGCTCCGGGACGTTGTCGGTGCTCACCGCCATCAATCTCGCGGATGATCTGCTCAAGCTTCAGGATCAACTGGAAGCGCTGCGGCGTGAATACCAGAGCCTGAGCGAAGAACTCAAGAAAGCCAGAAGCGAAGCCGCGCCTGAACGGGAAGTTAACCGGTCCAATGTTTCGGCCATAAAGAAAGAACGAAGCCAGCTGTTTGACGGTTACAAATAGACGGCTAAGTAAAAAGTTTTGGGGAAAGCGCGCTTTTTGGGTGCGCTTTTTTTCAGGAGACTGATATATGTTTACAGTTTCGACATATTGCATTATTGAAAAGGCTTGGACTTGCCTATATACTGGACATATCATAGCTTTGGGAGAATGAAATGCTCGGAAATTTTGCGAATAACATACTCAGCAGAACCCCCATATTTCTTTTGTTCAATGGCCGCTTCGAAGAATTCCTGCTGTCGGTGCTTTATCTACTGCCTGCGCTCGTGATCGCGCTGTCATTTCATGAAGCGGCCCACGCGTGGATGGCCAATAAAATGGGCGATCCCACAGCCAAGAATCTGGGACGGGTCACACTGGACCCGACGAAGCATTTAGACCTTTTCGGATTTATTTCGTTCCTTTTTCTCGGCTTTGGGTGGGGCAAGCCTGTGCCGACGAATCCGAGAAATTACCACAATTACAAAAAAGCCAATGTTCTGGTCTCGCTTTCCGGCGTGACTATGAACCTGATGCTTTCGTTTGTGTTCACCCTTGTCTGGTATCTGCTGATTGGAGCGTTCGGTGTCACAAACGCCATCGTTCTGACCATTATCCAGAACATCATCGTGATGAACATATTCCTCTGCTTCTTTAACCTTATACCCGTGCCGCCGCTGGACGGGCATCACCTTATCAGCGGCTTTATCGCGCGGAAAAGTCCGCGGTTTTTCATGGCTTATATGAGATATGGTCAGATTGTGCTGTTGGCCGTGCTGTTCCTGACCAACTACATCCAATACGCGCTGAGCTTTCTCGCCAGCGGCGTGTTAACATTATATTCTTTGTTTTTTGGGTTGTTTTTCTGATGAAGGACGATTACGATTATAAAGTCAGAATCGAACAATTTGAAGGGCCGCTGGACTTGCTGTTGCACCTGATCGGCCGGGCGCGCATTGATATTGAAGATATTTTCGTCTCCGAGGTGACCGGGCAATATCTGGAGTATGTGTCGTCGATGGAATCGCTGTCTATGGATAGTGCCAGTGAATTCCTTGAAATGGCGGCCACGCTGCTGTATATCAAGTCGCGCATGATACTGCCCTCCGAGGAGGTGGAGACCGAAGAGGAAGACCCGGAGCAGGAGCTTATTTCGCGTCTTAAGACCTACAAGGTATACAAAGAAGCGGCGGAATCCCTCAGGGCGATGGAAGCAAAGGCGGAAAACGTCTACTACAAGCTGCCGGAGGAGTTGGGCTTTCCGGGTGAAAAGCTGGAGCTGGAGCAGATGACGCTGGACAGCCTGTGCGCCGCTTATATGGAGGTATTAAAGAGACAGCCGGACGCGGAGTATGAGCATATCGAAGAAGTGCAGATACGCAAGGACGCCTATACGATACGCGAACGGTCCCGCTATATACTGCGTATATTGGGGCAATGCGGCATGACGACCTTCGGCGCGTTGTTTTCCGAAGCCCGGTCACGCATGGAAGTGGCGGTCACGTTTATCGCCCTGCTCAACATGATGCATAAGAGCCTGGTGACGATACAGCAGGATGGTTGCTTTGACGAGATATATATTACCAGAAAATCCGAGGAGGCTGCGGGTTGAACGACGAGATGATGATCGGCGCGCTGGAAAGCATATTGTTCATGGCGGGAGACGCCGTGGAGATATCCGACATTGCGGCGGCCCTGAATATTGATACGGCTCAATTAATGGGCATTGTGGACAAGGAAATTGAGAGGCGGCAGCAGGAGCACGCCGGTATGCTGTTGGTTAAGGTGGACAGCAAGCTGCAGCTGTGCACAAACCCCGAGTATTCGCCGTATATCGAAGCGGTGCTCGCGCCCGTCAAAAAATCCCGCCTGTCCCAGTCTCTCGTGGAGACGCTGGCCATCATCGCCTACAAGCAGCCCATCACCCGGTTTGAGATCGAGCAGATACGCGGAGTGAAGAGCAGCTATTCTGTGGCGACGCTGATCGAGAGAGGGCTGATTTTGCGCGCGGGCCGGAAGAAAGCGCTCGGCAATCCCGTTTTGTATGCGACGAGCGACGAATTTCTGCGCCACTTCGGGCTGCGGTCGCTGGAGGAACTACCGGAACTAAACATCTCCGAAGCATGAATTGATTTCCATCAATTAGATAATAATAACAACGTCTGAACATGTGAGAAAGGCGTTGTTTTTTATTATTGTCACGTTGCTGATTGTTGCGGCGGTGCTGCTGCTGGTTCTGCTGATCAAGATAAATTTTATCATCGAAGCTCGGGACACCCAGATGAGCCTGATTGTGCGCGCGCTGGGTATTACTGTGATTAAAAGAAAATATGAGCTTCGGCGGGAGAGCGGGGATATATTCACGCTCTACTGCGTCGATCAACCGAAGGAAAAGCGCGTCGTCTCCTTGCTCGATATCATCAAGACGATAGAAAAAAAACGCGCGCCCAAAAGCAACGAGCAGGCGCGCAGCAAACTATTCGCCTTCATCAACGCAAAATCCGCTTATAATCTGCGCTTTAGAATAAGCATAGGCCTGGAGGATGCTTTTGCGACGGCCATGCTTTGCGGCCTTGTCCAGTCCGCCGCGGGCGCTCTTGTTTGTTTCATCAAAAACAAAAGGCACAAAATTCTCGTAAACACTGTGCCCGTGTTTGCCAAACGTTCATTTTCGTTATCTGCAGACTGCATAATCACATTGTCTCTGGCAAATATTATTATTGGTTATATGATCTATAAAATCAATAAAAGGCGGTGAACTTTATGCATCCGATAGAAAATATCATGCAGACAGCAATGAGTGAAATCAAGGAGATGGTGGACGTCAACACGATAGTCGGCGATCCGGTCATATCCACAGATGGAGCGACGATCATACCCATCACAAAGGTCTCGTTTGGCTTCGTTGCGGGCGGCGGCGAATATGGCGCGTCGGGCAAACAGGGCGGGCAGGACTCCGGTGCCGGCCAGAGCCAGCAGCACCCGTTTGCGGGCGGCGCAAGCTCCGGCGTTTCCATATGCCCGGTCGGCTTTTTGGTGGTGGACGAAAACAACATACAGCTGCTGCCGGTGAGCGGACGGACAGTTGTCGAGCACTTGATTGAGGCCGTTCCCGACTTTATTGTGGAAATCAAGGAAGCTTTCAAGCGCTGCAGGGATAAAGGGGTGGAATAACGTTTGAAACGGGCGCTAAAAAAGATACCGTTATTTGCGCTGGCTTTTGCGCTTGTATTCTCGTATAATGTCAGTGGTCCCAAGGCGGTGGACGTCAGCGTTTCCGCCGAATCTGCTGTGGTTATCGAGGCGACGACAGGGCGTGTGCTTTATGAGAAGAACGCGCATGAAAAGATGCCGATGGCATCCACCACCAAGGTCATGACGGCGATCGTGGCGCTGGAAAACGGTAATCTGGACGATATCGTGGAAGTTGGCCCCAACGCCAGCGGCGTGGAGGGCTCCTCCATCTGGCTGTCGGTGGGCGAGAAGATGACGTTGTCGGACATGCTGTTTGGTTTGATGCTGGCTTCCGGCAACGATGCGGCTGTCGCTATTGCCGAACATATCGGCGGCTCGGTGGATGGATTTGTCGATATGATGAACAGGAAGGCTCAGGATATCGGCGCGTATAACACCCATTTCGCCAATCCCAACGGGCTTCCGATAGACAACCATTACACCACGGCGTATGATCTGGCTCTGATATCCGCGTATGCCATGCATAACGCGATGTTCTGCGAAATCGTGAAAACACAGTATAAGACATTGCCCTGGGAAGGCCATGAATGGGACCGGGTGGTCAAAAACAAGAACAAGATACTCTGGAATTACGATGGCGGCAACGGCATCAAAACAGGCTTTACAAAGGATGCCGGGAGGTGTCTTTCCGCAGCGGCCCAGCGAGACGATATGCAGCTGGTATCCGTGGTGCTGGCCGCGCCCGATATGTTCAATGACTGCATGGCGCTGATGGATTATGGCTTTGAGAACTATGAGAACAGCCTGATAGTGAAGGCCGGCGAATTGGTGGGTGAGGTCGCCGTGGATGAAGGCGTGGAAGACAGCTTTCCGGTCTACACGATGGAGGATATTTATTATCCCCTGACCCAGCAGGAGATTGAACAGCTGAAAAAGCGGGTATATATTGACGATAATGTGGCGGCGCCCGTGCAAAAAGGGCAAAGCGTGGGGCATATCGACCTGTGGCTGGGCGAAAACAAGATACAGTCTGTGGCCCTGTCCGCGCCGAGGGATATCGGAGAGAATTCCTATTCCTATAACCTTAGCAAATTGATCAACCGTTGGATCAATTAAGAGGATTTTGATTATGTGATTTTTGGGGGTATTCATGAGGCTGAACAAGTACATTGCATCCTGTGGCGCTGCCTCCCGCCGGGGTGCAGATGTCATGATTACTGAGGGAAGGGTGACGGTAAACGGCAGACCCGTGGAATCGATTGGCATGGACATTGATCCTGATGCCGACACGGTGGCCGTTGACGGCACCCTTTTAGCGCCTCAGAACAAAAATATCTATATATTGCTCAACAAGCCCGCAGGCGTGCTCAGCACCTGCCATGACGACCGGGGCCGCAAAACCGTCTTGGATATGATCGCGGGAATAGAGGAGAGGGTTTTTCCTGTGGGCAGGCTGGATTATGACACCGAAGGGCTGCTGATCCTCACCAATGACGGGGAATTTGCATATCGTTGTACGCATCCCAAGCATGAAATGGACAAAACATACGAAGCCGTGGTTCATGGGCGGCTGGATGACGGGGCTGTCCGGCACCTTGAAAACGGCGTATTGCTGGATGGAACGAAAACAGCGCCTGCAAGGATCAAATTTTTTGAAAGATCGGAGAGTAGAGCCAGGCTGGAAATAACGATACACGAAGGCCGCAACCGGCAGGTCAAGAGAATGTTCGAAACGGTTGGATGTCATGTTATGAACTTGAAAAGAACCTCGTTTGGAAAATTGAATCTGGGCGGCTTGCAGCCGGGTCAGTGGCGATATTTGACCTCAAACGAATTGCGCCTTTTTGATATTCAGGACAATTAACAGCAGTTTGTTAATTTTATTTACCGAAATATTGAACATCACTAAAATTATTAAAGGATAAAGGCAAGTAATGTAGAATAAAGAAATTGGGCTAGATTGATATTTAATTGGACTTGACGAGGTCAAACGTTTTCATACATATTTAAAACGGAGGTTAAGTACTACATGAGCGAACTTACTGGCTTTGACTTACTGGCTCAAAAAAGACAGTCGGCAGCACTGGGGAATCCACAGCGTACCGATGCCCAGCACGCAGCGTCAAAACTCACAGCAAGAGAGAGAATTTCCAAGCTTCTGGATGCTGAGAGTTTCGTGGAGATGCATGCTTTTGTCCAGCACTCGAATGCTGTCGCGGGCCTGAAGGAAGTCAGTGCCCCCGGCGAAGGCGTGGTGACCGGGTATGGCACCATAGACGGCCGCGGCGTTTATGTGTTTTCCCAGGACTATACGGTGCTTGGCGGTTCCATGGGAACGATGCACGCGCGCAAGATCTGCAAGCTGCTTGATATGGCGGGAAAAACGGGCCTGCCGGTCATCGGATTGCTGGATTCCATGGGCGCACGGCTGGGTGAAGGCGCAGGCGCGCTTGAAGGGTTCGGCAGCATCTATGCAAAGATGGCTGAGCTTTCCGGCGTGGTGCCGATTCTGTCGGTGGTCTGTGGCCAGTGTGCAGGCAGCGCAGCGTTTTTCGCGCCCTTAAGTGACTTTGTGTTCATGGCTGAGGGCGTTGGCGGAATCTTCACGGCGGCTCCCGGCGCTTTCAGCGAAACGGATAAGCCGTCCAAACCGGAAGCCGTCGGCGGTGCGGCTGTCCATTTCGAAAAAACAGGTCTGGTCCATTTCAAATACGCGTCGGAAGACGATGCGCTGGGCGCGCTTCGTCAATTGCTGTCATATCTTCCCGACAACAATCTTGTCGATGCGCCGATGCTGGACAACAACGATGATTTAAACAGGCTCCTCGAAAATTACTCGGGCAGTTGGGACATTCTGTCGGTGATCTCCTCTGTGTTTGACAACGGCGTATTCTTAGAATCCCAGGCGGGATACGCGTCCGAGATCAAGACCGGTTTTGCACGCCTGGGCGGTCGAAGCGTGGGCGTTGTGGCCAACAAGCCGGGCGCGTTTATCGATACCAACAGCAGCAAAAAAGCAGCGGGCTTTGTCAGCTTCTGTGATGCTTTCGGGCTGCCTGTGGTGACGTTCGCCGACACTCCTGGTTTTGTGAAGGATTTAAAACAGGAACAGGGCAGCCTGATACAAAGCGGCGCCAGGCTGATTTCGGCCTATGCTTCCGCAACGGTACCCAAATTGACGGTCATTACCGGAAAGGCCATCGGTTCCGGCTATATCGCGATGTCGCCCAAAGCGCTGGGAGCGGATATGGTTTATGCCTGGCCGGATGCGCAGATTTCCTGCCTGCCTGCCGACGCGGCGGCAGTGATACTCCTAAGAGACGATATCGCCAAGGCGGATGAGCCGATTGATGCGAGAAAAGCAGCGGCTGATAAATACGCCGCAACGTTCGCGTCTCCCTGGGAAGCGGCCAAGATGGGCTATGTGGATGAAGTCATTTATCCCTCCGAAACGCGGCAGCGGCTGGCCGGCGCTCTGGAACTTGCGATCGGCAAACGGGAAAACAAACTGCCGAAAAAGCATCTGACCCGGCCGTAGCAAGGAGGATAATATGTTTGGCAGATCAAAGAAGGAAAAAAAGGAAAAACGCCAATCGGCAGTTTCTGAAGTGACACAGCAGACAGCAGTGGCTGCGCCTGAGGTGTCTGAAGGTATTGGTCCGACGGTGATCGCGGTGATTATGGCAGCGGTGGCGGCCAGCATGGGCAGATCATCCAACGGTATTGTGATAAAATCGATTCGCCGTGCGCATTCGGCATTGCCGGTATGGGGCTCCACGGGGAGAATCGAACAGGTTACCAACAGATTTTAATGACTTATTTGGAGGATAATCAAATGCGTAAATTCAAGATCAGCGTTAATGGAATCAGTTACAACGTGGAAGTTGAAGAAATCGGCGGCGCTTCGGCTCCGGCTGTGGCGCCTGTTGTTCCTGTTGCGGCGCCTGCGCCCATTGTCGCGGCTCCTGTGGCGGCACCCGCGCCTGTCGCTGCAGCTGCTCCGGCTCCTGCCGATGGCACACAGGTCAAAGCGCCTATGCCGGGCACCATACTGGATGTCCGTGTCAGCGCGGGTGATACCGTGAAAGAGGGCGATGTGCTGATGATTCTGGAAGCCATGAAGATGGAGAACGAGATCATGTCGCCTGTTTCCGGCAAGGTTGTCGGGCTTCCGGTCTCGAAAGGCTCTGCCGTGAACGCGGGCGACCTGCTGGCGGTATTGGCTTAATCATTGCAGACTTAGGTTTAAAACAAATGGGCTGGCGTGATGATGAGACAAAATGAGGAATCATGTCGGCCAAAGCCTATATAATACGAGTATAAGGAGGTTTAAATAGATGGGGAAAGTCCATATTACCGACACAATATTAAGAGACGCGCATCAGTCGCAAGCAGCCACCCGCATGAAGACGTCAGAGATGCTGCCCGTAGCCGACCAGTTAAATCGGGCGGGTTATTGGTCCCTGGAAGCGTGGGGGGGCGCGACGTTCGACTCCTGCCTGCGCTTTCTCAATGAAGACCCGTGGGAACGGCTGCGCGTGCTGAAGTCCGCAATCCCGGACACCAAGCTGCAGATGCTGCTCCGCGGACAGAATCTGCTGGGATACAAGCACTATGCTGACGACGTGGTAGACCTGTTTGTCAAGAAAGCCATTGAAAACGGCATCGACGTGATCCGCATCTTCGATGCGCTCAACGATATCCGCAACATGAAAACCGCAATGGCTGCCACCAAGAAATATGGCGGTATCTGCGAGGCGGCTCTGTCGTACACCACCAGCCCGGTTCACTCGCGTGCGTACTTTGTGGACATGGCGAAGCAGCTGGAGCTGCTGGGCGCCGACACCATCTGCATCAAGGACATGGCCAACCTACTGCTGCCTTACGAAGCCTACGAACTCGTTAAGGAGCTTAAGCAGGCGGTCAAGATCCCGATCCATGTTCACACGCACAACAAGACGGGCGTGGGCGATATGGCTTATCTGAAGGCTATTGAAGCGGGCGCGGACATCGTGGACTGTGCGCTGTCGCCTATGGCGAACGGAACGGCCCAGCCCTGCACCGAATCGCTGGTGGCCACGCTGGCGGGCACCGAGTACGACACCGGCATGGATATCGTGCTGCTCAACAATATTGCACAGCATTTCAAGGGCGTCGCCAGGCGCCTGATGGGAGACGGCTTCCTGAAGCTCGACGTGCTGGGCGTGGACATCAACACGCTCATCTACCAGGTGCCGGGCGGCATGTTCAGCAACCTGCTTGATCAGCTGGATAAGGCGGGCAAGGGAGACCAGCTCGAGGAAGTGCTCAAAGAAGTGCCGCGTGTGCGTAAAGAGTTCGGTTACCCGCCGCTCGTGACGCCCACCAGCCAGATCGTTGGCACGCAGGCCGTGCTGAACGTGATAGCGGGAGAGCGATATAAAATGGTGTCCAAGGAGAGCAAGGCGCTGCTGCGCGGCGAATACGGCCAGCTGCCCGGCGAGGTGGACCCGGACGTGCGCAAGAAGTGCATCGGCGACGATACGGTGATCACGCACCGCCCTGCGGACGACATTGCGCCTGAGCTGGATAAATACCGCGAAGAAATCAAGGAGTACATGGAGCAGGAGGAGGATATATTGTCCTACGCGCTGTTCCCGCAGGTATCCCAGAAGTTCTTTGAATTCAGAAGAGCGCAGAAATACGGCGTGGATGCGTCAACGCTTGACAAAGCGAACATGATCCATCCCGCGTAATTGAAACAGATTCTGATGTGAGGAAAAAGGCATTTCATTGTTGAAATTTCTTTTCCGATGCATTATGATAGTCCAGTAAGTTTGTGAAATATTTATTTAACCAAGGAGGATTTTAATATGGCAATAAAGGTTGGTATCAATGGCTTTGGCCGTATCGGTCGGCTGGTTTTCCGCGCAGCTGTGGGAAACCCCAACATCGAGGTCGTGGGCATCAACGATCCCTTCATCGATCCCGAGTACATGGTGTACATGCTGACGTATGACACCGTGCATGGCCGTTTTAAAGGGACTGCGTCGCCCAAAGACGGTGCGATCGTCGTCAATGGCAAGGAAATCGCCGTATATGCCTGCATGAACGCTGCTGAGATTCCATGGAGTTCCTGCGGTGCGGAATATATCGTCGAGTCGACGGGCGTCTACACAACGACGGAAAAAGCCAGCGCACACTTCGCCGGCGGCGCCAAGAAGGTCGTCATTTCCGCTCCCTCAGCTGACGCGCCGATGTTCGTTGTGGGCGTCAACCAGGATTCCTACAAGCCCGATATGAACGTTGTGTCCAACGCTTCCTGCACCACCAACTGCCTGGCTCCGCTGGCCAAGGTCATCGACGACAACTTCGGTATTATCGAAGGCCTGATGACGACGGTTCATGCCACCACGGCCACCCAGAAGACGGTGGACGGCCCCTCCAAGAAGGACTGGAGAGGCGGCAGAGGTGCTGCGTTCAACATCATCCCGTCTTCCACGGGCGCTGCAAAAGCGGTTGGCAAGGTTATCCCGAAGCTGAACGGCAAGCTCACCGGTATGTCTTTCCGCGTGCCCACGGCTGACGTTTCCGTTGTGGACCTGACTGTCCGCCTCGAGAAAGCCACCACGTACGATGAGATCAAAGCCGCTATCAAGAAGGCCTCCGAGAATGAAATGGCCGGTATCCTGGGCTACACCGAGGATCAGGTTGTTTCTTCCGACTTCATCGGCGATGCCAGAACCAGCATCTTCGACGCTGGCGCGGGCATCATGCTCAATCCCAACTTTGTCAAGCTCGTTTCCTGGTACGACAATGAGTGGGGTTATTCCAACAAGGTGCTCAGCCTCATCGAGCACATGGCTTCTGTGGACAAATAAGCGAATTAATCAAGGACGATCGGTTATCCGGTCGTTCTTTTTATTTCCAGAAAAAATAAATGTTAAGTACATGTAAAATATAACTGTAAATCTTCGTGATTTTTCGTTGACGTTACTCTCTATTTGCGATATTATACTCCTTGTGTCAATTGAGACATAATGGAGGCACACCTCAATAGGGTGCCTTTTTGAACGGCTTTCAGGAGGAGGCAACAATGCGCGTCACGATGACAAAACACATCTACGACTATCTGGCCAATCATATGATGTATATACATCATCAGAAGCTCAATATGATAAAAGGCTATTCTCTCGATTACGATTCGTATATGGGGATGCTGAGCTTTTTAAACGGCTATATAAAGAAGCTGGAGCAACTGATTGACAACGCGATCATCACAGCGGGAGAGGACTGTCCGCCCATCATGATAATAGGAAGCACAGCCGTTATACGGCGCGATGGCGTGGAAACGGAATACGGTATTATACTCCCCTGCGGCGGCCATCTGTCGCGTCAGCGCCCCGGCGCTATGGTGCTGACAGCAGGAACCCCGGCCGCGGATGCATTGCTGTTCAAAACAGTGGGAGAGGAAGTTTTCCTGGAGACGTTTGATCAGAACGGCAACATCGATCGGATTATATATGACAGCATTTTCGACAGTGAACAGTATGCCGCCAGTTTTTAGCGGAACTTAAAGATGATTGCATGAAAGCCTTCGGATATATGCCCGAAGGTTTTTTTGTTCTTACAGCAAGCAGTCTATACACAGGGGGTGAAGATAAAAGTAAAAGCCCGATAAAAATCGGACTCTTTTTGCGGCAGGCTTTCTAACGCGAAACCCGCATAAATATAGGCAAATCAAAAGACCGTCGATATACATCAACGGTCTTTTGTATGATGCGAGTGTTCATAAGGACAAACTCGGAACCCCGCATAAAATAAAGTTTTTCGGCGTGAGCAAGTGAATATTACACCACTCCGGTTAAGTTCATAATTGCTGAATGAAATTTAGTATTTCTGCATTTACTTGTTCAGGATTATCCCCGTTTGAAAAATGCGCTGCATTTTCGATCATTACCAGCGGGTATTCCATGTTGCTTGCCCATTTCCTGCAATATTCCCGGACCTTTCCCGTTTTATCATACGCACCGAGTAAAATTGCCGCCGGACACGGAAACGAAACATTCCGATTCTCTTTAATAAATCCGGCATATGCAATATCCATCTGCTCGATAATCTCGGCTTTTGTCAGAGGTTCAAGCATACTCATCATCATATTATAGGAATACTTTGTTCGGGAAACAGATTTCGCCATACTTTTACGTAGAGTTTTATCTGGGAACCATTTCGCCATTGAGGCTGCCCGCTTCAGCCACCATATATCCGATTTTGAATAATAACCAAGCCCAAAAGGCGTTGTGTCCAGCGCCACAAACCCGTCTGTTCGTTGCGGGTACATTTCCGCAAACATTTGCGAGGGGTATCCGCCCATTGACATTCCGACCAACACAACTTTACTTATCGACTCCGCATCCAAAATTGAACGCAATGCTTGAGCACAGTTCTCATACGAAAAGTCCTTATAGGGGCATGACAGTCCATGCAAAGGAACATCCCATGCTATGATATTAAAATTTTGCTTAAAAAACGCCACCTGTTTTTCAAACATTCTGTGATTGGCTGTTAAACCATGCGAAAAAACAATCGATTTACTGTCCTTATTGCTATGAGATATCCAGTAATGAACTGTCCCTCGTTCTGATTCAATACTTTTATGTACCATAGACAACACTCCATCGTATAATTAGTAATAACCTGTACCGCACGCACCATATCAGTCATATTATAACTTATCGGGGCGCATAAAGAAATGTATGCAAAACAAAAACAGGCTGACATATCATCAACCTGCTTTTGTCCTTATGAACACTCGAAGTGTTTTAGGGTGGTGCGAGAAACAGGACTTGAACCTGCACGGGTGTGACCCCACTAGAACCTGAATCTAGCGCGTCTGCCAGTTCCGCCATTCTCGCACATCAACTGGCTTAGTGGTGGAGGGAGGTGGATTCGAACCACCGAAGTCGTCGACGGCAGATTTACAGTCTGCTCCCTTTGGCCACTCGGGAATCCCTCCGCATGGAGCTGATGATGGGACTCGAACCCGCAACCTGCTGATTACAAATCAGCTGCTCTACCGATTGAGCTACATCAGCGAATCAATTGGTGCCTCAGGACAGAATCGAACTGTCGACACAGGGATTTTCAGTCCCTTGCTCTACCGACTGAGCTACCGAGGCATGTTGGTCCACTTTCAGATTTCAAAGCACTTTCAGAGTAAAACTGGCGACCCGGAAGGGACTCGAACCCTCGACCTCTAGCGTGACAGGCTAGCGTTCTAACCATCTGAACTACCGGGCCACATTCTTACTGGTGGGGCCTCAGGGACTCGAACCCCGGACCGATCGGTTATGAGCCGACTGCTCTAACCAACTGAGCTAAGGCCCCAGAAAGGTCGCGGCAGAGTGGTGATTGGTGACCCCTAGGAGACTCGAACTCCTGTTACCGCCGTGAAAGGGCGGTGTCTTAACCGCTTGACCAAGGGGCCACGAAGCACGTTGTTTATGCTGGTCGGGGTGGAGGGACTTGAACCCCCGGCCCCATGCTCCCAAAGCACGTGCGCTACCAAACTGCGCTACACCCCGTGTGTTTTTTCGCGACGATGTATAATATACAGTATTCTCATATTAATGTCAACAGCTTTTATCCAATATTTTTGATGAATCTGGGGTGTCAACAAAGGCTAAAAATAACGCCAATAAAGAGCAGATTGACTCCTTTTTTTATGGAGTTGCGGCAAAGGTGAAATCTGATTATAATGGACAAAGAAAAGAAAGAGGAAAGATAAACGAAGAGTGAGCGAAAAACTAAAGCAACTGGTCGGCGAAAAGAAGCTGACCTATCATATCGAAACCTATGGCTGCCAGATGAATGCACACGAGAGCGAAAAAGTCGCCGGTGTGTTGGAAGACTGCGGATACACACCGGCTGAACACAAAGCCGATGCGGACTTTTTGCTGTTCAACACCTGCTGTGTGCGTGAGCACGCCGAAGCGAGGCTTTACGGCAACATCGGCGCGCTGAAGGACCACAAGAACGGTAAAGAGGATGCCATCATCGCGGTGTGCGGCTGCATGATGCAGCAGCCCGAAGCGGCGGCCAAGCTGATGCGGCGCTTTCATTTTGTGGATATGGTGTTCGGCACCAACAGCATCCACCGGCTGGAGTCGCTGCTGGACGACGTGCTTGTCGGTGGGCAGCGCGCGTTTTGCGTGGACGAGGACATTTCCATCGTGGAAGAGATTCCCGTCAGGCGCGAAGGCGGCCCCAGCGCCTTTGTAAACATCATCTATGGCTGCAACAACTTTTGCACCTACTGCATCGTGCCCTATGTGCGCGGCCGCGAGAGAAGCCGGCAGGCTGACGACATTGTCGCGGAAATCGATGCGCTCTGTAAGGATGGCGTTGCCGAAATCACGCTGCTCGGGCAGAACGTGAATTCGTACGGCAACGATCTGGCTGATGGAATATCGTTTCCGCAGCTGCTGAGGCGCATCGACGGCGAGACGGACATACGCCGTATCCGTTTCATGACGTCTCATCCGAAAGACCTCACGGACGAACTCATCGCCTGCTACGGCGATCTCGCCAGCCTCTGCGAGCACATCCATCTGCCGGTGCAGTCCGGCAGCGACGGTATATTGAAGCGCATGAACCGGAGCTATACGCGGGCGCATTATCTGGAATTGGTGGACAAGCTGCGTGCGCGTGTGCCGGATATCGCCATCACGACCGACCTGATCGTCGGCTTCCCCGGCGAAACGGAAGAGGAGTTTAAGAAGACGCTCAGCCTCGTTTCCGGGGTCGGCTTCGATGCGGCCTACACTTTTGCCTACTCGAAGAGGAAGCTCACCAAAGCGGCGGAGATGCCGGAACAGGTCGAAAAGGCCGTGAAATCCGAACGCCTCTCGCGCCTGAACGCGTTGGTGACCGCTTCCATGCAGAAACGCAACAGCGTCTACCGGGGCCGCACGGTGGAAGTGCTGGTGGAAAGCGTCAGCAAGCGGGACGCCGGAGACGTGGTGGGGCGCACGCGCATGTCCAAGACCGTCAATTTTGCGGGAGACGCGACGGATGTGGGCAGCCTCGTCAATATTCATATCGACGAGGTGCTGACGCATACGCTGCGCGGCGTGCGCCTTGAATAGACTTCACTGACACTTCAGATAAGAAACAGACTGAACACTATATTCCAGCTGGAGGAAGCCGATGAGCGAACTGTCACCCATGATGCGCCATTATGTGGAGCTCAAAGAGAAATATAAAGATTGCATTCTGATGTACAGGCTGGGCGATTTCTACGAGATGTTCTTCGACGATGCGCTGCTGGCTTCCCGTGAGTTGGAGATCGTGCTGACTGGGCGGGACTGCGGCCTGCCGGAGCGTGCGCCCATGTGCGGCGTTCCTTTCCACTCCGTTCAGGGTTATATCGATAAGCTGATCACCAAGGGCTACAAGGTGGCCATATGCGAGCAGCTGTCCGATCCGGCCCAGAGTAAAGGACTGGTGGAGCGCGACGTGATCCGCGTGGTGACGCCCGGCACCGTGATCGACACCGCCAGCCTCGCCGAGAACGAGAACAACTATATACTCGCCCTTTTCGGCAGCCAGGGGCGCGTGGGGCTGTCCTATGCGGATGTGTCCACCGGCGCGTTTTATGTGGGCGAGTGCATAGCCGACGAGAGTTACGCGTCGGTGCTGGGGGAGATCGCGCGCATACAGCCCAAAGAGATCATACATCGTGCGGAAGACAAGGCCGTTATTGACCAGATGGGCGGCGTGATCAAGGAGCAGAGCATATATGTCAGCGAATACCCGTCGTTTCTCTTCGAGAAAGATGCGGCGATGGATTCGCTGCTCAGCCACTTTCGTGTGACCAGCCTCGCCGGTTACGGCATATCGGAAGACATGCCGGGCGTGGGCGCTGCGGGCGCGCTGATAGACTATCTGAAAGAAACGCAGAAGAATGCGCTGTCGCATATCAACACCATCCAATACCACGCGGCCAGCGCTTATATGGCGCTGGACATGTTCACGCGCGCCAATCTGGAGCTGACGAAGACGCTGCGAGAAGGCCGCGTGAAGGGCTCGCTGTTCGGTACTTTGGATAAAACCAAGACGGCGATGGGCGCAAGGCTGCTGAAGCGCAGCATCAACGAGCCGCTGCAGAGCGTTGACGGCATCAACGGACGGCTGGACGCCGTGGAGGAGCTGAAGCTGGACCTGCCGCGCATGGACGCCGTCGCCGCGGCGCTGGATGGCATATTCGACCTGGAGCGGCTGATCACGCGCATATCCTACGCCACGCTGGACGCGCGCAACTGTCTGGCGTTGAAAGCCTCGCTGCAGCGTCTTCCGGCTCTGAAAAGCGCCCTTGCGGGCTCCAGGTCCGCCTTGCTGGCAAAGCTGCAGAACGAGCTGGACGTGATGGTGGACATCTGCGCCCTGCTGGAGGCGTCTATCGACGAGGACGCGCCCACAGGCGTCACCGAGGGCAACATCATCAAGACGGGCTACAACGCCGCTATCGACGAATTGAAGGAGATGTCCCACAACGGCAAGCAGAAAATCGCGGCGCTGGAAAGCGACGAGCGACAGGCGACCGGCATCAAGAACCTGAAGGTCGGCTATAACAAGGTGTTCGGCTATTATTTCGAAGTGACCAAGTCCTATCTCGAATTGGTCCCTTACCGCTACATACGCAAGCAGACGCTGGCCAACTGCGAGCGTTTTGTGACGCCGGAGCTTAAAGAGATGGAGGAGAAGCTGACCGGCGCGGAGGAGAAGCGCATCACGCTGGAATACGAGTGTTTTCTCACGATCCGGCAGACGCTGTCCGACAATATCCGCCGCTTCCAGCAAAGCGCCGATGTCATCGCGCTGGTGGACATGCTCCGCAGCTTCGCCGCCATCGCGTTTGAAAAAGGCTACGCCCGTCCGGAAATCACGCCGGAGGGAGACCTCGCCATCATCGGCGGACGGCACCCGGTCGTGGAGTCGTTTGTCCGGCAGAGCTTTGTGAAGAACGACACGCATATTTCGCACGACGAGAGCATCATGATACTCACCGGGCCCAATATGGCGGGCAAGAGCACGTATATGAGGCAGGTGGCGCTTATTGTGCTGATGGCGCATATGGGCTGCTTCGTGCCTGCGGACAGCGCGACCATCTGCATCGTAGACAAGATATTCACGCGCGTGGGCGCGTCGGATAACCTGGCATCCGGACAGAGCACGTTCATGGTGGAGATGAGCGAGGTCGCCAACATTCTCAACAATGCCACGCCGCGCAGCCTGCTGATACTCGACGAGATTGGGCGCGGCACCAGCACGCTGGACGGCCTCTCCATCGCATGGTCGGTGGTGGAGCACATCAGCCAGCACATTCGGGCCAAGACGCTGTTTGCCACGCATTTTCACGAGCTGTCCGAGTTGGAGGGCGTGGTACCGGGCGTCAGCAACTATTCCATCACCGTCAAGGAGATGGGGGATACCGTCATCTTCCTGCACAAGATCGTCCGGGGCGGCGCCGACAGGAGCTTTGGCATAGAGGTGGCGAAGCTGGCGGGCGTACCCGCTGGCGTGACCGACCGCGCCAAGAACATTATGGCCGCGCTGATCGAAAAGGACGACAGCATATTGGGACAGCGCAAGCAGCAGGACAAGAGCTTCAACCGGGACGAGCTGATCGCCATGCTGGATGATGTCAATCTGGACAACATCACGCCGCTGGATTCGCTCAAGCTGCTGAGCGAGATCAAGCATAAAATCAGATAAGGGGATAAGATGGGGCAGATCAGGCTTCTATCCAAAAACGTATCGGATAAAATAGCCGCGGGCGAGGTCGTCGAGCGGCCGCTCAGCGTTGTCAAGGAGCTGGTGGAAAATGCCATCGACGCGGGCGCCAGCGCCGTCAGCGTCAGCATCGCGGGCGGCGGCATACGCCAGATTTGCGTGACGGACAACGGCTCCGGTATCGCGCCGGATGACGCGTCTTTGGTGTTTGAAAAGCACGCAACCAGCAAGATATTCACCGAGCAGGACCTGAACTTCATCAGCACGCAGGGCTTTCGCGGCGAGGCGCTTGCCAGCATATCGGCGGTGGCTGTGGTGGAGCTTAAAACCAAGAGGCGTGATGAGGAGCTGGGCATCACCCTGCGCGTCTCAGGCGGCCGCATGGACGAAGTCACCCCGGCCGGGTTGCCGGACGGCACCTCGGTCACGGTCTCCAATCTGTTCTTCAACGTACCGGCGCGGCTGAAGTTCCTCAAAAGCGAAGCGAACGAGGCCGCATACGTGTCCGACCTGATATCGCGTTATATCATGGCTTTCCCCGAGATATCGTTCCACTATACGTCTCAGGGCAAGAGCGTGTATCACAGCCCCGGAAACGGCAGCCTGCGCGACGCGATATACTGCGTGTACGGCGCGGACCTGCTGGAGAGCATCGTCCACGTGTCGCACGAAGCGGGCGATATCCGTGTGGATGGCTTCGTATCGCGGCCCGGTCTGTTGCTGAAAAACCGGCAGAAGGGCTCGGTGTTCGTCAACCGGCGGTTCGTGCGCAACAGTGCGCTGCACGATATGATCAAAAACGCATATGGCCCGATGCTGGTCAAAGGCGAGTCACCTTTCTTCGCGCTCAACATATTCCTGCCCGCCAGCGCGGTGGACGTGAATGTGCATCCCAACAAGCTTCAGGTGCGCTTCAGGGACACGGCATCGGTGGAGTATGTGCTGAAGGAAGCCGTCTCAAAGGCCTGCCGGCAGGTTCATGGCAGCATCAAGCTGGAACCGTCCGCGCTCGCTGCGCCGCCGCCGATCAAGACTGTGGAGATGCATGCGCGCCCCGAGGTGATGCAGACAGACCTGTTTTCCGGGTTCACGCGTACGGTGCTGAAAGAAACCGTCCAGCCAGTGGACGACGATGAAGAAGTGGAAACCATCAGTCTGCCGGAAGAGCAACCGGTAGCGATGGAACCGGAGCAGGTTGTGCAAGAAGTCGAAGAGCCTCTTATCCGGTCCTTTGGCGACAGGCTGATCGGCAGCTTCGCGGATACATATATATTGGTAGAACAGGGAGAAAATCTGCTCATCATCGACCAGCACGCGGCGCATGAGCGGCTGCTGTACGACCGGTTTGTCTCAGGGCGTTTTGATGCGTCTCAGCCGCTGCTGGTGCCGCAGGTGATCAAAGTCTCTCATGGCGAAAAGAACCTGATCGATGAGAATATCGAGGTGTTTCAGGCGTTGGGGTTCGATATTGAGCCCTTCGGTACGCTGGAATACAAGATTTCCGCCGTGCCCATGCTCTTCTACAGCGCAGGCTTGTATGAAATGATCGCAGGCGCACTGGAAGAGATCCGGCAAGGGACGGACGATGTGGTGTTGAAACGCGAGCGCATCATCAAGGCGGCTTGCCGCAGCGCCGTGAAGGCAGGCGACAAGCTGTCGGACGACGAATTAAGAAGCCTTGTCGACAGCTTTTTGCGTACCAATGTGATCCCCACATGTCCGCACGGACGCCCTGTGATATCCGTGCTGACCAAAAAGCAGATAGAGAAAAGCTTCAAGCGGGTGCTGTGATGGGCAGGCGTTTTGTTGTGATCACCGGGCCGACTGCGTCCGGTAAAACAAGGGTTTCCGTCGAGGTGGCCAAGGCGCTCGGCTCCTGCGTGATATCGGCGGACAGCATGCAGATATACAAAGGCATGGACATTGGCACCGCCAAAGCCACAGAGGCGGAGAAGCAGGGCATAGCGCATTACATGATTGACATCGTCTCGCCGGATCAAAGCTATTCGGCTGCGGAATACCAGAAAGCGGCTTTCGGGCTGATTGAAAGAGAGAACGCCAAAGGGCGCTGCCCGGTGGTAGCCGGCGGCACGGGGTTGTATATTCATTCGTTGGTATACGAGATCGATTTTACGAAATCGCCCGGTAACGACGCGTTTCGACAAAAATACTTACAACTGGCTGATGACAAAAGTGTAGAGTACCTGTATAATGAACTCAAGCTAAAAGACCCAGCATATGCCAGCATCATAGCCGAAACCGACAAGAGGCGCATAATCAGGCGGCTGGAGATCATCGAAAGCAGTGGTGAATGTGCATACGATTTCCGGCGTATGAATACCAAGGACGATTTTTTATTGATCGGCCTTGGCATGCCGCGGGAAACGCTGTACAAGCGTACCAACGCGCGAGTGGATCAAATGGTGGCGGATGGTCTTGTTGAAGAGGCCCGGCGGCTGTATAATGAGTATGGTATGGTCAATGCGCTCAAAGCCATCGGGTATAAAGAGTTCTTTGCCTGTTTTGACGGTGAGTTGTCCCTTGAAAAAGCCATTGATTTGATCAAACGCAATACCAGACGTTATGCCAAGCGTCAGATGACATGGTTTAAGCGTGATGAGCGCATAAAATGGGTCGATATCGGTGCGTCGCCGTGTATAGAAGATACGATTAATGATATAATTAAGATAATAAAAGAAAAGGGGTTTTAATATGCAGAAATCGGTTATCGTTCTTCAAGACGTATTTCTGAATCAGGTGCGCAAAGAACATGTGAATGTGACGATCCACCTGACGAATGGCTATCAGATAAAAGGCACGGTAAAAGGCTTCGACAACTTCACGATCATAATGGACAGCGAAGGCAAGCAGTTGATGATCTATAAACATGCTGTTTCCACGATATCGCCCTCGAAGGCCGTGTTCTTTACATTTTCGGATAAGCAGAGAGAACAGCCGACTGAGGACTAATGCAAATATTAGACAAGCTTGGGATCAGCCGGACGGTTCAGTCGTTGGTAAAAAACGCTGAATCGTCTTTATTGTGTGCTTTTAACAAGGTCCAGCAAACAGCGGAATACAATCAGTATAAAGTGATCGATGCGTTTCGAGAGAACAAGATCAGCGTGCGGCATTTTGCACCCACCACCGGCTACGGCTATTCCGACGAAGGCCGTCAGGCGCTGGCGGACGTTTTTGCGCACATCACCAAGGCCGAAGGCGCTGTGCTCAGCCCGCACATCTCTTCCGGCACCCATGCCATTTCTCTTGCCTTGTACGCCTTTTTAAGGCCGCAGGACACGCTGATCAGCGTGACGGGGAAGCCGTACGACACGCTGCATCACGTGATCGGCATCACGCCGCAGAACAAGGATACCGGCTCTCTGGCGGACTTCGGCGTGAATTACCTCCAGGTGGAGCTGCGGGAAGACGGCAGCATCGATATCGAGCGGGCCATCAGCGCTGTGCGCAGCTGTGAGCGCCCCAAGGCGCTGATCATGCAGCGGTCACGCGGGTATGCGTGGCGCCGCGCGCTCACTATGCAGGATATCAGGGCATTCACGCAGGCCATCAAGGCATTGTTTCCGGATATCATCGTGATGGTGGACAATTGCTACGGGGAATTCTGTGAGACGGAGGAACCCATTGAAGCGGGAGCGGATCTCATCGCCGGATCGATGATCAAAAACCCCGGCGGCGGCATCGCGCCCACGGGCGGCTATATCGCGGGAAGAGCTGATTTGGTCGCGCTGGCGGAAAACCGCCTGACCTGCCCAGGGTTAGGCAGCGAGGTGGGCTCCTATGAGGCCTCATACCGCAGCTTCTTTCAGGGGTTGTTCATGGCTCCGCATGTGGTGGGCGAGGCGCTTAAGGGCAGCATACTCTGCGCCAAGGTGTTCGAAAATCTCGGATACAAGGTATTTCCCGCGCACGATGACAATAGAAGCGACATCACCCAATCCATCATGCTGGAGGACGAAACGCTGCTGCTGGCTTATACGCGCGGGATACAAAAAGCGGCTGCCATAGACAGCCACGCGGTTCCTGTTCCATGGGACATGCCGGGATATGATGATCCGATTGTGATGGCAGCGGGCACCTTCGTGCAGGGCGCGTCCATTGAACTCTCCGCGGACGCCCCGGTCAAGCCGCCATATACCGTTTATGCTCAAGGAGCCTTGAATTACGCGCACATGAAGCTGGGCCTGATGTGCGCGCTTATGGAAATGAACATTACCTGAACATACGCAGCACGCCAATCACCTTGCCCAGTATGTCCAGCTGCTTCGTGTATATCGGTTCATAACTGTCGTTCTCGGGCTGTAGGCGGACGCGTCCGTCTTCCACAAAAAAGCGTTTGACCGTCGCTTCGTCCTCGATCAGGGCGACCACGATATCGCCGTTTTGCGCGTAGTCCTGCTTCTGCGCGATGATCTTGTCCCGGTCGTATATACCGGCGTTCACCATGCTGTCTCCGGCCACGTTGAGGATGAATACGTCCTCCGAGCCCAGAAGCGAGTAGGGGAGCGAGAGGTATTCGTCGATGTTCTCGACGGCCGTGATGGGGATACCCGCGGCCACGCGGCCCAACACAGGAACAGGCACCAGCCGCTCTTTCACCGTGCTGCCGTCCAGTATCATGATGGTCCTCGGCTTGGCGGGGTCGCGCGAGATGTAGCCCTTGCTCTCCAGCTTGGTCAAATGTGCGTGCGCGGTGGATGTGGATTTCAGATCCAGCGCATCGCATATGTCCCGGACACAGGGCGCATAGCCGTTATCATTGATATAACGCTTTAAATAATCAAAAACGTCCTTTTGACGCCTTGTCAAGCCTTCCATTCAAATCACCTCTTTAAGTTGCATGATATCAAAGAACAAATATCCTGTCAACAAAAACAAACATTTGTTCTAATTTTGGTTGTCGTTTTTGAATTGAACTTTGTCAGACGCCATTTTTCGTCTGGTTTCATCGACTGCGGCGTAGTGCTTTCGCGTCGTATTCACATCCTTATGGCCCAGCACATCAGCCACAAGGTAGATATCCCCGGTGCTCTGATATAACAGCGTCCCATAGGTGCTTCTCAGCTTGTGAGGAGAGATATTCTTGAGCGGTACAGCCACTGTGGCATATTTTTTGACCAGCTCCTGCAATGCACGAACACACATTCTGTTTTTTTGCAGCGACAAAAACATGGGGGAGTCATGGGTGTATGTCGCGTCTGCTTTCCGCTGCTCGATATATGCGGTCAGCGCGTTTTCCGCTTCTTCGCCGAAATAGAGCAAGGCCTCGTTGCCGCCCTTTCGCAGCACCTTGAATGAGCGCGAAGCGAAGTCAAAATCGCTGGCGTCCAGCGCACAAAGCTCACTGATGCGGATGCCGGTTGTCAGCAGCAGCGTGATGATCGCCATGTCACGTATTTTGGTTTTTTGATGATAGGAAAGCTGCTTATCCGTTAAACCTTCGCCGGTTTCCACTACGTAGAGCAATTTGAGCGCTTCGTCGTAATTCAGACGCAATATGGGCTTTTCGTGGATCTTGGGCGTTTCCAGCCGTGTGGTCACGTCGGCAGAAATAATTTCCTTATTATAGTAGTAATGATACAGTGTCCGCAAAGACGAGAGCTTGCGCGAAATGCCTTTTTCGCCGTTTTCCATCACAACATCGTTTTTGTAATAGAGCCTTAAATATTCAATATAAAGCTCCATATCATTATAGGTGATGTCTTCAAGCTGGCGGGCCGCCATATGGCTGATGTTTTTCTTGCCCAGCTCGTTTTCCAGAAACGAAAAAAACAGCCTCAGATCATACGCGTAGTTGATGCGCGTTAATAGCGTGGTGTGCGGCTCGATATTGCGGAAGAATTCCAGGCAAAACCTGGGCAAGGTGGCCAGAACGCTTCGCAGCTTTTCAGTTTTCTGCACATTCAGTTCAGTGCGGCTCAATCTGGACAATTGATTTCTTCCTTAAATGTAATTGCCGATACAACCTCTAACTATGCGCAAAACTTGTCTTTTGCGCATAGTTGATTATGCCTGTTTTGGGGTGTTTTCCTTGATGGCCTTTCTGGCAAGTTCATCACATATGGTGTTATACTTATCGCCAGCGTGTCCCTTCACTTTGTTGTAGTTCACGCGGTGAGCGCCCGAAGCCTCCAATATGCCTTTCCACAGGTCCTGATTCTCCACGGGCTGCTTGGATGCGTTTCGCCAGCCGTTGCGCTGCCAGCGGTCAATCCAGCCTTTTTCGAACGCGTTATGGATATAGGCGCTGTCTGTGTACACATCGACGTCGCAAGGCTCTTTCAGCGCCTTCAGGGCTTCCAGCACGGCCATCAGTTCCATACGGTTGTTGGTGGTGTCCGGCTCGAACCCGCTGAACGATTTTTCATGTCCTTTATATATCAGCACAGCCGCCCAACCCCCCGGGCCCGGATTGTGCGAGCAGGCGCCGTCTGTGTATGCTGTCACTTTTTTCATGCTAATTGCTCATGGCCTTGGATTTGATGGCGCATTGCTCGGCCGCTTTGATGACCGTGCCGCGGAAACCATCCTGCTCCAGCGATTTGACGGCTTCGATCGTGGTGCCGCCCGGCGAACACACGGCGTCCTTCAGCGCGCCGGGATGGCTGCCAGTATCCAGCACCATCTTGGCCGCGCCCAGCACCGTCTGCGATGCCAGCTTGATGGCCTGTGCCCTGGGCAAGCCGCACAGCACACCGGCATCAGCCAGCGCTTCAATAAACAGGAACACATAGGCGGGGCCGCTGCCGGATACAGCCGTGACAGCGTCCATCAGCTTCTGCGGCGCCTGTTCCACCCGGCCAATCGATGAGAACATAGTTTCTGTAAATGCAAATTCATCTGCTGTCAGACTGTGCGGCGTTTCGATAACGGTCATGCCTTCCCCCACCATCAGCGGCGTATTGGGCATCAGGCGCAGCACCTTTTTATCCGCCCCGATAACGTCTTTGATCCTGTCCGCACTCCAGCCCGCCGCGATGGAAACCACAGCTTTGTCCCCGATATCGTCCTTGATATCCTGCAACACCATGCTTAATATATTTGGCTTCACGGCAAGAAGTATGATATCGGCGTTCTTCACAAGCGCCAAAAGGCTGTCGGCAATGGAGACGTTCAAAGCGCTTTTCAATTCCTCCAGCTTGGCTGTATCGATATCGAAAACATAGATGTTCTGTGCCTCGATCGTCTTTTTGCTGATCGCGCCTTCAATGATGGCGGATGCCATATTGCCCGCTCCAATAAACCCCACCGTAAATGTTTTCATTTATATGCCTCCTATTGACACGTACACTCAGTAATTGGTTATAATATCGTTGTCTGTTGAAAGCGGATTTTTTTGATTTTCTTCGAATTCTCCCAAAAAGTAAGCGCTTCCCTATGGTTTCATTCTTTCCCTGACAAACAATTGACTTGTCCCCATTTTTTATTTTTCTTCATCGATACCCAAATAGAACAATAGCGCCGGGAATGGGTATCTGCAAAATTCCATTCTCATTGCTTGTCAAAACGAGTATATCACAGTCTTATATTAAAGTCATTCAAAAAATCGGCAGTGATTCCCAAACCGCTGCTCGTCAGTGACGAGTTGCCCCTCCCTCGCCCGAATCTTTTCAGACAACAATTCTTGAAGGAACTCTCCCCCCTCCGATATGATCTTTGTTTCGATATGATCTTTGTGAGGGTGTGTAAGTATATGGGCTGGATATTCTCATCCTCAATAAGGCAGCCACTATAATCGGTACGCCCATCTACCCACGGCCTCCGGTTGTGGTTTCCATCGCGGCGGGCTGGAGTATGGGCAAGCATTTCTATATTCTCTTTCGGATTAATCAATATATTGCTCTACGTTTCCAGTTATAATGCTTTATCACTGATGTATACAGACCTGATTGAAATTTTCATTGATATACAGGCATGTATACGATAAAATAAGAAAAATCAAATATTAGGTTCTCTTCATAAATTCTCAGAGAATGGCCTCTAAGGCATTTTTTGTTTTCCGTTTTGCCTTTGTGTTTTCACTGACCGGCATATTGATTAAGAACCTATAAAGACGGGTCTGTTCCATTTGGAGGTGCTTCTTTGACTGAACTTCTAGAAATCAAAAACCTGAATGTGCGTTTTACCGGCGGCGGTCGGGAGACGGAGGTCATTTCAGGCCTCTCCCTCTCTCTGGGGCGCCGGGAGACTTTGGGGATCGTGGGAGAATCGGGCAGCGGAAAAAGCGTGACCTCGCTGGCCATTATGAGCCTGCTGCCCCCCGGCACATCGATGGTAAAAGGGCAGATCCTTCTGGAGGGGCGTGATTTGCTTCAGCTTTCAAAGCACGAGCTGGAGTCTGTGCGCGGGAACCGCATTGCGATGATCTTTCAGGAGCCCATGACCTCCCTGAACCCCATCCATACCGTAGGTAAGCAGATTGCCGAAAGCGTGCTGCTGCACAGCGGCGCCACCAAAAAAGAGGCCATGGCGCGGGCGCTGGAGCTGCTGACGCTGTGCGGCATTCCAGACCCAAAGCAGCGGATGAAGGAATATCCCCATCAACTCTCCGGCGGCATGCGCCAGAGAGTGATGATCGCCATTGCCTTGGCCTGCGACCCGGAGCTTCTCATTGCCGATGAGCCGACCACCGCTCTGGATGTGACCATTCAGGCGCAGATATTGGAGCTGATGAAGTCCCTCAAGCGAGACCGGGACATGAGCATATTGATGATTACCCACGATCTGGGCATTGTCTACGATTTCTGTGACCGGGTGGCGGTGATCTATACCGGCGAACTGGTGGAATCCGCTCCGGCCGCCGTTTTGTTTCAGAATCCTCTGCATCCGTATACCGAGGGGCTCATTGCCGCGCTGCCCCATCTGGATCAGCCCGTCGACCGGCTGGAAGCGATTGAGGGCACGGTGCCTGCCGCCGGAGACATTCCGGGTGGCTGCCACTTTCATCCCCGCTGTAAATATGTCATGGAGCGCTGCCGGATCGAGCATCCGTCTCTGGCGACCTGCCCCGACGGTCGGCAGGTCAGATGCTTCCGCGCAGAGGAGCTAAGCTGATGGAACAGAACATTTTGGTGCGTATGGAAGGTGTCAAGCAGCATTTCACCGTCAAAAAAGCGCGAGGCCAGAAGGCCACGCTGTATGCGGTGGACGGGGTGGACCTGTCTATCGGCCGCGGCGAAACGCTGGGCCTAGTGGGAGAATCCGGCTGCGGAAAATCCACACTGGGGAAAACCCTGCTTAGGCTCTATCCTTTGACATCAGGCACCATCACCTTTGACGGAGAAGACATCTCCCGGCTCAAAGGGCCCGCTCTTAAGCGGTTCCGCTGCCAGTCCCAGATGATCTTTCAGGATCCTTCCTCCTGCCTGAATCCCCGGCGGAAAATTGCCGATATTCTGGCCGAGCCGTTTGTGATCCACAAGCTGAATACCCCGGCGGAGCGGAAGGATAAAATATTACAGCTCTGTGACAGGGTGGGGCTGTCCCCCATCTATCTGGATCGTTATCCGCATGAGCTGTCCGGCGGACAGAAGCAACGGGTGGGCATCGCGAGGGCATTGGCCCTCGAACCCAAGCTGATCGTCTGTGACGAGCCGGTGTCGGCGCTGGATGTCTCCATTCAGGCCCAGGTGATCAATCTGCTGGACGACCTCCAGCAGCAGCTTAACCTCACCTACCTGTTTATCTCCCACAACCTCAGCGTGGTGGCGCACTGTTGCCGCCGCATCGGGGTGATGTATCTGGGCCGTATTGTGGAGTTGGCTCCGGCCACAACCCTTTACGCCGTCCCGCTTCACCCTTATACGCAGGCCCTCATCTCCGCCGTCCCCACCATCGGGGCTTCGCACCGCGAGCCCGTGGTGCTGACCGGAGATCTGCCGAGCCCGACCGCACCGCCAGCAGGCTGTGCTTTCCATACCCGCTGCCCCTACGTCATGGAACGCTGCCGCACTGAACCTCCCCTTTTCCGGGAGGCGGAAACCGGGCACTGGGTGGCCTGCCACTTAAGCAGCAT
Source organism: Bacillota bacterium (assembly GCA_023428025.1). Classification (GTDB taxonomy): domain Bacteria; phylum Bacillota; class Clostridia; order Christensenellales; family SZUA-584; genus SZUA-584. The sequence continues at coordinate 106,658 of JAEYZN010000012.1, forward strand.
TCCGAATCCTGCATGATGGACAGAGAGCGGGACCCGTACCTACCGGCAGTCCCCGGATTTCCGGCTGCAGGCTCCACTCTCTGCGCATAAATTTAAAAGGAGGATATACAAATGAAAAAGACCCTTTCCCTGCTTCTGGCGGCCTTGATGCTGGTGCCGTTACTCGCCGGCTGCGGCTCTGGCGGCGATGTTCAGGGCAACGTCCAGGGCAATGTCGACAATAATGACCAGGGCGACGTCCAGGGCAACGTTCCCGGAGGAGACTCCGGAAAGATCATCGTCATCGGCGGTCAGTCCGACCTGGTGACGCTGGACCCCGGCAACATGTATGAGCCTTACGCCAACATGATCTCTTACGCCGCGTACGACATGCTCTATCGCGTCAAGAGCGGCACCATGGGCACCCCGGAACCCTCCGTGGCCACCGAATACACCGTGGATGATACCGGGACCGTCTATACCTTTAAGCTCCGGGACGATGTGGTGTTTGCCAGCGGCAACAAGCTCACCGCCAAGGATGTGGCCTGGAGCATCAACCGCGTCCTCGACATGAAGGAGTCCAACGCCTATTCCAACGTGAAGAACGTTGCCAAGGTGGAGGCCCCGGACGATACCACCGTGGTGTTCACGCTGGCGGAGCCCGACGCCTCTTTCCTCGTCAAGCTGACCTCCAACGCTTACTGCATTCTGGACAGCGAACTGGTCAAAGAGCATGGCGGTTCCGACACCGGCGGCGACACCGCCAAAGCCTGGCTGGATACCACTTCCGCCGGCTCCGGCCCCTATATCATTGAGAGCTGGACGCCCAAGGAACAGCTGGTGCTGAAAAAGAACCCCCAATACTGGGGCGAGTCCAAAAACATCGACACCATTATCTTCCGTGAGATGACCAGCGTGGACGCCCAGATCACCGCGCTAAAGAGCGGCGAAGTGGACATTATTCTGGGCCTCAACAGCGAAACCGCCAAGCAGTTGAAAGATGTGGAGGGCGTCACCGTCACCGCCGGCACCACGGCCCTGATCACGTTCCTGGTCATGAGCCGTGACGCGGCACTCTCTCCCGAGATGTCCAACCCCAAGGTTCAGGAAGCCGTTCGTTACGCGCTGGACTACCAGGGCTATCTGGACATGGGCGGCGAGGGCTGCACCGTACCGCTTAACTTTGTGCAGCAGGGCTTCTCCGGCGGCCTGACCCGCGACCTTTCCACCGAGGGCCAGGATATTGAAAAGGCCAAGGCGCTGATGACCGAAGCAGGCTACGCCGACGGTTTTGAGATCACTCTGACCTGCGCCAACAATAATTCCGAGGGTCTGGAGTGGACCACCATCGCCCAGAAGGTCAAGCAGGACCTGGCCGCGATCAACATTACCGTCAACATTGAGACGTTGGAAGCAACTCTGGTCTATGAAAAGATGCGCGACGCCGCCATGCCCTTTTACGTCATGTTCTGGTCACCCGATTACTACGACATCAACAACCAGACAGCCGCTTTCCTTCCGGGTACAGGCGACGACGGCACCGCCTACGGCAACCGCACCAAATGGGAGCGCACCGCGGACAACGAAAACCTTTGGACGCTGGCCGACAAAATCCGCGTCGAGACCGACGAAGCCGAACGGGCGAAAGCATCCGAGGAGCTTCAGCGGGCATATGCTAAGGATAATCCCCTGGCCTTCCTGCTCCAGCACCCGAAGACCTTTGCCTACAGCGCCAGCACGCTGGCGGGCGTGACCTACAACGACCTGTGCAAAATCGAGTTGACTGAACTCGTGGCCAAGTAATCGGCTTATAACAACTGACCGCCGTTCTGCGGGCGGGGCCCCGGCCCCGCCCTAAGCGGTATTTTCCATGATGTTGTGAAGAAAATCCTGTTTCCGGACAGGCTTTTCTTCTCAGCATCAGCAGAAAGGATGTGCCTGTCTTTGGTCCGATATATCGCCCGACGCCTGGGGCTCATGCTGATTTTGCTCTTTGGCGTCTCTATCCTTGTATTCCTCATCTCTCATCTGGTTCCCAGCAATCCTGAGGCCGCCAACCTGAGCCAGACCGCGCTTAACGACCCCGAAATTGTGGAGGCCTACCGCGCCAAATGGGGCCTGGACAAGCCTTTGTGGGAGCAATACGGTATATATATGAAGAACATCCTGGTGAATCAGGACCTCGGCATCTCCATCCGCACAGGCAGGCCGGTACTGGACGAGTTAAAACAGTATTTTCCGGCCACGCTGGAGCTCTCTGTGTTCGCCATGCTGATCGCCATTGTGCTGGGCGTATCCTTCGGCGTCATCTCGGCCATCTTTCAAAACAGCCCCGTAGACCAGATACTGCGCACCCTTTCGGTCAGCGGCGTGTCGCTGCCCAGCTTCTGGTTTGCACTGTTGATGATGAATCTTTTTTGTAGTGTGCTGGGGCTTTTCCCCAGCGGAAACCGCTTTGATCCGCGATTGTTCGATCCCACCGGGGGCAGCGGACTTTACGTGGTGGACGCCATATCATGGGGTAATTGGCCTCTCTTGGGTGACGTGCTGGCCCATCTTTTCCTCCCAGCCCTGGTGCTGGGTTTCTTCACTATGGGCCTGATCACACGCCAAACGCGGTCCAACCTGTTGGAGGTGATGTCCTCCGATTACATACGCACCGCGCGGTCCAAGGGCATGCGCGAAGGGCGCGTGGTCTGGCGGCACGCTTTGGGCAACGCGCTGGTCCCGGTCATCACGGTCTCCGGCATGGGCTTTTGTAATCTGCTGGGTGGCATGGTCTTTGTGGAAAAGATCTTCTCCTGGCCCGGCATCGGCCAATACGCCTACCTGGCCGCCACTAACCTGGATTTTCCGGCCATCTGCGGGGTTTCCCTGCTCATTGCCTTCACCTATGTCGTCGTCAACCTGATCATTGATATCCTCTACGGCGTGATCGATCCCCGTATCCGGTATCAGTAGGAGAGCACCATGAAGACACTGAAAGACCTGCTTCGGCAGAAAAATTTTATGTTCAAACTCGGAATAATCATCTTTATCGCCTGGATCTCGATTGCTCTGCTGGCGCCCGTCATCTCCCCTTATGATCCCGTCACCGATCAGGATGTGACGCGCAGCTACCAGTCCCCCAACGCGCAGCACTGGTTCGGAACCGACGAACTGGGCCGCGACGTATTCAGCCGGGTGCTGTACGGCAGCCGCGTCTCGATTACCAGCGGGCTGATCACGGTGCTGATCTCCTTCGTCGTGGGTATCGTTTTCGGGGGCCTGGCCGGCTACATCGGCGGACTGATCGACGATATTATGATGCGTTTTTCCGAGATGATACAGTCGTTCCCGCCTCTCATCCTCGCGATGGTCATTGCCGCCGCGCTGGGGCCTAATATCTCCAATTCCGTGCTGGCCATGGCCATCATCTGGTGGCCCAACTATGCGCGCCTTACCCGCAGCATCGTCATCTCGATCAAGCAGAACGATTATATCACCGCCAGCCGGGTCTTGGGGGCTACCCACACCCGGATTTTGGGCAAAGAGCTGCTGCCCAACAGCGTGGGGTCTCTGATTGTCATGTGCACGCTGGATTTGGGCAATGCCATTTTGATGTTCTCCGGCCTTTCCTTTTTGGGGCTGGGTGTACAGCCGCCCGTGGCCGAATGGGGGGCGATGGTGAGCGACGGCGTACGCGCCTCGGCCAACTGGTGGGTCTCCACCTTCCCCGGCCTCGCCATCTTCAGCGTGGCCATCGGCGCCAACTTCATCGGAGACGGTTTAAGGGACTACCTGGATCCCAAAATGCGCCGTACTATCGGTTAAAGGAGTGTGATCGCATATGGAAAAAATCAAACTGGGCAACATCCCCGTCACCGGGCTGCCCCTCTATGAGATGCAGAAGCTCTTTAACGCCTCAGGGAGCTTCGGCAACATGAGCATTAGCTATATCACGCTGCTCCCCGGTCATCGCGTGCCGACATCGGGCACTGGTGTCCACGGGGAAGACGAGTACTCCTTCTTTTTAGAGGGTGAGGTATATACGGAGAGCGGCGACTTTCAGGGTGTCTGCCGGGTGGGAGAAGGAACGCTGATCCCCCGCGGTGAGCGTCACTGGTGTGAAAACCGCACCGACCGCCCCTGCCGTCTGCTCTGCGTTCTCGTAAAATAAGAAAGGATTACTATTATGGCGCAGTCCCGCATCGGGCGAGTGATGGAACGGATGAAACAGCAGGGGCTGTCTCAGATATTGGTTACCTCTACGGCCTCGGTTTATTATTTAACTGGGTTCTGGGTGGAACCCCACGAACGGATGCTGGCCCTTTATCTGGACGATAGCGGCAAAGCCATCCTTTATGGAAATGAGATTTTTGGCATTCCCTCTACGTCTCAGTTGCCTGTGGTCGCCCATACCGACGGTGACGATCCGGTGGCGACCCTGTCGGAGGTGGTCCGCGCCGGACGTTTGGGCATCGATAAGTTCTGGTACAGCAAATTCCTTATCGGGCTTATGTCCCGGCGGCCCGACATCATCCCTGTCCACGGTTCCGGACCGGTGGATCTCTGCCGCCAGTATAAGGACAGTACAGAACGCCACGCCATGCACCACAGCTCTGCCATGAACGATCAGGTGATGGCCGCGGCTATTTCCGCTCTCCGCGAGGGCGTTTGTGAAAATGAGCTGGCCTCGCTGGTGAATCGGGAATTCTTAAGCCGGGGAGCCGATTGCGAAGGCACTCAGCTGGTCTGTTTTGGGCCCAACGGGGCTGATCCCCATCACAGCGGAGACGGTACGGTCCTCCGGCCCGGCGACAGCGTCACTTTCGATATCTTCACCCCTATCGGGCGTTACTGGTGCGATATGACCCGCACCGTCTTTTACCGCTCTGTCAACAAGGAGCAGCGCGAGGTGTACGAACTGGTGTGCCATGCTAATGAGGCCGCCGAGGCCGCTGTCCGGCCGGGCGTCCTGCTCTCTGAGCTGGACAGAATCGCCCGGGAGATCATCACTGATGGCGGTTATGGTCCCCGGTTCACCCACCGGCTTGGCCACGGTTGCGGACTGGACTGCCACGAGCCCCCCGATGTCAGCGGCGCATCAGATGTTACGTTGGAACCGGGCATGGTCTTTTCCATCGAGCCGGGCGTCTATCTCCCCGGAGAATTCGGGGTGCGCATTGAAGATCTGGTGCTGGTCACCGAAACCGGCTGCGAGGTGCTCAACCATTATCCCAAAGAGCTGCAGGTTATCGAGTAATATCCGGGCTTCCAAGGGAGTATTCATACAAAACTAGTATGTCTTTACGAAAAAACTTACTCCAATTCTCAGAATAGTCTAGTTGTGCAAAGGGTAGCTTACTGCCGATTTGAGTTATCAGTAAAAGAGTGGGCGATATTGGCATAATAATATTTCCATCTGTATTTTTCCGTACAAATTGCCGTTTTAACTAGCGGTGGATTTTATGCTATGTAACCCGCTCGGATTACAGTGGGAAACACATTCAATAAACACAGGACTTAGCTATGTGGAATGCTCGTTAATTGTGATGGAGCTGTTTATTATTCATTTAGTTGAATGTTTATTCTTGCTGGCTCATAGTATCTATTCTGCCAAACAACTGCCAAGCTAAATATTTATCGTTTAATATAGCAACCTTCACAAAATAAACATTTTATCTATAAATAAGCGATTGGCAGGATAGATATATAATTAAACAAATATTAGCCATCAAAAAAACGGACTCATGTCCGTTTTTTGATGGCAGGGGCAGAAGGGCTCGAACCCTCAAAAACGGTTTTGGAGACCGCTATGTTACCATTACATCATGCCCCTAAGCTGATATTTATGCATGCAATATTCATTTATAATCTGATTAGCAACGGATAAAATTATATCAGAACAGCCTGAGGGTGTCAATATTAGTTATGGCTGATGCAAATATTTAGCTATGGTTGATATCTGGTATTCCTTATAGAATTCGAATCATTTACTAGTACATCGATATTTCCAAGTTATTTAGAGACAACACTAATATCTACCCCATATCAATTTAATCTGCTGACATAAATTCTGCGGTGAGTACTTAGAACAAGCTACAATAGCGCTAATGCAGGGGAAAACATCCTGTCATACTCCTATACTCCAAAACCGAGGGTTGTGTGTTCGAGTCGCATCTCCCCTGCCACGTCGGAGCAAAGCATGCTTTGCTCCGTTTTTATTTCTCGGAATTCCGTTTCATTTATATGTTCACTTCGCCTTTGACGCCCAGCTTGTCCGCAAACTCAGCCAGCACCGGTTTCACCTGCGAATCGATGAAATCCTGTGTCTGTATGGCTGCGCAGCCGGTGAACGCTTTGGAGTCCATCAGCTGGTCTATTTCGTCGGGAGAAAGCCCGAATGCATCGTCCTGCTTGATGAGGTCGATCAGGTTGTTGGATTCGCCGTGCATTTTGACGCGTTCGGCAGCGGCCATGGAATGGACCCGGATATGCTCGTGCAGCGTCTGCCTGTCCCCCCCGCGCTTCACAGCCTCCATCAATATCGTTTCCGTGGCCATAAAGGGCAGTTCCTGATCGATGTGGCTCTGGATGACCTTCTCATACACCACCAGGCTGGAGCTGATATTCAGATACAGATTGAGTATCGCATCCACCGCCAAAAAGCCTTGGGGTATCACCAGGCGCTTGTTCGCCGAATCGTCCAGTGTGCGCTCAAACCACTGCGTGGACGCCGTGACAGCCGCGTTGACCGGCAGCGAGATCACAAAGCGGCACAGAGACCCCATACGCTCGCTGCGCATCGGGTTGCGCTTATACGCCATCGCGGAAGACCCGATCTGATTCTTCTCAAAAGGCTCTTCCATCTCTTTAAGGTTCTGCAGCAGACGCAGATCGTTGCTGAATTTATAGGCGCTTTGTGCGATCAATGACAGCACGTTCAGTACCATGGTATCGAACTTGCGCGGATAGGTTTGTCCCGTTACGGCGTAAGAGGACGCAAAACCAATCCTTTTACACACGGCTTCATCCAGCGCCTTCACCTTGGCGGCATCGCCGTCCAACAGCGACAGGAAGCTCGCGCCCGTCCCGGTCGTGCCCTTCACGCCCAGCAATCGGAAATCTTTTTTCAGATTACGGATATGTCCGAGATCCATCAGCAGGTCCTGTATCCAGAGCGCCGCACGCTTGCCCACCGTAGTGAGCTGTGCCGGCTGGAAATGCGTAAAGCCCAGCGTGGGCAGGTCCTTGTATTCAAGCGCGAAACGCGACAGGTTGTCGATCACGCTGACCAGCTTGGTCTCGATAAGCTCAATCGCTTCGTATATCACGATGAGATCGGTATTGTCGCCCACGTAGCAGCTCGTCGCGCCCAGGTGGATGATAGGCCGGGCTTTGGGGCACTGCTCGCCATAGGCGTGCACATGCGCCATCACGTCGTGCCGCACCAGGCGCTCCTGCGCCTCGGCCACCTCATAGTTGATATCGTCCGCATGCTGCTTCAATTCAGCTATCTGCTCGTTGCTGATGGGAAGTCCGAAGGCCTGCTCGCACTCGGCCAGCGCGATCCACAAGCGCCGCCATGTGCGGAATTTGTGATCGTCGGAAAAGACCTCCCCCATCTGCTTTGATGCGTATCGTGTGATCAGCGGATTTTCATAGATGTTCTTCATAGCGCCTGCCTTTTGTTTAATGTAAAAATTCTAATACATATCGGTCAAAATTGCCATAGCAAATTTTCCTGATCAGCCCGTCGGGGTAGCCGCGCCGCTTCATGGCTTCGGGGAGCTTCTGGAAATCGGCGACGGAACCCAGTCCTTCCGGCGTGTATTGGATGCCGCAAAAATCCGAGCCGAAGCCCACGTTATTCTCTCCGCCGCAGCCCAGTATGTAGTCGATATGATCCAACACATCATGGATGACTGCGTGCCGTCCGCGCAGAAATTCCGTATAGAAGTTCACGCCGATATACCCGCCCCGGGAAATGATGTGGAGTATCTGATCCCGCTTTAAGTTTCGGGGAACCGGGCAGATATCATGAACACAGGAATGCGAGGCGCAAGGCGTCCCCGTATACCGCTCCATCGCCTCCCAGAACCCACGTTCGTTAAGGTGGGAAACATCCAGCGCCATATGCAGCCGGTTGAGTTCGTCGATGGCATAAAGGCCTTCCGGCTTCAGGCCCCCTTCATGCATGCACCCGCTGGCAAAGCCGTTCTCGTCGTTCCAGGTGAGGCTCAGCATGCGCGCGCCAAGGCTGTGGACCTTCTGTATGTTTGAGGCACGGCAACCGATGGACTCGCCGCTTTCGATCGCGAGAATCACGCCGACACCCTGATTAAGAGTCAGGTGCTCCGCCTGCGTACAGAGATGGAATCCGGGATTATTCTCGATAAATGAATATAGATAGCGAATCTGCTCCATACCAGCCTCGGTTGTGTCAGGATATTCAGGCGGCACCCAAACAGCCAATACCTGAAGCACGATTCCGCCCCTCAACATACGCGGCGCATCGGCGTGATCGAACAGGCGGTTGTCATCTAGCTTAAGCGTGTTGAAAGACAGGAAATCCGAATGGGCGTCCGCAATCTGATACATAAGCAATGAGCCTCCCAAAACCAACAAAATCAATGCATTATATTTATATGACCGGGAAAGAAAGAAGAGCCGCTCATCGCAGCTCTTCTGATTTGTTACTTTGCGTAGTCTACCGACCGCGTTTCCCGTATAACATTGACCTTGATCTGGCCGGGATAGTCCAGATCCTTTTCGATCTTCTTTACGATGTCTTTAGCCATCAGATGCATACCTGCATCATCCACATCCTCGGGCTTCACCAATATGCGGACTTCACGTCCAGCCTGTATGGCATAGCACTTGTCGACACCCGAGAACGAATTCGCAATTTCCTCCAAAGCTTCCAGACGTTTTATGTAGTTTTCGAGAGTTTCACGCCGAGCACCGGGCCGCGCCGCAGATATCGCGTCCGCCGACTGCACAAGCACCGCTTCCACAGTTTGGGCCTCGATATCGCCATGATGCGCCTGTATACAGTGAATCACATCATTGGCTTCCCGGTATTTCTTGGCCAGATCAGCACCAATCTGTATGTGCGGACCTTCCACTTCATGATCCACCGCTTTGCCGATATCGTGCAGCAGGCCTCCGCGCTTGGCCAGCTTGACGTTGGCGCCCAGTTCGGCCGCCATCACCGAGGCCAGATGAGCCACTTCAAGCGAGTGCTTCAAAACATTCTGGCCATAGCTGGTGCGGTATTTGAGCCTGCCCAGCAGCTTGATGATCTCCGGATGAAGGTTATGTATACCGGTTTCAAAAGCCGCCTGCTCGCCCGCATCGCGGATCTCCTTCTCCACCTCTTTGCGCGCTTTTTTCACCATTTCTTCAATGCGCGCGGGATGGATTCTGCCATCGATAATGAGCTTCTCAAGCGCTATCCGGGCAATTTCCCTTCTGATCGGGTCAAAGCCGGACAGTATAACGGCTTCAGGCGTATCATCGATGATGAGGTCAATTCCTGTTGCCGTCTCAAGCGCACGAATGTTGCGCCCTTCACGCCCGATGATCCTGCCCTTCATTTCATCGTTGGGCAGGGATACGACGGAAACGGTGTTTTCCGCCACATGGTCAGCCGCGTATTTCTGTATGGCGTTGGCTATAATCTCGCGGGACTTCTTGTCGGCCTCTTCTTTGGCCCGGCTTTCGATCTCGCGGACGTATATGGCCATGTCACGCCGTGTTTCCTGTTCAACCTTCTCAAGCAGCAGGTTCTTGGCATCGTCATTCGTCATGCCGGAAATCTTCTCCAACTGCTCGATCTGCTCCGCAAAAGTCTGGTCGATTTCTTCCTTGCGCTTGCTGATTTCCTTTAAGCGCTTATTGACCTGCTCTTCCTTCGCTTCAACATTCGCGACCTTCTTATCCAACGATTCTTCCCGTTGGGCCAGCCTTCTCTCGATTCTCTGGATCTCGTTTCGTCTCTCTTTGGATTCCCTGTCAAATTCGGTTCTTAATGCGTGGATTTCTTCTTTGGCTTCAAGGACCGTCTCCTTTTTGACTGCTTCCGCTTTCTTCTGAGCGTCTACGATCAGCCTCTTGACGGCATCTTCCGCCTTCTCGACCTTCGCTTCAGCGACGTGCCTTCTGTACAAATAACCCAGAAAAACACCCAATACCGCTGCGACGACTAGAAGCAGTACAACTAGCCAAATTTCCACTGAGTATGTCGCACCTCCTTATTAAGTTTTTGTGCAGACAAATATACCCCCTTTAAAAATCCTGTATATCTGCTGTCTGCCTGTGCATAGCCATATATCTTGTAGGAATCGTAGCAGGCCATGCATTTGGCTCGCTAATAAAGAAATCTATCATTGAGGACTAAGCCATTTCACTTATTAGAAACCATAATAATTTTATTATCTTGTCATATCTTTGTCAAGTCAGCTTATACCAATGCCATGACTTTCTTCATGAGATTTGTTTTTTCGAAAGGTTATGGCAGCCATCACAAAGCAAACCACCGCAATGATGGGGTAATAGATCCTGAAACCCATCACTAAAGGCCAGCACATCACCACCAGGCCGCAGAAAATATACGCCTTGACTTTTGTTTTGCTGAAAGCGGAGCTTTTCAGCTTGTCCAGGGTGATGATGGTTTCGCTCATCTCCTTGCGCGCTTTGTTCTGAGCCGCTTCCTCGTCGGGCAGCATGCCTTTTGACGCCGCCGCCTGCAATATCTTTTTGCCGGATACCAGCTTAATGTCTTGCCCGGCACAGAATATCTTTGCCGCTTCGTTGAAGTCGCTCAAGGATACGATCACGGTAGATGTGTCCCTGTACTCCCTGCAAACCTTGAGCAGGTTGTCTACCCCACACACCGTACTCGGATGGTTATGAAAAACGCAATATACTGTTCCTTCCTTATTGGCTGTGAACCCCTCATTCGTCTGCGTTATGTCGGATAAACCATCAAACAGGCAACTGATATAACCGGCAAACTCCTGCTCGTTCATCAGCGTCAGTTCTTCCAGCAGGCATTTTTGCTTGATTCTCAGGGTATCTTTCTCGATATACTTCTTGATTCTGTTTCGCCTGACCAGCACCAGTATGAAGCTGAAAGCCAGTGTAACAAAAACCGCTATCAGGATCGCTACCGTAAAGGAGCGGCTGAAATAGAGCAGCACAAGAAACAGTACGAAGAGCATCATGATGCGCAGAATCACGTAATCCAAAGTACGCGCCACCAGCGAGCGGCCGCCATACATCTGCTTTTTATAATAACGGATAAGCCTTGGGTCCATCGCTTTATTCCTCCTTGTTACATTATTGCCACCAAGGTCTTCTTGTATACTTGCACAGCTTGTGAATAGCCAAACATTGGTGTATAATAAAAATATGTGTTACCTGCGGGACTTAACTGAATTTTCGAATCTGGAAACAAAGAGCATCGGCTCCAAGCAAAACCGGGTCGGGCTGCTTGGCGGCACGTTCAACCCTATCCACTGCGGCCATATCAGCATGGCATATATCGCGCTCTATGAGTTTGCGCTCGGTGAAATCATGTTTATGCCACTGGGTGCGCCCCCGCATAAGCGGGGTGAGCTTATTGCGCCCGCTTCTCAAAGGCTCGATATGGTCCGTTTGGCCATCGCCGATGAAAAGCGTTTTTCGCTGAGTACGATTGAGACCGGCCGAACCGGATATACTTATACTGTTGATACTATGGAGATGCTGACGCGGTCGCGGAAGGAAACGGATTTTTATTATATCATCGGGGCGGATACGCTATTTGAACTGAAAACGTGGAAGAATTGTGAACGTGTGTTTATGCTGACGGATTTTATATGTGTACTGCGCCCCGGCCAGGATGATATGAACGTTAAGCAATATGCGGAGAAATTAAATAATGAATTCGGGCATATCATCCATGTGGCGGAAGAACGCGGTCCCAATGTTTCATCGTCACAAATAAGGCTGTTGGCAGCCCAAAAAAAACTCTCTTCCGGCTTGGTTCCCGAGCCGGTCGAACAATATATCCGGCAACACGGTATCTACGTTGAAGAGGTTTGAATGGACGATATTTCTCGCATGGAACAGTATTTGAATGAACACATTGACGGTCGTAGGCTCATCCATTCCAAAAGGACCGCTGACGAAGCGGTTTCGCTTGCGCAACGATATGGCGAAGACGGTAAAAAGGCGCTCATCGCCGGTCTTTTGCACGATATCGCAAAAGGCGTGTGCAAACACGGATTGCAAAAAGTGTCCAAAAAGTATAGTGTCAGTGTGGATGCAGTTGAGATGGACAATCCCGAATTGCTGCATGGGAAAATCGGCGCGGCAATGGTGAAGGCCGATCTCGGCATTGAGGATGAGGATATTCTCTCGGCCATTCGCTGGCATACGACAGGGCGTGCAGGTATGTCAATGCTGGAGAAAATCATTTACATCGCCGATCTGATCGAACCGGGCCGCGATTTTGAAGGCATCAACGACGTCCGCGTTCTGGCCTACAAGGACATCGATGAAGCCATGCTGTTTGCGCTGGAGCAGGTTATGGAGTTTGTGAAAAACAAGGGCTTCTCGCTGCACCCGAAAAGCATTGAAGCCTATGAGGATATTTTAAAAAGGAGGAACCAAAAGGTTTGAAAATTCAGTTCAGTGAAGATGTCATAAACGCAGGCAAACAGCTGTATGCAAAAAAAGCGGAGGACGTCCGCATTCTTCACGTATCCCATCTTACGATTGTAGCCGACTATTTTATTCTGGCCAGCGGTCGGTCGGATGTTCATGTAAAATCGCTGTGTGATGAAATAAGAAAGTTCATGCTCGAAACAGGTCGCGTTCAGCTGCGCATAGAAGGTTACCGCGAAGGCCGATGGATCGTCATCGACTATGGCGATGTATTGATACATATTTTCCACAAGCGCGAGCGCGAATTCTACGGGCTTGAGCGGCTTTGGGTGGACGGCGACAACTCCATGGAGATCACCGATGAGGACATGAAAAAGCCTGAAGTAACAGCAACGCCATAACGTATTAACGACCATATAAGGACACAAGCATATTTCCGGGAATAGCAAAAGGCGTACACCCCATATGTACGCCTTTTATATCTTTCATCAATCAGAATACGCGCCGACCGCAGATAAACGTACTCTTCCAGTAATTTGAGTTGAATATATTCGAGGTAATGCGTATCTTGCCTGCACTCGATGAAGCGTCGATCATCAGACCATCCCCCATATAGATGCCCACATGGCCTTTGAAACAGACGATATCGCCTTTCTGCAGGTCGGACATATTTTCGACTTTGGACAGGCCGGACTTTGCCCATCCGGCAGACGTCATGTATTTGATCTTATAACCCACCTGGTTCAGGCAGTAATAGACGAACCCGGAGCAGTCAAATCCATTCGCGTTCTTGCCGCCACGAACATATTTCGTGCCAACCAATGTTTTGGCATACTCGATCAACGCGCTGGCCGAGGCCTCATCCGGGCTGGCCGGAGGCGGCGCACTGCTTTCATTCCCGCCGCTGTTTCCGCTGCTGCCGCTGTTTCCACTATTACCACTATTACTGCTGTTGCCACTTTTTCCGCTGTTTCCGCTGCTGGCCGGCGTTTTCGCAACTTTAGCGTCATCGGAATACAGCACTTCCCGCGTGTTTTCCCCCACGTTCCCGTCCACCGTCAGGCCGTTGCGCTTTTGGAAATTCTTCACCGCTGTTTCGGTATCCGTACCGAAGTAGCCTGTGCTGCCGGCTTTCAGGTATTTCAGTTCCTGCAAACGTTCCTGAATACCCTCGACATCAGTACCCCTGTCTCCCAGCTTCACGGTATAGGGGGTTGCTTCATCCGAGAAAAGGGCGGTCAGCGTCTTTTCACCCAGCAGGCCATCCACCTGCAGGCTGTGCTTTCTCTGGAAAAGCTGAAGCGCGTATTCGGTTCCGTATCCGTAATAATCGGTGGGCTCTTCCTCTCCCATATATCCCAGTTCCATCAAACGTGTCTGCACTTCCAATATGCGGGGATCATTGCAGCCCGGAACAAGATCCGGAATATCCGGCGCCGTTGTGGGCACAGGCGAGGTTTCAGGCGGCGTTGTGGAGACGGGGTCAGCAACGGCGGAGAGTGGCTGTATGGCCGCGCCATCAGAGCTGCCTGCATCAATCGTATCTGATACTTCCGGTGACGGCGTTTGCGGATATGACGCTGTGGCCGATGGTGATTCGCCGGCCGGTTCGGACGGCGAGACCGAGGGCTGCACAGCGTTCACCAATGCCGCGGCCGCAGCCTCCGCAGTGTTATCCTTGTTCGGCAATACAATGCTCAGCACGACAGTGGCGATGACAACAACAGCGCAAGTGGAAGCGATAAAACGCTTGTCCTTCCATACCGGTCGGTTTTTAGCCCGGTACGATTGACGGCGTGATCTCGTCTCTGCATTGCTGCCGTCAGCACGAAATGCAACTGCCGTCTTTCCCGGTTTCATCGGTGAAAACAGCTTGCGATAAGTCTTTTTGCTTGTTTTTATCAAACGATATGCGATTTTGACCACTGGCCGCATGATCCTGATAAAAGTATCCCCCATGTGCACCTCTTTTGAAAAGTCATATAATCGTAATATATCTGTAATTATTTAATATTATACATCATTTTGCCCAATATGCAATATATAAATTGATTATTATAACTCGTTACGGTATTTCACCATCAATTGCTTGAAGATTTCCGCCGATGTGGGCGGCGTATAGGTCACCGCGTTGGCGCCCGCCTCAATGGTGCTCACTATCGATTCGGTTGACGGCCCGCCCGTTGCGATGATGGGTATTTCCGGAAACCGCTTGCGGATGTTGCGGATAATATCCGGCGTTTTGGACGCGCCGGAAACGTTGATGATATTGGCGCCCGCATCAAGCCGGGCTGCTATATCCGTCCCCTCTGAAACCACCGTGATGACGATCGGGATATCGATTCTATCCCGCACCTTTCGGATGATGTCGTTGGTTGTCGGAGCATTCACAACCACACCGATCGCGCCCTGGTTTTCGGCGTCCATCGCCAGATTGACGACGCGCTTGCCCGTCGTCGTGCCTCCCCCCACACCGCAGAATACCGGTATATCCGACACTGTGATAATTGCATGGGAAATGGCGGGCTGCGGCGTAAAGGGATATACGGCAATCACGGCGTTTGCGTTGCAATTCTTGATCAGGGCCACATCCGTTGTGAAAACCAGCGACTTGATCAACTTGCCGAAAATACGTATTCCACTGACCTCATTGATGCTATCAGGCACCCGCACCATATGTTTGCGAAGATTTCCATGGATTTCAGGAACATAGCCGCTCATACACATCCTCCTTCCGTCAATCAGCTTTAAGAATATTTTAACAAAAAATAGCCTGTCCGTAAAGGCAATATAATTCGCCTGAAGGCCGGTGGGATAATTATGACAAAATATCTGAAACTATACATCAATGCTGGTGAGACGGTAATATATGTCCGCGGCGTCTTTGTTGAAACACACAAACCAGACTTTTTCCAGCTTGTTTCCAGGATATTCTTCAAGCATTTTCATCACGGCATGATAGGCGATTTCGCATGCAGGCTCCAACGGATAACGGTAAACACCCGTGCTGATGGACGGAAACGCGATGGTCCTGGCCTGGTGCGCCACAGCCGCGCGTATGGAATTGATATAGCATGATTCAAGCAGCGCCGCCTCCCCCTGTCCACCGCCATGCCACACCGGCCCTACCGTGTGAACAACGATGTTGCATGGCAAATTATACGCTTCGGTTACTTTGGCATCGCCGGTGGCGCATCCGCCAAGCGTGCGGCATTCGCGCAGCAGTTCGGGCCCGGCGGCCCGATGGATGGCGCCGTCCACACCGCCGCCGCCTAAGAGACTGCTGTTTGCGGCGTTAACGATGGCGTCCACATGAAGCCTGGTGATGTCCCCCTCATATATCGCGATCCTGCCAGATGTGTTCATACGCGACCCTTTCTTTTAATTTATTGGCAGACAAGCCGCTGCGAAACCACGTCGGAATATATATGCAACCCGTCAGCCTTTATCAAACGGATGACCTCGGACAATGCGGCATACTGGGGAAGCAGTTCTGCAAGACGGTTGGGCTTTTGTATAACATAGCCGGAGTCATACACCACATCGGGACGTCCATCAAAAATCGCGGCATAGAATATACCGGACTCCACAAGGTCCTGAAAGAAATGGCTGCCGTAGGAAAGCTCGGGCATAAAACCGGCTTCTGTTGAGGCGACCTCACAGATTACCGACATGTTGCACAGCTCCGCAAAGCTGACGGGCACGCCCAGGGATGCTGTCGTTGTCCCCCAGCGGCCAGGGCCGATAAGCATCACGCTCTCGTCTTTCAGCAAAGCGTTGATCGAACCGACAGCCCGCGCGACGCTGTGCTTTTCCTGGTTGTTGAGCTTAAGATAGCTGCGTGTATCCACATAAGCCACAAAATCAATTGAAAGATTGATATTCCCGCCCATAAAACTGCCCTGAGTTGAGAAAAAACAGCTTTGGCATTCGACGGAATCGGGTATTCTGACGGCATGGCCAAAGCCCCGCGTCTGCAAAGGCCGGCACTGCACAAGATTAACCTGAAAGCTCTCGTCTTTGGTGAAGTTGGCCGTAAACTCAATGTCAACGGGATATTCGTATGTGCGGGACAACAGCGCAAGCATATCCTTCATCAACGCCGGAAATTCAGTATCTTGAAGCAGACGCTTGAAATCCAGCAGATATGGCGTTTGCTTATGAGTATAGCCCAGCTCACGAAGACGGGACGCCGTTGCCCGGTCCACCGAAACAAACAAGGACGTATCTGTCTTGATATCGTAATCCAGCGCTTCATCCAAGGGCACTGTAACCAGTTCGTTCTCTTTTAAGGACAGTATATCCACCTCATGCTGAGAGAAGCGTTGCTGGTCTTCCAGCGCCATCGGCGGCAGCGCCATCGGATCATCGAGGCTCACGATACGTGCGTAATCACCTGTCATGCGGCCAACTGCGCGCGTCCCCAGACCGAATACAAGGCGCAGCATACCGGCATTCCCATCCAGATTCTTGTCCCAAACATACAGGTTTGAGGAATTGCCCACGCCTGCAATATGCGGGAAAAAGCTGTGTTCGTAATAGTCGCCTGAAACGCGCTGGACGAGAATCGCCATCTGTTCGTCGCTGTCAAACAACCCCCGCTTATCCCTGTAGGCCAGAGCATCCTCATTCATTGTGCTGGCGTACACCAGGCGTACGGCCTGCTCAAAGGCTTCAAAGCGCTCCTTGGGTGTTCCCTGATTCACGCAGAAAACGCTCTCATACTTTCCGGCGAACGCGTTTCCGTAATTGTCTTCCAGCAGCGAACTGGAGCGTACGATGATGGGAAACTGCCCGAAGTATTCGAGCATCTGGACAAACTGTTCTTGAATATCAGCCGGAAACTTGCCGTTCAACAGCTTTTCTTTAAGCTCTCCGGCGTACTTGTAATACCCGTCACGGGTTTTCTGACGGGTGCGCAGCTCCCACCAGCCGTTCTGAACGATGTATGTGTAGAACACGTCTGAGCCGATATAGAACGAGTCGTGCGGCTCCATGAGCGGAGTGAAACGCCTTTGCTCGTCGTTATCCAGTATCTTTCTGGCAAGCAGCATGCCGACGCTTTTGCCCCCAACCCGCCCTGTGCCAATGATGCGCGCGGCGATCATCTGCAGGTCTTCCAGAAGCAAATAGCGTTCGCACAAAGCGCGCATGCGGGAATCTCCACCCACCAGCATGGAGAGCAGCAGCTTCTTATACTCACCGGCCTTTTCAGGCAATTCCGCAATGCTCTCCCTGACTTTGCTGAGATAATCCAGCGGGCGACTGCTTCGGTCTATGCTGGAAAAAAGACCGGCAACCTGTGCGCTGGCCGTTACGCGTACGGCCTCCTGGCCCTGAATCAGATGCGGGAAGAACATTGTCGGGGAATATCGTTGCCATACTTTAAGCGCATGGACGTAACTCTCCCCCGCCACATTATACAGATCGAGCAGCAGCTGCGTCGTTTCACGAATGCCGGCTATTGTTGAGTAGGTATGGGCGTTGCGTTGTATGGAAAAATAAGCGATCGTATCCAGCTCGAACAGATATGGACACGTCACCTTAAAAAAGTTGCGGATCATCAGGTCGGAATACCAGCAATCCAGTAAATCGGTCAGGCAATCGAACACATAGAAAGCATACGGACCTTCCCGCTCGATCAGCGAATGAACAGCGATGGCAAAGCTCTCAAAGCCGCGGCTGGCATCCACAATGGCAACGTGCGCTTCATCCTCGCGCAGCAGCGGCGCGTGACGTCCGAACCGCACATAGATCAAACGGCGGCCGTCTTGACGGGCCTGTTCAGCAAACGGCAGAACGACTCTTTTGTAGCTTTCCACGTCATCCGTTTGCCAGACCACGTTGTCGCTCAACCGGAGCTTGTCGATGATATCGTCAAAACCACGGATGCCGGTGCTCACCTTGTCGGGAATGCTCATCCAATCACCTGCCTTTGTTGATGTGCGTTGCTGCTATTATAGCATTGGACCGGCGGTTTTCCCAGAGGTGTTGGATCAAATTCCAGATCAACTCCATCAAATGCATGTTGATT
The DNA here is from genome assembly GCA_023428025.1 of Bacillota bacterium. GTDB lineage: Bacteria > Bacillota > Clostridia > Christensenellales > SZUA-584 > SZUA-584. The sequence goes on from JAEYZN010000012.1 coordinate 125,307, forward strand.
TGACCTGCTGGTTTCATCTATACTGTAATAACAACACCTTAAGAGAGGTAACGTTATGGCTTGCGAGAACAGGATCAAATGCACATGCACGTATACCACCTGCGCTCATCATGGCAAATGCTGTGAATGCGTGGCCTATCATAAACGTCTCGGGGAAGCGCCCGGCTGTTTGTTTTCCAAAGAAGCTGAGAAAACTTACGACCGCTCGATCCAGCGCTTATATGAGGACCACAAGCGGGGCCGCTGACAGAAGCTATTCATATCTGTCCGGCTGCGCTCTGCTTGTGGTCAATTCAAACAGCGATTTTATATCATTCTGAAAGTCGCTGTCGTTTTGCTCCTCTCCCTTTTCCAGAGTCTCCAGCACTTCAAAACGAAAGGCCTTTCCGCCGAATTCTTTCCAGTCATCCTCCAGGCGCGGATGAATGCAGCTGTTCATGTTTTGTGAAAATTCAAAACGGTTCCGGCTTCCCTTCATGTCCGTTGTGTAACCGATCATTTTCTTGCCGTTGGCAGTATTGACGATGGAAAAAACACCGCCGATCACAGAGCGCTCCTTATAAGACTGAAGAAGCTCTTTTCTGTTTTTTCTGTCCATGTTCTCCCCCGTTTTAATACCCAAGTGATTTGAGCGCCCGTGCCAGCACGGCCAGTCTCTCACCTATCATTTCATCGTTCTTGGATAAAACTTCCGAAAACAGCTTGATATCCTCATCGATCATCGGATTATCCGTACAGACGGAAACCGTCATCGCATCCCCCTGTATGCCAACTCTGTCGATAACAGGCTTATCCGGATCATAAAGCTTCTCATAGCGGTATGCTTCACGGAAATGGCCCAGGCTCCGGCAGATAAATATCGCGAGATCGAGCACGCGGTGCAAAGGCAATTCCTCTGACTGCCGCGACCACTTTTCTCCTGTATGCCGCCAAACCTTCGCGGAAATATCAATACGCCCGCGGTCATTCCATTGAGCGAGCCCCACCGAGAGGCCCTGCGCATCGGATTGATAGGCCATACGCCCGTCAACGTTGGCATAATCCTCCGCCACGATGACAGGTTTATGCTTTAAAGATGTTGGTATCTTCATAACAAGGCTCCTATATAACTAGTGATTTAGTAAATTAGTTATATAATAAAATTCACAGATTGTCAATAGAAGGTTGCCGATACTCGAAAAAATGTGTTATGATTGTTTTAGTTTATTATCTAAAGGAAAGAGCCAGTATTGGGTGCTTTAACACAGAAATTGAAGGAAGTCTGTTTTTCAGTGCTTCCTGTGGTCCTGATCGTATTGATACTTCATCTTTTTGTAACACCGATTGAAAACATAAAGTTTTATCGGTTTCTTATCGGCGCAGCTCTGATCATCATCGGTCTTTCGGTTTTTCTTCTCGGAATCGATATTTGCATCTCGCCTATCGGTAGCCTTTTTGGGCACATTATGACCAAAACGAACAGGGTATGGATCATTGTTGTCGGAGGGCTGATTTTAGGCTTTTTAATATCCGTTGCTGAGCCGGATCTTCACATTTTGGCCGATCAGGTGGAAATGGTAACTGCCGGTTTGATATCCAAGCTGAGCATCGTGGCGATCGTTTCCATTGGCATTGCCGTGTTGCTTGCCGTGGGCTTGGTACGCATTACGTACAGCATCCCCCTCTATTTGATACTCGCGGGGCTTTATCTTTTGATCGGCATCCTGTCGCTTTTTACATCACCGGGATTTTTGGCGGTATCATTTGACGCCTCGGGCGCGACCACCGGCGCGCTTACCGTACCGTTTATTCTGTCGCTGTCGCTGAGTATTTCAGCAATGAAAAAAGACAGTAAAGGTTCTGAGAAGGACAGCTTTGGTCTTGTGGCCGTCGCATCCACGGGTGCCATCATCGCGGTCATGCTGATGAGCCTTTTGTCGGGATCCAGTGAGCTGAGCGGAGAGATATCCAATGAGGCAATCGCAGACACACATCTGCTTGCCCCTTTTTGGCATGAACTTCCCCATCTCGCTTACGAAAGCGCTTTGGCATTGTCACCACTGCTGTTGATTTTTCTGCTTTTTCAGAAAATCTCATTCAAACTAAACCACAGGGCTTTTACAAGAATACTGAAGGGCTTTGTATATGCGTTTGCAGGTTTGACTATATTTATGTTGGGTGTGAACGCCGGGTTTATGGAGGTGGGCGTTGAGCTGGGCTATGCAATTGCCTCCAAAGGGTCTACGGCGCTCATCATATTCGTTGCTTTTGCGCTGGGTACGGTTACGATTCTTGCGGAACCGGCTGTTCACGTTCTCACCCATCAGATCGAAGACGTCACAAGCGGTTCTGTCAAAAGGCCTTTTGTGCTGATTGCGCTGGCCGCGGGAGTGGGGTTGGCGTTGGCGTTGACAACCATCAGAATTTTGGTGCCTGAGGTGCAGCTGTGGCACTATCTGCTGCCGGGATACATCATTGCTGTTGCGCTGTCTTTCATCGGTCCAAAACTGTTCGTGGGTATCGCGTTCGACTCCGGCGGCGTGGCGTCCGGCCCCATGACGGCTACCTTTATCCTCGCATTTACTCAAGGGGCGGCGAATGCAACGGCTACCGCAGATGTGCTGATAGACGGCTTCGGAACCATCGCTCTGGTGGCGTTAACGCCGCTTATCACCTTGCAGATACTTGGATTGATATACAGACGCAAAACGGTCAAAGGAGACCACGACCATGAATAGTTGTGAAAATTTGTATGGATACGCCTTGTTGACTGTCATTGTGAGCTGCGGAAATGGCAGCCGTGTGCTGAGCATCGCAAAAAAGCATGGCATCAATGGCGGAACGGTCACGCTCGGAAAAGGCACGGTAAGAAACCGTGTGCTGAATTTTCTGGAGCTGAGCGATATTCGAAAAGAGATCGTGATCATGGTGAGCAGCACCCTGACCGCAGAGCGTGCCCTGAAGGGCCTTGATGCAGAGTTAAGGTTCGAAAGAAAAGGCCATGGAATAGCTTTTATCGTTCCGCTGAACAGCGTTTTCGGTATCAGCAGCTGCAAAAGCGAAACAGTTGAACAGGAAGAAGGAGTCAAAATGTACAAAGCGATCATCGCCATTGTGGAACGAGGTTTGGCTGAATCCGTTATGGATGCTGCAACAGAAGCCGGCGCACGCGGCGGCACCATCATCAACGCGCGGGGCTCCGGCATGCACGAAACGAGCAAGCTGTTTGCCATGGAAATCGAGCCGGAAAAGGAAATCGTGTTGATCATATCCGAAGCCAGACAAGCGGGCAGCATCACCAACGCCATCCGCGACAAAATGCAAATTGATGAGCCGGGGCGCGGCATCATCTTCTCTGCCGACGTATCGAAAGCGGTCGGCCTTTACTGATGATCGGCTTTCTGCTGCTTTTGGACGGGCATACCTGCCTTGAGAAGCGCTTTACTGCCCAGCATGAAAATATTCTGGATCAGCACAAGCGCGCCAGTACCCAAAAGCAGCCACTCAATGGCGATGGAATCGGAGACGGGACCGAATACCAGCATGCCGATCGGCATCATGGCGCTGGAGATCATGCCGTAAACGCCAAATACGCGTCCCATAAACTTTTCCTCTACCCTCTCTTGCAGAAGCACGGTGGCAGGCGTGCCGAATATGGGTATGGCCAGACCTGTTAAAACCATGACCAGCAAATACAGCCAGAATACCGGTACGGCGCCTAGCGCAATGGTCAAGACGCCTATCCCGAAGCCAGCCAAAGCCATGGAGTGGATCTTGTTTTTGAACCCGCCCCAGGACGCCATAATAAAGCCGCCCAGCATCATTCCCGCTGAAAATGTGATCTCTATGGCTGTCAGCCGCCAGACTTCGTCGCCAAAGCTGCGCACCACCTGAAGCGGCGTGAGAAAGGCGGCCGGCGTCACAAGAAAGAAAAATATCGCGCAATAAACAAAGAACTGCTTGATGAAAGGGTGGCTCTTGATATATTTGAGCCCAATCCGGAAGTCCTCGAAATAACCCATCTGCTGTTTTTGCAGCGCCTTTTCATGCGGAGCCACATGCACCAGCAGCAGCATCGCAAACACCGCGATGGTGGCGGTCGCCACGTCAATAAAGAAGATGATCTCAATCGACGCAATGGTCAGCAGCGCTCCGCTGGCCATTGGAGATATCAGATTGATAGCGGACTGCAAACTGCCGTTTATACCGTTCACACGCGTCAGCTTGTCTTCCGGTACTATCTGCGGTAAAAAAGCCCCCACCGCCGGTATCTGTACGCTGGTGCCCAGCGCGCGCACCGCGGACACCACAAACAGCAGCCAGATCTCGTCGTAACCAAGCATGAATATGATCGCGAGAATCAACGTAGAGAAAGCGATACCCGCGTCGGCAAAGACAATGAGCAGCTTTCTATTGTATCTGTCCGCCCATACCCCGGCAAAGGGAGACATGAAAAAAGTTGGCAAAAAACCGCAGACGATAGAGAGCATCATCATCACACCCGATTCGGTTTTCAGGGTGATATGCCACATGATCGCATACTGTACCAGCGATGATCCAAATAAAGAGATCGCCTGGCAAAACAGAAAGCGCGTCGTGTTCTTCTTCCAGTCTGATTTCATTAAATACTCCCAAGTTATTAAACTGCATGTTTCAGGCAGCGCATTGAGAATTTATCATTTTTCCATACATGCCGTCAAGTTTTGTTTGTAAAATCAGAACTATTGTTTGTTATTTCATATGAGAAGTCATTTTTATACTAAAAAAGCGCATCTCCTGAGAATGCGCTTCTATATTTGCTTATTTGTTTTTAAGAATATCGCGTATTTCTGTGAGCAGCACTTCTTCCCTTGAGGGCGCGGGTGGCTCGGGCTCTTTGGCGTGTTCTTCTTCCTTCTTCTTTCGGAACTTGTTGATGAGTTTCACAATCAGGAAGATGCACAGCGCAATAATGAAGAAATCCACCACGCTCTGGATAAACAACCCGTAAGCAATAGACGATTCGCCAACCGTTACTGTTAAATCAGTAAATTCCAATCCGCCCAGGATGATGCCGACCAGCGGCATGATCACATCGTTCACCAAGGATGATACGATTTTTCCAAAAGCGCCGCCTATGATAACACCAACGGCGAGGTCAATCACGTTCCCCCGGGATATAAAAGCTTTGAATTCTTTGATCACAATCAACACGCTCCTTTTGCCATTTATAATTATGGAACACAGTGGGTGTAAGTCATGAATATGATTATGAGTATAATATCATATTGGTATTTATTCAACGTTCAAAATAAAAAAAGCGCGCTATTTGTTTTACAGCGCGCCTGACTATGAATCGTTAACGGTTCTGCAGTTTATAGATGATCTTAAAGCCTTTGTTTTCGATGGATTTTTCGATATCCTCTGTGTTGAACGAATGGGTTCCGACCACCACGGAACTCTTGCCGCTTGGGCCGCTGTAAACCGCCACATGCGTGATGTTCGCGCCGTACTCCGCGAATATACCGGTGAGACTGGCCATGATGCCCGGCATATCGTCCGCCTCAATGGTCAGCCGCGTGCCAATGTCGCGGAAACCCAGAAGATCGATAAAAGCATCAAAAATGTTGCTTTCGGTGATGATGCCAACGACATGCCCTTCGTTAACGACCGGCAGGAAGCCCACCTCGTTGGTGCGCATCAGAATCGCGGCCTCTTCAAGCAATGCGTCCGGCCCGATTGTGACCGGGTCCTTTTTCATCACATGACTGATCTTAGTGCGGGCCAGCAGATAAGTCAGTTCGCCAACACTGAAGCTGGTTGCCTTGGATGGCGACGCCTGCGCGATGTCCTCTTTGGACACTACGCCCACCAGAACACCGTTCTTGACAACTGGTAACCGTTTGATGTTGTTTCTCGCCATAATCTCATGAGCGTCAGGTATTGTGCTGTCGGGGGAAATGGTAAACGGATTGGTCGTCATTTTGTTTCTGACAAACATGGTTCAACCTCCCAAATATGCTTTTTTGATCTCATCACTGTTCATAAGCTCAGCCCCTGTTCCAGAAAGAACAATCGAGCCTGTCTCGAGCACGTATGCGCGGTGGGCAATCTGCAGCGCCATGCGCGCATTCTGCTCCACCAGCAATATCGTGGTGCCGGATTCATTGATGTCGCGTATGATGTTGAATATCTCCTGAACCAGCAACGGTGAAAGACCCATGGACGGCTCGTCAAGGAACAAGATCTTGGGACGACTCATCAGCGCACGCCCCATTGCGAGCATCTGCTGCTCACCGCCGGAGAGTGTGCCGGCAGCCTGCCTGCGTCTGTCGGCGAGGCGCGGAAACCGCTCGTACACGCGTTCGAGATCCTGCGCGATACCTCCTTGATCCTTGCGCAGAAAAGCGCCCAGCTCCAGATTCTCAAGCACGGTCATCGAAGAGAAAACCCGGCGGCCTTCGGGAGACTGTGATATGCCAAGACGCACCCTCTCCTGTGCAGAGGAGTTGGTGATCTCCTTTCCGTCCAGCTTAATCTGGCCGCTCGTGGGCTTTTTTATACCCGATATGGTGTGCAGCGTTGTTGTTTTGCCGGCGCCGTTGGCGCCAATCAATGTCACGATCTCGCCGTCATTAACGGTGAAGGAAATGCCTTTCAAGGCGTGAATCACGCCGAAATGTACATGAATATCAGTGATTTCAAGCATTGCTTACATCCTCTCCAAGGTAGGCTTCGATAACGCGCGGGTTCGTCTTGATTTCATCAGGCGTTCCGTGCGCGATGATCTTGCCATAATCCATCACGTATATGCGTTCGCAGATCGTCATGACCACCGACATATCATGTTCAATGAGCAGAATCGTCAGCCCAAACTGCTCTCTGAGCTGTGCGATGGTGGACGTGAGCTGTGCGGTTTCCGCAGGATTCATACCGGCAGCCGGTTCGTCCAGCAGCAACAGGCTGGGCTTTGTCGCGAGCGCGCGCACAATCTCCAGACGGCGCTGTTCACCATACGGAAGATTGCTCGCCTTCTCATCGTGCTTGGATGCCAGATTAAAAATATCCAGCAGGGCAAGGCTTTCTTCCTTCACGCGTTTCTCTTCACGGATATATGACGGCAGGTGGAGGAAGCTGGAAATAAGTTCGTAACGGATGTTCTGATGCATTGCGATACGCACATTATCCAGCACGGATAATTCCTTGAACAGCCGAATGTTCTGGAAGGTACGCGCAAGGCCCGCCTTGCTGATCATATCCGGGCGAAGCCCGCCCAGTTGCTTTTGCGTTCCGTCACGTGTAAAGACGATCTCCCCGGAGGTTGGTTCGTATATGCCCGTCAAAAGGTTGAACACGGTGGTTTTGCCCGCGCCATTCGGCCCGATAAGCCCCACCAGTTCGCCCGGCTCGATCTCGAGATGCACATCCGAAACGGCCGTCAGGCCTCCGAATGTCTTTGTCAGTTTTTTAACGCTCAGTATCGACATCGCTCAACCTCTCTCCTTCTTTTTGAATGTCAGGCTCTGTCCGATCCTCTTAAACAGCGCGACGGATATCTCTCTTGATCCCATAAGACCCTGCGGCCTGAATATCATGATGATGATCAACAGCAGCGCGTAGAGCACCATACGAATCTCTGCGAAAGACTGGAGCAGCGTCGATATAATGGCAAGCACCACGGCGGCGAGTATGGAACCCGATAAACTGCCAAGCCCGCCAAACACCACGACGATGAGGATATCGATGGATTTCATAAAACCGAAGTAATCGGGTTTTATTACGTAGAAATATGAAGCATACAGGGCGCCCGCCATACCCGCGAAACAAGCGCCGATGATAAACGCGGTCACCTTATAGCGGGTGGTGCCCACCCCCATCGTTTCTGCGGCGATCTCGTCTTCTCTGATGGAAATACAGGCGCGGCCATGCGTTGACTTCAGGAAATTGGCGACAAGCAACACAGTCCCTGCTGTGAAGAAAAACATCCAGGGCCAGTTGACGAACTGCGGAATGCCGCTCAGGCCTGCCGCGCCGTTGGTGATCTCGAGGTTAACGAACAATATGCGGATGATTTCGGCGAAACCCAGTGTGGCGATGGCCAGATAGTCGCCGCGAAGCCGGAGCGTGGGCAGGCCTACAAGGAACCCGACGATACCCGCCAGTATGATCGCGGCCAGAATGCCGAGAAGAAAACCGACGGTCGTGGGCATGCGCATGGTAATAAAGGCGCAGGCATAGGCGCCGATGGACATGAAGCCCGCATGGCCTAATGAGAACTGCCCTGTGAAACCGGTGATCAGGTTCAGACTGACTGCGAGTATAATATTGATGCAGACGGTCATCAATGTCACCTGGAGGTACGCGCTGAGGATGTTCGTCCAGATCAGCGCCTGGACGATAACGAATAAAGCAATGACCAGGATGATCTTACGTACGAATGGGCGGCTGAAGAAGCCGGTACCCGATGTTTTTGCTGCTCCCATCGTCACACCTTCTCTCTGACGGCCTTGCCCATAAGACCGGCCGGTTTAATAATGAGGATGAGGATGAGGATGGCAAAGACCACAGCATCCTTATACATTGAGTTGATATACCCGGAAACCATAACTTCGACCATGCCGATAAAATATCCGCCGATCATGGCGCCGGGAATACTGCCGATGCCGCCGAACACCGCGGCGATAAACGCTTTGATACCGGGCAGATATCCCATCAGAGGCTTGATCGATATGTAATACATACCGACCATGACGCCGGCCGCGCCTGCAAACGCCGAACCCAGCATAAAGGTAAAGGATATTGTCGCGTCCACGTTGATGCCCATCAAACGGGCCGCGTCCACGTCCAGTGAAACCGCACGCATGGCTTTGCCCATCTTGGTCTTCTTGACGATGAATTGGAGGAGTATCATAAGCAGAACCGAAACGCCTATAATAATGATCTGCTGCATGGAAATCAGAACATCACCGATTTTATATTGTTCAGCCAGCAGGCCGGTCATTGTGGGATAAGTGCGGACGTCGGCACCCACCAGGAACACCATGCCATATTCGAGGAACAAAGACACGCCGATCGCTGTGATCAATACGGCTATGCGCGATGAGTTTCGCAGCGGCTTGTATGCCACCTTTTCGATTGTGACACCCAATACCGTGCAAAGCGCCATCGCGATGATCAATGAAGGAACAAAACCAAGATTGAATATCGTCAGACAATAAAACCCAATATAAGCTCCGATCATGTAAATATCACAATGAGCAAAGTTAATAAGCTTGATAATTCCGTACACCATTGTGTACCCCAGCGCAATCAGCGCATAAGTACTGCCCAGCGATATACCATTGATGAGCTGCTGCAGAAACTGTTCCAAGAACTTCCCCTCTTTCACTTCCCGCCGCCAGCCTGCAGGCAAAAACAGGAATATATTTATCACAGTATTTCTATGTGGATCATATCATAAAAACGATATGATAACATACGCTTTTTTATGGAAAACGGTCTATAATACGAACAGAAACGTGTGTATGAGGCCGATTCAAAACATAAAGTGAGGGCCGGTTAAGGCCCTCACTCATCGCACTTATGTAGAAATTATAAACCTGCACGGAGACTGTTGACCTGCTCGCCGCCCTGCATTTCAATGATCACAAGAGCTTTCAGCGCATTGTGGTTTTCATCAACGCTGAAGCTGCCGGTGACGCCCACGAATTCCTCAGTGGAAGCCAAAGCCTCTTTCACCGCTTCGCCCGTCAGAGCAGAAGCGCGGCTGATGCCGTCGCAGGCAAATTTGGCGAGGTCGAATCCAAGCGCGTTGAACGCATTGGGTTCTTCGTTGTACTTGGCCTTATAGGTTGCGATAAAGTCCTGCACAACCGGATCCTGATCCAGCGAAGAATAGTGGTTGGAGAAATAGATATCGTTGGCCGCATCGGTGCCCGCCAGCTCAGCCAGCTTCGGAGAATCGAAACCGTCAGCGCCAAGGACCGGAACATCAATGCCCAGAGCACGCGCCTGCTTGATGATGAGGCCCGCTTCGCCATAGTATCCGGCAATGAAGATCACGTCATAGTCGAGCGCTTTGATCTTCGTCAGGATCGCATTGAAGTCGGTATCGCCTTCCACATAGGCTTCTTCCGTGACGATCGTGCCGCCGACGTTTGCAAAAGCTGCGCTGAAGCTTTCGGCAAGGCCTTTGCTGTAGTCGTTGGAATTGTCTTTGATGATGACCGCTTTGGTCTTGGACAGATCGGAATAAGCGAAATTCGCCATCGCGGTGCCCTGATAATCGTCCGTGTAGCAAATCCGGAACGCATATTCCTTGACACCGGAAGCGTCAACTGTCACATCAGCCGCTGTCGCGGAGCCGGAGATAACGGGAACCTTATTCTGGATCGCGACAGGAATCTCCGCCTTGAAAGCGCCGGATGTGGCCGGCCCAAGAACGACAACAACCTTATCCTCGGTCATCAGCTTGGTGGCCAGCGTGGTGGCCTCTGCCGCGTCCGACTTGTTGTCGTACTTAACCAGCTGGATGGGAGAGCCGTTCACGCCGCCGGCAGCGTTGATCTGCTCAATCGCCAGCTCGAGGCCTTCAACAGTGTCCTCGCCATAGGTGGCCACTGCACCGGAAAGCTCCATATTGATACCGATTTTAATCGGCTCGCCGGTAGCTGCCGATTCTTCTGTAGGAGCGCTTCCCTCAGCCGGACTTTCCACTGCTTCAGTCGGAGTTGTATTATCAGCCGACGGCGCACAAGCCGTGAAAAGAGAAAGCACCATGAAAACAGCCAGAATAGTGACAATAATTCTCTTCATTTGTTTTACCTCCTCATTAAATTTGCAAATGAATTATAGACCTTATGATATTCTGATTATGGCCTGATGTCAAGAAAAATAGCCCTTTTATCAAAAAAGGAATAAGTTAATAAATGTAATAATTTAAAACAAAAAGAAAGATTTATTTAAGCGAAAAACTGATATTTTTATTTGAAAAAATCGATGAACCCTTGCGCCAAACCCTCTACAATCTTCTCTTGATAAGCCTCAGAAACCAGCAAAAAGTCTTCGGCCTCGTTCGTCATATGTCCCATCTCAATGTTGCACACAGGCACAGCAGACCAACCGAATCCTGTCTGATCAGACCGTTTCTGTATCCCAAGGTCTGTGGCTCCGGTGGAATCAAGCGTGTGTTTGAGCAGCACTTCCGCCAGACTGACGCTTTCCTGCTGGACCGTGTCCAATGTGGTGTTCATGCTTCCTCTTGCGGGAACAAGTATGAACATACCGCGCGTTTTCGGATTATCTGTGCCGTTTGCGTGGATGCGCAGCCAGCAGTCTACTCCGGCCTCATTCATCATGGTGGCGCGCTGAGAATTGGGTATATCGACGCCATGTGTTTCGTGCGTCATGACCACTTTGGCGCCCAGTGATTCCAAAGCCGATCTGAGCTTTAATCCCACCTGTAAATTGACCACATACTCCGGCACTCCCGAAAAACGGCCGTAAGTGCCGGAAGAGACCTTTTTCTTGAGATCATCACTGCCCGGCATAACCGGTTCTGTCCCGTCATTATCATGCCGCTGATGTCCGGGGTCAATACCAATGGTAATACCGATCAGGGGTTGCTCTGTCTGTACAAAGACCGCCTCGGCTGCGTCATACCGCTGCGACAGCGCATCCAGCGTCGCCTGGCCTGCAATACCGTCCACATCAAGGCCCGCATAGAGCTGAAAATTTTCCACGGCTTTTTTCATCTGATTACCAAAAGTTCCGTCCGGCTCTCCCGGATCGAACCCCAACGCAATCAGCATATTTTGAATCAGTTCGACATCCTCTCCCTTATCCCCCGTTTTATATGGCGCCAGCAAAAACGCTTTTGCTTCCGGGCTTTCTGTTGGAGTTGGAGTCGCAGTTTCAGATGGGATTGGCGTTGAAATTGGTAGATTATTGGGCGGTTGTGAGGTTGAAACGCTTTCCGCTTCGACGGATGGCGTTGGAAGAGGAGATACGGAAGGGTGCGCTGCCCGATTGTCAGCGCCGCAGCCATAAGCGAGCAGCAACAGCGATACAATTATAAATAGAGTAAAATGTTTCTTTAAACGCATTCGCCTGTATCTCCGTCTGTCCAATGGTGTAACCAATCAAAGAACGACCATTTTGGCCTTGACTCTGTCCATTTCGTTGAGTGCACGTTCCAGCTTCTTCATTTCATCGACTTCTCCGGCAAGCTGGAGTATGAGCACCCCTTCGTCGGAGCAGACTTCATGCGTTTCATGCAGCCCCAGCCTGACTTTGATAGAGCATCCGAAACGGGACAATACCTCCTGCACCTTGGGAGAATCCTCTCTGCGCGCGCCGATTTTGACGACCATGATATGACAATCCATCATAAATATCTCCTCATTTGTTTAACCTGATTATACCATTTAAATGGCATGGAATAAACCACGTTCTTAGGAGTTTAATTACTCGTTGTCAGACGAGAAGTATTGACTGACACCGTCACAGATGGCGCTTGCAACTTTTTGTTGATAATCACTTTGCAGCAACTGCTGTTCCTCCTTTTCGTTGCTTAAATAGCCGCATTCAACGATCACGCAAGGCTGCCAGCCGCTTCTCAATATATACAGATCCCCGGAGCGGGCGCTGTTTTCGTTGGGCGGATCGAGTATGTCAATAAGGCTTTGCTGAATACCCTTTGCCAGCTTTTCCCCTTTTGTGGAGCCTTGCATGAATATCACAAGCGGACCTGAAACGCTGCTGTCGGAGAATGAATTCATATGAATGCTGACCACGATATCCGAATCGCTTTCGGTAATAATCCGGCGGCGTTCGGCCATGTCCGCCTCTTTTGTTTCAGCCAGCGCGTCATCATCGCTGCGCGTCATAATGACCTGCGCACCGTAAGACTCCAATTCTGTTTTCAGGAATTGCGCAACACTCAGATTCAACTCATCTTCATGCGAATCCTGAACACCGATGGTTCCCGGATCAAACCCGCCATGGCCGGCATCCACAACAATGACTTTGCCGGTTAACACCGCAGACTTCTCGGCTTCCATCGTCGCATCCGGCGTATTCTCGACCGCAGTGGCCGCCACATTCACGGGCTTACCCGATACAAGATGGATGGCGATCGCAGAAGCGGCGGCAATGAAACAGAGCAGCCCGATAGCCACAAAAAGCTTGTTTTTATTGACCCTGTACTTGTGCGGCTGCTGTACAGGCACGTCAATCTCCATAGTTTTCTGCGGCGGTTCATACTGCTGCATATATCACCTCGAAAAACGAATATTTTACATCCAGCTTGTCCACGCATTCATAATACCATATTTTCGTGGTTATTGAAACTCTAATATTAAAATAATATGTCGAACAAGAAATATATTTGTAACATTATTCTCATGATTAACCTGTAAGCAAGCCACTGTTTCTCAATTGGCTTATCATGTTCTTCAGATTCATACAAAAAACATCCGGCTAACCGGATGTTTAAGAAAGTCGATATAAATTGCAAAAGCTAATCGACGCTATCTCGCGCCGTGATCGTATGGAATGCCTTCGGCTTTGGGCGCCTGAGATTTCTTGGAGCTGAATATCAGGACGATCAATGTGGCGATGTACGGGATCATCTTGTATACATAGCCGGTGACGGGCAGGCCCACCAAAAACGGCAGCGAAGAATACGTAGCGGATATCGTCTTCATCAGGCCGAAGAACAGCGCCGCCCCTGCAATGCGATACGGTTTCCATTGCCCGAATATAAGCACCGCAAGCGCCAGAAAGCCATAACCGGACACGGTGGCGTTGAAGTTGGTCGATGTTGTGACCACAAATATCAGGCCGCCCAACCCCGCCAAGGCACCGGAAATTGCAACGCCGGCATACCGCATTTTATAGACGCTGACACCCACGGCGTCAACAGCCTGGGGATGTTCACCGCAAGCTCTTAACCGCAAGCCGAATTTGGTCCGATACAGCAATATGGACGCAACAACAAGCAGTATGACGCCGAGATAGGTCGTAATGTAGGTGTTCTGGAAAAAGAGGTTGCCGATAACGGGTATATCGCCAAGACCGGGAACCCTGTCAATCCTGAACGTATTGGTGAATTGAATCTGCTGAACGCCGGATGTCTGTATCATACGCGCCATGAATACCGCGAGAGCAGGCGCCAACAGGTTGAGCGCAGTGCCGCTGATTGTCTGGTCGGCCTTCATATTGATGGACGCGTAAGCGTGCAGCAGCGAAAACGCAGCGCCGGAAATCATAGCAATAACCACGGCAATAATCAATTGCCACTGACCAGACAGGACATCCTGGGTCATGCTGATAAACAGGACGCTGCAGAAAGCACCCATGATCATGATGCCTTCCAACGCGATGTTGATGACACCGCTTCGTTCGGAGTACATACCGCCAAGGGCGACGACCATCAGCGGTATGGTGAAGAACATCGTTTGCTGAACGAGAAAATAGACGATATCCATTAGTTATTTCCTCCCTTCCTGGAACGCAGGCGCTGCAGAAAACTTCTCAGAATCAACGCAAAAGCGGCAAAGTAGATAATGATGGCGGTGATGATATCGATGATTTCCGGCACATATCCGGAAAGCTGCATGTAAGAACCACCGACGATCATGTAGGCAATAAACAGACCGGCGAACAGTGAACCGATCGGATGCGACATGCCGAGCAGCGCTACGGAGATACCGGTGAACCCCTCGGGAGACAGGATGTCCTCAACAGCGATGTATTTACCGCTGCCCGCCAGGTACAGCAAACCGCCGCCAATACCGGCCAGCGCGCCGGAGATGAGCATGGACATCACGATGCACTTCTTCTCATTGATGCCGGCGTAACGGCTGGCGTGGCGGTTGAAGCCGACGGCTTTCAGCTCAAAGCCGAAGGTGGTTTTATTCAAGAGGATATAAATGATAATCGCGGCAATCGCTGCAATGACGATTCCGCCATTGGCGCTGGAATCCGGAAACAGCGTGTCCAACCCCAGCTTGGGAATATTGGCGGTCTGCGCAACCGGCAAAGAACGGTTCGTCAGTTGATGATAAACGGTAAGCTTGACCATCCAGTTCACCAGATACATGCCGATATAGTTGGTCATGATGCAGGAAATAACCACGTTCACGTTACGGTAAGCCTGAAGCAGGCCTGGTATCAGCGCCCAAAGAGCGCCAAACAGCATGGCAGCCAGCAAAGCTACAAGCCATTGTACCGGCCCGAGAGCCGCGCCGTGGACCCCCACCAGCACCGCGCCAAACGCGCCCATGATGAATTGGCCTGAAGCGCCGATGTTGAACAGGCTGGTGCGGAACGCAAATGCGACGGACAAGCCGGTCATGATGATGGGCGTTGCGTAATATAGGACATTGCCAAAGTCCTTGGCGCTTTGCACCCCGCCGCCGAGTATCCAGCCCAGCCCTTCAAATGCTCTTTCAGAATTGCTGATAAGCATAATGATGAACCCGACCAGCAGCCCGATGATAATCGCGGTGATGGATGATATCGGCCCCGCTGCTTTAAATATATCCAGTTTGATAAAACCTGGTTTGTTACTGCTCTTTTTCACACCGCGCTCCCCCTTTTCGAGCCTGCCATATACAGACCCAGTTCTTGCTCATTGACCTCAGACGGTTTCACATTGGCCACAATTTCGCCCTCAAACATGACAAGTATTCTGTCGGCCAACTCCATGACTTCTGAAAGCTCAAAGGACACCACCAACACCGCCTTGCCGCTGTCCCGCGCGCTTATAATCTGCCGATGCATATATTCGATAGCGCCGACGTCCAGACCGCGCGTCGGCTGAACAGCCAGAAGTATATCCGGATTGCGGCTGATCTCCCTGGCGGCGATGGCCTTCTGCTGATTGCCGCCCGACATGCTCCGTGCGATCGTCCGGCCGCCTTCGCTGCTCCTGATATCGAATTTCTTAATCAATTCATCCGCGTAAGCATTGACTTCCTTCTTGTTAATGAATCCGCCGGATTGAAAGCGACCGTCAAAATACTCAAGCAACACCAGATTGTCCGCAAGCGAGTAATCCAGAACAAGTCCGTATTTATGCCGGTCTTCGGGGATATGTGAAAGTCCATGGATATTCCTGTACCGAATGGTTCTGTTTGTGACATCAGTATTATTGATGACGATCTGCCCGCTGTCGGACGGGACAATACCGGTTATGGCATAGACAAGCTCTGATTGCCCGTTGCCGTCTACACCCGCGATGCAGACGACCTCCCCCTGCCGGACCTGCAGGCTCAGATCGTGGACCTTGTTCTTTTTTGAGCCGGGTGTTTTCACTGTGAGACTTTGGACCTCCAGCACTGGCGACCCAGGCTGTTTTTCGGCTTTATCGACATGCAGAATAACCTTTCGGCCCACCATCATTTCAGACATATCTGCCACGGTGACATCATCCACATTCACTGTGGCAACGCATTTCCCCAGGCGAAGGATGGTGCAGCAGTCGGCTACCTTTTTGATCTCGTCCAGTTTATGTGTAATAAAGATGATGGATTTGCCTTCTGCTGCAAGGCTTTTCATGATCTCCATCAGCTCAATGATCTCCTGCGGCGTTAAAACAGCGGTGGGTTCGTCGAAAATCAGAATATCATTATCCCGGTACAACATCTTGAGTATTTCGACACGCTGCTGCATACCCACGGTGATATCGGAAATCAGCGCCTCGGTATCCACCTTCAGGCCATATTGCTCGGACAACGCCAACACTTTTTTTCGGGCTTCATCGTTTTTGAGAAATCCGTTTTTGGTTGTTTCCGCACCGAGAATGATGTTCTGAAGCACCGTAAAATTATGCACCAGCATGAAATGCTGATGCACCATCCCGATACCCAGTGAATTGGCCATTTTCGGGCCTGATATCTGCACCTTCTCACCACGGAGCATTATACTGCCGCTTTCAGGCTTATACATGCCAAACAGCACGCCCATAAGCGTGCTTTTACCCGCTCCGTTTTCACCGAGAAGAGCGTGTATTTCACCTTTCTTTACCTGAAGTGTGACGTTGTCGTTGGCGCGAATCCCCGGGAACTCCTTGACGATATTATTCATTTCAATTATGTATTCCAAGACAGTCACCCCTTAATTTAATACAAATATATTCTTGTTAAAAAGGCTGATAATAAGAAACAGACATATTTGAATTATAACTGATATCTTTTCAAGTGTAAAAGTATAAAATAAATACCCTTTGGATAATGGATATGGGAAGGCGTCATTGGCGCCTTCCCATACAAAACTAGTTAGGAATACGGATTTGGATCAGTCGGTGACTTCGGTGACCTTCACATATTTCAGGCCAAGGTCAGCGATAGTGATTTCAGAAGCATTGTTGATGGTATAGGTGCCATCCTTAACCGCTGTGAGCAGAGTATCATAATCGGCAGCGGTGAATGTACGCCATTTGGCAGTGTCCATAGCAAGGCCAACGCCATCATTCGAGGAATCGAGCGTCCAGGTGGAACCGCCTTCAAACTTGTCGCCATAGTAAGAATCAAGCGCCTGGTATACAGCGTTTCCGAGCATCTTCATCGCCGAGGAAATAACCGTGGCAGATTCGTTGTACTGGTCAACGTCAACGCCGATCACCCATTTGTCAGTGGAAGCTTCAGCAGCCGCCATCACAGAGTTGCCGACAGCGCCACCACAGCCGAAGATGACTTCGGCGCCGGTCTGGTACCAGCCAGCCGCTCTCGCCTGATTATCAGGTGTTGCAACAAAGTCGCCGGAGTAGTTGTACATCACAGAGATGGAGCCTTCAGCAAGCCCCAGTTCCTTGGCCGCAACCTCCGCGCCCTGAAGGAAGCCATAGCCATAGCGAATAACAGCGGGAACCGCCATGCCGCCCTGGAAGCCCAGCTTTGTAAAGCCGTCCTTCACAGCCGCATAACCGGCGAAGAAGCCAGCCTGCTCTTCGGCGAACAGAATGCACAGCACGTTAGATTCTGTCTTATATGTGGCATAATCTTCAGTATGCGGTTCGCCATCCAATAACACGAACTTGACATCCGGATAAGTCGTCTGAGCTTCGTAGATCGGCACTTCAAAGAGGAAACCCGGAGTCACAATGACCTTTGCGCCACCCTGCACTGCCAGCGCAATGGATTCAAGATAAGCGGCATTGGTGGCTTCGGCAGGCTTATAGTATTTACTGCTGATATTGTTATCTGTGCAATACTTCTCAACACCTTCCCAAGTTCCCTGATTGAACGATTTGTCGTCAATCGTACCTTTGTCAGTGATCATGGCCACTTCGGCACCTCCCTCAGCGGGTGCTTCGGTCGGTTCGGCCGCTTCTTCAGTCGGCTGTTCCGCTGCTTCTGTGGGCGCAGCAGATTCGCTTTCTTCCGGCTGTTCCTGTGTTGCCGGTCCGCATCCGGCGAACGCAAACATGGACAGCGTCAAGCATACCACCAAAACAACAACCAAAAACTTTTTCATATGCTTTCCTCCTGTTTTTTGACACAGTAAATAAATATATCTGCATCGATACCGCCTATTGTACAAGCTTTTCTCTTAAAAAGCAATGCCACGCCTTAAATAATTTCCGATATTTGTAACAGAAAATAAATATATGGTAAATAGAACCCCAAGAAAAAGTACTAACGATAAGGTATCTATCCAGAAGATGCGTCAACCAATCGGCCTTGCCCCACGCTGATATTAAGCACCGCCCTCTCCACTGGCGCCGAGCGTGCTACTGTGCTGGCCCATATCATACCACACACTCATCGATCTGTTACCGCTCCTGCATCACTCACACTGATACAAAAATGACACTAAACACCTATGCGGATGCACTTGAAAGTTCAGACAAAAAAATTGCAAATGAGTGGGATAAAATCATCAATTGGCACGATTTCAGAAAACGACAATTCTATGAAAAAACAAAACCCCGAATTGTCAGTATTCATCGGGGTTTGCATGGAATGTGTTGACGAAAAAGATGCAGGGCAAGTCCCTTCAGAATCCCATATCTCAAAGACAAATTGGAATTTGTCTTTCCTTATTATTGCGGCGGTTACATCACTTCACTCAGTTTCTCGACAATACAACCCTTGTTCGCATAGTATTGAAGCATCTCGTCGATTTTTCTTTTATCGTAGCTGGTAATACAATCAGACAGAACGTGAACGATGTAGCCTTCTTTAGCCATATTGTAGCAAGTGGCTTTTACACAGGCTATGGCATCCGCACCGGCAATGTAGAATTCTCCGATTTCGTTTTCGCTTACAAAAGCAGCAAAACCTTCGCTTGTTAATGCATTACCCTTGGTTTTTGTGAAAATGTTTTCGGATACGATTTTCATATCCGGAACCAATTCGGCACCATGTGTGTCGGGCTTAAAGGTTCTTGTACCGGCAGATAAATTATTATGCTTAATATAAACCACATGTATGTCGTGAGCGACAGCCCAATCAATAGCGGTGTTGATATTGCCGATAATTTCCTTGTAATTCTTTGTAATGTCGTTTTGAATGTCGATAACGACGAATGCTTTGTTCTGCATGGTTCTTCCTCCGCAAATTCCAATTTGTCTGCGTGCTATAATTTATCATATCATGACTGTTTTCCGAAGTACAAATGGATTTCTAATTTCGAACAGGTTTAAAGCTGGCTGAACTATAAGATTCCAGATAGGATGGAAGAAACCTACCGGAATAAGGCCTTGTAGAAACCACAATCTGGAATAAGGGGTTCAGAGGTCAGTTTTTAGCGTTTTTACATATCAAAATTTGCGTTTTTCAATTTTTAGATTCTGGAATTTGAGCTAAAAGCAAAATCATGCATACACGCAACAAACGCCTTAATAAAGGCGTTTGTTGGCATTAAAAGAGGCAGGCTATCTGAACGATTCCAATTCGTGGTGTTCAGATCTCCTACCCCCGTTCATTATGGCGTACCCGGGAGGATTCGAACCTCTGGCCTTTGGAGTCGGAGTCCAACGCTCTATCCAGCTGAGCTACGGGTACAAGCAGATTTCTTCGCGGCCTTTATATGCAGCATAACTAATATACCATAAAATCGGTGCAAGTCAACCTTTAGAAGTATTGATAGTATGCACAGCGTATGCTGCCGTTGTACAGCTTGCGTTTGCGCGAAGCGCGTTTCCCGAAGTAACGTTCAAATTCCTCGTCGGCTGTGATGATGTTTTTTTTGCTCACATCCGCAAAAGCGCGTCCCATATCGCCATACAGCTTATGCACGGCGTTTTTCTCGCCCATGCGTTCCGCATACGGCGGATTGGTCAAAACAGGGCACTGATTGCGTGCGAAATCCTTCACATCCGCCTTGAACAGCCGTATATCAACACCGGCGGCCCGCGCGTTTCTGTCCGCGGCGCCGATGGCTTTCGGGTCGATGTCGGACGCGAATACGACCGGAGCATCGCCGGAAAGCTTATCTGAAACGGCGATACGTTCGCCGTTCCATGCTTTTGCGAAGCCGTTCCACTTTTCCGAATCAAAGCTGCGCTTCAGGCCGGGCGCGCGTCCCTGGCCGATCAGCGCCGCCTCGATCGCGATGGTACCGGAGCCGCACATCGGGTCGGCCAGTTCTCCCCCGCGCCAGCCGGACAGCAGCACCAGACCTGCCGCCAGTGTCTCGCGTATCGGCGCGGCCACGTTGGCCACGCGGTAGCCGCGGCGGTTCAGCCCCTGTCCGCTGGTATTGAGACATACAGATACAGTGTCCCGCAGCAGCTTCAAGTGAATATCATACCGCTCCCCCGTTTCGGGCAGCACGGATGTGCGATGGCCCGCCATCAGGCTGACAGCGGCCGCTTTTTTGCCGATGGATTGTATATCCGATACGCTGAAAAGGCGGCTGCCGACCGAATCAGCGTTGACGATGAATGCGGCGTTTTTGGGGATATGGTCGCTCCAGCTGATGCCGCGAACACCTTCAAAAAGCTCGTCGAAAGTCAAAGCGGTAAATCGATGCAGCTCGATATACACTCTGTCCGCCGTGTGCAGCCACAGGTTGGCGCGCGCTATGCCGGCTTCGTCGGCCAAAAAATAAACCCGGGCATCCCGGGCATCGATATCTGTCACCCCTAAATCCTTCAGTTCACGGGCAGCTACGCCCTCCAGCCCAAATGCGCAGGAAGCGAAGCATCTATATTCCGTCTTCATCTTTCCACCTGTTCAGCTTCACGCCGTTGATGCGCAGCGTAAAGCTGCAGCCCAGAAAACGCGCGCTCTTTTCGCACATCTGCATGCGCGTCATGTATATGCTGAGAAACTCCATCGGAGAGGCGCTTTCGTTCATCTCATAGTCAATGCAGATGTTGCCGTCCAATACCGTAAGCTTGGTCGACTGTATCGAATAGTTTACACGGTCGTGTATATCGGCCGGGGAATACTTTTTCATCCGTACGCGCGCGCGGTGCGCATCCACCTTGTCCGCAATGATTAGCGCCGCTGAGATGTCGCTGATGGGCGCGCCCGTCTCCTCTTCGTGCGAGCCCACGGCCGCGCATATCTCACAAGCTTCGTTTACCGGGAACCCCATATCGCAGAGTATCGGGAAAAGGAGCACCGATCCGTTCAAGCCGTGGTGCTTTCTGTTCACCATGTTGCCCACGTCATGCACCCATCCGGCAATCTTGGCCAGCTCAATGCGCCGTTCAGGCTTTCCCAACTTGTACAATATTTCCCCAGCAATGCGGCTGACATAGCCAACATGCCGCGGGCCGTGATCCGTATAACCGATCATCTCCAGCACCTTGTTGGACTGGCTGACAAGCTCGCTGATCTTCTCGCTTCTGATAATATCTTCAAATGTCACTGTCAATGTTGGTTCTCCATATCTATGAGTGATTCATAGTCCCTGTCGCCGGTAAAATCACGCTCTATATCCACCTCGCCGCCCAACTCTTCCAAAGCGTTGCGTATGGCGACATAGTCGAAATACTTCAGGCCCTCCTGGCGGATCGCTTCTTCGAGCGCGGGCAGTGCCTTGGGGTTGCCGATCTTGCCCAGGCAGTTGGCGTAAAAAGCTTTCTGCGTATCGCTGAGCAAAAAGCGCTCCATCGCGTAGTTGAATGTCCTGTCGTCATACGGCAGGTCTGTCAGTATATCGAGGAAACAATCCATCGCGTAGCTGTTTTGCGCCTGCTCAAAAGCGCATACCATCGGTTCCAGATAGCTTGAACCGGCGTTCCGGAGTTCATCGGCGCATGCTTCGGAAAAGTCGCTTTGCTCGGCGGATTGCGCGATCACATCGATGTAGTGATCATATGGATGCTCCATATCCATCTCTTCGATCAGCCGCACCACGACGGTCCGTATCTTATCCTCGTTCTCGCCGCTGTAGTTTTTGAGCAATAAGATCAACAAGGGATATGTTTCTTCGCGCAGGTCTGCAATGCGGTTCAGCAAAGGGCCGGGCAGCGTGATGTCCGACAGCATATACTGCCCCAGCGTCTTGATCAGCGTTACGGCGTCCATACCGCCAAAGTACGCATTGGGCGACAGGCCGTTCAGCCAGTCCTGCGGCGCATCCAGCCATTCCAGATACACATCGGGCGCGACATCTTCCAGATCATCCCCGTCAATATGATGATCATGGATGTATGATTCCAGATAATGGGCAAATTTATGTTCAAAATCAATCGGCATTATGATCACCCGCGTCCGGATCCTCAAACAGGATACGGTAGTATTTGTTCAGTGTTATCAGCGAAATACCATACAGCTTCACCAGCTCTTTTTTCAACGGCAGCCGCTTGTAATCCATCAGTTCGCTGACGCCCAGTTCCAGAGCGGCGGCCAGCGCCTCGGGCCGCGCAACCCATGCGCCGCTGTCTTTGCGCTCCGACACGATGGACACCAGCAAGTCCACTCCCGTCGATACGAAATCATCCTCATAGCGTGTTCTGACGCTTTTGATGAAGATATTCAGCGCTTCGGCATACGGTTTGGGCAGGTCCTTGATATCGTCGGACACGGTGCCCACGCGCACCTCGGCGATGGCGCCTTTTATATACGCCACGTAAGGCTCGCGCGCGCCCATGCGCTTGAGGTACATGAAAATATCGTTTTTAATCTCGTCCGTCTCTGCGCTCTTCAGCAGAAAATCCCGGAATTCCTCCTCTACCTCGGCGTCTGTGAACATGCTCATGATCTCCAGAACGATCTTTTTGATATATTCATCGCCGTAGTGAAGTCCCCAATATATGATGGCGCGGAAGTATTTGTCGTTCTTCCATTTGGACTCCAGACTTCCGTCCTTCTGCTTCAGGCATTCGTTCAAATAATTGATGCGCCGCTTGATCTCGTCAAACTGCACCTGGTAGACGTATTCGAATTCCCTGCCGGAGCCGTTCTTCTTGGCCTCCTGCGCCCTGGCGCTGTAATACACCGCCAGGCTGTTTCTGGGATCGATCTTGAGTATCTTGACGAAAAAGCCAAGCGCCTCTGCATATTGCCCGCAGTTGTATGCCGCCAGCCCGCAGAAATGCAGGATGCGGATATCATACGGCTGGTAGCTGACGATCTTCAGAAAACATCTGTAGGCCTTTTCGTGATAACCCAGTTCACAGTACGTCAGGGCAATCTTGTGCATATCCTCCGGCTGGATATCGCCGATGCCGCTAAGCCTTTCCAGAAAGGACGTGGCGCTGGCGTGATCATTCATATCCGAATAAAACAGCGCCAGATTGCAGCACGCGTGCAGGTTCTGAGGCTGTGCCTCCAACACCTTTTTGGACAGTTCAATGGCTTTGTGTTTCCGCCCGTCAAAAAAGTAGGACAGTGCCAGGTTGTTCATCGCGGAATAGATGGTGGGGTCTTTTTCGACCACAGCCTCCAGATGCGCGATGGCGCTGTTGTAGTCCCCCTTATCCAGGCACTGCTTGCCCTCAAAGGCCTTTTCATATATCATGCGGCGGTTGACATCGTGCAGCAGCCCGTCATCCTCATATTCTTCTTCGTCGATGATGTCGAACAGCTCGTCGATATCCTCGGCGTATTCGCCTTCCGGGTCGATAGCGAGATACTGCTCGAAGGCTTCGTCAGCCAGCTCGTAGTTTTTCATGCCCATATAATTGCAGCCCAAAGCAAACAGGCACTCGGTAGGCGTGTTGCCGTATTTGGCGATCTTTAAAAGGACATCATTGGATTCCGCGTAAAGACCCATTTCGGAATAGACCTGGGCGATGCTGAGCAGATAGTCAACGTTATTCGGCTCCATCCCCAGCACCTGCCGGTATAATTGCAACGCCTCCAGCAGATTTCCCGCGTCTATATGCTTCTCGGCTTTGCGGATATAAAACTCAGCCGGTTGGTTAAAGCTGAGTACTTTGCTTTCTCTGTTTTTGTTGTTCATTGCATCTCCTTCAGCCCTATTATATCATAGTCCGGACGAAAAGAGTATGTTCAATCTTTATGGCATACAAACTGGATTCTGCTGGAAACAGTCTGCGGAGCGTCTTTCGTAAAAGCTTCATAGATGTCAATGCGCCCGAATCCGGCAGATGAAAGCGCCTGGGACACATCGGATATTTCATGCGCATACTGAACATGCTGTTCAGTCAGCTTCTCATATAATTCCCCCTTTCGGATGAACAGCGTAACATCCATTGTCAGCTGATTCATTGTTTGGTTGAATCGGTTATGCCAGATACAGACCGCATAGTCGCCGTCGTCATAAAACACTTCACCGTCCATTTGCCGCAGCTTGTGGGCCGAGCTGATATCAAACAACAGCTTGCCGTTTCTTTTCAGTATATGATAAGCTCCGCTGAAAAAATCAGACAGACCGTTCGGATCAAGATAGTTGGGGCCGTCACACGCGCTGATAACCGCGTCGAACTGGCGTCCGGCATCGATGCGCCGCATATCCTGCTGAAGAAACACGATCTCCCGGCCGTGGCTGCGCGCATCATTGATGGCCACGTCCAGCATTTCTGAGGAAATATCCGCCGCGACAATGTCGTGCCCCATATCGTAAAGACGGCCCGTGATGTTGCCCGTTCCGCAGCCCGCTTCAAATATCCGAAGATCAGCCCTTCCGAGCAGACTGTTAATATATGAAGCCCAGGCATCGTAATCCACGTCTGCCATCAGGCTGTTATAAGCTTTCGCCAGATACCGGTATGCGTCCAAATGCGTTCTCCTGTAAGTCTATGACCGCGTTTTTTCGAATAATACTATACAACAGAGCGCGCGAATTCACAACACGGCAGACAAAGACATACGTTGAATTTAATAAGGATTCGGGCAGTTCGGGTTGACGTGTTGTCGACCTGATGCTATAATATGCGATAATTAATTGAATACAGTTGAGGTGCGGTTTTCAAGAGTAGACTTAACTGAGGCATCGGGTGCCCGCGAGGTTTAGGTAGAAAGGGGAAACTGCCGAAGGCAAAACCGTCCGAAAAGTTTTGCCTGGGTGTATGGTGAACAGCCATGCAACTGTCGTCTTTTCAGGACGGAGCGCAGCTGTAGGCAAACAATGCATTGGTGGTATGCAAAGAGGCATTGTTGTTGTGGTGCGCGATGAAAATCCGTACCATTTTTTGTCTATAAGGATTTTAATTTGATGGAGGGATATACAGTGAAGCAGTACAATGTGGGCATCGTGGGTGCAACAGGCATGGTGGGACAGCGTTTTGTCTCTCTTCTTGAGAACCATCCGTGGTTCAACGTGGTTCTTTTGAGCGCCAGTGAAAATTCCGCCGGCAAGACATACAAAGAGGCTGTGGGCGGCCGCTGGGCGATGGCGACTCCCCTGCCCGAGAAATATGCGGATATGATCGTGGCGGACGCCGCCAACATCGACGCGGCCAAAGACCTCGATTTCGTGTTCTGCGCCATCAGCCTTGACAAAGCCCAGACGAAAGCGCTGGAAGAGGCTTATGCCAAGGCCGAGATACCCGTCGTTTCCAACAACAGTGCGCACAGGGGGACAATCGACGTCCCCATGCTGATCCCCGAGGTCAACGCGGGCCATACCGACATCATCCCCAGCCAGAGAAAGCGTTTGGGAACAAAGCGCGGCTTTATCGCGGTGAAACCCAACTGCTCTATCCAGTCGTATGTGCCGGCGCTTCATCCGCTGGCCGACTTTGGCATTGAGCAGATCGTGGCCTGTACGTATCAGGCTATCTCCGGCGCGGGCAAAACGTTTGAAAGCTGGCCGGAGATGATCGATAACGTGATCCCGTTCATCGGTGGTGAGGAGCAGAAGAGCGAGCAGGAACCGCTCAAGGTTTGGGGCCATATCGAAGGGGACCGGATTGTGACGGTGGAAAAGCCCGTCATCACAACGCAGTGTATCCGCGTGCCTGTGACGGACGGCCACCTGGCCGCAACGTTTGTCAAATTTGCCAATAAACCGTCGACCGAAGAGATCAAAGAGCGCTGGCGGAGCTTTAAAGGCGTGCCGCAGGAACTCGAGCTTCCCAGCGCGCCCAAGCAGTTCCTCCAGTATTTTGAGGAGGATAACCGCCCGCAGACGCAACTTGACAGAGACGCCGAGGGCGGGATGGCTGTATCGATCGGACGTCTCCGCGAAGACCCGATATATGATTACAAATTCGTGTGCCTGAGCCACAACACTTTGCGCGGCGCAGCGGGCGGCGCGGTGCTGATGGCCGAGCTTTTGGCCGCGAAAGGACTCTTCGACCGGTAGAAATACCGCAAAAAGAAAGGAGCATGGCAGTATGAGCATATTCAAGGGAGCCGGAACAGCTCTGGCGACGCCGTTCAACGACAAGGGCATCGACTTCGCCGCTTTCGAATCGCTGATCGAGTATCAGATCGAAAACGGGATCGATGCGCTCATCGTGTGCGGTACCACTGGCGAAACATCGACAATGACCAAAGATGAGGTGCATTCAGCCATCGACTTTGTCGTGAAACAGGCAGCCGGCCGTGTTCCCGTCATTGCCGGCGCGGGTTCCAACAACACCGCGGCGTCGGTCATCGCTGCCATGGAGGCGGCTGATCTTGGCGCAGACGCGCTGCTGGTCGTTACTCCCTATTACAACAAATGCACTGATGCGGGTCTGGTCCGCCACTTCTACGCGATTGCGGATGCGGCGGGTCTTCCCATCATCGTCTACAACATCCCAGGACGGACGGGTTTCAACATCAGTCCCGCCGCGATGAGAGAATTGGCCCAGCACGACAAGATCGTCGCGACAAAAGAGGCCAGCGGCAACATCGTTCAGATCGTGGAAGTGGCGCACTATTGCCCCGGTTTCGATATCTACTCGGGCAACGACGATCATATCGTCCCCATTCTTTCGGTGGGCGGTCAAGGCGTGATCTCTGTTGTGTCCAACGTTGCGCCGCGCATGACGCACGATATGGTGGAAAGCTATTTGAGCGGCGATGTCGCGAAATCCCGCGATTTGCAGCTTAAGTTGATCCCTCTCATCAAGGCGCTGTTCTCGGAGGTCAATCCTATCCCGGTCAAAATGGCGCTGAACATGATTGGCATCAACGCCGGTCTCCCCCGCCTGCCGCTTACGGAGATGAGTGCCGACAAGGCGGCTGTGCTGAAAAAAGAGCTGATCGCGCTGGGATACGATATCGCCTGACCCCAGAACGAGTAACCGTGCCTTTACGTCAACATCCTGCACGGTTCAAGAATATAAGAGGTTTGCATGACGAATATAATTATTTGCGGCGTCAATGGCCGGATGGGACAGACTTTGGCATGCGCCGCGGCCGAATCCGGAAGCTTTGCTGTGGTGGCGGGCGTGGACAAATTTCCTGACAGCGTGCAGAACAGCTTTCCGGTGTATGCCAGCATATTTGAATGGCCGGAGAGCGCGGATGTGATCGTCGACTTTTCTCGTCCCGAAGCGCTGCATGCCAACCTTGCCTTCGCGCAGCAGAAAAATATCCCTATCGTAATCGCCACCACAGGCTACACCGACGAGGATAAGTCGGCCATGCTTGACGCGGCTAAAAACGTCCCCGTCTTTATGTCGGCCAACATGTCGGTGGGCGTCAGCCTCCAGATGGAGCTGGTACGCCGCGCGGCGGAATTCTGGGGGGAAGACTGTGATATCGAGATTGTGGAGCGCCACCACAATCGCAAGGTGGACGCTCCGAGCGGTACGGCGCTGGCGCTGGCCGAATACATGAACGACGCCATGATATCCCCCAAGCCATTGATGTGCGGACGCTGCACCCGCTCCGAGAAGCGCGGGCGTGAGATCGGCATCCATGCGGTGCGCGGCGGCACGATATCCGGCGACCACAGTGTGTTGTTCATCAGCACCGACGAAGTGCTGGAGATCAATCACTTCGCCCAGTCGCCCCGTATTTTCGCGTTGGGCGCTCTGAGAGCCGCGGGCTTCATCTGCGCCAAGCCGCCGGGTTTTTACAACATGACGGATATGATCCAGCAGAACGCCATCACGAACATCTACAAGGATGACGAACAAGCCATGGTCACGCTGGCCGATCTGCCGTTTTCGCCCAAAACAATCGCGTCGGTGTTTGCGGATATTGCCGATGTGGGCATCCGTATCGACATCATCAGCCAGACGGCGCCGCACAACGGCCGCGTCGGTCTGTCGTTCTCTCTCCCCCATGCCGACCTGGCGCGCAGCCTGGAGCTGCTGGAAAAGTACCAGACGGACGGCGCGCATATCGTCGCCAACGATTCGCTCTCCAAGCTGACCGTGGAAGGGCCGGGCATGGAGCGCCAGTCCGGCGTCGCGTCCCGGTTGTTCGGCGCGCTGGCGGAGAAGAACATCGGTATTTCCATCATCACAACGTCTGAGACAAAGATCAGTTTCTGCGTGGACGCCGACAGATCGCTGGAAGCGATCGGTGTGGTGGCGGAAGCGTTCTATCTGTAGAAATTCAAAAAAGGGCAAGGTGCCCTTTTTTATTTTGCCGCGAACCTTTTGCGATATTGTCTATCCAGTGCCGTTATGGAGAAAGGCTTTCCGTGGCCGGGATAGATGCGCTTTGCGCCGCTGTTCAATATCGCTAACCATGCAGCGGAAAATTCGGCCGGGAGGTCGGCAAACGGCGGATATATGCGCCCGGCGACCCCGAATACGGTGTCGCCCGCAAAGAATGCGTCGCCTATCTTCAACCCGATGGAACCGGCGGAATGAGCGCCAAGGCGGTACACGTGCAGATCAAAGCCGAAGCCTTCAAGCTTTCCGGTCTCAGTGATCGCGATAACATCTTCCGCACTGATGGATAATGATCCTGCGATGTAGTGCTCAGCACGCGTATCATTCGAACCAGAAAGCGCCCCAGACGCCCCGTTCCAACAGGAACAGGCGTGCGACCGTTTCCCAGCGCATCAAGCTCCTCAGCGCCCGCCACAACTTTCGCACCGGTCGCCTGACGGACTGCTTCCGCGCCGCGCGCATGGTCGTAGTGCGTATGCGTCAGAAATATCAGAGGTATCTCCAGCCCTAATGCGCGTATGCGTTTGATGATGTGTCCGGCATTGGTGTTATTCCCGGCGTCGATCAGTATCCCTTTACCGTTTTCGTATGCCAGCCATGAGGTGCCGCCCAGATGGATATAATGTTCAATCAAATCACCTTCACCATACAGATATAACATCTTACCATGTAAATGGGTATAAAAAAAGAGAGCATACAGCTCTCCTCCCAGTCTCCTTATTTGATGCCGATATCGCTACGGTATTGCGCGCCTTCGAAGGATATCTTCTTGACCTCACCGTACGCTTTTACGCGCGCCTCGGTGATATCCCTACCCAGCGCCGTTATGCCCAGTACGCGTCCGCCGGACGTTATATATTCGCTGTTTTCTTTGGCTGTGCCCGCGTGGAAGACGGTGACGCCGTCTGTCTTGCCTAACCCGGCAATGGGCTTTCCTTTCGGGTAAGGCCCCGGATAGCCGCCGGAAGCCATGACCACGCAGACCGCGCTGCGCTCATCCCATTCCAGCGTGACCTCATGAAGTCTGCCGTCGATCACCGCGTCCATCACGTCCAGCAGATCGTTCTTCAGGCGCGGCAACACCACCTGCGCCTCCGGGTCTCCGAAGCGCGCGTTGTATTCCAGCAGTTTCGGTCCAGTCTGCGTCAGCATCAGGCCAAAATACAGCACGCCCTTGAACACCACGCCTTCCTGTAAAAGTGCGTCCAACGTACGGTGGATGATCGTCTCCTCCACCTCGGCGCGAACGGCGTCCGTGTATTTGGGGCTGGGCGAGAACGTGCCCATGCCGCCGGTATTGGGGCCCTGGTCGCTATCGAACACGCGCTTGTGGTCCTGCGCGCTCGCCATCGGCAGAATGGTCCTGCCGTCGCAGAAAGCCAGCACCGAGACTTCCGGCCCCGCCATGAATTCTTCTATCACCACGCGGCTGCCCGCTTCACCGAAGACCCGCTTCACCATGATGTCGTCCAGCGCAGCCTTGGCTTCCTCCGCTGTGCTGCAGATGATGACGCCCTTGCCCAGCGCCAGTCCGTCCGCCTTGACCACCGTGGGCAGCGGACATGTATCCACATAGGCGCAGGCGGCATAATAATCGGAAAACACCGCATATTGCGCCGTGGGGATGCCGTATTTCTTCATCAGCGTCTTGGCGTATACCTTGCTGCCCTCCAGGCGCGCGCCGTCCGCCGTGGGGCCGAATGCGCGGATGCCTTCCTTCTGCAGCGCGTCCACCAGTCCCAGATAAAGCGGATCGTCGGGCGCGACCACGACAAGGTCAAATCCCTCTTTTTTGGCGTAATCCACAATACCGGGTATATCCGTTGCCTTGATGGGAACGCACACCGCCATGTCCGAAATGCCGCCGTTGCCCGGCGCGCAGTGTATCTCCGTGACGCCCGGGTTCTGCCGGAGTTTCCAGATGATCGTGTGTTCCCGGCCGCCGCCGCCTATCACCAGTATCTTCATGCTGTCTCTCCTTTAGTGATTGAAATGGCGCATGCCGGTGAATACCATCACAATGCCCAGCTCGTCGCAGGCTTTGATGGAATCCTCGTCGCGGATGCTGCCGCCCGGCTGGATGACGGCGCTGATGCCGTATTGAGCGGCCAGCTTCACGCAATCGTCAAACGGGAAATACGCGTCGGACGCGAGCGCCGCGCCCTGCACTTTTTCGCCCGAGCGCTGGAGCGCGTTCTCCGCCGCCCAGATGCGCGACACCTGCCCCGCTCCGAGCCCCAGCGACTGCCCGTCCTTCGCCACGGCGATGGCGTTGCTCTTCAGGTGCTTCACCAGCTTCCACGCGAAAAGCAGATCGTTCATCTGGGCTTCGGTGGGCGCAAGATTTGTGACGACTTTCAGCTCTCCGTCCAGCAGCTTATCATCCGGCTGCTGCACAATGAGGCCGCCCAGCGGCTTTTTGATATCCAACGCCGTCTCCTTGATCTTCGCCAAGATGTCGGGCAGGCGCAGGATACGTAGGTTTTTCTTTGTCTTCAGCACTTCCAGCGCGTCGGGCGTGAAACTTGGCGCGATAACGATCTCAAGGAATATCTTGACCATCTCCTCGGCGGTCGCTTTATCCACTTCCGCGTTGACGGCGACGATGCCGCCGTATACCGAGACAGGGTCAGCCGTATAGGCTTTCATGTAGGCTTCATATACCGTGTCTCCGCTGCCCGCGCCGCATGGGTTGGCGTGCTTGGACGCGACGACGGTGATCTCTTCGAATTCGCGCAGACAGTCCAGCGCGCCGTTGGTGTCGTTGATGTTGTTGAAGGACAGCTCCTTGCCCCAAAGCTGCTCCGCCGCGGCCAGCGTCCCTTCGGTGCCCAGCGGCTCTTTATAGAACGCGGCGCTCTGGTGCGGGTTTTCACCGTAACGCATGTCCTGAAGCTTTTCGTAGGTCAGCGTCAGCTTGTCCGGGTACCCGCCGCCGTTCTGTTTGCGCAGGTAACCGGAGATCAGCGCGTCGTATGCAGCCGTGTGTTCAAACACCTTCACACACAGGTCGAACTTCGTCTCACGCGTGATACCGCCGTCCTTAAGTTCGGCCAGCACGCGGTCATAGTCCGCCGGGTCCACGATGGACGCGACGTCCTGCCAGTTCTTCGCCGCGGCGCGCAGCATGGTGGGGCCGCCGATGTCGATGTTCTCAATCGCGTCTTCCAGCGTCACGTCCGGCTTGGATATCGTCGCCTTGAACGGGTACAGGTTGACGGCCACGATGTCGATGAGGCCCACGCCAAGACGCTCCACCTGCGCCATGTGGTCCGCGTTGCCGCGCATCGCCAGAATGCCCGCGTGGATGGCCGGGTGCAGCGTTTTCACACGGCCATCCAGGCACTCTGGAAAGCCGGTGATGTCCGATACGTTGGTGACGGGTACGCCCGCCTGCTCCAGCGCCTTCTGCGTGCCGCCCGTGGACAGTATCTCGAACCCGAGCTCAGCCAGGCCGGATGCGAACGCCACGACGCCCGTCTTGTCAAACACACTGAGGAATGCTCTCTTCATATGATAAACCTCCAAAATGAAAAATCATCACAGTAAATGGACGACCATTGGCCGTCCCCAATCCACCGTTATGTATCAAGAATCTTCACACGCCGTCCGTCTACCTGCAGCCGCCCCTCGCAGAGCAGCGCGACGGATTTCGGCAGTATCTCATGCTCTACCTTCAGTATGCGGGCGGCCAAAGTTTCAGGCGTGTCGTCGTCCAGCACATCCACGCATTTCTGCATGATGATGGGCCCCGTGTCCGTCCCCTCGTCCACGAAGTGCACTGTCGCGCCGGATACCTTTGCGCCGTATTCCAGCACGGCGGCATGTACGCGCCGCCCATAATAGCCTTTGCCGCAGAAAGATGGGATCAGCGCCGGGTGTATGTTGATGATCGGGAAGCTGTTGACAAGGGCCGGTCCCAGAATGGACATATATCCCGCCAGCACCACCGCCTGCCCGCCAAAGCTTTTAATCGCGCTGATGACCGCCGCATCATGTTCGATTTGATCGGCAAAGTCGCGGAGATTGATCACCGCGGCCGGAACACCGGCGTTTTTCGCACGCTCCAGCGCAAACACATCCGGCTTGCTGGAAATAACGCCCGACACCTTCGCGGGAATGCGCCCGTCGGCGCACGCGTCCAGAACAGCCTGCAAATTGGTGCCGCCTCCCGACACCATCACGACGAGACTGCCTATCCGCACAGCTCCACACCCTTGCCTTCCTGCACGATGCCGATCACGAAAGACTTCTCGCCCAGCGCACGCGCCGCCGTCAGAACCGCATTTTCCTGCTCCGGGCTGACCGCCAGCACCATACCGATGCCCATGTTGAACGTGTTGTACGCGTCTGCCGTTGACAATTTGGCTTCGCGCACCAGCAGATTGAATACAGGCGGCATCTCCCAGCTTCCAAGGTCTATACGCGCGCCCAGGCCCTCCGGGAAAATG
Organism: Bacillota bacterium; assembly: GCA_023428025.1. GTDB lineage: Bacteria > Bacillota > Clostridia > Christensenellales > SZUA-584 > SZUA-584. The sequence goes on from JAEYZN010000012.1 coordinate 158,646, forward strand.
CGCGGGATATTCTCGATGAAACCGCCGCCCGTGATGTGCGCGGCTCCCTTGATCTCATACTGCTCCATCAGCTTCAGCAAGGGCTGCACATAGATACGTGTGGGAGTCAGCAATTCATCGCCCAGCGTTTTGCCCAGCATGTCGATACGCTGCGAGAGGATGCGCCGGTCCATGCTGACGATCTTGCGGACCAGCGAGAAGCCGTTGCTGTGAATGCCGCTGGACTGCAGGCCGATAAGCTTGTCGCCCGCCTGGATGGTGCTGCCGCTCACCAGCTTCGTTTTCTGCACACTGCCCACGCAGAAGCCCGCGATATCGTATTCGCCTTCGGCGTAGAACCCGGGCATCTCCGCCGTTTCGCCGCCTATCAAAGCGCAGCCCGCCATACGGCAGCCCTCCGATACGCCTTTCACGATATCGGCCGCCACGGTCGGCATCAGCTTGGCTGTCGCGATATAGTCCAGAAAGAACATCGGCGCGGCGCCGTGGCACACAACATCGTTGACGCACATTGCCACGCAATCGATGCCGATTGTATCGTGTTTATCCAGCACAAAAGCGCATTTCAGCTTGGTGCCCACGCCGTCGGTGCCGGATACCAGCACGTTGTCACCGTATTCGTACATACCGCCGAACGAGCCGAGGTCCTGCAGCACGTGGCTGTTGAATGTGGAACGGGCATGCTCCTTCATCAGCCGGACCGCTTCGTAGCCCGCCTCCACATCAACGCCCGCGTCTTTGTAAGTATAACCCATTCTTTCCCCTTATTTATCAAGTATGTTCTTTTTACCGCTTTTTAACAGGTCGGAAACATCCTCCGGATACTGGCCGTTGAAGCATCCCGAGCAGAAATTGCACGCCGCGCCTTCCACCGTTTTCAGAAGGTCTTCAATGCGAAGGTAATTCAGCGTGTCCGCGCCGATCAGCTTTCGTATCTCCTCCACCGAGTGAGACGCGCCGATCAACTGGTCGTGCGAGGAGGTGTCGATGCCGAAAAAGCACGGATGCTTGATGGGCGGCGAGCTGATCTGCATGTGCACTTCCTTCGCGCCCGCGAGCTTGAGCATCTCGACGATGCGCTTGGACGTCGTGCCGCGCACGATGGAATCGTCCACCAGGATCAGCCTTTTGCCGCGCACGTTGCGCTTCAATACGCTCAGCTTCACAGACACGCCCATCTCGCGCTTGCCCTGCGAGGGCTGGATGAACGTGCGCCCCACATACCGGTTCTTGGCCAGCGCGTTGGTATAAGGAATGCCCGATACCTTTGAAAAGCCCATCGCGGCCGACAGCGCCGAGTCGGGCACGGCCGCCACCGCGTCCGCATCCACCTGGTTGGACATGGCCAGCAGCTCGCCTGCGCGCTCACGCGCCTTGTGCACCGGTATACCGTCGATGTCCGAATCGGGCCGGGCGAAATACACATATTCAAAGATGCACAGCGCTGTGTCCATGGCGCGCATGCCCTGATAGGATTTCAAGCCGTTCTTGTCCGCCACCACGATCTCGCCGGGTCTGAGATCGCGGATGAACTCGGCGCCGATGGTGTCAAAAGCACTGGACTCGGACGCAAAAACATATGAGTTGTCGATTCTTCCGAGAGCGAGCGGGCGGATACCTTTGGGATCCCTGACGCCCAGCACCATGTCCGGCGTCATGATCACCAGCGCATAGCTGCCCTTGAGCAGCGCCATCGTGCGGGTGACCGCCTCGATGATGCCCTCGCCGCTGTGCTTGGCGATCAGGCTGGCGATCACCTCGGAGTCGATCGTCGTCTGGAAGATCGCGCCGTCGTTTTCCAGGTCGTCCCGAAGCGCCTTTGCGTTGATCAGGTTGCCGTTGTGAGCCAGCGCCAGATGCCCTTTCTTCGAGCTGATGACCAGCGGCTGTGCGTTGGCCGGCAGGCTGTCCCCCATCGTCGAATAACGCACATGGCCGATAGCCGCTTTGCCGCCTTTAAGCTTGTCAAGGTTACCGTTGCGGAAAATTTCCGTCACCAGCCCCATTTCCTTATGATAATCGATCTTCCCGTTGCGTGCAACGGCGATGCCGGCGCTCTCCTGTCCGCGGTGTTGCAGGGCAAAAAGGCCGTAGTAAGCCGCCTCAGCCGGCTCAATCGCGCCGTCGGGACAGTAAATGCCGAATACGCCGCATTCCTCGTGCATGCAGTCGTCCATGGGCTTGCAGCGTTCATACCGGTCCGGTAAGTGAATGTGAAGCGGCATGTTACTCTCCCATCAGCCTTCTGATGATTTCCTGGTATGCCTCTTCCACATCGCCAAGATCACGCCGGAAACGATCCTTGTCCAGCTTCTTGCCCGTTTCCATATCCCAGAAGCGGCAGGTGTCCGGCGATATCTCATCAGCCAGAATGATATCGCCATGGAAACGGCCAAACTCGAGCTTGAAGTCGATCAGCTCGACGCCGAATTCTTTTAAGTAGGCGCTGAGTATCTCGTTGACCTTGAAGGAGTATGTTTTGATCTTCTCCATCTCGTCGTCCGTCGCGAGACCCAGAGCACGTATGTAATACGAATTGATGAGCGGATCACCCAGATCGTCGTTCTTGTAGCTGTATTCGAGGATGGGGCAAAGCAGCGCCGTTCCTTCAGCCACGCCCATGCGCTTCGTGAAGCTGCCCGCCGCCTTGTTGCGCACGATAACCTCCACGGGCACGATATCCACCTTGCGGACAACCGTCTCGCGGTCGGAAAGCTGCTCCACATAGTGGGTGGGTATCCCCTTGCTTTCCAGCAGCTTGAAGAAATGATTGGACACCTTGTTGTTGACAACGCCTTTGCCGACAATGGTGCCGCGCTTTTGACCATTGAACGCCGTTGCGTCGTCCTTATACGAGACGATGACGCAATCCGGATCGTCCGTCAGGTAAACCTTCTTCGCTTTGCCTTCGTAGATCTGCTCCATTTGTTTCATATTAAATCAATCTCCTTTTGAAGAGTTTTATCGGATTCGAGCACTTTTGCGGCCATATCCTTCTTGTACGCGGCGAGCTTGGGTTTCAGTTCTGCGTATTTGAGCGAAAGCATCTGAACGGCAAGCAGTCCCGCGTTCACGGCGCCGTCTATCGCGACGGTCGCCACAGGGATACCGGGCGGCATCTGTACCGTGGACAGCAGCGAGTCGAGCCCGTCCATTGTGGACGATTTGACGGGAAGACCGATGACGGGCAGCGTCGTGTAGGCGGCCAGCACACCTGCCAGATGGGCGGCTTTCCCGGCAGCCGCGATGATCACCTCAATACCGTTTTCCTCCGCAGAAGCGGCAAAAGCATGGGCCGCGTCCGGCGTGCGGTGTGCGCTTAAGACATGGCCTTCCACAGCAACTCCAAATGATTTGAGTGTGGAAATGGCTTTCTCCAGCACCGGCCGGTCGGATATCGATCCCATGATCACAGCGGCTTTCATATATGACTCCTTCGTATATATTGTGTCGTTTATGGACAGCGTCCAACAATATAGATAGTCTACTTGAACTGAACCTTGGCTGTCAACGAATACTGCATACAATTCGACGTATTAATTGTATAATGTTCGTAATATAAACGAACGAATTAGTGTGTCAATAAGATAATTTATATTAAAACAAGATTTCAGGTTGTAACAGGTGAAATATTTATATATAATAAATATAAATTTGCCTTACATATTTTTATAACACTCAAGCTAAAATACATTATACTTAAGGGGTTGATTGGGTGAGAGCAATCATTATTAAACAATGGGCGGAAATTTCTTCTATTTGGAAGAAGATATACGACAACAATCCTGCTGCCGCATCATTTCAATCCTATGAGTTTTTAAGCTTCACGGGCAAAGGCAAGTCGCAGAGGAAAAACATACTTCGTCTTGCCGGCGTCAAGGAACTGAATGTTGTTCTTTACAATGACGATGAACCTGTTGTCATCGCCCCCTTACTGGTCAAAAAGCAAAAGGACGGCCACTTCGTCTGCATGCGCGGGCATTTTACCACCGCCGACCACCTTGATTTCATATATGCCGACCTAAGTTATGAGGATATTGAATTTCTCCTTGATGGTATACGAAATTTACTGGGCAAGGTTACTTTTTTATTCGACCGGGTTCCGGACAGGTTTATTTCCTGTCAATTTTTTAAGCGATATTTCGCGACAACACTGATTGAAAAGCACGAAGCCTATGCCATTCCCGTTCCGGCCCGCTATGAAGATTGGTTTGGCAATCTTCATAAGTCAGTCAGGCAAAACTTAAGAACAGCCATGAACCGAATCGCGAAGGATCAATTAGCCCTTTCAACAGATTTCTATGTTGGAACCGCGGTCGATAGCAAGACATATAATGAAATGCTGTCCGTTTATGCCGATCGATTTTTGGTCAAAAACAGATTCAACTTTGGTCCGTTGAAAACACTCGTCAAGAAACTGTTGCTGTTTATTCTGGTCAGAGACAAGGCGTCCCAATGGCTGAATAAAGCGGCGAATAATTTCCACGCCGTTTTATTATTGAATAACGAGATTGCGGCTTTCGCAAGCGGGCTCATCTTTAAGGATAAGCGCGTGATGCTTTCCCGGCTGAATATGCTGACGAAGTATTCAAAATACAGCCCGGGCGGGCTCCTCATCTCTTCCATGGTGAAGTATTTCGTTGAACAAAAAGAAGCTGGAAAACTGGACATTGACATTATGGATCTGTCGCAGGGAGGCCATAAGAAAAGCTCGTATAAAATATCTTATGGCGGACAATTGTACTACAATTACGTTTTTTATGGATGATATAATTCCAATAATGCGATCTACGTGCGGATATATGGTTTGACAGTACCGGTTTTTTGTCGGCCTGACCGCTCCACCTGATTCGTCCCATGCCATTACGATTGACGTCATGCTATTCGGGAAACAGGCAGTAAAAAAACCCCGAAAATGTCTTTAATAAGTCGCTTGCGGGGTTTTATCATCTGGATATGCTTAACAAAAAGTCTGGCTTGGTTCATTGTTTGATTTTTAACACTATCAGTAACCCAGACTCCTGTCGATGATAGCGCCGTCGATAGCATTGATCGTCAGCAGTGAACCTCCTCCCCCGGACATTTTGTTTGGTTCCCCCTCGTCAGGAACGGTGGTCACTTCCCCAAAGAAATCCCAAACCGGGATCAGCAGGCCACGGTCACGGCTGTTTTGCTCGGTAATACGCATCAGTCCCAAACGCACTTCGGTGATATCGACCTGCAAGGAATAATCTTCTTCATCCAGATATCCGTATGTGATAGGAAGCATTTTTTCAAATATGGACGTAATCTTGGAGAAATCCAACAAGGTCGCGTTCTCGGTAACGGTATCTTCAATAGAGTAGGGCGAAATATAATCAAAATAAACCACACCCGTTTCGTCCACAATGATAGTCAGGCGTTCATACGGCCAAGGCACAGACGCAGCGTTTGTATCACTTGCTGAAACACCTCCCGAAAAATCCGTCAGAGTGACGGGAATTCCGTTTACGGCCCGCTGGTATTGCAGGCTGTATGCCCACTTTTCATATTCCCTCTGTGCCGGTTCGACCACCATACCTACTTCCCCTTCGGCCACTCCGGGTGTGAAATTCTCTATAGCCGCATACTTGGTATCAACACATGTCATATACGACATGCCAAGCTTTGCAAGCAAATCTTCCGCAACGCTTTGGGCATCCGATTCGGTCAACGTGAAGGTTTCGGAGGGCTGCCTCTCGGACAGATCTTCTTCATTTAAAATGGTGTATGGGACGGAGTTATAACTCCCGTCCAGAGATTGCCTGGCGTTAATAAAGATCGCTTCAACGTTGTTTTCGTTATAAAAACCGTTATTTATAAACAGATAAGCAGATTCATTTACGGTTGATATACCCTCTATCACGCGTGCATTCGGATTGGTTGCCGCATCGGACGGATGAAACGTTGTTTCCGCTGGAACCAGCTCTATTGTTTCGGGTGCGTCAGCAAGCAGGTTTTCATAGTATTCGATGTTTTCCTGTATGTAGTCCCCTTCCTGAGCAGCATGAGGGTTTGTTCCTGCAGCCGAAGCCGCTTCGGGCAGGTCGCGCATAGCGTAAAGCTGAACTAGCTTATCCTGAATTTCCGCCTTCGTCAGCGGATGGTCAGCATCATATAACGTTGCGCCCTGTAAAAAGACCTCCATCATCTTATCCGCTTCTTCCTGCGTAAAGTCGTGTCTGCTCACACGCATGGCTGAAATGCCGTTTGAATCAGGGACTGTCACATTTGCGTCTACATTTACGGTTAAATCACCATTATAACCGTAAAAGGAAGCCGTATATATCTCAGGTGCATCTAAGTATTCCCTGAGAGAAATGTCTTTTTGCGTATTATCTTCAGCCACTGCCTTTTCTATCAATTGCTCCATGTCCTTTTGACAGACAACCGGTTCCTCCGGCGTCGCCTGACAGCCCGCGAAGAAGGCGGCGGCTATCATGACGGCCAGCGATATGCTAAATATCTTTTTCATGTTCATAACCTCGTGTTCTAATCAGTATCCCAACCCTCTGTCGATGATGCTGCCGTCGATGGCATTAAGCGTAAGCAACGAATCTAATCCGCCAGATAAATTATACGGTTCACCCTCGTAGGGAACGACGGTTACCTCTCCGAAGAAATCCCACACAGGAATCAGGAGGCCGCTATCACGGCTATTCTGCTCAGTGACGCGCATCAGTCCCAAGCGTACCTCTGTCATTTCGACTTGCAGGCTGTAATCCGTTCCGGCTTCATCCAAATAGCCATACGTGATGGGAAACATCTTTTCGAATACGGATGTAATCTCGGGGAAATCCCGCAGCGTGGCGTTTTCCGTGACGGTTTCCTGAATAGTATAAGGCGACACATAGTGAAAATACACAACGCCTGTTTCATCCACAATTACTTCCACGCGCTCATACGGCCAAGGCTCCGAATAATCATCCTCATCTTTTAACGAATTTCCATCGTGCCTCGTCAATGTGATTGGAACCCGGTCTATCGTCCTCTGATATTGAAGGCTGTAAGCCCATTTCCCATTTGCCAGCTGTTCGGAGGAAAGAGCAGCTTCTTTACCGGTATCTGCCTCTGCGGCAACATTGCCGCCCGCATGCTCATCCATCATCACGGCAAAGCGGGCCTCAACACAGGCCATTTCCGTGATGCCAAGCTGCGCAAGCACCTCCTCCGCAACGCCTTGCGCCTCCGCCTCGGTCATGGTAAAGGCTGCCGGAGCCTGCGCCTTTGCCGCATCTTCGGCGCTCAAAACCATATAGGGCGCGTAACGGAAGTTTCCCTCCAGTTGCGTTTGCGCGTTGACAAAGGTGGCCTCTATATTGTTGGCGTTAAAGGACCCGTTGTTGATGTAAAGGTACGCCGCTTTTCCATCGACGGTTGTCATGCCCTCTATCACCCGGGCGTCGGGATTGACGGCCGTCTCCGGCGCATGAAATTTCGTATTTGCAGATGTCTGGTTTTTGGTTTCAGGTGCATTAACGAGCATACCTTCGTAATACTCGATCGCTTGCTGCAGTTTCTCAGTGTCGTTCGGATTTTCTCCATCCACGTTCATAGGAATCGAACCGTCGCGCATACCGTAGTATGTGATCAGTTTTGCCTCGACTTCCTCTTTGGTCAGAGACTGATCTATTTCATACAGCGTTGCCCCCTGCAACAAAACCCCCATCATTTTATCTGCTTCTTCCTGGGTAAAAGTGTGTTTGCCTGCCCGCACAACAGAAATGCCATTTGAATCTGGGACTGTCACATTTGCGTCTACATTTACGGTCAAATCACCATTATAGCCGTTAAAGGAAGCTGTATATGTCTCGGGTGCACCCAGGTATTCCCTGAGAGAAATGTCTTTTGGCGTATCGTCTTCTGCCACTGCCTTTTCTATCAATTGCTCCATGTCCTTCTGAACGACGACCGGCCCCTCCGGCGTCACCTGACAGCCGGCAACGAACACAACGGCAAATATGACAGAAGCCAATATGGCAAATATTTTTTTCATAGGTAGCACCTCATTTTCCATTGCTGCCGTCAGTATAAATCTCGAAAATGCAACAAGTATTCATTGGATGGTAAACGAATTGTAAGCGTATTTCAAGACTGGGAACAACAATTGGCAATGGAAAACATGGATACTCTTAATGCCTCAACGGCGGATGATACGTATGTCCAACAGGTTGAGAGCAGCTTGGCTGAGTATGATGCGCTGATCAATACCGATGAAGAACGCCAGCTTTTTAACCGCCTCACAAGCCAGTGGGATCAATACATGATCGGTATTGACAGTGCCGCTTTATTATTATTTTGGGGGCTTTAACACCAAAGCTGTCGATATCATCATGAACGTCGGGATGAAATCAGGAGATTCGATCGAGGCCGCGTTTGACGAGCTGGTTTCGCAGAATCAAGCCGAGGCGCTGCAGACCAGCGCGCGAAACAGTGATCTTGCGGCGCAGTCCACACTGATTTTGGTCGCCATCGCCGCAGGCGCTATCGTGCTGGCCACGCTGCTCGGAATTGTGATTTCCCACATGATCAGCAAGCCGGTGCGCCAGCTCAGCGCCACGGCCGATAAACTGGCATCAGGCGATACCGACGTCACGTTCAGCATCAAATCCAAGGATGAGATCGGCAGGCTTTCTTCGGCTTTTGAAAAAGTTGTCTCATCTGTGAAACTCCTGATATCAGACGCCAACGCGCTCACGGAGGCTGCTGTCGCCGGGCAGCTCTCTGTGCGGGCCGATACCGATGCCCATCAGGGCGATTACCGACGCATCATTCAGGGCTTCAACGATACGCTGGATGCTGTGATCGCGCCGGTCAGCGAGTCCTCCGAGGTGTTGGCCGAGGTTTCCCGAGGCAACCTCGAGCGGACTGTTACAGGCAATTACGCAGGCGACCATGCCGCCATCCAGGAATCAATCAATGAAACGGTCGGGACACTCAAGCGATATATTCAGGAAATATCAACCGTTTTGGCCCGGATGGCTGACGGCCATTTCACAGCCGAGATCACTTCGGACTATTTCGGTGAATTTATCGCGCTTAAAGACGCTATCAACACAATCGTCCGGTCATTGAGCGATACGCTGTGCGAGATCAGCTTATCCGCCGATCAGGTCGCTTCGGGCACGCGCCAGGTCTCGGACGGCAGCCAGACCATATCCCAAGGCGCAGCCGAGAAAGCTGGGGCCCTTGAGGAGCTTTCCGCTTCCATTACGCAGATTGCCGCGCAGATGCGCCAGAACGCCGAGGATGCTTCGAGAGTGGACGCGCTGTCCCCGAAAACGCCAAGAAGGCAGCGGCAGACGGAAACGCACAGATGGCAGATATGCAGGCCGCCATGGCCGCCATCAGCGACTCTTCCAGCAGCATCTATAAGATCATCAAGGTGATTGACGATATTGCGTTTCAGACCAATATACTGGCACTCAATGCCGCTGTGGAGGCTGCGCGCGCAGGTGTCCACGGCAGAGGCTTTGCCGTCGTGGCCGACGAAGTCAGAAGCCTGGCGGCCCGCAGCGCAAGCGCCGCCAAGGAAACCACCGGCATGATCGAAAACGCGATACGCAACGTGGAAAGCGGCACAAAGATCGCTGATAAAACCGCATCCGCGCTGGACGCGATATTTGAGAGCGTTGAGGGGATTGCGGAGCTGATAGCGGGTATCGCACAGGCATCCGGCGAGCAAGCGTCTGGTATCGCCCAAGTGAATCGTGGTATCGAGCAGCTTTCAGCGGTGGTGCAGACCAACTCGGCCACAGCCCAGCAGGCCGCAGCCGCGAGCGAAGAACTCTCAAGTCAGGCGGAGATGTTAAAGAATATGGTTGGAAGGTTCACATTATTGGATACGTCAAACATGCTGCCTGAAGCGGAAGCGGAGCTGCTCGCAGAACCCGAAATCATCACGGAACCGGAAATCGCCCTGGACGATAATGGATTCGGCAAATATTAATCCAAGCCTTTATAGCTTTCGGGTTTTCTGACTTCATTAACGACAAACGCCCCGCCAGCATTAAGCAGCCAGCGGGGCGTTCTCACCATATTCAGACCATCAGAGATATCGTGGTTCTACTCCCACTCGATTGTGGCGGGGGGCTTGGACGTCACGTCGTATACGATGCGGTTCACCCCCGGCACTTCGTTGATGATGCGGTTTGATATCTTCTCCATCACGTCGTGCGGGATGCGAGCCCAGTCGGCGGTCATGCCGTCCACGCTGGTCACGGCGCGCAACGCGATGGTGTGATCGTATGTGCGTTCATCGCCCATTACGCCCACGCTCCGCATGTCTGTAAGCACGGCGAAGTACTGCCATATCTCCTCGTCCAGTCCGGCGCTCGCGATTTCCTCGCGGAAAATATAGTCGGCCAGCTGCAGCGTCAGCACCTTCTCGCGCGTCACCTCGCCGATGATGCGGATGGCAAGGCCGGGACCCGGGAAGGGCTGGCGCCAGACGATGTGATGCGGCATGCCCAGTGCGATGCCCAGCGCGCGCACTTCGTCTTTAAACAGGTCGCGCAGCGGCTCAATGATCTCACGGAAGTCCACAAAGTCCGGCAGCCCACCCACGTTGTGATGGCTTTTGATGACCGCCGCATGGCCTTTGCCGGATTCGATCACATCCGGATAGATGGTGCCCTGCGCGAGAAAGTCCACCTTGCCCAGTTTGGCCGCCTCGGCTTCAAACACGCGGATGAACTCCTCGCCGATGATCTTGCGCTTTTTCTCGGGGTCGACCACGCCTTTGAGCTTATCCAGAAAACGGTCCGCCGCGTCCACGCAAATCAGCTTCATGTCATAAGCGCCGGAGAATGTCTCCGCCACCTGTTTCGCTTCTCCTCTGCGAAGCAAGCCGTGATCCACGAAAATGCAGGTCAGCCGCTTGCCCACCGCCTTGTCCAGCAGCACCGCCGCAACCGACGAATCCACACCGCCCGAAAGGCCGAGCAACACACTGCCTTCCCCCACACGCGCGCGGATATCCGCCACCGCCGCGTCCACATAGTTGTCCATCGTCCAGCCGCCGCTTGCTTTGCAGACGCGGTAGAGGAAGTTCTTGAGTATTTCATTGCCGAAGCGCGTGTGCACGACCTCCGGATGGAACTGGACGGCATACAGCTTTTTCTTCAGATCGCAGAAAGCCGCCACGGGACAGCTGTCGGTCGTGGCGCATATCGCAAAACCTTTGGGCGGAAGGTCCACATAATATGTATGGCTCATCCAGCACACGGAGTTGTTGTCGAGACCGGCGAAAAGCGCGCAGCCCGTTTCATACCGGATATCCGTTTTGCCGTATTCCCGGTGCTTTGCCCGGCGCACACTGCCGCCCAGCATCACGCTCATCAGCTGCGCGCCGTAGCAAATGCCGAGTATCGGGATACCGGCGTCAAACAACCGCTTGTCACACATGGGCGCGCCGGCATCCGTCACGCTGGCCGGTCCGCCTGTAAATATGATGCCGATCGGTTTCTCCTGAAGGATCCTCTCCAGGGAAGCGTAATACGGCAATATTTCCGCATATACCGCAAGATCGCGCACACGGCGCGCGATCAGCTGATTATACTGTCCCCCAAAATCCAGAACGATTATCTTTTCTCTCACTGCTTCTTATGACCTTCCTGTATAGTTTGGCGCTTCCTTGGTGATATAGATGTCGTGCGGATGATTTTCCACCAGCCCAGCGCCGGTGACCCTGATGAACTTTGCGCGGCTGCGCAGCTCCTCCAATGTGGCAGCGCCGCAATAGCCCATGCCGGACTTTAAACCGCCGATCAGCTGGAATATCGTATCGCTCAGTGAGCCTTTGAAAGGAACGCGGCCTTCCACACCCTCGGGCACCAGCTTATCCGCCTTCTCCTGAAAATACCTGTCTTTGCTGCCCTTTTGCATCGCAGCCATGGACCCCATGCCGCGGTACACCTTGAAGCTGCGGCCCTGATAGATCTCTGTTTCACCGGGGCTTTCCTCGGTACCCGCGAGCAGGCTGCCGATCATGACCGTATGAGCGCCCGCGGCCAGCGCCTTGGTGATATCGCCCGAGAACTTGATGCCGCCATCCGCGACAACTGAGATGCCATGCTTTGCCGCCGCTTCAGCACACTGCATCACGGCGGTGAACTGCGGAACGCCGATACCGGCCACCACGCGCGTCGTGCAGATGGAGCCCGGCCCCATCCCCACTTTCACGCAATCCGTACCGGCCTTGATCAGATCCTCGGTGCCTTCAGGCGTGGCCACATTTCCGGCGATGATCTGAAGCGTCGGATAGAGCGATTTGAGCTTCTCCACCGCCTGTATGACGGATTGGGAATGTCCGTGCGCCGTATCCACGGTGACCAGATCCACCTTGGCCTCCACCAGCGCCGCCGTTCTTTCCAGCATATCTCCGGATACGCCGAGCGCCGCTCCCGCCAATAAGCGTCCGTTGGCGTCCTTGGCGGAATTCGGATATTGAATGGCTTTCTCAATATCCTTGATAGTAATGAGCCCTTTGAGCATGCCGTTTTCGTCGACCAGCGGCAGTTTTTCGATCTTGTGGCGGCCGAGTATCTCCTGAGCCTCCACCAGCGTTGTCCCGATAGGCGCTGTGACGAGGTTCTTTGACGTCATCACTTCGCTGATGCGTCTGGAATAGTCCGTTTCAAAGCGAAGGTCTCTGTTGGTCAGGATGCCGACGAGCTTGCCGTCCTTTGTGATGGGCACGCCGGATATCCGGTAACGTGCCATCAAGGCGTTTGCGTCGGATACCAGATGATCCGGAGAGAGAAAAAACGGGTCTGTGATGACACCGTGTTCGCTCCGTTTGACTTTGTCCACGTTATATGCCTGATCCTCTATGGACATGTTCTTGTGTATGATACCAATGCCGCCCTCTCTGGCGAGCGCGATGGCCAAACGGGCTTCAGTGACCGTATCCATCGCAGCGCTCAGTATGGGTATGTTGAGCGCAACGGTTTTGGTGAGCTGCGTTTTGACTGATACCTCGGAGGGCAGGATCGCGCTCTTTTGCGGCACCAAAAGCACATCGTCAAACGTGAGCCCTTCAAGTATTGTCGGATACTGCATATTATAACCGCCCTTTCAGCAAAATTATAGACTTTTTTAGCATTCTAAGGCTTTTCAGCCCTGCTTGTCAACATATTGTGTGTGAAGAATACTCCCGTACAACCGGATGTTATGACGCGTTTAACCGGTCTTTCACCTGCTCCGGCGTCGGCATGGACGGAATGCCGCCGCGGCCTTCCACACAGATGGATGCCGCCGCATTGGCGAAACGTGCGAAGCCGTGTATATCCTCCGGCGTGAGTTCTTCCAGTTTCTTGCCGCTCTGCAGAAACTGAGCGATCACACCCGCCGTAAAACAGTCGCCCGCGCCTGTGGTATCCACCGCTTTGACGGAAAAGCCTTCGGCCCGGCCCGTTCCGGATGCGTGCGCGTATATCGTGCCTTCACTGCCCAGCGTCACAAAGACCAGCTTTGCTCCCCGTTTGAGCAGCTGCTTCGCGGCATCCTCCAGACTCAAGCCTTCAAACATAAACTCGACCTCGTTGTCGGATATCTTGATGATGTCGGCATAGGACATGGCTTTGAGCATATTCGTCTTGGCGGTTTGGGCATCTGGCCACAGCGGCGCCCGGTAGTTCGGATCACAGGAGATCACGACACCGGCTTCTTTGGCGATTTCCAGCGCCTTGATGTTGGCGCTGCGGGCGGGTTCGTCCGTCAGAGACAAGGACCCGGTATGGAACACACGCGCGTTTCTGATCATCTCTTCGTTCAGCATGGACGGTTCAAACATGATGTCCGCGCCCGGCTTGCGGTAAAACGAAAAATCACGATCTCCGTTTTCGAACAGATGAACGAACGCGAGCGTCGTGTTATACGTGTCCGACATGACCAGTCCGGAGGTGTCGACATCCTTCTCCTCCAGAATGCCTTTCAGGAACTGCCCGAATACGTCGTTACCAACCATACCCACGAACGATGCGGATACGCCGAAGCCACGAATAGCTGCGGCCACATTGCCGGGCGCCCCGCCCGCGTTCTGCATGAAGAGCTTGCGCCCATCCTGTGTGCCGGCCGGGGTGAAATCGATCAGCAATTCTCCAAAAGTGACAAATTCGCTCATATGTTTCGCTCCTTTTTTATAATATACAGAGACGGGCTGAGGCCACCCGATTCAAAAATCTCTTCGTACACGATGCGGAGTTCGGATACTTTTCTCACGGAGTCGCGCAGCAGCTTCTTTTCCAGCGTGAACAGAAACGCGTATCCGTCGTCCTCCAGCAGCTTTGCCAGCCGGACCGCAAAAACGGCATACAGCCTCTCGTTATCGGTATGCTTGGACACGCGGATGCCGAACGGCATGTTGGAAACCACCTCGTCGTATTTGGACGCGCCGAACTGCAGGGCGTCTCCGTGTATCAGCGCGATCTTCTGGCCGCTGGCCCTGCGGTTTTCGCAGGCCGCGCGTATGGCCGACGAAGATATATCCACACCCACCAGCGACTGCGTTTTTGCGATCAGCCCGCGCTCGATCAGCATCGTGCCGCTGCCGCAGAACGGGTCCAGCACACGGGCGTTCGATTTCATATACGGCCTGCATATCCGCATGACGCTCGCTGCCGTCACCGGATTGATGCTGGCCGGTATGGTCTGCTTCCGGTAAGAAAAGCGCGTATCGCCCGGAAAAACCGCGGCCATGCGATTGCCAACCAGCCTCAGTTCAAAAGCGTATGCGGACGGGTTGTCTTCATAGCCGAACCGGGCCAGCCCTTCGGAAACAGAGCGGATTGCGTTCCGACGCTGTTCGGCAGGCAAACCACCTGCTTCTATACGGTAGCGGACGCCGTTGCACCCCATGGCGTCCAGCACTTTGGCGGCCTTTTCATATTCGCCTGTCGCACCCAGGTCATACAGCGCCTGCTCGTAGCAGCGCAGCTTTTTAAGGCCTGCCGTTCGCACATCCAGTGTGCCTTCCGGCACAGATGATCTATGTTCAAGCCCCAGGCTCTCCAGCTCCGCCAACAGCGCGCTCTGCTTGATGTATGTGACCGCGCTCCATGGCGGCAACTGCAAACGCTCTATTTTCTGCGGCGCGGCAGCCTTGCCCAGCGCTTTCTTCAGCGCTTCCTGTTCCTCAGCGACGTGCTTGGGTTCGCCCGGCTCAACAATATAGCCGTTCAGATACTTCTCCGGAGCCTTGGAGTTCCCGAGCGCCAGTATGATGGACGGACGGACGAAGCGGGTTTTCTCGTTCTTCAGCGCCAACAAGAGCTTGTCCGCGCAGGCGTCTGGCGCGCACAGCCCGATTAACGCATATGCCGTCTTCCTCGCTTTGTCGTCCGGGATGGCGATCAGCCTGTCCACCTCCCGCACCACCATCGGCGCGATGTCCTCGCGTATGTTTTTCCGGCGGCACAGATCGGTCAGCGTTCTCAGCGCGGCCCGCTGTTCAGGCCCGAACAGCAAACCAAAAATACGCCGCGCCGCGTTGGGTTGATCCAATATGCGCTCCAGCGTCTGCTTCGCCTGCACACCGTCTTCTGTTTTATAACGCTGAATCAGCGCAGTCAGTTCGTCAACGCGCGACATCGGCAACAATACGCGCCACCTGCTCGGCAGCATCGATGACGTTTTCTCGTTTCATTGCTGCGCGCAGCGTTTCACGCTCGTCGTACAAGCGCCAAATGCCCGCCATCAGGGTTTCCGGCGTCATGCTCTCCTGTTCCAACACATGCGAGAACCCTTTCTTTTCAAAATACTGCGCGTTCAGTATCTGATCCCCTCGGCTGGTGGCTTTGGGCAGCGGTATCAGCAGCGACGGAAGCGCCAGCGTCAATATCTCAAAAACCGCTGTGGCTCCGGCCCGCGAGACCATGACGTCAGCTGCGGTATAGATGTGCGGCAGCTCGCAGCTGATAAAATCGAACTGCTTGTACCCGCACGGCAGAAGCCCGCTGCGAAGATTGTTCTTTCCGCGTATGTGGATCACGTCAAACCGCTGCGTCAAATCATTCAGTACGGCATCAATCGCGTCGTTGAGGGCTTTGGCGCCCAAACTGCCGCCCATGATGAGCAGCACCGGCTTTTCACCCGTAAAGCCGCATATTTTAAGGCCTTCTCCCCTGTCTCCGCAGAGCAACTCATTGCGAATCGGGAGACCCGTACAAATGCCTTTCCCTGCAGGGACAAATTGAAGCGTGGGTTCGAACGCCACACAGATTTTATCCGCGCGCGGGATGCACAGCCTGTTGGCAAGACCGGGCGTGTAGTCGGACTCATGCAGCACCACGGGTATTTTTTTACGGTGGGCCGCAAACACCACGGGAACGCTGACAAACCCACCCTTGGAAAAAACGGCGGCCGGTTTCAGTTTTTTTAATATACGACCTGCCTTCACACAGCCGGCCAGCAGCTTGATCGGATCGGTAAAATTCTTGAAGCTGAAGTATCTGCGAAGTTTTCCTGCGCTGATGATATGATAAGGCACATCGGTGCACGTCACGATTTCCTTCTCCATGCCGTCCTTTGTGCCTATGTATTCAATGTGGAATCCTCTTTCTTTTAGCTTTGGTATAATCGCCAGATTTGGTGTCACATGTCCGGCGGTACCCCCGCCTGTCAGCACGATCGTTTTGCTCATTCTTAAGCCCTTTCCGTATTATTTTCGTATTATACCATACGCTGCTGTGAAATCACACTGATATTATATTATCCTTGACGCCAATCCGTTAAACAGTTTGAAAGAGGTTATTCAAATGATATACGGACAAAATAAATAACCCGATGCTTTTGCCCGGGTTATCACAATCCTCTATGTTATATTTCCTTGTTTTTTATCTTGCGCGCGATGCCATCCAGCTTCTTTCGCTGCGCGCCGTCCATCATCGGCGTCACGTTCTTGATAAAAGCGTCCAGCATGTCGTCCGAGAAGCTTCCGTTTCTTCTCCCGTCCCGGATCATTTTTTCGAGGTCGCCCATCAATTCGCCCTCGCTCTTGTTTTCGTAGTGCGCTATGGTCTCCTCCATACCGTGCAGTTCATTTTCATTTACATCACCGACGTTGACGTTTGCCTTTCTGGCCGCGGCTTTCACGTCTTCCTTGCTGAGTCCTGAGCCTTTGCCCTGTTTGAATGATCTTAAGTCCCGTTTCGCCATCTCGACACCTCCCCTTTCATGTATATTCGCATTTCTCCGGTTTTGTTCACACGGGGCATTTCAATTGCATATTATGTTTAAGGATTATTATAAAGGAGATGTCTTTATGCCGAGATTTCCTTACGGCCCGAGGCCGGTGACCAGACAGATTCAGTATACGCGCAGGGACCAGCAGCCGAATGAACCAAAGCCGGAAGACGCTGAACATACCGATCGAGATATACTTAAGAACGCGTCTTTTTCTCCCGAATTAAGCTTCCTTCTCGCCATGACGCTGAAAGACGGCTTGAGGCAGGGGTCAGCGGTGGACCTTTTAAGGAGCATAGAGTCGTACGTATCCGCCGGAGATCGGGAAGCGATCCACCGGATTATGGGCGCGCAGAAGATGGCGGAAGAATACAGGCGGAATCCCCCGGCGGCACCCCCACACGGATTCCCCGGTTCCGGCCTGAACGGGTTCTCCCGGCTGTCACGTCAACAGGCGCTGCTGGAGATACTCCAAAACTATGCATCCCACGAAAGCTCGGACATGATGAAAGCCCTCCAGCGGTCCGCGCAGATGCAGGAGAATTTCGACCGCATGATCCGGCGGATGGAGAAGATGCGCAACATGAAAACTTCTTCGCCGGAGGATATGTTTGAGGCGCTGTCCATGTTTATGCCGGCGTCGGAACAGTCGCAGTTCAAAAATATGCAGAACATGATGCGCATGATGAGCACCATGGGCAATATGGGCAATATGAGCGGTTTTAAGCCGGAGGACATATTTAAGTTCATGAACAACAACAGATAATCCTTTATTCCGGTATACCCGTATAGTATAATAAAGGTGCTATCATCTTTTATTATCGGAGTTCACATATGAAAAAAATGTCCAAGCTGTTGGCGCTCGCCATTGTATTGATCGTCTATATCGCCGCTTTCTTTGCCGGGGTGCTGGTGTATCGCCTTTTGCCGATCGATCCTGTTTGGGGATACCTTTGCGCGGATGCGGCGGCCACCATCGTCGTCTGGGCGTTTGGTCTCCTTTATAAAAACGCCAGCATGTATGACCCGTACTGGAGCGTGGCGCCACTTGTGCTGTTTATCTGCTTTGTGGCCGAGGCGGGCATGTTCGACGCTGCCGACGCTCTCTACATCTTTGTCTTCGCTTTCTGGGGCGTGCGGTTGACGCTCAATTGGATCATCGGCTGGAGCGGCATGCAGCATCAGGACTGGCGCTATACCATGCTGCGCGAACAGAATAAGGAATTGTGGCCGTTGACCAACTTCTTCGGCATCAACATGATGCCCACGCTGTTCGTGTTTATCAACATGATGCCCGCGTATTACAGCGCGCAGTCAATGGACAGGCTGAGCCTGATTACGGCCATCGGCGCTGCCATATGTATCATGGCGGCTGTGCTGCAGATCGTCTCGGATGGTCAGATGCGCCGGTTCCGGCTGAATCCGCAAAACAAGGGGCGCAATATGGAATCCGGTCTATGGCGGTATTCGCGCCATCCCAATTATCTTGGCGAGGTCTCCTTCTGGTGGGGCGTCTATATCATGATGCTGGGGCAGCGGCCAGCCTTTTGGTGGACGATCTTTGCGCCTGTGCTGATGACGCTGCTCTTCATCTTCGTCAGCGTTCCCATGATGGAAAAACGCCTGCTTGCCACCCGCTCCGGTTATGCGGCCTACAAAAAGGATACGTCCATGCTACTGCTCTGGCCCCGAAAAAAAGCTTATGTGTTTGAAGAGGATATCGATCAGGCTTCTGTCGCAAAATAACGCGGAGCGGCAGTCATTTGCAGGCAAGCAAAAAGCACCCAAAGGTGCTTTTTAAATATCTTCGTAAAAACGATAACGGGCTTTGCCGCTGCGCTTGGCAAGGATCAGGGCCTGATCCGACAACACCAGCATGCGTGCATAGTCGGTCGCGCTGTCCGGGAAGATGCAAAGGCCGGCGCTGACCGAAATGCGCCATTTGCTGTTGCTGTCAAAACGCGCCGTGACCTCGCTTAACACTTTCTCGATATCCGCCTTATAGCTCTTTATGCCGTTGCCGGACAGGATAAAAGCAAATTCGTCGCCGCCCCAGCGGTATGCCTCCAGCGTATCCGATTCCAGGCTGTCAAAAATACGCGCAATGCAGATCAGCAGCCGGTCTCCCTCGGCATGTCCCATCATGTCGTTGATGATCTTGAAATCGTCAATATCCATCAGTGCAAAAGCGAACGGCTTCTTTTGGCTGATCAGCTTTTCAATATCCTGCTCGAGCGAATAGCGGTTCTTAAGTCCGGTCAGGTTGTCGTGATACGCCATATGGCGCATTTTGCCCAAAGAGCCGGACGCCTTGTTCATCAGCAGTGCAAAGGAGCGTGCCAGAATGCCGGCTTCATCGTTACGCCTTGTGAATTTGGATGGCATGCGCTCGCCTGATATCTCAGCCTGCTCCGTATATTTTGCAAGATTGATGACGGAACGGGTCAGCAGACAGCTGACTGCATAAACGATGCCGGATATAAACAACAGTCCGCAAACAGCAAATATGAGGTAATAATGAACGTATTGATCCATCTTCTTATCAATAACAGCCGGGTCCACATATACGGTGACAGTGAGGGGGATATTCTTCAAATCAACGCTCATGCCGCTGTAAACAGTTTGCTGAGCACCGTCATCCAAAACAATGTAGCTTGGAGAGTCCGCCGAAACGCTCACCGTATGTCCGATATCATTCGGAATCAGTATTTCCCCGCCCTGAACCGATAGTATGACCGAAGCGCCGGATTTTTCTTTTTCCTGCGTTATGATGCCGGAAAGCCATTTGAACGGACGCTTGGCAATGATTGTTCCTACAGATTCGCCGCCGGAGGAAATGGGCTCGATCAACAGCACGCCGCGCTCTTCCCCATCGTACAGGTATCCATATATGACTTCGCTGAAAAAATCATGGCTGATGCCGGTGGGCCCTGTTATGATTTCATATCCATCGCCAAAGATTCTGTACCACTCATCGTTCCACTGCATGACGATAAGCTCATACTGAGAGAAACGCACGCTGTTCTGAAGAGCGGAAAGCATGCCGTCAATGCCGTTTTGTATGATGCCACCGGATGCCAGCGTCTTGATGATTTGCACGTCAGACATCACGCTCTTTTCGATGGCATAAGCCGTCTCATGACAAAGCTGGCCCGCATCATAATTGGCTTCGCTGATTAGCGTCGATTTCATGACAGAAGAAAAAACAAAGCCAATGATGATGGCCATCAGCAAAAAAACAGCGATTGTTGACAATGTGAGCTTAAATTTAATGCTCAAGCGCACCCTCCCGGCCGTTTCTTATTGACGCAATGCACCCTTTCACTTAGTTATCGTCATAAACAATACTTATATTTAACACAAATTACCGGACAACCTGTTGGAGATAATACCCAGTCGCGCTTTTCGGATTGCCCGCAAGTTGTTCAGGCGTTCCTTCAGCCACGATGCGCCCGCCACCGCCGCCGCCGTCCGGTCCCAGATCGATGCAATGATCGGCGCACTTGATCACGTCCAGGTTATGTTCAATCACGATGACCGTGTTGCCCTTGTCTGCCAGACGCGCGAGTATCGTAACCAAGCGGCTCACGTCGTCGGTATGCAGGCCTGTCGTCGGTTCGTCAAGTATGAACAGTGTGTTGCCCGTCTGACGCTTGGACAGATACGTCGCCAGCTTGACGCGCTGCGCTTCGCCGCCCGAAAGCGTTGTGGACGGCTGCCCCAATTTGATGTAGCCAAGCCCTACATCGCTGAGCACCTGAATGACGTTGCGGATGGACGGGATGCTGTCGAAGAAGTCCAGCGACTCCTCCACCGTCATGTCCAACACTTCCTGTATGTTCTTGCCCTTGTAGCGCACCTCAAGCGTTTCACGGTTGTAGCGCGCGCCTTTACACACCTCGCACGGCACGTAAACGTCGGGCAGGAAGTGCATTTCGATCTTGATGATGCCGTCCCCGCCGCACGCCTCGCAGCGTCCGCCCTTCACGTTGAAGGAGAAGCGCCCTTTGCCAAAGCCGCGTACCTTGGCGTCCTTGGTGGACGCGAACAGGTCGCGGATGCTCGTGAACACGCCCGTATACGTCGCCGGGTTGGAACGCGGCGTGCGCCCGATGGGACTCTGATCGATATCCACGACCTTGTCGATCAGCTCGATCCCCTCTATGCGTTCATGCCGTCCCGGCTTGTCCTTCGCGCTGTAAATGGCTTTCGCCAGCGCCTTGTACAGTATCTCGTTGACCAGCGTGGATTTGCCGCTGCCCGATACGCCGGTTACCGCCGTGATCACGCCCATGGGGAACGCCGCGTCAATACTCTTCAGGTTGTTTTCCGCCGCGCCGACGACCTTGAACCAGCCTGTGGGCTCACGGCGTTTCTTAGGCACCTCGATGCACTTCGCGCCCGACAGATACTGGCCGGTGATGGACTTCTCGTCCGCGGATATCTCCTCCGGCGTTCCGGCGGAGACCACCTCGCCCCCGTGCACGCCCGCGCCCGGTCCCATGTCGATCACATAATCCGCAGTCCGGATCGTTTCATCGTCATGCTCCACCACGATCAGCGTGTTGCCCAGCGCCTGAAGCTCCTTTAAAGTTGAGAGCAGCTTGCCGTTATCCCGCTGGTGCAGGCCGATGCTCGGTTCGTCGAGTATGTACAACACGCCCGTGAGGCCGGAGCCGATCTGCGTGGCCAGCCGGATACGCTGCGCTTCTCCACCCGAGAGCGTGCCCGCGCTGCGCGACAGTGTGAGATAGGACAGCCCGACGTTTGTGAGAAAGTTCAGACGCGCGCGCAGTTCCTTGAGCACCCGGTCGGCGATCATGCGCTGCTTTTCACTAAGTTCCAAATTATCGAAGAAGCTCAGCGTACTGTCTATGGGCATGTCGGATACTTCGGCGATGTTTTTGCCGCCGATCTTCACCGCCAGTGTCTCCGGCTTGAAGCGGGTACCCCCGCATACCGGGCACAGCAGCGTCGCCATATATTTCTCGATCTCCGCTTTCATCATCTCGGAATCCGTCTGCATGTAACGGCGTTCCAGATTGGGAATGATGCCTTCGAAACGGTTCAGGAACGTGCCCTGACCGTATTCCGATGAATAATCCACCTCAAACCGTTCGTCCGCGGTACCGTACAGTATCTTTTTCTGGATATCTTTGTCCAGCTGTTCGAATGGCGTATCCAAATCGAAGCCGAAATGGCGCGCCATGCCCTTGAAATATTGCGCGCCCCAGCTGTCCAGCGCACCCGAGTTCCAGCCGGACACGCGCACAGCCCCATCCGCAAGAGACCTGGTTTTATCCGGAATGATCAGGTCCTCGTCCACCTTCATGATGGTGCCGAGACCATGGCAATGCGGGCAGGCGCCGTACGGCGCGTTGAATGAGAACATGCGCGGCGATATCTCGTCGATGCTGATGCCGCAGTCGATACAGGCGTAGTTCTGCGAATAGCGCTGCTCCGAACCGTCGCTCATGTCCACCAGCTTCACCACGCCGTCGCCCAGCCCAAGGCCGGTTTCCACCGAGTCGTGCAGGCGCGCTTCCGAGTCTGCGGAAAGCACCACGCGGTCGATTACCACATCGATGGTGTGCTTCTTATTCTTCTCCAGCTTGATCTCTTCGTCCAGCGTGTACGTGATGCCGTCCACGATCACGCGCGTGTAGCCGGATTTCGCGAGGTCCTCGAATACCTTGACGTGTTCGCCCTTGCGGCCGCGAATCACGGGCGCGACGATCATCAGCCGTGCTCCTTCGGGCCGCTGCATGATATCGTCCACGATCTGATCCACCGTCTGACGTTCAATCTTTTTGCCGCACTTCGTGCAGTAAACCTCGCCCGCTCGCGCGAACAGCAGGCGCAGATAATCGTGTATCTCCGTTACCGTGCCCACGGTGGAACGCGGGTTGCGGCTGGTCGTTTTCTGATCGATGGAGATCGCCGGAGACAGGCCGTCGATGGAGTCCACGTCCGGCTTGTCCATCTGTCCTAAAAACTGGCGCGCGTAAGCGGACAGCGATTCCACATAGCGGCGCTGCCCCTCCGCGTATATCGTGTCAAATGCGAGCGACGATTTGCCGCTGCCTGAAAGCCCTGTGATGACGATCAGCTTGTCGCGCGGTATCGTCACGTCTATGTTCTTGAGATTGTGTTCCCTTGCCCCTTTTATCGTAATTGCATTCATGATCCGTTCCGTATATACTCCTTGAGCCTGAAAAGCTCGTCCCTCAGTGCCGCCGCCGCTTCGAACTCCAGTTCCATCGCGGCCTGCCGCATCTGTTTCTCTATAATCGCGGCCTTCTTCACCGCGTCGGCCTTCGTCAGGTGTTCGCTGTCCTTCACCGGCTTGGTGATCTCGATCATGCTGTGCGTTTCCTTGACGATGGTCTGCGGCGTAATGCCATGCGCTTCGTTATATGCCATCTGCATTTCGCGGCGTCGGCTGGTCTCGTCCATTGCCCGCTGCATGGAGCCGGTGATGGTATCTGCGTACATCAGCACGCGGCCTTCCACATTGCGCGCCGCGCGTCCGATGGTTTGTATCAGCGATGTCTCGTTGCGCAGAAAGCCCTCTTTATCGGCGTCCAGTACAGCCACCAGCGCTACTTCCGGCAGGTCCAGCCCTTCGCGCAGCAGGTTGATGCCCACAAGTACGTCGAACTCGCCCAGCCGCAGGCCCCGTATGATCTCCATGCGCTCCAGCGTCTCCACATCGGAGTGCATGTATTTGACGCGCAGCCCCAGTTCCTTGTAGTAGTCCGTCAGACGCTCGGCCATGCGCTTGGTCAGCGTGGTGACCAGTACGCGGAAGCCCCTGGCAATTGTGGTACGCACTTCGCCCAGCAGGTGCTCCACCTGGCCCTCCGCGGGCAGCACCGTGATTTCAGGGTCAACGAGTCCGGTGGGCCGGACGATCTGCTCCACCACGCTGCCGGCCAGTTCGCGTTCGTATACGGCGGGCGTGGCGCTGACGTATACCGTCTGCCCCTGCAGCTGCGTGAATTCCTCAAATTTGAGCGGCCTGTTGTCGTACGCGGACGGCAGGCGGAAGCCGTACTGCACCAGCATGTCCTTTCGCGAGTAGTCGCCCTTGTACATCGCCCGCACCTGCGGCAGCATCACGTGCGACTCGTCGATAAACATCAGGTAATCGTCCGGGAAGAAGTCGAGCAGCGTGTAGGGCGGGTCTCCCGGCTTGCGCCCATCGAAATAGCGCGAGTAGTTTTCGATGCCGCTGCAATAACCCAGCTCACGCAGCATCTCCATATCGTACACGGTGCGCTGCTTGATGCGCTCCGCCTCCAGCACCTTGCCCTGAGACTGGAAATATTCGATCCGCCGCATCATATCGTCCCGGACGTCGCCCAGAGAAGCCAGCATGGATTCGCGCTCCACCGCGTAATGCGTGGCCGGGAAGATCAGCATATGCTCGCGCGTGGCTGAGGCGCGCCCCGTCACCGCTTCGATCTCCAGGATGCGTTCGATCTCGTCGCCGAAGAACTCCAGCCGCACCGCCTTTTCCAGCGTGTTGGCCGGAAACACCTCCACGGTGTCGCCGCGTACGCGGAACTTGCCGCGCGAGAAGTCCATATCGCCGCGGGTGTAACTCATGTCCACCAGCCTTGAGAGCACATCGTCGCGCTTCACCTTCATGCCAGGCCGCAGCGACAGGCTCATCTTGCCGTATTCCTCCGGACTGCCGATGGAGTATATGCACGACACCGACGCCACCACGATCACGTCGCGCCGCTCCAGCAGCGCCGAGGTGGCGCTGTGGCGCAGCCGGTCGATCTCGTCATTGATGCTGGCGTCCTTCTCAATATATAGGTCCTTGCCCGGCACATACGCTTCAGGCTGATAATAATCGTAATAAGAGACGAAGAATTCAACGGCGTTGTCGGGAAAGAACTCACGGAATTCGCCGCAAAGCTGAGCAGCCAGCGTTTTGTTGTGCGCCAGCACCAGCGCGGGGCGGTTCAGCTGCTCGATCACATTAGCGACGGTGAACGTCTTGCCGCTGCCCGTCACGCCCAGCAGCACCTGGTTACGCTTGCCTTCATTGATTCCTCTGACCAGCGCGTCGATCGCCTCCGGCTGGCTGCCGGCCGGATTATACTTCGCATGCAGTTTAAAGTCCAATCCCTACCACCTCTTTTGTGTTAAGCCCACGGCTGCTATTTCAGCCGGCAGGGTATGTAATCAGGCAGCTTCTTGTCGATGAACTTGAGGTCCAGCCGCGCAAAACGCTGCAGACCGTTCTCCATTGGCACGTCCGGCCAGCCGTCTCCGATAAGCGGCTTCGCGTATTCGATAAACAGGTCCGTCACATCGATGCCGCTCGGCGCAAGCCAGTCGCCGGGCAGGTAACGCACGGAGTTGGCGACCACCTCCAGCGGCACCTTGTCGAAATAGACCTCATACGCTTTACCGGGGCGGCGCAGTATCGTCGCCATATAGCCGGTGCCTTCAAACAGGCCAATCTCCACAGCCTTGCACGCCACGCGGTAGGCCTCGTCAAGGTCCACCCTGGAGGCATAGATGGACGCGTCGCGCTGCATCACGCCCACCTGCTGGCAGGTGGCTTGCCCGCGCGCCTTCAGGCCGTGACGGTTCAGGTAATTTGTCACCTGCTGGACAGCCGTGGTTTCGCTCGCGCCGTATTCGACGTGGCCGAAGCCGTCGTGCCGCGCGCCCAGTTCGCCCGCATCGTAGCCCTCGTTGACCACCACAATGCAGCGGCCTTCACGCTTGAGCTGCTCGTTGACGTTGTCCGCCAGTTCCTCGATGCTTTTCTTCGCTTCGGCGAAATACATTTGCAGCGGCATTTTGCGCTCCGGGTCTCCCAAGCGGGAGGCGGCGGTGATAAAGCCGGACGAGCGGCCCATGCATTGGTGCACCGTCACGCATTCGGATATGCCCATGCCACGGTTTTCTTCCTCGATGTTCTGTATGTTCATCGCCCAGTAGCGCGCCGCACTGCCGTAACCCGGCGTATGGTCGATGATGGTGCGGGCTTCGTCTCCCACATCGTTGTCGATCGTTTTGGGAACGCCCACGACCGTCAGGTCGTAGCCTTCGGCATGCGCCAGCCTGGAAACGCGGGCCGCCGTGTCCATCGAGTCGTTCCCGCCGATGTAGAAGAAATAGCCGATATCGTGCGCGCGCAGCACATCCACAATGCGCTGGAAGTCGTCGACCTGATCCTCTTTAAGCTTGTAGCGGCAGGTGCCGATAAATCCGGCGCAGGGCGTATTCTTCAGCAGCTTCAGCTCCTTTCCGTCCTGCGTGTCCATGTCGATCAGCTGCTCAAACAGCACGCCCTCAATGCCATGCCACGCCGCGTATATCTTGTCGATGTGGTCGGGATGCTGACGGCAGGTTTCAATCACACCCAGCAGAGACGAATTGATCACCGGCGACGGACCGCCGGACTGGGCCACCAAAGCGTTTTTCTTCATGCTTTCCTCCAAAATTTTAAGTCGCTTATATTTAAAAAAAGCCGCACCGGAACATTCAAGGTACGGCTCGACTCTCCTGCCATGTATCGTTATTATAACATATGTACGTCAAATTTCAATACAAATGGGTTGTGTTTTGTAAAAAAAGCGATAATATGTTCTTGATAAATTAATAATTTATACTCAAATGGCATAAAAAAGAAGCGGCATCTATCAGAGCCGCTTCGCAGTATCCAGTTGCTATTCGATTTCGAACACCACCGTAACCGTCGCCGTCACGTCAAGGTCACCGGCGTTCACGTATGTGGCCTGGTCTGCGGCAGGCGCTTCCATGGCCGCGTACTCCCGGTATATCGAGCTGCTCGTGTAACCTTCAGAGACATTCATCACCGCTTTAATGGTGAACTTGCCCGCTGCCGCGAGCGTATCCGCTTTGGCCCGCGCACTCTCCATGGCCGCGGTCAGCGCCTGGTTGTAAGACGGCTCCTTATCCAGAACGTCGAATCTCACCGAATAGGACGTGTTGGCCCCGGCTGCCGCCGCCGCATCCAATATCTCGCCCACCTTGTTTATATCGCGTATTGTCAGCTCAACCGTGTTGTTCACCTCAAAAGACGCGATCTTGGAGGTGTCGCCCGAATAGTCGTAAACGGGATACACGGAATAGTTGGTCGTGCGGATATCGTCGTCCGTCAGACCGGCTTCCTTAAGAGCGGCCACCACTGTGTTCATCAAATCTCTGTTGGCGGTTTGCGCATCCTGCATCTTCTTTTTTTGCGTCACCACACCCACGGTGGTGTACGCCACGTCCGGCGTGACCTTAACGGTGCCGTTTGCGGTCACAGAGACGCTGTTTTTGCTTGGGTTTTCTTCCAGCTGGACCACCAGAGCGCCGTTGTCCGCCGCGGCAATTGATGGATTATTTGTTTGTGCTGCGGGAACAGCTGCGCATCCGGACAGCGCGATAACCAATATTGCTGAGGCCGCCAAAACGCCCATCCTGCTGTATCTCATCACGCTCACCCCTTTTTAATCCACATCACTGCACAGGCGTCCCGTTATTGCGGGCAGCCTTTTTCTTTTTGTGCCGCCGCACCAGCAGGATGACGACCACGGCGATCACAGCCAGCGGGACCAGAATCGGCGAGCCGCCAACCAGGAATATCAGCAGGCCTTCGCCAAATTTGGCGAGCGCGTTCAGCACCGCATAAAACGCGGTGGTGATCCGGTTTCCCAACGGCTCCTCAGACGGAGTGACCGACTGGACCTCGTTGACTTCCTGCAGGTATATCGTCACGGTCGAGAAGTCGACCAGGCTGTCGTAATCACGCTTTTGTGTTTCAAGTCTCCTTATCTCCTCGGAAACATTTCCCAGTTCACGCTCGAGTTCAATGATGTCTTCCAGCCCTTTTGCCTCTTTCAGCAGGTCCTGCAGACGTGTTTCACGGATGCGCAGTGTTTCCAGTCTCGTTTCAACGTCGAAATACTGAAGCGATATATCCGTACCGGTGACGGACGTGGATACCGTTTGCCCCAGGCCTTTGAGCATGTTCATAAACGCATCGAATTTTGCGCTGGGTATGCGGAGCGTCATGGAAGCATAACGGCCATTATCCTGCCAATTCTCCGGTTTTGTACCCTTAATGGATGAATTTTCGACGTATCCCCCCACTGCCTGGAGATTGGCCAGTATGGCGTTGTAGTCTTCGTCAAATTTCTTCGTGCGCGACTCAATATAACCTTCGTAGATGATCTTGCGGTTCACGCTGGGTTCGAGTATGGAATTCTCTAAATTGAGACCTGTACCCGCACCTTCTTCTTCTTGAGGCACGGCGGACTCTGCAGCCGAGTCGCTGTATCCTTCGTCGTATGCGGGCGCGGGTACTTCCGCAGGTTCTTCGGCTGCCGGAGCCTCCGCCATCTCACCTTCGGCATAGTAATCCCCGCCGCCGTTATAGCCTGTTTGAGACTCGGAAGTTGCGCTGCAACCGGCCACCAGTGACAGTGCCACCAACACTGCCAACACCACCAATAATATTTTTTTCAACGTGTTGCCCTCCTTACAAAAACAGCGTCTTTGTTTAATACTAAGACGCCTTGCTCATGAGAAATGTTCCTTATATATCAGCTTTGTATGAGAAGCTCTTTGAGCCTTTGCCTGCCCCGGTTCAGGCGTGATTTGACGGTGCCGACGGATATGCCCAGGGAATAAGCGATTTCTTCGTAAGTGAGTCCGTTAATGTCCCGCAAAACGACCACTTCCTTATGGCCGTCGGACAGGGTGCAGATGGCGCGCTGGATATCCGCGGCGTTCTCGATGGAGAGCGCACATGCTTCGGGTGCGGTGCCTTCCCCAGCCTCAAACATCACGCCGTTTTCCAATGCCAGATCCAGCGACATGGGTGTTTTGCGGCGCTTGCGCAGGCCATCCAGACAGGTGTTGACGGTAAGCCGGTATACCCAGGAGGAGAAAGCCGATTGCCCCTTGAAAGACCTGACGCCTCTGTACAGCTTGATCAGGGCCTCCTGCGCCATGTCATAAGCGTCCGCTTCGTTGCCCATATAGCGGTATGCGATGTTGTATACCCTTTTTTCGTATAGCATGAGCAGCGCCTCAAGCGCTGCGGCATCGCCTTTTTGCGCCCGCTTTATCAGCAGTGCTTCCTCTTCGGGCATTGACAGACCTCCAATTAACATAGGGACAAGCCGAACCCTTTGGCAATTATACATGATTTTGTATGTTTTGCATAGATATTTTTCGATTTTCGATAATTACTTGACAGAGCAAACGCATTTATGTAAACTATATATGCAATAATAAGTTTACAATTATGAGGTGACTATGAAAACAAGACAACTATTGCTCTGCGCTCTTTTTGCGGCTCTGACAGCCGCAAGTGTGTTCCTCCCCAAGATCCCCATTCCCGGAACGCCGCTTATGTTTACGTTCCAGACCTTCTTTGTTTTTCTGGCCGGGCTGCTGCTTGAAGCCCGGTATGCATTGATTTCCCAGGCTGTTTATATGGCGCTGGGGCTGATCGGCCTGCCCGTCTTCATGAGCGGCGGCGGTCTGTCCTACGTGCTCGAGCCCTCGTTCGGGTTCATTATCGGCTTCTGCGTCAGTGCATTTCTGATCAGCCTGCTCGTCAGGAAACAGCTTATCAAGCTTCGCGGAGCGAATGCCCGCACCAAGGCCATATTGATTCTCAAAGCGGCCCTGTACGCGCTGGCTTCCCTCGTCGCCATGTATGTCATTGCGGTTATCTACATGTATCTGATTTACAGCCTCTATCTGGACCAATCCACGACGGTGGTCGTCATCGCGGTCAATGTCTCTGTGTTCCTGCTGATGGACATTGTCAAGTTCGTGCTGGCAGCCATCATCGGAACCGCTGTGCTGCGCCGCATTCCCGCCACGTCCGCACAAGCTCAAAAGTCCACTAATTTGTCTCTGTGATCAGGGCCATCGGCTAAGCCGATGGTATTAGAGCCTTTTGCGCTGCCAATTGTGACGGTCCCATTTTATTGTTGAGATGCGTATAATGGGTTTTCCTTTGGTACATGATCTTGTTTGTATGAGGAGATTATCTAGTGGACACACAAACCCTCTTCGTTTTCAACAAGACAAGCCAAGTATCCAAATATATAGCGTTTCTAATAAAGTGGGTCCCCGTTGCATGTTTTGACACTGCGAAAGCAAAAAAAGGATGCCGTTTCAGCATCCTTTGAATAATCTGTCATTTTCCATTGCGGGCTCGGTCACGTGCCCACGCTGCCTATTCCCTTTCCTTCTTCGCGAAAAAGCCTATTATCGCTTTAAGTATACCCTCGGCAATACTGACGATGGTCAGCAGGGTGTTGGAATCATCTCCAGTCGCTGGTGTGCCGGTAAAAACCCCTTCAATGGAGCTAAAGGACACCCCGACCTTGTCTGCGTTAACCTTGACGCTAATGCTGGCTTTATCCAGATTCTCCGCCAGCCCAGGGAGCTGCTTTAAGGTCTTGTTCACATGCTCGGTGTTATCATCAATCAGCTTATTGAACTTTTTAGCCATCTTAATAAAATTGACCAGCGCGATGATCAACAGCACGCCTATGGCCGCCACCAAACAAGATCCGATGAACACTGCCAAAAAAGTCAGCAGGTCGTTTACACTAATCATACCTCACTCCTTAATGCTCGTTATCATTTGTTTGTCCCGACCGCTCAGAGCTTTGTTGTGATCTCAGTTGCGCCATTCTTACTATTCTGGCTGCTGCGTCTCGTCGTCTTTCTTCTCGGCATCGCCTGCCGTCTTGACCTTCTCCTTCACAACAGCCGCTGCCTTTTTCGCCTTTTCCGCAATCTCCGCCCGGGTCTCTTTGCCAGCCTTGGGTGCAAGCAAAACTCCGGCAGCCACTCCGACAGCTGCTCCGGCAACTGCACCGATTGCCGCTTTTTTAGCGGCTTCCTTTTTTGCTTCGGCTTGCGCTTTCTTTTTGTTCATTTCCAACAAATCTTTGATTGACATAATAAAACACCTCCATAAATGTTTTGTCCTCTATACCTACATGTGTATTAATGTTATTATATACTATTATGCATAATATAGCAACTATATCCATCAGCTTCAAAGCACTTTCATTCATTTTGTGTATATGAAACGCCTATACATCTAGACTAATGCAAGTATTGTTACAATAACTCCGTCTCTTGTTACCTCTATTTTTAACTTGATTTGCGTTATCGATTGTGGTAGTATATCAACGCGATCCACTCTGCTCGGATTCTACAAGTCTGTCTGGGTTTATGTCAGCTTGATTGGTCATAGGTTGCAGACCCTAAAAAGTTCGTGAAGTATGGTTAGTTTAGCTTAAATCAAGTTAGGTTCGTTTGGGTTTTAAATGGTTAGGTCTTGATCTACCAAGAGCAGAGTGGATTGTAATTATTTTCGAAGATGAGCATTGAGTGCGTGCCATTCTCACTTCTGTGACATTCGCCACCGTGATTGACAGGTGATGGACATATCCTGTTTCCGCGTCTGGACCCATGTGCACCCTCATGCTAAAATACTATTGTGTGTTCTTCTTTACGGAGTGCATTTCGGAATCAGGTTCTCTTTATGTTCTTGCGTGAACGCGACACTTCTACAATCGTCGCATCGTTGATCGTTCCGCCATACATCATCTTTCCCTTCGCAGATAACAGTTGACTGATTTGAGTGAACATCTGTTTTTACAGGCCATTATCGTTGAGCAGCTTGCGAAGCTTACACAGCGTTGTCGCGTCCGGAATTTGCTCGCGTCGGCAAAGTCAATACAGGTGAAGCGCTTCATCAGGGTTTGATAAATAATATCATGGACTTGTTTCCTAATAGCCGGCGGATCATCGCCCCCTTTTTTGTCTATCAAGGCTTTGGGCTTTTTTCCTGCCTCATTTTCTTTGCTTTTCTTCCATGCCGTGAATTCCCTTTGCCCTTCTTCACTTTCAAAATACGTCTGTATGGTGGGATATACTTCCTTCCACCGACAGAGCCGGTGGTTTATTTGGTTTTGTCCGCTTGCGCTCCCAAAACCACACTAAAGTGTACAAAAAAAGGGGCAGCCGTCCAGCATGAACGGCTGCCCCTTCTCAATTCGCGAATTACTTCATCTTCTCCGCCCAGCCGTAGATAACCGGAATCTTGAATATGTCGTTCTGTGTCGCCTTGATGATGCAAATTACCGAGATAACGATAAACCCGACCCACGCGAGCCAGCTGATGATTGAGAACAGGATCACAAAGCCCCATAGGAACCAGAAGAATATCGCTGAAAGAATACCCATGACGATAGCGATGGCCGCCATCGTACATCCCAGGAACAAAGACTGCCAAGCATGAAGCCGTACAATTTTATTGTTTTGTTCAGTTGCCAACAGTATGATTGCGCTGATGATGGAAACCACATAGGCGAACCAACTGGCCGTCTTTTCATCCATACCCAATGAATTCTTTTGTTCCGTCATTTCCCACACCGCCTTTTTGTTTCATTATACGATGTATGAAAGTCCATGTAAACGGGCTATTTGCCTGTTTTCAAACCTGACGCCACCTTTTGCAGCACGGTGGAATCAAACGCGAATTCGGACTTCTTCTTCTCCCTCATCTGGCGCTCGGCGATGGACACCAGCGCATCCACCAGATCGCTGAACGACACGCCGACAGGCTCCCAGAGGTAGAACGCGAACGAGCCGGGAATGGTGTTCACCTCATTGGCATACAGCTTGTTCTCCGACTTGTCAATGATGTAATCGATGCGCACCACGCCTTTTAAGTCCAAAGCTTTAAAGATATCCAGCGACAGCTGGCGGACCTGAGCGGCCAGCTCGTCTGAGATATCTGCCGGAATCTTGCGGCCCAACGACTTCATGCCCTTGGATTTACCGCTGCTCAAGTATTTGTCCTCAAACCCGAGGAACGTGCCCGCGGACATCGGCTGCTCGATGGCGCTCACCTTCGCGTCGGCCGGCGTACCCATCACGGAGCAGTTGACCTCCATGATGTCCACAACGGCTTTTTCCACCAGCAGGCGCCGGTCGTACTTCGCCGCCACATCCAGCGCGTACACCAGCGCGTCGCGGTTGTCCGCGCGGTTGATGCCGATGCTGGAGCCGAGGTTCGCGGGCTTTACGAACACCGGATAGCCCAGCTCCTGCTCCACCTTATCGCACGTCGCGTCGCCGTCGGCGTAGAAATCATCGCGCTCAAAAAACAGGGAATCCAGCACCGGAAAGCCAAAGCCGCTGAAAGCCGACTTCATCACGATCTTATCCATGCCGACGGATGATCCCACCACGCCCGCGCTGGAATACGGGATGTCCGACAGCTCGAACATACCCTGTATGGTGCCGTCCTCACCGTGCAGGCCGTGCATCGCCGGTATTACCACATCGATGGTACAGATGGGACGCTGCTTTTTGCCGTATTCATACAGCGTCGGGTCGGCCGCGCATGAGAGAAAGACGCGCTGTACGCCCTTGGCCTTGGAGTCAAACTTCTTGAAATAACCCACGTCCAGCAGCTTTTCGCCGGTATACCACTTGCCGTCCCGGTCGATGTATATCGGAATGATGTTATATTTGTTTTTGTCGGCACTGTGCATCAGCTGGTTTGCCGTGATGATGGAGATGTCGTGCTCCACCGTCCGGCCGCCAAATGTGACCGCAAGATTCTTCTTCATCGCTATCTGTCCCTTTCCATGGTTATTCGTTGTAGTTGTCCGGCAGGTCGTTCTCGAATATGACCACGTCGCCCGGATGCGCCAGCTTCCACAGCGCTTCCGACGCTTCGCTCAGAGAGCGGAACACCTGGATCGCGTCTTCGCTGAATCCACCTTCGATCAGCCCGTCATAGATGGGCTTCGTGTGCTTGGGGCCAACCAGGAAAACGACGTCTGCGATGCCCGCCATCACCTTGCCGAACGCGTGGTTCTCCTCGGCCTCTCTGTCGCCCAACTCCACCATGCCGGGCGTGACCACGATCTTGCGCCCTTCAAACGCGGACAGCACCTCCATCGCGGCGCGGACCCCCGACGGGTTCGCGTTGAACGCATCGTCGATCACCGCCACGCCGCCCGATGTGGGCAGCAACTGCAGGCGGTGCTCCACCGGCTGTATCTTGCGGATGCCTAAACGTATCTGCGCCGAGGAAAGCCCCAGCCGGTGCGCAACGCTGGCGCATCCCACGATGTTGGCGATGTTGTGCTTGCCGAGCAGCCGTGTTTCGCAGGCGATACGCTCCTCGCCGATCACGAGGTCGAACCGGCTGCCGAAGCTTCCGCAGCGGATGTTCTCCGCACGCGCCTCCGCCGGGCCGTCATAGTCCACGGCAAACAGATATTTCTCTATATTTGTCTTGTCATAAAGTCCGCGGCAGATATCGCTGTCCGCCGGGAAAAAGGCGCAGCCGTCGGCAGGCAGCCCTTCGATCAGCTCGTATTTGGTCTTGGCGATGTTCCCAATATTGCCAAACGTCTCCAGATGCTGCGGCCCCACGGACGTGAGCAGGCCGTATTTGGGATGCACCAACTCGCACAGCTCGCGAATGTCACCCACGTGCCGTGCGCCCATCTCGGCGATAAACACCTCATGCGCGTTTTTCAGCTGCTCGCGGACGACGCGCGTCAGCCCCATCGGCGTGTTGTAGCTGGAGGGCGGCACCAGAACGTTGTACTTCTCCGCCAGTATCGTGCCCAGTATGAACTTGCAGCTCGTCTTCCCATAACTGCCCGTGATGCCAATACGGATGAGATCATCCCGACCGGCCAGTATACGTCTGGCGTCGTTCAGATACCAGCGCTGCACCGCCTTCTCGACAGGCGACGTCAGCATATTGGCTGTCATCACGCCCGCTGCGGTCAGCAGCAGAAGCAGGAACAGCGGCAGTCCGGCCAGCACCGTATCGGCCAGTACGAGTGTATCCAGCACGTACAGAGCTCCGCATACGATGACATAGACCAGAGCGATGGCGGCGAAAAGGCGCTTCACGCGGCTGGTCATCACCAGCGGCTTTTTTGCGTTCTTCACACGCGTTTTTCTGGCATAGCCCAGCAGCACGGCGATATACGCCAGCGATATGACAGCCAGTACGATCAGGCGCGCTACGGACTGCGCGGGAAATATCAGGTTGAATACGAGCGCGAGCAGCAGGCCCGCTGCCGATGCCGCCGCGGGAATGATAAAAACGTGAGC
The DNA here is from genome assembly GCA_023428025.1 of Bacillota bacterium. Classification (GTDB taxonomy): domain Bacteria; phylum Bacillota; class Clostridia; order Christensenellales; family SZUA-584; genus SZUA-584. The sequence goes on from JAEYZN010000012.1 coordinate 194,016, forward strand.
GCCGTTGCTCTTCACCCAGCGCCCAAGGTTCTTGTTTTTATAGCCCTCCAGCTGCAGTATATGTACCAGATGCGCCGACGCCGCCGTCATTCCCGCGGCGGCCAGGGCGTACAGGGCGATTTGGACGTATGTCGATACCGGCATGCGTTATCCTCCGAAGAATGTTCTGACGACCGTGATATACTGCCCGAAACGGTCTAGAAACGAATAATGGCCCGCGCCGGGGAACACCACCAGACCGGCGTCGGGGATGCATTTTTCCATGATCCTGGCGTACTCGACCGGCGTATCCGTGTCGTTTTCGCCCCAGATGAGCAGCGACGGGCTTTTGATCATGTGAAGATAGCCTTTCAGGTCCTGATTGACCACGCGCACAAACACGCGCCGCATATTGTCGGACAAAGCGCGGTAATCCGAGGAACCGGCGTTATTGACGCGCTTATCCACATCCACGCCAAAGGCCAGCAGAAAGCGTTTGATCGTACGCCCGCGGCTTAACCGCTTGGCCAGTTTGTATGAGTATGTGCGGATGTAGTATTTGAGCGTGCGCGGCTTGCGGATACCGGCGGCGTCTGTGAACACGATCTTGCCGACCATCTCGGGGTGCTGCGCAGCCAGCAGTATCGTGACGCGCCCGCCGAAGGAATGGTTGACGATGTGCGTCTTGCATATGCCCAGCTGCTCAAGGAAACGGCGCGTAAGCTCCGTATATTCGGGCACGCCGTAGCTGTCGGGCGGCTGGTCGCTTTCTCCGAAGCCGGGAAAATCGAGCGCGGTAACGCGGTAACGGTCTTTCAGCGCGTCAATAACAGAGCGCATCGTCCGTATGCTTGCGCCCCATCCGTGCAGCACCAGCACGTCCTCGCCCGAGCCGTGCTGTTCATAATGTACTTTGATACCGTCTATATAGATTTCCATACTCACTTCAAATACTATGTCTATCAAAAATGATTATACATTCAACAGGATGAACTATCAAGGCGCGTTTTTGCCATACCACATAATCAGCGCGTCCTCATCGATATAATACTCCGGCCTGATGCCCACAGATTCAAAGCCGAGCCGCTTGTAGAGCGATATCGCCGACATGTTGGAGGCCCGCACTTCAAGTGTGTAATAGGCGAGGCCGGTGTAGGACATCATCGCGCGCAACAGGGCTTCGCCGATGCCTTTGCCCCTGTGTTCCGGCAGCACCGCCACGTTCATGATATGTCCCTCGTCCAGCACGATGTGAATGCCGCAGAACCCGACGATCTGACCGTCCTCTTCGGCGACAAAATAAAACGCGTGCTCATTTTGGCACAGGTCGGCCTGAATGGAATCAAACGACCAGGGCGTCTTGAAGCACGCTGTCTCTATATCAAATATCGCTGAGGCGTCGTCGGACGCTGCCAGCCGGAAGTTCATCGGGACCCCTCCTGCTTTTCGGCCCAGACGCGCTCGGCCTGAGTTTCCCTGAGGTAGAACGGTTCCAGCGAATAGGCGTCCTGAGCCGCACCATTCTGATACATCTCATAAGCGCAAAGACCGGCGGAGGACGCCCGCTGCAGCGCGATGCCGGGATGGGCCACGGAAAAAAGCGGACTTGCCTTGGCGATCATGCTTTGATACTTCACCGCAGCGTCGCCCAGAAAAAGCACCTTGCTGCCCTGAAGCTCTGCCAGCACTGATTTGAGCGGCAGCGCCCGATACGGCGTTGTGCGCTTGCCGCCGTCATATGTCGCGGTATAAACCTCTTCGCGGCGCGCGTCGATGATGGGACAAATGAGCGCGTCATATCCGGCAGCGTTGCGCGCCAGCGCATCCAGCGTGTTGACGCCGATCGCCGGGCGGGACGAGACATGTGCAAGCCCTTTGACAAAACCGGTGCCGATACGCAGGCCGGTGAACGAACCCGGCCCCACCGCGCAGGCAAACAGATCGATATCACGGGCAGACAGCTCCGCGAATTTCAGGCACTGGTCCATCATCACGCCCAGCGTCTCTGAATGCGTGCGCCGCCCGTTCGTATAAATTTCCGACAATATAACGGCGTCCTTCAGCACGGCTGCCGTACAGACGCCGCCGGATGTGTCAACCGCCAAAATATTCATCAGTGTCCTCTTTGTGGCTGATCTCGATAATACGCTCGTCGTCGCCCGAACCGTCGATATGCACGCTGATGTCAGAGCGCAGGCTGGGCGCGTGGCCTGCCCACTCCACCACGCAGATGCAGTCGCCGCCAACATAGTCGAAGAAACCGATGTGTTCCAGCTCCTGCTCATCCTCGATGCGGTAAAGATCGAAATGGCAAAGCGTGTGCGCCGCCTGATACTGCCGCATCAGCGTGAACGTGGGGCTGGTGATCTCATCGAAAATGCCCAGGCCGCTGGCTATGCCTTTGACGAATACGGTTTTCCCCGCTCCCAGGCCGCCGTACAGCGCGACAACGTCGCCGGGCTTGAGCATTCCGCCCAACCTCTGCCCCAGCGCCATTGTTTCTTCCACGCTGCCTGCCGCATGCCTCGTATACAAAGCGTTTTCTCCTTATCGCCGCCGGTGTTGATACCATCCGGCTGACTATGAAGTATAACCGAAAACAGCGTATAAAGCAACAAAGTTGGCATTATTTTGTTGCGGCTGACTCGGCTTTATCGGTATTTATGAAGCAGCGGCGAAAGCGGCTTGTAAAGCAATCCTGTGACCAGACATACCACAATGCATTTCACGATGTTGAAAGGCACGACCGCATAGAGTATATAAGCCCAAAGGCTGTTGATGCCGGGGTTGGCCGCCGCAGCCAGCTGAATGATCGCATCCACGGAGGAGCCAAAATATACGGCGGCATAGAACGGTATCAGCACGAAGTAGTTCATGAGCGGCCCGGCCACGAACGACATGATCGCGGAACCCGTCGCCATGCCGATGATGGCACCTTTGCGGCTCTTTTTATACTTGTAAAACAATGAGGCCGGCAGCACAAGCGCCAGACTGATGATAAAATCGGCCACCTCGCCCACACCCAGTGTTGATGAAAACGGCAAATAGATCAGGTTTTTGATGAACAGTATCGCCGTTCCGGCGACAGGCCCCAGCGCAAGCCCGCCAATCAGAGCGGGAACGTTGCTAAAATCCAGCTTTAAAAAAGATGGAATCAGTGGAAGTGGGGTTTCGAGAAAACGTAGCACGGTCGCGATCGCGGCGAGAACACCGGCGGTGACGATCAGCAGCAATTTCCTTGAAGCGGCAGATCTTTGGGTCATCATATGCTCCTTTCCCGGCGCCTTTTTACCCAAAAACAAAAAGCCCCGAAGTATTTCTTCAGAGGCAATGACGCAATAAACACGCATTTCTTCTCTCATCCAGACTGTACTGTCGGTCATGGAATTTCACCATGTCAGCTTGCGCTCGCGGACTGTCACCGCCGGTAAGGGAATTTCACCCCACCCCGAAGATATACCATATTGATTTAATAAAATAACTATACTGCAAATCATGTATTTCGTCAATGATATTATTCGGACTGTTTTATAAGATTATAAACAAAATCCTCAACGTCGGACATGTCTGCAAAAACACGCCCGGCGCTGAGCATATCCTTTTCATCATCTGGAACATCGCCGAACCGTATATTATACTCGCGCGTTTTTTCCTGCTCGTCCGTACCGGATTTGGTGCGGAATACCGAAATCTTATCCCCGTCTTTTTTGAGTATATAGTGCGACGGGCAATAGCCGTAAAATTGCTTTTCCAGCACCACCGCATCCGGTTCGAAAGACACAATGCGGGCATCCGGATATTTTTGCTGGAGCTGCGAAAAGCTCAGTCCTACCAAAGCCTTGTCCGCTTGCGAGGCCTCTGTGATTTCGTGGCGGCACATATCGTACTCATATATCCATGTGACTGTGGCGCCGCTTGCAATGCGGGCATCATCCGCGCCCGCCTCCACCGCCGTTTGCTCTGACTTTGGTTCCACGAGACGCGGTTCACTGCGCGCCATCATATACCCGACACCACCGGCGATCATGATGACGATCAGCGATATAAACAGAAACAGCAGCCTCTTGTATGATCTTTGCAATAAAAAATACCCCCGATTCATTCAAGGGTATTTTCTGCAATCAGCACCGTGTTATTCCTCGGACATCTCCGCATTATTGTAAACGTTTTGGACATCGTCACTGTCTTCCAGCATATCCAGCATTTTCTGGACGTTTTCTTCGATCTCTTCCGTAACGGCGACCGTGTTGGACGGAACAAGCTGGACTTCTGCCATGGCGATGGTATATCCGCCGCTCTCCAGCGCTTCGTATACCGCGGAAAAAGCCGCAGGTGTGGTGGTGATCTCCAGATCGCCATCATCCTCGCCCACGTCGTCCGCGCCTGCTTCCAGCGCCGTCATCATCAGTTCTTCTTCGTCAATGTTATCCGCGTTCTCGATAATGATCACGCCCTTACGTTCGAACATCCATGACACGCAGCCGGTAGCGCCCAGAGAACCGCCGTTTTTATCAAAACAGTGCCGCACCTCACCCGCCGTGCGGTTGCGGTTATCCGTCAATGCTTCCACGATAACAGCCACGCCGCCGGGGCCATAACCTTCGTACACCACCGCCTCGTAATTGATGCTTCCCGCTTCGCCGGCCGCCTTCTTGATGGACCGCGTGATGGTGTCCTGCGGCATGTTGTTTGCCTTGGCCTTGGCGATGATATCCTTAAGACGCGAGTTGGAGTTGGGGTCCGGCCCACCGTCCTTCACGGCCACGGCAAGCTCACGCCCGATCTTTGTGAATATCTTGCCGCGTTTTGAATCTGTTTTCTCCTTTTTGCGTTTGATCGTTGACCATTTGGAATGTCCGGACATACGTCACCTCTATATTTTTGTTCGACGCATATCATAACACAAAATCCTAACCGGTTCAATTGCTTTTGCACCCATCAGTTTCCTGGGAGCAGGTTCAAAAGCTGATCCTGAGTTCCCTGAAAATAGTTCTGGGGCACATCGCCGATAATGATGGTATCCGATATCAGCACCTGCGTGGATATATCCACCGTCTGAGGGGCGTTGCCGATCAGTATCCGAACCGAAGCGTTAAACACCAGATAGACCTTGTGACGCGTCTGGTTGATGCCCGCGTCTTCGAACTCCGTCATGAAATCCGTGGTCACCGAGCCCACCGGTTCAAATTTCACATTGATATTCGGGCCGCGGCCGGTCATCAACTGGCCGCCGAATACGGTGCCGATAGGGATGCCGATGCCCTGTTCGCCAAGATTCAGTATCTTGTCCTGCGCGGCTATGGCGGTGGAGGCAGCCAGCTTGTTCATCAGCACAGCGTTTGCGGATACCAGCACGATTTTTCCGTTCGTGTCCTTGACGATGTTGATCAGGTCAGAGTATTTTACGTCGCTACCCACCGTTTCACGGACGGCGTCGTTCATGGCCTGGACGGCGAGGGCGCGAAGGCGCGCTTCGGATATGCTCAGTATCGTCGGACGGATCATGTCGTCGATCGTAATATAGCCAACAATGAGCAGAGCAAGCACAACAAGTACGATCAGTAGCCGGGATATTTTAAAACGCCGCCGCATACCATCACCCTCCTATTAAGCTATGCTTTAGGCTATTCCGCTAACACCAATTACGACAAATGTAAAAAAAACTCGATTTTACTGCGGACATAAACAAAACGTGCTATAATACAGAAAAAAATCAAGGGCGTAATACATGCTTTACAAAAAACCTGATAAAAAAGAGCATAGGCATTGGAGCGGCTCCGGTTTTCGGGAATTATTTCGAGGATTTCGGGAATTATCTCGAGAATTAATTGAGAAGATAGGTGCTTTTTTGGGGCGCATCCCTTATTTCTTCCGGCGGGCATGGCTTAAGTTAAGAAGCGTGCTGCCTGGGAAAACGACAGCCTCGCCAAGCGGCGATTCTGGAAATATTCACGAAACCCAGATATTTGACAGTGTGAACGACGCGGCTGTCCCGCACCGCGCCGCTGTGCAAAAAAGCCGTCCCCCTCTGGATAAATACCGCACTGTCCCCCATATATCAAAAGAACATTTGTCCGGCGAAGGCAAAGAACATATCAATATGTTCCATTTGCGCCGTCACCAGCCCGGCGTCATTATCGGCGTGGTTTTAACATCGTTCAGGTTGCTGATGATCGCTTTGTTCATGATCGGCGCGGCCGGAGCAGGCGCGCTGATCGGCGTGGCCAAGGCCTACATGGAGACAACACCCACTTTGGATACCGGCAAGATCGAGGACCAATCCCAGACCTCTTACATCTATGACCGCAATGGCGAGCTCATCACCGCCTATACGGGATCGGAAAACCGTGACTGGGCAACGCTGGATGAAATTCCGCTGCAGCTTCGGCAGGCTGTTGTTGATATTGAGGACGTCCGCTTTTACTATCATTCAGGCGTTGACGTGAAGCGTCTCGTGGGCGCTTTTGTCAATAACCTGATGAACAGCAGCGTTCAGGGCGGCAGCACCATCACGCAGCAACTCATCAAAAACCGGCTGCTCAGCACAGAGCGAACCTACAAGAGAAAAATACAGGAAGCTTATCTTTCGCTCCAGCTGGAAAACGAATATGAAAAGGATGCGATACTGGAAGCTTACATGAACACCATTCATCTGGGCGCTTCCAACTATGGCGTAAAAGCCGCCGCGATGGACTATTTCGGCAAAAATCTGGACCAGCTTTCGCTGCGCGAGTGTGCGATGCTGGCGGGTATCACGCGGTATCCTTACCTCTACAACCCAAGGCGTTGCTTTTATGATGCAAATGACCCCGGACTGATCAACAAACGTACCGACAATGTGCTTTTCCAGATGTATAAAGCCGGTGATATCACCTACGACGCCTATCAGGAAGCCCTGCATGACACGGTATACGTATTGCCGACATCCAAGGTCAACGAGATGTACCAGATGCCGTATTTCGTGGAATACGCCGTATACGACGTGATCACGCACCTGTTAAAGCAGCGCAACATGCAGGACAACGATCAGAACCGTGCGCAGTTGGAAACGGAGTTGCGCACCAACGGCTACAGAATATATACCACGGTAGACCCGACAGTCCAAAAGACCGTTGAACAGAGCCTGGCTGAATGGGACGATTACCCCAAGCTGGAGGACGAAAGCAATTCTGTGATCCGCTATGAGAACAGCGACGGCACTGTTACTGAGGTTGTCCAGCCGCAGGCCGCCGCAGTGGTGGTGGATCAATTGACAGGCGAGCTGAGAGCTGTTGTGGGCGGCCGCAACACGCCCACAGCCAGAAAAACGCTGAACAGGGTCTATCAGACGACGATGCCCGTCGGCTCTTCCATCAAACCTATCGCCGTTTATGGTCCGGCCATCGACAAGGGCTACTCCGACGGTACGGTGGTCCCCAACCTTCCGCTGCCTATAGAAGGCTGGGATTCTGAAAGGGGATATCCGGCGGGCGGCGCCTCCAATTACGGCCCCGTTACGCTGCGTACCGGGCTGGTCCAATCGCTCAACAGCGCCACAGCCTACGCGCTGATGAATCTCGTCGGGCTTGACGATTCGTATAATTACCTGATTCAGATGGGCATTAATCCGACGCATATCAGCAAGACAGGAGCCGGTCTCGCGCTGGGCACGTCCGGCATCACCCCCATCGAGATGGCGGGCGCATATGCCACCATTGCCAACAGCGGCGTTTATCTTGAGCCGTTAGCCTTTACAGTCGTGAAGGATAAGGACGGCAACATCATTCTGGACGCCAACGAGATTCGCGAAAAACGCCAGGTGTTCCAACCGTCCACCGCATGGCTGGTCACCGACATGCTGGTCAACGCCGTGAACAGCGGCACCGGCAAACAGGCCAGAATAGATGGGATGACAGTGGGCGGCAAAACCGGTACCAACCAGGAGGCGCTGGGCGTCTATTTCGCGGGCATCACGCCATACTATACGATGACGCTGTGGATCGGCCATGACAATTACAAACCGCTGGATGAGGATGTGTATGCCTCCAGTTCGGCAGCGCCGCTTTGGAAATATATCATGTCCAAACTGGTGGAAGGAAAAGAAGACGCGCCCATCATCAACGCCGATCCTTCTGACCTTGGCCTGGTGAAGGTGTCCGTCTGCTCGGTATCCGGCCAGTTGGCCGGGCCCGCCTGCGCGGAGGATCTGAGCGGCCACAAGCCTGTTACCGCCTGGTATACAGCCGACACTGTGCCGACAAAAATATGTGATTTGCACACGCTCTACCCCGTCTGTCTGGCGAGCGGCAAGATCGCAGGGCCATATTGCCCGGACACGCCAGAAAATCTGGCCATGAAGAGCCTGCTGTTCCTGCCGGAAGATTCGATATACTGGAAACTGACGAATGAGCAGCGGAGCAAGTATCTGCCGGGTGCGCTGCACGCGCCGGTGGGCATGTCCATTGCCGATCTTGACCCGACGATGCCGGCTTATTATACCTACTACTGCGATATTCACACCGAGACCTGGCATAACGAGCAGCTGGCCCGCAATAGCGCCATTGAAGAAGCACAATCGCAGATCAACAAATCAAACGGGGTTTTGGGCGATTCCAGATACGCCATGTCCTTAAACGACAGGCAGCAGCTCAGCAACGAGATCAACGAGCTGTCGTCGCTCATCTCCAACGAAGCCTCGACACCGGCGGCGATTGAGCAGAAGACGGCGGAGCTTGAGCAACTGACTGATATGCTGATGGCGGTGTACACGCCGGTTGAACCCACACCCACACCCGACCCGTAAGCTATGGCATGTAAGTCTCTTCGGCCAACACTTCAATATCGACACTGGCGGAGGGCGGCCCGGTAAGCTGCTCTCCGTTTATTTTTATCTCCGGATGGACGGGCACCACCTGATATTGATACCAATGTCCGTACTCGGCCGAATAGTCGCTGATATCAATCCGCGCGTTGTTGCCATCATATTTTCCGATCATGACAGTGGAGTTGTCGTCAAGATCGGTACGGAAAAGCTGGTAGAGCACATAGTCCTGCTTGGGCGTAAAGGTGATTCGCGGATAGCCGCCGCTGCCGCTCACCACCTCCAGATCATCCGGCGGTTCGGGGACAGCCCAGTAATCCGTATAAAGAGTGGGCGCACGATCCTTAACAAAATATTCGAGCGTGGCATCCTCTTCCGGTGTGAAGACGCTGGCCAGCAAAGGCTCGCTGCCGGTTCTCAGCGACTTGATGTCGATACGCGCCTGTACAATGGTGTCCGGCTTGGTGAATTGCGGCGCGGGCGAGTCGCTGTAAACAAAAGCGAACATCTTGTTGATCAGTTCAGCAGGGTATGTCCCGCCGGTCACATCAGCCGGAAGGCTGTGCGCCGCGTCTGTTGAATCGAAGCCCATCCAGCTGCACATTGTGTATTCCGGGTTATAAGCGACTGTCCAGGCATCCTTGTTGCCTTCTGTCGCCGTGCTGCCCGAGGTGCCCGTCTTGGCGGCGATGGTCACACCCGGCACATTCACCCGACGTGCGGTCCCTGTATCCGCGGCGGTTTCCAGCATAGAGGTCATTAGAAACGCCGTTTCTTTGGACAGCACCGATACTTTGGATGCGGGCCGTTCGTAAACAACCTTGCCGCGGCCATCCTCTATTTTGGAGATGCAGCTGGGGTGCGAGTAATAGCCTCCATTGGCAAAGGGCGTAAATGCGTTGCACAGCGTCAGCGGCGAGACGCCTGTCGTGAAACCACCCAATGCAAGCGTGAGCCCGACGTCTTTCTGGTCAAACGGAATGCCCACGCTGGAAGCGTAGAGTTTACCGACCTGCACGCCCAGCTTTTCGAATACACGCACCGCCGGAAGATTTAACGATTTGGCCAGGGCCTCCCTCATCGTCACCCATCCCGCGTAACTGTCCGAGAAATTCTTGGGTACATAGCCGTTGAAGTCTTCCTTTTCATCCAACACAAGCGTTGTGGGTGAATATCCGAGTTTCTCCATCGCGGGCGCGTACACGATCACCGGTTTGATCGCCGAACCGGGCTGCCGCTTGATATCTATGCCGCGGTTCAAGCCTCGACGCGTTTCATACTCTCTCCCCCCCACGATCGCCCGTATCTCGCTGGTTTTGCTGTCCAGCACGCAGAAAGCGGACTGGCACGGGTCCCCGTCCGAAGCATTTGGCGGGAAGGCTTTATTGTCCTTGTACAATGTCTCCAGCTGGTTCTGGATATCCTGATCCAGCGTTGTGTAGATGCGGTAGCCGCTGGACAGCAGCTCCTCGCTATCCAACGATAATATCTGTTCCGCTTCGCTCAACACCATATCCATATAATACCCGTACTTGGCCTGAGGCTTCTCGATAAGCGCCACTTCCTCGGCCTGAGCCTGCCTCATCTGCTTTTCGGAAATATAACCCAGTTTGTTCATCTCAGACAGCACAAGATCCCGCCGCGTCGTGGACTTTTCAAGATTGAGGTGCGGCGCATAATGGGACGGCCCTTTGATGACGCCTGCCAGCAGTGCGGCCTGAGCCAGTGTCAGTTCATCGGCATGCACGCCAAAATATGTCTTTGCCGCCGCTTCAATGCCATAAGCGCCGTTCCCGAAATAGATGTAATTCAGATACATTTCAAATATTTCGTCTTTGGAATAGGCCTGCTCCAGCTCGTAGGCCATCACTGCTTCCTGCAGCTTTCTGGACATCGTCTGAACGCCGGTGAGGCTGGTAAGCTTGACGAGCTGCTGCGATATGGTGCTGCCCCCCTGTATGTTGCTGTTAGTCAAATTGTTTACAAATGCACCAATAAGACGCTTTATGTCCACCCCATGATGCTCATAGAACCGAGCATCCTCTATGGCTATAAACGCATCCTTCACATAGCCGGGAATCTTATCGATTGGCAGATAGACACGATTCTCCTGGTTATAAAGCGCGGCGGTCTCATTTCCATCCATATCATAAATCAGCAGCGTCTGCTGCATTTCACCGATCTTACTGGGATCGAATTCCTTCCATTCTTCAAGCCCCATGAGATAGGAGAATGCGAAAACCGCTCCTGAGATGGTCATAATAATGCCAACGAGTGCTGACATTTTAATAAATCCGAGAAAATGTCTCCAAAACGTTTTGGGACGTTCCTGATCGTTTCGATGCTTGCCCATGGATGCCTGCCTTTTTTGTTGTCGAACACTGTTTTTAGGCTGTTCCGAAATGATCGGGAATATGTCTTTCGACAAAAACCATATTCTAACACGAAAACAAGTGCGGATATGTCAAAATCTCTCAAAGGATGAAGCGCTAATAAACAGAATACGTAAAGGATCATTCAGAAAGGATGGACCGTATGCAGATAAGAGTCAAACAGCAGGAGCATAGTATCACCGCCTGTCTGGACGGTGAACTTGACCATCACTCCGCCATACAGACCCGCGAATCGCTGGACAAGCTGATCGCAAAATATAAGGATACCGATCTGGTGCTGGACCTTAAGAACCTGAGTTTTATGGACAGTTCAGGGCTGGGCGTGATCATCGGGCGATACAAGAAGCTCAAAAGCAGCGGGCACAATCTGTATGTCAAGAATGCCAGCAGACAGATTGACAAGGTGTTCAATGTCAGCGGCTTATACAGCATTATCAAGAAATTATAGTATATCGGGGGCGTCAAATGGAAATCAAAAACACAATGGAACTCAAGCTGCCCAGCCTTTCTGTGAACGAGGGATTTGCACGCAGCGTTGTCGGCGCGTTTGCCACTCAGCTCGACCCCACTCTTGAAGAGGTTGCGGATATCAAGACCGCCGTATCGGAGGCGGTCACCAATGCGATTGTGCATGCTTACCCGCAGACAGAGGGTGAAATCATCATCAGCGCGTCGCTGTCCGGCCGGACGCTGGCCGTTTCTGTTGCCGATAAGGGCGTAGGCATACGCGATATCAAGCAGGCCCGCCAGCCTTTTTTCAGCACGGCAGGCGACGAATCCCGGTCGGGCATGGGCTTTACCGTCATGGAAACTTTCATGGACGAGGTGACCATTACCTCTACTCCCGGACAGGGCACCGTCGTGGAAATGACAAAGACCATCCATACTCAAGGATAAAATCATGGCCGAAAAGGGTTTGCTTTCACATGAGGAAAGCTTAAGGCTCATCAAGAAAGCGCAGAAAGGCGACGCAGCAGCTCAGGAAACGCTCGTCGTCAGAAATACGGCGCTGGTGAAGAGCATCGTTAAAAAGTTTCTCAACAGGGGTGTGGAGTTTGACGATCTGATGCAGATCGGTTCGCTGGGGCTGATCAAAGCGATCAAGGGCTACGATCCCAGCTTCGACGTGCGCTTCTCCACTTATGCCGTCCCTATGATCGCCGGCGAGATCAAGCGCTTCCTTCGCGATGACGGCATCATCAAGGTCAGCCGGTCTTTACGGGAAAAATCGTTTGAGATATTCAACGTCAAGGAACGGCTGAAGGACGAACTCAAGCGCGAGCCCACGATCGACGAGCTGGCGCAGAAGCTGCAGATGTCGCCTGAAGATATCGTGTTCGCAATGGAGGCCGTGCGCAGCCCTGTTTCTATCTACGAGCCCGCCTTTGACGACGACAACTCCAAAACGCTGTTGATCGACACGATGTCCGAACATGACGACAATGCGATGATCGATTCCATACTACTCAAGGAAATGATCCAGAAGCTGGATCCAAAAGAGCGGCAGCTCATCATGCTGCGTTTTTACAGCGACAAAACGCAGATGGAGATTGCCGAGGTGCTGGGCGTATCCCAGGTGCAGGTGTCACGCCTGATCACAAAAACACTTAACAAGCTGAAAAAGTCGGTCGAATAGAAAATTTCTGTATCGTAAACTCGTCTTTTTTTGCTGTATTTCGGTCAAAGATTCTCTTTTTCATTCTGCCCGGCAGTTAAGCCGGGCAAATATTTTTCTTCTGCCTGCGGATAATAAAACTGACCGCGGAGTTGCCGCGCCGTCAATAATTAAGGAGAATTTGGCTGTGCAGTATTTGTTGCGAAAAAAATGGCTGCTGACTGTGATCATACTTTTTATCTGCGCGATCATAGCGCTGCTGATCGCCCTGTTGCTGGTCCATCCGCAGATGGGAACATATACCGATGCCTCATACATATAAGGATGAAAAAGGAGCTTTATTTCTCCATAGAAAAAACCTCATATGTCAGTGAGCCCCGCATACCTTTGGCGGGAATCTGTACTGTTCATGGCGCCCCCGCCGCGCCGATGGCAGGTATTTTCTTTGCGCTTCCGGGCGAAGCCGTGACCATCACGGCGCTGGATGTGATGTCTCGTCTTGTGTCTCTTTATCCTGACTACACTATCACCAATCTGGGGCCGACCGAATGCAACGTGTTTCTGAAGCATGACCAGAAAAGAAATCTGGGAAAGATCATCAAAGCGGTGCTGCTGTGTGCCGTGATGTTCTTCGGTGGCGCGATCGCGATCATGACATTCCACGAAGATGTGGATATGCCCCAGGTCCACAGCGATATTTATGAGTTCTTCACCGGCTCTCAGCTTGAAACCGTACCGGTGGTCAGCATTCCCTACAGCATCGGTAGTGCGGTGGGATTCGTGATGCTGTTTGGTCTGTACCGAAAAAAGAAAACGACGCCCACCGTGCTGGATATCGACATACACAACCACGAGAACGATTTGAGGGATTATTTGGCCGCCAAGAGCAAGCGTCCCGATGGCTGATATACTCTCGGCCATCACGGGCCTGTGCGCGGGCGTGGTATCCGGTACGGCTCTGTGCGCCTTTTATGTGGCGCTGGGCGTTTTCTCGAAAACGGCGCAGAGCCTGAACATGAAGAACGCGGGAAACGTGATGGTTGCCAGCGCTGCGATCGGGGGTCTTTTGGGGACAGCCATCACGCTGTTCAATTTTAAAATATTGGTCGGTGAAGCGTTTGGCGCGGTGTTCGGTATTTTTGGCGGCATCTATGTCGGCATCGTGATCGCCTGTCTGGCGGAGGTGACGGACGCGATTCCGATGATCAAGAACTATGGCTTGTCGAGACGCGTTATCGTGGTGCTGCTCAGCGGGTTCGTTCTTGGTAAGACGGCGGGTGCATTGGTGTATTGGTTGTCAGGGGTGTTTTAAGGAAAGGATGGATGATGAAGAATTATGTAAAAATGCCGGATGTCAATATCGGCGCGCTACAGAATATTGAAGAAAATGAAGAGTATACCAGAACCGTGACAGAGAAGCAGAAGAGAGTTTAAAGAGGGCTGAATAATGGATATTAAAAAGAATATTGAAGAGACGAATTATCAGGAATATGTCAAGCAGTCAATGCCCAAAAGCCACTTTCTGAAGGAGTGCGTGATGGCGTTTATTGTTGGTGGTTTGATCTGCATTGTGGGAGAAGCGCTCAATGATTTAGGAGAGAATGTGATCAAGCTGGATGAAGCGGGTGTGGGCGCGTTCCGCTCGGCGGTGCTGATATTCCTGGGCGCGCTTTTCACAGGTATCGGCATCTATGATGTGCTGGGCCGATATGCAGGCGCAGGCTCCATCGTCCCCATTACAGGCTTTGCGAACTCCATCGTCTCCCCCGCGCTGGAATACAAATGGGAAGGCTATATCCTGGGCGTTGGCGCAAAGCTGTTCACCATCGCCGGACCGGTGCTGGTCTATGGCATCAGCTCATCCGTCCTCGTGGGCATCATCTATTACATCATCGGGGTGATTTGACATGGGAATACGCGTGGGTTCAAGAACCGTCAGGTTTGACACGCCGGCCAATATCATCGCTTTTACTTCCGTGGCGGGCAAGGATGAAAAGAACGGCCCGTACGGCAATTGTTTTGATATCACGTTTGAGGATGGTCTTTGGGGCGAGAAGACTTACGAGCTGGCCGAACGCAAGATGCAGCTCACATCTGCGGAGACCGCGATAGAAAAAGCCGGTTTAAAACCGGATGATATCGATTTCCTGTTCGGCGGCGATCTGCTCAATCAGATTATATCATCAGGCTTTGTGGCGCGGCAACTGGGCATTCCGTTCGTCGGGCTGTATGGCGCCTGCTCCACCATGTCCGAAACAATGTTGATCGGTTCGATGACGCTGGACGGCGGATTTGCAAAGCATGTGGTTTGCGCCACCAGCAGCCATTTTGCGACCGCGGAGCGCCAGTTCAGAAGCCCTCTGGAGCTGGGGACACCCAAAACGCCAACGTCGCAGAACACAGCCACCGCGGCCGGTACGGTGGTGCTTTCCGTGCAGCGCGGTCAATATCCCTCCGTCACATACGCCACGCCGGGACGTGTGGTGGACATGGGCATCAATGACGTCAACAACATGGGCGCGGCCATGGCCCCTGCCGCTGCGGAAACGATCATCTGCCATCTGGAGGATACGGGTAAACGGCCCGAGGATTTTGATGCGATCATCACCGGCGATCTTGGCACATTCGGCAGCGAGCTGCTCGTCAAATATGCGGCTGAGGCGGGCTGGGATCTTTCCGGTGTCCACAAGGACTGCGGCGCGATGCTCTACGAGGGCAACGATCTGATGCATTGCGGCGCAAGCGGCTGCGGCTGCAGCGCGAGCATGTTGTGCGGATTCTTCCTGCCGGAGCTGATTAAAGGCAATCTGAAACGGATACTGTTTGTAGCCACGGGCGCGCTGCACAGCCCCACAAGTGCGTTACAGGGGGAAACGATCCCCTCCATCGCGCATGCCGTGGCAATAGAAACGGGGTGCAGCATATGAACTATTTATGGGCTTTTTTGATTGGCGGTGCAATCTGCGTGGTGGGCCAGGTTCTTCTCTCAAAAACAAACCTGACACCCGCACGCATACTCGTTGTGTTTGTGACGGCAGGCGTCATATTGACAGCAGTGGGTCTCTACGAACCATTGGTTAAGCTGGGCGGAGCGGGCGCGCAGGTGCCGCTGACCGGTTTCGGGTACTCGTTGGCCAAGGGCGCGTTCAAGGGCGTTGATGAAGCCGGACTGCTGGGCGCACTGTCGGGCGGTGTGGAAGGCACGGCAGCGGGTATAGCGGCCGCCGTGCTGTTCGGTTATCTCATCGCCTTGATCTTCACACCCAAGACAAAGAAATAAATCAGGCGTCGGCAAGCGTCGCGGTCAGCTTTTCCTTGGGCACGGCTTCGCCAAGCACATTCTGGCGGTGTCCACCCTTAAAGCAAAGGAGGAGCGACCCCGGGCCGCCATGCACGCCCAGCGCCGGTGTCAGATAATCGATGTGAATATCCTTGAGACGCGGAAACGCCTCCATGATCTTGTCCTTGAGCGTTTCGGCCAGCGGCAAGTCTCCGCCGTGTGATATGTACGCGCTGTCCGTATGCGCGGTCATGTTCTTCAGCAGCTTCTGCACCATCAGGCTGATAGCCTGCCTTGTACCGCGCGCATTCATCAGGAATGTGACACGCCCCTGATCATTGATGAAGAGTATCGGCTTTAAATGAAGCAGGCCCCCCAGCAGCGCTTTCATATGGCTGATGCGCCCACCCCGGTAAAGGTGACGGATGTCTCCGATCGTGAATATCAGGTTGTAGTCGTTCAGGCCGGACAATGCGAAATCCCTGGCCTCCTCGATCGTGGCGGTGCTTTGAATATTCATGAGATCCAGCGCCAATGCGGTGATCGCGAAGCTGCCCGTGAGCGTATCCACCACAAATATCTTCTGGCCATACAGCGCGCTCATCTCCTCGGCAGCCTGACAGGCGCTGTCGTATGAGCCGCTCACCTGGCTGGAAAGAGACAGATGCAGTATATCATGTCCCGCTTCCAGCGTTTCGCGCCAGGTATCTATAAAATTCTGCGGATTGGCCTTTGACGACTGGGCCAGTTTCCCCTCGGCAAGCTTGTCATAAAGCGCCTGCTTTTGTTCGTCGTTTTCAAGGTTATCCGGATATTCAACTCCGTCCAATGTATATGACAAACGGACCATCAGAATGCCGTGTTTATCCAATTCTTCCTGAGTAAAACTTGCGGACGAATCCACACTGATGATAAAATTCTTCAAAGGTAATACTCCCTTCCTGTTTGTAAAAATACTAAACCCTATTCAATCAAATATCAAGTGAGCGTGGCGAATGTTCAACGATTGTTAATAGTAATAACAACTTGCGTTAACAATCTTAATGAAATCAAACCGGGATAAAATCATGCGGGCATATAAAAAGCCCTTATTTACAAGTCTTTTCTGATATAATATGGTCACATCTTTGGTCCATGCTTTTGGATAATATTATCATATTTGTTTAGAATTTCTTTTCCGGAAGATGTGATTTTATATTTTCGCAGTGAGAACAGCTTTATCAACTCTTCTTCAGAGATATTATCAGTTATTCGGCTAAGCAATATGCCTTTTTTCCCTTTCGTATCTAAGTTGCTCTTTTCCAGTATGTCTTTTAGCGCATTCATATTGAGCAGATTCAAAGAATCTTTTGCGCTGCATATTTCAACATACCCCAGATTGATAAGTGTCTGAATGCACTCTTCGCTGTCAACTCCATACCTGTATTCAAAATACTGCGGGATAAAGGTTTTATTTGTAAAATTGTTAAAATGAATTCTCCATAGCATGATGATATGGCCTGGAAGAATCCCTTCCGGAAGTCTTTGCATTTGTTTCTTTTCCACAAAGCCATACGGAAAAAGCTCAGGATTTTTTCCCCATGCTTCCAAGTCTCTATCCGGTGAAATATAAGGCTGTTCAGGGTAATTCTTGTATATGGGATGAGTCGTTTTTTCCATGTTGCCTCCTTTATATTTGTTCAGTCATGCATAGAGCATTCGTCAGATATCAGCCATTAAACGACATTGTACCTCAGAAGCAATCATTTTAAAATGGGAATAAAATAAAACCACGAAAGCGATTCGCTGTCATGGTTTTATCATGAGTAATCGTGGAAAAAAGATTTTGATTCACGCTGGCATGCGGTGCTTATTTCAAGATCTTTCCCATTCAACAACATTTAGGTCTGGCCACTTGGAACACCATTTTTCACACTTCATCAAGTATGTCTCTCTGGTGGTTTGTGTTTTATTTGCCCGAACTATTTGCCCAAACATATCATTAAGTCCAAACGGTGCATATACAACCAGATCCCCGCCAGAGATTCTTATCCCGATAGATGTTGCGGTTGTAGGCCAAGAGTTGATTGCACTTTCAAGTGAATCATAGGGTTGCAGTTCGTAACCGTAATAATCTTTATACCACAAATGCACCCTTGCCTGATTTTTGACATCAATTTCAACAGGCAAATGAGAGAATCGCCGCTTAACTGCCTTAATGAGACGATCTTCTGCCTCATAGGATAGATCCCCATCGTCAAAGTAGACAAAATCCACATCGGAGATTCCGTACATTAATTCGAAGCCATTTTGGTAATTCCAAACCGACTGACAAACGCATCCTGCACCGATATAGTAATGTTCCAAACCAATTTTCTGTGACTCTTTTACAATTTCAAAGATAGCCTTATTTTGAAGAATTATGTTGAATAATATCTGCTTCTGCGTTTGTATATCTTGATTATACCCAATCATCTTCCTCACCACCTAATATGAGTAATATATTAAGTTTATCATATTTTTGAACATAAAAAAAGAACATAGCTTTCCGCCAAGGGAAAGCTATGTTCTTTTTGGTGCCGAAGACCGGACTTGAACCGGTACGGTGTTGCCACCGCGGGATTTTAAGTCCCGTGCGTCTGCCGATTCCGCCACTTCGGCAAAAAAGATTCGGACTTCTGTCTCCAGAAGCCCGGTTGTTTACTGGAGGCGCCACCCGGATTTGAACCGGGGCATAAGGGTTTTGCAGACCCGTGCCTTACCACTTGGCTATGGCGCCGTATGAACGGGCTCATCAGAGCCTCTGAGTTGGCATATAACCACTATATGCCGTGTTGGAGGTCTTTATCCCCCCAGGCTGCTCATACAGCCCGGGGGGCCGTTGGAGCGGAAGACGGGATTCGAACCCGCGACTTCGACCTTGGCAAGGTCGCACTCTACCACTGAGTCACTCCCGCAGATAGCGTTCACTTAAAGCCGGAATGGCGACCCGGAAGGGACTCGAACCCTCGACCTCTAGCGTGACAGGCTAGCGTTCTAACCATCTGAACTACCGGGCCTTATGGTGGGAACAACAGGGCTCGAACCTGTGACCCTTTGCTTGTAAGGCAAATGCTCTCCCAGCTGAGCTATGCTCCCTGAAGCCCGGCAAGAACGAGAACGCTGCGATATTGTATAATACACAAGAGGCAGTGTCAAAATTCAAAGTGCGCGGTTATTGTTATTTAATTAACGATTCCTCTTTCTACGTCCGTTTTACTCCGAAATACTGGTATTATCACTATCGTCTTTTTTCCAGCTCGGCAAAAACCTCTCCCGGGTTAAGGCCGCGCTCACACAGCATCACGAGAAGATGGTAAAGCAGATCAGCCGATTCGTAACGAATCTCGTCCGGCGCGGCGTTCTTCGCGGCGATGATGACCTCGGCGGCTTCTTCCCCCACCTTTTTCAGTATTTTATCAATGCCCTTATCAAAAAGGTAATTGGTATATGAGCCTTCCTTGGGGTTGGCCTTTCTGTCTTCTATCACCGCGAACAGCTCGTCTATAACGCCGTATCCGCTCGAATAAGCGCCATCACCATATAAAGACTCGAAGAAGCACGAGTAACGCCCCGTGTGGCACGCTGGGCCTTCCTGGGACACGATGGCAAGCAATGTGTCGCCATCACAATCCAGCTTCAGCTCATGCAGCTTCTGGAAATGTCCGGATGTCTCCCCCTTGCGCCACAGCTGCTGGCGGCTCCGCGAGAAATAGGTCATGTCGCCCGTCTCCAGCGTCTTTTGCAGGGCCTCTCGGTTCATGTATGCCACCATCAGCACCGCGTGGGTCTTTACATCCTGCACCACCACGGGCACCAGACCCTTTTCGTCAAACTTCACATTGTCTGTATTCATATTCCCTCCGTCACATTCTCACCGGAATGTTTTCACGCTTGAAGTATTCTTTGACGTCACGCACCGTCATATCACCGTAATGGAACAGTGACGCCACCAGCACCGCGTCCGCGCCCGCTGTCTGCAGCACGTCCTTGAAGTGCTCCATCTTTCCCGCGCCGCCCGACGCGATGACAGGGATACGCACGATATCCGCAATAGCTTTGGTCACAGCCAGGTCATACCCGTCCTTTGTCCCGTCCGCGTCCATGCTGGTCAGCAATATCTCACCGGCGCCGCGCGCCTCCGCTTCCGCCGCCCACTCCAGCGCGTCACGGCAGGTGTTCACGCGCCCGCCGTTCAGGTACACGTCCCAGCCGCTGCCGTCCCTACGGGACTTCACATCGATGGCGCACACCACGCACTGGCTGCCGAACTTCTCCGCCGCTTCATTGATCAGCGCCGGGTTCTTCAGCGCCGCTGAATTGACGGATATCTTGTCTGCGCCACGGCACAGCATTTCCCTGAAATCGTTCACCGTGCGGATGCCGCCGCCCACCGTCAGCGGGATGAACACCTCCTCCGCCGTCCGCGCGACCACGTCCACCATGGTGCGGCGGTCATCCGACGAGGCGGTGATGTCCAGAAAAACCAGCTCGTCCGCTCCGGCCTTGTTGAAGAACTTCGCCATTTCCACCGGGTCTCCCGCATCGCGGATATCCACAAAGTTGATTCCCTTCACGACCCGGCCCGCATGCACGTCCAGACACGGTATGATTCTTTTTGTCAGCATTTGTCCGCCCCCAAGTTGATGGCCTCTCTCAGGCTGATTGTCCCGGCGTACAGCGCCTTGCCGATGATGACGCCGCCCGCGCCCGTCTCCGATATCCTCTTCACGTCCTCCGGCACGCTCATGCCGCCCGACGCGATGATTTCCATGCCTGTGGCTTCCGCCATATTCTTAACGCCTGCCGCATTCGGCCCTGTCAGCATGCCGTCCCGCGATATGTCGGTATAGATCACCGTCCGGATGCCCGTGTCCTTCATCTTCAACGCCAGCACGACGGGGTCTTCTCCGGTGTCCGACGCCCAGCCGCGCGTGGCGACACGCCCGTCTTTCGCGTCGATACCCGCCACGATGAGCCCCGGATACTTCGCCGTTGCTTCCCTGACCAGGTCGGGATTTTCAATCGCCGCCGTCCCGATGATGACGCGCCGTATGCCCAGCTCCAAACGCTCATCGATATCCGCCAGCGTGCGAACGCCGCCGCCCAACTGCACCGGAATGCTGACGGCTGCAAGTATGCGCGCCACCGTGTCACGATTGCAGAAAGCCCCTGTAAAAGCCGCGTCCAGATCCACCACGTGCAGATACTCGGCGCCCTGCCGCTGCCACTCCGCCGCGATCTCCGCCGGATCGCCGTATTCCGTGGCCTGAGCCATGTCTCCCATTTTGAGGCGTACGCAGACGCCGTTCTTTAAATCAATCGCCGGATAGATGATCATGACAGGCCTCCAAACCGGCGCAGCATGGCAAGCCCCACATCGCCGCTCTTTTCCGGGTGGAACTGGAGCCCGAACACGTTGTCCTTCTGCACGGCCGCGGTGAAGCGGTAGCCGTAATCCGCCCCGGCGATGATGCATTGGTCCGGCACGCCCGCCGCGTGGTATGAATGAACGAAATACACATACTGGCCGTTGCCCGCGTCGAAGAGCGCGTTGTCGCGGGCGGTCAGGTTATTCCAGCCCATGTGCGGCACCTTGAGGCTGCCCACATTGAACTGCACCACATCTCCGGGCACCAGCGACAGGCCGGTGTATTCCCCGTTCTCGAAGCTCCTGTCAAAAAGCAGCTGCATCCCAAGGCATATGCCGAGGAACGGCTTGCCCTTGCCGATCTCGTCCAGCATCGTCTGCTGCATGCCGGATTTATTCAGGCAGTCGATCGCGTCCGCGAAAGCGCCCACGCCCGGCAGCACGATGTGGGACGCGTCGATGAGCTCCTGACGCTTTTCCGTGATGCGGGCGTCGAAGCCCAGGAATTCAAACGCCTTCTGAACGCTTCTTAAGTTGCCCATGCCATAGTCGATGATTGCGATCATTAGAGAACCCCTTTTGTTGACGGTATGCCGGTGCTGCGCGGGTCTTTCTCCAGCGCGAAGCGCAGCGCGCGGCCGGTCGCTTTAAACACCGCTTCGATGATGTGGTGCGTGTTGGCGCCGTACAGTACATTGATGTGCAGCGTCAGCCTGGCGGCGGACGAAAACGCACGGAAGAATTCTTCAAACATCTGCGACGGAATGCCGCCCACCGTGGCGTCCGGGCAATCCACGTTGTACCGCAGGAACGCGCGGCCCGAAAAATCCAGGCTGACAAAGGCCAGCGTCTCGTCCATGGGAATGAACTGTGTGGCATAACGGTTGATGCCCGCCTTGTCGCCCACAGCCGCGGCGAAGGCCTCACCCAGCGCGATACCGGCGTCTTCGATGGTGTGGTGCTCGTCCACATGCAGGTCGCCCTTCACCGTCAGCGTCAGATCGAACAGGCCGTGCCGCCCGAACAGGTCCAGCATGTGGTCGAAAAAGCCGATGCCGGTTTCGATCTTCCTCTGGCCCGTGCCGTCGATCTCCAGCTTGACGCAGATATCCGTCTCACTCGTCTTTCGTTCAATTTCAGCGCTTCTCATGGCTTATCCTCCGCCTCAAAACGTATTGCCGCGCTTCTGGCGTGCGCGTTCAGCCCTTCCGCTTCCGCGAACCGTTTGATGTCATTATAACACGCCTCAAGCGCGCTGCGGTCATAGTACACGTAATTCGTGGTTTTCACAAAATCGTCCACCGACAGCGGCGACGAAAACCTCGCGGTGCCCGACGTGGGCAGCACGTGGTTGGGGCCCGCGAAATAATCCCCCAGCGGCTCCGGCGAGTATTCGCCGATGAACACCGCGCCCGCGTTCCTGACCTTGCACAGGTACCGCATCGGGTTTTCCGTCAGTATTTCGAGATGCTCCGGCGCGAACGCGTTGGCGATATCAAACGCTTCCTCCAGCGACGCCGTCACCACGATGGTGCCGAAATCCGCGACGGACTGCGCCGCGATTTCCCGCCGGGGCAACAACGCCAGCTGCCGTTCGATCTCCGCAGCGGCTTTGCCCGCCAGCTCTTCGCTGGGCGTCAGCAGCACGCTGGCCGCCTTCTCATCGTGCTCCGCCTGAGAGAGAAAGTCCGCCGCGACGTACACTGGATTGGCCGTTCCGTCCGCCACGATCAGCACTTCCGATGGGCCCGCGATCATGTCGATGCCCGCTTCGCCGTAGATTTCACGCTTGGCCGCCGCCACATAGGCGTTGCCCGGCCCGGTGATCACGTCCGCCTTGGGGACGCTTTCGGTGCCGTAGGCCAGCGCCGCGACGGCCTGTGCGCCGCCGATGCGCAGTATGGTATCCGCTCCGGCCACGTCCGCCGCCACCAGCGTCAGCGGCTCTATGCGCCCGTCTCTGCCGGGCGGTGTGACCATGATGATCTCTTCCACACCCGCGATTTTGGCGGGGATGATGTTCATCAGCACGCTGGAGGGATACGCCGCCTTGCCGCCGGGCACGTACACGCCCGCGCGCTGCATGGGCAGCACCAGCCGCCCGGTCACCGCGCTGCCGACCTCGTGCCGGTAGCCTTCGCGCTTCTGCAGTTCATGGAACGCGGCGATATTCGCGGCGCTCTTTTTCAGCGTTTCCAGCAGCTCCGTGGGCACCAGCTCATAGGCCTTGCGTATCTCATCCTGTGAGACGCGAATGTTCTCCCTGCTGAGTTCAAAGCCGTCAAACCGCTTGGTATAAGCGAACAGCGCGTCGTCGCCGTTGTTGCGAACGTCGTCGATAATGGCCCGGACAGCAGCCGTGACTGACGGATCTGTTTCCGCTTTTCTTTTCAGTGTGGCCCGTACAGTCTCGATGTCGGACGATCTGTATATCTGCATGTCAGCACTCCTCCACAACCTGCCGGATGCGATCGATCAGCGGCACCAGCACCGAGGCCTTGATCTTCAGGCTGGCGCGGTTCACCGCCAGCCGCGCGGATACCGGCGTCACCTCTTCGGTGATGACAAGGCCGTTCTCCACCAGCGTGCGCCCGCTTTCCACGATATCGAGGATCACGTCCGAAAGCCCGAGGATCGGGCCCAATTCCACACTGCCGTTCAGCTTGATGCACTCGATGGACTCGCCCTTGCCTGCGTAATAGCTCTTGGCGATCTCCGGGTATTTGGTGGCCACGCGCAGCACGGAGGATGTCAGGGATTTGTCTTTTCCGGCGGGATAACCGGCCACGCATAATCTGCATTTGGCAAATTTGAGGTCAGCCATCTCATAGAGCGGCAGGCCCGCCTCCATCAGCGTGTCCTTGCCGACGATGCCGATATCCGCGACGCCGTGGTCCACATACGTGGGCACGTCGATCGGCTTCACCATGATGAAGCGGACGTCGCCTGTCTTATCGAAAAAAATGAGCTTGCGGGTATCACGGAACATCTCGTCGCATTCGATGCCGCATTGCTCCAATATCTCCATCGCTTTTTCCGCAAGCCGCCCCTTGGCCAGCGCGATCGTGATCTGCATATCGTCTCCTTATAATGTGCGCATGCCGTCAGCGTCGAAATACACGGCGGATGCGGCGCCCAGCTTTTGTTTCAGATCCAGCAGTTCCTGTCCGGAGAGACTGGACGTGCTGACGACGCGCCGACCGTCCGTGCGCTGCCGCTCCGCCCAGGCAAACGCCGCGCCGCTGCCGTCCCGGTCATACGACGCCACAGCATCCGTCTTGTAATAACCGGAGAGCAAGCCCTGCCGTTCCATCGCGATCATCACGCGCTTGATGCCCAGCGCAAAGCCGGTCGCGGGCGCGGGTTCGCCGAATTTCGCGAGCAGCTCGTCGTAGCGTCCGCCGGACACCACAGGAAAACCGATCTCCGGCGTTAGCCCGCGGAAAATGATGCCCGAATAATAGGCGATATCGTGCAGCATGCCAAGATCGATCGAGATATACTGGACAAGGCCGTACTCGGTCAGCAGCGAATAAACGCTTCTCAAATTCTCGACGGCGTCGCGGCAGCCTTCTTCATCAGACAGCGCCAGCGCCTTGTCAAACACTTCGCTTCCGCCAAACAGGTTCGGCAACGCCAGTACCTGTTCCCGGCGCCGCCCCGTGATATTCAGGCGCATAGTCATCGCTTCCAGCTCGATCAGGTCCTTGGAATCCACCGCGTGCCGCAGCGCGTCGATCTGCGGTTCTTCCAATTCAAGGCCGGATACCAGCGCTTTGAAATACGCCACCTGGCCGATGTCGATGGTGAACGTTTTGAGACCGGCCAGCTGCAGCGAGCGCACGGCCAGCGCGATCACCTCCGCGTCCGCGGCGCTGCCCGCTTCGCCGACCAGCTCGATGCCCGCCTGCGTGAACTCGCCCGCTTTGCCGATGGCCGGCTCCGCGGCGGCGTAGGAATTCTGGATGTAGAACAGCCTTTTGACGCCGTCGCCGGAAAACTTGGATGCCGCGACGCGCGCGATCGGCACCGTCAGGTCCGGCCGAAGCACGAGTATACGTCCGTTCGGGCCGACGAACTTGATCATGCTTTCCTGCATATAGGCGCCGACGCCGCTCTGAAACACGTCAAGATACTCGTAGCTCGGCGTTTCGATCTCGTCATACCCGGACAGGATGAAACGCCTGCGAAGCGACGCCTCCATCTCTTTTTTGATATAGCACTCGGCGGGCAGGCAATCCTCCACGCCATCGGGCACATGTTTTCTGAATTTTTCCATCCCAAACTCCATTTAGCGTTTTACTATGCTAATAAGATGTATATAGTTTAATTGAATCTTTCCCCTTTGTCAATGTTTTATACCAAAAAAGCGCCGGAAAATTCCAGCGCTTTTTCGAGATGCTTAACGTTATTTACCGCTCATCTGGCGTTCTGCCTGCTCAATCAGGCGCTTCACCATATATCCGCCCACGTAACCCGCTTCCTTGGAAGTCAGGTCGCCGTTGTAACCCTGTTTCAGGTTGACACCCAGTTCGTTGGCTATTTCATACTTCATATTGGAAAGATTCGAGTTTCTATTCTTTGAAGCCATTTGTTTAACCTCCGTTTCTGTAATTTTCCTTCGGGCTGTGTTGTTATTTCGTTCCCTTGGCCTGGTTGATCAGACGCTTCACCATTTCGCCGCCAACAGAACCGGCCTGCTTGGAAGTCAGGTCGCCGTTGTAGCCCTGTTTTAAGTTGACACCCATTTCATTCGCGATTTCATACTTCATATTATTCAAAGCGTTCTTCGCCTCAGGCACCACAGCTTTATTTCTAGCCATGAATGTTCACCTCCTTTTTTGTTTTGTCTGTTAGTAATACTTTGCCCAACAAAACAAAAAATAAGCTGGCAATAATATATAGGACCGGTATTATTAATTAATCGTGGTTTTTTCGAATTTTTTCTGGAATCTCCTTAAAGCAGCGTTTTTTAAATGCTCATAAAAGTACGGCTGATCCGCGCGCAGCTCCTCGGCAATATCGCGCGTTTCGCGCAGGATGCGCATATCCTTGATCAGGTGGGCCATATAAAGGTCTGATACGCCGCTCTGACGGCTGCCCAAAAACTGCCCCGGGCCGCGCAGGCGCAGGTCTTCCTCGGCAATTTTAAAACCGTCGTTCGTTTTCGTCAGCAGGACAAGGCGTTCGTTCTGCTGATCCGGTGACATCAGAAAGCAGTATGAGGCTTTGCTGCCGCGCCCCACGCGCCCGCGAAGCTGGTGCAGCTGCGCCAGACCAAAGCGCTCGGCATTTTCGATCACCATGATGGTGGCTGCGGGCACGTCCACGCCCACTTCGATCACGGTGGTGGAAACAAGGATATGCGCGTTTTTGTTCTTGAAAGACTCCATCACTTCCTGTTTTTCCTGCGGCTTCATCCGGCCGTGCAGCAGCGCCGCGTTCCAGCTGGAAAAACGGTCTTTCACGTCTTCAAAAATCTGCTCGGACGAACGAACGTCCAGCGCGTCGCTCTCTTCCACCAGCGGGCAGACAATGAATGCCTGCGCGCCTTTTTTCAGCTCGTCGTCAATAAACGCGTACATACCGTTCCTTTTTGCTTCGGGCACGCAGAAGGTTTTCACGGGTTGGCGGCCGGGCGGCATTTCATCGAGTATGGAGATATCCGTTTTGCCGAAAAGAATGAGCGCCAGCGTGCGCGGGATGGGCGTCGCCGACATGATCAGCGTGTGCGGCGTACCGGCCTTGGTTTCCAGCATGGCCCGCTGCCCCACGCCGAAACGGTGCTGCTCGTCCGTGATCACCAGTCCGAGATCGGCGAACTGGACGTTGTCGTACAGCACGGCGTGCGTGCCGAACACGATATGCGTATTGCCCGCGGCAATGTTCTCACAGATGACGTGGCGCTGCGCCGGGGGCGTGCTGCCTGTGAGCAGCTCAATGTTGAGCCCAACGTCTGCCAGCACCCGCTGGGCGTTCTCGAAATGCTGGCGCGCCAGCACCTCCGTCGGCGCCATCATGACGCATTGCCGCCCGCTGCGCACACAGATGTACATCGCGTAAAATGCAGGCGTTGTTTTGCCGCTGCCCACGTCTCCCTGAACAAGACGGTTCATCGGTTTTGTCTGATTCATGTCCCGCTTGATCTCGTCCATCACGCGAAGCTGCGCGCCGGTGGGCTTATATTGTAGACGATCAAAGAAAGCGTTGCAGTCTTTATCTTTAATTGAGCAGCAAAAAGCCCCCTGTTGCGCCGACGTTTCGCGCGACGCAAGAGCAATGCTGAACAGCAGCAGCTCCTCGAATATGAGACGCCGCTTCGCAAGCTCCAGCGATTCTTCGTTGGCCGGAAAATGGATGTGTTCCAATGCGTAATTGATCTCCGCCAACTCATGCTGACTGCGGAACTCAGCCGAAAACAGCTCCGGCACCTTGCCGCCCAGCGCGTCCAGCGCAGCCTTCACGGCCAGGCGCATCACCTTCTGGGAGATGCCCGCTGTCAGAGGATAGACGGGATTCAGGCCTTCGTGCTGGCCGCCGTCCTTTTCCATGTGCGGATTCGTAAATTGAAGCTTGCGCCCCACACGCTTCACCGCGCCGCAGATATAAACGGTGTCGCGGAGCTTGTACATATTTTTGATGTACGGCTGGTTAAAAAAAACAGCCTCAACCCTGCCTGTTTCGTCCGATAACGAAAAAGTGGTTAGATTGAGGCCGCTCTTTATCCGTCTTAGTTTAGGTTCTTCACATATGATTGCGGTAATATTATATGTGCCGCCATCCGCAAGCTCGCAGACCTGTGCGCTGCGGCCCGAGGATTCATACCCACGCGGCATGTGGTAGAGCAGATCGGATAAGCTTATGATGTTCAGCTTGGAAAAGAGCCTGGCCTTTTTTTCGCCGATGCCCTTGACCTTGCTGACGGGGGTTTCAAGGTTCATCACTCAACCGCGAACATGAACGGATAAACGGGCTGCCCGCCGAACTGCAGCTCCACGTCATAGTCGCCATATTTGTCACGAACCATATCAGCGATCTGGTTGGCAAGCGCTTCCGTCACATCCTCGCCGTAGAAAATGGTGATAACGCTGTCATCGTCTGTGACCATGCCGTCCAGCAGCTGCTCGCAGGTCTGGAACATATCGCCCGTGTGGCAGATGATATCGCCGTCAAGGATGCCGATCAACTCGCCCTTCTTGATGACCTGACCGTTGATTTTGGACTCCCGTACCGCATTGGTGACCTGACCGGTCTTCACGGTGGTGATAGCCTTCTTCATGCGTTCGGTGTTCTCTTCAAAATTAAGATCAGGGTTGTAAGCCAGCACGCCCGTGATGCCCTGCGGGAAGGACCTGGAGGGGATCACGTGAACGTTCTTACTGGAAAACTGCGCCGCCTGCTCGGCAGCCAGAATGATATTCTTGTTGTTCGGAAAAACGAAGACATTGTCAGACGGGGCTTTTTCAATGGCCTTGGATATCGACTCTGTGGACGGATTCATCGTCTGTCCGCCTTCCACGATCTCATCCACCATGAATTCCTTGAATATGTTGACGAAGCCTTTGCCCGCCGCGACGGTGACCACCGCCATGTTCTTCTTCTCACGGGGCTCCTCCGCGTGTTCCAGCTCCGTGTGCTGCTCGCGCATATTGTCGATCTTGATGCGGGAAAGCTCACCGAAACGAAGCGCAAACTGCAGCGCCTTGCCCGGAACGTTGGTATGGACATGCGTCTTGATCAACTGAAGATCGCCCACAACGAGCACGCAGTCGCCGATCTTCATCAGCTTCTCGCGGTAACGGTCTATGTCGTCCTGCTTGACGGATTCATGGATGTTCTTGATGAAGAACTCGGTGCAGTAAGCGAATTCGATTTCTTCCCCGCCTGCAGTCGTCGAAAAATCAACGGCAGGCTCTTCCGTTTCGAACAATATGCTGTCGGTAATGGCTTCGCCGTCCAGCGCCATTTTGAAGCCGCGGTAAATGACGAGAAGGCCCTTGCCGCCCGCGTCCACCACGCCGGCCTCCTTGAGTACCGGCAGCATCTCAGGCGTTTTCTTCAGGGTCTGCGCCCCCTGCTCCAACACGGCGTCCATCAGCTGATAGATGTTGTCGTCCTGCGCGGCGCAACGCAAGGCTGTTTTTGCCATCTCTTTGGCAACGGTCAATATGGTGCCTTCCTTGGGCTTCATCACGGCCTTGTAAGCCGCGTCCACGCCTTCCTGCATGGCCCGCGCAAAATCAGGAGCGCCCGCTGTCTCCATGCCGGACAGGCTCTTTGAAAGCCCTCTGAACAGCTGCGAGAGAATCACGCCCGAGTTGCCCCTGGCGCCCTTCAGCGCGCCCAGAGAAAGCGCGTCGCCCACAGTACCGATCTTTGCGGTGTCAGCCGACTTAACTTCCTTCACGGCTGCCATCATGGTCAGCGACATATTGGTTCCCGTATCGCCGTCCGGCACGGGAAACACGTTGAGCGCGTTAAGGTTTTTCTTGTTCTTTTCTAAAAAAGCGGCTGCCGAAAGCACCATTTCCTTTAACAGCTCGCCGGTGATCCTTTGATGCATCAGATGCTCCCCCTAAACCCGGATACCGTTGATAGTGACATCAACCTTGTCAACGTTGAGCCCGGTGATCTTCTCAACCCGGTACTTGACAGTGTCAATGACATTTGAGGCCACGGCTGAAATGGACACGCCATATTCGACAACAACGTAGAGCGCGATATGAACCCCGTCGTTTTCGGTGTATATTTTGACGCCTTTGCTTAAATTTTCACCTTTGAGCAGTTCCACGATGCCGTCCATGGCCTTTTGTGATGACATTCCGACAATACCATAGCAGTCCATTGTGGCAAGTCCCGCCAAATTGGACAGGAATTCATCGGTATATTCTATTTTTCCGTATGAGTTCTGCTGAATAACAGCCATTAAAAAGCCTCCCAAGAGAGTAAAATACAAAACTCCGGCGAATACAATCTATCGCTTTTTGAGTCTTGCGTCAAGCGTTTTAAATAATTGCAAAGAAAATTTAAATATTAATCTTGCCAAATCCGACCTTCAATGATAGAATATCACACGTGCGATTTTGCGTCAAGGAGAGAGGTGTAGACAGATGGCAAAGTACTGCGAAATATGCAAGAAGGGCATCATGTCCGGCAACACGGTCAGCCACTCAAACAGAAAATCCAGAAGAACCTGGGCTCCCAATGTTCAGAGAGTGAGTGCTGTCGTTGATGGTGCGCCCAAAAGGGTTTACGTTTGTACCCGGTGCTTAAGATCCGGCAAGGTTACACGCGGATAGGCTTATATATTGACCAGAACGGGTCGTCCCATATCAGGGCGGCCTTTTTGCTATATATTACAAAAACATTGTAAGAGTGTATTGCCCGGAGTACGTGTTCCTCCGGGCAATACTATGTATTCAAATCAAGTAAAAAGCTTCTTCAGTATTCCGCGCAGCAACCGAGGCGCTCTGATACAGTAAATCCTCAACACACCCACCTCCATCTGATATCCGTCATAATTTTTTCAACAGTACAAAGATTCCGCCGCCGATCAGTATGGCGCCCAGAAAGGCCAGCCACATCCAGTACGGCAGGAAGCAAATCAACAGTATAACGCCGATTGCAATCAGAAAGACTGATATTATCCGCCGCATGATACAATTTCCGCAAAACAAGCTATCACCTCGCAATAAGCAGCACTGGATATTCTCTTATGTATCATACGATTCGCCCGCGGGAAGTGTTACGCTTTTTCGGATATCTTGACAATAAGCGCCCAGCCGCCGTTTATCGTCAGCCTTGCGGGGCTTTTTAAGAATATGTTGCTGATGCCCCGCGCGGCGTCCGAGCGGAGCAAAAGGTTTTCCAGCGGATACATGAGATTGGTGGCGGTAACGGTGATGTCCCCCGCTATCGGGAGTATTGAGACAGTCTGTCCGGGGATGCCGTTCAGCTCGTATTCGTCGCGGGCGGCTGTCAGCTCATGGACTTCGTCGATGATACGGCAATGTGCGCCCGCCCGTTCCGCCTTGATCAGCATAGCGAGGTTGCCCAGCGCATGGTCCAGCCTGAGGCCCAGCGCTCCCAGTATCACGATATCGTCCGCGCCGGATTCCAGCGCCAGATTCACCGCCGCCTCGGTATCCGTCTCGTTCTTGTGAACCGGCAGACGGACAAGGCGCGCGCCCGCAGCCTCCAGCTGCGAGACGCTGTCACTGTCCGCTGAGTCAAAATCCCCCACGAGCACATCCGGCACGGCGGAATACTTCACCAGCGTATCGGCAGCGCCATCCACGCATACGGTAAAGCCGGCATCCCTCAAATGCTCGAAAAGCAGTTCCTTTTCAGGCTGCGCGCCCGCTGTGACGATCAGGCATTTCATTGAGCTTGCTTTAACTGGCGGACCACCGATGCCGGATCAGCCGCATCGAACACGGCGCTGCCCGCCACAATGACGTTCACGCCCGCTTCCGTGACCTGGCGGACGTTCCTTAAGCCGATGCCGCCGTCCATTTCAATGTCCACGCCGAGCCCCCTGGCGTCGATCATCCGCTTCAGTTCACTCGCTTTTCTCAGCGAATACGGGATAAAGCTCTGCCCGCCGAACCCCGGATTCACAGACATCAGCAGCACCATGTCAAGCTGATCCAGCACATATTCCAGCACACTCAGCGGCGTATGCGGGTTCAGCGCGACGCCACATTTTTTATCGGCGGACCGGATCAGCTGCAGCGTCCTGTCCAGATGTGTGGTGGCCTCTGCGTGAACGGTGATGATATCGGCCCCGGCGTTGGCGAAATCCACGACATATCTTTCCGGCGACTGCACCATCAGATGCACGTCCAGCTTAAGGCCGGTGTGTTTGCGCAGATCGCGTATCATGTAAGCGCCAAACGAAATATTGGGTACGTACGTACCGTCCATCACGTCGCAATGGACATAATCCGCACCGGCGGATTCCAGCAGCTTGACGGCATCATACATTTTGGTGAAGTCGGCCGAGAGCACGGACGGAGCCACTTTAATCATACTTCTTCTCCTTCATTTCCTGTAATTCTTTTAATATCGTCAGGTATCGCTGGTAGCGGCCCTCATGGATTAATCCCTTGCTGACAGCCTCTTTAACGCCGCACTGCGGCTCCTTGTCGTGCAGGCAGCCGGTAAAACGGCACTGATCTGAGAATTCCCTGAAATCATCGCAGCAGCCGCACAGCTGCTCCGGCAGCATCTCGTCAGCCTCCAGAAACGAAAATCCTGGCGTGTCCACCACTGTCCCGGAGAAGTCATCCAGAATCATCAGCTCCGCATGGCGGGTGGTATGGCGTCCTCTGTCCACCTTTTTTGAGAGCCCGCCGGTGTTCAGCGACAGGCCGGAAAACAGCGCGTTGAGCAACGATGACTTTCCCGTCGCGGACTGCCCCGCAAAGCAGGTGCAGCGATTGGTCAGATGAGCCTTCAGAGACGGAAGCCCGTCCCCTGTCGCCGCCGATACGCACACAGACTCACAGACGTTTTTATATTCCTCCATCAAAGCGGATATCTCTTCAGCCGTGGTCGCGTCGCATTTGTTGATCACGAGCAGCGGCTTGATGCCAGCCTTCTTCGCGCAGACGATCATCTTATCGCACAGCACCTTGTCGATAACGGGCTTCTGCGCTGATACCACAATAGCGACCATATCGACGTTAGCCACGCGCGGTCGTTTCAGCTCATTCCGACGCGGCAGAATTTCTTCAATGAATCCAGACGATGTTGTCTGCGGCGAAAAGGAGACCATATCGCCTGGAAGAGGCGTCATGCCGTCGATACGGAAACGCCCTCTGGCCTTGCACTCATGCGTGACATTGCTGTCATCCAGCACATAATAGAAACCGCCAATGCCTTTGAGTATCTGTCCCGTCAGCGTTCGGCCCTCATTTGACGTCGATTGTATTGCTGTAGACTTCAACATTGTTCAATAAAACCCTCACAGTCCTCTGGCCTGTTGACACGCAAAATACGCTGTAATCCAGACTGAGAACGCCCACTTCCGGCTGCATCTCCTGCACAAAGCTCACCTTCCGTCCGTCAACCATATCCTCTACAACGATGCGCAAAATCGAATCCGGCTCCGGCACATTGATGGGCGCCGTCAGCTGTCCGCCGTACTTTTTGTCCGTATACGCGCTGATCCACAGGGTGATCTCGTTTGTAAAGGGCGTTTGTATGCCCTGCTCGGGGCTTTGCGACGTCACCGTGCCCGGCGGCAGGCTGCTCTCCTGTTCGTAAACAAAATAATTGTTGAACCCTGCGTCAACAAGACGCGATATGGCCGGACCCAGCAGCTGGTTGGTAAGCTGCGGGACTGCCCCGCTGGGCGCGCTCTCCCCCGACACGATCAGACTGACGGCGTCTCCTTCGGATACAACAGTATCCGCTTCGGGAGACTGAGCAACCACATGGCCTGCCTCCACGTCCTCTATGGATTCATAGGATACATTATCCACGCTGAGCCCCATCTGCCCAATTATCGCGGTGGCCTCATCGAGACTCAGATCAAACACATCCGGCATCAGGAGATCAGATGGCCCGCTGGAAATCGTCAGCGTTACGGTATCGCCCCTGCGCACCTGGCTGCCTCCCGGCGGCGACTGAGAAATCACAACGCCCATGGCGGTCGTTTCGCTGGACTCAAAGACGGTGGATATTTGAAAGCCCTGGCCAAGAATACGATCGGTCGCTGTATCGAGATCAAGTCCGGACGTCTCGGGAACGGATATGGTTTCCTGGGCGGCCCTACTGATGGCCTCGGCACTGAAAACAGCCGCGAGCGCAACGCCCACGATCAGCACAACGAGCACACAGATTTTCCATATTTTGAACTTGCGCAGCAAATGACTGCGGTTTCCCGGTAACGCTGCATACTGGTATGGAAGTTCGATGAATTCCCCGCTCGGGTCCACCAAGGCTCTGACGAGGTCGTCCCGGAAGGCATCCATCGAACGGTACCTGTCCCTTTTGTTCTTGCTGGTGGCTTTCAGTATGATCTTGTTGATAGAGGCGGATAAAGCCGGATTTTTCAACACCGGGGCTGTAATCTGCTCATTTATATGCTTCAAGGCGACCGAAACCGTCTGATCTCCCGTATACGGAAGTTCACCGGTCGTCATCTCATACAGCATGATACCCAGCGAATAGATGTCCGTCCGCGCGTCCACGTTCTCGCCGCGCGCCTGCTCGGGCGAAATATAATAGACGGAGCCGATCACCTGTGATTCACTCTCATTTTTTGCCGACAGACTCTTTGCGATGCCAAAATCGGTCACTTTGGCCCGATTGTCCGTATCGATCATGATGTTCTGCGGTTTGATATCCCGGTGGATGATGCCGCGTTTATGAGCCGAAGAAAGCGCGGAACAGACCTGGATAGCATATTGTACGGCTTCCTTCTCTTCTGTGATCTGCTGGTGGTCGATGACGGACTTGAGTGTTCGCCCTTCAACGAACTCCATGACCATATAGTAGATACCCTCGTCGCATCCGATATCGGTGACGCGCACGATACCGTCATGCTCAAGAGAAAAGGCAGCGGCGGCTTCCTTTTTAAAACGATTCACGTATTCCGTATTGTCGGAAAACTTTTCCTTAAGAACTTTGACAGCGACAAACGCCCCCGTCTTTTTGCACAGGGCTTTATAGATAAAGGCCATGCCGCCCGTATCGATGAGTTCCAGGACCGTATACCGGCCTCCCAATACGCGGCCGATCATACGTATCCACCATCCGTTTCTGCAATCACGACGCTGATGTTGTCTGTGCCGCCGGCGGCCAAAGACGCTTCGATCAACTTGTCAGCGGCTTCCGGGATGCCATTCTTCAATATTTCCGTGATCGTTTCATCCGTGACAGCATTGTTTAACCC
Organism: Bacillota bacterium; assembly: GCA_023428025.1. Taxonomy (GTDB): domain Bacteria; phylum Bacillota; class Clostridia; order Christensenellales; family SZUA-584; genus SZUA-584. The sequence goes on from JAEYZN010000012.1 coordinate 229,375, forward strand.
GTCGCTGCAAAGCAAAAGGACATCGCCTGTCAATAGATCGATGGTCAATACATCCGGCTGCACTTCGTTTTCCGTACCGATGGCGCGCGTGATGATGTTGCGGTGCGGATGCCGCAGCGCTTCTTCTTTGGTGATATAGCCGCTTTCGATAAGGATCTGGACATAGGAATGGTCTTTTGTCAGCTGCTCAAGCTGCCCGTTTCTGAATAAATAAGCCCGCGAATCGCCCACATGGCCGATGATCGCTTCGTCATCGCGTATCAGCACAAGCGTTGCTGTGGAGCCCATACCCTTCAGCTCTTTATCACGGCAGGCCTTTTCCCAGACATTTTTATTGGAGAGTGACAGAACGTGTATGATATCGTCCGGTGTGAGCTGCGCAAGCGGTTTTTCCTCCAGATACAATCTGGACGTATCGATGACGATGCCGCTCGCCACCTCGCCGCCGTTGTGCCCGCCCATTCCGTCAGCCACAATGGCAAAGAAACCGTCGTTCAATTCGGCCGCGTAACAGCTGTCTTCATTCTTTTTGCGGACAAGCCCGATATGTGTTCTTGTGTAAAAAGTCATTTTCCCTCTCGTTTCAGCTTCAATTGTCCGCACGCGCCTTCAATCTCGCTGCCCAGCGCGCGCCGCATCGTGGCACTCAATCCATCCTTCTCCAGTGCCGCGACGAAAGCATAGGCTTCCTTTTCGGAAGGCGGCTGGTATGACCCTGCCGCGCTGTTCAGCGGGATCACGTTGATGTGGCAATTCAGGCCTTTCAGCAGGCGTTTCAAAGCCTGCCTGTCCCCGGTTCCGTCGTTGAAGCCCTTGATCAGCGTGTATTCAATTATAACGCGCCGTCCTGTTTTTTTAAAGTACTCAGCGGCAGCATCGATGATTTGTTTCACCGAATAGGCTTTGGCGACCGGCATGATAACGCGCCTTTTTTCGTCTGTGGCGGAGTGAAGCGAGATGCAAAGCGTCAGCGGCAGGCCTTCTTCCGCCAGTTTTCTGATGCCCGGCACCAGACCGCAGGTGGACAGCGATATGTGCCGCATGCCAATGCCGAAATCCGATTGCAGCGCGCGCACAAATGCGAGCACATTCGCGAGGTTGTCCAGCGGCTCACCCGAGCCCATCAGCACCACGTTGGAGATATTGCCGTCTTCACTCGCTGCGATCAGCTGGGAGAGCATTTCTGCTGTCGTCAGGTTCCTGACCAGTCCGTTTGCGCCCGATGCGCAGAAAGCGCAACCCATCGCGCAGCCCAGCTGCGTAGACACGCAAAGCGTGCGCCCGTGGTGGTATTGCATCATGACGCATTCCACCAGCCCGCCGCCTGCCAGCGCCAGCAGGTATTTGATGGTCCCATCCTTGGCGATGTGCTTCTCCTCAATGCGCGCATACCCTTCGCCGTGCGTCTGCCGCAGCTTTTCACGCAGGTCCTTGGGCAGATTGGTCATGCCCTCAAACGGGACGCCTTTTATCAGCCAGCTTTTCAGCTGCTTCGCGACAAAGGGTTTTCCACCCAGCTCGGTAATCAGCGCTTCCAGCTCTTTTATGGTTAAGGAAAGCAACTCATTCATGTCTCTTCATCACCGCTATATAGAACCCGTCAGAATTTTCGATGTGCGGATAAAGCGTTACGGGGCTTCCCTTATAATCATAGCCAAGGCTGCGTTGGATAAACGCGTCCGTCACACCTTCGTTTTCCTCTTTGTTGATGGAACAGGTGGAGTAAACAAGCCGTCCGCCCGGCTTCACGTATTTTGCACAGACGTAAAGTATTTCTTTCTGCAGCTGCTGGAGTGAAACGATATCTTCCGGCTTTCGCGTATACCGAATGTCCGGGCTGTGTGCCATCAGGCCGGATGCACTGCACGGCGCGTCCACCAGCACCACATCGAAATGGCCGGAGAGCGTCGGTTCAAAACTGCTCGCGTCGTGTTCGGCAGTGCGGGCGCTCACGCCCAAACGCTCGAAGTTCTTACGCATCATATCGATGCGGTGTGCGTGTACATCCCATGCGATGATGTCCAGCCGGCCTCCGGCCAGCGCCGCGGCATACGTGCTTTTGCCGCCCGGCGCGGCGCAGCAGTCCAGCAGCTTCTCTCCTTTTTGTATGCCTGCCGCCAATACTGCCTTCATGGCGCTTTCGGACTGTACCGCGATCCAGCCGTCCCGATATATCGGCAGGCTTTCTATATCCGAAAGTCCGCTTACGGCGTACGCCCCTGGCACCCGCCCCTTTTCGTATTCCAGCCCCAGGTTTTTCAGTTCGGCTTCCAGCGCTTCGACGGTCGTTTTGAGCGTGTTGGCCCGTATGGTCGTCGTATGCGGCGCGCGGTACGACAGCAACGCTTCCGCAAAGTCGTATCCGAAGTCCGCGATGTATTTCTCACACATCCACGGCGGGTAGCTGCATTTAACGGACAGCGCTTGGGCATTTCGTCCTTCCGGATAACGGATGGAATTCTTGCCCTTGTCCAGCGCACGCAGTACCGCGTTGACAAAGCCGGATGTCTGCGGCTTTGCCTTTTTTGCCAGAGCCACGCTTTCGTTGACGGCGGCGTGTGTGCCGACATTCATATAGAGAAGCTGGCACGCGCCCAGGCGCAGTATGTTGCGCACGCTGCCGTGGACGCGGGCGGATTTGATAAACTCGCTGAGCGCATAGTCGATGCGGATGAGATTCTCCAATGTGGTGAGCACCAGCCGCGTGGCAAAACGCCGGTCTTCCCCGGCAAAGACCGATGGAAGATGCTTCTTCAGAGCAAGGGCTGTATAGGCGCCGTCCCGCGTCACCGCTGTCAGCGCCTCAAAAGCGGCCTGGCGTGCGTTCATAGGCAGACGCTTCCTGAGAGCGACTTGCCGCAGAAGTATTCTTTGGGCGTCATGCGGCGGCAGCAGGGCGCCTGCATCTCCTCCACGCGCAGCAAACCGCCACCCGTGCCGATGAGCAGACCGCACTTGTTGTCCGACTGCACGATGTGCCCCGGCTCGGCCGATCCCGGCTCCACGCTGGCGCGCCATATCTTGATAACCTCATCGCCAACGTTCGCATAGGCGCCCATTACCGGGTCCAGCGCGCGCACAAGGTTATGGATATCATGAGAAGACCTTGTCCAATCGATAAGCCCCAGCTCTTTGGACAGCGGCGGGTAATAGCTGGATTGCGCGTGATCCTGCGGGATGCGGTTGGCTGTTCCGGTCAGAATGCTTTTAAGCGTGCGCGAGAGCAATTTCGCCCCCATGTCGGCAAGCGTTTCGTACAGCTCGCCGCCTGTTGTGTCTTCCCCGATGGCAACCTCCTGCATCGATATGATATCGCCTGTGTCCAGGCCTTCGTTCATGTACATGATGGTGACGCCTGTGCGCGTTTCACCGTTGATGATGGCCCACTGGATGGGCGCGGCGCCACGGTATTTAGGCAGCAGTGACGCGTGGACGTTGATGCAGCCCATCGGCGGCATATCCAGAATCTCCCTGGAGAGTATCTGCCCAAACGCCGCCGTCACGATAAGGTCCGGCCTAAGCGCCCGCAAAGCTGCGACGCCCTCGGGCGTTTTTATTTTCTGGAACTGCAGCACCGGTATGCCGTGCTTCTCCGCGAGCGGTTTGACAGGCGGCGGCGTCAGCTTATGCCCCCGTCCGCTCTTGCGGTCGGGCTGGGTGACGACAGCCGCTATTTCATACCCGTCGCCGATCAGCGACCTGAGACTGGGCACTGCAAACTGCGGCGTTCCCATAAATACGATCTTCATTGTGTTTCTCCTCAATCATCTTATCCACAAAAAGCACGCCGTCCAGATGGTCGATCTCATGGCAGAATATGCGGGCCATGACGCCGGTGACGTCCATCTTATGACGTTTTCCGTTTCTGTCCACATAAGCCACGGTAATGGTTTCCGGTCGTTTCACCAATCCCCGGACGCCCGGCACCGACAGGCAGCCCTCCTCCGCGACAGATTCGCCGGAAGCCGCCAGTATGCGCGGGTTAATCAGCTCATAGAATTGTTCGCCGTACTCCACCACGGCAATGCGCCGGAGCACGCCCACCTGCGGCGCGGCAAGGCCCACGCCCTCCGCCACATGCAGTGTTTCCTTCATATCGTCAAGCAACGCCAAAACGTGCTTATTGATGCATTTGACTTCGCGCGAGGTTTTACGCAGCGTTGCATTTTTCGTCCCCGTCACCAAATCGCTGATCGCCATAGATGCCTCCACTATATCATGCTCTGCGGATTGATCTCCATACCAAACACACAGTCTTTGTAGTGTTTGGTATCCGTATAAATATATAATCTTTTTCTGAACTGCGCAAGCCGGTCATCGTTGAGGACTTTGATGAGGACTTGCCAGCGCACGCTGCCCTTTATCTTTCTGATCGGCGCTTCACCCGCGTCCAGCAGCAATATCGCTGGCCTGATATCTTCGAACTCCTGCTCCAGACCGTCCGAAAAATCCAGGCAGGCCTCACGCACCTTCTTTTCGTCCTTGCCGGTAAACACGAAACGGAAAAATACCGAATAGGGCGGCAGCAACGCCTCGCGGCGCACGCGCATCTCTTTGTCAAAGAAGGTGGTGAAATCGTGTTGGCGCGCGAGATCCACCGCGTAATGCTCCGGGCTGTACGTCTGCACGACGACCTTGCCGGGGTCCTTACGGCCCGCCCGACCCGAAACCTGCTCCAGCAGCTGGAACGTCTTTTCAGGGCTCCGGTAATCAGGTATGTACAGCGAACTGTCCGCCGCAACGACACCCACCAGCGTCACGTTGGCGAAGTCCAGCCCTTTTGCGATCATCTGTGTGCCGATCAATATGTCCGCCTCGCCGTTCTTGAATTGCTCGTATATTTGCAGGTGCGCGTCCTTGCCGCGTGTCGTGTCCAGGTCCATGCGCAGCACGCGCGCCTCCGGAAAGCACTCCTTCACCTGCGCCTCCACCTGTTGCGTGCCGATGCCGTACTGTTTCAAATAAGGCCGGCCACACGCCGGGCAGACCTCTTTCAGCCGGCACGTGCGCCCGCAGTAGTGGCACAGCAGCGCGTCCCGGCTGGCATGATACGTCATCGTGACCTCGCAATTATCGCAGTATTCCACGTATCCGCAACCGCGGCACATCACAAACGTGGAGTAGCCGCGTCGGTTGATGAACAGCATCACCTGCTTGCCGGCCTCGAGCGCCTTGCTGATTTCATTATACATCAGCCCGGAGAAAATGGTGCGGTTGCCGCCGATCACTTCTTCGCGCATATCCACGATCTCCACAGCGGGCAGCTGCAGGCCGAACAGGCGGTTTTTCATCTCGACCAGCGTGTATATGCCGTTCTTCGCCTTGATGTAGCTCTCCACCGACGGCGTGGCCGAAGCCAGCAGCAGCGACGCCTTTTCGATGTTGGCGCGCATGCGGGCCACCTCGTGGGCGGTGTATTTGGGATGCGTATCCGACTTGTAGCTGGATTCGTGTTCCTCGTCGATGATGATCACGCCGACGTCCCGCAGCGGGGCAAACACCGCCGAGCGCGCGCCGATCACCACCTTGGCGCGGCCTGTCGCCATGCGCTTCCACTCGTCGTAGCGTTCCCCCGGCGTCAGCGTGGAATGGTACACCGCAATATCCTGGCCGATGCGCCGCTGAAACATGGACACCAGCTGCGGCGTCAGCGATATCTCCGGCACCAGCACGACGGCGCTTTTGCCGCGCGCGAGGCAGTCCCGCACGATGGCAATGTACACCTCCGTCTTGCCGCTGCCGGTGACGCCATGAAGCAGATATTTGCCGGGCGCGGACGTGACAGTCCGTACCGCCGCGTTCTGCTCGTCCGTCAGCTCAAAGTCCTCCTCACGCCGGGCTGGGCGGAGCGGGCTGCGCAGTGTCTCCACGTTGCTGATGGTTACCGCTCCTTTTTTAGCCAGAGCGGATACCGCCGCTGAACAATCCGGCACCAGTTGGCCCAGCGCGGCAGCTGGGAGACGTCCGTGCGCTTGCAGCGTTTCCAGCACGTGCAGCTGCTTGGGCGCTTTCACCTTGCCGCCCGCGGTCCTGAGCGAGGAGACGAAAGCGTCGTACTCGTCGCCGTCTATGCTGAGCTCGATTTCCTTCTCAAAGCGGTCGCGCACGCGTCCGCCCCGCATTTCGGCGGGGAACATCAACCGCAGCGTCGTGGCCAGGGTGGTATGGTAATAGCGACGCATGATATGGGCGAGCTTCAATTGCCCGGGCGTCAGCGCCGCGAAGTCGGAGATCACACTGTGTATGGATTTGATGTCTGCACCCTGATACTCGCAGGTCTCGGAAAGCGCGATGACATAGCCTTCGCGCAGCGCGTTGCCGCGTCCGAAGGGCACACGGACCCTGAAACCGATCTCGGGAGAAAGGCCGGAAGGGATGAGGTATTCGAACACCCTGTCCACGTCAGAGTGGACGATATCGACGATCACCTTTGCGTACATGGGGATCACCTCGCGCAAAGCTGCCGGTATTGCGATTTCAACTCGTCGATGATTTGGCGTGCCAGCAGCTTCTTGTCGTCACTGCCCAGGTCTCGCGTATGCCCATCCCGGAAGAACAGGCGGATGTTGTTGCTGTCCGCGTCAAACCCTTCGCCCGGACGCGAAACGTCGTTGAGGGCAATGATGTCGAGATTTTTGGCTTCCAGCTTGGATAATGCGTTATCTTCAAAGTTCTGCGTTTCGGCCGCAAAGCCCATCAGCAGCTGATCGTTCCTCTTTGCTTTGCCCAGTTTCTTCAGCACATCCGTGGTGCGCACCAGCTCCAGCGTCATATCGGCGTTTTTCTTGATCTTCTGAGACTGGTATTCCTTGGGCGTGTAATCGGCCACAGCCGCCGCCATGACGATGATGTCCGCTTCCTGCGACAAGGCAACCATCTCCCGCGCCATGTCTCCCGCTGACACGATATTGACCATCCGCGCCTTTAAAAGCGGCGGCAGCGCGACCGGGCCGGAGACCAGCGTGACGTCCGCGCCCGCGTCGATCGCGGCCTGCGCGATGGCATAGCCCATTTTGCCGGATGACCGGTTGGTGAGATACCGCACCGGGTCGATCATTTCATGGGTCGGGCCGGCGGATACCAGCACGCGGATGCCGTGCATATCCTCCAGCGACGCCCACACTTTATGCGCGTATTCCAGTATTTCCTCCGGCTCGCGCATGCGGCCCGCGCCGATATCGCCGCAGGCCAGGTAACCCTCGCCGGTACCCATCATATAAGCGCCGCGGTCTTTCAAAAGCTCAATATTGTGCTGCGTCGCCGCATCGTTATACATGGCCTCGTTCATCGCGGGTGCGTATATGATTGGGCAGCGCGCGGCCAGCAGCGTCGTCGTCAGCATATCATCCGCAAGCCCGGAAGCGGCTTTCGCGATCAGGTCCGCCGTCGCGGGCGCAACAATAAGCATATCCGCCTTTTTTGCCAGCGCGACATGCTGCACGTTGTATTCGCTTTTTCTCTCGAACGTATCGGACAATACGGCGTTGCCGGACAACGTTTCAAACGTGAGCGCGGACACAAACTGCAGCGCGCCCTTCGTCATCAGCACATGGACGTCATAGCCCTGCTTTTTCAGCGCGCTCACCAGATATGCCGTTTTGTACGCCGCGATGCCGCCCGAGACGCCGACGACGACCGTTCTTGACATACCGGTCAGATTTCCTCCGGTGCGATATATGTAATCTTATCCATATAAATTTCATTTGCCGCCTGAGAAACAGGATTTTCTTCATGGATATCCGTTAAAGGCTCCGCGCCGTCAACCAATTGGCGCGCCCGCTTCGCGGACTCGACCACCAGCGTATAACGGCAATCCGCCTTATCCTTCAATTCACTGACCCCGGGATACATCATATCGATTCACTCCTTAAACTGTTGTATTTTTCTGTGGTGCGCGCCACGCGCAGCTTTTCCGCCTCGATGATGCTTTCGATCTTCTGAACAACATGCCCGACTTCATCATTGACGATCACATAGTCGTATTTATCCATAAGCTTCATCTCTGCACCGGCCTTGCCCAACCGCTCGCGGATATTCTCCTCTGTTTCAGTGGCGCGGCTGCGTATCCTTTTTTCCAGCTCACCCATGGAAGGCGGAACCAGAAATATGAACACACCGTCCGGCGAGGCTTTCTTGACCTTGAGCGCGCCCTGCACGTCGATCTCCAGCAGCACATCCTTGCCGGAAGCCAACGTTTCATCCACAAAGCTTTTCGGCGTTCCGTAGTAGTTGGAGAACACGTTGGCGTATTCGAGGAACTCACCGCCCGCGATGCGCTGTTCAAATTCTTCCCGATTCGTAAAAAAATAATGCTTGCCGTGTATTTCACCGGCGCGCGGCTCACGCGTGGTGGCGGAAATGGACAACGCAATATCGCGCCTCTTATTCAGCAACGCTTTGCATACCGTGCCCTTGCCGGTGCCCGAAGGGCCGGAAAGCACGATCAGCAGGCCTCTATCCATGCGCTATTCCTCTGAATCGTCGTCTTTGTCCGAAAGACGATGCGCCACCGTTTCGGGCTGTACAGCAGACAGTATCACATGATCGCTGTCGGTGATGATGACGGCGCGCGTCCTGCGGCCGTATGTCGCGTCCACCAGATTGCCTTTCTGCCGCGCCTCCTGAATGATGCGCTTGATGGGCGCAGACTCGGGCGATACGATGGCGATCAGACGGTTGGCGGATACGATATTGCCGAATCCGATGTTGATCAGCTTAATGCTCATGGGACCCTCCTATAATGATTACTCAATATTTTGAACCTGTTCGCGTATCTTCTCTATCACGCTTTTCCCCGCGATCACAGCGTTCGTTATCGTCATGTCAGAAGATTTTGAACCGATGGTGTTGAGCTCCCGGTTCATTTCCTGCACCATAAAATCCAGCTTGCGCCCCACGGCGCCGTCCTCACGTGCGGCCTGTCTGAACTGGCCGATATGCGTCTGAAGCCGCACGATCTCCTCACTGATATCAGACCTGTCGGCCATCATCGCGATTTCGGTGTTGAACCGGGCCTCGTCGATGTCCGAACCGGCCAGCAGCTCCGCCAGACGCTGCCGCAGACGTTCCGCGTATTCCACTGTGACCAGGCTTTTGCGCCCGTCGATCAGCGCCACGGTGTTTGCCAGCTCCTCAAGGCAGGACAGCAGGTTGTTTTTCAGCTCCTCGCCTTCACGGAAGCGCATATTTTCCAGCGACACCAGCGCCAGCGCCAGCGCTTCGCTGACGATGCGCGTGAGGCGCTCTTCGTCTTCGGGCGCTTCCTCAATCAGAATCACATCGGGTATGCGCACCAAGTGGGAAAGCGCCAGATCGTCGGCAATCCCCACCTCTGTCGCGGCCTGCCGGGCGGCGTGCAGATATGAGCGCATCAGGCCCACATCCGCCTTGGCGGTTTTCGCGTCCGATGCGACGGCGCTGTAGCTCACGAAGACATCCACGTGTCCGCGCGAGAGCTTATCCTTAAGACCTTTGCGCACCGTTTCTTCGGCAAATCCCAAAGCGCGCGGTATGCGAATGTTGAGATCCAGAAAACGATGGTTCACCGTCTTGAGTTCCAACGTGACTTTTCTTCCATCCTGCTCCGCTTCGGCGCGGCCAAAACCTGTCATGCTGCGCAAATCATTCGTCCCCTTAACTTGAGTAAACTCATTCCAAAAATTGATTATAGCACAGTGTCAATAAAAAAATAAGTATTTTCTTCACTTTACTTAAAAAAATAGCTGTTTGCAGCCGTTTTCAAGCACACAGCCCTCTTACAGTCAGATGCTGACGCCCTACTGGCTATGATTCCACCCACGGCCTGCAGGGCGTTATGGTATTCCTTTGGATCACACAAAGCTGCCTTTATGCCTTGTCCAGTTCCTCGCGCGCCAGCGCACCCGCCACCTGCGGGTTGGCCTGGCCTTTGGTCGCCTTCATCACCTGCCCGATGAAGAACGTCAGCGCCTTTTCCTTGCCGCCCTTGTAGTCCGCCAGCGGGCCGGGGTTCGCCGTGATGATGCCGCGCAGCAGCATCCGCAGCTCATCCGAATCGCTGATCTGCGCCAGTCCTTTCTTCTTCACGATATCCGCCGGGTTTTCGCCGGTGCGGAAGGTCTCCTCGAACACCGACTTGCCCACCGTGATGTTGACTTGCCCCGAATCGATCAGCTTAAGCGCTTCGGCCAGCTGAACAGGCGTCACCGGAATGGTTTCCGGCTCGATACCGTCTTCCTTCAGCAGGCGCAACAGGTCCGTCATGATGAGGTTGCACACCTTCTTGGGCTCATTGTATTCGGCAAGGCAGGCCTCATAGAACGACGCGATGTCCTGCTCCGCTGTCAGCACGCCCGCATCATATTCGGACAGCCCCAGCTGTTCGATGTACCGCAGCTTTTTGGCAGCCGGGAGCTCGGGCAGGCTGTCTTTCAATTTCTGAATGCGTTCGTCCGTCAGCGTCACCGGCACCAGGTCCGGATCAGGGAAATAGCGGTAGTCATGCGCTTCCTCTTTGCCGCGCATCGGGTAGCTTTTGCCCTTCACGTCGTCGAAGCGGCGCGTCTCCTGACGGATCACACCACCGTCCTCGATTTCCGCGATCTGGCGGGCGCTCTCCGCCTCGATCGCGCGGAACACGGCGGAGAAGCTGTTGAGGTTCTTCATCTCGGTGCGGGTGCCCAGCGCGTCGCTTTCCGCCTCACGCACGGAGACGTTGACGTCGCAGCGCAGCGAGCCCTCCTGCATTTTGCAGTCGGACACGCCGGTGTATTTCATGATGCTCCGGAGCGTCTCCAGAAACACGCGCGCTTCCTCGGCGCTGCGCATATCCGGCTCCGTCACGATCTCGATCAGCGGCACGCCGCAGCGGTTGTAGTCCGCCGCCGTGCCCGTTCCCATGTCGTGCATCAGCTTGCCCGCATCCTCTTCCATGTGGATGCGCGTGATACGGATACGTTTCGTACCGTTTTCCGTCGTGATATCGATATAGCCGCCCTTGCAGATGGGCAGGTCGAACTGCGATATCTGGTAAGCCTTGGGCAGGTCGGGGTAGTAATAGCCCTTGCGGTCCATCTTGGAGAAGTTCGCGATCTGGCAGTTGGTGGCGAGGCCCGCCTTCGCGGCGAATTCCACCACCTTCTCGTTCAGCACGGGCAATACGCCGGGCATACCGGTGCACACGGGGCAGCAATGCGTGTTGGGCGCGCCGCCGAATTTGTTCTCGCAGCCGCAGAATATCTTGGTGGCTGTTGCCAATTCGACATGGACCTCCAGCCCGATCACCGTTTCGTATTTCATCACTGCTCACCTCCCTTGAATGCCGGTTCGCCCAGCGGCGGAAACGCCTGCTCCAACGTATACGCTGCGCGCAGCATCGACGCTTCGCCCAAAGGCTTGGTGATGATCTGCAGCCCGATGGGCAGGCCCTGCGATCCCAAACCGCATGGCAGCGACATCGCCGCCAGCCCTGCAATGTTGATGGGCACGGTGTAGATGTCCGTCAGGTACATCTGCATCGGGTCGCTCTTCTCCCCCGCGACGAACGCCGGGGTGGGCGCTGTGGGCGAGAGGATAATGTCGTATTTGCTGAACAGCTGATCAAAGTCTCTTTTTATCAAAGTCCGTACCTTGAGTGCCTTCATGTAATACGCGTCGTAATAGCCGGAGGACAGCACATAGTTGCCCAGCATCATGCGCCGCTTCACTTCCGCGCCGAAGCCGTCGTTGCGCGTCTGGACGTACATATCCACGATACCGTCATAGTTTTTGGCGCGGTAGCCGTATTTCACGCCGTCATATCGGGACAGGTTGGACGTGGCCTCGGCAGACGAGATGATGTAATAAGCGGACAGCGCGTAATCGAACGTTGGCAGTGTGGTCTCCTCCACTTCGGCGCCCATCTTTTCAAATGCCTCAGCCGCTTTGGCGATCGCGTCCTTCACGTCCTTGTCCAGCCCTTCGCCGAAGTACTCCTTCGGCAGGCCAATCTTATACCCTTTTACACCGTCTGCAATGCCCTGCGTGTAGTCGGGATAGGCGATGTTCACCGACGTGGAGTCCCGGTGGTCATGGCCGCAGATCGCGTTCAATACGTATGCAGCGTCCTCCACTGTCCGCGTGAAAGGGCCGATCTGGTCGAGCGAGGACGCAAAGGCCACCAAGCCGTAACGGGAAACCGCGCCGTATGTGGGCTTTAAACCCACCACACCGCAATAAGCCGCGGGCTGACGAATGCTGCCGCCCGTGTCGGACCCCAGCGCCATCGGCGCATAGCCCGCGGATACCGCCGCCGCGCTGCCGCCGGACGAGCCGCCCGGCACGCGCTTTAAATCCCAGGGGTTCGCCGTCACCGCGAACGCGCTGTTTTCGGTGGACGACCCCATCGCGAATTCGTCCAGATTGGACTTGGCTAGCGTGATAATGCCCTGATCATGGAACCGTTCGATCACGTGCGCGTCATACGGCGGCACAAAATTTTGCAGCATTTTGGACGAGCAGGTCGTCGGGATGCCGTCCGTGCAGATATTGTCCTTCACAACAGCCGGAATGCCGTCGAAAGCGCTTCTTTCCTCGCCCTTGGCGCGGCGTATATCAGCCAGAGCGGCCTGTTCCAAGGCTGTTTCATTGCAGACACAGTTGAGCGCCCGTAAAGACGGCTCCTTGTCGGCGACTCTGTCCAGCAGAGCCTGCGTGAGTTCCGCGGATGAGAGTTCCTTATCTTTAAGCGCCCTCATCGCCTGTGTCAGTGTCAGTTCGTAAGCTTTCAATGCGTCACCTCATTCCACAACCCTGGGCACGATAAAGCAGCCGTTTTCCCGCTCTGGCGCACCTGCTGTCAGCTTATCGTTATCCATGCTGGGCTTCACGACATCCGCCCGCAGCACGTTCTCTATCCCCTGAATATGCGCCGTGGGCTGAACGTCCTGGGTGTCCAGTTCCTCAAGGCGCTGGGCAGCCAGCAAAATGGCTTCCAGATCGTGCTGAAACTTCTCTTTTTCCTGTTCCGAAAAGCTCAACCGCGACAGCGTTGCAATCTTTTCTACCTCCGAAATGGGTACGCGCATGCTTTCCTCCTGTTATTAAGCGTTTGGGTCGTATGCGTAGGTGGCATAAAAACCGGTATTGCCTTGGCCAATATAATCGATAAAATAGAGCTTGCCGTTTGCAAAAGCTATCTCGGGCGTGCTGCACAGCGCCGACAGCTGCGGCGGTCCGCCAGCGGCCGTGTCGAATACATATAAGCCGGATGAATAGCCGTCTGCCGGTTGGTCGACCGACGCGTCCGTATAATAGATCAGGCCGTTGTTTCTGAAACAAAAATCGACGATCTCCGCGTGACTCGCGATCAGCGTTGTTTCCCCTGAATCTATATCACAGAGTTTCAGGCTCGTCAAGACCTGCTCGTTCTGCGACGCTGTTGTTTCCAGCACCAGAAGCTTCTTCCCGTCCGGCGATATTCTGATATCCGTGCCCGTTGCCAGTTCCCGTCTGGTCTCACCGATTTCATACACCTTTCCGGCAACACTGTCCGCGAAGAACACCCGCTGCCCAAAAACTGCGATATTGCCTTCGTCACCGGCCTGCTCTTCAACTGCGCTGATGACGAAACTGCCGTCCCCGGCAAAGGAACATTTTCTCAATTGAAGCGATTCATATCCGCTCATGGCATAGAGCACGTCTTCCGATTCCGACCATGCGAATGAAGTCGTCTGACTGCCAAAACCCTCTTCGCCAAGATTGATCAGAGCGCCAGACGTAAAATCGTAGACGTAAAGAACGCGATTCTCTATGGACACGTCCAGCAGGGCGAGATAACGTCCGTCAAAGGAGTATGCAGCCTTGTCGATAGAAGAGAATTCCGGCGTGTCCACGTTCTGGATCCGCCCGTTTATGTCCAGCGTCCACAGTTTCTCGGACGGCAGGAAAACATCGGGCTCGCCCGGCTGATAGACGCGCGAGAACGCAACCGTTCCGCTTGGCGATGTGGCCAGATACCGACCGTTCTGCAGGAGCACCGGCGTATTGACAAGCACACCGTCCTTCAGCAAGACGCTGCGCCCTTCGGCCGATGAATAGTTGATATCCGTCATAAAGTCGGGCAAAGCGCCAGCCGCCAGTTGGATGACAGAGATCGTTTTATCGGGCAGCTTCTCTGCCAGAAGGGATGCGGCCTGCTGCTGAAAGCTCTCGGCAGCCGCCTGAGTCGGGAAAGCCTGCGATATCAGCAGCTTGTTCCGCTTGTCGGAACACAGCACCGGGGACATATCGATATCCTCAGGCCAAACGCCCTCCTGATGCTCGAAAAACGCGTCGGACACGCAGTAATATGCGGCGCCGTTATTGGCCGCGCCTGCTGTCATCTGAATGGCAATGCTGCCTTCAGATTCTTCAACAGTATAGGAAACCTCCTGAGACAGCTGAACGTAAACGATAAGGGAATTATCGTTGGCGGGCACTTCACGGAACAGGCCGGAAACCAGCCCTGACAGGTCCCAAGCCGTCTTTTGTTCATAGTCCCAGAAGCTGATATCCTCAAGCTGCACCTTCAGCCTGTATGGCTGCGCCAGCATGGAGATCTCATACGCCGGCGGATGCGTCAGCTTGGATTCAGGGTAGCCCGCCACACGGCTGCCGCTTAAAAGCGACAGCGTTACCGTCGCCTGGCTTCCGTCGCTGCCTATATCGACGTCCTTCAGATTGACATTCTCGGCAGGCTTATCCACACCGCCCGTGGTTGACTGCCCCGCTCCCGGGGCACAGGCAGCCGTGAATGCCATAAGAAGTATAACGGCCAGAGCAAGCGATGTTTTTCTCAATACGTTCATTTCCCTCGTCATGCAAACAGTTTTGCCGCGTATTGCGCCGCTTTCGTCTTGATTTCTTCAACATCACCGAAGGTGACAGTGCCATTTTCATAGATGATTTTACCGCCCACCATCGTCAGCGAAACGTCCGCATCGCTGCCGCTGTATACGAAATGGTTGAGCAGATTGGTTCGCGGGCACCAGCGGACGCCATCCGTATTGATGATGATGAGATCGGCCTGCTTGCCCGCTTCCAGGCTTCCGGTGACTTTTTCCAGCCCCAGTGCCTTTGCGCCGTTTATCGTCGCGAGGCGAACCGCCGTCTGAGCCGGAATCAGCGTTGGATCACGGTTGATACCCTTCTGCAAGAATGCCGTCAGCGTCATCTCCTCCATCATGGACAGGTTGTTGTTGCTGGCCGCACCGTCCGTTGCGCAGCTGACGTTGACCCCGCGCTCCAGCATGCGGGCCACGCGCGGGACGCCGCTGCCCAGCTTCAGATTGCTGCCGGGGCAAGACATCACGCTGACGCCATATTGCGCCATGATGTCGATATCATCGTCGCTGACCCACACGCAATGGGCCGCCATCACCGGCAGTTCCAGCACGCCCAGGCTTTGGAGCAGACCGATGGGCGTTTTGCCATGCCGCGCAATGCTGTCCTCATGCTCGCCCTTGGTCTCGCTGATATGCACGTGGATGCGGGAATTCAGCTTCGTCGCTGTGTCCCGGATTTTCTCGAACATGGCCGGGCTGACGGTGTATTCGGCGTGCGGACCGATCACAGCGGTGATAAGGTCATATTCCTCCACGACATCAAAGAAAGCTTCGGCTCTTTTCAGACGCTCGTCGCCGCCGCCGTCGATATCCAGCACGGCCGTCGCAATCAGAGCGCGATGCCCCGAATCATGCGCCGCTTTCGCGATCTGCGCGTTGAAGTTGTACATGTCCGAAAAACACGTAACGCCCCCCGCCGCAAGCTCGCACATCGACAGCATGGTGCCCCAATAGACGGCCTCCCCGGTCAGCCGCGCTTCAGCAGGCCAGATGTGATTATTCAGCCAGTCCATCAGCGCCGTGTCGTCGGCGTAGCCGCGCATCATCGTCATGGGCACGTGCGTGTGCGTGTTGATGAAGCCGGGCGCGATGATGCCGCCTCCCGCGTCTATCGCCCGGTCGGCTTCAAACGCCGGCGCGTCCGCTTCCGGCCCGGCGTAGAGTATCGTGTCATTCTCGACGAGCACGCAGCCGTCAACGCAGGTATCGTTGCTGTCCGCCGTGACCAGAAAACCGTTTTTGATCCGTATCTTCATGACTTTGCTCCATACATATATTCCCTCTGGGCGTCGGTCAGCGTGTCGATGCTGATGCCCATCGCATGCAGCTTCAGCAGCGCCGCCTGCGCGCTGAACTCCTTCGGAACACTGTAGACCTTGTTATTGAGCTGGCCGCGCTGCTGCACCAGATACTTGAGCGACAACGCCTGTATCGCGAAGCTTAAGTCCATGATCTCCGCCGGATGGCCGTCTCCCGCGGCGAGGTTGACCAGGCGGCCTTCGGCGATGAGGTAAATCGTCTTGCCGCCGAACTCGTAAGCCATGATGTTCTCGCGCGCCAGATAACTCTTCTGCGCTACCGCCTCAAGACGCTTTGTGTCGATTTCAACGTTGAAATGCCCGGCATTGGTGAGTATGGCGCCGTCCTTCATCATGGAAAAATGGCGGGGCGCGATCACGCCGCTGCAGCCGGTGACGGTCACGAATATGTCGCCCTGCTTTGCGGCGGCGTCCATCGGCATCACGTCGAAGCTGTCCATCACGGCTTCCAGCGCGCGCACCGGATCAGTCTCCGTGACAATGACGCGGGCGCCAAGGCCCTTGGCGCGCATCGCAACCCCTTTGCCGCACCAGCCGTAGCCGGACACCACCACATTTTTTCCGGCAATCAGCAGATTGGTGGTGCGCATGATGCCGTCCCAGACGGACTGGCCGGTGCCGTAGCGGTTATCAAAAAGGTGCTTGGCGTCCGCGTCGTTCACGGCGATCACCGGGTAACGCAGCGTCCCCGCCTTGTCTCTCGCGCGCAGGCGCATCAGCCCGGTCGTCGTCTCCTCGCTGGCGCCGATCACATCTGCCAGCTTGCCCGTATCCCGCGTATGCAGCGCCTCGGAAAGATCCGCGCCGTCGTCCAGCACCAAATGAGGTCCGTGCGCCAGCGTCATGGATATGTGACGGTCGTATTCCTCTCCGGTTGCGCCATGCCAGGCAAACACATCCGTGCCGCCCGCGGCCAGCGCCGCCGCGATATCGTCTTTGGTGGACAGCGGATTGGAGCCTGTTACGGCCATCTGAGCACCGCCCGCCTGCAACACACGGCACAGATACGCTGTTTTGGCTTCCAGATGGATGGACACCGACACACGCAGGCCGGCAAAGGGCTGCTCTTCTTTGAATGCGTTATGCAGCGCCGACAGCACAGGCATATGCTTTTGCACCCACTTGATTTTCAGCTCTCCTTGGGCGGCAAGGCCGATATCCCTGATTTCACTCATGCTTGAAACTCCTTGACTATGCTTTGTAGATAGTCTGAGAAACTGTCCTTCAGATCATCCCGGCGAAGCGCGAACTCCACGGTCGCTTTCAGGAAGCCCAGTTTGTCGCCCACGTCATACCGCTTGCCTTCGAACTCGAACGCATAGATATCCTGCATCGTGCCCAGCGTATTGAGCGCATCAGTCAGCTGTATCTCACCATTTTTCCCAGGCTGCTGTTTATTTAGTATGTGAAATATATCGGGTGTGATAATATAACGTCCCAGTATGGCAAGATCGGACGGCGCGTCAGCCACCGCCGGTTTTTCAACAAGCCCCGCAGTTTTATGAAGGCGTCCGTCATACGTGCCGTTAACGGGATTGATGATACCGTATTTGTCCACTTCGCTTTTTGGTACGCGCTGCACGCCCAGCACCGAACTGCCGCAGGCTTCATACACCTTCATCAGTTGACCAATTGCGGGGACCTCAGAGTGGACAACATCATCGCCCAGAAGAACGGCGAACGGCTCGTTGCCCACGAATGACTGCGCGCAGCCGATGGCATGTCCCAGTCCTTTGGCTTCCTTCTGACGCACATAGAACACGTTAACGAGATGCGATATATCTTCCACCATGCTCAGAAGAGAGGTGTTGCCCTTGCGTTTCAACTCCGATTCCAACTCATAGGATTTGTCAAAATGATCTTCTATATTGCGTTTTCCGCGGCCTGTGATGATAAGAATGCTCTCAATTCCAGCGCTTATGGCTTCTTCAACGATATATTGGATGGTGGGCTTATCGACGATGGGAAGCATTTCCTTGGGCTGAGCTTTGGTGGCCGGCAGGAACCGGGTTCCAAGTCCTGCTGCCGGAATGACGGCTTTTCTGATCTTCACTTTTGTTCCTCCACTGTAACTTTGTTGATATGTTATTATACAATATCATCCAAAGCTATAAATTTAACAATTTATGAACGATTAACAGATCTGAGATGTTACAGCTAAACCAGCCCAACGTCAGCCGGGAGGCCAGCCCAAAGCCCGGCCGCCGAGCAGGTGGAGATGCAGATGGTCCACCGTCTGTCCGCCGTCACGGCCGGTGTTCGCGACTATACGGAAGCCGCTCACAAGCCCTTGTTCTGCGGCAATTTGTTTCACAACACGCATGATATGCGCCACCAGCTCAAAGTCTTCTTCCTCAAGTGCGGCAATGGACGCCACGTGCTTCTTGGGGACGATCAGGATGTGCACCGGCGCTTTCGGGTCGATGTCGTGAAACGCCAGCACCTTTTCGTCCTCATACGCCTTGGAAGATGGTATCTGTCCGCTGACGATTTTACAGAACAGGCAATTGTCCATGGATGAAACCCTCCTTATTCACCGTAAGCAGTCAGACCGCTATACGCCTTGAGCCTGACCGTTTTAAGTTCGTTCTTTTGCGCATGTGCCGCGACGCGGATGTATCTTTCGGAATAGCCTTCAAGGTATTCCGGATATTCCCTGGATTCTTCTTCGAACAGCACCTCGGCGTTGTGTCCCATCAGATTGCCTATATAGTCCCTCTCAAGCTGCTCACCCAAAGCGATCAGCTCACCCGTCCGCTTTCGCGCCACGGCCTTGGGCACCTTGGGTGTCATGCCATAAGCCTTTGTCCCTTCACGCGCGGAGAACGGGAACACATGCAGCCGTGAAAAGCCGATGCGCTCCACGAACGCCAGGGTCTTCGCATGCTCGTCCTCCGTTTCGGCGGGAAAGCCGGCGATCACGTCGGTGGTGATGGCAGGCTTGTCAAAGCTCTGCCGCAGCAAATCCACAAATCCGGCGTATTCCTCCGGCGTATACGGCCGATTCATGCGCTTCAATACCGATGCCGAACCGCTCTGCAACGACAGATGGAAGTGCGGGCAAAACCGTGAAGCGGTTGCCGCCTGCTCTACGAATCTCTCATTCAGCACACCCGGCTCGATAGAACCCAGACGGACGCGCGGCCCGACAGCGTCCAGCGCTGTGATGACATCTCCCAACCCCTGACCGTTATCATTATAGGACGCGATGTGTATGCCGGTCAAGACCAGCTCTTTGACACCGGCTTCCGCCAGTTCTTGAGCCTCTATAATAATGTCGTCAAATGCGCGCGAACGGGAACGCCCCCGCACGTATGGAATGATGCAATAGCTGCAAAAACAGTTGCAGCCCTCCTGAATTTTGATAATACCGCGCGTTTTTTCGCCCGGCGTGCTGACACGCATGGGCTCATAACCACAGCCGGACAGCACATGCGTTGCGTCGATGTTCTGTCCGCCTTCCAGCAACTGCTCGGCGATGTCCACGATATGCGCGCGGTCGTCCGTGCCCACCACAGCATCCACCCCGTCCATTTCGAGCAACGCTGACGCCGACTTCTGCGCCATACAACCGGCCACGATGACCTTGCCGCTTCGCGCAGCCCTGCGTATGGCCGCTCTGGATTTTTTATCCGCAACGGCGGTGACGGTACACGTATTGATCACGACGATCTCCGCGTCTTCGCCGAATTCCACCGTCCGGTAACCGCGCTGTTCAAACAGCGACTGCATGTATGTGGAATCGTATGAATTGACCTTGCAGCCCAGTGTGTAAAAGGCGACCCTTTTCAATACCGCATCTGCCCCTTGTCTATTACACCCCAAAAAGCTTCACTTTTCGGGGATCCCATTAAGAATACAGCGGCTAATACCGCAATGCCGGCCGTCTCGGTGCGCAGTATGCGCGGCCCCAGCGTGACGGAAATGCCGCCCGCGGCACGCATCTTTTCCACTTCAGCGGCCTCGAAACCGCCCTCCGAGCCGATCACGACGGCGATGTCCCGCGCATCGCCTTTCAGCGCATCCTGAAGCGGCGTTTCCTTTTCTTCTTCCCAGCAGACGATCAGCTTTTCGTGCGCCTGCATTCTTTTGAGCACATCGTCAAAACGCAGGATATCGGAAACCTCCGGGATGACGCTGCGCCCGCACTGCTTGACGGCGGCCAGCGCCACACGCCGAAGCCTTGAGGAATCCTCCGGCTTCTTCACACAGCGCGCTGAGATAAACGGAACAACGCCGCGGGCGCCCAGCTCCACAGCCTTCTGCACGATATCCTCCATCTTGGCCGACTTGGGATACGCCTGATACAGCGTAACGGAAACAGCAGGTTCGGTGATGTTCTTTTGGCGCGATAAGATATCGGCTTCGATGGTGTTGCCGACCGCCGTGATGCGGCAATCATAATCCACGCCGGAGCCGTCGAACACCGTGATATTCTCGCCCGGCTGCATGCGCAGCACGTTTTTGATATGCTTGGCTTCGTCGCCCGTGATCACGAGCTTGTCCGCGTGAATATCGCGGCTGTCCGCGAAGAACCGCGGCATCAGCTTTTCCTCACCGCAATGGCGCGCCAGTCGGCCATCGAAAGCACTTCGATCATATCAAAGCCGTTGAGGATTAACGATGCTTTTACGTCTTCCAGCCGTTCCGCTATGATGCCGCCCAGTATATAAAGCCCTTTATCAGTCATAAACGATGATACGTCACGATTGAGGCGTATCAAAATATCCGCGACGATGTTAGCCAGCACAATGTTATACGGCCCTCCATCCGCGTTCCGGAGCAGGTCGGACTGGCGGATATCCATGATGACGCCGTTGATTCGGGCGTTTTCTCTCGCCACGTTGACGCTGACGGGATCATAGTCCATCGCCAGCACGCGCCCCGCGCCCAGCTTCATCGCCGCCATGCCCAGTATGCCGGAGCCTGTCCCAACATCCAGCACATCTGCGCCCGTCACCATATGCTTTTGCAGCAGCTCAAGGCACATGCGCGTGGATTCGTGGTCCCCCGTGCCGAAAGCCATGCCGGGGTCGATCTCCAGCACGATATCATCTTCCTTCGCGTCATACTGCTCCCACGAGGGCTTGATCACAAAACGACCGGCAGCACGGAACGACGTGAAGTTCTTTTTGAAGTTCTCGTTCCAGTCCGTGTCGGCCACCGTTTCCACGGATAAGGGCGGTGCATCTTGTGCGAACACTTCATGCAGGCGCGATTTAATCTCTTTAACCAGCGCATCGAAGCCGTCTTCCCCAAAATAAGCGGATACCACCACGCTGTCGGTGGCCGCTTCCGGCAGGGCATATTCATCGCTCGTCGCTTCAGGAACGCTGCCGCCTTCCATCTCCACGCCGTTCGCGCCCGCGTCCATCAGCACGGATGCCACAATATCCGCATTGCCTTCCGCCGTGGTGATACTGACCCGTTTCCAGTTCATAGACCCTTCACCCTGTCAAAAAAACTTTTTTCCTTCTGTTTTCCGGCTTTATCAAACTCTTTGAGCAGGGACCTTTGCTTTTCCGTCAGCTTGGCGGGCACCTCCACCTTCACGCGGACGTAGAGACTGCCCTTGCGATTGGAGCGCAGGTGCTGTATACCCTTGTCCTTGAGTCGGAACACCGTGCCCGTCTGCGTGCCTTCGTTCATCTTCAGTTTGGCTTTGCCTTCCAGCGTCGGCACCGTCAGCTCAGTCCCCAGTGCCGCGTCCACGAACGAGACCGGCATATCAAGATACAGGTCGAAGCCTTCGCGCTTGAAGTATTCGTGCGCCGCCACGCCGATAAATATCTGCAGATCACCCGGCTCGCCACCGCGCTGCCCTGCCGCGCCTTCGCCGCGCAGCGTAAGCACCTGTCCGTTGTCGATGCCCGCCGGAACGTTGATCTTTATGGTCCTTGGCTTATTCAGTATGCCGCGCCCGCCACACTCCGCGCAGGGCTCCTTGATGATGGTACCGCGCCCACCGCACGTCGGGCAGTCCGCCACGTTCACGAAGCTGCCGAAAGCCGTGCTGCGCTGCTGGCGGATCTGGCCGGTGCCGCCGCACGCCGTGCACGTAACCGGCTGCGTGCCTTTTTTTGCGCCGCTGCCGCCGCACGCTTCGCACGCCACATCCTTGTTGATGGACACCTCGCGGGACATGCCAAACGCCGCTTCTTCAAACGTGATGCGCAGCTCCATACGCAGGTCAGCCCCGTGTACCGGTCCGTTGCGCCTTGCGGTTCGCCCGCCGCCGCCAAAGAAGGATTCGAATATATCGCCGAATCCGAAACCGCTCATGATATCGTCGAAGCCGCCGCCAAAACCGCCCGCGCCGCGGCTGCCGTCGAATGCCGCATGGCCGAACGTGTCGTACTGCTGGCGCTTTTGCTGGTCGCTGAGCACCTCGTAGGCCTCGCTGGCCTCCTTGAATTTCTCCGCCGCCACATCCTTGTTCTCAGAGTTCACGTCAGGATGATACTGTTTCGCCAGCTTTCTGTATGCTTTTTTGATGTCGTCGCCACTGGCGTCCTTACCGACGCCCAGGACCTCATAGTAGTCTCTCTTCGCTGCCAAGCTTTCGCACCGCCTAAATCAGATAATATGCATCCGAAAAGCCAAAGCGGTTGTCCGCTCTGGCTTTCGTGCACTCTTTGGTATTCTAATATATGTTTTATTTGTCCTTTTTGTCGTCGTCCACCACTTCGTAGTCCGCGTCGACCACATTGTCGTCCTGGGGCGCGCTCTGCGGCCCGCTCTCGGCGCCGCCGCCAGCACCCGCTGCATTCGCTTGTGCGTTGGCTTGGCTGTACACCTTGCCGAACACGTCATACGACATCTGCGAGAGCCGGTCTGCCGCCGCTTTGATGGCGTCCGAATCGCTGCCTGCCAGCGCGCTCTTCACATTGGAAACCTCGGCTTCAATGCGGCCCTTGTCTTCGCTGCTCACCTTGTCGCCCAGGTCTTTGAGCGTCTTTTCGGTCTGGAACACCAGCGAGTCGGCGTTGTTTCTGATCTCGACGCGTTCCTTTTCCTTCTTGTCCTCAGCGGCAAAACGCTCGGCATCCTTCACAGCCTTGTCGATGTCGTCTTTGGACATGTTGGTGGACGCGGTGATCGTCACCTTCTGCTCGTTGCCGGTGCCGAGGTCCTTCGCGGACACATGCACGATGCCGTTGGCGTCGATGTCGAACGTGACCTCAATCTGAGGCACGCCGCGCGGCGCCGGGGGAATGCCCGTCAGGTTGAAGCGGCCCAGCGTCTTGTTGTGCGCCGCCATCTCGCGCTCGCCCTGCAGCACGTGGATCTCCACGCTGGTCTGTCCGTCCGCCGCGGTCGAGAATACCTGGCTCTTCTTGGTCGGGATCGTGGTGTTGCGGTCGATCAGCTTGGTGGACACGCCGCCCAGCGTCTCGATGCCCAACGACAGCGGGGTCACGTCGAGCAGCACGATGTCGTTTACTTCTCCGCCGATGACGCCGCCCTGTATCGCCGCGCCGATGGCCACACACTCGTCCGGGTTGATGCCCTTGAACGGGTCTTTGCCGGTGATCTCTTTCACCTTATCCTGTACGGCCGGGATACGCGTGGAACCGCCGACCAGAATGACCTTGGCCAGGTCGGCGATCTGGATGCCCGCATCCTGCAGCGCTTTGCGCGTAGGCACAGCGGTCTGCTCCACCAGGTCAGCCGTCAGTTCGTTGAACTTGGCGCGCGTGAGCGTCATGTCAAGATGCTTGGGGCCGGATGCGTCTGCCGTGATGAACGGCAGGTTGATGCTGGCCTGCAGCACGCCGGACAATTCGACCTTCGCCTTCTCCGCCGCTTCCTTGATGCGCTGCACCGCGAATTTGTCCTTGGACAGATCGACGCCGTTGGACTTCTTGAACTCCGCGATGATGTGATCCATCACCTTCTGGTCGAAGTCGTCGCCGCCCAGGCGGTTGTTGCCGTTGGTCGCCAGCACTTCGAACACGCCGTCGCCGATCTCGAGGATGGATACGTCGAACGTACCGCCGCCGAGGTCGAATACCAGTATCTTCTGCTCCTGTTCCTTATCAACGCCGTACGCGAGCGCCGCCGCCGTCGGCTCGTTGATGATGCGCTGCACGTTGAGGCCCGCGATGCGGCCCGCATCTTTGGTGGCCTGGCGCTGGCTGTCCGTGAAGTAAGCCGGCACCGTGATGACCGCGTCGGTCACCGTCTCGCCGAGGTACGCTTCCGCGTCGCCCTTAAGCTTCTGCAGGATCATCGCCGATATTTCCTGCGGCGAGTAGTTCTTTCCGTCTATATGCACCTTTCTGTCGGTACCCATGTCTCTTTTGATTGAACTGATCGTTCTGTCCGGGTTGGTGATGGCCTGGTTCTTCGCGACCTTGCCCACCATTCTTTCACCCGTATTGGAAAACGCAACCACAGACGGCGTGGTACGCGCGCCCTCCGCATTGACGATGACAGTTGGTTCGCCGCCTTCCATCACGGCCACGCAAGAATTGGTTGTGCCCAAATCGATTCCTATGATTTTACCCATCGTCAAAAATTCCTCCTTACCTTCTATAAAAATATATTACTTGTTGACGATTACCATACTGTGCCGGATCACCCGGTCGTCAGCCATATATCCCTTTTGCACCACAGCGCATACATTGCCAGGCGCATCACCCTCTTTGGCTTCCGCCATCTGCACCGCCTGATGCCTGGTGGGGTCAAACGGCTCGCCCAGCGCTGGTATCTCATCAATACCCAGCTTTTGCAATGTTTCCGACAGCAGCTTGTGCACCATCGCGACGCCTTGCGCCATCGGGTTTTCCTTGTCCGCCTCGATATGTTCCAACGCCCGTTCCAGATTGTCCAGCACCGGCAGAACTTGTTCGATCGCGGCGCACTGGCCGTCTTTGAGCGCTTCGCTTCTGGAGCTTGCGGTGCGCTTCTTGAAGTTGTTGAACTCCGCCAGCGTCCTTAAATACTTGTCCTTATAATCATCCCGTTCGGCTATGACGGCTTTGAGTTCGTTCTCCAGCCTCTTTTTGCCCCCGAATCTGATCTCATCCACCGGCGGCTGCGCGGCTTTATCTGCGCTTGTTTCCGGTTCGCCCGTTTCGTCCACCGTGATGTCGATGGGATCGTTCTTTTCGATGTCGCTCATCCGTTGTACCACCCTTCTTGTTTATTCATCCTCTATAAAGTTGGATAATATGCTGTTCAGGCTCTGGCTCACCAAGCCCAGTATCGAGATCACCTTCGCGTAATCCATACGCGTGGGCCCGATGACGCCGAAAGACCCGAGTGATTTGCCGCCGATCTTGTAAGTGGCGGTCACCACGGAGAGGTCCCTCAGTTCCTTGACCTCGTTCTCCTGCCCGATGGTGACGGAAAACTCGAGCTGCGTCGCCTTCTTCATCATATCGTAGAGCATCTCTTTGGTCTGGAGCACGGATATGAAGCTCTTGGCCTTTTCAATGCTCATATAATCCGGGTACTCGATGATGTTTTGCGTGCCGCCCAGCACGATGCCCTTTTCACCCTGAGGTTCCACGCTGGTTTCAATCGCCGACACGATATCCGTCATAAACTCGCTGCCCAGCCTGAGGTTGTCGCTCAGGCACCCGCGCAGGTCCGCCTCGGCGTCCTCCAGCGTTTTCGCGGACAGCTTTTTCGTGAGCAGATTGGAGATCATGTCCATATAGTCGGGCGTGATGCCCTCCGGCACCGTGATCACCGTATCGGTGACCAGCCCTGCGTCTGTTACCACCAGCAATATGGCCTTGCGCTCGGTGATCTTGACGATCTGGATGCGCTTGATCACGGACTTTTTAAGCTGCGGCTTTAACACCATGGCGATGTGGTGCGTGGTGTCGGACAGCACCTGCGCCGCCTTCTCCATCACCTGGCTCACTTCGGACATGCGTTCTTCAAAATAACGCTTGATTTTGCCCGCTTCCGAGGCGTTCAGTTTCACGACCTTCATCAGACGGTCGACATAATACCGGTAAGCCCTGTGGGACGGTATGCGCCCCGCGGAGGTGTGAGGCTGCTCCAAAAAGCCCAGCTCTTCAAGATCGGCCATCTCGTTGCGGATGGTCGCGGAGCTGAGCTCAATGCCGTGCTTTTTTGAAATTGTCCGCGAACCGATCGGAAGTCCTGTCATGATATAGTCGTCAATAACAGCCTTCAATATCGACAGCTTCCTTTCGCTTAAGTCCATTTGCCTCACCTCCTCGCCTGTTAGCACTCAATTGAGTCGAGTGCTAATATCATGGTATAAAAATAGCACTAATTGTCTGCAAAGTCAAGACTCACGATTCTAATTCATATATTTTTCATAAATGATGCGGAAAGCCCTTTACAATGGTTTTTTTGACGATTCGCCATGATCCGTTGCGCTATATATGCTCCAAAAATTCTCCGATCAGGCTGTTCTGAAGGTCAAACCCTTTCACCGTTGGTGAAATCCCCTTTTCAGACGCAGTGATCAACCCGGCTTTGCCGCATATACGGATGGCCTTCTCAAATTCAACGGCGAATTCCCACCCGAACCGGCGCGCATAGTCGTCAAACTTAAGGCCTTGTTTCAGCCGCAGGCGCAGCATGATGTACTCGGCCTTTTCATCCACATCATCAAGCGTTTCCCGCTGAACGACCGGCTTTATGCCGTCTCCGACCAAGCGTATATATTCATCAAGGCTGCGTGTGTTGCCGAAACGTGTCGGCTGCCCGTCCCGCAAGAACGAATGCGCGGCCACACCCAGCCCTAAGTACTCTTCCCCCGTCCAGTATTTCAGGTTGTGGCGGCATTCAAAGCCGGGGACGGCGAAATTGGACGTTTCATACTGCATCAATCCGGCAGCTTCCAGGGCCTTTATGCCCGCGTGGTACATCTCGCGGTCCAGATCATCGTCTGCGCCGCTGAAGCTTTCAGCCAGCGGTGTGCCTGCCTCCAGTTTCAGCGCGTAGGACGAGACATGCATGGGATTCAGCGCGGTTACACGCCGCAGCGTCTCCAGATAGCTCTCCAGCGTCTGGCCGGGCAGGGCGAATATCGTGTCCACGTTGATGTTGGGAATCAGCCTCGAAGCCGCCTCATAGGCACGCAGGAACGTGTCCCATGTGTGCCGCCGCCCGATGCAAGACAGTATCTCGTTGTCGTGCGTCTGCAGGCCCATGCTGATACGATTGACGCCGCATGCCGCATAGGCCGACAGCTTCTCTGCGTCCAGCGTCTCGGGATTGGCTTCCACCGTGAACTCAGCCGCGCTCCAGCTGCAGCAGGCCTTCAGCCCGTCCGTGAGCCGTTCGAACTGTGCCGGCGACAGCAACGACGGCGTACCGCCTCCCACAAATACGGTATCCACCTCGCGCGACCACCCCAAAAGGTCTTCGTCCTTTTGGGGACCCCGTGAAAAAAGCACGTCTTCATACAGACGCGCTTCGCTGATCAAAGCGTCAATATAGCTGTTAAGCCGCGCCTCGCGGCCGGGGTACGACACAAAGTCGCAGTAGGCGCATTTGCGCTTGCAGAACGGAATATGGATGTAGAGCCCCAGCGGTCGCATCAGTCCATCTTGAGGACGGACATGAAGGCCTCTGACGGCACCTCCACGCTGCCCACCTGCCGCATACGCTTCTTGCCCTCTTTCTGCTTCTCCAGCAGCTTCTTTTTGCGCGTGATGTCGCCGCCGTAACACTTGGCCAGCACGTCCTTACGCATTGCCTTCACCGTTTCCCGCGCGATGACCTTGCCGCCGATGGCCGCCTGTATCGGTATCTCGAACATCTGGCGCGGTATCGCGTCCTTCAGCTTCTCGGCGATGCTGCGCCCGCGCGCATAGGCCTTGTCCTTATGGACGATGATGGACAGCGCATCACACGGATCGCCGTTCAGCAATATGTCCAGCCGCACCAGCTCGCTTCGTTTATGGCCTTTCAGCTCATAATCCAGCGACGCGTAACCGCGCGTGCGGGATTTCAGTATATCGAAAAAGTCGTAGATGATCTCGTTCAATGGCATTTCGTAGTGGATCATCACGCGCGTATCCTCGATGTATTCCATGTTCTTGAATACGCCGCGCTTCTCCTGACAGATGTCCATCACCGCCCCCACGTATTCATCGGGCGTCATGATGGTCGCGTCCACGATGGGCTCTTCCATGTAGTCGATCGACGTCGGCTGCGGCAGATTCGTCGGGTTGTCCACAATCAGCTTTTCGCCCTTCACAGTGATGACGTTGTAGCTGACGCTGGGGGCCGTGGTCACGAGGTTCAGGTCAAACTCGCGCTCCAGCCGCTCCTGAATGATTTCCATGTGCAGCAGGCCCAGAAAGCCGCAGCGGAAGCCAAAGCCCAGCGCGACCGACGTTTCCGGCTCGTACAGCAAGGACGCGTCGTTGAGCGCCAGCTTGGCCAGCGCGTCGCGCAGGTCTTCGTAGTCGGCGCCGTCCGCCGGGTATATGCCGCAGAACACCATGGGCGTCACGTTCTTGTAGCCGGGCAACGGCTCGGGCGCGCCGTCCCTGCCGTTGGTGACGGTGTCGCCCACGCGCGTGTCCGACACGTTCTTGACGCTGGCCGCGATATAACCCACCTCGCCCGCGGACAGCGACGGCGTGGTCATCAGTGAGGGCAGGAACACGCCCACCTCCGTCACGTCAAAACGCTTGCCCGCCGCCATGAACAGGATCTCATCTCCGGGCTTCACGCTGCCCTCCTTGACGCGCACATAGCTGATCGCGCCCTTGTAGTTGTCATAGTATGAGTCGAATATCAGAGCCTTGAGCTTCGCCTCCGGACTGCCCTTTGGCGCGGGCAGATACTTGATGATGGCGGCCAGCACATCGTCGATCCCCAAGCCTTCCTTGGCGCTGATGCGCGGCGCGTATGACGTGTCCAGCCCCAGCACGTCTTCTATTTCCTTGCACACCTCGTCCGCACGGGCGGACGGCAGGTCGATCTTGTTGATGACGGGCAGAATCTCCAGACCGTTGTCCAGCGCCAGATACACGTTCGCCAGCGTCTGCGCCTCTATGCCCTGACTGGCGTCCACCACCAGTATCGCGCCTTCGCAAGCCGCCATGCTGCGGGATACCTCGTAGGTGAAGTCCACGTGCCCCGGCGTGTCGATCAGGTTCAATGTATATTCGGTCCCATCCAGCGTATGGAACATGCGCACTGCCTGCGCTTTTATCGTGATGCCGCGCTCCTGCTCCAGCTCCATCGTGTCCAGAATCTGCGCGTGCATGTCGCGCTGGGAGACGGTATGCGTCGCCTCGATCAGCCGGTCTGCCAGCGTTGACTTGCCGTGGTCGATGTGCGCGATGATGCAGAAGTTGCGAAACCTGTCCAAACCCATATATTGTCCTCCGTTTTCTTAACACGACTATATTATATAAAACCGGGACGAATTGCAATCGTCAATGTGTTTGAAGCCCATTCCCATATCTGATTGTTGCATTATGCAGTGCTTGTCGATAGAATAACAGAAAAGACCAGTTCCGTAAAAAGGAGGCCAACCGATGGCATACGAATGGCTGGACGAATACCTGTTGTCCAAGAAAGCGGCGGAAAAGGACTACAAGGTGGAATGGGAAGCCGTGCGGTATATGCTGGCCGGCAAGATGTTCTGCATGATGGGCGGCGACAAGGACGGCCGCGCGATCATCACGCTCAAGTGCGAGCCGCTTTTCGGCGAAGCGCTTCGCCAGCAGTATCCGGATATCATCCCCGGCTACTATATGAATAAACTCCATTGGAACTCGGTCTACCGGGCCGGCGGTGTGCCGGACGATGTGCTGCGGCAGATGGCGGACATGTCATACGACCTGATACGAAAATCCCTGCCCAAAAAGACGCAGGTCCGGCTGGGTCTGGAATAGCAGCGGATTTAAGTTTTCATATAAGGAGATATACTATGTCAGATATTCAGACGGCGCTGGACGCGCTGAACAGCAAGGGCTTTCATGCCGTGTATGCGGCAGACGCCAGGGCGGCACTTGAGCATGTGTTTTCCCTGATCGGGGAAAGCGATTCGGTCGGCGTGGGCGGCAGCATGACACTCGTTGAGGCGGGTATATTGGACGCGCTGGCAAAGAGCGGCCGGGCGGTGTATTCCGGCGAGCTGGCCGGCAGGCGCGGCGAGAGCAAGGATGAAGCCAGGAAGAACGGCATGACCGCCGGCGTCTACCTCTCCTCCACCAACGCGCTGACGCTGGAGGGCGACCTGATCAACATCGACGGCACCGGCAACCGCGTCGCCGGGATGATCTACGGCCCCAAGAAAGTCATCGTCGTCGCGGGGCGCAACAAGCTGACGAAGAATCCGCATACCGCCATCGCGCGCATCAAGAAGGACGCGTGCCCGCCCAACGCGAAACGCCTCGGGCTGAATACGCCCTGCGGTACAGACGGCGTCTGTACCGACTGCGACAGCCCGCAGCGCATGTGCCATGTCGTGGTGCGCATCCAGTACCCGCCGCACGGCAAGGAGTATCATGTCGTCGTGATCGACGGAGATTTCGGATATTAGAAAAAATAATGGAGGCTCTGCCTCCTCACCAACACCCCAAAAAGTCTTCGGCCTTTCGGGGTCCCACTAAACCGCCAAAGGGACACGTCCCTTTGGAATCCCATTGTGACAATGCCTTCCAAAATGGCATTGTCTATTTTATATACTCCGGATATCCCGTTCGATCTGCGCTTTGAGAGCGTCGAGGCTTTCAAATTTGCGTTCGTCACGGATGCGCTTGTTGAACGAAACAGAGATGGTCTTGCCGTAAAGATCCTGATTCAGCGCGAGTATGTGTATCTCGATGCTCTCGCGCCCGCCGCTGACCACCGTGGGGTTCACGCCGATGTTGCCCACGCCTTTGTACATCTTCCCGTCCAGCGCGATCCCCACGCCGTAAACGCCACGCAGAGGCACGATCTTTTCGGGCGCGACCATGAGGTTCGCCGTCGGGAAACCCAGCTTACGGCTTCCGATGCCGCGTCCCGCTCCCACCGTGCCCGTCATCGTGTACGCATAGCCCAGCAGATCGGTTGCGCGTTCCACGTTGCCCGCTTCCAGACACTCCCGGATACGCGTGGAGCTGACCGGTTCGCCGTCAAAAATAACGGGCTGTATTTCGCGCACCTCAAAGCCCAGCGCCGCGCCCGCTTTGGCCAGCGTGTTGGCGTTGCCTTTGGCACGCCGACCGTATGTATAGTTGTACCCGGCGACAAGGCATACGGGATTGAACGCATCCTTGAGCATTTTGGCAAAGGCGTTATGGTCTATCGATGCGAAACGCTTGTCAAAATGGGCAATACAAAGATAGTCGATACCCGTCTTTGCGAACGCCGCTTTCTTTTCTTCCAGCGTAAAAAGACGCATCGGCCGGTGTTCCGTGATAAAAAGGTCGATGGGAAGCGCGTCGAACGTAAACACCGCGCTTTGTCCCGGCCCCTGCTTGACAGCGTCAAGCAGCGCCATATGACCGATATGGAGCCCGTCAAACGTGCCCAGAGCCAAAGACAACTCTTTGAACTTGGTTCTTTGGGCCTGCGCCCAGCTGATGATCTGCATTATTCATCCACCAAAAGCGTTGAAATCTTCATCACACCGTTGCCCGCACTGCCGATGCCCAGCAGCTTGCCGCCCGCGTATATGCGCGCTGTTTCCATCTGCCCGCCATCGTAGCCGACAGCCGCGCCGCAGCACAGCAAACGGCGCTGATCTGTTTCGGCCTCAATACGCGGCAGCATGGTCAGCAGCCCGTCCAGCGGCAGCAACGCGCTCTGTGCCGCGCCATTAACCTGAAGCTCGTCCGCCGTATAGGCATCTTCAATGCGCATCCCCGCGCAGTATGTGCGCGCCAGGAACGACATGTACGATGGCAATCCCAAGGCTTGCCCGATATCTTCGCACAGCGTGCGTATATATGTTCCCTTGCCGCAGACGACACGGACACGGTGAGAATTCATGGATGTCGCCCCCAGATATTCCGTTTCAAATATCTCGATCTCGCGGGGCTTGGGTTCCAGCGCCACGCCCCTGCGGGCCAGCTGGTAGCGCTTGACGCCGTTCTGTTTCGCAGCCGAATATGCAGGCGTCAGCTGTGTGACGCTGCCGGAAAAGCGCTTGAGCGCCTCTTCCACCTGAGTTGGCTGAGGTGGTTGTTCATTCGACTTTGTTATAATCTTTCCGTAGCTGTCGCCGGTATCGGTGGATGCGCCGAATGTGATTTCGGCGATGTATTCCTTTTTGCTGCCCATCAGATAGGCGGAAATGCGCGTCGCCTTGCCCACGCATATGGGCAGCACGCCGCATGCTCCCGGGTCCAGCGTGCCCGCATGGCCCGTTTTTGCGTTCAGCAGATGCCGCAGAAACACAACGGCCCCGCCCGATGACATGCCCGGCGGTTTGAGAAAGTTGATAACGCCGTTCATCTATACCAGCTCCGCCAGCTTTTTCAGCACAGCAGCTTTCACTTCGGCCAGAGTGCCGCCGGTGCAGCAGCCCGCCGCGTTGACGTGGCCGCCTCCGCCGTACATGGCCGCCACAGCGCCCACGTCGATATCGCCCTTGGAGCGGAAGCTGATCTTCACGCCCGTGGACAGCTCCCGGAAAAACACGGCTACCAGCGTTTCTTCTATTTCACGCGCGAAATCCACGATGTTCTCGCAGTCCGCGCCTGTCGCGCCGAACTCCTTCATGTCGCTGTCCAGCAGCGTTACGCTTGCCAACTTTCCGCCGGCATGCACCTCCAGACGGGAGATTGCCCGTCCAATGAGCTGCGTGGCCAGCAGCGACCGCCTGCGGAACAGCACGTCCGCCGTTGCCCGCAAATCGAACAGGTCCACCAGCGCCGATACATAAGCCAGACATTTACGGCTGGTGTTGGAATAGGTGAAATTGCCGGTGTCGGTGGACATGGCGATATACAGGAATTTCGCGATCTCTGCATCCGGGCTGACGCCGCACAGCTCCGCCAGCTCGAATATGATCTCCCCCACGGAAGAGGCTTCCACGATGTAGTTGATATGCGCGAACCCTTCGTTGGTCACATGATGATCGATGTTGACCGTTTCGGCGGCGCGTTTGAATACTTTATGGCACTTACCCAGCCGCGCGGTGTCCGCGCAGTCCACCGTAATGACCAGCCCGCTGAAATTTTCACAGGCGGATGGTTCCTCCAGTATGCCGGACGGGAACAGCGGCGCGTAGCGTTCCGGCATTTCTCCGTCACAACAAAGCCGGGGCTGCTTGCCCAGTTTTTCAAGCACCCTGAAAAGAGCGAAGCTTGAACCGAGCGTGTCGCCATCCGGCTGGATATGAGCCATCAGCAATATGCTGTTGTGCCTGTCAATTTGTTTTTTAATGTCGATGAGATCCATGGACTAAACTTTCTTGAGCATTTCAGATATCTTGCTGCTGTATTCGATGGAAGTGTCAAGCAGGAACGTGATCTCCGGCAGGCGTCGCATTCTCATGCGCGCGCCCACCTCGTTCTTGATGTAATGCTCGGCATGCGCCAGCGTCTCGATCGTGGATTTTTTGAGTTTGTCCGAATCGTACACGCTGATATACGCCTTTGCGTACTTCAAATCACGCGAGAGTTCCACATGCGTCACGCTTGCCATTTCAGATATTCTGGGGTCCTTCATCTCGTTTTTGATAATATCGCTCAGCACGCGCTTGAATTCAGACTGTATGGCCGAGTTCCTGTCTTTTTGCACTATCTCTCTATCTCCTGCATTTCGAAGGCTTCAATGACGTCGCCTTCTTTGATGTCATTATAGTTTTTGATGGTAAAGCCGCATTCATACCCTTGGTTCACTTCTTTGACGTCATCCTTGAAACGCTTGAGCGAAGCAAGCGAGCCTTCATGAACCACCACGTTGTCACGCAGCAGGCGCACAGACGCGTTTCTTATGATCTTGCCGTCCGTCACATAGCTGCCGGCGATGGTGCCGATGTTGGACACGGTGAATATCGTGCGGATCTCCGCGTGACCAAGGATCACCTCCTTGAACTGCGGGGCCAGCATGCCCTTGATCGCGAGCTCCAGATCTTCGATGGCCTTATATATGATGCGGTACAGCCGTATCTCCACTTTCTCCTTGTCGGCCTCGGCACGCGCAATGCTGTCCGGACGCACATTGAAACCGATGATGATCGCGTTTGAGGCGGAGGCCAGCATGACGTCCATCGACTTGATGGCGCCGACACCCGCATGGATTACCTTCACGCGTACTTCGCTGTTGCTCAGCTTCTCCAGCGCCTGCTTCACCGCTTCCACCGAGCCCTGCACGTCGGCCTTGATCACGATGTTGAGGTCCTGCACCTTGCCAGCTTCCACCTGGCTGAACAGGTCTTCCAGCGATACCTTGGAAAGGCTCTTGAGCTGGTCTGCCTTTTGCTTGTCTTTTCTCTCTTCGGCCACCTGACGCGTCAGCTTATCCTGCTCCACCGCGTGCAGCACGTCGCCCGCCACTGGCACTTCCGAGAAGCCGACGACCTCCACGGGCTGCGACGGATACGCCTCGTCCACACGGTTGCCCATGTCGTCCGTCATCGCGCGAACGCGGCCATAGGCCACACCCGCGACGATCATGTCGGAAATGCGCAGCGTACCGTTCTGCACCAGCACTGTGGCCACCGGGCCGCGCCCTTTATCCAGCTTCGCTTCGACGATGGTTCCCTTGGCCAGACGGTTCGGGTTGGCTTTCAGCTCCTGCACATCCGCCACCAGCAGTATCATTTCCAGCAGGTTTTCCAAGCCTTCTCTGGTGACTGCTGATACGGGCGCCATGATGGTCTCGCCGCCCCATTCCTCGGCCAGCAGACCATGCTCGGTCAGCTCCTGCTTGATACGCTCCGGATTGGAGTTGGGTTTATCGATCTTATTGATCGCCACGATGATCGGCACGCCCGCGGCCTTCGCGTGATTGATGGCTTCCACTGTCTGCGGCATCACGCCGTCGTCTGCGGCCACCACAAGAATCGCGATATCCGTCACCTGAGCGCCGCGCGCACGCATGGCGGTAAACGCTTCGTGACCCGGCGTATCAAGGAAGGTGATCTTTCTGTCGTTGTGCTCAATCATGTAAGCGCCGATGTGCTGAGTGATACCGCCCGCTTCATGCTCCGTCACGCGCGTGGAGCGAATGGCATCCAGCAGCGACGTCTTGCCGTGGTCGACATGACCCATGACAGTTACGATCGGGGGACGCGACACCAGATCCGCTTCCTCATCCTTCTGGTCGCCCTCGTCGAGTACATCTTCCGCCGTTTTATCCAACCTGTATTCCAGCTCAATCCTGAATTCATTGCATATCAGCTGCGCCGTATCAAAATCAATCTCCGAGTTGATGGTGCACATCATGCCCAGCAGCAGCAGCTTTTTCAGTATATCCGCCACCGGCTTTCCTGTCTTTTCCGCCAACGTTTTCACCGATATCATTTCGGTATTCATCACCACTTTTTCTATTATAACAGGCATCGGCTGAACAGACGGTTTCATACCCTTGGCCCGTCTCTTGCCCCTGTACCTGTCGTCCTCGTCGGTCGTCATGACCCTTTCTTTCATCAGGGCCTTTTTGGATTTCCTGTTCTTATCATCCCTGGCGAAAGGGCTGCCCTGAGTTTTCTTAGCGGGAACGCTCCGCTTTTCTACCGGGACAAAGCTGGAGATGTCAGAGTCAGACTTAGCGCCCGGCGGTCTCTTGCCGGGAACTGGTCTGCCGCCATCCTGTCTCGGCGGACGGTTATCCTGCGAGTATGGTCTGCCGCCATCCTGTCTCGGCGGGCGATTATCCTGCGAATA
Organism: Bacillota bacterium; assembly: GCA_023428025.1. Lineage (GTDB taxonomy): Bacteria > Bacillota > Clostridia > Christensenellales > SZUA-584 > SZUA-584. The sequence continues at coordinate 265,315 of JAEYZN010000012.1, forward strand.
CGGTCTGCCGCCGTCCTGTCTCGGCGGACGGTTCTGCGAATACGGCCTGCCGCCGTCCTGTCTCGGCGGGCGATTATCCTGCGAATACGGTCTGCCGCCATCCTGTCTCGGCGGGCGGTTATCCTGCGAATATGGTCTGCCGCCGTCCTGCCGTGGCGGGCGGTTATCCTGCGAATACGGTCTTGTATTTTGAGTGTCGGCGGGCTTTCTTTCTATATCAGCCGCGATTTCCGCAGAAGGCTCCGGCTTTCTCTGCTCCGCCGAGGAACGCGGTGTTTCCGGCGTTTCTGCGCTGACTTCAGCCGGTTTGTTTAGGGATGACGGATTATCGGCCTTAACAACCTGGGATTCGATGGTGGGTGCTTCGGTTTTCTTTTCCGATGTGGGAACGGTTGACTCTGGCACATTTGTTGCAGCAGCCTTAGGCTGTACATTTTCAATATCAGCTTTTTCTGCCGCGGCTTTATGCTGCGGGGCCGCTTTGGATTCTTCTGCAGCCCGCGCATCCACGCCACGCATTTCCGCGTCTGCCCTGGCCTGTTCAATTTCTTCCTGCTGCTGACGGGCACGTTTTTCCTCCGCCTCGGCACGGGCCGCCTTAATCAGCTCCGCTTCGATGCGTTTCAGCGTCGCCAAATGGGTTTGCACGCTTGTTTGGAGCGTCTCCATTCGTGTGACGGTCTGTTTGGATTTGTCCATCAGCTGCTTGTTCATGTCCAGAATCTTCAGTTTACTCATTCAATGCCACTCCCACCAAGATAATTGTTCTTTATCGCATTCGCGAACCCGGTATCCGTGATCCCCACCAGCATCACGCCCGGGCGACCTATGGCTTTTCCAAGATCATCCTCTTTGCCGACCATCAACGTTTTCGCGTGAACGCGCTCGCACAAACCGGAGAAATACTCAAGGCTTCCTTCCGACAACCCCTGCTGCACCAACAACAGATGGACCTGCCCGAACTTTAAACCCTTCTCACATGCCGCGCTTCCGGCAAGCGCTTTTCCGGCCCGATAAGCCAGCCCTGCCATCGACAGCTTATTTGATGCCACGCCGCAGTATCACCCTTTTAATCGCATTATACGCTTCCTCGCTCATCGGCGTTTCCAAAGCCCTTTCAAAAGCCTTCGTCTTTCGCGCTTTGTCCAGGCAGTCTACATTCGGACACAGATACGCGCCGCGACCATGCGCCTTGCCGGTTTCGTCGGCGCTCAGAACGCCTTCGTCCGCCACAACGCGTACCAGCTCTTTTTTGGGCCGTCCTTCCCGACAGGCGATGCACATGCGTACAGGTGCTTTTTTGGTTTTCAAATCTGATCCCCTCGCTTATACAGCAATCCGGCCTGTTAAAATTCCTTGTCGTCGTCGAACTCAAACAGATCATCCGCAACGTCGGAACCGCCAAAATCGCCGTCTGTATCCAGCATGTCGTCCGCATAAGGACCGAAATCATTATCCTTCGTTTCTTCCTGATTGTCAAACAAAGCCGCTTCAATTTGTGACTGGCTTTTGATATCGATCTTCCACCCGGTCAGCTTGGCGGCCAGGCGGGCATTCTGCCCTTCACGGCCAATCGCCAGAGAAAGCTGATAGTCAGGCACGACCACCTTGGCGGCCTTCTCATTTTCGTTGATCTGCACCATCAGCACCTTGGCCGGACGCAGTGAATTCGCGATAAACTCGATCGGGTCGGAACTCCATGGGATGACGTCGATCTTCTCGTTGCCCAATTCGGCAACGACCCTGTCTATGCGCGAGCCCTTCTGGCCCACGCAGGAGCCGACCGGATCGACATTTTCATCGTCCGAATGGACGGCGATCTTTGTCCGTGAACCGGCCTCACGCGCAATGCTTTTTATATGTACGATATTCTGCATGATCTCAGGAACTTCTATTTCGAACAACCGCTTTAGCAGGTTGGGGTGCGTCCTGGAGACGATGACCTGCGGCCCTTTGGTGGTCTTACGCACTTCCATCACATAGACCTTGATATGGTCGTTGATGTTGTACCGCTCGCCCGGGATACACTCAGCCACGGGCATGATGCACTCTACACCGTCCAGCTCAAGCAGCACGCTGCCTTTGTCCACACGGTGGATGGACGCGTTCATAACTTCGCCTTCGCGCTCGATGAATTTATCGTAAATCACGCCTCGCTCAGCCTCTCGCAACCGGTGCACGACCACCTGCTTGGCCGTCTGCGCGGCAATACGGCCGAACGAACCCGGCGTCACTTCCTGCTCAATGATGTCGCCCGGCTCATACGCGATATTGATCTTGTGCGCATCCTTCAGCGAGATTTCCTCGGTATCGTCTTCCACGGTTTCAACAACGGTCTTTTTGGCGTATACCTTGAACATGCCGCTCAGCGGGTCAACCTCCACGCGGACATCCTGAACGGTGCCGTAATTTTTCTTGTATGCGGAAACAAGGGCGTTTTCAATGGCGTCGATCAATATGCTCTTATCAATGCCCTTCTCTTTTTCCAGCGCTGCCAGCGCACTCAAAAACTCAGTGCTCATGGTTTACCTCCCGAATGTTATATCTGCATGCAGCCTTACTATGGCAACATCTTTGTTCGAAAATGATTTTTTCCCGCCGTTCTGCTCGATCACCACATGGTTCGCATCGTGCTGCCTGAGCACACCGGTCCATTCCTTCTTGCCGCCTTCAGCGCGATACAGCTTGACATCCACTTTTTTACCAACGCTGCGGTCAAAATCACGCTGCGTTCTCAAAGGCCGGTCCAACCCCGGCGAAGACACGCACAGGCAATACGATTCTTCGATGGGATCTTTCTCGTCGATAAGCGGCTCTATGTGGCGGCTGATCTTCTCACAGTCATCGAGCCCCATGCCGCCCGGCTTATCGGCGTATATGATCAGTTCCGAAGCGCCGCCGGCCTTGTTGTACTCCGTCCCGACATATTCATAACCCATTTGTTCGATGACCGGCAATACAATATCTTCGATCGCCTTTTCTATCTTTGCAGAAATATGAATTCACCTTCCATGGCCGTCAGACTGATATCGGTATAATCCAGTTTCAATCATATTTAGGCCTTAACAATTTAAAAGAGTGGGTTTCTCCCACTCTTAAGTCAAAAAAGATTGCTTATGGACGTAATATAGCACAATTTATTAAAATAAGCAAGTATTGCGCTAAATATTTTTACTGCTGATTCGCCAGCAACGGCAGATAAACGGTAAACGTACTGCCTTCTCCCACGGTGCTTTTCACCGTGATTCTTCCGTCCAGCAGGCTGACGATATGCTTCACGATCGCGAGCCCCAGGCCGGTCCCCCCGAGAGAGCGTGACCGGCTGGTATCCACACGGTAGAATCTCTCAAAAAGCCGCGGAATATTGGCTTCCGGAATGCCAAGGCCGGTGTCCTCCACGCGCAGTACGGCAACCGTGTCTTCGGCAAAAACGGATACACGCACACAACCGCCTGCGGGCGTGTATTTGACGGCGTTGTCAATCAGATTGATAGCCAGCTGCTTGATTCTGTCATTGTCCGCAGCGACAAGAATTTGCCTGTCTGCTATCTCCGAAACGTATGACAGGTTCTTTTCACGTGCAGCGCCCTCCAGCAACTGCACGGCCTCTTTCACGCCGTCTCTCAGATCCAAAGCCAGCTTGGGTTTCTCGGCGATGTTTTCGATTTCAGACAGCAACAGCACATCGTTAATAAGGCGCGTCAGGCGTTCCGATTCCAGCGTGATAATGTCCAGAAACCGCGCGATATCGTTTCGCGGCATCGTGGGATCCTTCAATGTGTCCACAAAGCCACGGATAACAGTCAGCGGCGTTTTCAGCTCATGCGTGACATTCGCGACAAAGTCCCTTCTCAGGTTTTCCAGCTTGCGCAGATGCGTGATGTCCTGAACGAGCAGGATCACGCCGTATCCTTTGCCTTCGCTGAAAACCGACGCGGCGAAAACCTGGAGATAGACCGTATCCATTCCGCGCGATACGGTGAGTTCTTTTTCCACAACGTTCGTATTGGATAGTGCTTCCTTGATCACAGCCTCAAGGCCGATATGCTGCGTCACCTCCAGGAAGTGACGTCCTTCCGGTCTTTCGATCATCGAGAACATACTGCGCGCCGCCGGGTTGGCCATTGTGACCCGCATCGCGTTATCAACCGCGATGATGCCGCCGGGCACAGCCCGCAGCACGGCTTCCAGCCTGGAATTGTTTTCCGTGATGGCTTCAAAATTGCGGCGCAGCTTGCCCGCCATGTCGTTGAGGGCGCCGGATAAGGCCTCAATCTCATCGCCGGTACGCAACTTTTCCAGCTCGTCATAACGACCGTCGGCAATCTTTACGGTATCGTGCTGTAATCTGATGATGGGCTGGGTCACGCTTCGGGATACGAAAAGCGCGATACCAAGACACAGCAGGAAAGCGACGAGCAGCATCATGAGCAGCGGAATCCAAAGCGAACTGGAATAGGCGGCGACGCCCTGCAGCATCAGCGCCACGCGGACGACAAGCTGGAGCTCATCCGACCGATAGGCAAAATACATCATATCCGCGCCCAGCGTATCGCTCTTGCGGATATCGCTGCCTGTCCCTTCCGCCAGCGCCTGAACCACTTCCGGCCTGTCGCCATGGTTTTCCAGCTCGGAAGCGTCGGTACGGGAGTCGAACACCACGCCACCATTGTAATCGATCAACGTGATGCGCATGTCCTGTATTTTGTCGATACTGTACAGAGCCGGCGAGTCTTCCTCCTCTAGCAGCATCATGCTTTCAATCACTTCCGCGCTGCTGTACAGTTTGTCCCGAACGTCGTTCTTATAAGCCCTGTCCAGATAGATAACAGTCAATAGACTCGCAGCTGAGACGACCGCAAGAAACAGCAGGCTGATCCTTAGGGCGATTTTTTTAAACAATCGGTTCATCTTTCATGTTGAAGCGGTAGCCCACGCCGCGCACCGTCTCGATGCGGTCGCCGTATTCGCCCAGCTTCTTTCTCAGGTTGGTGATATGAACATCCACCGTGCGCGTTTCACCGAAATAGTCGTAGCCCCACACCTTGTTGAGAATCATGTCGCGCGTGAGCACCTGCGTCCCGCTGGACATCAGCAGCCCAAGCAGTTCGAATTCCTTGAGCGTCAGCTTAAGCTCCTCGTCCTCAATGTAGGCTTTGTAGTTGGAGTTGTCCACTTTAAGCTGCTTGTAGGCCTGTACGGACTGAGATTGATTCTCAAGGCGTTTTGACCGGCGTAGCAGCGCCTTCACGCGAGCGCACAGCTCGCGAACGCTGAACGGCTTTGACACATAATCGTCCGCGCCCAATTCCAGCCCGATGATCTTGTCCACTTCCTCGGCGCGCGCCGTCACCATGATCACAGGCATATCCGTCAGGGCGTCGGTCGAGCGGATCGTTTTCAGCACGCCCAAGCCGTCTATCCCCGGCAGCATCTGATCCAGCAGAACGATATCCGGCCGCTGTTTGGAAAGCAGGGCAACTGCCGCCTCGCCGGTTTCGGCGCGCAACACTTCATAGCCTTCCTTTTTCAGATTGTACTCAAGCAGCTCGAGTATGTTCTGCTCGTCGTCAACAATGAGCACCTTCTCGTTCATAAGTTTTATACATCCTTTAATAAAATTACGGCGGCCATAGCGCCTGTCTGCCCGCGGTCCCGCCGGTGCGAAAAGAACAGATACGAATTTTCGTATGTGCACAGATCAGCATCCGTTAAGTTCTGCGGGCTGAGCCCGCATGCTAGCATATCCAGCACGCAGGCGGTATTTAAATCGGCGTATAGCCGTCCTTCTTTTGCTTGCACAGTCTCCTGTCCAAATTCCCGGAGAAAAATACCCCGGACTTCTTCGCCGACTTCAAACTTGCGCACACTGATGCAGGGGCCCACCGCCGCCAGTATATCCGTTTCGCGACAGCCGATGTCGCAAAGGCCTTTCACCATATTGCGAATGATATGCGCCGTAACGCCCCGCCAGCCCGCATGGCATACCGCCACAGCGCGCCTCACGGGATCGTAAAAAAACAGCGGCACGCAGTCCGCATGGAGCGAGACGAGCGGCAGCCCTGTTTCATCCGTATATAGGCCGTCGCACTCGTATGGAACCAGCTCGCGCCATATGCCGCATCCGGCATCCTCTGTCCGGACACGATAGATATCCACCCCGTGCGCGTAATTGTCCAGTACGGCCTGTCGGCTGTCAAAACCCGCGGCGTCGCCGAAGCGGTACATATTCTCAAGAAAATTCGGGATGCTCGGCTCTCTGCTTTTGCTGAAATTGAGCGTATCGAACGGTTTGGGGCTCACGCCGCCAACACGTGTGGAAAACGCGCAAATCACGCCCCCGGCCCGTTCAAAAGCCGGTATCGTGAAATAGCGGACGCCGTTCTTTTTCCACTGTGTAAAACCCTTTTGTATCTGCTGCATCCTATTTTTCTTCCAGCAGGCGCTGAAGCTCCTGCATAAACGTATCGACGTCCTTGAATTCCTTATAGACCGAGGCGAAACGCACATAGGCCACGTCGTCTAGGTCCTTCAAACCCTTCATGACCAGTTCGCCGATTTCCTTGGTGCTGATCTCCTGCCTTAAGGAATTGAATATGGTCTTTTCCACATTCAACACCAGCGTTTCAATATCCTGCATGGGGACCGGACGTTTCTCACACGCTTTGATGATGCCGATCTTGATCTTGTCCGAATCGAAGGGCACCCGCTCTCCATCCTTCTTGATAACGAGCAGCGGCAGGCTGTCTATTTTCTCATAAGTGGTGAAACGCTTTTTGCATGCCAGGCATTCACGGCGCCGCCTGATAGAGCTTCCTTCATCCGTTGGCCTAGAATCCACAACCTTGCTTTCCAGATAACCGCAATATATGCACTTCATAATAAGCCCCCATGCCGTATTTGCTATTATTATAGCATAATTATGAAGAAATACAATTAATCGCGATAGTTTGGTATTCCATTGACGTCAATTTCCACCAATACAACGTCTTCGCCGACTTTTCTGATGCATTGCCACGGGATCACGCTGTCCCGCTCGCCTTTGAACAGGAACGACAGCCGCATCGGGCCAGGAACAACGATCGCGGTCACTTTGCCGCTCGACATGTCTATCACCAAATCCGATATGTATCCAAGCCTTGCACCGTCCAAAACATTGACGACTTCCTTTTGCCGAAGCTGGGCATATCTTGTCATCGCCATCACCTCACTTTATATCATATTATGCAGGGATCAAAAAAAAGACCGGGAACGCTGCGAACGTCCCGGTTTTTAGCCACTCCCACTGCTTGTATTTATATGCTCCTTTTCATGCTTTTTAGCGCGTTTTTCTCCAGACGGGAAACCTGCGCCTGGCTGATGCCGATCTCCTCGGCCACCTCCATCTGCGTCTTTCCCTGATAGAACCGCATCTGTATGATATTGCGCTCACGCTCTCCCAGCTTCTCGATCGCCTCTTTCAGCGCGATGCCTTCCAGCCATGTTTCATCGGCGCAGCTCTTGTCCTGCAGCTGGTCCATCACATAGATGGCGTCAGCGCCGTCGTGATACACCGGTTCATAGAGCGACACGGGGTCCTGTATGGCGTCCAGCGCGAAAACAACGTCCTCCACGTTGATGCCAAGCTCCGCCGCGATCTTCTCCACGCTGGGGTCACTGCAATCCTTTTTTGCCATTGTATTGCGAATCTGCAGTGCCTTATACGCGATGTCTCTTAGCGAGCGGGAAACGCGGATGCTGTTGTTGTCCCTCAGATAGCGCCTGATTTCTCCCGTGATCATCGGAACGGCATAGGTGGAAAAGCGCACGCCCATCTCCACGTTGAAGTTGTCTATGGCTTTGATCAGGCCGATGCAACCCACCTGGAAAAGATCGTCCATATTCTCTCTGCGGCCTGTAAAGCGCTGGATTACGCTTAAGACCAGCCGAAGATTCCCCCGAATAAATTCCTCCCGCGCAGCGCGGTCGCCGGCTTTGACCTTAAGCATTGTTTCCTTCATTTGCCTTGGCTTCATCACAGGCAGCTTGGACGTATCAACGCCGCAGATCTCAACCTTGTTCGTCAGCATGTCATATCTCCTTGGTGCTTTGATATGACTAGCTTTACCATGCCAAAATCCTTTTATACGACCTAAAATATTGCAGATGCAACACTTCATCGTGTGTGTAAATTCATAGAAACGGGTAAACAGGCTGCATTTTCCCTAAAAAAAGGCAGGTGATAAAAAGGTGATTCATATATGAACCCGAAATAAAAAAGCGGCATTTTTTTGCCGCAAAAATTCTGGTTTGGTTTATCGGTCACGCATCAGCAGATATTGAGCGAGAGACTTTAAACCGTTAGCGCGTGGCCCGAAAATGCTGAGCGCATTCTCCGCTTCCTCTGTCATTTTCCGGGCGATCCGGCAAGACGCTTCGATGCCGTAAATCCGTGCGAATGTCTGCTTGCCGGAATCCGCATCCTTACCGATGGACTTGCCCAGCACGCTTTCGTCTCCCACCTCGTCCAGTATGTCGTCCACGATCTGGAAAACAAGGCCGATACGGTTGCCGTACGTTTCCAAAGCCGCCATTTCATTGCCCGTTGCCCGAAACAGCGCCGCGCTGCTCAGCACCGACGCGCGGATCATCGCGCCTGTCTTGCGCTCATGGATATGGCTCAGCACCTCGCTGTTCTTGTCCTGCCCCTCAAACGCGATGTCGCAGGCCTGTCCTTCGATCATGCCCGTCACGCCGGACGCCTTTGCGACGATATGCATCGCGGACAGGTAATCCAGCCCGTCTCCCGCGCTGCGGGTCGCGCATTCCAGCATCACCTCGAACGCGCAGTTGAGCAGCCCGTCTCCCGCCAGCAGCGCGTAGGCTTCGCCAAACACCACGTGGTTGGTGGGCTTGCCCCGCCGCAGCACGTCGTTATCCATGCACGGCAGGTCGTCGTGGATCAGCGAATAGGTATGGATCATCTCCAGCGCGCAGGCAATATCCAGCGCTTTCGCCGCGTCTCCGAACATCTCCGCCGTCATCAGGCAAAGCGCGGGCCTCAGTCTCTTTCCGCCAGCCGCAATACTGTATCCCATCGCGTCCTTGAGCGTGCCCGGTTCGCACATCAGCTCCATCAGCGTCTCCAGCCGCATGTTCACCAATGCGCCATATCTTCTGATACCCTCGGCAGCCGTGTTCATGAGCCTTTGCCCTCGTTCTCAAGTATCTCGATTTTGGACTTGTATGTATTCAGGCGTTTTTGCAGCATCTCGGCAAGCTTCACGCCCTCCGAATACAGCGCCATGCTCTGTTCAATACCCGCCTCGCCCGACTGAAGCTGCTGGGAAATCTCCTCCAGCCTTTTGAGGTCCTTTTCAAAATCGTCCATCAACCATCCGTCCTTTCCACAGCCACGCGCCCGTCTACAAACTCGATCTCCATCCGTTGGGCAGTGTCGGCGCTTGACGTGACAATACGTCCGTCCGCGCTGTGTACCAGCGCATAGCCGCGCGCCAGCACGTTCCGCGGGTTCAGGCTCTCCAGCCTGTCCTGATACTGCTCCAGCCGCAATGCGCACGCCTGAAGCCTGGCCTCCAAACCGCGCCGCATCAGAGCCAGACGGCTTTCGATCTGCTCGTTCACCCGGCTGATTTTCAGCCTCAGCGGATAAGCGCTCAATGACGCTGAGGCTGCCGATACGCGCCGCTCACGCGCATCCAGAACACCCAGCAACGCCTGTCCGAGAGCGGCCTTGCTTACGGCCAGCACGTCGTAAATGGCTTTCTTTTCACGGACGACCAACTCAGCCGCCGCCGACGGCGTAGGCGCGCGAAGGTCCGCCGCCATATCGCATAAAGTATAGTCCGTCTCATGCCCCACCGCGGACACGACGGGTATTTCTGACTCATAGACCGCCCGCGCCACCGTTTCTTCGTTGAACGCGAACAGGTCTTCGAAGGAGCCGCCGCCGCGCGCGACGATGATCACGCCCACATTGGCTGTCTGGTTAAAATATCGGATACCCTGGCTGACCCTTTCGGCTGCGTCCGCCCCCTGTACCGGCACCGGATACACCGTGATTCGGATGCCGTCAAAACGGCGCGTGGCTACGTTGATGATGTCGTACAACACCGCGCCCGACGTGGAGGTGACCACGCCGATGGTTGTGGGGAACAATGGCAACGGCTTTTTATGCGCGGTATCGAAAAGGCCTTCCTCAGCCAATCGCTTCTTGGTACGCTCGAACCGGGCGAACAGGTCTCCCACGCCCTGCAGCGCCGCAGATTCCACCGCCAGCTGGATCGTGCCGCTCTTTCTGTAAAACGTGACGCGCCCGCCCACCTTGAGCAACGCGCCATCCGCAATCATATCCTTATCCGGATGCGCCGCAAAATCGTAGACAATGCAGCCGATCATGCTGTTTTCGTCCTTGAGGGAGAAAAACGCATGGCCGACCGACGACATCGAAAAGTTTGTCACCTCGCCGACCACCTTCACCGCGCTGATAAACGGATCCTGAAAAAACTTGCGGCTCAAATACTCGGTGATCTGCGAAACGGTGAAAACCACGTCAGCCATAGATGCGGGCCGCCTCGATGGTGTTCTCCATCAGCATTGTGATCGTCATCGGGCCTACGCCTCCCGGCACTGGCGTGATGAAAGAAGCCTTCTTTGCCGCTTCCTCAAATAACACGTCGCCCTTCAGCTTGCCGTCCACCTTGGTGGTGCCCACGTCGATGACGACAGCACCCGGCTTGACGAATGCACCGGTGATGATCTCCGGCTTGCCGATGGCCGCCACCAGGATATCCGCTTCTGCGCACACCTTGGCAAGGTCTTTCGTGCGCGAGTGGCACATGGTGACCGTCGCGTTTTCGTTCATCAGCAGCAACGAAACAGGCTTACCCACCATGTTGCTGCGCCCCACCACCACGGCGCGTTTTCCGCTGATCTCGGTGCCCGTGCTCTTGATCAGCCGGATGACGCCCTTGGGCGTGCAGGGGATGAAGCCCCTTTCGCCCACCAGCAAACGCCCTGCCGTCACCACGTGCAGGCCGTCCACGTCCTTGTTGGGGTCCACCTCGCGCAGTATCTCCAGCGCGTCTAGATGCCCCGGCAGCGGCAGCTGAACGAGTATGCCGTGCAGCGCCTCGTCCGCGTTGCATTCATGCACCAGCGCGATAAGCTCTTCCTTGGTCGTTTCAGCGGGCAGCGTATGCACCACCGAATACATGCCCAACTCGTCGCAGGCGCGCGCCTTGTTGCGCACATAAACCGCGGATGCGGGATCGTCGCCCACCAGTATCACCGCCAGACCCGGCGTTATTCCCTGGGCCTTCAGCGCTATAACGTCCTTTTTCAGTTCCTCTCTGATCTGTGCCGATATGGCTTTTCCATCGATAATCGTCAAGCTGAAACTCCTTTGTTATGCAGGCGTTCCGCCGCGAGCGCGAGGCCGCAGGCGTTGTCGCCGCAGTATTCTCTTTGTGTCATCACCAGGCTGACATCCTGTTCACCGCCGAGCTGCTCAAGGCGTTCGCGAATCACCGCCCCCGCCATCACGCCGCCGGACAGTATGAATCGCGTCAGGCCCTGCGCCGCCGCCAGATTGGATATGAGCCGTGCCAGCGTCTCAGCCACGCAGTCAAAGACCGCGCTGCACACGGTGCCCGGCTCTTCCCCGTCTGCCAGCCGCCTCAGCGCCTGTGTTTCTGCGCCCGACAGGTTCGCGTGCAGTCCGTCCACTCTGACGGCCAGCTTCCCGGTACCCGGCTTGTACAGCTTTTCCATATGCGATCCGGACGGAAACGACAACCCTGCCGCCACGCCCACACGATCGATCAACTGTCCGCAGGTGATATCCAGTGATCCGCCCATCGGTTCAATGTCTGTGATCAGCTCGTCTTCCACCGTGACCCTCAGCAGGTCCAGCGTTCCACCGGACACATGCATTGCACCGTACACGCCGTTCGGCATATTGTTGCCGAAGAAAGCCGCGTACAGGTGCCCGTGCTGGTGCGTCAGCGCATACGGCTTGATGCCCAGCGCCCCGGCAAACGCGGCCGCGTGAGACGCACCTACGCAGAAAACCGGCATATACGACTGCTCCGCCGGACAGGGTTTCTCACTGAAGCCCACTGCCGTTACATCCATAATTGGTCCTGAACCTGAAAAAAGCGCACGAAGGTTTTTCACGTGCGCAAACACCGCTTCAGATTGCCGCAGGCCCCGGCCGCCCTGCGGCACAGCCAGCATCAGCCGCTTATCAAGCACCACGCGCCCGTCCGATACCATCGCGATGGACGTGGTGTAGGCGCTGGTGTCCACAGCAAACGCCGCGCTATTTGGGCTGCGCATTCGTCTGTTCGGCGCTCAGCACTGCGGCCAGCACGCCGTTGATAAACCGCGCTGATTTATCCGTCGCGAATTTCTTGCCCAGCTCCACACACTCGTTGATCGTGATGCTCTCGTGTATGTCTTCGCAGTAGTACAGCTCACACACGCCGATGCGGAGTATCGACAGCTCCACCTTGGCCATGTGACTGATATTCCAGTTCTTTGAGTTCGCCTGTATCACAGCGTCCACTTCTTCGGTATGTGTTTTATACAGATCGATCAGACGCCCGACATATGCCCAGGCATTGTCGTTCATGCCTTTATCAAAACAATCCCGCATGACGTCCATCGTTGCGGGATTGAACTCGCCGGTGACCGCATATTCGTAAAACAACCGCAGCGCTGTATCCCGTGCCGCCCTTCTACTCATCTATCCTCCAATTATTTGAATATATCCGGTAATATCTTGTCCAAAATTTCGAGAAGTCTTTTCCGAAGCTTATTCTTTGTCCCAAAAAGAGCGCCTATCCCAGCGCAAATGGCCAAAAACAGCGTCGCAAAAAAGCCGATGGACAGCATTAGAATGCCGACCAACAACCCCAAGGCAACGCCGATGATCACACCCTTGTGTTCTTTTACATAGCTGATAAAGCTGTGCGGATCAGACACTATTCGACACGCGCCTTTACAACCTGCGTTGTCTTCTCGACAAGCAGTATGATTTTATTGACTTCAATGCCGGCAAACAGCTCGATATGAGCCTTCAGTCCCGTTTGCAGCACTTGCAGCACCTCGGGGATGTTTGTCCCATCCGAAACGGACAGTTTGGCATTGACGATCAGCTTGGAATCCCGAACGGAAACAGCGGCCTTCACACTGCGCACCGTATCGTTGGCCGCGATAAACCGCATCGCCATATCCTCCAGCGCGGTCACCGTGATGGATATCGCTCCGCCTTCAGTCATCCGCACCATAGCCGTTTTGGGCTTGCGGCGGCGTATGCCGGAAAACATCAGCATCAGACTGATGATCACCACCACGACGCCGACAACCGACACGATCCAGATTACGCCGGTGTTGCTGTAAAGCTGGCTAAGCCACCAAGTGGGATAATCCACAGCGATCAGCCCCCACGCGCAACATAGCGTGACGCCCGTCACAAACAGGACGGCCAGTATATACAACGTCAGCAGTATTCTCATGAAAATACGCATTTCTCTTTTGTATCCCCCGAATCCTTAAGTCCTTTAAGGGCCCAATTCAGTCAATCAATGGACGCGCTTGACATCCTCAACGGGCTCTTTTGCGACGCGAACGCCCTGGATATGGACGTTGATCTCAACGGTGCGCAAGCCGGTCATCGTTTCCACGGCTTTTTTTACGTTGGCCTGAATCTTGTCGCACATCAGCGGTATCTCAACGCCGTAATCCACAATGATGAAGAGATCGACAGCGCACTCCTCCTTGCCGACCTCTACTTTAACGCCCTTGGTCAGGTTCTTCCTGCCGAGCAGCTCAGCCAGTCCGCCGGAAAAACCGCCGCTCATACCGGCGACACCCTCTATTTCCACCGTCGCAAGACCCGCGATCGTCGCCACCACGTCGTTCGCAAAAGATATGCTGCCGTTCTGCTCTTCGCGCGTGTTCATATCGTTTGTGCTCAAACATCTCACCTCTTCAATTAATGCTTAGATTATAACAGACAGGACAGCCAAATACAATCTGCAAGGTAACGAAAATCGATAATCACCCTTGGAGTATCACCTTGATATTCTGCGCCGGCTCGCCTGTTTCCTGCCTGACGATCTCCAAAACTTTGGCAGCATCTTCCTTGGTGATCTCTTTGGCCTTGATAACAACGTTCACAGAGCCGGTCTGCACCGTCACGATCGCATCCTCAAAGCCGCTCGCCATCAGCAGCCCTTCGATCGTCAGTTCATTCTCCATCTGCTGCACGATCTCGATCTTCTGGTCCTGGGCGTCTTTCACGGTTTCCGCATCGCTGATCTCGTCAGAGATGATGCTGTCCAGATACGATACTTCCTTGTCGCGTACGCTTTCCCTGTTCGTTTTATAATCCGCGAAATAGTTGTCGGAGGACATGACGGCCAGATCGTCCGCCGACAGCGCTCCTTCGATCTCAGAATCCGCCACGTCACCGGCTTCGGCCGTCTGGTCCCCTGCACCCGGGTCCGTTCCCAGCGCAAAGTTTAAGTATCCCACACCAATCAGCACCACGATAAGGCCTGCCAGAAGCAGATAACGCCCGACCTTCTTGTTCTTCATTATACCATTTCCCTTAATCATTATACAAATTCACTTCCCTTACTCATTATTCATTTTATATACATCAACCTGGTCCGGGCTGATGTTCAGCAATGTCTTTACAGCGCTGAGCAGATTAAGCTTTACCGCAATGTTATCCGCCCCTTCCGCCACCACGATCACCCCTCTTATCTCCGGGCTTTTTTCCTTGAGCACCAGCGCGCTGTTGCCGTTGCTGCCGTTCACGGTCACCACCTCGCTCTGGGTGTTCTCGGTGTTGGTCGTGCTCATGCTGTTGTCTGACGTATTCGTCGTTGTGGACGTCTGTTTATCCACGCTGATGGCGGGCACGATCTCGCTGCTGGATTCGTAAGTGATCATCACCTCCACCTTGCCCGCGCCCTCTATCTGCGACAGCGTGTACTTGAGCTGCTGTTCGATGCTGTCCGCGGTTTGGGCGCTCTGAACCTCGGTATTTGCAGCGGACGACGTATTATTATTCTCCTGTTTCTTCGTGATACCGCCGCTTGACGCAAAATAGATCGCCAGTATCACGATGACAACAAGCAGTATCGCAAGATACTGTATCTTCTTTTTGATATCCAGTTTCGTGAAGCGTGAAAGTACACCTTTCCCGCTTTTGGTCTCCTGGGCTCCGCCCATCGCGGCTGTATTTTCCGTTTCACTCATTTGTATCACCCTTTTCAATACTCATATTTATTTTAATCATCCCCCATATATACCTCATAGATCTGGTAAATGTAATCTTTGTACGAGCCGCTCTCCGGTACCGCCGGATCGTTGCTGCCCGCGCTCTGCAGCGCGTCCTCCAGCTGTGCCGGCACATCCGCACCGCTGAGCAGCGATATCAGCGGCGCGAGTATGATGATGGTGACCACAATGCCGATCACGACCGAGACGTATTTCTTGATCGCCGAATCGGGCAGCAGCATGCCGATCACAGCGCTGAATATGATGGCCATCGTTACGGAAACCGCCCAAGTGTTTACAAGCTCCTGCATAATCTCACCTTAACATGATGTTGGCGTTGCCTGCCCCGATGATGACCGCCGTGGTCACAAAGAACATGATCGCCGCCGCCAGCACCGCGACGAACAGCAGCATCAGCACATCCGCCGCGTCCTGCGCAAACTTGCCCATCTCGCCGCCCGCAATGGGCTCCAAAATCGCGCCCGTCAGTTTGAACAGAAAGTAATGGGCCAGTATCGCGAGCGCCGGGGATATCACGATGGCGGCGATGATGATGATGCCCGCGATGCCCACGGCGTTCTTGATGAGCAGCGTGCACGAGATCACCACATCCACCGACTGCGCGAACAGGCCGCCCACGATGGGTACGAACTTGTCGATCGTAAACTTCGCTGTCTTGATGGACACGCCGTCGAAGGACGACCCCAGCAGCCCTTGTATGGCGATGATGCCGATGAACACCGTGAGACCGATACCCACTCCCCACTTGACAATACTCTTCAAAAGCGCGCAGAAGCCGCTGAGCTTGATCGTGGTGGAGAAATGGTTGATGATCGTAAACACTGTCAGCACGATGATGAGAGGCAGCACGAAGCCCTTGAAGAATATCGTGATGCCCGTGGTCAGAAACACCGTGGCCGGGCTCAATATCGCAGCGGACGTGATGCCGCCCAGCGCCGTCAGCAGCGAGATCATCAGCGGGAAAAATTCGCCGGTGAAAGACGTCATCTTCTCCACCGCGCCCGAACCGATGGAGAACGCCGAAGCCAGTATGCCCAGCGTCATGGTGCCGACGATCACAAACTGGGCCGTCTGCGCCGCCTTGCTGACCCCCGTTTCCCCGAACGACGGCTTAAAGTGCGAGATGATGCTGAATATCAGCGCGACGATGATGATCTGCACGACAGCGGGAATGCTCTGTTTCAGCCCGGCGAACAGTGCGTTCAGCACCATGCCGTATACATCCGCCGCGTTGAATGTGGCGCCGCCCTGGGCCAGCATGGTGATGAAGCTGCCAAGGCTCGCTCCATCCGTGACCGGCGCCAGTGTCCGCGCATACTCGTTGTAGTATTCCTCCAGCTCGTGCAGATCCGCCGTGGTCAGCGCATTCTCTATATTCTCGCTGATCTCGTCCTCAATCTCGTCAGTTATGGCCTTCTCCAACTCGTCGTCCGCCAACGCCAGGCGCGGCGCCATGAATACGCAAAGCAGAACGGCGAATATGATCCATAATTTCTTCATGCGTTTATCCCAGCATTCCCAGCACCATCGTCAGAAACGACGTGATCACCGGCAGCGACAGCACGATGATAAACACCCGTCCGGCTATCTCCACCTTGGCCGCCAGCGAACTCTCGCCGGTGTCTTTAAGCACCTGCACGGCGAATTCGCAGATATAGGCGATGCCCACGATCTTCAATACAATGGCGATGCTTTCGTACGGTATTTGATAACGGTTCACGATATCCCGCAGGTAGTCGACAGCCACCACCAGGTAATCCAGCACATAGATGAAAATCACGATGCCCGCGATCAAGCTCACCTGCATGCCCAGCTCCGGCTGCTTTTGACGTATTGTGACCACCAGTACGCCCGCGACGATACCGATCAGCGCGATGTTGATAATTTCCATGGCTCAATACAGGTTGAATATTCGCCGGACGCTTTCAAACAGGTTGCTGACCAGATCCACCACCATCAGCAGCACGATGATCAGCCCGGCGATGGTAACCATCGTCGCCATCTCCTCGCGGCCCGCCTTCACCAGCAGTTGGTTGAGTATCGCAATCAGTATCCCGATGGCCGCAATTCTGAAAATAAGATCGATGTCCAAGATAGATGCCCCCTCCTTTTATATGACCAGCAGCGCGATCATTAACCCGGCCAGCACGCCGGCTGTGTTATACAGCTTGTTCTTCTTGTTCTTCTCCTGCTCCAGTGTGGCGATATATCCGGCGAGCTGTTTTAAATAAATCGACGCCTGCTTCTCGCTGGGGTTGGTGCACAGTGCCTCCAGCGCTTCGCCTCCCTCCGCCAGCAGCACCACATCCGTTTTGCTGAGCGAGGTCTGAATATCCCGGCACTGCGCCAGGCTCTTCTTCCATATCTGCTCCAGCTTTAATTGCGGGTATTGCCTCAGCATCATGGCGCACTGGTGAAACAGCGGGTTTACTGATTCGCTGCGACATTCGGACAGCGCTTTGTAAAGCTCCAGCCCCAGCGCCACCACCTTGTCCGAAAGCTGAGTCATGGCGGACAGGTAGTCCCGGAAAAATTCCAGACGCTGCGACATCCTTCTGGACAACAGCCTGCCGATATACGCGCTGATCACGACGATCAGGAAACACAGCGCCAGCTTCATACCGCCACCGCCTCCGCACAGGAAAGCCGGAACGGCGTGTTCAGGTGAGGCTGTCCCAGTGCATCATGCACCTGCTGTATTGTGATGCGTCCAAGAGATGCCGACAGCACCACATAGGCGTCGAACAGCCGCTCGTCGAACAGCCGCCGGAAAAACATCCTGTTCAGCAGTGAGTCCAGGTCCGGCGCGTGCGCCGTCGCGATCATCACCACGCCGCTGTTGGCCACTTCCTTCAGCGCGTCCAGATCCTCGGATTTGCCGATCTCGTCCGTGATGATCACGTCGGGAGACAGCGAGCGCAGCGCCATGAACACGCCGGTCGCCTTCAGCACGCCGGATATCACGTCCGTCTCGCGCCCCACATCGAACAGCGGGCAGCCATACAGCGATGCGGCCAGTTCCTGCCGCTCGTCGATCAGCGACACCTTGCCGGGCTGAAGCCCGATACCGCTGCCCGCGCTGCGCGCGATATCGCGGGCGATAGTGGTCTTGCCGAGCTTGGGAGACGATATGATCAGCGTGTTGGCAAGCCTGCCGTTATTCGAGATATACGGCAGCAGCCTCTGGCAGATGCCTGTCGCTTCGCGCGGTATACGAAAATTGATGCCGCTCACGCTCTTGTAGGTTTTCAGCTGGCCGTTCGTGAGCATCGCGCTGCCGGACAGACCGGCGCGTATGCCGCTGCTGAGCGTCAGGAAGCCCTGGCGGATTTCGTCTTCATAGGCGTAGGGCGATTTGCCGGTGATGGCGCTGAACGTCTGCTCGATATCCGCCTCGGTGACCTTCAGGCCGATTGCCTCGTCGGCCCGTCCGTCCGATGAGACGCAATAGCCGCGTTCGCCGGTATAGATCATCAGCGGCTTGTTCGCACGCAGCCGGAGTTCCTCAACAAACGGCAGTATGCTGGCTGTGACAGCGGTGAGCGCCCGGTGGATATGGGCTGGCAGATACTTCTCCAGGACTTTTGTCCAGTCAATCATTTGTTTCATGGTAATGTATATGAGGGCTTGTATGCGTTTATTAACAGACAACAAAAAAAGCCGGGCATATGTATTCACACATAACCGGCTTGATTTTGAGACGCTAAGCTGTCTTTATTTTTCGGGAAGAATGCCTTCCACATCGGTATGGGGGCGCGGGATCACGTGCACGCTCACCAGCTCGCCCACGCGCTTGGCCGCTGCCGCACCGGCATCCACAGACGCCTTCACAGCGCCGACGTCGCCGCGGACCATTACTGTCACCAGACCGCTGCCGATCTTCTCTTTGCCGATCAGCGTCACGTTCGCCGCTTTCACCATCGCGTCAGCCGCTTCGATCGCGCCGATAAGGCCCTTCGTTTCCACCATGCCCAAAGCTTCTTTAGTCATTATTTAAAGTCCTCCCATTCAAATCAATATTGTGATTTCATTATTGTCACGTTGCCTGTCGGGCAGGTGCCCTGGCAGCGTCCGCAGTTGACGCAG
This sequence comes from Bacillota bacterium, assembly GCA_023428025.1. Taxonomy (GTDB): domain Bacteria; phylum Bacillota; class Clostridia; order Christensenellales; family SZUA-584; genus SZUA-584. Next base: position 284,716 of record JAEYZN010000012.1, read on the forward strand.
TTCGATTTCTCGGAAGAACCGGAAACGATCTTCGCGCCGGAGCTGGTGCCCAAACGGGTCGCGCCCGCCTTGATCATCGCCACGGCGGAATCATAGTCCTTCACACCGCCCGAGGCTTTCACGCCCATTACAGGGCCAACAGTCTGTCTCATCAGACGGACGTCTTCCACCGTCGCGCCGCCTGTGGAGAAACCGGTGGAGGTCTTGACGAAATCCGCCCCGGCCAGCTTGGAGATGGTGCAGGCTTTCACCTTTTCCTCGTCCGTCAGCAGGCAGGTCTCGATGATGACCTTGACCAGCGCGCGGCCCTTCGCGGCGCCCACAACAGCCTCGATGTCCCTTTTCACGAGCGCCCAGTTACCGGACTTCACAGCGCCCACGTTGATGACCATGTCCACTTCCTTCGCGCCGTTCAGAATAACGGTGTTGGTCTCCTCCGCTTTCACTTCAGGCGTTGTGGCTCCCAGCGGGAAACCGACCACCACACAGGGGGCGACGCCGCTGCCCGCGAGCTGCTCAGCCACAAATTTAATATAGCTGGGGTTCACGCAGACACTGGCAAAATGATACTTCTTTGCTTCGTCGCAAACTTTACGTATCTGGTCTTCGGATGCGTCCGGCTTCAAAAGCGTGTGGTCCACGTACTTTGCCAGCGAGGCAGGCGAATAATCTTCGCTCTGGGCTTGTCCGGCTCCGGTGATACGCGCACACACTTCTTCCGTGACTTGTCTGATGAGTTCGTTAAGATCCATAAAAGCTTTTCTACCTCCATAAAAATATATAAAATTAGAAAATAAGTTTATTTATATCTTGAAAAAATTCTCGCGCCCGTATAAAATAAATTCAGTAATGACCAATTCCCCATAACATAATATATTGTTTGGCAGCAGGCTGCAACGAATTTTTCGTTGCAGCTTGTTGCTTAACCGGATTTTCTATACGTACGAATTTTTCTCGATACAAACAACTTATTCCCTGGCCCAATTAAACGAGCGTTCCACCGCGCGCTTCCATCCCGCATACAGAGCTTCGCGCTTGTCTTCGCTCATGTTCGGTTCAAACACACGCGCCACCTTCCACTGCTTGGCGATCTCGTTCTGATCCTTCCAGAAGCCCACGCCCAGGCCCGCGAGATAAGCCGCGCCCAGCGCCGCCATCTCGGTGACCACCGGCTTCTGAATCGGAATGCCGAGAATATCCGCCTGGAACTGCATCAGAAAATCGCTGGCTGTCGCGCCGCCGTCCACACGCAGCGCCGAGGCCTTCTGCCCCGAATCCTTCTCCATGCAGTCCAGCACGTCGCGCGTCTGATAAGCGATGGCTTCCAAGGCGCTTCTGGCGATGTGCTCGTGCGTGGTGCCGCGCGTGATGCCGATGATGGTGCCGCGCGCGTACATATCCCAATACGGCGCGCAAAGCCCCACGAACGCAGGCACCATATAAACGCCTGCCGTATCCTCCACACGGGCCGCCAGTTCACTGACTTCCGCGGAGTTCTTGATGATCTTCAGGCCATCGCGCAGCCACTGGATGGCCGCGCCACCCACAAATATAACGCCTTCAAACGCGTACTCCGTTTTGTTTGGCAGCACCCAGCCCAGGTCGGTCGTCAGGCCGTTCTTGCTCAGCTTAAGCTCCTCGCCGATGTTCATCATCAACGCGAGCGAGGTGCCGTAGGTATTCTTCGCCATGCCGGGCTCGAAGCAGGTCTGCCCGAACGTGGCTGCGTGCTGGTCGCCCGCGTCGCCCGCCACCGGTACGGCTTCGCCAAAGAAAACATCCTTGCTGGTCATCGTCAGTATGCCGCTGGACGGTTTGAGCTGAGGCAGTATGTCCACCGGTATCTCCAGCGCGTTCATGATCTTCTCGTCCCACTTGAGCGTATGGATGTCAAGAAGCAGCGTGCGGGAAGCGTTCGTATAATCCTCCACATGCTCGCCGCCGGACAGCTTATACATCAGCCAGCTGTCGATATTGCCGAAGCAGACCTTGCCCGCCTTCACCTTCTCCTTCACGCCGGGCACATTGTCGATGATCCATTTGATCTTTGTTCCGGAGAAATAAGCGTCTATCAAAAGGCCGGTTCTCTCGCGGATATAATCCTCCAGCCCCATCGCCTTCAAGTCCTCGCAGATGCCGGCAGACTGTCTGGACTGCCATACGATCGCGTAATACAAAGGCTCGCCGGTGTCGCGGTCCCACAGTATCGTCGTCTCGCGCTGGCAGGTGATGCCGATCGCCGCCACTTCCGCCGCGCTGGTTTTGCCTTTCTCGAATACTTCGGCGGCGCATTCCATCGTGGTATCCCAGTATTCCTTCGGGTCATGCTCCACCCAGCCGGGCTTCTGGAAAATCTGCCTGATCTCCCGATAGGCCGACGCATGGATCTGCCCGTCACGGTTGAACAGCACAACACGCGTTCCGGTCGTCCCCTGGTCGATCGCCATAATAAAACGCTTTTCCATCGAACTCCTCCTTATCAGAACATTACAGCCAAAGCTACAAAACTAATATCCCAGTTCCTCACACCGCTTGAGCACATATGACGCCGTCATTTCGTCCATATACAGCGATGTCATATAGCCCCCCGTCAGCGCGCCGATCACGGCGTCTGCCTTTTCTATGCCCACGGCGATGCCGATACGGTGCTTCTTTTGTTTGAGTTCCACTAGGTCTATGCCGATGGTGCGCTCCTCGTAATCGTCATCCACCACATTGCCTTTTATGTCAAAGTATCTGGAACAGATATCGCCCACCGCACCCTTTGCGGCCAGTTTTTTAACGTCGTCAGAGGTGATCGCGCCGCGTTCGACCAGCACGGACTGATCGGAAAGCTGGCCGATACCGAATACCGCAATGCTGGCGTCTCTGGCCATTTTCAATACGTTTTTGATACGCGAATCCCTTTTGATCGCCTCGGCGATCTCTTCATCATCCACCAAAGCAGGTGCAGCGAGGATATAGCCAACGCCCGAATATGCTTCCGTGAAACGCTCCAGTATACCCGCTGTCTTTGTGGACAGCACGCTGGTCGCGATGGAGCCGTTGAGTTGGGCGATCTTGATGCCTTTCTTTGGTGGAACAGGCGGCACCAGCAGTGTCGACAGCTTCTCCACCGTACGCCCCCAGGAAACGCTGACGATATCCTGATCGGAGATAAACCGGTTGAGGTCCTGCGCGACCGTGCGGCAGGTATCAATCAGCCGGACATCCCTGTCGTCCACCATCTTAGGTACGATAAAAAGGTGTTCTATATCGAAAATTTTCTTGATCAGCTGCTCTTGCTGGGCGACGGATTTGACCGGATAGATGATCTCATGGCGCACATATCCCAGAATTGTGGCTTTTTTGAGCATTCTGGATACGGAGGACTTTGAAATATCCTCCTCAAGAGATATCTCTTCCTGAGACATGTTCAGCTCGTAATATTTCTTTGCGATTCGGATCATGGCATTGATATCGTTAATTTTCAGGTTTTCCAGGTCCATCACTCCTTCTCCTTGTATACAATGAGATACCGTATTTTATTTTATCACTATGATGGTGTTATTTGTTTTACCTCACAAAGAAAGTCGAGCCAATCAGAAGGCGTCCTGCTCGGCCCAACTATTCATTGCACTGGTTACTACACTATCCAAATTTCATATATTGAAATTGTATTCATAAACTTATTCTATACTCATATTTAAAATCCTGCAACAGAAAATAAAAATAAATTCAATCTGTGAAATTATTCTCGAAAAACAAAAAGCAGCTGCGCGCTGCTTTTTGGAAGTATCTATGCGATTTATTCAGATGCGTGAGATATCGCCGATCAGTCCGCCCGCGTCAATGATGCGCTGCATAAACGGCGGGAACGGCTCCGCCTGAAACGCGAGTCCTCTGGTCGTGTTTTTGATCACGCCGCTGGCCAGATCGACTTCAAGCACGTCACCGGCATCCGTGTTCTTCACCGCTTCCTCGCATTCCAGTATCGGCAGGCCGATGTTGATGGCGTTACGGAAGAAGATGCGGGCAAACGTACACGCGATGACGCAGGAAATGCCGGAAGCCTTGATGGAGATGGGCGCGTGCTCACGGGACGAACCGCAGCCGAAGTTGGCTTCCGCCACGATGATATCGCCGGGCTGCACCGTTTTGACGAAATCCTTGTCGATATCCTCCATGCAGTGCGACGCCAGTTCCTTCTCGTCCGAGGTGTTGAGATACCTGGCGGGTATGATAACGTCCGTATCCACGTTGTTGCCGTATTTATAAACTTTACCCATGTCAGTTCTCCTTCATTATTATATATTGGCGGGATCTTCGATGCGCCCCGTCAGTGCGGAGGCCGCCGCCACTGCCGGGCTGGCCAGATACACCTCGGAATCCACATGTCCCATGCGTCCCACAAAATTGCGGTTGGTGGTGGAGACGGAGCGTTCGCCTGCCGCCAGTATGCCCATGTGCCCGCCGAGGCACGGCCCGCAGGTGGGCGTGGATACCGCGGCGCCCGCTTCCACAAAGTCTGCGAGCAAGCCCTCTTTCATCGCCTGTAGGTAGATGGCCTGCGTTCCCGGGAAGACGATGACGCGCACACCTTTCTTCACCTTGCGGCCGCGCAATATCTCCGCCGCGATCCTGAGGTCGGTGATACGACCGTTGGTGCAGGAGCCGATCACCACCTGATCAATCGCCACATCCCCCACCTCGTCGATGGTTCGGGTGTTGTCCGGCAGGTGCGGGAACGCGACGGTAGGCCGCAATGCCGCCAGATCGATATCGATCACGCGGGCGTATTCCGCGTCGCCATCTGCCTCAAACGCCGTATACGGGCGCGCGGCGTGCTCGTTGAGATACTCAATCGTCTGGGCGTCCACCGGGAATATACCGTTCTTGGCGCCCGCCTCGATAGCCATGTTGGCCACCGTGAACCGGTCGTCCATTGTGAGGCTGGCGATATCGCCCGCGAACTCCATCGACTGGTAGAGCGCGCCGTCCACGCCAATCATGCCGATGATGTGCAGGATCAGGTCCTTGCCGGACACCCATTTTTGCATCTTGCCCTTGAGAGCGAACTTGATCGCCGCAGGCACCTTGAACCAGCAGACACCGCGCGCCATCGCGGCCGCGAGGTCCGTGCTGCCCACGCCGGTGGAGAACGCACCCAGCGCGCCGTACGTACAGGTATGCGAATCCGCGCCGATGATAGCGTCGCCCGGCACAGCCAGGCCCTTCTCGGGAATCAGGCAGTGCTCGATGCCCATCTCGCCGATCTCGAAGTAATTGACGATGCCGTATTCCTTCGCGAAGTCGCGCAGCAGCTTGGCCTGTTCGGCCGCCTTGATATCCTTATTGGGGGTGAAATGGTCCGGCACGATGGCGATCTTTTCTTTGTCAAAAACCTGCGTCCGTCCTGTGCGCTTGAATTCGCGTATCGCGACGGGCGTTGTGATATCGTTCCCCAATGCGAGGTCTAACCGCGCTTCGATAAACTGGCCGGCATGCACTTCCTTGAGGTCTGTCTTGCTAGCCAGTATTTTTTGCGTCATTGTCATGCCCACGTGTTTAGCCCTCCAGCTTCATTTGATAGTAATATTTGTTGATTGCGTCGATATACGCCTTGACACTCGCTTCCACCACGTCGGTGGAGAGCCCGCGGCCGCGCGCCTTCTTGCCGTCTTTGGACAGCTTCACGATCACTTCGCCCTGCGCGTCCTTGCCGCCCGTGACCGAGCGGACAATGTAATCCTCCAGCACGAAGCTTTCGCCAATGCAGCGCTCCACCGCGTTGAACGCCGCGTCCACCGGGCCGTCGCCTGTCGCCGCTTCCTCAACCGTTCTGTCCTCACGCTGCAGCTTCACCACCGCCGTCGCCGTCATGCGGTTGCCGCTGTTGATCACAAAGGTGTCAAACACATATTCGTTCGGGATATCGAACGTGTCCACCTCGACCAACGCGCGGATATCCAGGTCGGACACGTCCTTCTTTCTGTCCGCCAGATCCTTGAACTTCCCGAACGTGGCTTCCAGATGTTCGTCGCTCAGCGCGTAGCCCAAGGCTTTGAGGCGCTCGGCAAACGCGTGCTTTCCGGAATGCTTGCCCAGCACGATAACGTTCTCCGGCAAGCCGATGGACTCGGGCGTCATGATCTCATACGTCTGTTTGTTGGCGAGCACGCCGTGCTGATGGATACCCGCCTCGTGTGCGAACGCGTTGGCGCCCACGATGGCTTTGTTCGGCTGGACCGAGACGCCGGTGATCGCTGAAATCAACCGTGACGCGTTGTATATCTGTTTGGTATTGATATTCGTCGTATATCCGTACAAATCCTGTCTCGTGGACAACGCCATCACGATTTCCTCCAGCGCCGCGTTGCCTGCCCGCTCGCCGATGCCGTTGATCGTGCCTTCCACCTGCGTCGCGCCAGCGCGGATCGCGGCCAGCGTGTTCGCCACGCCCAGCCCCAGATCGTTGTGGCAATGCACGGAAAGGTCTATCTTCTCGATGCCGCGTACATTCTGTTTGACGCCGCTGATCAGTTCAAAGAACTCCTCCGGCATCGCATACCCCACGGTATCCGGCACATTGATGCAGGTGGCGCCCGCCTTGATCACCGCTTCGAATACGCGGTACAAAAACTCCGGCTCGCTCCTCGACGCGTCCTCCGCCGAGAATTCCACATCGGCACACAATGACTTCGCGTAACGCACCATCTCCTCCGCCTGCTTCAAAACATCTTCCGGCGACATTTTGAGCTTATACTGCATGTGGATGGGCGATGTAGCGAGAAACGTATGGATGCGCGGGCTGACGGCGCCCTTCACGGCTTCGTAGGCTCGGTCGATATCCTTCTTGAGCGCGCGGGACAGGCTCGCCACCGTAGCGTCCTTCACCGTTTCCGCGATGGTCTTCACGGAAATAAAATCTCCCGGAGAAGCGATGGCGAAGCCCGCCTCGATCACGTCCACCCCCAGCTTTTCCAGCTGCTTTGCCACTTCGATCTTTTCCTGCAGGTTCATGCTGCAGCCCGGCGACTGTTCCCCGTCGCGCAGTGTCGTGTCGAAGATCTTGATCGTTGCCATTGAAGTTTTTTCTCCTCAAAAAGTATTTGTCTGTGGCCTTCGCAGTTTCGGAGAAACAAAAAAAGCCTTACGTCGACAGAGACGTAAGACCACGCGGTACCACTCTGCTTGCGGCTAAAAAGCCACCAGCTTAACAGGGCACGACATGATGCCCGTCCTCGTATAACGTTGAGTCACGACGTCTGCACCTACTGAACGTTCGGCACAGCGGCTTCGGAGCGAGCTTCATTGATCTACAGCCTGCCGTCTTTCACCAAGCGACGGCTCTCTGAGAGGCCAGAGTCAACTACTATTCTCCTTCACAGCCTTTATTGGAGTTCATTATAGATGCTGGATATATATTCTGTCAACAACATTTTTGTAAAGAAACAAAAAGCCTGCGATATACATATATACACCGCATCGCTATGCAACCTGATTTGGAGGTTCTTTGATTACAGATTGAATTGACTGTCTGGAGAGTTTGAATCTTTGTTTTTCAGCTTCTCACGATAATAGGCCATGTGTTCTTTGCCCCAGCGCCACATATCATTGACGATAGGCAATATCGATTCGCCCAGCTCTGTCAGGTGATATTCCACCTTTGGCGGGACAACGGGATATATCTTTCTGGAAATGATTCCGTCCTGTTCCAGCTCGCGAAGCTGTTTGGTCAGAATCCTGTTGCTGATATCCTTGAACAGCCGGAAAAGCTCGCTGTACCGGTGCGGCCCCTCATTCCCCAGGTGCCAGATAATGACGATCTTGTATTTACCGCTGATGATCGACATCGTCAGTTCTTTTTCACAGTTGAATTCATTGTTGAGCAGGCGGCGCTCAATTTCACTTCTTAACTGACCAGACAAGAGACTTCTCCTTATCATGGATTTGTTATCAGTATATGTGATAATTGCCCTCATGACAAGGAGAGTCTCAGCTTCAACTGTGCTATTTCAATATCGATTTCAGAATAAACGCTTTTGGCTGCGTCATCTCCTCGAGCGTGCAGCAGATACCCTCACGTCCGAGGCCCGTCAGCTTCCGTCCGCCATGGGGCTGATCAATATTGCGGTAATTGCCGGATCCGTTGATGACCACGCTGCCGCATTGCATTTTGGACGCCACACGAAAAGCCTTTTTCATATCCCGCGTGATGACACCGGCGTTCAGCCCAAAAGGCGTGTTGTTGGCAATACGGACCGCTTCCTCCTCCGTGTCAAAACCGATGATGGGAAACACCGGCCCGAACACCTCCAGACCCTTGCATATATCCATATCCGGCGTGACATTCACCAGCACCGTCGGCTCGTAATATGTCGGCCCGATGAGCCTGCCGCCGTAAACACAGGCTGCGCCCTGACTGAGTGTATGCTCGACCTGCTTTTGCACTTCCAGCGTGGCGCGCGGGCTGATCAGCACACCCATCTCGGTTTCCTCATCCAGGGGGTTCCCCGTCTTCACGGTCTTCAGTCTTGCTATCAACTTTTCAACAAAAATGTCTTTAATGCTGTTCTGTATCAGAAAGCGCTTGGGGGCGCAGCAGGTCTGCCCGGCGTTCTGTATGCGCCCGGAAGCGCACTCACCCACCGCCAGCTCCATGTCCGCGTCGTCAAAGACGATGAAGGGATCGTTTCCGCCCAGTTCGAGAAAGAGGTGCTTCAGCGTTTGCGCGGCGCTCTTGGCGATGGATATCCCCACTTCCGTGCTTCCGGTGAAGCTCACGGCGTCGATATGCTCGCTCTCAACCAGCATATTACCCACCATGCCGCCGGGGCCGGTAATGATCTGCAGCACACTGCCCGGTACGCCCGCGCCCAGCATCAGCTCAACGATACGGAGCAGCGTCAGCGGATTGTCCGTCGCCGGTTTGACGATAACGCTGTTGCCCACGCTCAGCGCGGCCGCCACCTTATGCATGCACAGCTCCACCGGATAATTGAACGGCGCGATGCTGGCCACCACGCCCAGCGGTTCCCTGCGCGTGAATATGATGTCCTTTTCGCAGCTGGGCTGTGTCTCCGTCGTCATGGTCTCGCCGTAAAGGTGCTTGGCTTTTTCCACATAGCTCCTCAATATCTGGACCGCGCAGTCCACCTCTCCGCGCGCTTCGCGTATGATCTTGCCCATCTCGGTGCTGAGCAAAACGGCAAGCTCTTCAACATGCGCCTCCAGCACATCCGCGCTTTTCAGAAGCACGCGGGCGCGTTCATGCATCGGCGTTTCCGCCCACAGCCGTTTCCCCTCCTGCGCAATCAGCATGGCGCTGTTCACATCGTCGGTCGTCGCGCTGGGCACGCTGTCTACCAGCTCCTGTGTCGCGGAGTTGTATACGGGAATCGTTTTTTTATCGCTGGAATCAACCGGGTAGCCGCCAATAAACATTTTCATCTTCTTTACACGTCCCTTCATCGATTTTTTGATTTTTTTACATGATGCATTCACATTTGGAATGATATAAAATTGCCTGTGGGTTCATCATTAACAATAAATCGGTCATACGCTTGTGTAAAGTACGCACAAATTTGTACGGCAGTTACATTGTTGTTACCACTCATATAAAAAGCCTTCAAGATGAAGGCTTTTTTCGGCTATAGGTTGGTTGAGGGGGCGGGTCTTTAGACCCTTCTGAGCAGCGTCTCTTCAAGCCCCAGTCTCAGGAGCGGCGCCGGGGTCTGGGCAGGCCAGCCAACATCCACATAAGTGACCAGCTTATAATGCTCCGGCAGCTTCAGAAAATCGTACAGCCGCTCGAATACCGGCGGCGTGAACGTCAGCCAGACGCCGCCCAGGCCCAGCGCATGCGCCGTCAGCACGATGTTCTGCGCCGCCGCGCCCGCGTCAAGCAGCCGGTTTCTCTCGGGGTTCAGCGGATTGGCGCGGTAAACGCGCTCATCCTGCAGCACCAGCAGATGTACCGGGCCCGGCGGAATGTCTCCGCCTTTGAACAAACCGGGTGCGTTCTTCTCGCGGATCACCGCATAGCGTATGGACTGGAGGTTGCACGAATGCGCGGCCCACAGCCCGCTTTGCAGCACCTTATCGATGATCTCGTCGCTCACCTCTTCGTCCGTCCAGTGGCGCACGGACCGCCGTTCCTTTACGATCTTGTCGTAAACGCTGTATTCTTCGTCTGTCACCTTGTGCGGCGCAAATGCCGACAAATCCACGGTTTCTCCGTCCTGTGATTTTCGAGCAAATTCCAGCACGCGCAACGCGGTCTTAAAATCCGGCAGTTCCTCGGAAATGCCCCTGCGCCGCCACAGGTTCACCAGATTGCCGATCAGCTTGTCTGGTTTTCCTTCAGCTTTTTCTCATAATGGATAGCCGAATAGGTCTGAATCTCCAGCGTATGGTGCAGGCGCTCGCGGAACCGGGCCCGAAACTCGGTCTCGTCAATCTTCAGGTATTCTTCGTCGCTCAGGTTAAACCTTTGCAACACCTTCGTTATCTCTTCTTCGGAGAGTTTTGAAAAATCGATCTTTGTTAAGTCTATCGTCTCGCTCATCGGTTCCATCCTTCTTTCAAATGCTAAACTCCGTCTCGATACCCGTGTCCTTTTCGTTCAAAGTCCGGTATATTTCCTTTTCCAGCTCCAGAATCAGCGGATGGCCGTGCTCTCTCGGGCGGGGAAAATCGACGGTGTATATCTTTTTGATCCGGCCCGGCCGCGGAGAGAACAGCACCACTCTGTCAGCCAGGAACACGGACTCCGTCACGTCGTGCGTGATGAACACCACCGTCTTCTTTTCCTTTTGCCATATCGCCGTCACATCAGCCTGAAGCTGCAGCCGGGTCAAATAGTCCACCGCTCCAAACGGTTCATCCATCAGCAGCACCTTGGGGTTTGCCACCAACGTGCGGGCCAGGCCCGCACGTTGGCGCATACCGCCGGAAAGCTGATGAGGATACCGGTTTTCAAACGTGTTCAAGTCGACGCGCCGGATATACTCCATCGCCATCGCACGCCTCTTCGCCTTGGGTTCTCCGCGAACCTCCAGCCCGAACTCAATGTTTTCGAGCACGGTTCGCCACGGAAACAGCGAGGAGTCCTGAAAGACGACGCCGATATCGCGCGAAGGTCCCTTTACCTCTTTGTCCCCGATGAATATCTGGCCGGAGGTGGGCAGCTGCAGCCCGGCGAGCAGCTCCAGCAGTGTGCTTTTGCCGCACCCGCTGGGCCCCAGCACGCATATGAACTCCCCATCCTTGATCTCGAGGTCCACGTTCGACAGGGCCTGAACCTCCTGCTGGCCAGTATAAATCTTGTTCAATCCTTTAATGATGATTGGGGGCATCCTTAACTCCTTATTCCTTTATGACTCCGGCAGAAAACTCTGATCAATGTACGGCGTCAAATTATACTTCTCTTCCTGAAAACCCAGCTCGATCTGGGTATCCTGCGTGTCATTGAGCGAGTTGATATCCACCGAGGGCTCGTTTGCCCAGATTTCCAGCTCGGACTCCAGCACCGCCCTCAATATCTCCGGGTCAATCTCGACATATTTGGATCCGAACTCTATCGTTTCGTCCAGATTCTCCTTGGCATACGTCCAGGACTTGTAGTACGCCTTGATGATCTTGCGCAGTTCATCCGGGTGTTCCGCGATAAACTTGTCGCTCGCCACCAGCACGCCGGTGTGGAACGTGGGCAGATATTCATAGCCCTTGCCCAACAGTTTGCCGACGCCTTCCTTCTCGGCCAACTCAACAAACGGCTGGTGGATGATGGTGGCAGCCACCTGGCCGGTCTGAAGGCTGGCGTACGCCTGCTGATACACGCCGTTGGCCAGCAATGTCACGTCCTTATCCGGGTCTAAGCCGTTCTCTTTCAGCATCACACGGGTATATGCGTCCAGACCCGAGCCCGCCATCGCGATGCCCACCACTTTGCCCTTCAGGTCGGAAATCTCATTGATATCCGGCGCGCCGATCAGATAAAACGCGCCCTTGGTGCGGAACATGGACCCCACGATTTTGAACGGAGCGCCCTGGGCCGTCGCCGTGATCGCCTGGGAGGTGTTCAGGTCTGCAAAGTCGACATCGCCGGAGATCAGGCCGGAGATTTTGTCGTCCAGTATGATCTCTTCGGTTTTCAGTCCGTCTTCCGAAAAGAACCCTTTTTCAAAGCCGAGCCATGTGCCAATGCCGGTATAGCTGACAAACGGCGCGAACTTCACCGTATACGCATCCGCCGCAGCTTCGGTGGCATCCGGAGTGGCCTCATCGGCCGGGGCTTCCGTCGCAGCTTCGGTGGCTGCGGGTGTTGGGTCCGGGCTTTCTGCAGGCGTGGCCGGAGCGGCGCACCCCAAGCTGAATACCGAAACCAGCAGCAGCGCCACGGCAAGCACAGTCAATTTGTAAATCCTCTTCATGTCTACATCTCCTTATATTTTAAGAATTTATTTTGAGGCGTTTTTATACTTCCACTTCAGAACGAAGCGTTTTTCGATGAGGTCGATCAGCTGGATCACCAGTACGGACAGCAGGGTGACCACCAGGATAATGGCAAACAACTCCCCCGTCTTATACAGCTGGGCGGCTTTTGTGAGAAGGTTCCCCAGCCCGCTTTTGGAAGCCAGCATCTCGGAGAATATCGCGCCGACAAACCCGACGCCGGCCGCCACGCGGACACCGGCGAATATCGTGGGCAGCGCGGAAGGCAGCAGCACCTTCCAGGTGATCTGGAGCCTGTTCGCTTCAAACACACGCGCCACTTTTAAATGGTTGGTCGACACCTGCTTGATGCCTGAAATCGTGTTATAGAACACCGAGAAGAAGCTGAACAAAAAAATCAATACGCCTTTGCTGAGCAGGCTGATGCCAAACCAGATGGTGAGCAGCGGCACCAGCGCCACCTTGGGAATGGCCATGATGCCCGAGAAATAAGGCCGGGTAAAATCCTCCAGCTTCGGCATGGTCGCCACCAGCACGCCGAGGACGACACCCAGCAACACCGAGGCGCCAAAGCCTACGAAGAACTCCTGCAGCGTCACCCAGATGTGCTCGAATATCATGCCGGAAGAGAACATGGTCCATAGCTCGCCCGCAAACTGCGCGGGCGACGCGATATACAGGTTGCTGATAAGCCCGGCGTCCACCGCCCACTGCATCGCGGCGAGCAGCAGGATGAGCGGTATGAATTTACTGAGCTTGAATAAAATCAATTTCTGCTTCACTTGTCCCGCTCACTTTCGTTTTGTTTATCCGCAATGGGATAAAACACACGGTCGCAGATGTCGTCCCCGCGCAGCACGTTCTTGGTGATCCGCTGCGTTTCCACGCCTGTGAAGTTTTCATGGACGGTCGTGTCGTTTATGTCGCAGTAGAACGGCGCGAATTCCTCGAACCACGGATGGCTCTCAAACCTTTTGGACCAGCTTTCCGCGAACGGACATACGTATTTGCCATATGAAGGGTCCCATCCCAGAAAGGGGATATCCGTCACTTTGAAAAAGGTCTGTATGTTGCGCTCCAGCCCCAGCTCCTGCGCACGGGCCGCCAGCTTCTTTCCGCGCTCCTGCGCGCGCGAGGCCACCGCCTCACCCAGCAGCTTCTTGGCTTCCTCTGTGCCGAAATGCTCATACAGCACCTTGGCAACATGGAAATAGAGATCCGAGAACTGGTCGCAGGCTTTGCGCACTTCCACCACCGCGTCTTTTCTTGAAATCGTCTCAGGCACCGTCTCACTCATGCTTGTCTCTCCTCCTTTTTATGTACACAAAATGCAAATGGCTCGACCTATTCACCGTCGGCCTTGTTTCCGGCGATTGAATCCAGAAACGCCACGTATTCATCCCTGGTAAACGGCGGCTTATGTTCTTCTTTGATTTTTTTGGCCTGTACGGCATTGTCCTTCAGCAGCTGGTAAACCGCCAGCGCCATGATCTTCGCAGGCAATACGTACGCCTTGTAGGGGTCCTCCACCTGCACCCTCACCGAATGCGCCTCTCCGGCAAGCCCCGGCGTGTTGAACGAAAACACGGGGACCACATGGCTGAGATCGCCGTAGTCTGTGGAGAACGTCGCCGAAAGGCTGGGTTTCACCTCCAGCACCTTCTCTTCCGGAAGGATGCTTAAGGCGGCGTCCCGGAACGGCGAGTGTGCGTATTCGGGCAACAGCGGCAGATAGCCGGGATTGTCCGTGATCTCCACCCTGGCGCCGATGGCATGCGCCCCGGCCTCAAACGCCCGCGTCGCCTTGGCGTTGGCGTCGATAATGGCGGGAATGTTGCGGGCACGCACCAGCAGTTCCACCACGGCCTGGCCCGGAATCACATTTACCAGGCTGCCGCCTTCCGTCAAAATCGGGTGGACGCGCACCGTGTCTTCATCCTTAAAGGTCTCCCGCTGGAACTGAAGCGCCGTGAGCCCCAAAGTGGCGGCATTCAGCGCGTTGACGCCCGTCTGCGGCGAACCGGCCGCATGGGATTCCTTTCCGATGTACCGCACCAGCTTGGCGATGAACCCGTTGCACGAGCCGCCGCCCACCAGCGCGTCATAGTCGCTGTCTCCGAAAGCGCTGTGATATCCCAGCGCGATGTCGATATCTTCGAACGCGCCGATACCGATCAGCTCGGATTTTCCGCCGAGATAGCGGAGCTTGCCTTCCTTGCGAAGGCCGTCTTTGTATTCGATCTCGCCGTACTCTTCGGAAGGAACGGCGAAGAAGGTGACGTTGCCGTCCAGAGTCTGCTGCACCTCGGGGTCGCTCAACGCCAGCACCGCCCCCAGCAGAACGCCCAGCTGCGCGTGATGGCCGCAGCAGTGCGCGGCCTTGGTTTCCTTATCCGCTTTCGGATGCGCGGGTGATTTGACGGCGTCCAGCTCGCCGATCACGGAGACGTTGATGGCTCCTTCGGCCTGCGGCTTCAGATATCCCTTCACGCCGGTGATGGCCAGCCCGCTGGTCACATCCAGACCCGCTTCCCGGAAGAATTCCTCAACCTTGGCAGATGTACGGAATTCCTTGAACCCGAGCTCCGGATGCTCGAAAATATCCTCCGAGAAAGCGATGATGCGATCCTGCGCCTGATCGATAATTTCTGTGATGCGTTGTTGAATTCTATCCATGTCTGTAAATCCTTGTAATCATATATGTTTTATTAATTTTAAGGCTAATTATAAGCGGTAGACAAGCTTGTTGTCAATAGTATTAAATATATTTTTCATATAAAATTAATATGCTATTGACAGCATTCCTATCGTACACTTATCATAAACTTAAACATATATGTAAACACCATATTATGAAAACAGTATTTCGCGAGACAGGAGGAGTAAGGACATTGGTAAAAAAACCAGACCGGATATTAGACAGTGACGTTCTTGTGATCGGAGGAGCGGGTGCGGCGGTGATGAGCGCGCTGTCGGCGGCCCGCGCGGGTGCTCAGGTCACTGTGGTATCCAAGGGCAAGATAGGCAAGAGCGGCAACACCATCATGATCGGCGGCGGGTTTTCGCTGGACGGCCCGAGCGCACGCGATGTGTGCGGATACGAGGAGGCCAATCTTTCCTTTACAAAAGAGCAGCTGTTTGACAAGCTGGTCACCAGTTCCTTTTATATAGGGAATCAGCGCATTGCCAGGCAGTATGTGGAGCAAGGGCCTTATGCCGTGCGCGAATGCCTGGAATGGGCGAAGCAGGCGGGCCAGAAGCTGTTCTTTATCCCCGCGGGCAATTCGTGGATGTCCTGCGGGCGTTCGTTCGGCGTTACGGTCCGGCAGGGCATCAAGGACGCGCCGGGCATAAGCGTGTATGAAGACACCACCATATCGCATCTGCTGCTGTCGGCGGATACGGTCGTCGGCGCGGTCGGGGTCAACATCTACACCGGCGAGGTCATTCAATACAACGCCAGGGCCGTCGTGATCGCGACGGGCGGCTACCAGCCGTTTTCTCTCAAGAATTCCATCAGCGACATGACGGGCGACGGCATCGCGCTGGCGCTGCGCGCCGGGGCCGGCGTCGTCGATATGGAGTTTTTCCTGTATCTGCCCACCATCACGGAGCCGGGCTTCGCCAGGGGATCGATATTGCCGTATCTGTTCACCATGCCGAACTTCGGCGCGCTGGAGCCCAAAGTGACCGATCTGGACGGCGTGAAGCTGCCCATCTCGGCGGACTGCGCCACGCTGCCGCGAACCAACAAGGTCAACAAGATCGTCTATTCCTACTTCTGGGGCAAAGGCGTTTTCGAGAAATACGCGCAATACGGCAACCAGTTTTATTATGATTACTCCGCGTATTCGGACCAGGACATCCACGACATGTTCGAGCGTGTCTCCAAGGCTGTTTCCCTCTGGCACGCCAAGGGCCTTTACAATGGCGTCAGCCTGACAAAGCTGGCCGAGCACATCGTGAACAACGGCAAGCGCCTGAAGGTGGGGCTGGGCAACGAATACAGCATGGGCGGTATTTCCGTCACCGATGATTTCTCCACAGGCGTGAAAGGGCTCTATGCGGCCGGAGAAGTGACGGGCGGCACCTTCGGCGCGTTCAGAAGCGGCGACGGGCTGGTGGAGATGCTGGCGCATGGCCTGACAGCCGGAGAAAACGCGGCCCGCTATTCCGCCGGCACACAGCAGCTGGCGCCGGACAATCTGGACGAAGTCCTGGCGGACCTGTTCGCGCCGCTGGAAACAAGCGAAGGGGTCAGCCCATCCCATGTTCATCAGCTGATAGAACGCGCGTCCGACGAAGGGTTCAATTTCTTCCGGTCGGAAGACAGGCTGCAGGCCGCTTTGGCCGAGATCAGGCGCATAAGAGGACTGCTTGGCAGTCTGCACACCAAGACCAGCGACAGGAAGTACAATCTGGAGTGGTATGACGCCATCACGGCCAAGAATCTGGCTTTGTGCGTGGAGATCGGCGTTACCGCCGCGCTTAACAGAAGGGAAAGCCGGGGCTGCCACATGCGCGCCGACTACCCCGCCATCGACAATGAAAATCATCTGTACAACACATACGCCTGTCTGGATAAGGGGGACACTGTCTATTGGACCAAAGAGCCGGAAGCGGTGTATGCGCCGCTCGACCGCGCCAATTACGCCTCGATACCCGAATACATCTTCAGCAAATACGGAGGGAAAGCCATTGAGAATTTTGATATCAAGAAGCCATAACGGCTATGAGGAATATGATGTGCCGGTGCAGGCGGGCGCAACGGTGATGGATATACTGGATTATATCCATGAAAACCTGGACAGCAGCCTCGCTTATTACCGCCACAGCCGATGCAACCAGGGCATATGCGGCCGGTGTGCCGTCAAGCTGGATGGTAAAACGGTGCTGGCCTGCACCGCGGTTGTGAACCCGGCGCTGGAGAGCGTCACGCTCAGCCCGGCAGGCAAAACGGTCGTGCGGGATCTGGTGGTGTCGGGATAAGAATAAATATTGCGATAGGCTTGTGACAAGCACCTGTGCCGACTCCGGATGTCCCCGCCCTGCTGCCGCCCACTGCGGGCTGCGGCGGGGCGGGTTTATCACGCTCACTACAGAAATATCCTGAAGCAGTAACAATACAGTGATCGGCCAATTTGAACACAAAAAGCAAAAGCCCTTGCAAAATCTCTTTGCAAAGGCCTTTTTGGCTTGGTGGGTGATCGGGGGCTCGAACCCCGGACACCCTGATTAAGAGTCAGGTGCTCTACCAACTGAGCTAATCACCCAAGCTGTCAACCCTAAGGTGATGACCTTGGTGTTAATGATCCATTGGAGCGGGTGATGGGAATCGAACCCACGCAACCAGCTTGGAAGGCTGGGGCTCTACCGTTGAGCTACACCCGCATGCAGCTCCGGGAAACGCTCAGTTTCCCGGAGGCTTGCGGTAAGTTGGAGCGGAAGACGGGATTCGAACCCGCGACTTCGACCTTGGCAAGGTCGCACTCTACCACTGAGTCACTCCCGCTTATGGTGCGTGGTGCGGGCGAAGAGACTTGAACTCCCACGCCTCACGGCACCAGATCCTAAGTCTGGCGCGTCTGCCAATTCCGCCACGCCCGCCAGTTACGCGCCCTTTGGTGGCGCCCCGTTTTGGGGACTTTGGTATAATAACATCTCAGTTCCCATTAGTCAATATCGAATTATATGTTTTTTGTGATATCTTTTATGTGTTTGCGCCGCAGCATTTCTTGTATTTTTTACCACTTCCGCAGGGGCACGGATCGTTGCGGCCGATCTTGCTAGAGACAGCCTGCTTATCCTTTTGCCACTTATCGCGGATCTCCCTGCGCTTCTCAGGAGAATGGATATCATCCCAGCCAGAGAGCGTATAAAGCCATTTTGCCTTGGCTTCCAACATATTATAGTAGAGCTTCTCAAAGTCAACCTTCAGCGATACATCGCTGCTTTCCTTGAGCTTATCGAGCTCCACTTCCTCAACAAGACTGGTGTTGATGCCGTCCATGAAGCCCGCAAACACGACCGGACTCATACCGAACTCATCGGCAATAACCGTCAGCTTATCCTCATAGAAGTTGTCCTTGCGCTCTAAGATCTTCTTGTAGGCTTGAGTTTCAATGTCAAAATACTCGTTCCAAAACGCCTGATTGTCCTGCGAAGACCGTTCGGCCTCCGCCATGCCCTTCCATTGGCTGAATAAGCTCATTCCTTGTCCCCCAGCATTTGATCCAATGTCATTTTTATCTGCTTGATAAACGCTTCTGTACTGACCTTCTGCTTGTTTTCCGCTTCGCTGAGCATATACAGGTCACCCGTCATCACGCCGTTTTCAATCGTTGCGATGGACGCCGCCTCCAGTTTATTCGCGAATTCGACGAGCGGTTCGTTGCCGTCCAGCTCACCGCGCTTGCGCAGCGCGCCCGTCCAGGCATACAACGTCGCCATGCAGTTGGTGGACGTCTCCTTGCCTTCGAGATGCCTGTAATAATGCTTGGTCACCGTACCGTGCGCCGCTTCGTATTCGTACAGGCCTTCCGGGGACACCAGCACGGACGTCATCATCGCGAGGCTGCCATACGCCGTCGCCACCATGTCGGACATCACGTCGCCGTCATAGTTCATACACGCCCAGATAAAGCCGCCCTCGCTGCGGATCACGCGCGCTACAGCGTCGTCGATCAGCGTATAGAAGTATTCGATGCCCGCCTGCTCAAACTTAGCTTTATAGACGTTTTCATAAACCTCGGCGAATATATCCTTGAAGCGGTGGTGATACTGCTTCGAAATCGTGTCCTTGGTCGCGAACCACAGATCCATCTTGGTGTCGAGCGCGTAATTGAAACAGCTTTTCGCGAAGCTCTCGATGGATTTGGTCGTGTTGAACATGCCGCGCACCACGCCGCCATTGGCGTCAAAGCTCGCGATGGTACGGCGCTCCACGCTGCCGTCCTTCCGGGTCACAACCAGCTCGGCCGTGCCTTCGCCGTCCACCACGCATTCCTGCGCGTTATATATATCGCCATAAGCGTGACGCGCAATGATGATAGGTTGTTTCCATGTCTTTACAGAAGGCACCACGCCCTTGACAAGGATCGGCTCCCGGAACACCGTGCCGTCCAATATTTCACGGATGGTGCCGTTGGGGCTTTTCCACATTTTTTTGAGGTCGTATTCTTCCACACGCTGCGCGTTGGGCGTGATCGTCGCGCATTTGACGCCAACACCGTACTTCTTGATGGCCTCGGCCGCTTCCACCGTTACGCGATCGTCAGTGGCGTCACGTTCCGTGAGTCCAAGGTCGTAATACTCGGTATTCAGCTCGATATATGGTTCCAGAAGAAAATCCTTGATCATCTTCCAGATGATCCTCGTCATTTCGTCGCCATCGATTTCAACCAGCGGAACCGGCATCTTTACCTTCGTCATTGGCGTCTCCTTTATATAAATAAATTATCGTCAAATCACACGCGTCACATTCTATACGAAAAGAGAGAAAAAAACAAGACTGTAATTGTGTATACAGCCAAAACAAGCGCTAAAGTCACGCATTCAGTCATTAAACCAACATAATCGCGAACCGTATATACACCTTACTTGATGGTGAACTTTCGGTCGTAATACGGGCTCTTGGACGCCGCTGCCAGAGGCAGGCCGAACACGACCGCGACATCCTCGCCGAGCAGCTTCATTTCCCGGGCAGCCGTCCCCACAGAATACATCACACGGTTGTCCAGCCGCATATCGGCGGCCCGGCTCACCGCGCTGCCCATCGCGATGCCCAGATCGTTCAGGTTGTAAGCGCACGGCACATTTTTATACTCGTTTTTCTCCGCGCATGTGTCAAACCCGCACAGGCCGCAGTTGAGCCCCAGCACTTTGATCTTGGTCCCGATGAGCAGCAGCGCCTGGGATACCATCAGATTGTGCGCGTCGCGGACAAAGAAATCGGCCGCTTTGCCCTCCTCATACAGTTGCATCATTGTCTGGGCAATGGCGGGCAGTTCGTCCGCATCGGCCACCGCGATGACCAGATTGTCCATCCCCCGCGCCTTGGGCGCCGTACGCGCGGCATTGGCGATGTGCCGGGCCGCCTCCAGCACCGTCCTGTTCTCGTCGTCCTTCTGAAAATAGATAGCCATATATCTCCTTTCATCGGCCACTAAAGGCGCTTTTACAGAAAAACCGCCGGTACACGCCCGGCGGTTTGTATCGTTGTCGCTTGATAAGCAGCTGCCAAGGCGCCTTACAAGGTAGCCAAATGTGCTTACTCTTCCTCCGCGTCCTTCTTGGCCTGGACGATAACCTTTTCGGCGAGGTTGCCCGGAAGCTCCTCGTAACGCTCGAACGTCATCTTGAACGAGCCCCTCGCCTGGGACATGGACCGCAGGTCCGTCGCGTATTTGAATATCTCGGAGAGCGGCACCTCCGCCACAACCTGCTGCAGCCCGCCTTCCGGGTTCATGCCAAGGATACGGCCGCGGCGGCGGTTGATGTCACCGATGATGTCGCCCATGTATTCATCGGGAATCGTTACCTCGAGCTTATAGATGGGTTCCAGCAGAGCCGGATTCGCATCGGCGCAGCCCTGCTTATACGCCAGGTTTGCGGCGACTTTGAACGCCATTTCGGACGAGTCGACCGGATGGAACGAACCGTCAAACAGCGTGGCTCTGAGCTTGACCATCGGGTAACCGGCCAGCACGCCTCTGGTGATGCTTTCCCGGAGGCCCTTTTCAACGGCGGGAATATACTGCCGCGGCACTGCGCCACCGACCACCTTATCGACAAACTCGAAGTTCTCTTCAGAATCGAAGATCGGCTCGAATTCGATATGCACATCGCCAAACTGGCCATGGCCGCCGGACTGTTTCTTATGACGCCCATGCGCCTGAACCTTTTTGCGGATCGTTTCGCGATACGGTATCTGAGGATCGAACAGCTGCGCTTCCACGCCGAACTTGTTGAGCAGCTTCTTGCAGATGACCTCCAGATGAAGCTCGCCAAGGCCGCTCACCAGGGTGTCGGGCGTGTCCTGAGACTTTATGATGCGGAAGGACGGGTCTTCTTCCTCCAGACGGTGCAGACCGGCGAACACCTTTTCTTCTTCGCCCTGCTTCTTCGCGGACACCGCCAGTGAGATGCACGGCTCGGGAAACTCGATATCCGGGAACACGACGCTCTTGTTCTCGTCACACAGCGTGCCGCCCGTTTCTGTGTGCTGAAGCTTGGCCAACGCGCCAATATCACCAGCGCTCAGCTTTTCCACGCTGAGCTGCTTTTTGCCGGACATGACATAGATCTGGCCGAATTTTTCCGATTTTCCGGAATTACTGTTCTTGATGGACTGTCCGGCGGTCAGTTCACCGCCCAGAATCTTGAACACCGACAGCGTGCCCACAAACGGGTCCGCCACGGTTTTGTATATC
Source organism: Bacillota bacterium (assembly GCA_023428025.1). Classification (GTDB taxonomy): domain Bacteria; phylum Bacillota; class Clostridia; order Christensenellales; family SZUA-584; genus SZUA-584. The sequence continues at coordinate 306,585 of JAEYZN010000012.1, forward strand.
TGTGCCGCAAACGGCTGCTTGGCATCGGCCGTATAAGCCACCTCTTCGCCCTTGGCCGTTTTGCCGACGATATTGATCTTTTTGTCCGGGGAGGGCATGAACTCAACGATGTTGTCAAGCAGCAGCGAAATGCCAAGGCCCGGCGCAGCGGCTCCCAGGAAAACAGGCACCACATCGCCCGAAGCGATGCCGACCTTGAGACCCTTCAGAATATCTTCTTTGGACAACGTTTCGCCTTCGAAGAACTTCTCCATCAGTCCTTCGTCATTTTCAGCCGCGTTTTCGATGATGGCTTCGCGAATCTCCTCCGCCTGCGCTTTGATGTCCGTCGGAGCGTCGATCTCTTTGACTTTCTTGCCGTCGAATCCGTAAGCCTTCATCTCGATCACATCGAATATGCCCTTAAAGCCAAGGCCCTGACCGATAGGCAGCTGGAGAACGGTGATCTTGGTACCGTATTTATCTTTCAGTGTCTGAACCGCTTTTTCAAAATCCACATGTTCCTTGTCCATCTGGTTCACAAAAAACGCTTTGGCGATTCCCGCTTTCACACAGGCATCCCACGCTTTCTCCGCTCCAACGGTGAGGCCGGTGAGGCCGCCCACAAGGATCAGCGCGCTGTCGGCAAGATAATAGCCGGAGGTTGCGTCGCCGATAAAGTCAAAATATCCTGGTGTGTCAATGATGTTGATTTTTTTGTCTTTCCATTCCACAGGCGCAATCGCAGAGCTTATTGAGATATGTCTTTTCGTCTCTTCGGGGTCAAAGTCCATCACGGTGTTTCCGTCATCCGTTTTTCCCTGCCTGTCGATCATGCCGCTGATAAAAAGCATTGCTTCGGCCAACGTCGTTTTTCCTTCCCCTCCGTGGCCCACGAGCGTAATGTTTCTTATGTCGCCAGTGTTGTAAAATTTCATACAATTCCTCCAACATTATTAACAACCAGTCTCCATCAAACTGATTTTTTATGACTAACAAACATTCTATCAGAAAGGCAAATAAAAATAAATAAGATTTTTTGCGTTTGGTATGGAAAATGCGATAAAACTATGACATAATAATTCGGTGAAAAACCGTAAAGGAGTTATCAATGAGCGATATAAATCAAGAAAATCCTAATTTAAACGATGAAAACGAGTATACACAGTCTGTAGATGGTAAAAAGAAGCTGACAGATACCCAATTGCGCATCATACAGGTGGTTGCCGGTATTCTGAGCGCAGCCGCGCTGGTGGCCTCCATGTTTGTCCCGTCCATGCTGGTGGAGCAAAGGGTTATCGATCAGAGCAGCCTGCTGAATTATCTCTTTGTTGCCGTATTTGTGGTGATCATGTTTGGGCGGCGTTCGATAGAAAACAAGTACAGGCTGCGTCTTGGCCTTTTCTCTCTGGCTCTGATAGACGGCATCCTTGTCGGCGTGATGTTCTATGTGGTCAGATTGCTGTACATGCCCGAAAACACACTGGCTGAAGTCTACAAAGTGTTGATCATCGTCGGCGCAATACTATTGATACTGGTTGCCGGCATTCTGGTTCCCTTTCTTCGCTACAGAAAGCGTTTGGCAAACGGCACCGTGATTCCCATCAGGATTCCGGAAAAACCGCAGCAGCCTGCTTCCGAGAGCGCAACGGAGGAACATGACGGTCCTCTGACAATTGAGCAAAGGGTTGCGGCCATGATGCGTGAGGTGGAGAACCCCTTGGAAAATAACAATATTGAAAATCCTCAGATCGCAGATGCCCAAAGCAGTGGATCAGGCAAGAAGGATGAATAGCACAAAACACCCGGACAAGCCGGGTGTTTTTTTGTTAAAGCCACTATATCAAGACGTCTTACACACAGCATTAAAGCATAACATGGCCAAGGATCTTTCTTGTTTCCAATAACGGTTTATTGCCCCTGTATCCTCTTCAGATTCCTCACGGCAAGCTCGCCTGCCATTTTAACGATCTCAGGTACTTTCAATGGATCGTTGCTGCCTGCCGAAACATAGATGAAATATTCCCCGGATATAATGCCCATACCCTGCGATGAAATGAAGTTGTCATCTCCGATTCGTCCGGTATCCGCGGCATTCAAATCCTCCATGGCCTGTTTGACGGCTTCAAAAATCCCCTTGGGTGTCAGTTGCTGGCCGCCGCCCGAGCTGCCTTGACTGGAGCCGCCCGAACCGCCTGAATTGCTGTTTTGGCCGGAGCCATCCGAGCTGCCGCTTTGGCTGGAGCCACCCGAACCATCCTCGCCTCCTCCTTCACCCTGCTGGAGAGACCCTTGCTGGATGACCGCTATCTGGAGATAGCTCTTTGATGCGTTGGTTTCGGCCGGATAAAAGCATATCTTCATTCCGAGAATTTCCTTTTCGTCCGAAGAACCATCTTTCACCGCCTCGCCGAGTAGCTGCGCCGCTTCTTCTTTGGAAATCAGCTGTTTGGGTTCGATCATCTGTCCGCCCGACTGCCCCTGACCACCGGACGACTGAGCCCCCTGAGAGGCGCTCGCGCCAGGAGATTGGCCTCCCCCTCCGGGCAATTGGGTTGTGGCGCTTTGCGACTCGCTGTTTGAACAGCCGGAGATTAAAAAAACAACGCAGAGCAATATGGCAGCCATGCACTTGCACTTCTTCATATAGAACCTTCTTTCAGAGTTGTTCTACCTCTCATTATCTCTAAACGGTTCCATAATATACGGCTATTTGCCATATTGCCTTTGTCAGCTCGCTCAGAATTGAATTTTGACCCAATGTTGCATCTAGTCACTGCCGCCTCTGTCCACAGACACAATCGCCGCTTTTTTAGCGTGAATCAGCGTCGTATCAAACAAGGGCAGATCAGTATCACACTGGCTCACGAGCAGCCCGATTTCCGTGCAGCCCAGCACAGCCGCCTGCGCTCCCCTCTGCGCCAGGCCGTTCAATATTCTCAAATACTGTGTCCGTGATTCATCAGATATGATTCCAAGACAAAGCTCGTCATATATCACCGTGTTGACAATCTCTATATCCGCTTCGTCAGGAATCAACACGTCAATGCCCCTTTGAATGAGCTTTGATTTGTAAAAATCCTGTGTCATCGTATATTTGGTGCCCAGCAGCGCAACGGTGGACACGTCGTTTTTGATCAGTTCATCCGCTGTCGCCTCCGCGATATGCAGAATCGGAATATTGACAGCGTCCTGTATCTGCGGCGCTACCTTATGCATCGTGTTGGTACCGATCACGATAAAGTCCGCGCCCGCCTTTTCCAGGCTCGCCGCGGCGGCGGCCAGCACGGCACCGGCCGCTTCCCATTGCCCGGCAGCCTGATAAGCTTCAATTTCAGCGAAATCCACGCTGTAAAGCAGGCATTTGGCGGAATGCAATCCGCCCAGCTCTTCTTTCACAGTTTCGTTTATGATCCTGTAATACGACACTGTGCTCTCCCAGCTCATGCCGCCGATCAATCCAATCGTCTTCATTTATGCCCCCTCAGAAATATTTCGGTATATTGTCCGCAGGCTCATTTATCAGCCTGTCTCAAATACCGCCGCTACAGCACACTGCTGTGTTTTTCCGGCGTGAGAACGGTGCCGATATCGTAGACTTTCTTTTCCTGAATATCCTTCAATCTCAGCAGGATGAGCGAGCTGGTGATTTCCTTTGGTCTCGAACTACTCCTAAGCCGGCTATTCTCCCCGCACATCGCCTGCTGATGACGCGTCTTTTGAGCCACCGATGTCCATGCGTCCCATAATCTCAATGTTGGAACTCCGCGGGTCCACATAGCTACCGTCGATGGCACTGAATGCCATCTGCGCCATTCCTCCGACCTTAGTACTTTTGTAAAGATAATCAAAGGTGACATACCACGTCGGCAGATATTCCCCTTTATCCGTCTCATTCTTCAACGAAAGCAGGCTGGTACCTAGCTTGATGTTCGTCACGACAATATCAAGGCCGTATCCCTCGGGTGTCTCCCGCGCGCCGAATGAATAATTCATTTGATCAACGATCCGCTGCCGAATTGCATCGAAGTCCATTAGCTGAGCAGACGGTATGGAGATGTGGCTGATAATTGATGCGCCATACCACGACAGGGTGCAGAGTCCGTCCTTATCCACGGCAATAACACAGAACTCTTGCCCCCACGGCGAGGCATAGCTGGGCCCGGTACCCTCAGCCTCTCCCAGATTGCCTTTATAGGGATCGCGTTGGGCCTGAAGGCCCGCTATCGTCCGGGTGAACGTAAGCTCCCACCCTGTTGTCTTGTGGACGTCCCGCGTAACGATTGTGCATAGCTCGGCATAATACAGTTCCAGATCAATGCCAAGCGCACCCATGTACTGCTGCGCGATTGACAAGGCATCTTCCTGGGAAAGCTCCGGCTCACCCGGCTGAAGCCACGCCCAGCGCTCCACCGTATCGCCCATATTTTCGCTAAAGTTGCTTTTGTCCAGCGAGCGGAGAGGATGAACTGCCATATTCATGTTGCGCGAATACGAAAACTCGCTCGTTCCCCGCCTTATGCCGAACTGCGCAACCGTATCGCCCCCGGTATTTACATAGATGCTCCATGTATGGTCTGTAGGCAGATCGGAAATTCTCGTCGGCCAACGTTCTGCTTCTACCGGCGCCTTATTATACATCTCCTGCGCACGATTGATCATGTCTTTCGTCGCGATCCCCGATGCCTTGTACTGTTTGAGCTCAGTCAGTTGCTGCAGCCACTCATCCCTTGTTATGTCCCACGCGGAGTACAATTCGTCATTTGAACCCGCGAGGAGCTTAATGAAAGACAGATAATCATCGTCCGAAAACGTCTTGTGTGTGACCTCCGTCACCGGATATGCCTCCGTTTTGGGCACGATAACATCGGCGTCCATACGGAGACTCAACTTGATATATTCATCATACGTTTCCGTCACACGCTCCGGCACCTCTATCGGCTCAAAGTCTTCGGACGCAACAGGTGTCACAGCCTCCAGCACGTCCTCCTGCCGCCCGATAACCACAGGCTTTTCCGGTGTTGGCTGGCAAGCTGTTGTAAAGCAAGTGAATAGCAGCGCTGCAATAAGCAATGCAGAGATTAGCGTTACGCTCTTTTTGCTTTTCCCTCTCATAAAAATCCCTCTAACGCGTTGTTCCGCTACTTTTCTGGCATTTGCCTGAGCCATTCCAAGAACAAGATACCTATGCTCCGGCTGGGAGAACAGACTGACGATCAATGAGGCATAGCGGGTTCTTCCGGCAGCATCCAGCATTTTCACCACTGCGCCGTCGCATGCGATTTCCATATCCGTACGAATCTGGTGAAAGGCGATCCATACAAGAGGATTAAACCAATAGGCAGCGTTGAGCAGAGAAAGCAGAATGCTCATGATCTGGTCGCCACGCTTATAGTGCATCAATTCATGGCACAGCGCGAATTTAACCTGTTCATCATTCATTGCTACCAGCGCATCGACAGGCATCATGATCGTTTTTGGAAACATCAATGAAGGCGTACCGTACTCATACTGACAAACAAGCCTAATATTCGACTTAATATGCATTTCGGTTTTTACTTCCTCGAACAATGCCATAAGCCTCGTTGACGGGGCGGCGGCATTCCTTCGAAACCGCCTACGCAAAACAACATACAGCGCTGCAAGATACAGCAGGCATATGCCCGATCCGGCAAGCCATATCATCATAATGATTTGCGGCAAAGACAAGGACGATGGCTTATTAGAGGTTACAGGTGTTTTTGGTTCCGTTGCGGTCTGAGCCTGGCTGCTCTCCGGCATCAGTGTTTGCACGCATATATCACCCGCTTTGTTTACTTCAGGTACGGTAAAAGGTTGTTTTGTCTGCGGTTGAACGACGGCGTTTTGGTTTTGGGATTCGATGGGAATGACAAATAGATGAACCGGGCTTGTCAACGTCGCAGGTATCATCAGCCGGGCGATGAGGACAAACCATATTGCATAATGCAATATGGGCGACATCTTGTTTGTAAAGCCCTTTTTCAACAACATAATTATTATATAAATAATGCCGGAGTAGATCGTAATCTCCAGCAAGGTATTCAAGATATCCATTTCACTCTTCCTCCGAATTGTCTCCAAGCTTCTGAATAAGAATCTGTAATTCGTCCCGATCCTTTTCCGAGAGACCGCTCTTTTGTATCATGCTGGCAAGTAAAAGGCGTGTACTGTCCTCCGTCATTTTGGAAAGAATGTAATTGCTCTCATTCTCTATGCAATCTTCACGTTTGACCAACGGATAATAGCTGCGACTGCCTCGGATGGTTTCATATCCTATAAACCCCTTATCCGTCATTCTCTTAAGATAAGTCAGATAACTGCTGCGGTTCCAGTCCACAGACGTTGCCATGGCCTCCATAATATCGGACAGAAACAACGGACTTTTTTGCCAAAGCGTCTCCATCATGACCCATTCCTGTTTTGACAACGATTCTCTCATATTGTTCCCTCTGCATCCGTAAAAAATATCTGGACTGACGATTCCAACATAGTATCTACAATTGTAGACACTATGAATTCAAATGTCAACATATTATTTTTATAAAAAGAGCAGGCACAAAATGCCATGTATATTCGCATATGCCTTTTAATACGTAAAGGAAGTTAATATCCTTTTCCTAGTCAATTGATGTTTGCGCTTTAATTAACATTCACTCCGTCAACCCGATGCCCCTCAAAACTGCTCTGAAATCCTGTGGACATATTTTTCTCATAATACTCTGCAAAATAAAAAACGGAGTTTTCAAGCATTCTTACCGCGAAAGATAAAAAACCCGAAAATCCCGTTATTGGCATTTATCAGCCTTTACTTATTTATTACAAATATCATCAAAACCACGCACCCACGCGCGTCGCAACGGCAATAACCCTGAATGGGTACTCTTCCCAATAGTTCTCTCACTCTATGCGTCGTGTGAGGAATAACAAATGCTTTTCTTGAAAGCGGTAGCTAATCTATTCCCTCAAAGGTTGTTGATAATTACGAAAATATTTTTACCGCTCAATAACAATTGTGCATTCTGTTGCCAGAGCCGTAATCGTTGCAACGGCTGCAAAAATAGGGGCTAATGCGATACCGACTACACCGACGGTCAGTGGAAAGCTTAGTATTTCCTTATCATCTTTATCCTTTATTGTAACTTTTCGCGCGTTGCCTTCCCGGATGATTGCTTTGATCTTTGCCATCAAGTCCTCGCCATTAACCTTATACTCTTCTGTTTTCTTTTCTTCGTCCATAATACTCTGCCTCCTTGGTTTACTGAGATAGACATTTTAACGCCCTTAAAGTTTTTACGTATTCAGCTTTAGTTGTTATCCCATCCACACTCAATATATGAAAGGAATAATCTTGTATTTTACTTTCTTGGTGTATTGATCCCAAAGCTCTCCGTATTTTGCCTTGCAAACTTTGTCGTCATCGGCTTGGCGGGTGAACATAAGGCCTATATAGTAAGCCGGGTACAGCCACACCATCCAGATTCCAGGGTAGCCGGAGGCAAGGGCTACAGCTATAGCCTGTATAATTTCTCCAAAATAGTTGATGTGACGGCTTGCGCCCCAGTAGCCGTTAGCAAGCAGGCTGAGTTTACCGTCGCTGAGCACTTCAGGTTTTATCCAAAGAAATTTTCTGTCAGGCATAACTTTAAAGAAATACTTCTGCATATTTGCGCCGCGTGTAAACACCCAACCGCAGAGGAAGAGTGCACCAAAGAGGATTGTCAACCATACGGGATGACCGGGACCCGGAAGATGAGCGGTGAACCAAAGTGAGATAGAATAGAAATAAGGGTAGAACGCAAGACAGCCAAATCCTAATTTGAATCCAACGCGTTCAGCAATAAAATCGTATGTCCATAAATGGATTTTTTCGAATATCAGATAATCAAAGCAAAACCATGTGAGCATTGCGCAGCCGAGAAGAAAACCATAGTTAATATTTTCAACATTCATTATATGATACGCCGCAAAAGAAAGAACATTCAATTGAAGCATAACAGCGCCAATTAAATAAAACCACAGCTTTGCATCAATAAGGCCGTCTCTCAGCTGCGAATCTTTTACCCTGCCAAACCAAAAATCAGCAAAGAAAGATTGACCGGTAGATGGATGTTTGAGAACGATGTAAAAAGAATACGCCAATCCGATAACGACCGCGCCAATAAGACCCAGCCATCGGGTTTCATACAACCACACGTATGGAACGATATTAAAATACCCAAGCAGAAACCAAATGAGAATGCTTGTCAAAAGAACAAATTTTCCATTGACCCTGTAATTCATCACTTCGCCTGTTATTTCATTTTTTACATATCCTTTAATTCTTTTCACCGGGATGATGATGTGTAAAAGAGTGATGACGACGTATGCGATCGATGGGGTGATCAAACCTAAAAACAACTTCATGACAAACCTCCGGTGTTTTTCGACATTGTATCAATTGCGGCTTTTCTGCTCAAAACCCTTGTCAGTAAAAAACGGCCAACTTTATTTATTGCTCCGGGAATTATAATCGGTCCTCTTCCTAAAGCATTCAATGTTTGTTCAGCGACTTCATTGGCTTCCAGCGTTCCAGGCGCTGGTTTGGATATCTTTGCTTGCTGATAACCCGGAGTGAGAATTGCACCGGCACAGCAGGCAAGCACATCGATTCCGTGCGGCTTTAGTTCTTTCCAAAGACCTTCGGCTAAAATGGCGTTAAACGATTTTGTTGCCGCATAAGCCGCAAGGTTCGGGCTGCCTTGCGCCCCGGCAAGAGAAGACATCAGCACAATGCCTCCTCGTTTTTGCTGTATCATCGACGCAGATAAAAGTTTTGTGAGCAGCAGCGGCGCTTTTACATTGACTGCTGCGGCAAGCGCCAAATGATCTTCACTCGTATTTTCGAATAAACCAATAGGCGCAAATGCAGCATTGTAAACAAGTAAACCAATTGAAACTTTAAGAGTGCCAATCAACTTTTTTACCTTTTCGTAATCCGCCATATCCGCTGCTATAGAAATGACATCGATTTTATATGCTTCTTTAAGCCGGGCCGCCGCCGCTTTCAGCCGATCTTCCTGACGCGCAATTAAAACCAAGTTCAATCCCCGCCGCGCAATCGCCTCTGCAAAAGCGAAGCCTAATCCGTCAGAGCCTCCGGCGACCAACGCGTACTGCCCGTATTTTTCTTTGAATTGTGTCATTTTCATAAGCATTACCTTACCTTAAAAAACAAAGAAAAAATCTTTCGGATTCTTAATGGCGTCAGCACCAACCTTTAATTCTGTAAAGAACCAAAGCCTGCTTGTCTTGATAGATATGCTCACTTTCTGTTGAAAGTAATTCTAACAGATTTTCCTCCGTCTGTCGATAACATCATCAAGACCATACATTCACATGCGTTGTTAGAGTGTTAATTTTCTTTTCAAATCAGAATTATCGGTGCTTTCAAAAACATCTATTCATCCCCTCAACTATTGTTTTCAGAAAAGCCCAAAATTGCCACCGACATGTTCCCTTAATACTGCTCTGAAAATAAAAAACAGGGTCCTCAAGCATTTTTATCTCTTGCCGGCACTCACGCCGCCAAAGGCAAAACGCCCGAAAAACCCGTCGTTACGGCATTCTTCAGCCCTTACTCATTTGTCACAGATGACATCAAAATAACGGACTCCACGTGTATCGTCACTATAATAGGAACGTGTAGTATCAACCTCGTTTTCTGTATGGGAGCACAAATCGTCATTGGTTTTCTTCTTGCCGTTTTTCCTCGCAGGCTTCCTCCATCGTGAGAGGATACTTGTGTTCTCCTGTCTGTACAAAAAAGCAACTGTCCAAGGACGATACAGGCAATAGCAACCACGGCGATGACTTCAAATGGCGTTGCCAGCGTAAAGCTTGACACCTCTCCGCTTCATATAAAAGGAAAGAAGACAGGGATACCACCACAATGATCCCAAGAATAGCCCACTCTTTATCCGCCAATAATACATGCCATGTTAAAACCATTTCTTTCTCTTGAAATAACTAATCATACAACCTGCGATTGCCAGCATCACTACCCATATGATCGCATAGCCCCATCGGAATTGAAGCTCCGGCATATAGATGAAGTTCATACCGTATACGCCGACTATGAAGGTCAGTGGAATAAAGATGGTGGAAATAATAGTAAGCACCTTCATGATTTCATTGAGTTTATAAGTCGTGTTGGATATATGAAGGTCGGCAAGGCCCGAAAGGAGGTCGCGGCAGGTTTCGGTAGCTTCCATTGCCTGCACGATATGATTGTAAATATCCTTGAGGTAGGCTCTGTGGATGAACCAACCAGGGACAATGTTTCTCTTCCAAGCAGAGAAGCAACGTCCCTCAAGGGCCAGATGCACTTGCTTACCTTAATGAGTTCCTTCTTGATTTGCCGGATTTCCTGCAGATGCTCCTGCGTGGTCTTTGCCATCACCCGCTCTTCAAGCGCGTCGATTTTTTCCTTAAATGTATGTGATGCCCCGCAGAGTAATATTGCGTTTTCCCGTGACATGCAAGAAGCCTTCCGCCACTTCATAGAGCAACCGCGCCGTCAACTCGTTGCGGTGCGAAATGTTCATTTGCTTCTGCAGCCGGGAGGTTATAGTGCCGGAGACAACGGCGGTTACGAGAAAAAACAGCAACAGCATGACATCCTCCGCACTGTAGATTTACTGCTCATCCGTTCCGTTACAGCCATTACCAGCGTCAGACCGCCTATGCGCCCGCAGTACATCAATAGTATGACGATCCATCGCGACAGGGATTCAGTTCGCGCGTAATGCCCGTGGATAAACCCACCGTGCCGATGGCGGACAGCGCCTCAAAAGCCCGCGTTCGGCAAGCCTGATTTTTCGCCGGGTCATCATAAAAAAAAGCGTGGCCACCGTCATAAAGCCAAGGCCGCCGATTTGGATAAGGCATAAGATCACAAGCTGACCGGACACCGTGAACTGCATATAGGTGTCGTACACGACCAGCCCCGTGACACAGGTGGCGGAAGTGGAAGTAAACAAGGCGTTCAGAAATGGAATCGAAGCCCCGTCCCTGCTCGCTGCAGGGAGCGACAGAAGAAGCGCCCCCAATAATATGATGCCCGCAAAACCAAGCGCGATCATCTGTATGGAATTGGCTCTGATTTTCCCCAAGATCGTCATTGTATTATGATCATCCTTTCAGGAAGGCAAGTATCCGGTCTGCGGGAACATCGTTTTGCAGTATTACCGTGATACCTGTTTGCCTGAATATATTTTCATAGATCATATCGTTGCATTTTGCCATGGTGCGGGTATTTTCATCCTTTCGCTTTGCCGACAGGCAAATCAGCAGGTATTCGTATCGTTTTCTGAAAAAAGCGCCGATCCAGCGATATGTGACGCCATCCTTTATGTCCGGTTCAGTTGTAAGATCATAGGTGATTGCGGCGGCGTCCAGCGTATGGCTTATTTCGCCCACTGTTTTCTGCTCCCCGTACAGCAATATATCTTTTTGCATGGAGGTCTCCGGTTCTTTGGTAAAGCCGCCCTGCGCAAAGAACCGATCCAGGCGGCTCATCCAAAAATAGCCGTATAGGATTACGCCTATTGAAGCAATAACGAGCAGGACGATCATACGGCTATCTCCTTTCTATCGCCTCTTACAAAAGTATAACGCGCCGGATATTAACGCGGTGCAAACATGCGCCCGTTTGTGTTAATTTTGTATAAACGCCGCATATTGCTTGAGAAAGTGGAGAAATAGACCCCGAAGCAGCGCTCCGGTATCACTTCAGGCTTGGCGGTTCACGGGAGACGGCCATGCGGCATCAGAAAGCATTGAGCATACTGCGGGCAAAGAAAGAAATAATTTAAAACGATCAAACTACAAACGAAACGCTCTCCGCCTTCTTTCCGGCGATGCTGAATGAAGCTTTAGACCCATGCGGTTTGTAGTACGCTACTTTGATACATCCACTGCACGGTGTATACGGACCCTGTTTTTTTTAAGCGTTTTCTGCAGGCGCTGCTTTACTACGGATATGCCGGAGTAAATCCCGATACACACAATAAAGATTTCCAGCCTGCCGAGTATCATGCCGACCATTTCTACAATAAGCGTCGTCGCCTCCGTCGTCGGGCCGGTCAGGCCGATGGACAGACCTACCGTTCCCATCGCAGATGCGAATTCAAACATCGCCTCGGTAAGAGTGCAGTCAGCAGCCAATGTCAAAAGCAGTGTTCCTATCATGTAAATGCCCAGATACCATGTGACAAACCCTGACGTATCCGCCATAAGCGCGCTGTCAACAGGCGTTTTCCCTTGTGCCTTATAGTAGTAAGCAACAGCTACATTGCGTGCGGGAGAAAGCCGCCTGCGAATATTTTGGTATGCCATACGCAATACCAAATAAATACGGGACAGCTTGATGCCTCCGGCTGTCGAGCCGATGCCGCCGCCAATCAGCATGAGTATGATCAACATGCCTATGGCGAAAGGCGGCCAATTGACATAAGACATGGTGGAATATCCGGTTGTGGAAAGCGCCGACGTTACATTGAAAGACGCCCTTCGGAAGCTCTCGCCCATGCCCAGCCCCAAGCCGCCCGCCAATGAAAACGCGGTGAGCGGTACGGAAATTGCCAACAAAATCAACATGAACCTGACTTCGCTTGTCCGGAACGCCTGTCGGAATTTCCTTTTTGCCAGAAGCTGAAGTACGGCAAAATTTGTTGTGCCGATCAACATCAGTGCGATGGTAATGATCTCTATTGGTGCGCTGTTGTACTCTCCGATACTGTTCAGCCTGGTTGAAAATCCGCCGGTGGATAAAGCGCACATGGCATGGACAATGCCGTCAAACAGTTGCATTCCGGCCAGCCGGTAAGCGAGCGTTCCCGCGAACAGAAAAGAAAGATACATGGTGGCAATGGTTTGCGCCGTCTTTTTCAGATTGGGCATGAGCTTATCGGGATGGCCCTCGGCATTATATAAAATCATGGACTGTTTTCCTTGTACGAACATGATCATCATCATGACAAAGCCCAGACCGCCACAGAATTGCATGAAGCTGCGATGAAACAGGAATATATGCGGCGTGGCGCGCACATCCATTACCGAAAGGCCCGTGGTCGTCCAGCCGCTTACCGCTTCAAACAAGGATTGTATAAAGC
>JAEYZN010000017.1 GCA_023428025.1 Bacillota bacterium
CAGTCTCCCCCCGAACACTACCCCACCAGCTTCGCCCACGTCTTGGGCCCCACGATGCCGTCCACCGCCAGGCCGTTTGCCGCCTGAAAAGCCCTCACCGCCGCCTCGGTATTGGGGCCGTAATACCCGTCGATGCCCTTCGGGTCAAACCCTTTCGCCAGCAGCCCTGCCTGCGCCGCCCTAACGTCCGCGCCGCTCGTGTACGGCTTGCCGGTGTTTTTGAGCAGCCGCGAGTAGCTGGACGGTGCCGCCACGCTGCCGAAGCATTTCAGCCTTCCGTAACGGTTCCACGCCGTTTTGCCGATGGCCTCGCGCACCACGCCGTCGTCGCGCCCCTTGGCGTGCACCACCGTGCCGTCCCCCATGTACACCCCCACGTGATACATCTTGTTCTGCGCGGCGTATTTCCTGAACACCAGGTCCCCCGCCGTCAGCGCCGTTTTCTCGATGGGGTCGCACTCGCTGAAATACAGCCCGTTGGCTGTGCGGTCCCCGCTGATCAGCTTTTCGTCCAGCAGATGCTTCACGATGAGGCCACTGCAGTCATACGCCACCAGCGTCCTGCCGTCCGCCGCGTGCACGTTATATTGCGCCAGCGCGCGCTTGTAGTCCGCGTCGCTCACGTGCTCCAGTTTTTTGATCAGCGCGGGCGTCATCACCTGTCCCTGCGCGCCCAGCACGTAAAGGCAGCCCACCTGCGCCGCAACGAAAGCGCACAGCCTGTCTGCCGCGGACCCCTGCTCGCTCCATTCCTCCGGCTCCACCAGCGCCGCCCTGTCCTCGTTCTTCACCAGCCCCACGATATACGCGATCACCGCGCCCGCGTCCGTGTCGCTCAGCACAAGCGTTTGCTCGCCCCGCTGCAACGCGCCCACGCGGCTGTTGCCGTCCGCCGAATACACCTGTATCTCTCTTGCCGCAATCTTCATCTCTTTCCTCCTCAGAATACCGTTCTGTTGATCGCACCCTGCACGGGAGCGATCTTCATGCTTTTCACCTGCCTGAAACCCTGCCCCGGCACGTTCACCCGCATGGAAGCCACGCGCCTGAACGTTCCGTCCGCGATTCGGATGAACGCCGGCAGGCCCAGCATGGCTGTTGCCACGCCCGACCAACCGCCGGGCACGCTGAGTGTGTCATAGGCGCGTACGCAGAACGAGTAGTTCACACCCGGCGTCCATCCTGTCGTGGGTATGTCCACATACGTAGCGGCGGCGGACTGGTTGCGGCCCACCACTTGCCCGGTGCTGCTGTTCACCGCCTCGAATTCCCTCAGATTGCCGTCCGGATCGCCGTTGTTCGTGAAGTTGATACGCATGGTCTCGCCCGGCGCATAAAACGCTTTGGACATGCTCGCATTGGTCGGCGTGTTGGGCACACGGTTCTTGTAAGCGGAGCCCGACCAGCCCGACCATGGATTGTCCCCGCGCTGGGTGATGGCCGCGAGATGGAAGTCAACCACCGTGCCGCGCCCCCAACCCAGTGTATCAATATTGTGATACGTTGTGACGCCAACGGCTATAACTTGTTCACCGCCATAGTTTATACGGAAATAGATGTGATACCCGACGATGGCATTGTTCACGCCGCCAGACCCGGCGTTCCATCTAAACGTCAGCGTGTTTTCGTATGGGTTTTGGTCAAAGCGCGGGCTTGACGGCGCGCCCGCGCCCGTCCATATGGTCGAGAGCGAAACGGTTCCGCCCGCGCTACCGCCCGAAATATAACTCGACGACAAGGAAAAATTACCGCTGAACGTTATGTTTGCATTGCCATTGCCGTCGCGGCTGACCCACCCTTCCCATGTACCAAGAATGTTTTTCGGCCTGTTGTGGGGCGACGCGCTTCTGAAATTGATTGAACCGTTCACAATGCCCGATACGCGCCCGCCGTTTACGTAAAAATTTGAATTGCCGTTATTGTCGTAAGTGGTGGATGATTGATCCGATTTCGTCTGCGCATAAAAAGCCGCATGGACGTATGAGCGGTTATTCGCATAGTCCGGGGCGTCCTCCCACCAGTCTATCCAGACGTTAACACGGTCGCTGTTCGACCCCGTTGCAGAACCCCATATTGTAGCCATTTTCTACTCCTTATCACGCGCCGCATATTGCGCATTCCTTTCTATACATACTGCACGTATATCGTGCCGGGCGGATACGTGCCGCCCGGCGCGGACGCGGAGGTACCGTACACCACCGGGGCCAGCTGCGCCGCCGTCATGCCGGCCACGCCCAGAACCAGGGTTTTAGCACCGGCGTTATACGCCAGCGTATCCTTCGCGTCCGCGCTGATGTCGGTGCGCCGCTTCAGCAGCAGGCTGGACACCTCCCCCATTTTGACTGCCGTCACTGCGCCGTCCGCGATTTTATCTGTCTGCACCGCGCCTGCTTTGATTTTTGTGGGCGTAACGGAATATTCGGAAAGCTTTGCTTCCGTCACATTCCCATCCTGAAGCTTGGCGGTTGTTACCGCTCTGTCGGCCAATTCGGCTGTCCCGATCTCCCCCGGCCCCACCGAAGCCCCATCCAGCGCATGGCTTGCAAATTTATCCGCCGTGATTGTACCATTGGCGATTTTGTCGGTTGTCACGCAGTTGTCATCCAGTTTTGCTTCTGTGACTGCCTTATTGGTTATTTTTGACGTGCTCACAGAATCATCCGGAACGACCAACAGCTTTGCCAGATAGAGTTGTTCCTTCAGCAGCCGGATCTGATCGTGAACCGTCGTCGCTGATACGCCGTTTTCTGACAAATCCTCAATGGCAGCGCTTCCGATACTCTCCGCCCCGCTTGTCCCGGTCAGCGCGCTCTCCAGCATCGCGATCAATGCATTTACCTGGTCCTTCACCTGATCAAACAGCCGCTGAAACTGTTCACGCGCCGCTTCCTCGCTGTTCGGCGTGGATTTGAAATACTCCACGTTCTTCAGCCCGTTTTCGGGCTCATATTTTATCCTCTCGAATCCCATATACCGATCATCCTTTCATCTTTCTGTTTGTGTAGTAGGTCACGCGCAGCCCCGAGAGGCCCACGCCGCGGTCCAGCGCGTCGCCCGACACCTTCACCTGCAGATACGCCGCCTTGCGCATGTTCAGCCTCATCACTTGCGTCTGCGTGAATTTGATGCGGCTCCACGCGAACGCAGCCCAGCTGAAGTTCCGCCAGTCGAAGGAGCGCATGTCATACTTCCTCTGCATATATGTATCCGTCTTCTCGTTGCCCACGCTCACAATGACGTATATATTGCCGTCTGTCGCGAAGCTGGGATACAGCGCGACGAATGTCTTGAGTTCTTCCGGGCTGCCCAGGTCAAACGCCTTGCTCTTGAAGTAGGCGGCGAAGGCCTTGCCGAAGTCGTTCCGGCTGGGTGTGAACTGCACAATACCATTCGCCCCGCCGCAGTACAACCGTTCCCTCGCGAAGAACACATGGGCGTGTATCGCGTCAAACCTGTACCACGCGAGCCGCTTCTGCGCCTTGTCGTAGTCCGCATAGTTGTAGTAAGGCGTGGTGTCGTAGTCCCACAGATACACACGCCCGTTCACACACAGCCAGTAGTAGCGGTCGTGGTCAAACGAGCAGGCGTTCTTCAGCCCGCTTTCGCGCAGCAGCAGGTTGTTGATGTTGGCGGACAGCGGTTTCACGATATTCTCCAGCTCGGTGTTGGTCCCCGCGAGTATGTGCACGCCGCTTCTCGAATGTGCGAACACCAGGTTGTTGTCGATGAGCTGCACGCTGCCCGGCATGTCGCAGCCGATGGCGCTGTTGCATTCGCGCACCGGGTAATACACGTCCTTGCCGTCGAAGCTGTAGCCCACCGCGAATATCGAGTTCTCCTTGAATATCACCAGCTGGCTGCTCATCTTGGCCGCCGCGGTGATGGGCTCGCTGTTCTGGTCCAGCACCTCCTCCGACATATCGGGGAAATACCGCATCCCGGCGCTCACGTGCATCCCCAGGTCGCTGCGCCAGTAGTGATACGGGTACGCTGGGTTTCCCATCACGAATACGCGCGTGCCGCCCACCACGCCCGCCGCCTCGCCGCCGAAGCGCACCGCCACCTTGCACCCGGCGATCTTTTCGCGGTTGCCCGCCGTCGTTTTATACGCCGTGATCACCACATTGTTGGTGCCAATCATCGGCGCGCCGTGTGGCGACGACCCGCCCGCAAAATTGACCGTGCCTGCTGCCTGGTCCACAGTGAAGTGTGTGCCCTGCGTCAATTCCTTGGTATACGGCGCGGAAGCAATCCCGGCTGTGATCTTCACCGCGGTGCTGTCCAACCCGGTCTGCGGCAGTTTATACGTCGCGGACGTCCCGTTGCCGTTGTACTTCACCGTAAAGCCGCCACCGATCAGGTTGTACGCCTCACCGTCATCGCTCTCCGAGAGGTCGGGGCGCGCGTTCATCATCACCACCGGCGCATACGGCTCAATCGGCGCGACGCCAAACTCAGGAGTTATCTCCCATATCTCCGCGCCGTCCATGTAATACAGCGTATCGCCGAACTCCACGAACGTACCGGGCGCATCCGCGATGCCGCTCTTTATCTCCGCAACGGCGTTGTACCAGAACGGGGCATCCTCGGACTGCGGCGCATCCGCCAGCCCCTCGCAGGTGCCGTTCGCGATGGCGATATTGAGCGTGTTGTCCTTCTTTGCCAGCACGTCTTTGCGTCTCAGCGAGACTTTATTCCCCTCTGCATATGCCGTATACTTTGCGGACAGCGTCACATTGCCCGCAAAGGCGGCGCATATTTTTTCCGCTATCGCCACAGCCTTTTCATGCTGTAATACGGATACGTTGAACACCAGCGGCGATCCCATTTCCAAGTCTGTCACCGTCACCCGCGCGGTGCCTGCCGTTGTGATACCGCCGTCGCTCACCGTCCTCACCGTTGCCGCTTCCATCTGTCCGGCGGGACTTGTGCTATATATCGCGCAATCCCCCGCCTGCCAGGCTACGCCGTCCAACGTTCCCGCCCGATTGATCGTAAAGTAATCCCCGGCTTCATAAAACTGCGGATATCCTTGAGGCATATCCAGCACTCCCCTGTCGTTTCGTGCCCGTTCAACATCCCACCGGTACAGCTTCGTTCCCGCGTGCACCACGCAGTAGCCGTTGTACGGGTCGGATATGCGTTTTACATCCGCCAGCTTCACCAGCAGCTTCTGGCCGGGCCTCTTGCTGAGCGCCATGTCCTTGTACCACAGGTTCAGCATGTCCGGGCTCTGATTATCCGCGATTGCGGATTCCGGGTCATGTGTGTTCAGCCCACCGGATAATTCCGGCAGCGTGATCTCCCTTACCGCCGCGTTTCTCATGCCGTTCCCCTCCTTTCATTGGTTTTTGTCCGTGTCATCACGGCTCCTCCTGAAGCAGGCCGCTCAGCAGTCTGGTGGCGTCCATCTTCTGCCCGATGATCTCAGCCAGCGTCGCACGCGTCTCATCCACGCTGCTGATCTGGTTCCGCAGCTCCACCAGTTCGCCCTCAATCATGGCGATCAGTTCCTCAATCGTCATATCAATTCTCCTTTACGTTTTGATGATATAGTTCAGTACCAGATACGGCGGCATGTTGTTGTGTGCGCCGCCGCCGCCCGTGCTTTGGTTGGTTGCTGTTGTGGCGTTGTTTGTTGCGGTAGTGTTCTGATTCGAAGCTGTAGCGCCTTGCACAGGAGAGTTTGCATCATACGCCGGTTTATAGCCTGTCCATCCGTTATTATTTCCTTGGACGTTCGTTGCTTTTGGTAAATCGCCCTGACTACTTGTTTCATTATCTCTTACAGCCCTGAACCCGTGGCTATGCTCATTTTGCGTGTGCGTATGAGCATTCTGCGTGTGGTTGTGAGAATTCTGAATATGTGTATGAGACGGCATCTCCGCCGCCGTCAGCGTATGTGTCTTCGCGCCGCCCATCTCGCCCAGCGCGTCAAACGACATGTCCGCACTATTGCAGCCCACCGGCACCCGCCCTTTCAGATTCGGCAGATTGAATGTCGCACTGCCGTCGCCCGCGCCATACACCGTGCCCACCGCCGCAAACAGCGCCGCATAAGCCGTCCGCGACACCGAGGCGCCATCGCACAGCAGCCAGCCAGTGGGCGGCGACGCGGCAGGCCACATCGTGATCTCGCCCGGCATCCGCGCGATGTTCGCAGGCGGCGTTGCGACCACGGGTGCCACCAGCGTCTTGTTGTGCAGCAGCTGCGCGCTGCCGAGATCCGCCAGATCACCGATGCCTTTGCCCGCGCTCCTGATCAGCTTGCCGGTCGGGCCATCGAACAGCGCGATATCCCCGTCAGACGTGCCGGAGGGTCCCGCTACGTCGCCTGCGCCGCTGCCCCATTCGGTATCGAAGTCCGCATCCGTCTTCTTTCGCAGCACCTGCCCCACGAGACCGCTCGGCGCCACGCCTTCTCCATCGTCACCCTTGTCTCCTTTTTCACCCCGCGGCCCTTTGATGGTAAGTGTGCGTCCAAAGCTTTCCCTGCCGTCGGTGCTCAGCCGCATGTACGCGTCCTCCGCTACGCCTTCCTCATGCCAGCCTGCGCCGTCCGGCGAATACTGCGCCAGTACATGCGGCGCATCCACGCCCGGCAGGCCCCGAAGCCCTTGCTCACCCTGGATACCCTGCTCGCCCTGCGTCCCCTGTTCGCCGCGTATCAGCAGCGCCGCGCCGTAAGTCAGCCCGCCATCGAAGCTCAGCCTCATGTATGCGTCACCCACTGTATACGCGTCCATCCATACGGCGGCGTCCGCCGAATACTGCGCCAGAACCTGCGGCGCGTTGTCACCCTTTGGCCCCTGTTCACCGCGCGGCCCCATGCTGCCCTGCGGCCCCGCCGGACCGACCGCGCCGGTTGCGCCGGGTACGCCGCTGTCGCCCCGATCACCCTTGTCCCCTTTATCGCCCTTATCGCCCCGGTCTCCTCTCGCTCCACGTAATGCCGCCTCATCCGAACGGTACCGGATGATGAAGTTCAGCACGATATACGGCTGCAGGTTATTGTGCGTGCCGCCGCCGCCCGTGTTTTGGTTGGTGGCCGTCGCCTCCCGATTTGTCGCCGTCGATACCTGGTTCTCTGCCGTCGTCCAGCCTGACATATATCGATTACGGCATGTCCCGGCGCTGAGCCCGATATTGATATATTCAGCGCCGGAAAGCAGCGTGCCGTCTACATGGTTGATATTTGAGACATGCTGATGCGCATACTGCGCATGATTGTGAGCATTCTGTCCATGGTTATGGGCGTATTGCGCATGCGTGTGGTTGGGCATCTCCGCCGCCGTCAGCGTATGCGTCTTCGCACCGCCCATCTCGCCCAGTGCGTCAAACAACGTATCCGCACCGTTATACCCCACCGGCACGCGGCCCTTCAGATTCGGCAGGTTGAACGTCGTGCTGCCGTCACCCGCACCATACGTGGTGCCAATCACCGCGTACAAATCGCTATACGCAGCGCGTGATACCGCCGCACCGTCGCAGAGCAGCCAGCTGGCCGGCGGCGACTGCCGGGGCCACATCGCGATCGCGCCCACATCCTTTGCGCCCGTCTCCGAGGCCTCCAGGTCATTTACGCGCCGGGCCAGGCGCAGCAAATCTGTGTCCATCTCTGTCTCCTTTACCGCATGCCGTCCAGCACGCCATATTCATCCTCTGCGTCCGCTTCGCCGCCGCGTATCGTGCGGCAGAGCATACGGTACATCGCCGAGTAGTCTGCGTACATGTCGCCGTTCTTGTCCGTCAGCGCGAAGCTGGCCGCCAGCCCGTACGGCATGATGCGCATGGCCGTGTCGTCCGAAATCTCCAGCGTATCGTCCAGGTCCGCCACCTTGCGCGTCAGCGTCCTGCCTTCGTAGAACGCCAGCTCACGCTGCAACGCGTTGATGATGGCGGGCGCGCGCAGCCTGTAATCCTCCGCGTCTTCATCCTCCGCCTGGTCAATCAGCGCCAGCGCCATCGTATAGACATCCTGTGCCGTCATAATCATTCACCTCCGTTCATTTTGGCGGGAAACCTCCGCCTGTTTTCGCCTCCCTGTCAACCCGAAGTGCAGCGACGTTCCCCACAATAATCCTCTCTCAATGGTATTCTCCGTCCCGGCCAGACGAAGCGCTTCCATTTCTTTTGCCTTTCTATGTGATACCTTGCCGATAAAGATTGCCGGGGAGGGAATTCCCCTCCCCACAACCAGATGGAACGGCCTTATAACCCCCAAAGGATAGCCGTCCCTACAGCTGGACCGCCTCGATCTGTACCGCGCCGAGCGATTCGCTGTCCAACGCCGTCCCGGCGCTGTCCACCAGCACTACGGTAATCACGTTGCCGCTCTTGTAACGTGCGGTGTCGTACAGCGCGATATACCCTTCGGCATTCGCGGCCACCGGCACGTCGTTGTCGCCCAGCGGCGCGCGCGGGCCGTCGCCCGCCTTCACGCGCACGATGATGCCCGCCGCGTTGCCGTTGCTCACGCGCAGCGCCAGGCGCGTGTCCTTGCCCACCGCCACCGTCTGAATCTCCTGCGCCGGTTCGATCGCCGTCACCGCCTTGACGTTCACGGTGCCGCCGCTGATGTTAAATACAGTCACTGCCATCTCTCATATCCTCCTTAAACTTCCGTCTCTTCCGCCGTCGTCAGGTCCACGCTCACCAGCTCGCCGGGGCGTATCACCGACGCGCCGTACAGGTGCAGCACCTTGAACGCGTCCGCAAACGTCTTTTCGGGGCTGTACCGTTCGATCATGCTGGCGGGGATCTGTTCGGCCAACGCCAGCGCCTGCCGCGTGAACGCCATGCAGTGGTGCACGTCGCCTGTCTTCTTGATGGAATTGCTCACATACACGCCAAAGTTGAGGTAGCTGCCCTTGAAGCCCTTGTCCATCACCTTCTCGTTGGTCTGCTGGAACACAATCTTGCCGAGCACCAGCTTGGTGTAGATGGCGGGCGAGATGACGAGGAAGCGCTCCTCCTCAAACGGCACGTCCGCCTCCAGCAACGCCTGCTCCGCCTCGGCCAGCGTGGAGAGGATGGATCTGGACGTCACGGTGTCGTTGGATATCTTCTTGCCCGCCTGGCCATGGAACCCCGCGAGATACTCGTCCAGCGTCTGCGCCAGCGCCTTCTTGGCCTCGCGCACCTCCACGCCGAACACCTCGCCCTGGGCCTGCGCCTTGTCCACCCTGTCCACCTCCACGTTGACGTACTTCGCCTGCGTGATGTACAGGTCCTGATTGTAGCTGGACTTCTGCTCCAGCGTGATGTCCTGCCCCGGCGTATAGTCGCGCACGGTGGGGCGCCCCACGCCCGCGATGTGCAGCACGTCGCCCTTCTTGCTGATCTCGCCAATGATGGGCCCCTTGTACGTCAGGTTCTTGAATACGCAGTCGCGCCCTCTGTTCGTCATCAGCTCCCTGGCCAGCGCCTCCGGCCTGAATCCTTCGTAAGCCATTTCATGTCCTCCTGATTATTGTTTTTTCCCCGTGAGATACGCCCAGATGCGGCTGTGGTTGCGCTCGAGGTCCGCGGACGACATGCGCGCGATGGTGTCTTCGGACAGCGGCCTTTGCGCCGCGTCCCCGGTACCAAGCGCTCCGCCCATGCTGGCCGCCGCGTTGCGCGCGTTGGTTTCGCGCGTCTTCAGCTGCTTCTCCAGCTCCGCCGCCCGGTAAGACAGGTACGCCTCCGTCAGCGGCACGCCGCGTTTCCAGCCCGCCATCACAGCCTCGGGCAGCTGCCTCGGGTCTTCGTTCGGATACGCCTTCATGAAGGCGCCGAGCTGCGCGTCCACCATCGCCTGCGCGTCCCCCTCCAGCGAGCCTCGCAGCGCCTTCAGCGCCTCCGCGTCGGAAATGCCGCGCCGCTGCGCATAGGCCCTCGCCATCGCTTCCAGCTCTCCGTACCCAGTCAGCTTCTGTTCGGCTTCTGCCAGCCGCCCGTTGATCTTGTCGTAGTTCAGCCCCTTCTGGGCATATTCGGCAGCCGCCTCACGGGTCAGCGGCCGCTCCTCCTTGTTGTAGCGCACCGTCAAAAACGGCGCTTCGCTCACCTCCGCCGCTTCCCCCGTCTCCGGGGCCGCGGTCATCTCCGTGTCCGGCTGGTTGGCCGGCATCGCTTCGGCCTGTGGCAGGGCCGTCTCATCCATGGTTCCAGTCTCCTTTGCTGTTTGTTGTATCAAAAAAGAGCCCTGTGGTTTTAGGCTCTTTGTTTGCGCTTCCATCTCTGCCAAAGCTTTCTCTTGAGATCGCCTGTTATCCCGTCGCGACCCGCAGGGGACGGTTTTAGCCGTTCCTCTGCACGCCATTTTCCCGCATAATGCTCGCGCCTCATAGGGGCGGGCCTCTGCGCCCGCCTTTTCACCTGAGCCCCGCCCGCTATCACCGCGCCGCTACAGCATCAGCTTGTTTCGGTTGCCGCGCACCACCCGGCTCCTGTCCGTCATCTCGTCCGCGCCCGGGCCCGCGCCCAGCGCCTTCTCCGCCTTCAGCAGCAGTAACGGCGATATCCGCCCCTTCTCCGCCGCCTGCCGCAGCGCGTTCAGCAGTTCGTCCGCGCCCGCGCCCGCTGACACCATCCTGCCGATCTCCTCCGGCAGCCCCGCATCCGCGTCGCCTGATTCCACGCCCTCCTTCAGTATCGACACCAGCTCGCCGCCCAACGCCATGGCGCCCGGCTTTTTTGTCGCGCCGCCCAGCATCTCATCCGCCTCGTTTTCAAACGCGTTCGCGCCCTGCCATTCCGTGCTGTTCATCCTCTTAACCGCCTTTCATTCGTTTTTGTGGTACAAAAAAAGGACTGTAGCCGCCGCGCGTCCCGCGCCAACCGGCCCCGTCCTTCCATTCAAATTATATATGTGCTCTCCTGCGCCGCCGCTTTACAGCGCCAGCACCTTCCAGCCGTCCTTGATCATGCCTGTCAGCGGCCCGCCGGCGTCCACCACCTCGATGCCCAGATCCTCCAGCGCCGCCGCCGCGCCATAGCTGTCCGCGCACGAACGGCTGGCCACAACCTCCACGCCGTCGTCCATCAGCTCCCGCACGCGCATCGCGAGGTCGTCATACTCCGCCAGCACCCGTGCCGACGGCCCCCACACGACCAGCTTCACCGCGCCGAATCCGCCGTTTTGCCGCGCTTCTTTGGTATACGGCAGCACCGTGTGCATCACCGTCTCCCTGTCCGCCGTTGTCCACAGCACCGCCAAATTTTCCATCATCGCCGCCCTCCTTTTCATTATTATCATACCGTGTTTTGCCGGCCGCTTCTATCAAAGCTATGTAAAGAAAATATGGCTGATCTGAGATAAAAAGGAGGTCATACGCGGCAGCAAAGCCATAACACGTCTTTACGGGGACGCGCCCCGCCGGCCTGTGCCACAGGCTCTTCCGTGACCGCGGGCAGACGGGGCGGCATCCCCGGTCGGCAAAACTGCCTGCCGTCCGCGTTACGCGATCAGCAGTTCAATGATCATGATGATCACCGAAGCGATGCCCGGCACCGCGGCGATCAGCGCGATCCGCCATGTGCGGCGGTTGTTTTGCTCGCGGGAGGTGTTCAGCTCTATCGATCCGATCTTCTCCTCCAGGCGGTCGAGCATCTGCTGAAACAGCTTGTGCTCGCCCTCAATGCCAGCCTTGATGCCGTTGATCCGGCCGTCCATGCTGGCCATGGCCACGCGCAGTTCACTGATCTGTTCCTCCAGCTTGTTGATCCGCTGGTTCCCGGCGTACAGCGCATCGGTGCGTGCGGACAGGCAATCTGCCGCCTGCGCCAACAGCTTCCGGTCGTTATCGTCCAGTCCCAGCTCCATCCGGCTGGCGAATTCGCCCAATTTGGACATCAGTTCATATTCTTCCGTGACCCATCACCCCATTTCTGTTATTACAGGGTACATTATTATTATATGCGTATAGGGTATCACGTGCCTGACCATTCCCCCTTTTCCCGACATCGCGCCAAACGTCACAGTGACGAATCCCCCGTACAAATGCAGGATCGAGGCGCATGTCCACCCGGATACATACACCTCTGCGGCCGCCTGCTTGCGCAAAGCATGGGATATGTAATGACGACCGGTTCCCTGCACGCTTCCCGCCTGGACATACGCGCGCAGCCTGTAGGAAACGGATTTCACCCCGTCCCGCTTACACGCATCCTGCAGGGGCGGCCTGAGGTCGCCCGCGCTCACAATCCCCTTGTAAGACGCGGTCTCAAAACCGTTATCTTTTCGGATGCCGATACCGTATTCCGCTTCTACCGCCTGCGCCGCTTTTTCACCGCCGGTGCCGCCGCGCCGCCCAGCAGCTCCTTGGGCATCAGCCCCTGCGCCGCCGCGTTGCCGGCCGCCTCGCGAATCGCCGCCGCATCCGCGCCCTGCGCTGCCAGCGCCTCCAGCGCCTGCGCGATGCCCTGCGGCATCGTGCCCGCGTTCGCGCCAGCGCGCACACGCGCCATCAACGCCGCCACATCATCTCCCTGCGGTCCGCCCGCCTGCACCGGCTTCAGTATCGTTCCGTCCTGCGGCATGCCGCCCGGCCGCGCCTTCGGCATCATGCCCGCGCTTCCGCCGAAATCCGCACGCAACTGGGCCACAAAGGCCTTGTCCGCCTGGCCGCGTACCGCCGCGCTCTCCACCGCCTCCAGCACCGCGCCCGCATCGTGCACCGCTTCCACAGCCTTCAGCGTCTCGGGCGGCACCTTGCCAAACTGCGCCCCTTCGCGTATCCGCTGCATCAGGGCTTCCAGCCCGCCGCTTTGCGCCATGCCCGGCTGTCCGCCTGTTGTGGGCGCATTGCCTCTTTGCAGAGGCAGCCTTGGGTCGTCCCCCTGCAGTCTGGACAGCATCGCCGCCATATCTCCCTGCGGTGCTCCCGAATTCATGCCCTGCGGTATTCCACTCGCCTGCGGCACCGGCGGCCCGCCGCCCTGCAGCTGTTTCAGAACCGCCCCGATATCGCCCTGCGGCTGCATCGGTTTCCCCTGCATGGGCGCACCCGCCGGCGGCGCTCCCGGCGGCATCGGTCCTCCCTGCAGCGGTACAGCCTGCCCGCCCGGCGGCATGCCCGGCATACCCGGCGGCATCTTTGGCGGCATACCCGGCGCTCCGGCGGGCGGCGCCTGCTCCACCTCGGCCAGCAGCTCCGCCTTGCGCGGGATGTGCCCGTCGGGGATGCGCTCCAGATACTGCTTCAGCGTCAGCTTGCCGCCCTTCAAAAGATTGTCCAGCGTCTGCAAAGTCTGCACCTCGCTCCACATGGACGACGGCCCCACGTCCAGCTTCAGCCGCAGCGTGTACGGGTCCAGCACCTCGTCGGGTATCGGCACGAACACGCGCTTGCCCTCCAGCTCCACGGGTATCTTGCGGCCCGCCTTGTAATACTGCTGGATGAAATCCAGCCACACCAGCCCCACATCCTCCACAAAGCTGTAGAACCGCTCCTGCTGCGCCTGCAGCGGCACCAGCGCCGCGTCCCGCGTGGCGATGAACGCCGAGGTATTGTCCGGGTTGCGGATGTTGCCCAGCGTCACGTCGTTCGCGCCCATCATGCGCATTGTGGTCTCCAGCGTCGCGTTCAGTCCCTGCCACGCGTCGTAGCCCGCGCCCGGCAGGCTGAGGTACTGTGCCGCGCCGGAGATGTCGCCGTTCACGGCGATCGCGCCCGCCACCTTGTTGGTCCACTCGCGGATGCGCGTGCGGTCGTACACCACCTTGGGGAAGCTCAACTGCATCTGCGACAGCTGCGAGAGCGCCAGTATCTTGTTCACGAACACCTGGTTGGGGATCAGCCCCGTCACCTCGGCCACGCCGTGGCACGAGTTCTTGCGCGTGTCCCAGTTCATCAGCGCGAGGGGATAGCGCTTCAGCCCCGTGTCCTTCAGCGGCTGCACCACTGCGCGGCGCACCGCCTTCTCGCACCACACGCGCCCGTCCTTCTTCACCATCTTCAGCAGCACGTTGCACTTGCCCGCTTCAGACAGCTCGACCTTGCCGCGGTCGCCCGAGGTATACTCGTTGTCCTCGTCCGCCACGATGTCGTCCACATTTTCGCAGCCGTTCCGCTTGGCCTCCTCCTTCACCTTCTCCACCAGCTCGCGGAACGCGATGATGATGGACGGCTGGCTCTGCACATCCGGGCTGGACGGATTGCCGGGATAATAGCTCACGTTGTCGATCAGCTGCGTCGCGATGTCGCCCGTCGCCGCCTGCCCCGTCTCAAGGCCCGGGTCCCAGTAGAAATACTGGAGATAGTCGCCCGTGATGGCCGCCTGCTTCAGCCCTTCCTTGGTCAGGTAGTCCATCTTCAGGCGCTCCCACAGCACGTCGCAGAAGCCGGATATCTGCCGCGCGTAGATGGATATGTCGCCGCCGTCGTCCTCGCCCTCGGCCAGAAACCGCATCATGAGCCGCCTGTCCGTCACCGCCGCGATCTTCCACGCCGTCGCGTAGCGGATGAAGTTGATCACCGGCGTCGGCAGCCCTTCGTGCGGAATGCCCGCCCACTGGTCCCCCGCGAAGAAGCGCTCGTTCAGGTCCACATTGTGGTACAGCCCGATGCGCGTCTTGTAATCGATGCCGCGCTCATATTCCTGCCAGACCTGCGTTGTGCTCATACGCGCTCACCATACGGATCATAGTTCATGATCGCCTCATACTTGTGCCTCAGCTCACTGTCCGGCTCGTCTCCCCCGGACACCGGCGTGTGCTTCCGACCGTCCTTCAAGCCCAGCCGGTAGCACACGATGCCCGCCGCCGCCACAGCCAGCCCCGCCGCCGCGCCGATCAATACCTCCCACATCGTTTCTTCCTCCTTCAAGTTCGTTGTGCGGCTGTTCCCCCGCCGCCTGTTGTTGCCGTGCGCGCATACAAAAAGGAGCGCTTCCGCACCCCCGCTTGTCGTTCACATCACCGGCTATTGTTATTGTGCCTCAAAAAATCTTTCACGATCTTTCAACTTTTCATTTCCCACCCGAAAAATTAACGCCTGTCATACCCGCTCCTACTGCCTTCTGAATGCCTCTCTTCCCGCAATCCCGTACGTATCTCGCAGAGAACGGTTTTCCCGCTCGTTCCTCATCCCGCATAATGCACGCACCCTGTAGGGGCGATCTTGGGTCGCCCGCCCAGCCTTATTCTGTCCGATGCAACACCGCCCCCACCACATCCCGTGTACCACCCCGTGCCGTGTAGGGCTCAAGAAGCCTTCGTCTTTTCGGGGACCCGGATTCCATGCCCGCCCGCCTGTACGAGCCAATTCTATGCACACCCCGTAGGGCGTGGATCTCCGTGCCCGCCCGTCTCTGCGCACGTACCCCGTAGGCGCGGGTCTCCGTGCCCGCCGCCTCTACACACGCACCCCGTAGGGCGCGGCATCCTTGATGCGCCGTCTGTTTCCCACTCCATATGTCATTACTCCCTTGGGCTCCCCCAGAGGGTCTGTCCCCCTTGGGCATGAAGGGGTTTCCGGTGAAGCTGGGTGGGGGCTTGATAATTTTAGGGGTTGACAAAATCATATAGGAATGATAACTTTTAAAAAAGTTAGAGGCCGCTAACATTAATTTGCACAAGCATAACAGAAAGAGAAATTACATTAAATGAAAATTAAGATAATCAGCACACTTTTGGCCGTCGCTTTGTCTGCCTTGCTGGCAGCGTGCGCCCCGGCTCCAGTCGAAGAGAACACCAATACGCCCGCTCCCACGGAGACGGAATCTGTGGCGCCTGTGGAAGCTGAAGAAACGGTTTCCCCTGAAGCGTCCGACGCCGAATACCCCATTACCATCCAGCATGCGTTCGGTGAAACGGTTATCGAAAGCAAGCCCGAACGGGTCGTCACCATTTCCTGGGGCAATCAGGATGTGCCTTTGGCCCTGGGCGTGGTCCCCGTGGGCGTATCCGAGGCGAATTACGGCGTAACGGACGGCAGCGGCTTGCTGCCATGGACAGCCGAAGCGTTTGCCGGTTTGGGCGTAGAAGCCCCGACTCTTTTCAAAGACACCGACGGCCTGGATTTTGAGGCGATCAGCGACGCCCAGCCCGACGTGATACTGGCGGCATACTCGGGCATCACTCAGGAAGAATACGACCTGCTCAGTGAAATCGCTCCGGTGGTGGCTTACCCGACGATGGCCTGGCAGACCTACTGGCGCGACCAGATCATCATGGACGCGGCCGGAATGGGCATGAAGGCCGAAGGCGAACAGCTGGTCGCGGAACTGGAACAGCTGATTGCGGAAAAAACGGCCGCCTATCCGCAGCTGACCGGGAAGAGCGCCGCGTTCTTCTACTTTACACCCTCTGATTTGGGAACCTTCTACGTCTACCTTCCCACAGACCCGCGCGCCGCGTACCTCACCGACCTGGGCATGACAGTGCCCGGCAGCGTGCTGGAACTGGCAAGCAGCTCGACCAGCTTCGCTATCGAGATCAGCGCCGAGAATGCGGATATGCTGGAGGACGTGGACATCATCATCGCCTATGGCGACGCGGCTTTGCTGGAGAGCCTGCAGGCAGATCCTCTGGTGGGCACCATCCCGGCCGTCAAAAGAGGTTCGGTGGCGCTGATCCAGGACAACACGCCGCTGGCCGCGTCAGGCACCCCCAGCGCCCTGTCCATTCCCGCCACAATTGATGAATACCTGACCATGATCGGTGAGGCAGCTGACAAAGTGGAATGAGCAAAAGGAAAACCATGATACTGATAAGTGCCGGCGTCATCGGCGTTGTGCTGTGCATCCTCGCTTCGCTGGCGCTTGGTTCACGAAATGTCGGGCTGCAGGAGGTCG
The DNA here is from genome assembly GCA_023428025.1 of Bacillota bacterium. Classification (GTDB taxonomy): domain Bacteria; phylum Bacillota; class Clostridia; order Christensenellales; family SZUA-584; genus SZUA-584. Next base: position 16,783 of record JAEYZN010000017.1, read on the forward strand.
TACGGGCTTTGTTCCACGGAGACCGTGACTCCATCGACGCGCTCGTCGTTCATGAACGTATTCCAAGAACCGTATTCGGGATCATCGCCGGGGCTTCCCTTGGAAGCTCCGGCGCCCTGATGCAGGCCATAACGCGCAACCCGGTCGCGGACCCGGGCATTCTGGGCGTCAATACCGGCGCCGCGCTCTTTGTGGTCAGCGGCATCGCTTTTTTTCATCTCAGCACGGCCAGCGACTATATTTGGTTCGCGCTGGCGGGCGCTGCGGTCGCCGCCGTCTTTGTTTACCGAATCGGCTCGATGGGGCATGGCGGCGCGACCCCCATCAAGCTTGCCCTGGCAGGCGCCGCGACAAGCGCCGCGCTGTCTTCGCTGGTCAGCGCCGTCATTTTGCCCCGAACCGATGTGATGAACGCCTTTCGTTTCTGGCAGGTGGGCAGCATCGGCGGGGCCACCTGGGAGGGGATTCTGACGGTGGCGCCGTTTCTTGCGGCCGGTTTGCTGATAGGCTGGCTTTGCGCGCCTTCGCTCGACGCCCTGGCGCTGGGAGACGATGTGGCCACAGGCCTGGGCGTGAAAACAGGAGCGGTCAGGCTGGCGGGCGCATCGGCGGGCGTGCTGCTCTGCGGCGCGACAACCGCGCTGGCCGGGCCCATCGGCTTTGTGGGGCTGATGATCCCTCATGCCATGAGGCTGCTCTGCGGGCCGAACATGAGATTGATCATCCCCATGTCCGCCGTCGGCGGAGCCGTTCTGCTGACTTTTTCAGATATCATCGGACGGCTCATCGGGAATCCGGGCGAGCTGGAGGCGGGCATTATCACGGCGTTTTTCGGCGCGCCTATCCTGATACTGATCGCCATGAGAGCCAAGGTGCGTTCGATATGAAGACACAGGCTCACAACATTGTGCAGGCAGGCTTCCGGCAAAGAAAAGCCCGTTTCATCACGGTCACCGCCGCTTTGGCGATCATCACGCTCGTTCTCTGCGGAATCATGCTCTATCAGGGCAACAGCATCTACCCCCCGGATGTGATCGTCCGGGTGCTTTTGGGAGAACAGATAAAAGGCGCTTCTTTTGCCATCGGCACATTGCGGCTGCCGCGAATGCTTTTGGGACTGCTGGCCGGAATGGCGTTTGGCATGGCGGGCAACACGTTTCAGACCATGCTCAGGAACCCTCTGGCAAGCCCGGATATCATCGGCGTATCGTCCGGTTCCAGCGTGGCCGCCGTTTTCTGCATTCTCGTTTTGAATATCAGCGGCGCCCTCGTGTCCGTGCTGGCTGTCACAGCCGGGCTCTCCATCGCTTTGCTGATCTATATTCTTTCCCGGGGCGGCAGCTTTTCCGGCGGTCGCCTTATTCTGATCGGCATCGGCATTCAGGCCATGCTGAACGCGCTGATCTCGTTTCTGCTGCTGCGCGCCAACCAGTATGACGTGCCCGCCGCGTTGCGGTGGCTGAGCGGCAGCCTGAACGGCATGCAGATGAAAGACGTTCCCGGTCTGCTTATTATGGTATTGGTATGTGGCTGCCTGTTGGTTCTGCTGAGCAGGCATCTGAAAATTCTTGAGCTGGGAGAAGACTATGCCGCCACGCTGGGGCTGCGGACAGACCGCACAAGGCTGCTGCTGATTATCAGCGCCGTTTTCCTGGCCGCCTCGGCCACCGCGGTGACCGGTCCTATCGCGTTCGTCGCTTTTCTGGCGGGCCCTATCTCAGGCCGGTTAACCGGCGCAGGCCATTCGAATATCATCCCCGCGGGCCTGACAGGAGCCGCCATGGTGCTTCTGGCAGACATAATAGGACAGTATGCTTTTGATATCCGTTTCCCAGTGGGTATTATCACGGGGGTGCTGGGAGCGCCGTATCTTCTTTTCCTGCTGATACGTATGAATCGAACCGGAGGGGCAGCATGATGCAGACGCCTTTATTCTCGGCCAGCCAATTAATGGCCGGATACGATAAGAAAATCATTATCAACAATATTGATCTGGTGGTGCCCAGCAACAAGATCAGCGTGATCATCGGCGCCAACGCCTGCGGCAAATCCACTTTGCTGAAAACGCTTGCCCGGCTGATCAGACCGATGGCGGGCGAGGTCGTGCTTGACGGAAAGCAGCTGAATGAGATTCCGCCCAAACAGCTGGCACAAACGCTGGGCCTGCTGCCGCAGTCGCCGATCGTCCCCGAAGGCATCACCGTTGCAGACCTGGTTTCCAGAGGGCGATACCCCTATCAGAGCTTTTTCAAGGGCCTGAGGAAAAAGGATTATGAAGCGGTCGGCGAGGCGCTGGAGATGATGGGAATCACCGGGCTTGCCAACCGCAGTGTGGATGAGCTGTCGGGAGGCCAGCGCCAGCGGGTCTGGATCGCGATGGTTCTCGCCCAGCAGACGGATATTCTGCTGCTGGATGAACCGACCACGTTTCTGGATATCACCTATCAGATCGAGATTCTGGACCTGCTGACGGATCTGAACCGGAAGAGGGGGACCACCATTGTGATGGTGCTTCACGACATCAACCTGTCCGCCCGGTACGCTGATTATATATTTGCTGTGCAGAAGGGGTCCTTGATCTCCCAGGGGCCGCCGTCACAGATCATCACCGAAAAACTGATAAAGGAAATCTTCGGCCTTGACTGCACGGTGATAGACGATCCCGTTTCGGGCTCTCCGTTGATTGTGCCGAAGGGAAGGCATCATTTCATGTAGCTGTGTATTTCACTGCATTCATCTCTTTCCGTATGGCACATGCCTCCGTCGGGCGCGGCATCCCCAACGCGCGGCCTGTTTCCCGCACCCCGTCGGGAACGGTCGCTTGTGCCCCGGAGGGGTATGACCGTTCCACTGCTCACATCGCATCCTGCATTGCGCACGTATCCCGTCGGGGCGGGTCTCCGTGCCCGCCCAGCCTCATATCTCCCCGATGCAACACGGGCGGCCATAGGC
>JAEYZN010000044.1 GCA_023428025.1 Bacillota bacterium
ACCGACAGTATCAGTATACTCGCCATCACCAGGTCGAGCTTGAACACCTGCCCGCCGTATACGATGAGATACCCCAGACCCGCCTTGGACACGAGGTATTCGCCGACGATCACGCCCACCCATGTCATACCCACATTGATCTTGATGGTGGAGATGATGGATGGCACGCTGGCGGGAAGTATCACCATGCGCAGCATCTGCAGCTTGGTTGCGCCGAAGGTGCGCATCAGCATCAGCTTCTCGCCGCTCACCTCCATAAAGCCGTTCAGCATGCTCATCACGGTGACGATGACGGAGATCAGCAGCGCCATGGTGATGATGGCCGCCTGCCCCGCGCCCACCCAGATGATAATGACCGGCCCGAGGGCAATCTTCGGCAGACTGTTCAGCACCACCAGATACGGGTCCAGCGTCCGCTGAACCGTGGGCGACCACCACAGCACGATGGCAATGCCGATGCCCAGCACCGTGCCCAATACGAACCCCATCACCGTCTCCCACAGCGTCACGCCCACATGCATCAGCAGCTGACCCGAGGCCATCAGCGAGACGATGGTGTTCACGATGCGCGACGGCGAGCTCATAATGAATGGATCGATCCACCTCATGTCGGCAGCCAGTTCCCAAAAGCCGATGAGGGCCACCAGTATGCCGATCCTCAGCAGCGTCACCTTGAGGCTGTCGCGCTTGATCTTCTTTATATATTGGACGTGCTCTTGCGAGACGGTTTTTTCATGTATTTCATTTTGATTATTCGGCATGGACGGCCAGCTCCTTCCACAGAGAATCAAAATATGTCTGGAAGCCGGGGTCTTTCCGCTTTAGCAGCGGTGTCGCGCTCTGGTCGGACAACTCGATGCGTACCTCCGCTTTGATGTTTGCGGGCCGCTGAGACAGCACCAGTACCCGGTCGGACATGGATATGGCCTCCGCGATGTCGTGCGTCACCAGCACCGCCGTCTTGTTCTCCCGGCGGATGATGTCCATGATCTCGCCGGACAGCACCAGCCTCGTCTGATAGTCCAGCGCGGAAAACGGCTCATCCAGCAGCAATATTTCCGGGTCGACAGCCAGCGTGCGAATCAGCGCCACCTTCTGCCGCATGCCGCCCGAAAGCTGCTGGGGATGATACTTTCTGAAGTCCCCCAGCCCATATTTGTCCAGCAGCTCAAGCGCCTTGGCGCGCGTCTGCCGGTTGCAGTTTTTCTTGACCTGCAGCCCCAGCATGATGTTTTCCTCAATGGTCCGCCATTCAAAAAGGTGGTCCCGCTGAAGCATGTAACCCACTTTATCGTGGTGCCCGCAGACTTCGGCGCCGTCGATGAGCACCCGGCCGCTCGACGGGGTCAGCAATCCGGCGATCAGCGACAGCACCGTCGTCTTGCCGCAGCCGCTCGGTCCCACCATCGCGAGAAATTCGCCCTCATACACGGACAGGGACAGGTCCTTGATCACCTCGATCTCGCCCTCTATGGTGTGATAGCGCTTGGTGATGTTCTCCGCTTTGACAACCTCGTTCAAATCCCTTCTCCCCCTTCGGCAGGCAAAGCCTGCTGCCAACCGCGAACTGCCTTAAGCGGTTCGCCATGTTTGCCGCCCGCACCCAGCCTGCGCCTGTTCATCAATACATTCGATGTCATGCCCTTTTCGGGTCTCTATGGTCCTGCAAATTCTTCGGTTCTATTTTCAGTATACTCGCCGCTTTAAGATCGGTTCGCAGAGCGCTCCGCTGCTGCGATACAAAAAACAGGGCCTCAGGATGTTGTCCTGAGGCACAAGACAAATTGGCTTTAAGTTTTACTTAACGACTTGTTCGGCAAATGAATTGTCCACAACGCTTGTGAAATCCACCTTGTCAGTGAGCACGCCCGCCTGAATGATGATCTCCTGCAGCCGGTTGAACGCTTCTTCCTTCATCACCGGCGTATCCATCCACGCGTCGATCTCCCGGTACGACTTCGCGACCAGCATCAGCGTCTCCACCGAGGTGTCCGGGAAGAAATCCACGATGGCCTCCGCGATCTCCTTGTCCGAAGCCTTCTGCACCCACTGCTGTCCCCTGTAAACCGCTTTCAGAAAGCTCTTTACGATGTCCGGGTTGCTCTTGATGTAGCTCTTGGTGGCCATAAACGCCGTAAACGGCACCTCGCCGCTCTCCTGCCCCACCGCGGCCAGTATGTAGCCTTTGCCTTCCTGCTCAAACAGAGAAGCCGTGGGTTCAAACAGCGTCACGTAATCTCCCGTACCGCCTTCAAACGCGCCGCCCATCAGGTTGAACTGTATGCTGGTGTCCACCTCAACATCGACGCCCGGCTCCAGACCGTTTTGGCGCAGCACGTATTCCAGCGTCATCTCCGGCACGCCGCCCTTCCGGCCCCCGATCACCATCTTGCCTTTCAGATCACTCCACTGGAACCCATCCTTTGGCTCGCGGCCCATCAGGAAGGAGCCATCCCGCTTGGTCAGCTGGCCGATCACCATCGCGCTGTCTTCGCGGCCCTCGTTGACCACGTATATGGCGGCTTCCGGCCCCATCAGGCCAATGTCGGCCTGTCCGGTCAGCAGCGCCGTCATGGATTTGTCGGCCCCGCCGCCGTTGACCAGCTCAATATCCAGCCCTTCATCCTTGAAATACCCCAGCGAGACCGCGGCGTACAGCGGCGCGTAGAAAACGGAATGGGTCACCTCATTCAACACGATTTTCTCCGGCGCCTTCTCCTGGCATCCGAACACCATCAAACCCATCACAATACACAGCACAAATATAACGAGCTTTTTGATCATAAACCTCTCCCCTCATGTTTGATAGTTTGATATTTTTATCTTATTCAATTGTTACGGCGGGGTGCATGAGGGACGGAAAGGCTCTCGCATTTGACAAGAAAACGAAAAAAGGCCTGCTCTACGCGCAAGCCTTCGCCGGATATTATGAAATTTGAAAAGTTTATCCGAGCAGCCGCCTGATGGCGAACACCTGCAGCCCGCGCGGCAGCACGCTGAACAGCTTCAACAAAAGGCTCGCATTCGCGCTGTAGCGCAGCCGCGGCTTTGGCGACGTCACGATACAGTATATCGCCTTTGCCAGCGCTTCCGGCTCCCTTGCCTTGCCGATACGTCCGTCCATCAGCGGACGGATACGCCGAAGTCCCTCTCCGTACAGCTTTGTGGATTGCTGAAGGCGCTCCAGCTCATGCGACGGCTCCGCCGTCAGCCGCGTGCGGAACGCGCCGGGGCGCAACTCTATCACCGGCACCCCCAGCAGCGCCAGTTCCAGCCGCAGCGAATCCGCATAGCACTGCAAAGCTGTTTTGGTGAGCGCATAGATACCGGTGAACGGCAATGGTTTTAAGCCCGCCAGCTCGCTCGTCGTGATGACGACACGCCCGCCGCCCTTCACCAGCAGCGGCAGGAACGCCTTGTTCACGCGGTAAACGCCCATCAGGTTGACGTCCATGATGCGGCTCAGCCGTTCTTCAGATATCTCGGCGAAGGAATCCATCATGTACAGCCCGGCCAGATGGATCACCGCGTCCAGCTTGTCCGTCCGGGCGGCCACTTTATTCAGCGCTTCTTCCACGCTTTTCCCGTCGCGCACGTCCATCGGGACGGGTACGATATTGTCCTGCGGCGCACCCTCGCGGATGTCGCACGCAAACACGCGGCAGCCGTGGGCTGCCAGATACTCAGCCGTAGCCCGGCCCAGGCCTCCGGCGCCGCCCGTCACCAGTACCTGCTTCATCTATGCCTCGGCGTCCGGCCTGAACAGCGTCTTGTTCGCGCCGTACAGCGCCCGGTAGCGCCGGTATGTATCGCGATAAACGGAAACATTTTTCATATCCGGCTCGCACAGGGCGTCATCGTAGCGCACCATCGCAGTGACGGCCTGTTCGTATGTGGGGAACAGGCCCGTGCCGACTCCGGCCAGTATCGCCGCGCCCAGGCTCACCTGTTCGGCCGCCTTCACCACCCTGACCGGCGTCTCGAAAATATCCGCCTGCATCTGAAGCCACAGCGGGCTCTTCGCGCCGCCGCCCGCCGCAATGATCTGCCGGGGCTTGAAGCCCATCTCCGTGAACAGGTCCAGGCTCTCCTTCAGCGAGAACACCACGCCCTCCATCACCGCCCGCGCCATGTGGCGGATATCGTGCGACAGCGACAGGCCGATGAAAAGCCCGCGCGCGCCACTGTCGAAATGCGGCGTCCGCTCACCGTTGAGGTACGGCAGGAATATCACACCGCCGCTGCCCGCCGGGATGTCGGCCACCATCTCGTTGATCGCCGGGTATCCCGGCGCGCCCATGATGTTGTTGTTCAGCCATTTTAAGCAAAGCCCGGCGCTCAGCGTGGCGCCGAACAGGCTCCAGCCGCGCTTGATGGCGTGGCAGAACGTGTGAACGCGGCAGCCGGGGTCGCGCAGCGGCTTTTCCGAAAACAGCGCGATCTGCCCGCTGGTGCCGATGCTGGAGCAGAAGACGCCGTCCGTCACCGCGCCGTTGCCGATGTTCTGCACCGGCTGGTCGCCGCCGCCGTATACCACCGGCGTCCCCGCGGCGAGCCCTGTCTCTACGGCGGCCTGCGCCGTCACCTCACCCGCGATATCGTCGGATTCCAGACAGGCGGGAAACATACCGCGGTCAAGTCCCAGCGCGTCGATGAGTTCCCACGACCATTGGCGCCTCACCGTGTCGAACGCGGACGAGGAGGACGCGTCGGAGGCGTCCGTCGCGATGCGCCCCGTCAGCCGGTAGCGGATATAGTCCTTGGGCTGCATAACATACCGGATACGCCCGAACACCTCCGGCTTGTTGTCCCGCAGCCACAGCAGCGAGGGCAACGCGAAGCCGGGACACACGCGGTTGAGCGTGATGGCATGGATGCGTTCTTCGTCCAGCGTGTCATAAACGCGGCGAACCTGCTCGCCGCTGCGCGCGTCCATCCAGATGATCGCAGGGCAGACGGGCTCGCCCGCGCCGTTCAGCGCCACCAGCCCGTGCATCTGGCCGCCCAGCCCCAACCCGGCGACATCGCGCATCTTATCCGGATGCGCGGCAGCGATGCGGCGCAGCGTGGACACGGCCGCGTTCCACCAGACCTGCGGGTCTTGTTCCACGCCGCCGCCCGGCAATATGTCCGGGTCGTAGTTCTGCGGCTCCAGCGCCACCGTTTTTCCGTCCGCCGACACCAGCAGCGCCTTCAGTCCCGATGTCCCGATATCGATGCCCAGCAGATAATGCCCTTTGCCCATGCGCCATATTCTCCTTGTTGATAGTGAAAATCACCGTCATGCAGAGGCGTGCCGAAACAGCCTGCCTGCAGACAGCCGCAATATATTATCAAATCGTGTATTATTCAGGCTTGATGAGGCTGTGTTCGGTCAACCTGGCAACAGCGCTCAGGCGTTCGTTGACCATGCTGTGAAAACAGACGGGCAGATGATCGGTGTGGGCCCTGTGGACCATCACGCATTTTCTGCAATCCCCATGCAGCTTGCAGGCCGACTTGCACGGGCAATGGTCCTTGGCGCTCTGTTCCACCTCCCGCAGAAACTCGTCCTGCGTTTTGAGCCAATAATCCCGCTCTCCCTTGAGATAACGCTTGATGGCTTCCATCATTTTGGGATTCCTGTCGATCATAGCCCGTTCTCCTGTTGTCATTATTTTATTGCGCATGAGTTTTGACGGTTATAAGAAGCTGCCTTGCATGCGGCGGCTTTACGGCTGGCGCTTTTTGCGGAGCATATGGCCCTCGGCCAGCGCCTTGGGCGCGCCGGTGATATAGAGCATCTCCTTGGGGTGCGGCGCGCTTTCCCGCGCCTCCTCCCCGGTCGTGCGGATATCCGATACGGTGAACGTGATGCTGCCCTGCGGGGTCAGCCCTTCCAGCTCGTCCCCCGCGCAAAACTTGCCGCGCTGCTGGATGAGCACCCGGCCCTGCGCGTCCGGTTCGCCCTTCACCACCCCCACGAAATCGTAGGTGCGCAGCGCCGTGCCGCGCTGTGTATCCTGTCCGGCTTCACGCGGATTGCCGTAATAAAAGCCGGTGGTAAACGGGCGGCTGCCCGCCTTGGTCACTTCCTCAAGCAGCTGCGGGTCTGCCGGCCTTCCGGCCCGTAAATCGTCCACCGCGCGGCGGTACGCGCCGGTCACGCAGGCGACATAATAGGCGGACTTCATACGTCCCTCTATCTTGAGGGATATGACGCCCGCATCCAGAATATCCTTGATATGCCCGATCATGCACAGGTCTTTGGAGTTTAAAACATACGTGCCGCGGTCGTCCGAAAAAGCGGGGAAATACTCGCCGTCGTAACCGCGCTCCGAGAGATGGTATTCCCACCGGCAGGGCTGTGCGCACGCGCCGCCGTTGCCGCTGCGGCCCGTAAAAAAGCTGCTCAGCAGGCAGCGGCCCGAATACGCGATGCACATCGCGCCGTGCACGAACGCCTCCAGTTCCAGCGTGTCGGGCGTGTTCTGACGAATCTCCGCGATCTCTTTCAAGGTGAGCTCACGCGAAAGGACAAGACGGCTGATGCCCTGTTCGTGCCAAAAGCGCGCACTGGCCGCGTTGGTGGTATTGGCCTGAGTGGACAGGTGAAGCGGGATGTCCGGGGCGATCCGGCGGCAGGCCACGATCACGCCGGGGTCTGTCACGATAAAGGCGTCCACGTCCGCGTCCCGCAGCGCCGCGATATAATCGTCCAGCCCCACGAAATCCTGCGCGTGGAACACGGCGTTGATGGTGATATACAGCTTTTTGCCACGCGCGTGCAGAAACCGCGCGGCTTTGGCGATCTCGTCCGGCTCAAAATTGTCCGCAAACGCCCGAAGGCCGTATGATTTGCCGGCGGCATACACCGCGTCCGCGCCGAAATCGGCGGCGGCCATCAGGCTCTCCCGGCTTCCCGCAGGAGAAAGCAGCTCAATTTTCGCCATTGCGTTTACCACAGCGGCGAATACATGGCGACGTTGGCGTTATGTTCATCCAGGTTCTTGGCGAACGCGAGGTCACCCGTTTTGGGATCCTTGTTGCAGAAGTAGAGATACTTCTCGGTCCTGAACTCCTCGTCCGGGTACAGCGCCGCGTCGATCGCCTTCTGGCCGGGATTCGCGATAGGCCCGATGGGCAGCCCGCTGACCAGATACGTGTTGTACGGCGAATCGGTCTTGCGCTCCTCCTCGGTGTACACGAACTTCTTCAGTCCCGTCACATATCGCAGCGACGCGCACGAATCCAGACGCATTTCTTCAACCAGACGGTTATGGAACACCGCGGAGACCTTCTTGAAGTCCTTCGGCAGCGCTTCCCATTCAACGATGGACGCCAGCGTCATCACCTGATCGATCGTCATGTCCAGCTCCTTGGCGCGGTCCTCAAACTGCACCTTGAACACATTGTCAAAGCGGTTCAGCAGTTTTTCGATCACATCCGTGGGCGCCGCGTCCGCATAGAATTCGTAGGTATCGGGGAACAGATAGCCTTCCAGCAGATATTTGCGCCCATCCAGCTGCGCCGTCTCTTTCACTGCGGTTACAAAATCATAGTCCTCGAACGCATCGGCATCGTTGCACAGCGACAGGAACTCTTTGTATTCGGCATTGTCAAACATCCCCTCGGCCACCAGCTTGGAGGCGATATCCTCTGCCGTCATACCTTCGGTGAACGTGATCTTCACCGTCTTACGGCCGCCGTCTCCAGCCGCCAGTATGTCCATGATCTGCTCCAGCGTCATGCCGGGAGACAGCTGATATTTGCCCGCCTGCAGGCTGGACGCCTTGTCGTTGAAGTCCACGTACATCTGGAAAACAAATTTGTTGCGGATGATACCCTGCTCATACAGCTGGCTGGCGATGCCGGACAGCGATGAGCCCGTCTTGACCTCCACCGGCTTGGATTCACCCATATCGGCGGCGACCGGCGCCAGATAATTCTCCTCAACATGGTTGAACAGGGTGATGCCGATCAATATGACCAGTCCGAAGCTGACCGCAAGTATCAGCACGGGCCGCAGCACACGCCAGACCAAAAAGCCTGCCGTATAGTCTCTCAGCGCCCCGCGCTCCTCGCATTTCTCCAGCGGCTCTTTCGGGCCGCCGTCCATCAGAAACGCTTTGGTTTCGCCATCCTCACCGGACGTTCCCGAAACGGGCACAAACGCCTTTGTTTCGTTATTATCGCCAAGAAAATCGTTGTAATCTCTATCCGCCATATTTCCTTTCCCTATTCCGTCAGAAAGTCCAGTCCCAGTCCGCACGCATCGCCGATGATCTTGTACACATCACCGATCATCGTCTGCATCTTATACTCCGCGGCCATATATTCGGCCACATCCTTGTTGAAAGCGAGCAGCCCGCCCAGCTGCTTCAGCTTATCCATCGTCTCCTGCGAAGGCTCACCGCCGGTAAAATATGCCGCCTGCGCCTCCAGCTGCAGCTTCTTGTGTTCCGAGATCAGCAGCTTGTTCTTTTCGTCAGCCATCACCAGCTCTTTGAGCCGCGCGTATTCCTGATACTCGCCGCTTTTCTTGATCTCGTCCGCCAGCGCATGCGCTTTATCGTATACCAGCATGGAAACCCTCCGTTAAATATCGATAATGATGGGCAGTATCATCGGGCTGCGCTTGGTCAGGTCGTAAAGATAGGTGCGCAGCGCCTTCTTGATCCGCCCCTTTATCGTCGTCCAGTCCGTCATCTGCTTGGCCACGCAGTCGTTCAATTCATCGATAATGATCTTGCGCGCGCGCTCCAGCAGGTCGGTGGATTCGCGCATATACACGAACCCACGCGAGATGATCTCCGGCCCGGATATCAGCTCTCCCGTCTCGGCGGATATCGTCACCACCACGATGAACAGGCCGTCCTGCGAGAGCAGCTTGCGGTCCCGCAGCACCACGTTGCCCACGTCGCCCACGCCGAGGCCGTCTATGATCACGCTGCCCGCAGGCACCGTCTCGGTCTCGCGCGAAAAACGCTGCCCGAGTTCAATCACCTTGCCGATCTCGGGAATGAATATATGGTTGCGCGGCATGCCGAGCCCTTCCGCCAAGGCCGCGTGCCGGTACAGATGCCTGTATTCGCCGTGCACCGGAATGAAGAATTTGGGCTTGGTGAGCGACAGGATCATCTTGAGTTCCTCCTCGCACGCGTGGCCGGACACATGCACGTCCGCCACGCCCTCGTTGATGACGTCGGCGCCGCGGCGGTACAGCATGTTGATGACGTCCGATACATACTTCTCGTTGCCGGGTATCGGCGTTGACGAGATGATGACAAGGTCACCGGGTATCATGGAGAGCTTCTTGTGCTCGCCCGCGGCCATGCGCACCAGGCCGGACATCGTCTCGCCCTGGCTGCCCGTCGTCAGTATCACCACCTTGGACTTTTTCATCTTTTCCACTTCTTCGGGCTCGATCAGCATGTCCTCGTCCAGCTCAAGGTATCCCAGCTCTTTGGCGATCTTGGCGATCTTGAGCATGCTGCGGCCCGTGAGGCACACCTTGCGGCCGTAGCGCTTGGACGCGCTGACCACCTGCTGCAGCCGGTGAATGTTGGACGCGAACGTGGCCACGATGATGCGTCCGGTAGCCTGCTTGAAATAGCTCTCAAACATATCGCCCACCCGGCTCTCCGACATCGTGTAACCCGGGTTTCCCGCGTTGGTGCTGTCCGAAAGCAGCGCCAGCACGCCCTTATCGCCCAGCTGCGAGAATTTCGCGAGGTCGATGATCTTGCCGTCCACCGGCGTGTAGTCCACCTTGAAGTCGCCGGTATGCACGATCACGCCCGTCGGGGTGTGTATCGCGAAGCCCAGCGAGGCGTCGATGCTGTGTGTGACGCGGATGGCCTCCACCTTGAACGCACCCGCCGCAAAGGTGTCACCCGCCTTGATGACGTTGAGTGCGACGCCCTCCGCCTTATGTTCCGCCAGCTTCGTCTCGATGAGCGCCAGCGTCAGGTCTGTCCCATAAACGGGCGCGCCGATTTCGGGCAGCAGGTACGGCGTTGCGCCGATATGGTCTTCGTGTCCGTGCGTGATCAGCACGGCTTTGATTCTCTCCTTGTTCTTCTTTAAGTAGGTGATGTCGGGAATCACGTAGTCGACACCCAGCATATCCTCTCTTGGAAAACACAGTCCGCAGTCGATCACGATGATGTCGGTGCCGTATTCGACGACCGTCATGTTCTTGCCGATCTCGCCGACACCGCCCAGCGGTGTGATTCGTATATTCTGTTGTTGCTTTTTAGCCAAGTTCTAAAGTCCCTCTCTTTCGTTGTCAGCTTTATGATAAAACATTCGTTTGATATTCGCAAGCCATACCACTTTTCAGCGACATTTGATTATACCATAATCTGCGCCGGGCTTAAACGTGCCCTGCCCGTAATATGCTTATATTTTTCGAAAAATATGTTCAATTTCGTTTTGCGTTGATGGCGATACTGGGCTGTGGTAAAATAAATCACCAATAAATCCCGAAAGGAACGAAAAGCATGCACATACTCGTCTGCAACGCGGGCAGCACGTCGCTCAAATACAAACTCTTCCTGATGCCCGGTGAAACCGTGTTGGCCGAAGGCAGGATGGACCGTGTCAGCGCGCGCCATGCCTCCATATTCTCATACAAAAGCGTGAAACAGTCCTTCAAGCGGGATGGCGTGGACATCCCGTCTTACCGCGAGGGCATACGGATATTCCTCGATGTGCTGACGGACGCGGACACCGGTGTGATCGCCAGCGTGGCGGAGGTGGACGCCATCGGCTTCAAGACGGTGATCGGCAAGGGTTATACCGGCGTGCACGATATCGACGCGGGCTGCATGCAGGGGCTGGAGGATTACATGAACATCGCGCCGGTGCACAACAGCGCCTATCTCGAGGCCATCCGCGCGTTCAAGGCGCTGCTGCCCGACATGCCGATGGTGGGCGTGTTCGAGCCGTTCTTTCACCGCACGATACCCGAGGAGGCGTACGTATACGGCATCCCGCACGAGTGGGCGCAGGCGCACGGCATCCGCCGCTATGGTTACCATGGCGCGTCGCACCGGTTCGTGTCCGAAACGGCGAAGAAATACGGCGAACCCCGACACGTCATATCGTGCCATCTGGGCGGCAGCGGCTCCATATGCGCCGTGAAGGACGGCAAGTCGCAGAACAATAGCTTCGGGTTCTCGCTGCAAACTGGTGTGCAGCACAGCACGCGTACGGGCGATCTCGATCCGTTTATCCCCATCTACCTGCTGAAATCCGGCATGACGCTGGACGATGTATGGGACGGCCTCGTGAAACGCGGCGGCCTGCTGGGCATCTCCGGCGTTTCAGGCGACTTGCGCGACAT
>JAEYZN010000008.1 GCA_023428025.1 Bacillota bacterium
ATAACCTTTACCTCCAAAAACAGCCGACTCTTTAACGATAAGATAATGCACTTGGCGGGAATAAGCAAGAGGAAACCGGAAATTTATTGCATTTCAAGCAAAATATAAAACCGCCCATGACAGAGGCGGCTTTGACACATGAGAAAATCACAGAATCGAAATCAATAATTGTTGTAATAGTCGCCCTTGCGGTAGTCGTAAACCGTGCCGTTGGAGTAAAGGCCCACATTATCCAATGCCATGCCGGTGCCGATGGCCACGCAGGAGATGGCGTCTTCCGCGACATAGCAGGGGATGCCGGTCTTCTCGCTGAAAAGACGGTCCAGACCGTACAGCAGCGAGCCGCCGCCCGTCATGCAGATACCGTTTTCGGCGATATCTGAGGAGAGCTCCGGCGGGACGCGCTCCAGCACGCCGTGCAGCGTCTCCATCATCGCGTTGAGCGGCTCTTCCAGCGCTTCGATCGTCTCGTTGGAGCTGAGTGTGACCGCCTTGGGCAGGCCGGAGATGAGGTTTCGCCCGGCGACTTCCATGTGGATCTGCTCTTTGCGCGGGAATGCGGAACCGATATTGATCTTGATCTCTTCGGCGGTTCTTTCGCCGATGAGCATGTTGTGTTTCTTCTTCATGTAGCGGATGATGGCTTCGTCGAACTTGTCTCCCGCGACCTTCACAGAGTCGCTGATGACGATGCCGCCCAGGGAGATGACGGCGATGTCGCAGGTGCCGCCGCCGATGTCGATGACCATGTTGCCGAACGGTGCGGCGATATCGATTCCGGCGCCGATTGCGGCGGCCATCGGCTCTTCGATAAGGCCGGTGTGACGGGCGCCCGCTTCTTCAGCCGCTTCGATAACGCTGCGGCGTTCCACTTCTGTGACGCCCGAAGGCACGCACACGACGACGCGCGGTTTGAAAAACAGCCGCCGCCCGATCACCTTGCGCAGGAAGTAACGCAGCATTCTTTCCGTATCGTGAAAGTTGGAAATGACGCCGTTGCGCAGCGGACGAACCGCCACGATGTTGCCCGGTGTGCGGCCCAGCATGACGCGCGCTTCCTCGCCGATGGCGATGATCTCGCCGGTGTTGCGGTTGACAGCCACCACGGAGGGTTCGCGCAATACGATGCCCTTGCCTTTCACATAAACCAGCACACTGGCCGTGCCAAGGTCTATCCCGATATCGTTGAATTCAAACAGACCCATCTATTCCAAACCCCTTTAAAGTTTTTTTCACCACCGCTGCCGTTTTGCGCAGCCCAATATATATGCAGACTAAGTTATACTATAATACAAACTTCGACATATTTCAACCTCGGGATTGCAGGCGGTTTTCATTCATTGACCGGCGTTTTCTTCAACAGCGCTTCCAAGAAGGCTGATGAGATCGTCCAGGGTTTGCACACGCACAGCGGCTTCCCGAAGACGCGCCGCGTTTTTTGCGCCCTTCAGATACCAGGCGGCATGCTTGCGTATCTGCCGCATGGCCAGGCGCTCTCCCTTGGCGGCACAGGCGAGCCGCGCCTGCTTGAGAAGGGCTGCCGCTCTTTCCTCGAAAGAGGCGTGCGGTATCGCTGCCCCGTCCTGAAGCAGCGCGTTGATCTCCCGGAATATGAACGGATTGCCCAGCGCGCCACGCGCCACCATGACGGCGTCGCAGCCCGTTTCACGCAGCATGTCTGCCGCGTCCTGCGCAACAAAGATATCGCCGTTGCCGATGACGGGGACGCGGACGGCAGCCTTGACCTGCGCGATGACGGCCCGGTCGCTGCGGCCGCTGTAGAACTGCACCCGCGTGCGGCCGTGCACGGTGAGGGCGGACGCGCCCGACTGTTCGGCCATGCGCGCAAACTCCACCGCGTTGACGCTGGCGCCGTCCCAGCCCTTGCGGAACTTGACCGTGACGGGGACATGAGAAACCTTTACCGCGGCCTCGATGAGCCGGGATGCCAGCGGCACATTCGTCATCAGCGCGCACCCCTGGCCGCCGCCGGTGATTTTAGGCGCGGGACAGCCCATGTTGATATCGAACAGCGCAATGCGCTGGCCGTAAAGGTCCTGAAGGCTGCGGATGCTGTGGACCAGCGCGTCCGCGCGGCTGGCAAACAGCTGCACACCCACCTGCCGCTCGTTGTCCGCCAAGGCGAGCAACCCGGCTGTCTTTTCCGAACCGTATTTCAATCCCATCGCGCTGACCATCTCGGTGTATGTCAGGCCGGCGCCCTGCCCGACACACAGGGAACGGAACGCTGCGTCGGTGTAGCCCGCCATCGGCGCGAGCACGGCGGTGCCGCTGAAATGAAGCATCAGTCCTCAATGATCTCCGCGTCCGTCGGTTCGGCTGACCCGGTCTGCTCAGGCGCAGGCGCAGGCGTAGGCGTGGCAGAGGGCTGCGGCGTGGCGGACAGGTTCGGCGTCGGTGTGGGCGTGGGCAAAGACTCAAGCAGTTCCATACCGACGATGCGCCAGTTGTCCTCGTATCGGATCAGCTTGACGTCATAGATTGCGTTTTGCCATTGCGGCAGAATTTTGTTGGCCGTTCCGGAATTTTCAGCGCTGGTCAGAACATCGCCCTCGAGCTTGGTGACCTGCTCGGTCACTTGAAGGGTGATGGCGTTCTGCCAGGGCATAATCAGGCGGAAGCCGATTCCCGCGCTGTAGTCAAAATCGGATATCACATAAGACCGGTAAAGCCCGGCGCTGAGCTGTTCGTCCTGCTCCAGAAAGCTTTTGGAGAAAACCTTGGTGAGCGCCGTGGGATCGTCGCCCTTGATGATGACCTCGGCCCGAAGCTGCAGGCCGTCTTTCACCAGGGTCTGGGCGTTCATATAGTCCATCGCGGCATAAAAGGAGAGCACAACCAAAGCAACGGCGATACCCCATACAAAAACACGGGAAAACGCGTACCACAGGAATCTCAAAACCACTTTCAGCGTCGGCGGCAATTGCATCACTCCTTCTTACCGCCCATCATACCACAATTACCGCCTGTCCACAACGCTCAGGCTCGACATTGTGAAAAGCTGCGGCGGGCATGATGTCAATGGCTTTTTGCATTTTATCATAGATATTACCGATAAACAATAAAAAATTGGCCATTATCGGTTTGATCAAATTTTACAAATGAAAAGCGCCGGTTCACAGACCACGGCGCTTTTGCAAAATATATAAGAACCAAATGGTTCGAAGGCTACTCCCTGGGTTTCATCGTGGGGAACAGAATGACATCGCGGATGGAATAGCTGTCGGTGAAAAGCATCACCATGCGGTCGATGCCAAGGCCCATGCCGCCCGTAGGGGGCATGCCGTATTCCATGGCTGTCACGAAGTCCTCGTCGATTTCGAACTCGCCCTCGATAAACTTCTTTTTGGCCTGCTCGATGAAGCGTTCGCGCTGGTCGACCGGGTCGTTGAGCTCGGTGAACGCGTTGCCCATCTCGCGCCCGTAGATGAACACCTCGAAGCGCTCGGTCAGGCGGTTGTCGTAGGGGGTGCGCTTGGCCAGCGGCGAGATATCCACCGGATAATCGCAGATGAAGGTGGGCTGGATGAGCGTCGGCTCGACATATTCCTCGAAGAACAGGTTAAGAATCTCGCCGCGCGTCATGGCGTGCTCCATATAAAGGCCCTTTTCGCGCGCCGCGGCACGCGCCGCCTCATCGTCAGGGATATTGCTAAAGTCGACGCCGGTCTGTTCCAGCACGGCCTGCGACATTGTCACGCGCCGCCAAGGCGGGGTAAGGTCGATATCCACGCCCTGATATTGGAGCTTATAACCGCCCAGCAGCTCACTGGCGGCGGTGGTATAGAGCGTTTCGCACAGGTCCATCATGCCGTGATAGTCGGTGTAGGCTTCGTACATTTCCAGCATCGTGAACTCGGGGTTGTGCTTGGGGCTCATGCCCTCGTTGCGGAAGATGCGGCCGATCTCGTACACCTTATCGATGCCGCCCACGATGAGCCGTTTTAAGTAAAGCTCAAGCTCCACGCGCAGCACCATGTCGAGGTCGAGCGTGTTGTGGTGGGTGCGGAAAGGCTTGGCGGCGGCGTTGGTGGCGTGGATATGCAGCACCGGGGTCTCCACCTCAAGATAGCCGCGCCCGTCCATGACGCGGCGGATGATGCCCATGATCTTCGAGCGCGTGTGAAAGGCTGTCCGCACTTCGGGGTTGACAATCATGTCGATATACCGCTGGCGGTAGCGCAGGTCGGTATCCTTAAGGCCGTGGAACTTCTCGGGCAGCGGATTCAAGGATTTGGCGAGCAGCGTGATGCCGGTGGCTTTTACGGATATTTCGCCCGCGTTGGTCTTGAAAACCTCGCCCTCCACGCCGATGATATCGCCGATGTCCAGCTTCTTGTATTCGGCATACGGCTCTTCGCCCAGCACGTCCCGCCGGACGTAAAGCTGGAGCTGGCCGCTCTGGTCCATGATATGCGAAAAGCTGGCCTTGCCCATGATGCGTTTGCTCATCATGCGGCCTGCCAGCGTGACATGCTGGCCCTCCAGCGCCTCGAAACCGGCAAGGATTTCACGGCTGCCGTGCGAGCGTTTGAACTGTGTGATGACAAAGGGATCCTGCCCGGCCGCCCGCAGGGCGTCCAGCTTTTCTCTGCGTACCCGGAGCACCTCGGAAAGCTCCGGCTGTTGTTGGTTTATGATTTCGTCCATTATGCCCGCCCCTGCTTGAAAATGTCTATGATCTTGAAGTTGATGACGGCGCCGGAAGGCGTATGCACTTCCGCGATGTCGCCAACACTTTTCCCCATCAGCGCAGCGCCGACGGGCGATTCGTTGGATATGCGCCTTTTGTCCGCATCCGCTTCCACGGAGCCGACGATGTGGTATTCTTCTTCTTCGCCGAACTCCATATCGAGAATGCGCACGGTGGTGCCGATATTGACGGTGGTATGATCGACCTCGGTATCCTCCACCACGACGGCGTTGCGAAGCAGCTTTTCGAGCTGTGCGATCTCCGTTTCCACACGGGCCTGCTCGTTCTTGGCTTCGTCGTATTCGGCATTCTCCGAGAGATCGCCAAAGGCGCGGGCTTCTTTGATTTGCTCGGATATTTGAGCCCTTTTTACAGTTTTAAGGTAATCAAGCTTTTCCTGTTTTTCCAATAAACCATCTTTAGTAAGTATGACCTGCTCGCCTGCCATGGTGTTCCTCCCCCAGTGCTCATCTTTGCTAACATAATATGTGCGATAAAAACGGTATTATACCGGTAAATATATTGCGGTCAATTTTAATATCGTGATTATAGGGCAAGCCCCAAAGTATGTCAAGTGATTAGGATTAATCTGCTACTATAATATATGCAAATTTTGAGTGAAATCTTGATGAGGACATACGTGACGGCGCCATATATGTGTGCTATACTTGTCGGGATGAAGCGGAAAACGCGCTTGCATTTATAAAACGCGCCGCATATAATGATGTAAAAACTTTGTTATTTTTTTAACAAAGCAATCCATAAAGCCATTATTTATCTATCAGGAGGGTATTATGAAAGTATTCAATTTCTCCGCCGGACCGGCCTGTTTGCCCGAAGCTGTATTGAAAAAAGCCCAGGAAGAACTTGTATTATTTGGAAACAGCGGTATGTCCGTGATGGAGATGAGTCATCGCTCCGCGGATTTTGAAGACATCCTGGCGCGTGCACAGAAAGACCTGCGCACGCTGCTGAACATGCCTGAAAACTACAAGATATTGTTTCTGCAGGGCGGCGCGTCTTTGCAGTTCTCGATGGTGCCGCTGAACCTGATGACGACGCACAAGCGCGCCTATTACGTGAACACCGGCATGTGGAGCAAGAAGGCGATCGCAGAGGCGAAGAAGACCGGCGAAGTGGTCGTGCCCGCGTCTTCGGAAGACAAGACCTTTTCTTACATACCCGAGCTGAACGCGGATATGTTCAAGGGCGACGCCGATTATGTGCATATCACGTCCAACAACACCATCTACGGCACGCGCTACACCAAGGTGCCGGATGTGGGCGGACTGCCGCTGGTGACGGACATGTCGTCCTGCATATTGTCTGAGGTGGTCGACGTGACGGACTACGGCATTATCTACGCCGGGGCGCAGAAGAACATCGGTCCGGCGGGCGTGACGGTGGTGATCATCCGCGAGGATCTGATCGGCAAAGCGCCTGCGGGCATCCCCGCGATGCTGGACTACAAGATCCACGCGGACAACGATTCCATGTACAATACGCCGCCGACGTACGGCATCTATATCGCAGGGCTGGTGTTTGCGCACCTGCTGGAGACGGGGGGCATACCGGCGATGCAGAAGATAAACGAGAAAAAAGCCGGATTGCTGTATGATTATCTGGACAGCTCGTCGCTGTTCAGAGGCACGGTGGAGAAAAAGGACCGCTCGCTGATGAACATCCCGTTTGTGACGGGCAACGAGGAGCTGGATAAGAAGTTTATCTCCAGGTGCAAGGCCGAAGGCATCGTGAACATCAAGGGACACCGCAGCGTGGGCGGCATGCGCGCCAGCATCTACAACGCGATGCCCATCCATGGCGTCGAAAAGCTGATCGATGTGATGAAGGATTTTGAAAAGAACGCATAATGCGTTTTTAAGTTTCCCCAAAGGAGCACGTTATGTTCGGTATCAAAAAATTGAATTCCATCTCCGATGCCATCTACGATTACCTGACGCCGGAGAACTACACGGTCAGCGAAGACGCAGGCGACTACGACGCCATACTGGTGCGCAGCGCGAAGTGCCACGATATGGCGTTTCCTGAGAGTCTGGTCGCGATCGCCCGGGCGGGGGCGGGCGTCAACAACATCCCGGTGGAAGCCTGCGCGGAGCAGGGCATCGTGGTGTTCAACACGCCGGGCGCCAACGCCAACGGCGTGAAGGAGCTGGTGCTGGCCGGCATGCTGATCGCGAGCCGCCATCTGGTGGAGGCCACCGAGTGGGTGAAGACGCTGAAAGGCACCGGCGAGGATGTGCTGGCGCAGGTGGAGAAGGGCAAAAAGCAGTTTGTGGGCCCGGAGCTTGCGGGCAAGACGCTGGGCGTGATCGGCCTGGGCGCGATCGGCGTGATGGTGGCCAACGCGGCGCGTTCGCTGGGCATGAAGGTGATCGGCTACGATCCGTACATCTCCATCGAGAACGCGTGGGGCCTGTCTCAGGATGTGCAGCGGGCGCTGAACCTGGACCAGCTGCTGGCGGTGTCCGACTACATCACGCTGCATGTGCCGCTGCTGGACAACACCAAGAGCTTTATCAGCGCGGCGGAGATATCCAAGATGAAGCCGGGCGTGGTGCTGCTGAACTTTGCGCGCAACGGGCTGGTGGAGTACGACGCGCTGGAGGAGGCGCTGGACAAGGGCAGAATATTCCGTTATGTGACGGACTTCCCCAGCCAGAAGCTGCTGGGATATGACAGCGTGATCAGCATCCCGCACCTGGGCGCGTCCACGCCGGAATCCGAGGAGAACTGCGCGAAGATGGCGGCCAGCCAGCTGAAGGACTACCTGGAGACCGGCAAGATCGTCAACTCGGTGAACATGCCGAGCGCGGTGCTGCCGTTTACCGGCCGGTTCCGCATCGCGGTGATCCATAGGAACATAACGGGCATGGTGGGCAAAATGACGGCGATACTGGCGGCTTCGGGCGCCAACATCACGGACATGGTGAACAAGTCCAAGGGGGAGATCGCGTATACCGTGATCAACCTGGACGAGAACGCGACGAATGAGGCGGTGGACGCCATCGGCCAGATCGACGGGGTGCTCCGCGTGAGGACGTTTGCGAAATAGGCAACAGACGCAAGACCGCTGCGGCTGACGTCGCGGCGGTTTTTTGTTTGCTTTCTTTTTCTAAGAAATATGGATATAATGGACAACATACGAAAAAAGATAGAATTCAGGGAGGATATGATGGTCACAATTGAGATGTCGGACGGAAAGCAGATAAAAATTGAACTGCTGCCGGAGCATGCCCCGAACACGGCGGCCAATTTCAAAAGCCTTGCGGCGAAGGGGTTTTACGACGGACTTATTTTTCACCGCGTGATCAGCGGTTTTATGATTCAGGGGGGATGCCCGAGCGGTATGGGTACGGGCGGCCCCGGCTATTCGATAAAGGGCGAGTTTTCCGCCAACGGCGTGAACAACACGCTAAAGCACAGCCGCGGCGTGATATCGATGGCGCGCTCGGCCAAGTTTGACTCGGCGGGCTCGCAGTTCTTCATCATGCACGCGGACGCGCCGTTCCTTGACGGGCAGTACGCGGCGTTCGGGCGCGTGGTGGAGGGCATGGACGTGGTGGACGGCATCGCGGCGCAGCCGACCGACCATGCCGACCGGCCCAAGGAGGCGCAGGTGATCAAGAAGATCACCGTGTCTCATGACGAGACGGTGACGGAGCCGGAGAAGGCTTGAAGAGAACCCGGTATGGAGGTGGCACGAAGTGCCAGAGGGAGGGATCTGTTTTAAGTCGTTTTCCCTCCCCCAGTCACCTATCGGTGACAGCCCCTCATGCCCAAGGGGGCAGACCCTCTGAGGGAGCCCAGCTTGATGACAAACCTCATATATTTCAGTGAGATCGTAAAACGAAGGGCGCTGAAAAGTTCCAAATGCAAAGCGTTTTGAGCATTGCGACGATTGTGTAGCAGCGCTACTCTGAGGAGCAAACGCAAATTGGGTACAGCAGTTGGGTTTGTCAGCGGCTTGGGCTTCTTCATCTGAGAAAGCCATACATTGGTTAAGGCCTGAAGCGGCGGGGTTCCCGCCGTTTTGTTTTACAGGATTCATATATGGAAGCGTAAATGAGGCCGACGATGATATAAATAATACGGCTGGTGACAAGAGACAGAGCCGTTCTGAGATGAATGAAAAGTGCCAGCGAATAATGCCGCTGGCACGACGAAACTGAGAAGATCGAAGCACGTGGTTTATACGTTGAACTTGAACAGCGTGACGTCGCCGTCCTGCATCACGTATTCCTTGCCCTCCTGGCGGACGAGGCCGCGCGCTTTGGCGGCGGCCATGTCTCCGCAGGCCTTGAGGTCGTCGAAAGCGACGATCTCCGCGCGGATGAAGCCGCGTTCGAAATCCGAATGGATCTTGCCCGCCGCTCCCGGCGCTTTGGTGCCGCGGCGGATGGTCCACGCGCGGACCTCCTTTTCACCGGCGGTGAGGTAGCTGATGAGATTGAGCAGCTTGTAGCTCTTCTGGATCAGCGACGCGAGGCCGCTCTGCGCGATGCCCAGCTCGGAAAGAAACAGGTCTCGCTCGTCCGCGGAGAGCTGGGACAGCTCTTCCTCCAGCCGCGCGCACACCACCATAACCTCCGCGCCCTGCTTTTTGGCAAGCTCCAAGAGCGCGGCCACCTGGGGCAGTGCGTACGGGTCGGCACGGGCCGCGTCTGTTTCGGACACGTTGGCGGCGTACAGCACCGGCTTGTCCGTCAGCAGGAACAGCTCGGACACCAGCGCGCGCTCTTCGTCGGTCAGGTCCATCCCGCCCGCGAAGATGCCCGCCTCCAGGTTGGTTTTCACCTTCTCCAGCGTGTCGCACTCGATCCTGTATTTCTTGTCGCCCGACTTGATCATCTTGCCGGAGCGCTGCAGCCGCTTGTCCACCGTCTCGATGTCGGCGAATATCAGCTCGAAATTGATGGTTTCCGCGTCCCGCGCGCTGCCGATGCCGCCGTCCACATGCACCACGTCGTCGTCCTCGAAGCAGCGCACCACGTGCAATATCGCGTCCACCTCGCGGATGTGGGCCAGAAACTTGTTGCCCAGGCCCTCGCCGCGGCTGGCACCCTTAACGAGACCCGCGATATCCACGAACTCGATGACGGCGGGCGTGAACTTGGCCGGGTGATACATCTCCGCCAGAAAATCCATGCGGGAATCCGGCACGCTGACGATGCCCACGTTGGGGTCTATCGTGCAGAAGGGGTAGTTTTCGCTGGCCGCGCCCGCGCCTGTGAGTGCGTTGAACAGTGATGATTTGCCGACGTTGGGCAGCCCGACGATACCGAGTTTCATAAATACCTCATTGAAATTTATTCACGTCATTATAGCGCGGCGAAGGGGGAAAAGCAACATCATGCCACCGGCAGGCTGCTTTACGCCTTAGGCAGAGGACCGTATTCGCTTTTTGACGAACCCAGGCCACCTAAAAAGGCGTCGCTTTCCGGAGACACCGGAAAACCGTCGGTTTTTCGATAAAGACCGGAGGCCTTTTTGCGATGCGCATTGATTTTTGATGGCATCCGATGTAAAATAGACAATCAGATGATACTTGATATCGACGGAAAAGATAATGACTATATAATACAAGCGGCGCAGGTGATAAAAAACGGCGGCCTGGTGGCGATGCCGACAGAGACGGTGTACGGCCTGGCGGCCAGTGCGCTGGATGAAACGGCGGTGTCGGGTATTTTTGCACTTAAGGGACGTCCGCAGGACAACCCGCTGATCGTGCATGTGGACAGCATGCCGATGGCGCGTGAATTGGCCGAGCTGGACGAAAAAGCGGAGAAGCTGGCCGGGGTGTTCTGGCCGGGGCCGCTGACGATGGTGCTGAAAAGCCGCGGCGTGGTGCCGTCTGCGGTGACGGCAGGGCTTGACACCGTGGGCGTGCGCATGCCGGACTGTGACGCCGCGTTATCGCTTGTTTCCGCGGCGGGCTTGCCGCTGGCGGCGCCCAGCGCGAACAAATCGGGCAGCCCGAGCCCCACGACGGCGGCGCATGTCGCCAGGGATTTCGGGAACGGCCTTTTGATACTGGACGCGGGCGAATGCGGCATCGGCGTGGAATCCACCGTGGTGGATATGACGCGGGAAATACCCGTCATCCTGCGGCCCGGCGCGGTGACACAGGACATGCTGGCGGCGCATATCGGCCGGGTGGACTGCGCGCAGGCCTTTGAACCGATGCAGGAAGGACGGCCGGCAGCGCCCGGCATGAAATACCGCCACTACGCGCCGTCGGCCCGAATGACGGTGGTGGAGGGCGAGGCGGCTTCGGTGGCCGAAGCCATCAAATACCTTTACGACAAGGACCTGAAAAAAGGCGAGAAGCCGCTGGTGATGGCGGCGAAGGAGCACAAGAGGTTTTTCGGGCGGCGTGATGTGGCCGTGACGGGCAGCGTGGACGACCCGCGCGAAGCCGCGAGGAATCTGTACGGTCTGTTCCGGGACGCGGATGCAGACGGATTTACCAGTATATTGTTTGAGGCCGTGCCCAGGACCGGCATCGGATTTGCCGTGATGAACCGGGTCTATAAAGCGGCGGCATATAATATAGTGAGAGTATAGGAGGAAATACCAAGCAATGAACGTTCTTTTTGTGTGTACAGGCAATACATGCAGAAGCCCGATGGCGGAAGAACTGGCTGACGACGCGGCAGGCCGAAGTACCCACTTAAAAGACATGGAATTCAAATCGGCCGGAACTTTTGCGTGCGAAGGCACGCCGGCCTCTCCTGAAGCGATCGAGGTCATGGAGGAGCTGGGTTTTGATCTGGAAAAGCACGAAGCCCGGCAGTTTGACAGGGAACTGGCGCGCTGGGCCGATATCATATTGGCGATGGAAGCGCGGCACATTGAAGAGATGGAAGCGATGGCCCCGAACGAGGAGCACAAGATGCACACGCTGCTGGGTTTTGCGGCGGGTGTGGACGGATATCCGGGCGAGAGCACATACGACGTGATGGACCCGTACCGCGAGCCGGTGGAGGAGTATCGCCTCGCGCGCGATCAGATCGCGGACGCGGTGAACCGGGCGCTGAAGAGAATAGAGAAAGAGATGTAGCGGAGCATAAAAGCGGCAGGCACCCACGGCCTGCCTTTTTTGTTGCGCGGAGCATATCGGGTTGGACGACCAAGGATGACGATTATTTATCACACCTTAGGTTTCGTATGGATTACGGGACGAGAAGCAGGCAGAAGAAACGGTCATACCCCCACTCATACTGGCACAGGCAAGCGGCCGTTCCCTACAGGTGCGCGGCGGCGCGTATGGAATCCGCGCGCTGCGGGGAAGGGAGTTTAGGAGGACATACTTGACGAGGGATTCCCCGCGGGCTTGGAATGACGGATAGGCAGTGGCGGGTACGGCAATCCGCGCTCTGCGGAGGATGCGGGCAAGGATGGCGCGCGGTGCGCTGGGTTAGCCTGTGCTGGGAGAGACTGCCTGTACACAGGCGGGGACGCATAGTATAATAGACCCCAGGGGGAAAGGGGGGTCTTAACCGATGAGGATGATGAAGCTGCTGCTGTGCGCGGCGGCGGTTTTGCTGCTGGCCGCATGCGGGGCAAAGGAGCCCGCGCCGGGCTACGACATATCGGCCTACATTCAGGCGTTTGAAGAGATGGATTTCGACGCGATGTGGGAACAGGTGTCTCCCGACGCCAAAATAAAAAAAGAAGATTTTTTGAAAAAGTATAACGCCATATTTCCCGGCATGGGCATAACGGAGGTATCCGTGAGCGACCTTGTCGGGCCGGATGAAAACGGCGGATACACCTATACCGCCACATACAAGACCAAGGATTACGGCGATTTCACCAACGCGTTCAAGCTGACCGCGCGGTCCGGCGGCGACGGGACCGGCAAGGTGATGTGGGATTATTCGCTGATATTTCCCGAGATGGGCGACGGAAGCAGCGTGCGCGTGCAGACGCTGACGGCGAGCCGCGGCGAGATATTCGCGGCGGACGGCACCCTGCTGGCCGCCAACAGCTTTGCCGACACCATTTACATGGACATCGCCAAGGTGCAGGACATCGCCAGCGTGGCGGCGGCGGCGGGGCCGGTGACCGGCCTGACGGATTCGGAGATCACCGAGAAGTTCAACGCGGCGCAGAAGGACGGCACGCCGGTCGTGGCTTTGGGCGCGTATCTGGCGGGCGCGCTGACCGAGGAGCAAAGGCAGAGCATACTCGCGGTGGAAGGGCTGGGCATTGACAACAAGATGTATACGCCGATCCGCGATTATCCGCTGAAGGACAGTGTTTCGCATGTGGTGGGATACATGGGGTTTCCCGAAAACGCGGAGGAAGGCTCGGGAAAGGTGGGCGTTTCCGGCCTAGAGGCGGCGTTCGAGACGCAGATGAAGGGCAAAAACGGCAAGATCGTCTACATCGAGGACAGATGGGGGCGCAACGTGCGCACGCTGTATGAGGTGAAGAAGGAGGAAGGGCAGGACCTGCGGCTGACGATTAAGCCGGACATGCAGCAAAAGGCGTTCGCGGCGCTCAGCACGCATCTGGACTACACCAAAGGGCAGTCGGGCGTCGCCATCGTGCTGGACGCGGCGACGGGGTATGTGGAGGCGATGGCGTCCTACCCGTCGTTCGACAACAACCAGTTTACATTCGGGCTGTCCAAGGAGGCGTGGGATTTCTTTCAGGCGCCGGAGAGCAACCAGCCGCTCTTTTTCCGCGCGACACAGGGACAGTATCCGCCGGGCAGCGTGATCAAGCCGTTTACCGCGACGGCGGCGCTGGAGGCGGGCGCGATCACGCCGGACACCGAGTTTGACGGCGTGATTGAGGCCAACAAGTGGCTGCCGACCGAAGAAGGCTGGGATGGCGCGACCATCACGCGCATCGAGGATTCGGGCACGCCCTTAAAGCTGTACAACGGCCTGATCGAATCGGATAATATCTATTTCGCGTTTATCGCGCTGAGGCTGGGTGCGGAATCGTTCACCGAATATATGGAGCGGATTGGCATGGAGTCGGCGGTGCCGTTTGACATGCCGGTGAAGGACGCCAGCATTTTGAACCAGGACGGCAAAATGACGCGCAGTATGCTGGCTGACTCGGGCTATGGCCAAGGGCAGCTGCTGGTGACGCCGCTGCAGATAGCCTCGATGTATACCGCGTTTGCCAACGGCACGGGTGAAATGATGAAGCCGATACTGGTGCAGAAGCTCTGCCAGACAGACGGGCTGGATTATAACACGGTGAGCGAGATGCAGCCGACCGTGTGGATAAGCAGTGCGGTGAAGAGCGGCACGATGGATATTCTGACGCCGATACTGCACGATGTGGTGGAGGAAGGCACCGGCCGGGGGGCGCGCGTCAGCGGCGTGAGCATCGCGGGCAAGACGGGCACCGCGGAGATCGGCAATGACAAGGCACGCGAAATATCATGGTTTTCGGGATATTGGATGGACGGAAGCTATGACCGCCTCGTGGTGGTGATGGTGGACGTGGCGGCGGAGGAAGGCCCGGTGAAGTTTCAGATCGCCAAGGCGCTGCTTACGCCGTAAAACGGGCGGCTGCCATCCGCGAATTTTTATGTTATAGTGGATGGGACGAAAAATTTGCATGTGAACGGGGAGGAATCCAATTGATCACCAGCACATTCATATCCGGCAGCGAGGACTTGAGCGAGCCGTTTGCGATACGCCGGGAGGTTTTCATCGAGGAGCAGGGCGTGCCCGAAGAGGAGGAATACGACGGCTTTGAAGCCGGGGCGCTGCACCTGATGGTATATGTGGACGAAGCGCCCGCCGCGACGGGGCGCATCTGGCACAGCGGGGAGGGCTTCAGGATCGGCAGGCTGGCCGTGAAGAAGGAATTTCGCGGACAGAAGATAGGCGACCTTGCGCTGCGGCTGCTGATTTACAAAGCGTTTTCATCCGGCGCGGAGGTGCTGAGCATCAGCGCGCAGACATATATCATGCCGTTTTACCGCAAGTTCGGTTTTAAGGAATACGGGGAAGAATACATGGAGGCGGGCATTGCGCACTGGGCCATGAAGGTGAACAAGGACGAGGTGGTGTACCCGTCCACATGCGGCAGGCAATAGGAGAGGAGCATCGATGGAACTGAAGCTGGAGGCGGGCCTGAAGGCCCGTGTGGACAAGACGGTGGAATACAAGGACACGGCCAAGGCGGTGGCGAGCGGGCTGGCGGAGGTTTTCGCCACGCCGTCGATGATCGCGCTGATGGAGAACGCGGCGTATCTCGCGGTGCAGCCGCGTCTGCCGGAAGGGGCGTCCACCGTGGGCATACGCATCGACGCGAAGCATCTGGCCGCGACGCCCATCGGCCTTAAGGTGTGGGCGGAGGCGGAACTGGTGGATGTGGACGGCCGGAGGCTGACGTTTGACATCACGGCGTACGACGAGGCGGAGAAGATCGGCGAGGCGCGGCACGAGCGCTTTGTGATCGACGAGAAGAAATTTTTGAGCCGGGCGGAAGCGAAGGGCAAAAAATGAGGCTGGACCTGCATGTGCACACCACGTTCTCGGACGGCGACTACACGCCGCAGCAGATAGCCGTCATGGCGGCGGAAGCGGGCCTGGACGGCGTGGCCATCACCGACCACGACGAATGCCGGGGCTTTGGCGCACTGGAGCCGAGGCCCGGTGGGGTGATTTCTGGGGTCCCCGCTGGCGTGTGCGCCAGTGGGGTGGTAATGATTCCCGGCATCGAGATCGCGGCGCACGAGGCGGACAGCGAGGTGCACGTGCTGGGGCTCGGTATCGACTGGCGGCACAAAACGATGACGGAATATTCCGAGCGCGCCAACGGACGGCGGCGGCGGCGGGCGCTGGGCGTGGTGGAGAAGCTGCGCGCCGCGGGCTATGATTTTGGCATCGGGGACGTGGAGCGGGAGACGCAGGGCGGCGCCATCGGGCGCCCGCATATCGCGCTGGCGCTGGTGAAAAAGGGATACGCGGATTCGGTGGACGACGCCTTTGCGCGGTTTATATCGCGGCAGGCGCCTTTTTATGTGCCGCTGGACAAGACTGGTGCGGCGGCGGCGGCCGGGATGATACGGGAGGCGGGCGGCAGGCCGGTGCTGGCGCATCCAGGGCTGCTGAAGCCGGGCGTGTTTGACGCGCTGGCGCCCACGCTGGCCGGTGCGGGCTTCTGGGGCATCGAGGCCTATCACCCGTCCCACACGGACGGACAGTGCCGCCTGTTCGAAAGCGAGGCGCGGCGGCTGGGGCTTTATGTGACGGCGGGCAGCGACTTTCACGGCACGCTGGGGCAGGGAGCCGGGCTGGGCGGCGAGAAGCGCGGCGGCGCTTATTTACAGAGGAGCTTTGAGGAACTGGTGAAGGGTTTGGTCCGGTGAAAAGCCCTGACGGCGCGGGAACGGTGAAAGCACATATGCAATAATAACGCCGGCTGTGGCGGTATATAAAGGCTGCTGATAAACAAAGCCTGCCAACAGCTCAGAAAATTGGAAAAAAGTCCGTGTCCATAACGCGAATTTTCGTGGAAGCCGATATTGATTGTACGGATTATAAGTGCTACAATATGCCCTGTAGCAGGGCAAAACACGTTGAAGTGGGGTAAAGCAGATTGAATTCCTTTGACAGCGATATAAAGATATTCGCGGGCTCTTCCGGTATTCCCTTCGCCAAGAAGATGTGTAAGTATCTTGGCAACGACCTTGGCGATTCAGAAGTCATCACTTTCTCAGACGGCAACATCTTCCTCAGAATCAAAGAGACGGTACGTAACAAAGACGTATACGTCGTCCAGCCGATTGGCATGAACCCGAACAATGAATTTGTTGAAATATTATTCTGGATGGACGCGCTCAAGCGCGCCAGCGCCAACTCCGTGACCGCGCTGATCCCGTATTTTTCATACGCGAAGGGCGACAAGAAGGACGAGCCCCGCGTGTCCATCAGGGCGCGCGTGTGCGCGGAGAGCATCGAGCTGGCCGGGGCGGACCGCATCGTGGTGATGGACCTGCACAGCGCGCAGGTGCAGGGCTTCTTCAAAAAGCCGGTGGACCACCTGCTGTCGCTGCCGATCATGTGCGAATATGTGAAGGGCCTTGATATCATGGACAACATCTGCGTGGTGTCTCCTGACGCGGGATATGCCAAGACCGCGCGGAAGTACGCCGACTACCTGCACTGCCCGGTGGCGATCGGCGACAAGACGCGCTACGGCCACGACGAAGCGGCGCATGTGTTGTCCGTCATCGGCGACGTGGAGGGCAAGAACTGCATGATCGTGGACGACTTCACGGTTTCGGGCGGCACGCTGGTGGACATGGCCTGTGCGCTGAAGCAAAAAGGCGCGAAGCGCATCATCGCCTGCCTGTCTCACGTGATCGTACGGGAGAAGGGCCTCAAGGCCGTTGAGGACAGCCCGATCGAGATGCTGATCGGCACGGATAGCGTGCAGAACCCGTTTTTGTCCAAATGCAGCAAGTTCGTGTCCGTTTCGGTGGCGCCCTTGTTCGCGGAGGCCGTGCTGCGTATCCACGAAAAGGAATCCGTGAGCCCGCTGTTCTCCAAGGTGCCCAAGAAGGTTGTCGAAGAGATATAGATTTGCAAGGAAGACGCAGGATAAATGCAGAAATTTCTGCAAAATCGCCCGATATGCCAGTGAATCAGCTGAAAATTGAAGCGGTTTTGATGTGGAGTTGCAGAAATATCTTGCGTTTTAATTATACATTGGTATAATGATAGCAAAACAACGGCGTTTTGACTTAAGGGTTTAAAAGCTCTCTTAAGTGAAAGCGCCTTTTTCGATTGCCGAATATTGTTTAATAACAGGCGGTAGTCTATAATGGTATGGTAGTGTGTCCGGAGCAGGTTATAATGCCGGAAAACGGCTTTAAAAACGGAGCGCAAAGTGGATAAAGCGAAGATCACCATCGCCCTGCAGAACGAGCAGGCTGCGGAAAAAATCAAATATGCGTGCCAGCGCAGCGGTTTTCTGGTCGGCGACATTTGCACCTCCGGCAATGAAGCGATCCGGCGCGTCCGGTCGGAAGCGTCCGACATCCTGTTGATCAATTTCGAGATGCCGGACATGACCGGGTTGGAAGTGGCCACCATCATCGGCGACGAGAACCTGTGCAGCGTGGTGCTGTTCGTATCGCCGACGCAGCGGGATTTCTGCGAGGATATGGTGGCGGACTACGACATCACGCTGTTTGTGAAGCCCATCAACGGCATGGCGCTACTCAGCACGCTGGAGGTGGTGCTGCAGAACCGCCGCCGCATCATCAAGCTGGAGAACGAGCTTTCCAAGTTAAAGCGCGGCATGGAAGACCGCAAGGTGATCGAGAAGGCCAAGGGCATCCTGATGAAGCGCAAGAGCATCTCGGAAGGCGAGGCGTACCGGCGCATCCAGAAGATGAGCATGGACTCGCGCGTGGCGATGCGCGATATCGCGCATAAGATCATCGAGCTGGCGGAGAAGAAGACGGAAGGGACTTAGAGCGTTAAAATTTCGGTTGAATGGGAAGCAAGCGGGCGGCCGAAGGTCGCCCTACGGCATAGATCGGTCGTGTGGGAATTCGCACGGCTATTTATTTTACTTAGGATGGCGCATGACGCCGCTACGGACAACCGGGGTGGAGAAAAGGGATAAACTGTGGTATGATAATGCGCGACAAAGGAGACGTCATGGAAAACGATACGATATTCGCGCCGGCCACGCCCAGCGGCGGCGCGATAGCGGTGATACGGATATCCGGGCCGGACGCGCACGCTGTGCTGGAGCGCGTGTTTCGCGGCGCGGCGGACATGCCGCACGCGGCGATGCGCCACGGCGGCCTTTACCGGGGCGGCATACAGGTGGACGACGTGATGGCCGTCGCGTTTGACGAGCCGCGGTCGTACACCGGCGAGAATATGGCGGAGATACACTGCCACGGCGGTGCGGTGAGCCTGGCGGGCGTGCTGGCGGTGATATCCGAGAACGGCGCGCGGCTGGCGGAACCGGGTGAGTTCACCAAGCGCGCTTTTCTGAACGGCAAGCTGGACCTCTCGGCAGCGGGCGCGGTGATGGAGCTGATCGGCGCGCAGTCGGCGGCGGGCGCGCGGGCGGCGCTGCGGCAGCTGAAGGGCGGGCTGCACGGAAAGATCGAAGCGATACAGCAGAAGCTGATGCGGGCGCTGGTGATCATCGAGGCGGGCATCGAATACCCGGAAGAGGATATCGAGGCGGACATCAAACGGGGCGCTTTACCGCTGCTTAAGGCGGCGGCTCATGACATTGCGGAGATGGCGGGGACTTTTGCCTCGGGGCGGCTGCTGCGTGAAGGTGTGAGCGTGGCCATCGTGGGGCGGCCCAACGTGGGCAAATCGTCGCTGTTCAACATGCTGGTGGGCAGGGAGCGGGCGATCGTGACGGCGATACCCGGCACCACGCGCGATACCGTGGACGATTGCATCGTCCGGGACGGCGTGCTGCTGCGGTTTATCGATACGGCCGGGCTGCGTACGGACGCGGACGAAGTGGAGAGGATCGGAATCGGGCGCGCAAGGGCGGCCGCACAGGACGCGGACGCGGTGCTGATGGTGACAGACCGGTCTGTCGGGATCACGGCGGACGACCGGCGGATATTGGAGGCGCTGGGACGGGAAGCGCTGATCGTACTCAATAAGTCGGACCTGGCCGGGAAAACGGGCGCGGCGGAAGCGGCGCAGGCGTTCGGCGGCGAAGCCGTTGAGGTGAGCGCGAAGACGGGGCAGGGTCGCGGGGAGATATTGAGCCGCATCCATGTGCCGGAGGCAGGCGACGCGGACGACGTGGTGGTGACGAGCGAGCGGCATCACGCGATACTGCAGGCGGCGGCCCAGAGCCTGGCAGCCGCGATGGACGCGTTTGACACGGCGGACCTGGACTGCGTGACGATCGACATTAAAGAAGCATGGGGCAGGCTCGGGGAGATCACCGGCGTGACGGCGACCGAGGAGATCATCCGCAGCATTTTTGATACATTCTGCTTGGGGAAATGAGTATGGGATATAACGGCGGGACATATGACGTGGTGGTGGTGGGCGCGGGCCACGCGGGCTGCGAGGCGGCGCTGGCGGCCGCGCGTATGGGCCGAAAAACGCTGCTGCTGACGATCAATCTGGACGGCATTGCCATGATGGCGTGCAATCCGTCCATCGGCGGCACCAGCAAGGGGCACCTGGTGCGCGAGGTGGACGCGCTGGGCGGGCAGATGGGCCTGACGGCGGACGCGGCGTATCTGCAGCTCAAAATGCTGGGCACGTCCAAAGGGGCGGCGGTGCAGTCCATCCGCTCGCAGCAGGACAAGAAGCGCTACCAGCAGATGATGAAGTGGACGCTGGAGAACACGGACAATCTGCACATCGTGAGCGCGGAGGCGGCCCGCATCCACACGCAGGGCGGGCGCGTGTCCGCCATCGAGACGCACCTGGGCGCGGTGTACGAAACAAGGGCCGTTGTTCTGTGCACCGGCGTGTACCTGAAAGGGCGCGTGATCATCGGCGAATACACCGTGTCGTCCGGGCCTTCGGGGCTGGCGCCCGCGGACAAGCTGGACCTTCGGGAGCTGGGCTTTAAGCTGCAGCGGTTCAAGACGGGCACGCCTGCCCGGGTGGATGGGCGCAGCATCGATTTTTCCAGAACGGAGCCGCAGTACGGCGACGAGAAGCCGCAGTACCATTCGTTTATGACCAAGGGCGGGCCGCGAAAGCAGACGCCCTGTTACCTGACATACACCAACGAAAAAACGCACGAGATCATAAGGCGGAACCTGCACCGCAGCCCGCTGTACAGCGGCGTGATCGAAGGGACGGGGCCGCGTTATTGCCCGTCCATCGAGGACAAGGTGGTGAAGTTCCCCGGACGGGACCGGCACCAGATATTCATCGAGCCGGAGGGCGAGTGGACGCACGAGATGTACATCCAGGGCATGAGTTCGTCGCTGCCGGAAGAGGTGCAAAAGCAGATGTACCGCACGGTGCCGGGGCTGGAGAACGCGGTGCTCATGCGCACGGCCTACGCGATGGAGTACGACTGCATCGACCCGACGCAGTTGAAGCTGTCGCTGGAGGCCAAGGACGTGCAAGGGCTGTTCTTCGCGGGGCAGATCAACGGGACGTCCGGCTACGAGGAGGCGGCGGCGCAAGGCGTGGTGGCGGGCATCAACGCCGCGCAGTACGTAAAGGGCGGGGAACCGCTGGTGCTTGCGCGCAGCGACGCGTACGCGGGGGTGCTGATCGACGACCTGGTGACCAAGGGCACGGCGGAGCCCTACCGCATGATGACGGCAAGGGCGGAGTACCGGCTGCTGCTGCGGCAGGACAACGCGGACGTGCGCCTGACGGAGCTGGGGCGGCGCGTGGGGCTGGTTACGGGCGAGCGCTACGACGCATTCATGCGTAAACGCGAAGCGGTGGAAGCGGAGAAGGCGCGCCTGTCTATGTACAACGTGGATATAGCCAAAGCGAATAGAGTGCTGGGGGCGAAGGGACAGCCGGGCTTAACCGCGCCGGTGAAGGCGGCCGCGCTGCTGACACGACAGGGCGTCGGCTACGCCGACCTCAAAGATATTTGCGGCGCGGACGCGGAGGAAGACGTGGCGCTGTGCGTGGAGACGGAGATCCGTTACGCCGGGTACATCGACAAGCAGCAGCGGCAGGTGGACCGGTTCGCGGCGATGGAGAAGAAACGCCTGCCGGAGGATTTCGATTATCGCGAGATAAAGGGACTGCGCCTGGAGGCGGCGGCGAAGCTGACCGCCGCGCGCCCCGAGACGCTGGGGCAGGCGATGCGCATCTCCGGAGTGTCTCCCGCGGACATCTCGGTGCTGACGGTGTTTTTCAGCACGTATAAGAAGTGATGGTTACTTGGTTGTTTTAAGGTCGCGGGGCGCTGCCCCGCAC
>JAEYZN010000014.1 GCA_023428025.1 Bacillota bacterium
CAAAAGGTGTACAAGGCGGAGTTCGTCCTGGGTCTTATCGGCTCGATCACCGGCACCGTCGCCTTCATTCTCTCTATCATTTTTGGCGTGGCTTTTGGCGTGCTCTCAGTTGGTTTCTTGATCGTCCCCGCCATTATCACAAGCACCCTGCTTCTTGTGGCTTTCATACTTGGCTTTGTCGGAACCTCCCGGTTCAGTCACAACGATAAAAGCGGCGGCGTGCTGCTGGTTGTGGCCGGCGGGCTGTCTTTCATCGGCATCATTGTCGCTTTCTACGCAGCGTGGTTTTCTTTTCTTTCCATGCCGCTGTTCTTCATCGGAGGCATCATGGCCCTTGTCAGAAAGCCTCAGGCGCCTCCGGTCCAATAACGGTAGGCGATTACCATGATTTTGGTTTATTTCGAGGTTTTTTCATGATTATATTTTCAGCAAAAATAACATTAAGTTATAATAATGCAAATTGACGCAATATCATCCAAATGATATTATACCTTTGATATCCTAATAAGGTATCATTATTAATAATTATTCAGGAGGGTATTATGAACGCACCGGGTAAAGGATTGTTAAAGGTTGTCAGTATTTTGTTCATCGTCTTTGGCGCTATCGCTCTGGTTGTCTCAATCATCGCCGTCATCGGGTCTATCGCAGCGGCCTCTCTTATTGGCATTCTTGCGATACTGATTGTGGCCTCTATCATTATGCTTATCGTCAGCGCCCTTGAATTGATTATCGGTATCATTGGCCTCAGAAAGTGCGGGGACCCTGCTCAGGGTGGTTTCTTCATCACCACCGGCATTATCCTCTGCGTGCTTTCTCTTATCAGCTTGATTCTGAGCATCGTGGGTGGCGGTTTCGACATCACCAGCCTGATCGGCTTTGTTCTCCCGGTCCTCTATATCGTTGGCGGATCGATGAACAAGAAAGCCGTTGGGTAATTCTGTTTACCGCAAAGAGCGGCCATGACGGCCGCTCTTTTCATTTCGGGATTGATAATATAACGCTGAAATGATAATATACCTCTGATATCTCAAGGGATCATATTTATTTTTTTGGAGGGTATTTTTATGAACGCGCCCGGTAAAGGAATTTTAAAGGTCGTCAGCATTCTTTACATCGTTTTCGGAGGCCTGTTTGCGTTGCTTGCGCTCCTCTCCCTGTTCTTGGGGCCCCTGCTCGGCTCCCTGCTGGGCAGCTTCTTCGGCGCTATCGGCGGCGTGGCAGGCATCGTGCTTTTCTTCATCTTTCTTTTCATCGCCGCTGTGGATCTTGTCGCCGGCATCATCGGCGTCAGGCAGAGCGGCGATCCTTCCAAAGCGCTGTTCTTCATCATCTTTGGCTTTATCCTGGGCGGTCTGTCGCTGATCTCGTTTATCACCAATTTTGAGATTGGCAACCTGATCGGCCTCGTGATGCCGGTGCTCTTCATCGTCGGCGGGTTCATGAACAAAAACGCGGCCCAGCAGCCGCCTGTTGCGTAAACGGCTTAAAACGCGGAAAAGAGCGGCCATCCTGCCGCTCTTTTTATTTGCTCATGGCTCTTGTTTGGTATAAGTGCGCCCCAACCGGCCGAATTCTATTCCCCTTCCAGATCGGCCAGCCACGTTTCGGCCTCCGCGTCCGACGGCATCCGCCAGTCTCCGCGGGGCGACAGCGACACGCTGCCCACTTTGGGCCCGTCCGGCATGCACGAGCGCTTGAACTGAGACGCGAAGAACCGCCGGTAGAACTGCCGCAGCTGCTCTTTCAGCTGTGCCTCGCTGTATTCGGGATATGCGTGCTTCGCCAGCAGCAACACCTTCTTGGGCGACATCTCAAAGCGCAGTATGTAGTACATGAAGAAGTCGTTCACATCGTAAGGGCCGATCTGCTTCTGCGTATCCTGCCGTTCGTCTTCATCCGTGGGCGGCAGCAGCTCGGGCGACGGCGGAATGGCCACGATCTCCCGGGCAATATCATTCAGCGCCGCGTCATCGCGGGACACATACAGCACCATCTCCTTGATCAGCGTCTTGGCCACGCCCGCGTTCACGCCGTACATCGATATCTGGTCCCCCGCGTAGGTGCAAAAGCCCAGCGCCAGCTCAGACAGATCGCCCGTGCCCACCACCAGCCCGCCCAGCTGGTTCGCCATATCCATCAGCACCTGCGTGCGTTCGCGCGCCTGCGCGTTTTCATACGTGATATCCGCCTTGCCGTCGTGCCCCAGGTCCTTCAAATGCTCGCGGGCCGCGTTCACGATGCTGATTTCGCGCAGCGTCGCGCCCGTCGCCTTCACCAGCCGCCGTGCCAGGTCCTGCGTCGCGTCGGTGCTGCCAAAGCCGGGCATCACCACGCCCGTCACCGCGGTCTTCTCCAGTCCCACGCGCAGCGCGGCCTCGCTGGCCACCATCAGCGCCAGCGCCGAGTCCAGCCCGCCCGACACGCCGATCACCATGCTCTTGGAACGGGTGTGTTTCAGCCGCCTTGCGAGCGCCGTCACCTGAATGTCGAACACCTCTTTGCAGCGCGCAGCGCGCTCCGCCTGCCCGCCCGGCACAAACGGCATCCGGTCGATGTAACGGAACTGTGGCTCCGTCTCCGCTGCGGAGAAACGCACCCGGCGGTACGGCTTGCCGGGGCTCTGCGCGATAAACGTGTTCTTGAGGATGCGGTCGTGCAGCAGCCGGTGCAGGTCAAACTCGGTCACGCTCATGTGCGCGTCAAACAGGAAGCGCGGCGAGCTCTCCAGCAGGTTGCCGTTCTCCGCCATCACCACATGCCCGCCGAACACCGTATCCGTGGTGGATTCACCCGGCCCCGCGGACACGTACACATACCCGCACACAAACCGGCCGGACTGCTGCTTGATCATCTCTTCGCGGTATTCGCTCTTGCCCGCCAGCTCGTTGCTGGCCGATATGTTGACGAACATCGTTGCCCCCGCCATCGCCTGATACGCATGCGGCGGGAAAGGCACCCACAGGTCTTCGCACAGCTCCACGCCCAGCACCAGCTCGCGTATCTGCTCGCACTCAAACAGCAGGTCAGCCCCGAACGGCGCCGTCTGCCCCGCGAGGCTCACCGTCTCCCCGGCAATATCGATGCCGGATGCGAACCACCGCTGCTCATAATACTCCGAATAATTGGGGATGTACGCCTTGGGTATCACGCCCAGCAGACGCCCTGACTGGAACACCGCCGCCGTGTTATACAGCTTATCGGAAACGGGCACCGGCATACCGACAACGGC
The DNA here is from genome assembly GCA_023428025.1 of Bacillota bacterium. Taxonomy (GTDB): domain Bacteria; phylum Bacillota; class Clostridia; order Christensenellales; family SZUA-584; genus SZUA-584. The sequence goes on from JAEYZN010000014.1 coordinate 3,233, forward strand.
GAGCACCCGCGTGTCCTTCGACTCCTCCATCAGCTCACGCAGCGCCTGCTCGCTCTGCTCCAGCAGGTTGCGCTGCCGGAACAGGTCTCCCAATGTATACGACGTCAAGCTGAGCTCCGGAAATGCCACGATGCAGGCGCCCTTGCTGTCCGCCCCGCGTATCATCTGCTCGATCTGCGTCTTATTCTTTCTTAAATTGCCCACCGCCACTTCCGGCACGGCGGCGGCCACTCTTATCAGTCCGCTTCTCATCAAATCCTCCCCAGGTTGTCCTCGGGCCTGTTAACGCAAACGCTCAACGGACACCCTTCCAATGTCGAAATCTTCCCCGTTTTGGATTATGTTAACAGACCCTAATCCAGCGCCGAATAATCCACCAGCTGCCATTTGGCCAGCAGCGCCGCCATCGTTCCGTCTCTCTTCATCTCCGTAATCGCGTCATCCACCGCTTCCGAGAACACGCCCAGGCTCTGTCTTATCTCCACGCAGTAGCGGCTGGGCAAGAACCGGTCGGGCAGCAGCAGCATGCCCGTCATGCCGAATATCTTCAGGTTGTTCTCTCCCGCGCAAACAGCGGACACCACCCCGTTCCGAAGCCCTTCAACGGCTTCCGGATAGGAGGCATACCTCTTTACGGCGACGGTGATCCCCTGATCCTTCAGATACTCCTGCAGCACGCTGACATCCTTGTCCTTTTCGCTTGCCTGGTCCACCACGGATTCCTGCACCACGCCAATGGTCTGTCCGTCCAGCTGGACCGAACTCGTCTGTTGCCCTTCCATCACCAGCAGCGCGCTGCCGTCGGCATAAAACGACTCAGAATAATTGATTCCGCTCTTGCCTAGGTTCAGCGAAGCCCCCAGCGCTATATCGATAGCGCCCAGCCTCAGCTGCGCGTCCTTCGTTTCCGAGTTCACGTTCACATAATTGGTCACAATGCCGTCGGGAAACAGCCGCCGGACAATTTCATCCGCGACATCCTTCTCCAGGCCTTCATATTCCTTTGTTTCCTCGTTGAACGTGCTGAGTGTCCTCAGGTCCCCCCGCAGCCCGATGTTGATCACGCCGGCTTGCGCCACCGCATCCACGGCATGCTGCTTTTCATAGCGCTGGCTGTTTGCCGACGTCACGATCAGCACCGCGGCAACCACCAGGGCCACAGCCAATATGATGATGATGATCTTGATATGCTTTCTTTTCAGAAGCAGCAAACGTCTCTTTTTGTATTTCAATCCTCAAACTCCAGCCATCTGTGAAACGGGGGAGGCTTACGCCTCCCCGAATCCGGCATATTCCTTCGATTGATTCTTTAAGCCCCCTCTACGCGCAAATCATCGACCGACTGAAGGAATACGCATTTATGACCTCTTTTGTATCTGTATACATCAGGTTGTTCACTGCTTTTATCGCATTGTACAACATATGGTATTATATTGCAATAGATCACAAAAAATATTGTATTCCTTCCGGCCCCTGCACATACAGGGCGCGGCTTTTTATTCCTCTGACCCGCCTTCCGGTGTGCCGTCTTCCTGCTCTTCTTCTTCGCCCTCCGGCGGCACCAGCGCCACCGAGACCACGTGCGACTGCTCGTCCATGTTCATCAGCCGCACCCCCTGCGTGTCCCGTCCGTATACGGATATCTCCGCCACGCGCGTGCGGATGATGACCCCAACGTCGTTGATCAGCATGATATCCTCGCTGCCGTTCACGATGCCGAGGGCGCACATGTCACCCGTCTTGTCCGTCACGTTCAGCGTCCTCACGCCAATGCCGCCGCGGCGCTGCACCTTGTATTCGGTCAGCGGCGTGCGTTTGCCGTAGCCGTTTTCGGATATCACCAGCACGTCGCCGCCCTCGCGCACGATGTCGATGCCGACCACCCGGTCCCCTTCGCGCAGCTCCGCCGCCTTCACGCCCATCGCGGTGCGGCCCATGTCGCGTACATCCTCTTCCGAGAACATGATGGACATACCCTGCGCCGTCCCCAGTATCAGCTCATCGGTGCCGCTGGTCTCCAGCACGCCGATCAGCTCGTCCCCTTCCCGAAGGCCGATGGCAATGAGGCCGTTCTGCCGGATATTGCCGAACTCGGACGCCGGCGTCTTCTTGATGTACCCGTCCCGGGTGGCGATCACCAGCATGGTATCTGCGCCGAAATCGGTGACCGGGAACACGGCGGACACCTTCTCACCCGCGTCCAGAGACAGCAGGTTCACAATGGCCATGCCCTTCGCGGTGCGCCCCGTCTCGGGCAGCTCATAGCACTTGCGCCGGTACACCCGGCCCTGATTGGTGAAGAACAGCAGGTTGCTGTGCGTGGACGTCACCATCACATGCTCCGCGAAATCCTCCTCGCGCGTGGACATGCCGGTGATGCCCTTGCCGCCGCGCCGCTGCGTCCGGTACGCGTCGGAACGGATGCGCTTGGCGTAGCCGAAGTGCGTCAGCGTCACCACCATCTCCTCCTCCTGGATCAGCTCGTCGAGGTCGATGTCGTCGGCGGAGAACGTGATCTCGGTACGGCGCGCGTCCGCGTACTTGTCCCTGATCTCCGTCATTTCCTCTTTGATGATGTCCAGCACCATCTGCGGCGTTTCCAGTATCTTTTTCAGGTACGCGATGCGCTCCAGCAGCTTCTCATACTCCGCAATGATCTTGTCGCGCTCCAGGCCCGTCAGGCGCTGCAGACGCATGTCGAGTATCGCCTGCGCCTGCTTGTCGCTGAGCGCGAATCGCGTCATCAGGCTTTCCCGCGCGGTCGGCACGTCGGGCGACTTCTTGATCAGCTCCACGATCTCGTCGATGTTGTCGAGCGCGATGATCAGGCCTTCCAGTATGTGCGCGCGCGCTTCCGCCCGCTCCAGCTCGAACCTCGTCCGGCGGACGATCACGTCCTTCTGGTGCTCGATGTAATAGTACAGCAGTTCTTTTAAGTTCAGCACGCGCGGCTCCCCGTCCACCAGCGCCAGCATGATGACGCCGAACGTGTCCTGCATCTGCGTGTGCTTGTACAGACGGTTCAGCACCACGTTCGCGTTCACGTCCCTTTTCAGCTCGATGACGATGCGCATGCCGCTCTTGTCGCTCTCGTCGCGGATATCGGAGATGCCCTCGATGCTCTTGTCCGTCACCAGCTCCGCGATGCGCGTGATCAGCGCCGCCTTGTTCACCTGATACGGGATTTCCGTCACGATGATGCGCTGGCGGCCCGCCTTGAATTCCTCGATCTCCGCCTTGGCGCGCGTCACGATCTTGCCGCGCCCCGTGCGGTACGCCTGGGATATGCCCGCCATGCCCATCACGATGCCGCCCGTCGGGAAATCCGGCCCCTTGATGTGCTGCATCAGGTCGCCCACCGTCGCATCCGGGTTGTCGATCAGGCTGATGGTCGCGTCGATGGTCTCGCCCAGGTTGTGCGGCGGGATGTTGGTCGCCATGCCCACCGCGATGCCGCCCGTGCCGTTCACCAGCAGATTGGGGAACTTGCTGGGCAGCACGGCCGGCTGCATCAGCGTCTCGTCAAAATTCGGGTAGAAATCAACGGTGTCTTTCTCGATGTCGCGCAGCAGCTCCATCGCCATGGGCGACATCTTGGCCTCGGTGTAACGCATCGCCGCCGGGGCGTCGCCGTCCACGCTGCCGAAGTTGCCGTGGCCGGACACCAGCAGGTGCCGCGTGGAGAAATCCTGCGCCATGCGCACCATCGCCATATACACCGCCGAGTCGCCGTGCGGGTGATATTTGCCCAGCACGTCGCCCACAATGCGCGCGCTCTTCCTGAACGGCTTGTCGGGCGTCAGCCCCAGCTCGCTCATCGAATACAGTATGCGCCGGTGCACCGGTTTCAAACCGTCGCGCACGTCGGGCAGCGCCCGGTTGATGATGACGGCCATCGCGTACGAGATGAACGACGTTTTCATCTCTTTTTCTATGTCTACAGGCAGTATCGCCTTTCTCTTTTCGTCCAATTCCCTCACCCCTTAAACGTCCAGGTTCACGACGAGCTTGGCGTTCTGCTCGATGAATTCACGGCGCGGCTCCACCGCGTCGCCCATCAGTATCGTGAATATCTCCTCGGCCTCAATCGCGTTCTGCAGCGACACCTGCAGCAGCGTCCGGTTCTCCGGGTCCATCGTCGTCTCCCAGAGCTGTTCCGGGTTCATCTCACCCAGGCCTTTGTAGCGCTGGATCGTCGCGCCTTCCCTGCCGACTTCGCCAAGGTACTGTTCCAGCGCTTCGTCGCTGTACAGGTATTTTTCCGTCTTGTTCTTCGCCACCTTGTAAAGCGGCGGCTGCGCGATGTACACATGGCCGGCATCCACCAGCTCGCGCATGTAGCGGTAAAAGAACGTCAGCAGGAGGATACGGATATGGCTGCCGTCCACGTCCGCGTCCGTCATGCAGATGATGCGGTTGTAGCGCAGCCTGGTGACGTCGAAATCCTCACCGATGCCCGCGCCGAACGCCGTCGCCATCGCGCGAATCTCCGCGTTGGCCAGCGCCCGGTCCTGCCGCGTCTTTTCCACGTTGAGTATCTTGCCGCGCAGCGGCAGTATCGCCTGAAACCGGCGGTCGCGCCCCTGCTTGGCGCTGCCGCCCGCGCTGTCGCCCTCCACGATGAATATCTCGCACTTGTCGGCGTCGCGCTCGCTGCAGTCGGCCAGCTTGCCGGGCAGCGTGGTGCTCTCCAGCACAGACTTGCGCCTTGTGAGCTCGCGCGCCTTGCGGGCCGCCTCTCTGGCATGCTGCGCCACCAGGCACTTGCTTAATATCTCGCGCGCAATGGCGGGGTTCTCCTCCAGAAACGCCTTGAGTTCAGACCCCATCGCGCCGTCCACCATGGGGCGTACCTCGCTGTTTCCCAGCTTGGTCTTGGTCTGCCCCTCAAACTGCGGCTCCTGAATCTTCACGCTGATGATGGCCGTCAGGCCTTCCCGGATGTCCTCGCCCGAGAGGTTCTCATCCTTCTCCTTGATGAGGTTGAAACGGCGCGCGTAATCGTTCATCACGCGGGTCAGGCCGGATTTGAAGCCCATCAGGTGCGTGCCGCCCTCGTGCGTGGGGATGTTGTTGGCAAACGTGAATATGTTCTCGTTGTACGAGTCGTTGTACTGCATGGCGATCTCCACGGTGGTCGCGCCCTTTTCCGTACAGAAATAGATCGGCTCGTTGTGCAGCGGCTGCTTGTTCTTGTTCAGATACTTCACGAACGACACGATGCCGCCCTCAAAGTGGAAATCGTTCTTCTGCTGCGAACGTTCGTCTTCGATGTTGATGTGCAGGCCCCTGTTCAAAAACGCCAGCTCGCGCATGCGCACCCGCAGCGTGTCATATAAAAACTCCACCGTCTCGAATATCTCGTCGTCCGGCCAGAACTGGATGGTGGTGCCGGTGCCCTGGGCCTCGCCGATGGCCTGGATGTCGCACTCGGGCGCGCCGCGACGGAACACCATCTGGTATTCATGGCCGTCGCGCTTGATGGTGGCGATCAGCTTTTTGGACAGCGCGTTCACCACGGATACGCCCACGCCGTGCAGCCCGCCGGACACCTTATACCCGTCCCCGCCGAACTTGCCGCCCGCGTGCAGCATCGTCAGCGCCACCTCCAGCGACGACTTGCCCACCTTGGGGTGGACGTCCACCGGTATGCCGCGGCCGTTGTCGGAAACAGCCAAGCTGCCGTCCGCCTTTATGATCACATCGATGCGGTCGCAATAGCCCGCCATCGCTTCGTCCACCGAGTTGTCCACCACCTCGTAGACCAGATGATGCAGGCCGCGCACATCGGTGGATCCGATATACATGCCCGGCCGCTTGCGCACAGGTTCTAGGCCTTCGAGCACCTGAATCTGAGACGCATCGTAACAGTTCTGCAATGCGTTGTCTGACATGATTGTCTCCTTACCCTAAATCTATAGAAACTTTAAATTTTCGACCGTTTATAAAGCGTGGCGGATGAGATGGGGGAATAATAGATAAAGTACTTTTTCAGAAAGCGCGCCACCACCACGGACTTGATGTTGAACTCATCCAGATAGATGTTGTGGGCGCTGTCGCCCAGCCTTTTCAGAAAATTATGCGTGTCGTCATTCGTTATGGCTTCTTTGTAATCCAGTATCAGTATGACGTCCTTCAGCGGGACCATCGCATCCTTGCCAATATGCAGCACGTTTAAGTCTCTCCTTGCTATAACGATTGGATAGTTATCTACAATATAATATATATTATAGACGAAATGCCGCCGAATTAAAAGAGCTAAGTGTCAGTTTGACACAAAACCGCGTGTTTTTTTCTGACATAATCTCAAAGAAGGCTTGCTGACGCGCTGTTGCGCAACCATAGAAAAACGGATATACTTAATTCCAATATAAAGTTTTTAGAATTAACCGGAGGATACGTTTTTCAATGGCGCAGGTCAGACGGATTTATGTTGAAAAAAGAGACGGGTTCGACATCTCGGCGAAAAAAGCCTTGTCGGACTTTCGAAACACGCTGGGCAAAAAGGCTCTGACGAATGTGCGCCTGCTGATCCGGTACGATATTGAGGGCCTCGATGCGCAGACCTTTGACGCCGCCATCGGGGCCGTATTTTCGGAACCGGCCGTGGACACCGTCTATCACGGCCGCTACGACACACAGGCCGGGGATATCGCGTTTGCCGTGGAATACCTGCCGGGCCAGTACGACCAGCGCGCCGACAGCGCCGCGCAGTGCACCGAACTCGCGTGCCGACAGCGCCCCGCCGTCAAATGCGCCACCGTCTATATCCTCTCGGGGTTGGGCGCGGACGATGCCAAGGACATCAAGAAATACGTGATCAACCCGGTGGATTCCAGAGAGGCCTCATCCGAGCTGCCCGAAACGCTGGCAGAGACGCTGCCCGAGCCGGACGACGTGCCGGTGCTGACAGGCTTTACCGGCCTTGGTGACGAGGGATTAGAATCACTCCGCGTAGAATACGCGCTCGCGATGAGCTTTGAGGACATCCGCTTCGTCCGTGATTACTTCGCGAACGACGAGCAGCGGGACCCCACGATGGCGGAGCTGCGCGTCATCGACACCTACTGGTCGGATCACTGCCGCCACACCACCTTCCTGACCAGGCTGACGGACGTGACCTTCGACGCATCCGCGCAGGACGCGAAGCGCGTATATGAGGAATACCTGAAAACCCGCAAGGCATTGTACGGCGACCGTGAGAAAGACGTCTGCCTGATGGATATCGCCACGCTGTATGCCAAAGAAGCCAAGCGCGCGGGCCTGCCGGATTTAGACGAGTCCGAGGAGATCAACGCCTGTTCCGTCCGCCAGAAGGTGACGGTGGACGGCCAGCCGCGCGATTACCTCGTGATGTTCAAGAACGAGACGCACAACCACCCGACGGAGATCGAGCCGTTCGGCGGCGCGGCCACGTGCCTCGGCGGCGCGATCCGCGATCCCCTGTCGGGGCGTTCCTATGTGTACCACGCGATGCGCGTCACCGGCAGCGGCGACCCGCGCGAATCCATCGCGGACACCCTGCCGGGCAAGCTTCCGCAGCGCAAGATCTGCCGTGAAGCGGCCCACGGCTATTCCTCCTACGGCAACCAGATCGGCCTCGCCACGGGGCTGGTGGACGAGATATACCATCCGGGCTACAAGGCCAAGCGCATGGAGATCGGTGCGGTGGTGGGTGCGGCCCCGGCGGAAAACGTGGTTCGCCTTGTCCCGCAGCCGGGCGACGTCATCCTGTTGCTGGGCGGCGCGACGGGCCGCGACGGCTGCGGCGGCGCGACCGGTTCCTCCAAAGCGCATGACAAGCAGTCCATCGACACCTGCGGCGCGGAGGTGCAAAAGGGCAATCCCCTGACGGAGCGCAAACTCCAGCGATTGTTCCGTAACAAAGAATTTTCATCGCGCGTCAAGCGCTGCAACGACTTCGGCGCGGGCGGCGTGTGCGTCGCCATCGGCGAGCTGTCGGACGGCATCCGCGTCAACCTGGACCTGGTGCGCAAGAAATACGAAGGCCTGTCCGGCGTGGAGCTGGCGATATCCGAAAGCCAGGAGCGCATGGCCGTCGTCATCGATAAAAAAGATCTATCCACCGTGCTGGCGCTGGCCGCGGAAGAAAACCTGCACGCCGCGCAGGTGGCGGACGTCACGGACGCGGGCCGTATGGAGCTTTTCTGGCGCGGCAGACCCATCGTGTCCATACAGCGAGCGTTTTTGGACACCAACGGCGCGACCGCCACCGCAAAGGCGCACGTCTCCGGCCTCGAGACGGACGGCCTGTTCGACGAGCCGTTCACCGGCGGTCTGGAAGAGCGCCTTCAGGCGATGCTGGCCGACCTCAATATCTGCTCCAAAAAAGGCCTCATCGAGATGTTCGACTCCACCATCGGCGCGTCCACCGTCACCATGCCGCTGGGCGGCGCTTCTCAGCTCACGCCCATGCAGGCGATGGCCGCCAAGATCGCGGCGGACGGCGAATGCGACACCGCGTCGTTGATGTCCTGGGGCTTCGACCCGTACATGATGGAGAAAAACCCCTTCCTCGGCGCGATGTATTCGGTGGTGCTGTCCCTCTCCAAGCTGGCCGCGGCGGGCGGCGACATATCGCATGCGTGGCTCACGCTGCAGGAGTATTTCGAGCGCATGACCACGCCGGACGTTTGGGGCAAGCCGCTCGCGGCGCTGCTCGGCGCGTGGTGGGCCCAGCGCAGCCTGAAAACCCCAGCCATCGGCGGCAAGGATTCCATGTCCGGCACGTTCGAGGATATCCACGTTCCGCCCACATTGGTGAGCTTCGCGCTGTGCTGCGAGAACGCAGGCCATATCGTCTCGCCCGAGTTCAAGCGGGCGGGCAGCAAAATCTACCGGGTGCGTACCGCGTGCGGTATGAGTGGCCTGCCCGACTTCGACGCCTTGAAGCAGGCATATGGGAAAATCCATTCGTATATCCAGTCTGGCTATATTCATTCCGCCTGTGCGGTGGAGCGGGGCGGCGTGCTGGCCGCCGCCGCCAAAATGGCGCTGGGTAACGGCATCGGCGCAAAACTCACCGGCCATATCGAAGACCTGTCCGGCAAGGCCTACGGCGACATCATCGTGGAGGGCGACGGTCTGGATTTCGAGTGCATCGGCGAGACGGGCGGCGATTCCATCATCCTCGGCGGCGAATCCGCGGCTCTGTCCGGCCTGCTCTCCTCATACACCGGCACGCTCTCCCGCGTTTACCCGGTCACGGCGGAAGCCTTTGGCGATGTACCGGACAAGCTGTTCCACGCGTCCTCCGTCCACATCTATTCCGGCGAAAAGGCGCGGCCCCGCGTGGTCATTCCGGTGTTCCCCGGCACCAACTGCGAGTTCGACTCGGCCATGGCGTTCAGGCGCGCGGGCGGCATCCCGCAAACGCTGGTGATCCGCAACCTGTCGGCGGACGATATCGAGCAGTCCATCGCCCACCTGGCAAAGTCCATCGACAACAGCCAGATCATCATGATCCCCGGCGGCTTCTCCGGCGGCGACGAGCCGGACGGCTCCGGCAAGTTCATCGCGGCCGTTTTCCGCGAAGCGCGCGTTTCCGCGGCCGTTCAGGGCCTGCTGGACCGCGACGGCCTGATCCTCGGCATCTGCAACGGCTTCCAGGCGCTCATCAAGCTGGGCCTTGTGCCCTACGGCGAGATTCGCGACATGCGCGACGACAGCCCGACGCTCACCTTCAACACCATCGGCCGCCACGTGTCGCGGCTGGTGCGCACGCGTATCGCGTCCCATAAGTCCCCCTGGCTCACACACTGCCGGCCGGGCGATATCCACACCGTCGCCGTCTCGCACGGCGAAGGCCGCTTCGCCGCTACGCTCACCGAGGCGCAGGCTTTGTTCAACGCAGGCCGGGTGGCCACGCAGTACGTGGACGCAGACGGCAAACCGACGATGGGCGACGGCAACCCCAACGGCTCGCTGCTCGCGGTGGAAGGCCTGCTCTCTCCGGACGGACGGTGCTTTGGCAAGATGGCGCACTCCGAGCGCTTCACCGCCCACACGCTGTCCAACGTGCCGGGTGAAAAGGACCAGAAGCTATTCGAAAGCGGCGTTTCTTACTTCCTGTAAATCTCAACAGAAACACAAAGCGGGCGTTCGTAAAGAGCGCCCGCTTTTTTCTGATTGAGGGCATCACCCTCATTTAACATCTATCTGCTATTCCTCGTCCGGCTCGATCAGCCCCAGATCGCCGTCATTGCGTTTATACATCACGTTGATCTCGTGGGTGAGCGCGTTGCGGAACACAAAGAACTGATGCCCCAGCAGCTCCATCTGCATCTTGGCTTCCTCAAGGTCCATCGGCTTCACCACGAACCGCTTCGTCCGGACGATCGTCGGCACCTTCTCATCCTCCGCCTGATAATCGTGGTCTCCGGTAAAAGCGCCTTCATGCAACCGCTTTTTGAGAGCCGTGCGGTGTTTGTTGATCTGCTTCTCCAGCTTTTTCAGCACGCCGTCGATCGACGCATACATGTCCCCCGTCGCTTCTTCGCCACGAAGGACGATCCCATCGAAAGGAATGGTCACCTCCACAATGTGTCTTGACCTTTGGATCGACATGGTGATATGCGCTTCGGTATCCTCGTCAAAATACCTTTGCAGCTTGGAGACCTTCTTGGTCACGATCTCCTTTAAATAGTCGGACACTTCCATGCCCTTCCCCGCAATATTCACGCGCATAATCCGCCCCCCTTTCTTTGTATTTTTATGCCCCCGTTACCGGAGTCATGCTACAATTATGTTACCTCCAAAAGGGCTGGTATAAACAGCTTCTCAGCTCCTTTTGCGTATTATTCTCCAGACGCCGCCTCTTTTCCTGCCGGTTTTAAAAAGGTAACAGTTTGTCCACAGTTTTTATACAAATGTGTGGGAAGGCATTTATGGGTATAATAATAGCCGTGCACCCGGTTATCGACACGAAACTACAAGAGGTATGGCGGCAGGTTACTCAGAGCAGACTGATCCGAGGCACACGTCCAGAACCGCTTACTGCTGCTCCCGTCAGGGCCTGACAGGGTTCACGGGTGTCCGTTGCACGGGGCCCACTCGTCAACGCCCCTTACCGTCTCCGTACCTTACAATTTCGCGCCTCCAACCGGGGATCCAACCCTGCTATAGCGGATTGCAGGTTCAGGGCACCGCTAGCTCCCCGTCTGGCACGGCTAAACTGATTAACGTTATTAGGATGTTATTTTTCCGGCGTTTTATACAAAGTACTGGCGCCGAACAATACATTCGCTGCGTTCCGGCCCCACGCCGATCATGCCGACAGGCGTCTCCGTCTCGCTCTCGATGAATTCCACGTATTCACGCGCGCTTTTCGGCAGGTCCTCAAATTTGCGTACGTGCGATATGTCGTCACTCCAGCCCGCGAATTCCTTATAGACGGGCTTGGCGCGTCCCAAGGCTTCCAATGACGCGGGATAATCCTTGGTGATGCGGCCGTCAATGTCATACGCCACGCACACCTGCACCTTGTCGAAACCGCCCAGCGTGTCCATGCGCGACAGCGCGATGGACGTGATGCCGCTGATGCGCGACGCGAATCCCACGATCACAAGATCCAGCCAGCCGCAGCGCCGCGGGCGTCCCGTGGTCGCGCCGTATTCATGGCCTTTCTCGCGGATGCGTTCGCCCGTCTCGTCCAGCAGCTCCGTCACAAACGGCCCCTTGCCCACGCGCGTGGTGTAAGCCTTGACGACGCCGACGACATCCGTCACCGCACACGGCGGCAGGCCGGTGCCGATGCTGACGCCGCCCGCGATGGGGTGCGACGACGTGACATACGGGTATGTGCCGAAGTCAATGTCCAGCAGCATGCCCTGCGCGCCTTCGAACAGCATCTTTTTGCCCTGCCTGTGATAGTCGTGGCAGACGCGCACGGTATCGTGCACATACGGCGCAAGCTTTTTTTTGTAGACGGAGAACTCGTCCAGCATCTTGTCCGCATCCAGCGCAGGCTGTCCGTATATCTTGGTCAATATCTCGTTTTTCTGGGCCAGAACATTGCGCAGCTTGCTGCCAAAGCTGTCCGACATCAGGTCGCACAGCCTCAGGCCTAAGCGCGCCGCCTTGTCCGTGTAGCATGGGCCGATGCCGCGCTTCGTGGTGCCGATCTGCGCCTCGCCCGCGTTGTCTTCGCAAATGCCGTCCAGCAGGCGGTGATAAGGCATCACCATGTGCGCCCGGTCAGACAGCAGCAGGCCGTCAACTTTCAGCCCTTTGCTCTGCAGCAGCTCCATCTCTTCGATCAGCGAGCCGGGGTCCACCACAACGCCGTTGCCGATGATGCACGGCTTGCCGTCATAGAGCAGCCCGGCGGGTATAAGATGCAGCGTGTAGGTCACGCCATCCACGATGATCGTATGGCCGGCGTTGTTGCCGCCCTGATAGCGTACCACAACATCGGCTCCGTTCGCCAGAAAATCGACGAAACGTCCCTTACCTTCGTCTCCCCATTGCGCCCCAAAAACGGATATGCCCGGCATTTTCTATTCTCCTGCCCATCTTATAGATTTAAAAAGCGGGGGCCATTGCTCCCGCTTTAAGTCCTACGATATACTATCAAAAAAACAGTGCAGCGTCAACCACTATCCGCGCTGATATATGGCCCGTTTGTAAATTTTTCAGTTGCCTTCCCATCATACCAGAGAAGTTTTGCGGTGTAAACGGCCAATTTCAGCTTCCGAACACCGCGCGCTTGTCGACCTTGTCGTATTTGCCGAAATCAAAGGTCTGCTCAAACAGCGCGGCGGACTCCTTCGCCGCCGCCTTGAACGCGTCATAATCGGCAAAAAACTGCATCGTGTCCAATGCGTAGTCGTAAAAGAAATAGTAGATGTCCGGATCCACGGCCGGGCTGATGCCCGCGGCCAAGCTGGCGTCATCCACCGAGCCGATGGGCCCCGGCGGCAGCCCTTTCACCTGATAGGTGTTGTAGTCGCTGTCTATCTTGATATCCTCGCTGGTGAGATACGGGCGCTGATACCCAAGCGCGTACTCTGTGGTGACGCAGCTGCGCAGCTTCTCGCCGTTGTCCAGCCTGTTCAGAAAAGCCGCCGCCGCCTCGCGCTGAAATTCGTCCCCGATGCACTCCCATTCGACGATGGACGCAAGGGTCAGCTGTTCATACGGTTTTAATCCGTTGCGTTCGCAGGCCGCGGCAACGCTGTCAAAGCGCTGCTTAGCCTGAAGTGTCCATATGCCGACATATGCGGCCAGCGTCTCTCCCGCCACCTTGTATTCACCCGGCACGATGATGCCTTCCATCCGGCAAAAGCCTTTCAGGTCGTCATCGATCAGGTCACTATTCGCGTCCGCCAGCGCGGCTTTGACCGCATCCGTTTCCAGCCCGAACACCCGGCACAGCTGCGGGATGATGTCGCGCTCCAGCGTGTCGCCGTCACGGACAACAATTGTCCCGGATATCACATCCGGCTCTGCCGTTTGCGCAGCTTCGCCAGCATCCGGGCTTGTCGTCCTGACCGGCGAATCAACCGGCGGCGATGTGGGCGCGATTGTCTGTAAAACCACAGGCGGCAAAGACGGCTGTTCCGGCGGTACAACTACGGCCTGCGGCGTCGCGGCCGCGCATGAAGCCAGCAGAATCGCGCTGATCCATATAAGCGCAATAATCACGGCGCTGTTTTTTGTGCGGATGCGTCTCATACCCTCATTATAGCATCGCTGATGTATCGATGCAATTCGGCCTGTTTCTATCGCTTATTGTCCCCTGTTAAAGATGGCCTCAATGTCTTAGTTACTGTCAATAAATTTAATCTGTACATCAAACAATTTTTTTAGTAAAATTGGATAATCGACACTTTGGAGGCTGGTATGTACTGTATCATATTTAACCCGACCGCCGGAGCCGGGCGTTCCGCCAAAGCCATGGAAACCGTTCATCAGATTCTCAAAGAAAACAATGTGGATTATACAGTCCTGGAAACGCAGTACAAGGAACACGCTGTTTTACTGGCGCGTGAATCCATCGGCAAAGGCTATGACGGCATCATCTCAGTGGGCGGAGACGGCACGCTGCTGGAAATCGCAAGCATGCTGCATGATACGGACGAAACACTGGGCGTGATCCCCGCCGGAACGGGCAACGATTTCAGGCAGGCCATCAATGTCCCGCGGGACCCGGCAGAGGCACTGAAGATCATACTGGCCGGCAACAGCAGAAAAGTGGATATCGGACTGCTCGGGGAGGACCGCTATTTTCTCAACGTGGCGGGCACCGGGTTCGACGTCGAAGTCATCAAAAACACTGATAAGGTCCGGAAGATGTTTACCGGCGGTTTTGCCTATTTCCTCGGCATATTCCTGTCCGTGTTCGGTTATAAAAGCGTCACGCTGGATGTGACGATAGACGGGGTCACTTACCGCAGAACGGTGCTGCTGATTGCCATTGCCAACGGCAAATGCTACGGCGGCGGCCTGAACGTCGCCCCTCAGGCGGATGCGGCAGACGGCCTTTTCAATGTTTTGCTGATCAACCACATTCCCAACTGGCGCATACTGATCGAGCTTCCCAAAATGAAAAAAGGCCAGATAGAGCGAATACCGGGATACGAGCGGTTCACCTGCAGCGAGCTGCACATCAGCTCAGACAAGCCGCAGCGGTTCAATCTTGACGGCGAGGTTTACGGCGAGACGCCGATCCGCCTGTCCGTCGTCCCCCGGTCCATTAACGTATTTTGCCCATAACCGGACAACAGTCCGGTTATCTTTTTATGCTGTTTCCGTTTTTTATGTTATAATACCGTTATCATCAAACAGAGGTGAGCGTGTGTATAACCAAAGCAAAACGAAAAAGAAGCTATCGCGAAAAGCCCTCGTCTTTTTGATCAGTATCATCATCGTCACCATCGTGCTCCTTACAGGGCTTGTTATGCTGCTCACAAAGGGTAAAGAGATCAAGGACACGCTCGTCACCATGCCGTTTACCAGCAATGCTGAATACTTCAGCGTCGGTTCCAATGTCGTCTATTTGAATCAGGATCTTCTCACCTGTGCGGACGCCAGTCTGAAAACCGTCTGGCAGTGCAGCCTTTATCAGAGCGGACTCAAAATCGTCGCGAACGACAGTATGATCGCGGCCATCGGGACGGACGCCATTCAATGCGTGGACGCGAACGGCGGCCAGCTGTTCACCACACGCATCGACGGTGTCGTTGATTCAGCGCGCGTTGGCACCAACAAGGTGGCGGTCTATGTGGAGCAGCCCGAGGCTGAAAATCATCCGGCCTACATATTGATATTCGACTTGGCCGGACAGAACCTGCATCAGATCGACGTGACCAGCCGATACGTTCTGGATTATGGATTCGATTCGCAGAGCGACCAGCTTTATATTCTGGAGCTTGACGTGACAGGCTCTGTTCCGGTCTCCCGTATCTCCACATACCGGCCCGAAACGCAGGCCATGACAGGCATTAAGGAATTAAAAGACCAATTGGTCGACGGCGTGAAGATCATCGGCAAAGACATCTACGCGATCGGCACTCACCGGCTGACCGTCTATACGGCCGCCAACACCGTCAGCAGCCGGGAGATTCTGACCTATGGCTGGATGGCCGAAGACGTCAATACCACGAGTGATCTCAAATTCGTTTATGTCCCCAGCACCGACGGCTTTTACGATGTGGCGCGCATCATCCGCGCCTCCGGCAGCGAGACCAAAATCAATCTTCCGCCCCAGGTTTTCCGTATCATTCACAGCGGTGAGAAGATTTATTGTTTTGCAAAGACCAGCTTTTTCGTATATACTGGGGACGGTAAATACCTGCGCACGTACGATCTCCCATTTGAAATCGACAGTGTGCAGCGCGCGACCCCTGGTTATGTGTTTATGACACAGGGTTCCTCCGTTTACCTGATGCCGTTGCCATAAAAGGAAGTGAAAAGTAATCAACTATGAACTGGGTTAACGTCTTCTTTATTCTGATCATTATCATCGCCGTGCTTGAAGGCTTTCATCGCGGGTTTTTGCATTCAGCCTTAAGCCTTGGCTCCTTCTTCCTGTCCATCATCACGGCGTATCTGCTCTATCCCGTCGTCGCGACGGCGTTCAAGGCCAATAAGACGATATTCAACTTCCTCATCTACTACACTGAGGGCGCCGAAAAAATCGCGTCGTTTGAAAATTCGCGGCTGCTGGTTGATAACCTCTCCACATCCGAGATCAGTACCATCGTGTCAACCTCATCGGCTTCCGAGCCCTTCGCCACGCTGATCCGCCAGAACGCCGAGGCCAAGGCCTTCGCGGCCAGCGGCATTCAGACCATGGGCGATTACTTCAATATGACGATGGTCTTTGTGGTGCTGAACATTTTGTCCTTCGCGCTTGTTTTTCTCCTGGCCCGCATTGTTTACGTTTTTGTTCTGGGAGCCGTCAATTATACCGTGCAGTTTCCTGAGCTTCGTCAATATGATCGCGTCTCCGGCGCTCTGTTCGGAGGGATCCGCGGCGTGCTGATGTGCTTTTTGATTATTATGGTGGTGCCGGTGATCATGCTCTTTGTTCCGGTCGATAAAGTCATCGAATACTTTCAGGCATCCAATGTCGGGATGTTCTTCTTCAACAATAATTTCTTCCTGCATCTGATCAGCGGTATCGTCTGAAAAGTTTCACGTGAAACATTCCAAATCGGATATTCAAAGTCCGCCGTTCGGCGGACTTTTGTTTCACGTGAAACATCATTTATCGGTTAAAATCAGAAAGTCATAGAGGCTTTCCAGCTGGTCGGCGCTGTAATAGTTCAGAATGATTTTGCCATGCTTCAGGTCGCCGGTGATCTGGACCTTTGTTCCCAGGGCTGTGGAAATGGCTTTTTCAGCGGATTCGATCTCGGGCATCAACGGCTTCTTTTTGTGGACGACAGGAGCGGCCTCCGCTTTTTTGATCAGCTCCTCCACCGCCCTTACCGAGAGCCCTTCCGCGATGATGCGGTTGGCCAGCTTCGTCTTTTGCTCGTCGCTTTTCAGCGCCACCAGACAGCGCGCGTGTCCGCTGGACAGCGCGCCCGAAATCACCATCGACTGGATGTTCTCGGGCAGATTGAGCAGGCGCAGCGTATTCGCCACGGCGCTTCTCGATTTACCAAGGCGCTCCGAGAGTTCTTCCTGTGTCAGCTCATGCTCCGTCATCAGCAGCTGCATGGCCTGCGCTTCCTCGATCGGATTCAGGTCCTCACGCTGAAGGTTTTCCACCAGCGATACTTCCATCAGCTCAGTATCCGAATACTCCTTCACCACCACCGGTACCGACTTTAAACCGGCTAAACGCGCTGCGCGGTAACGGCGCTCGCCTGCAATGATCGTATAGCGGTTCTGAAT
>JAEYZN010000035.1 GCA_023428025.1 Bacillota bacterium
CATATCGTACATGAACGCCGCGTTGCCGTTGGTTTCCACATACGCCTTCATCAATCCGCCGATGTTATAGCTGTTCGCGTGGAGGCTGCCGTCCTGCATCCCTTTTGCCAGCTTATACGCCTCGGTCCTCGGGTCCAGCGTCAGCGCGTTGTCGATCAGGTCATAATACTTGCCGGATTGGATCACCCCGCGCCCCGCCTGCCCGTTGCTGATGTTCCTTGCCACCGTCGGTCCGGCTTCCAGCAGCCCGGCCGTGACCGCGCCGATCAGCCCTTGATACGCATACTCCGCCGAAAACAGCTTGACCTCGTTATTCTCATCAAAGGCGATGTTACGGATCACCGGCTCCAATGCGGCCTGAAGGTATTCCTCAACAAACTCGCCGCCCATTCGGATCGGGATTTCCGCCGCGATACGCAGCAGCGCGCTGTCGATTTTCAGGATGGCGGTTTTGGCGAGGTTGCCCGTCAGCCTGCCGCCCAGCTTGCTGACGCCGCCGAGGGCATATTGCAGCCCGCCTTCGGTTATGCCAATCAATGTGGAATATGTACCGGCCTGCTCTTTCGTGTAGCCCTGCCCCAGCGCCCAGTTGTACGCGTTGCCTTTGGCGCTGAGCCCCATGGCAGCCGCGCCCACGCCCGACGCGACGGCGGTCGGCGCGCCAAGACCGCCTGTCACGGCGGTCAGCAATATGGAGGGGGCCATGTTTCCCAGCCCTGTGCCGACGCTGTACATGATCTGTCCAAACGACATATCATCGGGGTTTGCGTTGTCGCGCCCCAGGTCTTCGTATATCGCGGATGACGTGAATTGCGTCGCGGTGGTGGGCAGCCTGTCGCTGGAGAACAGCTGCCGGACTCCCGAACCAAAGCTGTCCAGACCGGCGATACCGCTGTAAAGAAACTGCGCGACGGGCATGCCCTCCAGTAACGCCGCTTCCGCCATGCCCTGCCTGTAGTTCAGCACTTCTTCAATGCGGCCAAGGTAGGCGTCCGCGCCTTTCGCCCCTTCCTTGGCGAACAGGTAATTGTAAACGCCCATCTCATCGTCCGTCATATACGTGTATTTCTCGTAGATGCTGCGCTGGGTTTCAATCCATTCCAGCAGGTCGCCCGAGCCGCCGCCGGCTTCAGGGTCGAGCAGTTCGTCCATCACCGTGTCGCTGTTCAGATACCGCGTATACGCGACAACATTCGTCACATCGCCGCCGAACATCACGTCCTTTACCGTTGGCGGCTGGATTTCTGCGCCGCTCTGTGAGTAAATTTCATAATCTTCCCGGCTGATGATATCATGCTCTTCCCGTACCTTCTCCGCCATCTTGATTTCGGCGTTGATGGTTTCCTTCTCTGCCTGCAATCCTGATATTTTATTCTCCACCTCTTTATATCTGGTCTGGGCATCAGCCGCTTCCGGAGTGCCTGACTGAGTGTAGAGTATAAACTCGATATCCGCCTTTTCATTTTCCGCGGTGTCAATCTTGGCCTGGATATCAGCGATATTTTTTTGCGCGGCGTCAAAATCATAATTGAGGTAATAATTTGCTTTGTCCTGATAGTTCTCGATTTTTTGCTGTGCGTGCCGGGCCTGTACGCTCAGCGGCAGGTCCTCCCAATCCCGCCCCTGTGCTTCAAGCTTTTCTTTCAGGTCAATGGTTTCCTGCGAATCATACATGTCATCGATGGCCGCTGCAGTGGTGATGGCCGCTATATCCACGCCGTCCCGAAGGCCTTCATAAAGCTGTTTACCGGTTTCAATGATTTCTTGCATCTTTCGGTCTGCCGTGTCGCCGGCGCCGGAATACGATTCGATATAAGCCCAAACCGCGAGCAATGACATCGGGTCAAGCTGGTGCATAACCGGCTGAATATCCTTTATCAGGTCCCTTTGCTTCATTCCTTTTAAAGGGTCTCCGGTATTGTCTAAAGTTTGCGCCATGATGATTTTTATCAATTCTTCGTTTGTCAGCGACTGCGGAGCCAATCCCAATTCCTTTCGCTTGATATCCTCCGCGTCACTCTCGTCATATTCGAATAACGCGCCTATTTCAGGGATAATCGCCTGAGCCGTTTCCCAATTTGGTGTGCCCGAATACTGGGCGTATACATTTTTCTCAGCGTCTGTCACTGCCGCGATATATGTGTCCACGGCGCTCTTTATGTCTTCCCCATAGGCGGCGGCGTTAAAAATGCCGTTCAAAGCGATATCAACGGCTGCGCGATCTCCAGCGTCATAATACTGCCCTGTTGTACTCATCGTCGTCAGGTGCTGGGTCATCAGGTTATAGTAGTCATTGCCGTAACGCTGAACAAAATCATCCTTCTGCCCGGTCAATATCGCCAGCTTCCCGCCATCATCGGCATCCTTATACCCGTCATAGTTCATTTCCGCATACAGGTCGCCCTCGCTCTTTATCCTGCGGTTGCTGTCATACAGGCTGACGCCGCCTTCGTCCAGGCTCTTCAGGTATTCGTCGCGCACCTGATAAAAAGTCCATTCTTTCGTCTTTTCATCATAAACGCCGCGCATTTTATAGCCTTTCGGCGGCGTCCCCTTAAAATCATGCCCGACATTGATGATGTTGGGTTGAACCACCCTCTTCTTCGCCTTCGGCCACGCCTTCACGTCATATCCCGTCAGCGCCTTGAACTGGTTCTTGTCCACCAGCCCCTTGGAATACAGCTTCATCATCTGGTCGAACGTGCCGCCCTGTTTGCTTTGGTCCAGCTGTTGCCTGCCGAGGTCCAGATGCTGTCTGTCGAGGTCCAGCTCCTGGCGCTGAAGGCCCAGCTGTTGTTTCTGCAGGCCCAGTTCGTCCCTCCCAAGGCCCAGCTGCTGCCGCTGAATGCCCAGCTCCGCGTCAAACATGCCCCGGTTCACCTGCATCGCGCTG
Organism: Bacillota bacterium; assembly: GCA_023428025.1. Classification (GTDB taxonomy): domain Bacteria; phylum Bacillota; class Clostridia; order Christensenellales; family SZUA-584; genus SZUA-584. Next base: position 2,894 of record JAEYZN010000035.1, read on the forward strand.
CGTTGCGCCGCGTTCGTTGCCGCCGCGCTGGTCTGGTCCGCCGCGTACTGCGTCTCCAGGTTCTTCAGTGCCAGGTCCACGTTGGCCGCAAAGCGCTGCCGCTGCCTGTCCGCGTCCCCCACCACGTTGCGCAGCGCGTTCTCGCTCCGCTGCCGGTGCGTCGTGGAGGCGGAGGCAGGCCCTCCCGCCATGTCCGTGAGGGCCTTGTTGACGCGCGCTTCGTTCTTTATCGCCTCATACGCCGCGTTGCCGGACGCCATCATATCGTCATACATCTTCCTGTTGCCGCCGTACAACGATTCCAGCTTCTCCTTCAGCTGCTTGCCCGTCTCGTCATACCGCTCGTCCATCGAAAAACTCTCCGCCATTCCCCTTCTCCTTACTTCAAGTTGTAGCCCGTCATCTGTTCGAACTGCTTCTTGGTGATGAGCTTCTTCTGATACAGCGCCCACGCCTGGTCAAACTTGCTGTTCTGCTGGGTGAGGCCAAACTGGTCCCGGGTCAGGCCAAACTGGTCCTGGGTCAGGCCGAACTGCTCCTTGGTCAAACCAAACTGCTCCTGGCTCAGGCCAAACTGGTCCCTGTTCAGGGCAAGCTGGTCCTTGCTCAGGTCATACCCGCTCTGCCACTGGCTGTAAGCGTTCTGCGCGCCGATGAGGTCCGCCGCGTTCTGCTGCGTCAGCGCAAACGAATCCGCGTCGTACTGCGTTTTCAGGTTGCCCAGCGCCAGGTTGATGTTGTCGGTATAGTCCTGCTGCTGGCGGGACGTGGCGCCCAGCGTGTCCAGCAGCGAGGTCTGGTTGCGCTGCTGCAGCGTCTGAGACGTTCCGCCCGCGCCCGACATTCCCATGTTGGCCATGTTTTCCTTGCGCGCCTGTTCCGCCATCGCGTTGTCGGTATAGGCTTGATTGCGCATCGCCTGATACTGCTCCGGTGCGTCGGCCAGCTGCTTCTCGTATCCCGCCCTGTTTTGGCTGTATGCCGCGCCCAGCTTGGTCTGCTGGGCCTCCAGCTGTTTTCTGTACTGTTCGTCGATCGTCTGCGCGTAATCCGGCATCTATTTCGCCTCCTTCAGGCGCAGCAGCCGCGCTTCCAGCAGGTTGCCCACGTACGCGATGATGTCGTCCGCGTTCTCCTCGATCACCGCCAGCGACCTCGCCGACAGGTCGGAGAGAAACATCTCCACCGCCAGGTCCGCCACCTCGCGTGCGTCGTCAGCCGTCAGCTTGCCGTCCGCGGACCGCTGCTTTAGGCCCTGCACCACCGTCTGCTGGAGGCTGGCCACCACGGTGTCCGCCACCGCCTGCGCCTCGGCCAGCGCGGCCTGCACCGCCTCGTTCTCCGTCTTGCTTTTCAGCCAGCCAAACGCCGCCTTCACCAGCGGTATGATCACCGCCGAAAACAGCAGTCCCGCCGCCGCGATAATCAGCTGCGTCCAATCGATCTGCATTCCTGTGTCCCCCTTTTTTCTTTCATGCTACACCGGATAATCTTTCACGATCTTTCAACTTTGCGGTAAAAAGGCACAAAAAACCAGACCACTGCGCGCGGCCTTGTGTATATATTCATATTTGGAAAGAAAACAATAAGCCGGATCGCTCAGGACCCGGCTTACCGCCTAGAAGGAAATAGAAAAATGATTGCGCTGATTGCTACGGTTTTATTGTAACCGCGCCAGCCGCACGCTGTCAAACACTTTTTTGCCCCGCCAGATATTCCCGGATGACCCACACCACCAGCGCGTGGTCGTCCTCCTCGGTCAGGCCGGACACCGTGACGGTGCCCACGATGCCCACGCCGCGCACCGTCACCGGAAACGCGCCGCCGCACATGCAGTAGTCCGCCTCGCTGATACCGAAGCTGCGCCTCAGCGTATCGTCGATGCTCCGCCACCGCAGCGCAAAGCGGTACGAGCTTTGCCCGAAGCGGCAGACGGTGGCGTTCTTGCGGCGCACCCAGAAGTCGTTGTCCTGAGACGTTCCCTCCAGCGCATGGTGAAACAGCTGCTGCCCCCCCTTGGTCACGTCCACCGTGATGGACAGGCCGTCCGCCTTCGCCCGGTTCACCAGCATCATGCCGATCTCCAGCGCCGTGTCGTTCCCAAACGCATCGAACAGCAGCGCCTTCTCCTGCTGCTCCAGCTCCGCCGCGATCTTATCCGACTCGCTCATGCTCCGTTCCTCACAATCGTCAGTATTGTCACTTCATATTATCACACGCGGGGATGCGCCGCCATCGGTCAGCGGTAGGAGCGCCGGTATATCTCCGTCACGTCCGCGTCGGTGAGCCCGGCCGGGTCCCCGTAGAACAGGCCGCCCATTGTTTCGCGGGCGTTCTTCGCGTATTTGTCCAGTTCCTCGTCCTTCACGCCGTGGGCAGACAGCTTAAGGCCGTCCACACCGCACGCCGCCTGCAGGTCCGCCAGCGCCGCCACGAAGTCCATCGGGCCGGTTGCGTCCGTTTTGCCCAGCGCCCGCGCCATCTGCGTCATGCGCGCGTCGCACTGCCCCGACTTTGCGAAGAAAGCGAAGTACGCCTGGCTCACGATGATCAGCGCCGCGCCGTGTTCGATCTCCGGATGGAATGCGGACAGCGCGTGTGCCAGCGAGTGCTCGGACGTACAGGACGACGTGGACTCCACCATGCCGGACAGCGTGTTGGCCAGCGCCACGTCCTCGCGCGCCTGCTCGTCGCTGCCGTTCTTCACCGCGGCGGCCAGGCTTTTGCCGACCAGTTCGATGGCCTTGAGCGCGTACACATCGCTCACCGGGTTCGCGGCTTTGTTGATGTAGCCTTCGGCGCTGTGGAACAGCGCGTCGAAGCCCTGATACGCCGTCAGCCTGGGCGGCACCGTCAGCATCAGCTCGGGGTCCACGATGGACAGCACCGGGAACGTCTTCTCATACCCAAAGCCGATCTTCTCCTCGCCGTTAGTGATCACCGTCCACGGGTCCGCCTCGGTGCCGGTGCCCGCCGTGGTGGTGATCGCCACGATGGGCAGCGGATCGTTCGGCACGGGCTGGCCCTTGCCGCTGCCGCCGTGGATGTATACCCAGTAGCTGCCCGGGTTGGTCGCCATCACCGCGATGGACTTGGAGGAGTCGATGGGGCTGCCGCCGCCGAGGCCGATCACAAAGTCGCACCCGCTGTCCTTCGCCAGCTGCGCGCCCTCGTGCACGTGCCCGATCACCGGGTTGGGCAATATCTTGTCGAACAGCTCGTAGCTGACGCCGCTCAGGTCCAGCTGTTCCTCCAGCCGTTTCAGATAGCCGTATTTCTTGACGGACTGCCCCGCCGTCGTCACGATCAGCGCCTTTTTGCCGGGCAATGCCTGCTTGTGCAGTTCCGAAAGCTGCCCTTTGCCGAACAATATCTTGGTGGGTATCGAATGGGTAAATTTCATTTGGCAATCTCCTTTTGAACGTTGTATAATCATACTAATACTTCGAGTTAAGTGTAAGTCAACAGCAAATATTTTATTTTTGAAAAGAGGCAATCATGACGTATTCCATCTCACAGGTCTCACAGCTGACCAAGCTCACGCCGTACACGCTGCGCTATTACGACCGCGAGGGCCTGCTGCCGTTCGTGGGCCGCAGCGATTCCGGCATCCGCGTGTTCACCGAGCACGATGTCGAAATGCTGGGCCTCATCTGCTGCCTGAAAAGCACCGGTATGCCGGTGAAGCAGATCCGCCAGTTCATCGACTGGTATGCCGAGGGCGACGATACGCTGGAGTGGCGGCGGGACATGCTGTTGGAACACCGCCAGCTGATCACGGCCCAGATCGAGGAGCTGCAGCACAACCTCGCCAAGCTGGACAGGAAGGTCCACTGCTACGACGAAGCCTGCGCCGGCAAGGGCGACCCCAACGACCCCTGCGTCCACAGCTCCGCGAGATAGCGGGCTTTATATGTCGCAAACGCGGAATGGCTCAGGCAGGAACGCTTTAACACTATCAGATTCCGATGCGCGGGTCAGGGCGGCCAGAGAAGCCGAGAGCAGGCTGTATGGTCACTATGGGATCAGTTTTTGCGACCATGCCGTGAATTTAAGCCAATATGATGTGAACATCCGCGTTACGGAGGTGGGCGCCGGGGAACCAGTCATGATCGTCCCCGGAAACACCGGGGATGTTTTTCCGTTTGCGCCCCTGCTTGCCGAACTGGCCGGAGTGAGGCTCCTCGCGGTCAACCGTCCGGGCGGCGGCCTCAGCGACGGCATGGACCACAGCAAAATCGACTTTCATCAGCTGGCCGTCGATACGATCAGCGCCGTCATGGATGCCTTCCATCTTGAGAGCGCTGTGTTGATGGGGCATTCCATTGGTGCGCACTGGTGCCAGTGGTTTGCGATGGACAGACCGGACCGGGTCAGGAAGCTGATCCTGCTGGGCGTGCCCGGCAACATCATCGGCACATCGCCTCCGTTTGCGCTGCGGCTCCTGTTGGTCCCTCATTTGAACAGCCTTCTGTATCAGCTTGTGATGAACGCAGACCGAAAGGATGCGCTCGGTTCCCTCAAGTTTATGGGGCATCCCCGCGAATCCGTAGAAAAATTGCCGCAGGCGATGGCGGAATGCTATCACTGCTTTCAAAGGCTTCCCCATTACAAGATATCCAGCCTGACCATGATGGAGAGAATAAACCGGCTGAGAGGGTCAAGGCCAAAAATAACGATCACCCAAGATCAATTGGGCCGGATTGCCGCGCCCACGCTCATGCTGTGGGGCGGCAGCGATCCCTTCGGTTCGGTGGAGACAGGAAAAAAGATCGCCGGAATGCTCAGGCGATCCGAATTTCACGAAATACCCGCCAGCGGTCATCTCCCCTGGCTGGACCGCCCGAAGGAATGCGGCGATCTCATAGAAGGATTTATCTCCAACGATCATTGACGCATAGCAGCCTCAGATGATCCGCCGCGCTTCGTTCGTCGTCCTGGAGCGCCAGGGCCAAGCCTGATATGCCAGCCCGTTTAACAGGTGCCCCTGTTACAGTCCGCAAAATCAGAACTGCCCGATGTACGTCGCCACGTCCGTTTTGCGCACGGGCGCGTTTCCTTTCGCGTTGCCCGCAGGGACGCCGAACACCGCGGCCTGCTGCGGGCGGTAGCCCTCCGGCACGCCCAGCCGCTTCATCAGCTCCGCGTCGTCGAACACGAAATTGATCAGGCCCATCCAGCACGAGCCGATGCCTAAACTCTGCGCGGCGATCATCATGTTCTCCATCGCGGCGGTACAGTCCGCCGGGCCCGTGATGGCGCCCGCCACGCTCGATACGATGATCAGCACCGGTGCGCCGTGCGTGATATCCACATCAGGGCTCGCTCCCATCTTTTTGATCCAGTCCACGTCGATATTCACCATGACCGCCTTGGCTTTGGTGTTCGCCTCGGCCAGCAGCGCACGGTCCTGCACCACCGCGAAATGCCACGGTTGCTGGTTATGCCCGGTCGGCGCCCAAGTGCCCGCCTCCACGATGGCCTTCAGGTCCTCCTTCTTCAGCAGCGTATCCTGATAAGCGCGCACGCTGCGGCGGCTGCGTATCGTATCCAAAACAACGTTCATACATTTTCCTCACAATCTGTTTCCGGATATCACCATCATAATCTCTCCGCCTGCGCTGTCAAGCATGTTCTTTGTGTCGTCTGTCCGGCCCTGTCCCAACGTGTTATAACAGATGTTAAGTATTCCAAACAAAATACCGATTAACCAATATAGTGTTTTTGCTGTTCCACCGTTTTAGGATCGGGCAGCGATTAAGGAACAACCGATGACACGATTGGCGGCGCTGTTGGGGAGAATACGAAAAACGTTCTTCTCGGATATTCCTCCGGAACACATGCAGGACTTTAAGCAGGAGTTGCTTGAAGACAACTTTCTACGCCTCTCCGTGGTGTCCGTGGTGCTGTTTGCGATCGAATGCGCGCTATATTTTTTGCAGGAACAGCTTTTCCAAACGGGTTATATCATACTCGGATTCCTGACCGCCAATGTCGTGCTGGTCCCGCTGATATTCTATGTACGCAAATACATCAAAACAATCCGTCATTCGTTCGCGCTGGCCGTCATGTATGCCTATGCCACGCTCACGTTGCTGCTGGGCGCGGTGCTGTCGCTTTGTGTGCTGCACAAGCTTGACGCCACGCATGTCTACATGATGATGGTGCTGGGTTCCGCCCTGATCCTCAGCATACGGCCCATTCCCCTTGCCGTGATGTATGCCGCCGTTTACGCAGGCTTCGCCCTTGCGCTGCCCTCCTTCGGGTCCTCTTCCGATTCGCTTTTCACCATTCGCGTCAACGCGTTTGTTTTCAACCTGCTCGCGTGGATACTGGGGCAGCTGGCCTTGCGCTCCAAGATGTCCGTATACGTCAGCCGCAGGCAGCTCCAGGAAAAGACCCACATGCTGGAGGAGCTGGCCCGGCGGGACACCATGACCGGGCTTTACAACCACGCCGCTTTGCTCAGTATACTGGAGGACGAGATCATGCTCTCGCGTCTCACCGGCAGCCCGCTGTCGCTCATCATGACGGATATCGACGACTTCAAGCGCATCAACGACACCTACGGCCACATGTTCGGAGACGACGTGATCTCCCGCTGCGCCGCGGTGTTCAGCGCCGTCGTCGGAGAAGCCGGTATCGTGGGGCGTTACGGCGGCGAGGAGTTCATGTTCATATTGCCCGGCTGCGAGCTGCCCGAGGCCTGCGTGCTGGCGAAAGACATCGAACAGGCGCTGGCAAACCACGTATCTCAGCCGCTTGTCTCCATCAGCGGCGGCATCAGCCTGTATTGCGGCGAATCCCTGAACGACTTTGTGCGCCTGACGGACGAGAAGCTGTATTTCGCCAAAGCCAGCGGCAAGCGAAGGTTCGTGAGCTTTTAGGGAGCCTTGTTCCACCCAGACACCGTATCCTTCAGCCAGGAATTGAGAGCTTTTTTATTTTGAGCCTGAAAACGCCATCCATTCCGCAGATTCTTCCCGCTCATCTGCTTCGATGCTCATTTCTGTCCCGTGCATGATATTTCACGTTGCGCATTGTTATGTTTTGTGATATTTTGATATATGTTGATATAAGTATTTCCGATAAGTGACAATCGGGTTTTCCGGCTTCTATGTTGCAAGCCGTGCTTTCTAGGTCTGCGCCGGTCAAGGCGCGCATCCATGGGCCGATCTCAAATGAATCAAATATAAAGGAGTGATGAAAATGAGAAATGTTGTGATCACCGGGGCGGCAAGCGGCATCGGTAAATCCACCGCCAAAAAGTTTCTGGCATTGGGCGACCGCGTCTTCATGACCGACCGGAACGAAGCCACGCTGCGGGCTTCCTACGGCGAGCTGTCATCGCAGGCCGCAGCGGACAGGCTGTATTTCCTGCCGGCCGACGTATCCCGCTGGGCGGATGTGCAGGCGCTGGCGGCACTGGTGTCCGGCCACGGCGGCTGCGACGTGCTGGTGAACTCCGCCGGGGTGTTCCGCGTGGGGCTGCTGCACGAGGCGCCGATGGACGACTACGACTTCCAGTTTGACGTCAACGTGCGGGGCATATTCAACACGAGCAAGGCGTTCGTGCCGCATATGCTGGCCAAGAAGAAGGGCGCGGTGGTCAATGTGTCCTCGGTGTCGGGCATCGGCGGCGACTACAACATGTCGCTGTACTGCGCCACCAAGGGCGCGGTGATCGCGTTGTCCAAGGCCATGGCGATGGACTACTCGGTGCACGGGGTACGCGTCAACATCGTCTCCCCCTCCGCGGTGAAAACGCCCATGTTTCTGGACGGCTGTACCGAAGCGGTGCTGGAGAGCTTCCGCAAAAACATGCCCGACCGCCGGCTGTGCGAGCCGGAGTATTGCGCCAACACCATCGCGTATCTCGCGTCGGACGAGGCGGATCATCTGTGCGGCGTCAACATACCGGTTGACGGCGGGCTTTCCGCATGGAACGGCCAGCCGAATCAGGAAAAATAAAAGGAGGCAATTATCATGGCAAAATACGGTCCGTTGTTTACATACTGGTCCCGTGACTGGGAGCTGGACATCGTCGACGTGGTCAAGAAGTGCGCGCAGGCGGGCGCGGACTGCATGGAAATGCACACCACCGTCATTGAAAACTGGACGCAGCCGCAGCTGAAGGACTTCCGCAGGCTCTACGAGGATCTGGGCATCGAGATCGCGTACTGGTGCGGCTTCACGCCCGAGGCCAACATCATCAGCGCGGACCCCGCCGTCAGAAAAGCGGCCACGGAGCGCATCATCCATTACATCCGCTTCAACGAGATGATGGGCGCGCGCATACTGGACGGCACCTATGTGCAGCCGTGGAACATCGGCCTGGACGGGCGCGACCGGCGCGAGGCGCTGGACACCAGCGTGGACTGCCTGAAGCAAATGGCCGCCGTGGCGGAGGACTGCGGCGTCATCCTGTCGATGGAGATACTCAACCGCTTTGAGGGCGTTCTCGTCAACACGATGGTCGAGGCCGTGGAAGTGCTGGACCGCGTGAACAGCCCCAGCCTTCGGATCACCGCCGACAGCTTCCACATGAACATCGAGGAGGACGGCATCGCACCCGCGCTCATGCAGGGCGGCAGCCGCATCGGGCATTTCCACCTGGGCGAGGCCAACCGCAAGCTGCCCGGCAACGGCTCGCAGATCAACTGGAACGAGCTGTTCGGCACGCTTCGCACGCTGAACTATGACGGGATGTTCATATTCGAAGGGTTCACGCTGCACGGCGGCAGCATCGCGGACGACGTCCGCCTGTGGCGGGACCTGTCCGGCAACGCCACGCCCGAGAAGATGACGGAAGACCTGTCCCGCAGCATCTCGTTCGTCCGGAACAAGTTCGAAGGCCCGGAAGTCGGCGGTCTGGCCCACATCGGTGTGTTCGTGGCCGATCTCGAGGTATCCAAAAGCTTTTACCGCGACCTGCTGGATTTCAGCATCGTCTGGGAAGGCGAGATACAGGACCCCAAGGGGACGACCAGGATCGCGCTGATCCGCAACGGGGATCTCACCGTCGAGCTGGTGCGCCTGCCCGACCATACGCCCCGCACCGACGGGCCGGTGGACCACATCGCCATCAAAACCAGAGACGTGCTTCAGGCGCGGGAACGCGTCCTCAAAGCGGGCTACGCCATCGAGGGCGAAGACATCACGCGCGACCCGCAGATATTCGGCACGGGCGGCAGATGGTTCTTCTTCCGCGGCCCGGACGGCGAGCACCTCGAGCTGGCGGACACAGTAATGGAATAGACGGTTCCTCAACCATAAGTCATACCAAACGGAAAATCCCTCCGCGATTGCATGCCGGGAGGGATTTTTCATTTTGTTTCTCAATAGACAGGACCAGCAGCAAGAATGAATATTCCTTTGGCCGTCCAAGGTGGGTCATGGGCGGAAATGATGTCTCACACGCCGCTGGGTGGCGCGGGCTGACCCACAAGCTCCCAATAGTTCACCGTGCCGGTATTGATCGCGTTTTGTTTCAGCTCCTCGTACATGCCCGCCCGGCTCGTGTAGTAATAGGGATTGACGTAGAAGATGCCGAGCAGCCCGAACGTGAGCCCGGACAGCAGAAACCAGCCGATAAAGCTGAGATCAAGCACGAATATTTCGGCCTTGTATCCGTTCGTCATGCGCATGGATATCCTGATTGCGTCTGTCGCGCGGACAACCGGGAATTCAGCCAGGATATAGGGCGCCGCGAAGTATGCGTACGACTTGACGATGCCGGGAATAACAAGCAGCATTGACCACAGCAATATGAACAGATCCATCCAAAGCATGCCGCCCAAGTGACGGGTATAATCGCCGAAGGCACGGCGGAACATGTCGCCGACGCTGGTGGTCCAGTTGTTGTAGATGCAGCGGCAAAAGTGGGCATACCCCACTCTCAGCGGCGCGCCGACCAATATGTACACCAAAAACAGGATCGTCGCGACAACCGATAAAATATGCAGAAATGGCAGCCAGCTGATATCTATCGGAAAATTAGCTTGATAACGGACTCCGAACTGGGCACGGCTCTCCCCTGCGGCCAGCAGGATAAAAAGCAGCGCAGCGCCTATGCTCATGACATACCGCTGGTTAAACTGGAATTTTGCGATCTCCTTGATCTGCGCGCGTTCCCTCATTGCATGCTCCTCCCAAGTTCAGTTCAATTCATTGCATTTCCTATTCATCTTATCACTTTTTCTATTAGAAATAGATTATTTTTGAGTAAACGGCCTAATAAATAATCATATTCCTTCTGTTAAGTTAAGTCTCTTCGGGATATTCCGCCTCTTTCATGCTCCGCTCTCCTTTTATCCGATATCCACTGTGTTCCTGCCGCATACAGTCTTTTGCTCTTCTTTCTCTTTATGTTAATTCTCCTCCTCCTTGTAATTCCTTCCTGTATATAACAAAAGGCCCCGTCAGGGCCGCGGGAAAACAGCGTCCGCCGTTTCCGGTGTCATGTCTCCTTTATATGTTCGACCGGCAGGCCGTTGTTGTTCAGCCGCCGGTAGACGTTGAAATAGACCCATGCCGCATTGCACAGCAGCAGTGCGCTGGTGACGTAGAACACGGACCTGATGCCAAAAGCCGCGGCCAGCTGCCCGCCCAGCACGGAGCCGCCGAACACCCCCAGATACCCGGCGGATATCGTGAATCCGAAAACGCGGCCGGTGATGGCGCCGGGTGTGATCTTCTTGATCAGCGTGTTCACGGAAGGGTTGAGCCCGCCCAGCGTGAGCCCCAGCAGAAAACGGAGCCCCATCAGCTGCCAGGGGTCGGTGACAAACGCCTGCGGGATATAGATGAGGCCCGCCGCGACCAGCGCGAACAGGACGACCCGGTGCGCTCCCACCCTGTCGGAAAGCCGCCCCAGCTGCGGCGCGGCGATGATGTTGGCCAGCCCGGACGCCGAGAAAACCATCCCCGCGACCAGCGCGACATGGCTGGCGCCCCGGCTCAGCTGCGTGACATACACGGTGACGATGGGCTCTATGGTATACAGCCCCAGCGTGATGGCGAAGTATGTCACCGCCAGAACAACCGTCAAGCCTTTCTCGGGCACGCTGTTCCAGATGTCCCGGATGCTCTGCGCCTTCTTTTCGTCACGGACAAAATTCTCCCGGACAAACAAGAGCGTCGTCAGAAAGGCGACGAACATCAACCCGCCCGTGATGAAGAATACGGGCGGCGTCCCGGCGTTGTCTTCAATAAAGCCGCCAATGGTGGGGCCCAGCAGCGCGCCCGCGACATTCGCCGTGGAGAGCGTGCCCAGAGCAAGCCCGGCGTGCTGCTTATCCGTCTGCGTCGCGATCAGCGTGGTGCAGGCGGTGCTGTAGCCCGTGATGGCGCCCTGCAGAAACCGCAGGCCGATCAGCACAGGCACGTTGGGCGCGAAGCCCATGCAGCCGATGACGACAGACATGCCCAGGCTGGCCCTGAGTAGCATGGGTTTTCTGCCCACCTTATCCGCGGCGTGCCCCCAGATGGGCGAAAAGACCGCCGACACGATGAAGGTTATACCAAAGGTCAGGCCGGACAGCTGGTTGATCAAACCGGCGTCGCTCACGCCGAGATGCCTGATAAACAGCGGCAGCACCGGTGCGATCTGGCTCATGCCGATGCCCGTCACAAACATGCCGAACCAGCAGACAATCAGATTTCTCTTCCAAAGCGGCATAAAAAAAGACCTCCCGCAGCTGACCTCCATGCATGAACCCGGCCGGTTCACATATTTCAGTTTAGTCATCAGGAGGGCTTAATGCCATGAATGATTCTCATTTCCATGGACGATTCTGCTGTAAAATTCCGACGGATTCATCCCTTCCGCTTTTTTGAACACCCGGCTGAAATAGAATTCGTCGGAGAAGCCGAGTTCTTTGGCCACTTCCTTCACCTTTTTGTTGCCTTCGATCATCAGCTCCTTGGCCTTGTCTATCTTCAGCTTGTTGAAGTATTCGATGACGGTGTAGCCAGTCGCTTCCTTGAACGTCCTCGACAGGTATCCGGGCGTCATCTGGACGGTTTCGGACAGCACGGGCAGCGTGATCTTGCCGTCTATATTGCTGTGCATGTGCTGGATGATCTTCTCCACCTTCAGGGACGCGGCGAAATTCCGAGGCTGTCTGTCCAGGCTCTGGGAGATGGCGAGCAGCAGCTGCTCCAGCATCATCCGGGCTTCAAAGTCATAGCCGGGCAGCTTTTCATTCCAGCAGTCCACCAGCTTCTGAAACTGCATCTCAACAAGATAGGCATCCTTCAGCTCCCGCGCGGGATGCCGGGAAAGCTTCTGCACCTCGTCCCGGATGCTCCACCTGCCGTCGCTGAAGCCCACTTTCGCGTAGCTGAAGTGCACTGTCAGGCATCCCGACAGGATGCTGCCGTCCATCTCGATGGAATAGGGCGCATCGGGCCAGATGTACAGCAGCGTTCCTTTCTTGACCGGGTATTTCTTCTTCCCGATAACAAAACTGCCGTTGCCGCCGAGGAAAAACATCAGCTCATGGTGCGGCAGCGTCCGCGCAATCCTGGAGGCGAATTTTCCGGGTTCCGCCCGTTTCCGTCCGTTGCAGTAGTGAATATGAAAGAAATAGTCCTTCAGCATGGATTCCACCCCCAGCCCTTGTATCATTCTATCACAGCAGCGGGGGTTTTAGAAATTTTGAGCTTCAGCCGATCAGCAATGGCGCGGGATCGTCGCTGTTGACGCGGCTTTCGTGCCAGCCCGCCTTCTCGCGCCAGCGCCGTGCCGCTTCCCGGTCCACGGACGTGCCGACGCCCTGCTCCAGACAGTCCGCCAGCCGCTGCATGCCGCCCCTGTCTCCGCCCTCCGCGGCTTTTTGCAGCCAAAACACACCCGCGGCCTCGTCCTGCTCCACGCCCTGGCCGCTCAGCAGCATGCCGCCCACGTCCGCCATCGCGTCCGCGTACCCGGCCCGCGCCGCCTTCAGCAGCCACTTGTACGCTTCGGCGTAGTCCTGATCCACGCCGCGCCCGTCGTAATACAGGTCGCCCACGTTGTGCTGGCCGGAAGCGTTGCCCTGCTCCGCCGCCCTGAGGAACCACGCCATCGCGGCCTCATAGCTCTGCGGCACGCCGTTGCCGTGGTAATACAGATACCCCAGCGTGTTCTGCGCGGATACGTCGCCCGCCTCCGCCGCCTGCCGGTACCAGTACGCCGCCTGTTCAATATCCTCTTTGTCGTAGCGCAGACAGCCCGCAAGGTCGCGCATCGCTGAAATCATGCCGCGCTCCGCCGCGATGGTGTACCACATGATGGCGATGTCGGCGTCCTTTGCCACCCCCTCGCCCCAGCGGTAACAATAACCCATCCAGTTGATGCCGTATATATTGCCCGTCTCCGCCGCCCGGCTGAACAGCCCGAACGCCCTGGCAGTGTCGCGCTCCATATCCTCGCCGTTTATGTACAGGCTCCCCAGATGCACCATGGCCCCCGGCTCGCCCGCGTGCACCGCCTTTTGCAGATATTCCAGCGCCAGCGCGGTGTCTGCCGCCACACCATGCCCTTTGCACAGTCTCACGCCCGTATCCGCCATCGACGGCGCATGTCCCGCGTCCGCCGCCTTTTTGAACCACGCAAACGCCGCTTCCTGATCCGGCTCCGTTCCCAGCCCTTCCGCATAGCAGATGCCCAGGCGGTACATGGCTTCCGCGTTGTCCCGCGATGCCGCCAGCCGTGACAGCGAGATGGCTCTCTCATAATCCAGCGGCACACCCACGCCCGTAAAGTACAGCAGCGCCAGCGCGTTGACGCCTGCCGTGCTGCCCTGGTCCACCGCCTTCTCGATCCAGCAGAGCGCTTTCGCCCCGTCACGCGCGCGCCCTTCGCCGTCGCGGTAACACATGCCGAGGTTTGCCTGCGCGTCGGCATACCCCTGTTCCGCCGCCTTTTCAAACCAGTCCGCCGCTGCCGCCGCGTCCCTGCCCACGCCCTGCCCGGCATACAGGCGCCGGCCGTAGTTGTTCTGCCCTGCCGCGTGTCCGGCCTCCGCCGCCTGCCGGAACCATTGCGCCGCCTGCGCCGCGTCCTTATCTGTTCCGATACCGTCATCGAGCATCATGCCCAGCTCGTTGAGCGCGTCCGCGTATCCCTGCTCCGCAGCCTTCCCGGCCCATGCAAATGCGGCCTGTTCATCCTTTTTCACGCCGTCGCCATGTTTCAGGCACAGCGCCAAATGATACTGCGCGCGGGCGTCGCCCGCTTCGGCGGCTTGCTCATACCACCGCACCGCCTCCTTCAGGCTTTTGTCCACTCCGTCCCCGAAAAAGTAGCACCCGCCCACATATTCCATCGCCGGAGCGTGGCCCAGCTTCGCCGCCTGCCTGTACCATTCGAGCGCCGCTTTCCTGTCCGGCTCGCCGCGTTCGCCGTCCCGGCTGGCGTCGCCCAGACGGCACAGCGCCAGCGCGTCGCCCAGCTGCGCCGCCCGTTCATACCATGCGAACGCATCGGCCAAATGGACCGCCAGCCCCAGTCCCCACTCAAGACAGCGCGCATACCAATACTGCGCCGCAGGATGGAACAGCTCCGCCGCTTCCTTGAAGCACATGGCTGCGGGCGCGTATTCCTGCGCTTCGTACAGGCTCACGCCCAGCTGATACAAAGTGTTTAGTTTTTCGTCCATACTGCCGTCTCCCTGCAAACGTTCGCAGAAGCCTCATTGCTTCCGTAATGGGAATATCGGTATTTTCCGGCAGTTCTTCAATATATTCTTTTCCTGGCCGCCGCGCCGCATGCCCGTTTCCGGGCGCCGGAGAATGCGATAGCAGCAGAAAAAAGGCGTGTTAAAACGTATACCGCAAGCAAAAAATGTATTTGTTCAGTTGCCCTGTTTTTTATGAAACATTTCCCGAATATATTTACCCGCCTGTCTTCCTAGCTTTATGGATATCTGCTTTACAGCGGTTCTTGGAAACGGGGCCATGTTTCCGGGAACGCTGATCGTATATACCATCATTTGAATACACGTTTCAATGACTGCCTTTTCCTTGCCTCCGGCATTGCATGTTTATTCATAATGTAATATAATAAAGCATTAAATTTTTAAACTGGGGGAAACCGAAAATGAAGAAAATGAGATTGATCCTTGCTTTCGCACTTGTGCTGAGCATGGTGTTCGCTTTCGCCGCCTGCGGAGCGCAGCCCGTTGAAGCGCCCTCTGCGACGGACGCGCCCGCCACTGAAGAGCCTGTTGTGTCCGAAGAACCCGCGGCCACTGAAGAAGCCGCCTCTACCGAAGCGCCAGCAGAAGGCGGAGAACTCGTGATGGGCACCAACGCGCAGTTCGCGCCGTATGAATACTACGAAGGCGAGAAAATCGTCGGTATCGATGCGGAGATCGCGGCCCTGATCGCCGAGAAGCTTGGCATGACGCTGAAAATCGAGGATATGGAGTTCGATTCGGTCATTCCGTCGGTTCAGAGCGGCAAGGTGGATATCGGCATGGCCGGCCTCACGGTGACGGATGAGCGTAAAGTGGCCGTAGACTTCACCACGTCGTACGCGACCGGCAAGCAGGTCATCATCGTGAAGGAAGATTCCACCATTGCGGACGCGGCCGGCCTTGAGGGCAAGACCATCGGCGTGCAGCTCTCCACCACGGGCGACCTTTACATCACCTGGGACCTGGTCGACAACGATCTGGCCAAAATCGAGCGCTATAACAAGGGTGCCGACGCGGTGCAGGCGCTGGTGCAGGGCAAGATCGACGCGGTCGTCATCGACAATGAGCCCGCCAAGGTGTTCGTATCGAAGAACGAAGGCCTGAAGATACTCGAGACCGAGTATACTCTTGAAGACTACGCGATCGCGATTTCCAAGGACAGCCCGGAACTGCGCGACAAGATCGACGCGGCGTTGCAGGAGCTGATCGCTTCGGGCGATGTGCAGGTGATTGTTGACAAGTATATCAAGGCCGATTAACGCTTGACAAAGCACCGCTCCGCTGTTACCTTTGAAAGGGCAGAACGGATACTATAACCACGCCTCAAAAAGCCGGTGGCTTTTCGAGAATGCCGTGAACAGCAAGGCTGCCTGGTAATCAGGCAGTCTTTTATTTTCCGGAACCGCCGCCGGCGTATGCGCGGTGAGACGGCAACACATTCCCACAAAGGAGGATGTCCGCATTTGACAGACTGGTGGTTAGAATTTGTAAATAAGTTTACCATCGCCTTCATCGACCACAATCGGTGGAAGATGCTGGCTCAAGGGTTGGGCAATACGCTGCTCATCACGCTGTTCGCCGTCATGATCGGCATCGTGATCGGTTTTGTCGTATCGGTGATCCGCACCACGCACGACAAGACGGGAAAGCTGAAAATCGCCAATGCGGTATGCCGGGTGTACCTCACTATCATCCGAGGCACGCCGGTGATGGTGCAGATCATGATCATCTACTTCGTGATATTCGCGGCCGCCCCCACCAGCTTCAAGATACCGCTCGCGATACTGTCCTTCGGCATCAACTCGGGCGCATATGTGGCGGAGATATTCCGCAGCGGCATCAACGCGATAGACACGGGACAGTTTGAGGCGGGAAGAAGCCTCGGGTTCAACTATACGCAGACCATGTGGCATGTCGTGATGCCGCAGGCCTTCAAAAACGTCGTTCCGGCGCTGGCCAACGAATTCATCGTGCTGCTTAAAGAAACATCCGTCGCGGGCTACATCGGCGTGGAAGACCTCACGCGCGGGGGCTTTGGTATCGGCGGTTCCATCTACGATTATACTTTGCCGCTGCTGGCCATCGCGCTCATCTATCTCGCGCTGGTCATGCTGCTGTCGCGCGGCGTGACGCTGCTGGAGAGGAGGCTGAAACGCAATGAACGGTAATATCTTTTCTTTTCAGGAACCCCAGGATAATACCTCAAAAAGCTTCGCTTCTCACGACGTATTGATCCGCACACAGGGGCTCGAAAAGCATTACGGCAAGATAAAAGCGCTGGACGGCATCGATTCCGAGATATACAAGGGAGACGTGGCGGTCGTCATCGGGCCGTCAGGCTCCGGTAAGTCCACATACCTGCGGTGCCTGAACCTGCTGGAGGCGCCCACGGGCGGTCATATCTTCTTCGAAGGCGTGGACATCACCGACCCCAAGGTGGACATCAACGTCCACCGGCAGAAGATGGGCATGGTGTTCCAGCAGTTCAATCTGTTCCCGCACATGAAGGTGCTGAAGAACATGACGCTCGCCCCCATCAAGCTGCTGAAAAAGTCGCAGGAGGAGGCCGAGGAAACGGCCATGTCGCTGCTGCAGCGCGTGGGCCTGGCGGACAGGGCCCATGCCTACCCCAATCAGCTCTCGGGCGGGCAGAAGCAGCGCATCGCCATCGTGCGCGCGCTGTGCATGAATCCGGACGTGATGCTGTTCGACGAGCCGACCTCCGCTCTCGACCCCGAGATGGTGGGTGAGGTGCTCGACGTCATGAAATCCCTCGCGCAGGGCGGCATGACGATCGTGGTGGTGACGCACGAGATGGGCTTCGCCCGCGAGGTGGGCACGCGCGTGCTGTTCATGGACGAAGGCCGCATCGTGGAAGAGAACAGCCCCAAAGCGCTGTTCGACAACCCGCAGTCGGAGCGCCTGAAGACCTTTCTGGCGAAGGTGCTGTAGAGTACAGGTCGAGTCTTTCGCCGCCACCGAACAACCAACGAATATCCTGAAATACAGGGCGGCCACTCCGCCCTTTTATTTTTGACGCAAACGCTGTATATTTAGTTCAGGAGGGCTTATGGGCAACATCATCACCTACGTGCAGACAGAGATGCGGCCGATGACGCAAAAGCCGTTCAGCGCTGTGGACAGCCTGGTGCTGACTGAGCTGGCGTATGTCAACTTCGGCGTGGCTGTTCCCGGCTTTGGCTTTTTCAAAAAGCCGGTGCGGCTGGGCGCCCTGTACAGGGCGGAGCTGTTTGACGCGATGCTGGGCCCTGCCCCCGTTTCCAAAGAAAAAGACATTTACGGCGTGGACAACCGGCGCGCCCTGCTGTTCGCGGCGGCGGCCAGCCCGCGCTTCCGCGACCTGCGCTTGCGCTTCTTTTCGGACGATTTTGACGCCGTGCGGGAACAGCAGTTTTCCGCCGTCACCTTCACGCTGCCGGATGGCTCCGCCTTCATCGCGTTCCGCGGGACGGACATGTCCCTCGTCGGCTGGAAGGAAGACTTCAACATGGCGTACATCAGCCCCGTGCCATCGCAGCTGGCGGCAGCGATATACACGGAGGCGGTGGGCAAAGCGCTGCCCGGCAGGCTGCGGCTGGGCGGGCATTCCAAGGGCGGCAACCTCGCCGTTTACGCCGCAATGACATGCAGACCCGCACTGCAAAGCCGCATACTCGAGGTGTACAACCACGACGGCCCCGGCTTCAAAACCAGCGTGCTGGACACGCCGGGCTATCGCGCCATTGAAAAACGCGTACGAAAGGTACTGCCCGAATCCTCAATTGTCGGTATGCTGCTGAACGACAGCAGGAAATTCACCGTGGTGCAGAGTAGCCGCTTGGGCCTGATGCAGCACGATGCGTTTTCGTGGGAGGTGGAAAACGGCGATTTCGTCTGTACCGATCACCTCACGGACGGCGCGGTGTATATGCACAAGACGATGGACCAGTGGCTGGAAACGCTGCCGGACGAGAAGCGCCGGCTGCTGGTGGAGGTGCTGTTTCAGATCATCGAAAGAACGGATATCCAGTCGCTCACCGACCTGACGGACGCGTGGGGCAAGTCCGCGCTCGCCCTGCTGGACTCATACCGCAATCTGGACACGGACACCAGACAGATGGTATCACAGGTCATCCGCTCTTTCCTGAAAATGTCACTTCAAAACCTGCGCCGCGTGCGCGCAAACGGCAAGCCGGAAAAACGACTCCCGTCACCATCCCGTCCGTAACCCCTCATCCGCCGATGTGTTCCCAGACATTATCCATGTCGAAGCCCACGCTGCTGCCCGGCCCCGCCTCCACCGTGTACGACGACGGCGGCTCTTCGCCGCTGGTCACGCGGCGGACATAGTCCACCAGCAGCTGCCAGCTGCTCACGATCTCGTCCGTCTCCGTGTTTTGCATCAGCGATCGGTTCATGGCGGCGGCGCCTTCCGGCGGCATCTCCTCCGCCCCGGCGCCTGTCAGATACGCGTTCACCAGCTCCATGCCATCCTCAGATACGCTCTGTTGCGCTTCGCATCCTGCCAGCATCACAACCGCCGTCAGCATCACGGCCAGCACAGGCAACAAAAAAAGGCGCTTCATGATGATCCTCCTTTCAGTCAGGAATACACCACGGCCACCTGTCACAACATACCACAAATATACCCATTATGTCAAACACAGGCTATTAATCATAAATAGGAGCGGCCGTTTTAAGCCGCTCCGTTGTCGTCTGAGGTTGCAGCCAACGTCAGTTCTCAAGAAAGTCGTTTAGCTTGCCATACTCGGTGTCAAAGTCCTCCGCCTGCACAACGTCCTTATCTTGGAAAGTCCCATATACATAACTGTCCGGATAGCGGAAGGTCTTCAGGTTGTCGGCGCTCATGCCCTGTACGGCGGACGCAAGATCGATCATCGTACCGGCAGGAAGGTCTGTGCGCACATACCGCCCCAGCACGCTCAGTATGCCAGGTATCTCGCCGATGCTGATATTGCGCATCTCATTGAAAAGCTGCTTTAGCACCTTTTGCTGTCTCTCGATACGCGCCGAGTCGCCGCCGGGTTTGCGTATGCGCATGTAGGCCACCGCCTGCCGTCCGTTCAGACGCAGATCTCCCGATTTTTCTATATTCGCCACCTTGCCGCCCGGGTCTTCCGTATTGATTTCACTGATGTTGATGTTGAGCCATTCCATCTCGCCCTTTTCCACGGAAATATCCACGCCGTCCAGCGAATCGATGATGTCCTCCATGCCGTAGAAGTTGACCACCATGTAATAGTCCGGCCTTAAGCCAAAGCTGTCATGGTATGTCTGATACGCGAGGTCCTTGCTGCCGTAATAGTATGCCGTATTGAGCCGGTTCGTGCCGTGCCCGTCTATCTTCACCAGCGTGTCGCGCATGAACGACGCCAGCTTGATGGTCTTCTTTTCGGCGTTCACGCGCAGATACATCATCACGTCGCTGTGTCCGGCGAACTCCTCCGCACGGTTGTCCACACCGATCAGCAGGATGTCCGTCTCGCCGCTCAGCTTTGATATCCCGGAAACCTCTCCTCCGGAAAACGTCAGCTCCGGCAAACCGGCCAGCTCGTCCGCGTTCCCGGATTCGATGATATCAAGCTGAGCGTTTTCGTCAAAACCAAGGCCGCCCCACATCTTTGATATATTCGCATAGATAAGAATACCGCAGCCGATAAGCGCCACGACCAGCGCACAGAATGCGATCACCAGCACGCGCATCGCCTTTTGACGTTTGGTCGGCCTTTTGGGCATCGGTTTTTTTACCGGCAGCCTGTCCATACTGACACGCATACTGTTCCTCGGCTGATCCATCTTAACCCCCTTAGCCTGGCTTCGATTTGGACGAACATAACAAATACGAGCCTGTGTCGGGCGGCTGGCTTTTGCGCTGACCAGGCAATAAAAAAAGCGTATCCTGATGATCCTCTGTTCCAGCCAAGGTTTACACCGCCGCCACCCGTTACCAAACATACCATAATAATACTGTGTATGTCAAACGGCGGATTATAAAAAAAACATAGTCCGCCTTACAAAAAGGAGCGTCCGTTTCAGGCCGCTCCCTTGGTCGCTTCATAGGGTTCAGTTCCGCGTCAGTTCTCCAGGAAATCGTTCAGCTTGCCAAACTCGGTCGCGAAATCCTCAGGCTGCACGACGGAGCTGCCGTTATAATTTCCTTCTTTATACTTCTCGGGATAGCGGAACGTCTCCAGGCTGCTGCTCTCCATGCCACGCACGGCTGTTGCGAGGTCGATCATGGTGCCGAGAGGCATGTCTGTGCGCACATACTGCGTGAGCGCGCCGAGTATCCCGGGTATTTCGCCGACGTTCACGTTCCTCATCTCATTGAAGAGCTCCTTGAGTACCGCCTGCTGCCGCGCGATGCGCCCGGAATCGTAGCCGGGGTGGCGTATGCGCATGTAAGCCACCGCCTGCCGTCCATTCAGATGCTGGTCGCCCGATTTGTTGATGCCCGAAACCTTGCCTCTGGGGTCTTCCGTATTGATTTCGTTGATGTTGATGTTGAGCCATTCCAGCTCTTCCTTTTCCACGGAAATATCCACGCCGCCCAGCGAGTCCAGAATGTCCTCCATGCCGTAGAAGTTGACCACCATATAATAGTCCGGCTTTAAGCCAAAGTTGCTGTAGTACGTCTTATACATCAATTCTGTGCTGCCGAAGAAGAAAGCCGTGTTGAGCTTGTTCTTCTCGTGTCCTTCTATCTTCACCAGCGTGTCGCGCATGAACGACACCAGTTTAATGGTTTTCTTTTCGGAATTCACGCGCAGATACATCATCACGTCGCTGCGGCCGGTGAACTCCTTTGCGCGGTTGTCCACGCCGATCAGCATGATGTCCGTCTCACCCTGCATCTTGGCGATTTCGGAAACGTCTCCCTCAGCGTAGGTCACCTCGGGCAACCCCTCGACATTATCGTCCGGTTCCAGTATCGCCAGCTCACCGCTGCCGTTGCCGAGATCGCCCCAGATCTGCGATATGTTCACATAAAGAAGGATGCCGCAGCCGATCAGCGCCACGATCAGCACACAGAACGTAATCACCAGCACGCGCATCGCCTTTTGGCGTTTGGTCGGCCTTTTGGGCATCGGTTTTTTGCCTGTCGGCCTGTCCATATTGACATACATCCGGTTTCTTGGTTCGTCCATCTTTACCCCCTACTTAAAGCTTGGCCCGTTTTTGGTTGACACCGTATCCATCTATGAAAAACACAATGGCGTGCATTAGACGATTCACGGTTTGTTTTTGTTCCATGTATCGGTTCAGATTGTTTCAGGCCCCGCTGCGGGCCGCCTGCGCGCCGCCGCTGGTATACAGCACCCCGGCTTCGCCGTCCTTGTCGCTCCACACCTTCTTGTCGTCCCAGATCAGGTGGCCCGCGCCGCCCCGGCACGCGACGATCAACGGCTTCCCGGCTTCCAGCTTCGTATTCTGCGGAAACACGAACAGTTCATTTCCCTTCTCGGAATAGATGAACCAGCCGGAGAGGTCCAGGTCTGCGCTGGCCGTCAGCGTCGCCGTCTGTTCTTTGGCGTCGATGGCGATCGACACGGAATCCGGAGCCGCGGGCGGCTGCGGGTCTGTCACGGACAGCACGCCGTTCTCCGCTGTCATCAGCACGCCCAGGCCGTAGTCCTGCGTGATGTATATGTCGGCATCCATGAGGGCGCTCAATACGCGCGGGTTGGCCGAATCGTCGTCCTCCACGGTGCTGGTGGATATCACCGCCGCCTTGGGCGACACCGCTTTGCCGAACGCGCCGGACGTCGCGTCCGGGTTGCCGTGGTTGCCCACCTTCAGCACGTCCGTTTTCAGGTCGATGCCCGCGTTCATCAGGCTGATTTCCTCGTCGAACTGCATGTCCCCCGTGAACAGCCATGTGAGGCCGCCCGCCTTAAGACGCAGCACCAGCGAATTGTCGTTGTCGTCGTCCGCGTTGAACGCAATCGGGCCCAGCACCTCAAACGCCGCGCCCGAGGCTGTCTGCACCTTGTCTCCCGCGGTCAGCCGCTCGAGGTTCAGCCCCAGCTCGTCCGCCAGCTTGTCAATTTTTTTCCTGTCCTGCGTGATCTCCGCTGCATATATCGTCCCGATTTCGTACCGCTGCGCCACCGTTTCCATCCCGCCGATGTGGTCGCTATGGGTGTGCGTCAGAAACACGCCGTCCAGCTGCTCCACGCCGCGCATCGCCAGCGCGCGCAGCAGCTGTATGCCGGCCTTCTTCGCGCCGGTGTCGATCAGAAAGTTCTGCTCCCCCAGCTGCACGAGTATCGCGTCCCCGTAGCCCACGTTCGCCACCGTCACCGCCACGGGCGCATCCGCCTGCGCTTCCACGGGCGTCGGCGCGTATGCCGCCGGATCGTCCGGCGTTGGATTGGCTGTCGGTTCGGTTGTTGCCGTTTCCACCGACGATTGCGCGGCCGGGGCAACGCTCTCATCCGGCGGCGCCGGGCTGTCCGGCGCGCCGCATCCGGCGAACAGCGTCACAGCCAGTATGAATATCGTCAACAGGCGAAATGTCCTGTGCATCCCGCTTCCTTTCTTACAGCATTTAGCGAAACTTAGTATACCTCAAAACAATGAAAAATGCACTCTGTTTTCGCATAAATTCACAAATATCTATTCAATTACCATTCATCTGCATATATGCTATAATTTCTTACATTTCCGGCATCATGTCAACATCATTATGGCGGCTCTACAGCACCAGCAGCGACAACAGCGGTATGGTCAGAATGGACAGCAGCGTGCTCACCACCACCAGCCGCGACGCGTACACGGCGTCCAGCCCGCCGCGCTGCACCAGCACCACGCACATCGCGCCCGCAGGCATCGCGGTGATCAGCACCGGCACGCTTAGCAGCAGGCCGGAGAAGCCCAGCGCCTTCAGCGCGAAGAAGGCCAGCAACGGAAACAGTCCCAGCCGAATCAGGCTGAAGCCGTATACCTTGAGCCCCTTCATCACATCCGCGAGGCGCGCCGTCGCCAGTACCATGCCGATGACCATCATGGCCAGCGGCGTCTGCAAGGCGCCCAGCATGTCCAGCAGCCCGGCGGCAAACGCCGGCAGCTGCACCTTGCCGACCAGCAGCGCCAGCGCCGCCAGCGTCGCGAAGAACGGCACGTTGATCAACGCTCTTTTGTCGAACACGCGGCTGCCCTTGTTCGCGCGGCCCACAAGCACCGGCGTCAATCCGTAGAGCAGCATGTGCAGCGGCATCGAAAACAGGCTGGCGTAGAGCAGCCCCTGGTCTCCCAGCAGCATATAACACACCGGCCAGCCCAGAAAGCCGTAATTATGAAAGTACATGGCGGCCTGCACCACGGCCTGGCCCGCGCGGTCCTTGCGCTCCAGCAGCCGGGACAGCGGAAAACTTAGCCCCAGCGTCACCAGCGCGATGCAGACGGATATCGCGATCAGTGCCAGCATGTCGCTGCGTATCGCGTCAAAGTCCGCCGACTGCACGCTCGCCAGTATGCTGGCGGGCACCGCAATGTTGAGCACCAGCGTGGACAGCATGCCGCGCGACGGCTCCGTCGGCTTCGCGCGCTTTCCGAATATATAGCCGATCAGTATCAGCAGAAAGACCACGCTGATCTTTTCCAGCACCACCAGTATGTTCATTGAGCCCCCACTTTCGCGTTGCCCGCATTGACCCGTGCAGCGCAAAATGAAACGCGGACACACAAGGGGCAAACCATCCTATATTATAACTGTGTGGCGTAACACGTGCAAAGATTTTTTGCGTCAAGAGCTCCATGACAGCCGCCCGTTTTTTGCGCTGATATGTATGCTTCCGCCCGGCCCTGTGGTACAATCATTCCAGCACCAAACAGGAGAAAACGATGGATATAGTGAAAACGCGCGTGGCGGTGCTGCAGTGTGATTCATATGACACGGCGCTGCTGACGCGGAAAATAAACGAAGGGGCCGCGCTGCTGGGCGGCTTCGGGCGCTTCATAAAACCCGGCATGAACGTGCTGCTGAAAGTCAACCTGATCGGCCCGCTGCCGCCCGAATCCGCCGCGGTGACGCATGTGGAATTCATCCGCGCGGTCATCCGGCTGCTCAGGCCGCTGGGCTGCGGCATCTGGGTGGGCGACAGCTCCGGCGGGGCCATCGGGGGCAAGGCGCAGACGGGCCGCAGCTTCACCGTCTCCGGCATCGCGAAGATGGCGGAAGAGGAAGGCGCGGTGGCGAAGAACTTCGACCGCGAGGGCGTCGCGGAGGTGAAAACGGCGGACGGCTCCCCCATGTATCTCGCGAAGCCGGTGTTCGACGCCGACCTCATCATCAACCTGCCCAAGCTCAAGACGCACGTGGCGGCGCTGTACACCGGCGCGGTGAAGAATCTGTACGGCTGTATACCCGGCCTGCAGAAGGCGCACTACCACAAGCAGGCCCAGTCGGGGCGGGAGTTCGGCGAGGTGCTGTGCGAGGTCAACCGGCACATCAGGCCCGGCCTCGTCATACTGGACGGCGTGGTGGCGATGGACGGACAGGGCCCGACTGCCGGGCATCCTTATGCCGCGGGCAAGATACTGATGGGGACGGACCCGCTGGCGCTGGACACCGTGGCCGCGCGCATGATCGGCAAAGACATCCGCGAGCTGGCGGCCTACGCCGCGTCCGTGCGGGAGCCGCTGGGCGAATCGGACCTCAGCCGCATCGAGGTCTGCGGGGACTACAACGCGCCGCCGAAGCTGCCGGGCTTCAGGCTGCCCCGCGTGATGAACGCGGAAACCAGAGCGGGCGGCGTGCTCGGCAGGCTGATCGACCTGATGCGCACCCGGCCCGAGGTGGACCCGCAGCTCTGCCGTCGCTGCAACGTGTGCGTGGAAAGCTGCCCGACCCTCGCCATCGACAAGAGCACCAAGCGCATCAACTACGATGCGTGCATCGCCTGCATGTGCTGCCACGAGATGTGTACCTACCACGCGGTGAAGCTGGTGCGCGCCAACCGCCTGATGCGGGCGTTGTCCCGCCCGGAGTAAAGCGGCCAGCGCCCCACATCTTGTGCTTTGGCTTTGTCTGGGTTTATTCCTTTTCTTTTTCGAAGAACACCCACTCGTTTTCCAGCAAAACGGCAAGGCCGTCGTCCAGGAAAGCATATGGGGCGCCTTCGCAGCCGAAGTTGCTTTGCCCATTCTGTTTCGGCGTTTCCGAGCCTTCCACGGATGATGTGATGGTTCCTAGAATCGCCGCATCTTCCATTTCCACCGGCATTTGTTTTCCGGTGTCCAGATAGATATCGCCTTCAACCATGATCATAGGCCGCCTGTCCCATTTTTCAACGGGTTCACCCTGTGAGCAGCCCGCCGTCATCAGAAAGCAGCAAGCCAATACGATAGCACACAATACTCTTTTCATGCAAACATCCTTTCCCTGAAAAAACGAGCCCGGCGCGTAATATTTTATATATTATACAATAATATCAAATAATAGCACAAATTCTCATCCAATCGCATTCCTGTCAATCAATTGCCATAATATCACTGATTCATTATTATATATTATTATATTTTCGTAACGCCCTTAAGTTTTGTCACCAAAAAGCCGATCCAATATAAAAACGGTAAAGGAGCGGGCACATGGCAGGTATCAGAATTGTCATTGTTGATGATTCAGCGTTCTCGATTGCATTTTTGAGAGGAATTCTTGAAGAAAACGGTTTTGAGGTGGTTGGCGAGGCCGGGTCTTTGGAGGAAGTCAAGAAAGTTGTGGCTGAAACAAGGCCCACCCTTGTCACGATGGACATGACCCTGCCCGGAACGGATGGCCTCGAGTGCACCCGCGCTGTACACGAAATAGATCAGAGTATCAAAGTCATCGTCGTCAGCTCCATGATGGATGATGAGATCGTCAAAGCCGCCAGAGATAACAAAGTGTCCGCCTATATCCAAAAGCCCATCGATTCCGAAACGCTCATAACGGCGATCAACCGGATCATGGCGTCCGAGGAGCTGTACCAGTATCTGCAGGACGAGTACTTCGCCGTGTTCAAGGAAGCCCTGATGGACGGCATAAACAAGCTGACGAAAACGCTGCTGGCCTTCAAGGACGAATATGTGAGCAAGATCGAGTATAAGTCCAAGGGCATGACGGTGCTGGTCGGCATCATCGGCGAATTCTCCGGCAGGATGCTGATCGACCTGTCCAGGGAAACCGCCGCCGCGCTGGCCTCCGCCATGTACAGAAAAACCACGGACAACCACGAGGCGATCATCGGCGTGCTCGAGGAATTCGCCAACATCGTTTCGGGCAACGCGTGTTCCGTGCTGAACAGGAAAAACAAGGCGCTGGGCCTTCGTGTGGCGCCCCCGTCCATCCTCCATGGGGACAGGGTGCTGATATCCGCGCCCGGCTTCAACACCACCACCGCCATCGCGGAAACAAACTACGGCGAGCTGCTGCTCAATATCGGATTTAAAAGGGGTGACGACAAATGGATCTAGCAATGATGAATCCTTTTATAGAGTCCTTCGAGGCGGTGATGCCGCAGCTGGGCTTCAGCGGCACGCGCCGGGGAAACCTCAGCATCTCGGAGCAGCAGGTCGAGTTCACCGGCGTAATGGTGATCGTCGGCATCGTGGGAGCGATCAGGGGCAACGTGGTTTACTGCCTGAGCCTTGAAAGCGCCAAAGCCATCGCGTCCACCATGATGATGGGCATGACGGTAGATGAGCTGGACGACATGTCCAAAAGCGCGCTGTCGGAGCTGGCCAACATGCTGGCCGCCACCGCCGCCACCAATTTCTCGGAGATCGGGCTGCCCATCGAGATTTCGACGCCCACGCTGCTGGACGGCGACAGCGTCAAGGTGAAGATGCGCGCCGGTCAGGCCCTGTGCGTGCAGCTTTACGTGGACGACATCCCCGTGGATATCAACATCGCGTTTGAAGAATAATCAAGGCTCCCGGCCTCGAAAGGGTTACACCGGAAGAACCCCGATCCATTTGAAAACCGGGGTTCTTTCTTATACGGCTATTCTCCCTCGTAGTAGTCCGCGGTTTTGGAGATCGGGAAAATAAGGCGGTTACCCTTGCCGAAGATGCCGACCTTGCCGGAATCGGGATAGAACGCGACTTCCGGCTCATACCGGATATCAAAGTCCGCATACACCAGCGGCTCGCTGTCCGAGATGTTCGTGATCTTGTGCGCCCCTTTTTCATTGTTCGGGAAATAGAGAAAATCGCCCGCGGTCACTTCCCGTTCCCCCTCGGGCGACTTCAGCAGCCCTTTGCCGCTGAGGATGTAGAACACTTCCTCGTTCCGCATGTGATAATGGTAGGGAACCGCCGCCTTGCCCGGCGGCACTTCATAGATGGACACCTCAAAGTGCTCCGTCTCCTCTTTCCCGACGATGACCCTTCTTTTGAACTCGTAGCCATGTTCTGATTTCTCGATGCATTTCGCCGTCTCGGCCCTCCGGATAAACGCTTCCCCGCTCACAACAACCGCCCTCCTTTTTGTCAGATATCCTTTTGACATATTATAGAGCAATTATTATCCGGGAGCAAACGCTTTGTTCTTGTCCAGCCGGGCGTGAAGCCAAGCGGCCCCGCCTGCGATTGAGTACAGACGAGGCGCTCCGGAGCTTCCGCTCCTCCCGAAGGCCCGCTTCGCTGTGTCGCCGGCTTCGCGTCCTACACCAGCACGCCGCCGAAAAGGCTTTGCTCGAACGCGGACAGTATCGCGTTCTCCTGGTCGGACGAGATGGTCCCCGACTGCACCAGCGCGTCCAGCGGATTGGCCTGCATCTGGCTGTAGGCTTCTCTTGCGCGCTGCAGCTTCGCCGCGCTCCGGAACGACGAGATGACCGCGTCCTTCTGGTCCTCCGTCAGCGTGCCGTCGTCCACCAGCGTCTGGAGCGGGTCTTGCGAGGACGACGACTCCAGCGCGGATATCACCGCGTCCTGCTGGTCCTCCGTGATGACGCCCGACTCCACGAGGCTGTTCAGGCTGTTCATCATGCCGGGCGGCGGCGGTGGCGGCGGCATGTTCTCCCGCGCTTCCTCCAGCTTCGAGAGTATCTCCTCCTTCTGGTCCTCCGAGATGGCGCCGTCCGACACCAGGCTGTCCAGCGTCTCCGACAGGTCCTCCGCCGACGGCGGGCGGCCGTTCGCGGGCCGCGCGTTCTCCAGCGCGCTCTGCACCGCGTCCGACTGGCCGGGCGTGAGTGTGCCGTCGTCCACCAGGTTGGACAGCACCGCGTTCATCGGGTTTTCGCCGCCCTGCAGCCTCATAGGCACGCCGCCGCGCTCCATCGACGCCTCCAGCGCTTCCTTCACGGCTTCCTGCTGCTCCTGCGTGATGGCGCCGGACGAGACCAGCGACGCCAGCGGGTCCGCCTTCGCGGACCTGTCCGTCCTGTTTGTCTGGCTAGTGGACAGGCGGTTCTGGTCATACGCCGTCATCAGGTCCGAATATCCGGATATCGAGTTCATTGCGAACCTCCTCATGTGTTGATGCTTTTATATGGGCGGGCTCAAACAAAAAGAAACAGCCGTTGCCGACTGTTCACAGTTCGTTTCCTGTTCTGTTAGCTTCCCGTTAGCTTCCCGTTAAAAATCAGCCCGCGCTAACTCTTCGCCCTTGTTTTTTACTTCACCGTGCCCGTATACGCATAGCCCTTTTTATTCTTTCCGGACCGCTTTTCGAAGATAAATTCACGCCCCTCATGCTCGGTGGCAAGGCAAAGATGGCACAGCGCAATGCCCATGTCGATGCTGTTGAATCGGCTATATAACAGTGCCATCGCCGGGTTCAGGTTTTTCTGGTAGACGTCGATCACGCCGCCCGCGCTGTCAAAGAACCAGCTCTGGGTGTTGTTGGCCGACGGGGCCAGCCGCGCCGCCTCGATACGGCTGTCGCTGCCGCCCGATATCTCGGCCAGCGCCTTGCGCTTAAACCCGCTTTGCTCACGGTATGGGCTGCCCTGCGCTTTGCCGAACGCCAGCGCGATGACAAAGGACAGCCCCGCCTTGGCCTCACCCGACGGCTTCACCATGCCCAGCCAGCAGGACCCCAGCCCGAGGCCGGACAGATACAGGTCCATCTGCTGCCACATAAAACCGGTGTTTTCGAGATAATCGTCCTGCTTTTCGCTGAACAGCAGAAAGTAATGCGGCGCCTTGACGGGGAAGATGTTCTTCACATTGTCCGTCAGCTGGTATGCGGTCTTGATTTCGGGATGCAGCGGTTTCAAGCTGCCGGCAAACGCCGTCACCTCGGCCAGCGTCGCCCCGTCCAAAGGCGACATATCGTACTTGCGGGTGGATTTGCGCCTGAAGATGTTTTCGTATAAATTCATGGGTTGGTTCCTCCTTCTATTCCGTGATATGGCTGTTTATTCGCTTCTTTTTTTCTCAAATAGCGGCATGCCGAGTCCTGTAAACAGCTGATTTATAACTTGCACCATACATCATTGGCGTGGATTTTGCAATGGCTTGCTTGTAAAATTATGAAGCTCAGTTTGATATTGAAAATTGATTGATTAATATTTGCCTTGAAACGATCCATTTTAATTTTTACCAGGCTTTTTTGCGTTTGATCGGCGTAATTTGTGTTTATATTTATCCGAAGTCTTAACCAAATCCTTACCAAGCCCAGGCTGAACGGGGGGGAAATAAAATGGGTAACATTTACGTTGCACGCCAGCCGATTTTTGATAATCGAATGAAGCTTTTCGGTTATGAACTGTTTTACCGACGCAGCGAAAGAAACCTTTTCGAAGGCATGAATGACGACCAGGCCACCGCTTCCCTGATCACTGATTCTTATTTTATGGGCTTCGACGAGCTGGTCGACGGCACACGCGGTTTCATCAACTTCTCCCAGAACCTGATTTTGAACGACTCGCCGATGCTGCTGCCGGCAGACAAGCTGGTTATCGAGATCGTGGAGCGCACCGAGATCACGCCGGAGCTGGTGGAAGCGTGCAGGAGGCTCAAAAAGGCCGGGTATAAACTGGCTCTGGATAATTTCACGGACAACGAGGCCGAGCAGCCGTTGGCCGAGCTGGCGGACATATTCAAGGTGGACTTTCTGTCCACCTCGCTGGCCTCCCAGGCGCTGATGATCCGCAAATACCGTCCTGTCCCGTTTGTCGCGATGAAGGTGGAAACGGCGGATGAATTCCGCAGAGCGTGCCAGCTGGGCTATCGCCTGTTTCAGGGCTACTTTTTCAACAAGCCCGTCATGATGGGCGCGAAAGAGATCGGCACGCTGGGCAGCAGCATGGTGGGGATCATGGAAAAGCTCTCCAAGTCGGACCCAAACCTCAAGGAACTCGCCGCTGTCATCGAGAAGGACGTGGAGCTGTCCTATAAGCTGCTGCGCATCGCCAATTCAGCATACTTCCGCCCACGCGTCCCCATCACCTCCATTCACCACGCGCTGATGCAGATCGGCCTGGTGGAGCTGCGGCGCTGGGCAAACCTGCTGCTGGTGAAGGGCTTATCCAATACCGACAACGCCGAGATGGTTAAGCTCTCGCTGATACGCGGGCGCATGATGGCGCTGTATTCGCAGGCTGCCGGCATCCGGCGGGGCGAGTCCGACTACTTCCTCACCGGCATGTTCTCTTCCATCGACGCGCTGCTGGATGAACCCATGGACAAAATACTCTCCCGTCTGCCGCTCACCGAAGCGGTGCAGACCGCCCTGCGGGGCGAACCCGGCCCGCTGCGCGCCGCGCTGGACGCCATACTGGCTTTTGAGCGGGCTGAGTGGGAAACCGTGGATGCGTTTCTGCAAGCCGCCGGACAGCCTGAGGGCTCGCTGACGCCGCTTTACCTCGAAGCGCTCAAATGGCAGCAGTCGCTGGACGTTTAAGGAGATATCCGCCCGCCCAATCCCGGCATCACAACTTTGTCAACCAGCGGAGGCAGGCATGGGAGAAATCTGTGTCGCCCGGCAGCCCATTTTCAACAGCGGCATGAAGCTGTTCGGATATGAGCTTTTATACCGCCGCGACGAAAACAGCACATATGAAGGAACCGGCGATGATCAGGCTGCGGCGTCACTGCTCACGGATTCCTTTTTTATTGGCTTCGACGACCTGATAGCTGGAACGCGCGGCTTTATCAACTTCTCGCCGGGCCTGCTGCTAAGCGGCACGCCGCTGTTGCTGCCGGGCGAAAAGCTCGTGGTCGGGATCGCGGCGCGTACCGAAATCACCCCCGTCTTCATGGCGGCCTGCCAGCGGCTCAAAGACCTGGGCTACCGTCTCGCGCTGGACGATTTTTCAGACGACAAAGCGTGCGCCCCTCTCGCCAGCCTCGCCGACATCATCCGGGTGGATTGCCACCGCACCCCGCTCGCCGCGCAGGCGGCAATGATCAAAAAATACCCGTCCGCCGTGTTTGTGGCCATAAAGGTGGAAACGGCGGATGAGTTCCGGATCACCCGCGAACTGGGCTACAGCCTGTTCCAGGGCTATTTTTTCAACAAGCCGGTGACGATCAAGGCCCGTGAGATCGGCACGCTGGACACCGGCATGGTGCAGATGGTGCAGCGGCTGTCCGAGCCGGACGCGGACTTCAAGGCTATCTCCGCCGTTATCGAACGGGATGTGGACCTGTCGTACAAGCTGCTGCGCATCGCCAACTCTGTCTTTTACCGCACCACCATGGCGCCCGTCAGCTCCATCTGGCAGGCTGTCGTCCGCATCGGCTTCAGCGAGCTGCGGCGCTGGACGCACCTGCTGCTGCTGAAGGGCTTTTCCAACACGGAAAACGCCGAGCTGGTCAAAGCGTCGCTGATCCGCGCGCGTATGCTGTCGCTGTTCGCAGAGGCTGCCGGATGCCAGGAAGAGGCTTCCGGGTATTTCCTGACCGGGCTGTTCTCCTTTATCGACGCGCTGCTGAACAAACCGATGGATACGGTGCTGGCCCGCCTGCCGCTCACCCCTACGGTAAAGGACGCGCTGCTGGGGGTCCCCGGCCCGATGCGCGATACGCTGGAGGCGGTGATGGCGTTTGAACGCGCCGACTGGGATGCAGTGGACGCCTTTCTGGCGCAGTCCGGCCATGCGAAGGGCGCGCTCACGCCGATCTATCTTGAAGCGGTGAAGTGGCAGCAAGCGCTGGTTGTATAACCGCACATTCTACCCAGCCCGTTCTAAATCGTATTCGTGCCGCCGCAAGTGCTCACTCTTTTAAGAACGCAAGACCACGTTTGTTACAGATCAACGGAAAATTGCAGCAGAAAAGATGACCTCGTTCAAGGCCCAATGAGATTGTTTTGAGCTGTCGGACGAACACGTCAGGGATGCCGGTGTTGCGGCGACTTACACCGTCTTCGCCGGAAAAAGCGTACCAAATGACGGCACGGCGCTTCGCTTCCACTCCAAAAAGACGATGGCCTGCAGCCTCGCCAAAAAAGTTTATTGAATCCCCTTATGTTGTGGGTTAATTGACGGCGCTCTTCTCTTCCTGCTTCGGCTGGGGCTCGGGCAGCGTCACAACGGTCGGGCGGGGGGCACTCTGGGAACGCGCCTTTTTCTTTTCAGTATGCGCTTTGGCGTTTGCCGCCTTTGGCTCATCCAGCTGGCAGCCGATGGCGCACTTGCCTTTGAATATAGCGCCCTCCTCCACCGTAAGAGACTGCGCGCAGAGGTCCCCGATGAGCTTCGCTCCGCCCAGCAGCTGCACAGCGGCTTCTGAAGACACGTTGCCCGTCACACTCCCCGCGATGTGGATCTCCTGGCCTTTCACCGCGCCCTCCACGCTGCCCTCCGTGCTGATGTCAATGTTGCCTGTCGCCGCCAGGTTGCCCTTCACATTGCCGTCAATCCGCAACCCGGATTTGGTGTCGATGTCGCCCGTAAATGAGGCGCCCGGCGGGATATGCGCGTCCGGCATAACGTTGTTTTGTCCCCGTTCCTGTCGCCTTGCTGCGTTAAAATCTTTCGCCATGGCAATCTCCTTGCATTTTATATTTATGTTATAGATAAACCAAGGAAAAGAAGTTCAAACATTCCATTTAATCCCTTCTTGATTTTTTTTGCCGAAAATGCGGATTAATCGGGTGAAACAGGCACCCAGCACGCCGCCCATCCGCTCCTTTAACGCGTTGAGATACGTCTCGGTGGTCCTGATGGACACGTCCAGCGCGTCCATACCCGCCACATCGTTCTGCAGCATGAGCAGAGACTACTGGTAGTCATACTTTCGAACAATTGATAAAAGAAAACAGATGGGCCCGCATGTAGTCCACGCAGGCCTGTCATATCTAACCTATCCATTTATCTACATCAATGTCACGTCCCGATATTTCCTCCAGCAATTCGATCGGAACTTCCGTGTAACCCTGATCGGGTGTCCCCATCATCACTTCTTGGCTTGAATTCATAACCAGAAATAAATCAAAATACGCTCCTGGAACCTGAAACGATAAACAAAGCATATGAATTCTAAAGTCAGGAAGAAACTCATATTCCCACGTTTTTTCCCCGGATTCCCAAACATCAAAAAGCCTTTTTATTGTTTCCTTATCATCATATTGTCGATCATAGAATTCTGATTCTTTTCCGGTAAAATCATATTCTTTCCAAGTGATAGTATCGACGCTTTCCCCAGACGGGGCGGGTATCACTCTGTCTGTCCTGTATAACGGCCTGTAATACATGCTTGCGCCGTTATCCTGTAGATAGATAAAATTCCTTTCCGTATCTCCTTCCGCCAAACAGATAATGGTTTCCTTCGTCCCCGCATAGCCCACCATTTCTCCGTCCGGATTAACCTCCCATTTTGTCAGCGGATACATTTTATAGATCACGCCTTTGAAGTTGACCATAACGCCGTCTTCCTCCGAGTCTATCTGCTCATATACCGGATAAGACCTGGTGGGTTCAAGCTTGGATATACACCCGGAACAGCTGAGCAGTGCCAGTATCAAAATGAATAATGCAATCAGTTGAATACCTTTTCTCATTTTCGTCTCCTAATCTTGATAAGGCTGCCCTGTAATCACCGAATTAAATATTCCAAAAACCTTATAACCCGTCTGAGTAGATGAATCCAATACCGGCCCATTCTTATCAACTGCATATAGTTCGCCTAGCGTTGGTGATGCCAAATACATCCTCTCTACACCCGGCAACCACGCAACCTGCTGGTCGCCAAGGTACTCTGCAAATTCGTTGAAGTTTCCCTTGGACATCACTTCATCAATCGCGTAATCCATAATATCCCAAGCCGTTTCTCCTTTTTCTCCTGAAAATTTATTAGGGACATGTCCAGTACAGTTCGGATGTGTATGGACAAAAGAAATGGTATCTCCTTGCGCCAAATCACCTATGGATTCAAGATATGATGATAGTACACCGCTTATCACGTTATCATGATCTCCGACAAAAGTATCTTTTAATACATATTTGGACTGTAAAACTATATTTCCGTTTTGATCAACAATTGGGACCTGTTTGTGTATAATAACAGCCCCTCTCTCAAGATTGTCATTGCCTGTTCCAATGACAGCAGGATCGGCAAATGCAACAGCTGCCTCCTCTTCTGTGTCATACGATCTTCCCCCAATATCATCCGCCTTTTGTGACCACTCCCGCTGATCGTTCAGTTCCTTTATCTGTTCCCTCAGCGTCACAGCCTCATCCAAATTCCGGCTGTATCCATCCTGATAAAGCTTATAATTGGGATCACTGTAAGCCGATGCACCCAGTTGCGTGCTGTACCCCTCTGTCAGCTTCTCTCTTATTTCAAGCTGGCTCTCCAGATCCTTCATCTGAGCGTCATAATCCTTTTCGGAGATATAGTCATATCCCGTATCTTCATCACCCCATGAGCCGCCTGCTCCGCCTCCGCCAAAGCCGCCGCCTGCAAAGCCCTTGTCATCATATGCATGCCGCCCCTGAAACGGGTCTTTCTTGTACGGCAGTTGCGCATCTTCTTCCCGCTGCTCCTTAAAAAAGTCCGCATACCCTCCGCCGGAATATGTAACGCCTTTTGCTTCCGTTCCATCCAGCCCCGTCACATGCGCAGGCGTATCGTTTGCCGCAAACTGCGGCCTTCCGTTCCCGCTTCTCCAATCGTTCACGGGCGCTCCATATGGCGCGTGCTGCTCATCGTCGTTGTCCAGCAACTGGTTGCCCGGCTTGCCGTGGATATTCGCGCCCATCACGCCGCCCATCCGCTCCTTTAATGCGTTGAGGTATGTCTCGGTGGTTCTGATGGGTACGTCCAGTGCGTTCATACCCGCCACATCGTTCTGCAGCATCAGGTTATACTGCTGCTTGTGCAGCGCCTTCAGCGTCTTCCGCTGCTTCTCGATGGCGCTCTGGTAGCCGGCAATGCTTTCCGGTTTTGGGGACATTATACCACTATCTGGCGCGCTTGTATAGAACGTATTTCCGCTTTTTTGTGTATCAGGGGCCGTGGGTACTGTCGGCTTAAAAGTCAGCGGAAGACCGGCAAACTTTGCGCTGCCGCTCATGCCCTTGGGGAATACCGGGGCGCTGGTTTGCGCCGTGCCTGCCTGGCTGGCCTGCTGTTCGCGCTGGCGTTTCTGCTCCTCCATCTGGCGGCGGTGTTCCTCGGCGCGCTGCTGCGCCTGCCTGCGCTGCTCCTCCGCCCGGCGCGCCGCTTCTTCCCGCTGGCGCTTCTGCTCCTCCATCCGGCGGCGGTGCTCTTCCGCGCGCTGGCGGCGCTCCTCTTCCTCCTTCAGCCGCCGCGCGTATGCCTCCCTTGCGCCACTCTGCCTTTCTTCTTGGTAGCTCATAATTCTTCCTTTCCGCCGCCGCTCAGGCAGCTTAGAATATACAAATTTTCTAAAATAAATTTCGTGGGCGAGACGGGCTATGATACACCCCTAAAAGCTCTGCTTTTGGGGACCCCAGGCCCGCGAAGCCCACACCTTGCGTTTTTGCGCAGTTTCGAGTATAGCGAGGAACAAGCAAAAACGGTAAATTGGCAGAAAACCAAAAGTTTTTCGCCAAGCGGCGCACGCCGCTTTACAGCATTCTCAGCGC
The DNA here is from genome assembly GCA_023428025.1 of Bacillota bacterium. Taxonomy (GTDB): domain Bacteria; phylum Bacillota; class Clostridia; order Christensenellales; family SZUA-584; genus SZUA-584. Next base: position 39,588 of record JAEYZN010000035.1, read on the forward strand.
GTCCTGCTTCTTCTCGCAGAACGCCTTTTTCACGTCGCCGTTCAGCCCGTTCTGCACCATGCCGTCGCCGATGATGATGCAGGTGGACAGCGTCAGCTTCACCAGCTCCTTGGTCTCCGCCGCCTGCTTTTCCAGCGCGGCGATGCGCGCCTCATTCTGCTGCAGCTGCGCCGCCTCCTGCCGGTCCTTCCTGCGCGCCTTCTGCGCCGCGCTCACCACCGCGTTGATGGCGATCATGATGGCGCCCACCGCGACGCCGGTAAAAACCGCTTCCATGTTTGCTCCTTCCTTTCCGCTGCAAAATAAAAGGGCTGCCTTAAGCCCTTAAATTCTTTATATAAAAAGCTGCGCTTTAATTTCCGTAATGAATGAAATGGGGTGCGGGGACAGCGTGCCCGGAGTGGCCCG
>JAEYZN010000011.1 GCA_023428025.1 Bacillota bacterium
TATATCCGCAATTCATCCGGCCCCCGCAAACAAAGGCGGCCGGCCTTTTGTATATAGCGAAAAAGAAACGGGTCAAGCATATTTGCTTAACAGACATGTAACTCGCTACAAAACCGGCGGATCAGAACGCCAACTTAACGTAATCTTGATGAAATGGATATGTTTTTTCATATATAATTTCATTAAGTATTCGGGATTTTACATGGATATTCTTCGGATTTTATGACAGGCATTTTGCTGAGGTGGCTGAATGAAAAAAACGCTTTTAGCGGTGATAATATCGGTACTGATCATCTGCGGTATGGGGACATTGCTGCCTGGCTGCGGCGCCAATAACGAGTTTGTGATCCTTTCCGGCTCTGAAAACGAGGCTTTGGAGCCGCTGCTCGAAAAATTCGGGAATGCGAACCATATCAATATCCGCATGGAATATAAGGGCTCCGTGGATATCATGAACATGATGGGTACGCCGGATATAGAAGAATATGATGCGGTCTGGCCCGCCAACAGCATGTGGATCAGCATGGGAGACAGCAACCACACCATCAAGAACGCGCAGTCCGTCATGAATTCGCCCATCGTCTTCGGTATTAAGAAGTCTCTCGCTGAGCAGCTGGGTTTCACACAGGGGGATGTGTATATCCGCGATATACTGGACGCGATCCGCGGTGGCAGGCTGAGCTTCATGATGACCTCCGCCACGCAGAGCAACTCCGGTGCCTGCGCGTATATCGGCTTTATCAACGCGCTGCTGGACAATCCCGATTCGATCGGCCTTGCCGACCTTAACAATGAAACGCTTAAGCAGGATATCAAGGACCTGCTGTCCGGCATCAACCGGTCGTCCGGCAGTTCCGGCTGGCTGAAGGATCTCTTTCTGAAAGGGGACTACGACGCGATGGTCAACTACGAAAGCATGATCATCGAGGCAAATCAGGCGTTGACCGCGCAGGGGAAAGAGCCGCTCTACCTTGTCTACCCCGTGGACGGCCTCGCCATAGCGGATTCGCCGCTGGGGCTTGTGGAAAAAGGGGATGCGGAATCCGAAGAGACTTTTACGAAGCTGATCGATTATCTGATGAGCGCTGAAGTGCAGGACGAGCTGCTGGAATTGGGGCGGCGCACCGGCTTTGGCGGATCGATAGAGGATGCGAACCCGAGGATTTTCAATCCCGACTGGGGGATCGACAGCGCCCAGACGCTGTCCGGCATACGCATGCCGGGTTCGGATGTGGTGCTGGCGGCATTGCAGCTTTACCAGAGCGAGCTGAAAAAGCCCGCCTACACGATCTATTGTCTGGACTTTTCGGGCAGCATGAGCGGCAATGGCGAGGAACAGCTCAAAGAAGCGATGGCGCTGTTGCTGGACCAGAGCCAGGCGAAACAGCATCTGCTGCAGGCCACGCAGGACGACGTGACGGTGGTGTTGCCGTTCGACGACCAGATGATGGGACAATTGACGGTCGAGGGCAACGACAATGCCGAACTGATGGATTTGTCGGATCAGATTGGAAGCCTGATGCCCGGCGGCGGGACGGATATCTATACGCCGGCTGTCGCCGCGCTGGACCTGCTCAAACAGGTCGATACGGAGGCGTATTTCTGCGCCGTCGTGCTGCTGACGGACGGAAAGTCCAACACCGGTAAAAGCTACTATGATTTCGAACAAGCATACCGGGCGCTGGGCCAGGATATACCGCTGTTCGCGATCATGCTGGGAAACGCGTCGAAAGAACAGCTTGAGCCGATGGCGGAGTTGACGCGCGGGGCGGTGTTCGACAGCCAGGGCGATCTCATATCGGCATTTAAAAAAGTAAAAGGGTATAATTAGGTACAGCGATGAAAGAGAACAGGGAAGGCATTATATCTGGCGTGGTCGCGGGGGCTGTTTTCCTGATAATGCTGTTTGTGATCAGGGGCGGTTTCATCATCAGCATTCTGACGGGCGCGGCTACATACTGCCTTTTTGCGTTTCTGATATTGAGGAAAAAAAAGATCAGGATCGTGGCGGAAGGCGTGACGCAGGAGGATGTGGACGCGGTGCTTGCGGAGGGCGCCTCCAGGCTCCGGTCGCTGGAGGAAGCGGCGGACAAGATCACGGACATTCCGGTGAAACAGAAGGTCAGAGACATCGTGACAGTGGGCGCATCCATCTATGCCGATATCAAAAAGGACCCGAAAAGCGTCAAGCAGGCGCGTAAGTTTATCACGTATTATATGGACACGACGCGTTACATCGTTCAGCGCTATATCGATTTGTCGGCTGATACCGACTATATCGCCAACAGCGACGAAACGATGGCCAGGATTTCGAACGCGCTGGACAGCCTGAACCAGCTGTTCAAAAAGCTTAAGTCCAAACTGCTGGAGGACGACCTGTTTGAGCTGGATACCGAGATCAAGCTGCTGGAGCAAACGATAAAATCGGAGGGCATATAGGGTGAAGGGCAAGATCATCGGCATCATCATATTCGTCGTTGTGGTCGCTGCCGCGATACTCATCAGCGTGTTTTCGGGACAGGGCCAGCTGCTGGGGCTGGGTGGAAACGCGGTCACGGTTAAGGGATATGTGGGCGGAGAGAAGCTCGGTTTTTTGGCGGATGAAGAGGTGGTCAGAATACTGAAGGATAAATATGGGCTCACCGTGGATGACACCCGGGCCGGTTCCATCGAGATGGCGGGGTATGATACGACGGGGGTCGACTTCCTTTTTCCCTCCAGCCAGACCGCCTACGAGATATTCAGGAACAGATACGGCGGACAGGGTTATAAAGGCGAGAAGGTGTTTTTCTCGCCTATTGTGCTGTACAGCTGGGATGAGGTGGCCAAGGCGCTGACGGCGCATGGCCTGTGCGCCGAACAGACGGGCGGCTACTTTACCACGGACATCTCCAAACTGATTCCGGAAGTGTTGAACAAAACCAACTGGAGCGACTTTGGCCTCGATATATACGGCAATTTCAAGATCATTTCGACGGACCCGAACAAGTCGAACTCGGGGACGATGTACGCGGCGCTGCTGGCGAACATGCTCAACGGCGGCAATGTGGTGGACGCCACCTCTGTGCAAAAGGTGGCGGGTGACGTGAAACAGGTGTTTACCATGCTGGGGCAGATGGAATCGTCATCGGGGAACATGTTCTCGCGGTATCTGAACCTGGGCATGGGCGAGAGCCCCATCATCGTGGGGTATGAGAATCAGATCATCGAGTTCGCGATGAGCGACCCCGAGCTTTGGAGCAAAGTGCAGAGCAAAGTGGCGCTGATCTACCCGGAGCCCACGGTGTGGAGCGAACATTACCTGATCGCGCTGACCGAGAACGGCGAGAAGCTGCTGACAGCGCTGATGGATGAAGATATCCAGCGCATTGCGTGGGAAAGGCACGGATTCCGAACGGGGGAAACGGCCTACGGCATTGACGCGCAGACGCTGGAAGCCCTGGGTATATCCGAGAACATAAACAAAGTTGTTCCGGTGCCGGATGAAAACAGCATGATACAGCTGCTGGACTATATTGATACGAATACGGAGGAATAAACCATGCAGGAAACACAGGGCGGGGAACTGGCTGTCATAAAGCCGGAACAGCTCTCTTTGGAGCAGAAAAGCAAAATCAACGAGCTCGTCGGCGCGATCGACATCAATGACTCTCAGGCAATCATCCAGTATGGCGTCGCGGCTCAAAGCAATATATCCAACTTTTCGGATAATGTGCTGAGCCAGATCAAGTCCAAGGATTCGGGCTATGTCGGCGATATTCTGACGGAGCTGATGCTGGATGTGAAAAGCCTCGACGTGGATGCGCTGGCGGAAAACGCCGGATTTTTGGGCAAGCTGTTCGGCTCGCTGAAGACGAAGTTCCAGAAATTTATCGCCAAGTATGAAACGCTCAGCGTACAGATCGAGAAGATCGTGAACGAGCTGGACAGCGCGAAAATGCGGCTGCTCAAGGACATCACGCTGCTGGACGGCATGTATGACAAGAACCTGGAGTATCTGAAGGACCTGGACCTGTACATACTGGCGGGCAGCCGGAAGCTTGACGAGATCAACACCGTCATGATACCCAAGCTTAAGCAGGAAGCCGAACAATCCGGCGACCCCGTGCTGGTGCAGAAGTTTAAGGACCTGACGCAGCTGGCCAATCGGTTTGAAAAGAAGCTGTATGATCTGAAGCTGAGCCGGATGATATCGATCCAGACAGCGCCGCAGCTGCGCATCATACAGAACAACGATCAGCTGCTCGTCGAGAAGATACAGAGCTCCATTTTGAACACGATACCGCTCTGGAAAAACCAGATCGTGATCGCAATTTCGCTCTTCAGACAGCAGAAGGCGCTGGAGATGCAGAAAAAGGTTTCCGACACCACGAACGAACTGCTCTCGAAAAACGCGGAACTGCTGAAAGAGAATTCCCTTGGCGTTGCCAGGGAGTCTGAGCGCGGCATCGTCGAGATCGAAACGCTTAAGAAGGTACATGCGGACCTGATCACAACGATCGAGGAAACGCTGCGCATCCAGTCCGAAGGACATACGAAGCGCATGCAGGCGGAAACGGAACTGGTGACGCTGGAGACCGACCTGAAAAAGAAGCTGACCGACCTGAAAGACAAATAACAGCGGAACAATACTGGGCGGAATCCACCAAACGAAAAAGCGCCTCGCGCTGGTAGGGCTTAAGCGGAGGCGCTCTTGTTTATCCAAAACCTCAGTTATTTGTACAGCGGCCCCAGCACCGTGCACGCACGGTAATCGGCGCCTTCCGGATCGTTGGTGCCAAACGCGCTCCATTCGGACGGGCGGAATATCTTCTCGTCGTCCACGTTGTGCATGCACACCGGGATGCGCAGCATCGAAGCGAAGGTGAGCAGGTCCTCGCCGATGTGGCCGTAGCAGAACGCGCCGTGGTTGGCGCCCCATTTCGCCATCACATTGTACACATCGGTGAACGCGCCTTTGCCGGTGAGACGGGGAGCAAACCAGGTGGTGGGCCATGTCGGATCGGTCCGCTGGTCAAGCGTCTTATGGACTTCGGGATCAAGCTCGCAGGTCCAGCCTTCCGCGAGCTGCAGCACCGGCCCGAGACCCTTCACGAGGTTCAGCCGGACCATGGTGACGGGCATGTCGCCGCGCGTGCCGCCGACATAATGGCTGGAGTAGCCGCCGCCGCGGAAATAGAACTGATCCGCAGGGCACCAGACTGTCTTGTCGAGGCAGGCTTTGGCATCGGCATCTGTCATTTCGTAGTAGGGCTTGATGACCGCGTTGCCGTGCGCGTCGGAAACAGCGCCGGTGCCGTCCAGCGACGCCGCGCCCGAGTTGATCAGGTGGATGATGCCGTTCTTCGCGAGGCCCGTCAGCGCCTTGCCGGTCACTCTCTTGACGGCTTCAGGGCTCCAGTAGGTGCGCACGTCTGCGAAGATGCCCGGCGTGTTGGTCAGCAGATGCTCGAACAGCATGGAGAGGCCGTTGAGCATGTCGTTTTCCGTTGCCAGCACGATGGCTTCCCTGAGGCCGTTCCAGTCGAACTGGGAATTCAGTATGGCTTCGGCAAAGTCGAAGTTGGGCTTGTAATCCGTCCACTGGCGCTGGCCCTGCACGCCGCCCGCTATGGCGTTGTGCCCGCAGCTTTCCTCGACGAATCCGAGTTCGGCCAGGCGGGGGTTGCCGATCATCAGGTCGCGGATGATCATCGCGGATTTGACGACAAACGCCCACTGTTCATCCTTGACCTCGCGCGAAAACGCGATATCCGTAGGGTTCTTGTCGTAGCCTTCCCGGCAGTGCGCCTTCGTCCAGGCGAGCGCCTTTTCGAATTCCTCGGGATCGTAAATGCCGTTGTCGATACGGCGCAGTATTTCCGTCTCATCCACCGACTCGCTGCGCATCCCGAAGTACTCCTGCAGCATATCCTGATCCAGAATGGACCCGGCGATGCCCATGCACATGGAGCCGATTTGCAGATAGCTCTTGGAACGCATGGTCTTGGCGGCCACGCCGCACCGTGCGAACCGCAGTATCTTTTCCTGAACGTCTTCCGGTATCGCGGAGTCGTTCTTGTCTCTCACGTCGCGGCCATATATGCCGAACGCGGGCAGGCCCTTCTGGGAATGCGCCGCCAGCACCGCCGCCAGAAAAACAGCGCCGGGGCGTTCGGTGCCGTTGAACCCCCAAACGGCTTTGATCGTCATGGGGTCCTGATCCATCACTTCGGTGGAATAGCACCAGCAGGGCGAGACCGTCAGCGTGACGCCGACGCCTTCCCGCTCGAATTTCTCCTGACACAGCACGGCTTCTCTCACGCCGCCGATGGTGGTATCCGCGATAACCACTTCATAAGGCTGGCCGTCCGGGTATTTTAAGTTCTCTGTGATGAGCTTGGCGGCTGCTGTGGCCATGCCCATCGTCTGATCTTCAAGCCCTTCGCGGATACCATTTCTCCTGCCGTCGATACAAGGTCTGATTCCGATTTTAACCATTGTTGAAAAATGCCTCCTTTTTATATTTGTTGAATATATCTTATTTTCGAAATGAAATGATCCTTATTCGGCTGCTGCAAGCGTCTTGACCGAGTCGCGGAAAACGGCGGTCGTTTTGAGGACGGTGACCTGCGCGTGGCCGGTGTTTTTCCCGCTCAACCGATCCAGCAGCGTCTCGGCGGCCGTTTTGCCGATGTCGCTGATGGGCTGGGCGACGACGCTGAGATGCGGCTTGATGACCCGCGCGAAAGGCATGTCGTCGAAACCGAACACCGACAGGTCGTCCGGCACGGACACGCCGTATTCGTTGATCGCCATCATGGCGCCCACCGTCACGTCGTAGTTGGTGGCAAACAGGGCCGTGAGGCCGGGGTTACCCGTCAGCAGGCGCTTGCACGCCCGATAACCGCTCTCGATCGTAAAATCGGAGTATTCGATCAGCGAGTCTTTGATGTCCAGCTTGTGCTTCTTCAATACGGAAACGTAGCCGGACAGACGGTCCATTGCTGTCGTGACGTCCCGCGGACCGGCGATGATGCCGATCTCCGTATGCCCGCGGGAGATCAGATAAGAGGTGGTTTCCTGTGCCGCGTGCATGTTGTCCACCAGCACCGCGTCCACCCGGCCGATGCAGTCCGAAACGATGCGGTCGAGCAGCACGACGGGGATATGGCTGTCGAGCGCGGCGTACAGATGGGAACCATCCGCCCCCACCGGCATGTTCATGATGCCATCGACACGTTTCGACATAAGGAAGCTGACCAGCTCGGCTTCGCGCTCATGATCGGAACGCGAGTCGCAAATGATGGTGGCATAGCCATTGACGCGCAGCAGGTCGACGATTTTGGGCAGCGTACTCGCAACGTATATATTGCCGATATCCGGTATGATGATGCCCACCGTGTTCGACTTGTTGGTCTTAAGCCCACGCGCGAATTCGTTGACCGTAAAATTCAGCGCTTTGATGGCCGCTTCTATTTTTTCGCGGTTTTCCGGCAAAACGTTGCCGCCGTTGAGATATTTCGATATAGTCGCATAGGCCAACCCCGAGTGCTTGGCGACATCCTTTATCGTAGGCATAAAACAGCTTCCCTTTATGTATTTGGACTGTATATGGCATGGGCAAAGCGTAAAACGATTCGCTGATAAAAGTCTACACATTTAAACGGCGGGTGTCAAGATGTTTCGGCAGAGGAACCGGTGTAGCATGGTCTAAAACATAGAGTAATGAGAAAAAGCATATGAAATCCTGACTTTATTTCCTAATATATAGTCAGGATAAGAGAAAAAATCAGTCTTCATAAAACGGTATTGACATGGATAATTGGATTATGATAGAGTCCAGATAGGGCGAAACGTTACGCGATATAGCAGATTGATCATGAAGGATCATTGCCTAACAGCATCCGTGCAGGACAGAGAGTATTAATGGATGCTTTCATAGCACGCATCCCGTAGCCGCTGTGACAAACGAAGCGGTACGGCGCTTTCTCAGGAAATCGGCGGGATTCTATGAGCCGGATTACCATAACTGTCTGATTGGATGATACGGATTTCGGGATAAATAAACAAGGGGAATAAAAAGATGGAATGTATAGCGGTCGACCTCGGGGCAAGCAACGGCAGAACGATGCTCGGACGGTTTGATGGCAAAAAGCTGTCCCTGGAAGAGTTGAACCGGTTTGAAAACGGCTATGTGCAGGTGGGGGACGCGTATTACTGGGATATCCTTCGCATGTACACCAGCATTCTTGACGGACTGAAGCAATACGCTCACCGCAATTCCGGCGGTTTGACGGGCATCGGCATCGATACCTGGGGCGTGGATTTTGGCTTTATCGACAGGCCGGGCCGGCTGCTTGGCAACCCGAGGGCCTACCGTGACCCGCGGGGTGAACGGGGCATGCGCGCCTTCCGGGAAAAGTACGGAAAGCGCCGCGCGTTTGATATCACGGGTATTTCCGACATGCAGTTCAACACGCTGTACCAGCTTTACGACATGGTGCAGAGCCAGGACCCGCAGCTGGAAATCGCCCGAACCCTGCTGACGATGCCGGACCTGCTGGGCTATATGCTGAGCGGCGTGGCGACAACGGAGTATACGCACGCCACCACCACCCAGCTGCTGGACGCCAAAACGGGCCGGTGGTCGCCCGACATGTTGGCGATGTGCGGCGTATCGCCGGGGCTTTTCGCCAACATACAGCAATGCGGCGAGATAAAGGGGAAGCTGCTGCAGGCGGTCGCGAAAGAGACCGGCCTGTCCAATATGCCCCATGTTTATTGCGTCGGGTCTCACGATACCGCGTCCGCCGTCGCGTCCATCCCCGCCACCACCTCCAATTACGCGTTCATCTCTTCCGGCACATGGTCGCTGATCGGCATTGTGACGGACCACGCCATCATCAACGACGCGGTATATGAGAATCAGTTCTCCAACGAAGGCACGGTGGACGGCGGCTACAGGCCGCTGCGCAACATCATGGGCCTGTGGATCATACAGAGCTGCAAGCGGCAGTGGGACGAGGAAGAGAAGATCAGTTGGGACGACGTGGTCAGAGCGGCGGAAGCCGTGCCCGCGTTCAGGTCTTTTATCGACGTCAACGAGCCGCTGTTCTATGCCGGGGACAACATGCCGCGCAAGATCCAGAACTTCTGCAAGGAAACCGGGCAGCCTGTTCCGCAGACCAAGGGGGAGATCGCGCGCGCGGTCTACGAGAGCCTCGCCATGAGCTACCGCGAAGCGTTCACCGGCCTCGAGCAACTCAAGCAGAGCCGCATCGATGTGCTGCATATCGTGGGCGGCGGCTCCAAGAACCGTTTTCTCAACCGGCTGACAGCGGGCGTGCTGGACCGCGAGGTCGTCGCGGGACCGTCGGAAGCGACCGCGATCGGCAATCTCATGGTGCAGATGAAGGCGGCGGGCGCCGTGGGAAACAGCACCGGGATGTCTGAGGTCATCCGCGCGTCGTTCGACGTGGAAACCTTCCGGCCGGAGAACGCGGCGCTTTGGGCGGAGCAGTTTGAGCGCTATCTGCGCATAAAACAAGAATACAGGGAGAAAAAACTCACATGCAAAGACTGATCGGCAAGAAGGCCGTAATCACCGGCGCGGCGCAGGGACTGGGGCAGGCGCTGGCCATGCGTTTGTCCGCCGAAGGCGCCCGGGTGGTCGTCGGAGACATGAATCTGGAGGGCGCGAAGGAAACCGCCGCGGCACTCCACAACGGAGCGGCGTTCCAGCTGGACGTCACCAGCTACGACAACTGCGAGCAGTTCATGCGCAGCGCTGCGGAGGTGCTGGGCGGCATCAATATTCTGGTCTCCAACGCCGCGATACTCATTTCGGGCGCCATCGACGAGTTCGACCCGAACAAGTGGAAAAAGGTCATCGACGTCAACCTGTGCGGGTTTTTCAACACGGCCAAGGCGGCTGTGCCGTATATGAAGGGAAAGGGTGGGTCCATCGTCCAGATCAACTCCAAGTCGGGCAAGAAGGGCTCCTTCAAGAATTCCGCTTACGCCGCCTCCAAGTTCGACGGTATCGGGCTGGTGCAGAGCCTGGCGCTGGAGCTGGCGCCCTACAACCTGCGCGTGAACGCCATATGTCCCGGCAACCTGCTGGATTCACCGCTGTGGGTGAACAGCCTGTTCAAGCAGTACGCGAAGAACCAGGGGATATCCGAGAAAGCCGTGCGCCAGAAGTATATCGACCAGGTGCCGCTGGGGCGCGGCTGCACGTATGACGATGTGGACAATCTGCTCGTGTTCCTTGCGGGCGACGAAGCGTCTTACATGACGGGGCAGGCTGTCAACGTGACGGGCGGCCAGCAGATGGATTGATCATGATGGAAAAAGAACTGATTGCTGAACGCGCCCTCGAAGGAGCAGCGGCTTGCCGCTCTGAAACGCCTTAAGGCGCTGGTGGACGACGGGACGATTACGCTGCCCCCAAAGGGAAAGCTATACCAACAACCATGTGCACACCAAGTATTCGTTCTCGCCGTATTCACCGGCCAAGGCGGTGTGGATGGCGGTGGGCAGCGGCCTGTCCACTGTTGGCATCGTCGATCACGACGCGATAAACGGCACGGAGGAGTTCATCGAGGCGGGCGAGATATTGGAAATCCCCACCACGATCGGGTTTGAAATTCGCACCGATTGGTCGGGTACGGCCCTTCGCGGCAAGCGCATCAACAACCCGGACCAGATTTCCAATGGGTACATCTGCGCGCACGGAATTCCGCATACGCAGACCGTCTAAGCGGACGCGTATCTGAAGAGGATACGCGATGCCCGGGAGAAGCGCAGCCGCGCGATGACGGACCGCCTCAACGCCATGACGCAGCCCTGCGGCATCGTGACGGATTACGACAGGGATGTGTTGCCCATCTCTTATGCGCAGTTTGGCGGTGAGGTGACGGAGCGGCATATACTGTTTGCGCTGGCGGAGAAGCTGATCCAAAAGTACGGCAAAGGGCAGGCGCTGACCGGCTTTATTGAACAGGTGCTGGGCATGGCGCTGGGCGAGTCGCAGAAGAAACTGCTGGCTGATGCGGACAGCGATATCTATGCATACGATGTGCTGAATGTGCTGAAGGGCAGCTTCGTCTCGCACATTTACATTGATTCGGAAGGCGACGAAACACCGGGTGTGAGGAGCGCGGTCGCGTTTATCAAAGAATGCGGCGCGATACCGTCATACTGTTATCTCGGGGATGTCGCCGCGTCGCCCACGGGCGACAAAAGGCGCAGAAGTTTGAGGACGATTATCTCGAAGAATTGCTCGACGCCTGCAGGGATATCGGGTTTGACGCGATTGCGTTCATGCCGTCCCGCAACACCACAGAGCAGCTGGACAGGGTGATGGCGCTTTGCGATGAGCGCGGATTCATGCAGATCAGCGGCGAGGACATCAACCAGTCCCGGCAGTCCTTCGTATGCAAGCAGCTCAAGGACGCGAGGTTTGCCCATCTGGTGGACACGACCTGGGCGTTGGTGGGGCACGAGAAGGCGGCCACGCGGGACCTTGGCCAAGGCATGTTTGCGGGAGACGCAAAGCCGAGCCTGCGGGAGATGCAGGCGCTGATACAAAAATACAAGAGCATTGGCCTGAACGGCGCGGAGTAGCGCGGGGGCAGGCCGGCCTGTTCTGAGAAACAAAAGTCAGGCGATATCACGCCTTCTAACTCTAGGCCTGCTGCGGTTTAACAGATCATATCGTCAGAAAAGCTCTCAATCAGACCATCAAAAAACGGCATATCTGAAAGTCTGCCGTCACATTAACAGCCCCGCTGTTCACAGGCTGTATACAAAATTGTCACTTAAGCTATTGACAAAAGCACTGAAAAGAGATATAAAAGGAGAAAGAAATGAAAGCGCTTTCAGGATTCGGGGACGATGTCATTGGATGAGCATGAGCGGCACTACACAATGCATGACATAGCCAAAAAGGCAAATGTTTCGTTAAGTACCGTATCCAGAGTTTTAAATAACAGCGCGCCGGTCAAGAAGGAAACGAAAAAGGCCGTTTTGGACGCCATCAAGGAATTTGACTTTATCCCGAACGCGCTGGCCAGAGGGCTGGCGACCAACACCAGCAAGTCCATCGGCTTTATTATACCGGAAGTATTGAATCCATTTTACCCGGAATTGCTGCAAAGTGTGGAAGAGGTCGTGTCGGAAAATGGATTTTTCCTGGAACTCTATGTCACCAAAATGGATCCGGAGAGAGAACGCTACTATTTCAACGAAATGATATCCCGGCGGACGGGCGGCGTCATATTCATCTGTTCCCGCATCCATGATATGGATTATATCAAAAGAATGAAAAAGCGAATCAACATCGTGTCGATACAGTCAGATATACCGGGTGTTGATTTTGTGGATACCGAGAGCCGGAAAGGGACCTTTAAGGCTATTGAGCATCTGATTGGCTTGGGGCATACGAAGATCGGGTTTATCGGATACCGGCTGGATATACGGGCGCTGGACGACCGCTTGATCGGCTACAAAGAAGCTCTGGAAAAACACGGCATTGAAGTCAGGGAAGATTATATACTGGATGGCGACGGCCTGAGCGATGCCGGCTATATCATGACAAAGAAGCTGCTCACGCTGAAAGATCCGCCCACTGCGCTGCACTGCTTCAACGAATATGTGGTGACCGGCGCATACCGGGCGATAAACGAACTCAAGCTTAAGATCCCCAATGATATATCCATCACGGGGATGGACAACCTCAAGATCGCGAGGATACTGAACCCGCCGCTGACGACTGTGGCCCAGCCGGTGGAAAGCATGGGGCGCATCGCTGCGGAGCTGCTGATCAAGAATATTACGCACGGCAACGTTGGCGTCCACCAGAAGATCATCCTGCCAACCGAGCTTATTGTCAGGTCAAGTACGGCTCCTCCAAGAGCCTGAAATAAAGTCTTATTCTACGCATATACTTTATCAGCATCCTTTATCGGAATTGCTGATGCCGGATTACTCAATGTAACTGATATGGTTGTTTTTGTATTGGGAAACCATTGAGATCTATTAAACCCAGAAATGAAAACGCTTTCAATGCTATCTGTGATGATGCAGATAATTGGCGAAACATGTCGAATCGATGAAGCTGTATACCAGTCGATTAAATGGTTTTGAGCTTGATTAATTGGGTGATAGCCATAAGAATAAAGAAATAAATACAGTATATTACAATGAAAACGCTTGCACTTCTATTTTCATGATAATACAACGATAAGGCGATGGTGACCGGTATCTCTTTACCAGACCCCTGTCGTGTTGAAAAGGGTTTTGTCCGTATGAGCGGGCAAAAAAATAAAACAGGAGGAAGTCTAAATGAAGAAAATTGTAGCATTTGTCTTGGTCATCCTGATGGCGGCGTTTGTGTTTGCCGCTTGCGGAACGACACCGCCTGCCGAGTCTGAAGCACCGGCGAGCGAAGCCCCGGCACCGGCGAGCGAAGAGCCGGCTCCGGATGCGTCTGAACCTGTCGAGTCAGTGGGATCTGGCCCGGTTGAGATTCCTGTCATCATCAAGGCGACGGACTCGGATTTCTGGCAGTATGTTTGGGTTGGCGCGAAGAACTACGCCATCGAACACCCGGATGAAGTGACCGTTACCCTTTACGGGCCGAAGTCAGAAGCGGATATCGAAGAACAGGTTTCCATCCTTGAGAACGTGCTTGCCAAGAATCCTCCGGCGATCGTGATCTCATCCACCAGCTCCGACGCGACTGTGCCGGCTTTCGAAGAAGCTTTTGATGCGGGAACCAAGATCGTGACCATCGACAACAAGGTGAACACCGACAAGGTAAGCACGTTCCTCGCGACGGACAACCTGGCTGCCGGCGGCCTGGCTGCAGAGCAGTTTGTGAAAGCCCTAACGGAAAAGGGTGTTGAACTCAAGGGCAAAGTTTCCGTGATCTCGGCCATGGCCGGCGTTGCGGTGCTGACCCAGAGAGACGAGGGCTTCATCAACAAGCTCAAAGAACTCGCTCCCGATATCGAAGTGCTGGAAACAAAATATACCGATAACGACATCGTCAAAGCGATGGATACCGCGAAAGACCTGATGGCGGCCAACCCGGACCTGCTCGGCTTCTTTGCCGACAACAACCACACGGGTGACGGCGTGGCCAGAGCCCTGATCGAAGAGAGCGCTGACCTCGTGGCTGTTGCGTTCGACTCCGATCCGGAAGAAATCAGCGCTCTGTCTGACGGCGTGCTGTATGCCCTGATCCTGCAGGATCCGTACGGCATGGGTTACAACGGCGTGGCTTCCGCTCTGAAAGCTCTCGCTGGCGAAGAGCTTCCGGACTATGTGGACACGGGCGCTACGGCGGTGACCAAGGACAACATGAACAACGACGATATCAAAGGCCTGCTTGATCCGTTCAGCAAGAAAGTTGCGGGCGAAACCTATTAATAACGGAACGACTCTGTACTAACAAGGGTGCCGGAGGGGGAGATATCCCCCTCCTTAGCATCAAAAAACAAAGGGGAGTGTTCTATGAGCAATTTTGGCAATGAAATAGTGAGAATGTCGAACATATCCAAGTCATTTCCGGGTGTCAAGGCGCTGCAGGATGTGGACTTCAGCGTCAGGGAAGGCGAGGTTCATGCCCTGGTGGGAGAGAACGGCGCCGGAAAATCGACGCTGATAAAAATTCTCATGGGCGTACACCCTCAGGATCAGGGCGACATCCACTTCGATGGTAAAAAGGTATCAATCAAAAACCCGATACATGCAAAAGAGCTGGGACTGGGGGCTGTCTATCAGGACATTACGCTGGTTAAACACTTGTCCGTGGGCGAAAACTTCTTCAACGGAAAATTGCCCAAGAAAAATGGCCTTGTGGATTGGAAAAAGATCTATAAGGATGCCGAGGGATTCTGCAGAAATCTTGGTATTTATGTGAACCCGAGAAAACTGGTCAAGAACCTGACGGTGGCGCAGCAGGAGATGATCACCATCGCCAAGGTGATGCAGGAAAAGGCCAAGGTGGTCATTTTTGACGAGCCGACGGCGCTTCTGGCCAACGAAGAAACGGCGGAGCTGTTTACACTGATCCGCAGGCTGAAGGAAAACGGGGTGGGTATTATCTACATCTCCCACCGCCTTGAAGAGATATTCGAAATATGCGACACCGTGACGGTGCTCAAAGACGGCAGGTTTGTGAAAACCATGCCCGTGAGCGAAACGAACAATGACCAGCTGATCACGCTGATGGTTGGCCGCAGCATGGAAGACATGTATAACACGGAGCGCGCCGAGGTTGGCGACACCGTGCTGGAAGTAAAAGATCTGGGTTGTGAAGGAAAGTTTGAAGGCATCAACTTTGACTTAAAGAAGGGCGAGATTCTGGGTTTTTTCGGGCTGGTGGGATCCGGCCGTACCGAAGTGATGCAGTGCATCTATGGCGCCGTCAAACATACAGAGGGCAAGATGAAGTTGTTTGACGAGCCGTATGCGCCCAGAAACCCCAAAGCGGCAATCGGGAAGGGGATCGGGCTGCTTCCTGAAAACAGAAAGGTTCAAGGCCTTGCCATGCAGCTTGATGTGAAAGTGAATATCAACATGGCGGCATACGAGAAGATTTCCAGTGGTGGCGTGCTGAACCTGTCAAAAGAGAAAAAGACGGCGGAGAAATATGTGGAGGATCTACAGATCAAAACTCCTTCCATCCGGCAGAAGGTGAAAAACCTGTCGGGCGGCAACCAGCAAAAGGTGGTTATATCCCGCTGGCTGAACAAGGGGAGCCGGATACTCATCTTTGACGAGCCGACCGTGGGTGTGGACGTGGGTGCGAAAGGCGAAATATATAAGATTTTTGAAAGCCTGACCAAGCAAGGCGACTCCCTGATCGTTGTATCATCATACCTGCCTGAGGTGATGGGCATCGCAGACAGAGTGGTCATCATGCGTGAAGGAAAACAGATGGGGATTGTGGAGCGATCCGAATTCAACGATGAGCTGTTGCTAAAATACGCGACGGCGTTAAAACAGGATAATACGAATCAAAGCGTACAGGGGGGAGTACAATGAATAAGTCAAACGCAGACAACAAGAAAGGCTTTCTTACACATATTAAAGAAACGAAATTGCTGTCCAGTCTGACATTGGTGTTGGTCATCTTGGTGCTGTTCATTTTTCTGTCGTTTGCTTCAGACGCGTTTTTCACCGGTAAAAACATAACGAATCTGCTAAGACAGACTTCTATCAACGGCGTCATTGCGATCGGTATGCTGTTCGTCATCATCTCCGGCGGCATCGACCTTTCCGTCGGCGCGGTGGTGGGCTTTTCCGGCATGATCTGCGCGATATTGATGCGCGACGGTATGGACCCGATACTGGCGGTGCTGATCGCGCTGGTGGCCAGCGCGGTGCTGGGCTTCATCAACGGCATCGCGGTGTATAAAGGCAAGGTGCCGCCGTTCATCGCCACACTGGGTATGATGACAGTGGCGCGCGGCGTGATCATGCTGATATCCGATGCGGCGATGGTGGCCGGCCTGCCGGCCAGCTTTAAGGACTTTGCCCAGGGCACGTTCATCGGGATTCCCGCCATGGTTTGGGTATGGCTGATCGTGGTCCTTATCGGTGCGTTCATACTCAAATTCACCCGGTTCGGCCGCAGCGTCTATTCCATCGGCAGCAACGTGGAATCCTCGTGGCTGAGCGGCATCAGCGTGGGCAGGGTGACGATCGGCGTGTATGTGATCTGCGCGTTTTTTTCCGGTATCGCGGGCGTCATATTCACAGCAAGAATCGGCAACGGCGTGCCGACCGGCGGTGATGGCTATGAGCTGGACGCGATCGCGGCAACGGTCATTGGCGGCGCCAGCTTGTCCGGCGCGGAGGGCTCCGTACTGGGCACGGTGCTGGGCGCGCTGATCATGCAAATGCTCAAGAATGGCGGTAATCTGCTGGGCGTCAACCCGTTCATACTGGATATCATCATCGGCTCGCTGATCGTATTGACGGTGCTGTTCGACCAGAGAAGTAAAAGCAGAAAGGTATAATAGCCATGAATTACAGGAAGTTTCGTGGAGGAGAGTTCACCATCTCGGAGCTTGGGTATGGCTGCTGGCAGCTGGGCGGCCCCAGCGTCTGGAACGGGTCGAACGATGCGGACGGCATCAAGGCGGTGCATGCCGCCATCGACTGTGGCATCAATTTCTTTGACGTGGCTCCGGTATACGGTTTCGGACATGCGGAGGAAGTGCTGGGGCGGGCGCTGAAAGACAAAAGGGACAAGGTCTATGTCGCTTCAAAATGCGGCCTGCTCTGGGACGACAAGTATAACATCCGAAACTGCCTGAAACCCGAGAGTATATTTGAGGAGATCGACAGAAGCCTCAAACGGCTGGGCACGGATTACATCGACATCTACCAGCTTCACTGGCCGGACCCCGGCACGCCGCTGGAAGACACGCTGGAAGCCATCGTGAAGATACGCGACAGCGGAAAGATCAGGAACTTCGGCATCTCCAACTTCTCGATCGAAGATTCCGAGCTGTGCCTGAAATATGGGGTGGTCTCGCACCAATGCCTGTACAACATGCTGGACAGGAACTCTTCCGGCTACCACGGCATCGAGCTGGTGTATAACGCCGAAGCCGAGATGATACCGTGGTGCGCGGCGCACGACGTCATATTCATCCCTTACAGCCCGATGTGCCAGGGGCTGCTGAGCGACATGACGATCGAGCAGTTCAACGCGAAGAAGAACGACATCCGCGCGGCCAACCCGCGGTTTTCGGGCGCGGAGTTCGACAAGCTGGTCGAGGTGCGCAGCCATCTGACGGATATCGCGCACGAGATCGGCAAACCGCTCTCGCAGATCGCTGTCAGCTGGATATTGCGCTTCGATTCGATGGGCCCCATCATATTTGGTTCCCTCAATCCGCACAATATTCAGGAAAACGCTGCGGCTTCAGAATATCGGCTGAGTGACGACATAATAAAGAGAATAAACGAACATCTGGATGTTCTGGAACACTGACCGCAGACAAACAAGGAGCTGACTTTATGAAGAGGTTTTTGCTGGCCCATGATTTGGGGACATCGGGTAACAAGGCGTCGGTCTACACGATCGAAGGGGAATTCATTAAAAGCCTGGTTTATCCGTACAACACAAGGTATTTCAACGACGTCTGGGTGGAGCAAAACCCGAACGACTGGTGGGACGCTGTAAAGAACACGACCCGCGAATTCCTGAAAACCATCCCGGCCGACGAGATCGCGGCCGTATCGTTCAGCGGCCAGATGATGGGCTGCCTGTGTGTGGACAAAAACGGCACCCCCCTGAAGGACTCCATCATCTGGGCGGACATGCGCTCGACAACAGAAGCCAAAGAAATTGAAGACAAGCTGGGCGGCGAGGAGTTCTACGGCATCACCGGCCATAGAATCTCCTCGTCCTACTCGCTGTCGAAGCTGATGTGGATCAAAAAGCATGAGCCGGACATCTACAGGCAGACGTACAAGATGCTGAACGCCAAGGACTACGTTATACTTAAGCTGACCGGAAAATTTGCGACGGAATATTCGGATGCGTCGGGCACCAATGCGTTTAATCTCAATACGTTCGAATGGTCCGACCCGATTCTGGAGGCGGCCGGTATCGACAAAGCGAAGCTGCCGGACCTGTACGCGTCCACGCACGTGATCGGCGGCGTGACGCGGGAGGCCGCGGCGTGTACCGGGCTGGCCGAAGGGACGCCCGTTGTGATGGGCGGCGGCGACGGCATGTGCGCCTCTGTGGGGGCGGGCTGCATCAGGGAGGGCGTGGCGTATAACTACCTGGGCTCCTCCTCATGGATATCGATATCCACCAAAAAGCCGCTGCTGGACAAGAAAATGCGCACGTTCAACTGGGCGCACATCGTGCCCGGATACATCGCGCCGTGCGGCACGATGCAGTGTGCGGGCGGGTCGTACAGCTGGCTCAAGGAAAACATCTGCCTGTATGAGGCGGACATCGCCAAAAAGACGGGCGAAAACGTGTATGAGCTGATCAACAGGGAGGCGGAGCAGTCGCCCGCGGGTGCGAACGGCGTGCTCTATCTGCCGTATCTGATCGGCGAGAGAAGCCCGCGCTGGAACCCCAGCGCCCGAGGCGCGTTTTTGGGGCTCAAGATGGAGAACAATCATGCGGACATCTGCCGCTCGGTGATGGAGGGCGTGATTCTGAATCTCGGCGTCATCCTGTCCATCTTCCAGGGCTTTACGCCGCTCAACGATATGACGGTGATCGGCGGCGGCGGCAAGGGCCGCGTGTGGCTGCGCATCATGGCGGACGTTTACGGCCTGCCCATCAAGAAGCCGAACCGCCTGGAAGAGGCGACGTCCATCGGCGCGGCGGTGACGGCGGGCGTGGGCGTGGGCGCGCTGAGCGGCTTCGACAGCATCGGCAACTTCATCCAAATCGAAGAGACGATCGAACCCATGCCCAAAAATAGCGAGCGGTACGAGAAGAGCAAACGGCTGTTTGAGGCGTGCTACGAGGCGTTGGAGCCGGTGTTTCCGCTGTTCCAAAGCAGTGCGGGCACAGGCGTTTGAGGGAAAACAACATCTTTCAGATAAGGAGCGTTAATCATGTTTACTGGAGAAATACTGAACAGGGCTTTGCTGCAGGCGATTTCAGTGATGGGCCACCGCGATATCCTGATGGTGGTGGACGCGGGATTCCCCGTACCCGATTCGGGCTGCCGCATCGTGGACCTGGCGATCAAGCCGAACCTGCCGGACATCGAGACGACGATCAAGCTGATCACCAACAACATGATATATGAGGAATGCCTTGTGGGGCAGGAGCAGCATGATTTCAACCCGCCGCTGTACAACAAGATCGCGGTAGTGGTGAACCGCTGCCCCATCACGCTGGTGCCGCACGACGAGATCATGTTCGGCTATTCCAAAAAGGCCAAGGTGATCGTGCGGACGGGCGCGTTCGACCCATGGGGCAATATCGTGTTTATTTCCGGCGTCGACGCGCCGAAGTGGTTCAAGCGGGAAGGCGTCATCGTGCCGGACTTTTATAAGGAACGCGTGGAACGCGGCGAGTAACAACGCCGCTTTTTCTCTTGTGTTGGCTGGATTAAAGCGCTGTAAATTCACTAAAGGATGGACAGATGAATTCAAGAGAACGCGTGATCAGGACACTGAAGTTTGAAGAGGCGGACAGGGTGCCCCGGCAGCTCTGGCAGCTTCCGGGCATCCCCCTGTACAGAAGCGCCGAACTGGCGGAGATATCCGAAAGCTATCCGGACGATCTGCAGTTCATCAACTACGGATACGGCATGGGGTCTCTGAACAGCGGTCAGCCGGGCGTGGTGGGCAAATACAGCGACGCCTGGGGTTGCACGTTCACCGTCGCGGAACCGGGCGTGATCGGCGAAGTGAAGGATTTTGTGCTGAATGACTGGGGCCGGCTGGACGGCTATCAGCTGCCCTGGGCGGTGATAGACCGTATTGACAAAAGCGCCGTCAGCCGTTACTGCGCGGCGTCCGACCGTTTCGTGATCGCCGCGACGGAGACGCGTCCGTTCGAGCGCGTCCAGTTCTTAAGAGGCACCGAAAACACCTTTCTGGATCTGGCATACGGCACCAAAGAGGTCTATATGCTGCTGGAACGCCTGCACGACTTTTTTACCAAAGAGATTTCCGCCTGGGCCGCGACGGACGTGGACGGCGTCTGGTTTCTGGACGACTGGGGCACGCAGATGTCCATGCTGATCTCGCCCGCTATGTGGCGCGAGGTGTTCAAACCGCTTTACCGGGATTACGTGGATATCATCCATTCGCACGGCAAATACGCATTCTATCATTCCGACGGCCATATCGAAGCGATATACCCGGACCTGATCGAGATCGGTATAGATGCGGTGAATTCGCAGCTGTTCTGCATGGATATCGAGGGCCTGGGTGAAAAGTACGCGGGCAAGATCGCGTTCTGGGGCGAGATCGACCGGCAGCATATTCTGCCCTTCGGCACGCCGGACGAGGTGAAGGCCGCGGTGAAACGCGTGGCCGACGCTTTGATCAGGGATAAGAAAACGGGCGTGATTGCCGAATGTGAATTTGGTATGATGGAACCCAAGGAGAACATCCTGGCGGTGTTCGAAGCCTGGAATCAGATTTGACGGGGGAAGAAGCAGATGAAAGCAGTCTATGTGAAGGTGCCTTATCAGTTTGAGGTGCGGGATGTGCAGCCGCGCGAGGTGGGGCCCACGGATGCGCTGATACGGATCAAGGCGTGCGGCGTGTGCGGGACGGACCTGCATACGGCGAGCTTTGAGGCGACGGACTGGCAGCCCTTCGGCCATGAGATATCCGGCGTGGTGGAGCAGGCGGGCGGCCAGGTGAAGTGCGTGAAGCCGGGAGACCGCGTGGCGCTGGAGAGCGGCTCGTTCTGCCGGGAATGCGACCTGTGCCGCAATGGGCGCGTGGACCTGTGCAACGGCGCGCGGAACATGTTCAAGGAAGCCAGCATGGGCTTTGCGGAATACATCGTGGTGTCTCACGAATGCCTGGTGCCCATCGGCGATATGCCTTTCGATATCGCGACGATGATCGAGCCGCTGGGCGTGGCGCTGGACCTGCTCTATACGGCGGATGTCCGGGTCGGCGAGGATGTGCTGGTGGTGGGCCTGGGGCCCATTGGGCTGATGGCGCTGAGGCTGGCGAAGCTGGCGGGCGCGCGCCGGCTCTACGCGGCGGACCGTTTCCGCAACACGCGCCGTATCGAGATCGCGAAGCTGTATGGCGCGGATGAGATCATCTACACAGACCAGACGGAGCTTCGGGACTTCGCGTTCGACAAGGGCGGCGTGGACAAGGTGCTGGTTACAGCGCCGCCGCGCGTGATCCCTCAGACGTTTGAGGTGACGAATATTGGCGGCACCGTGGCGTTCATCGGCATCGAATACGGCGCGGGCGCGACGATCTCCTTCGATGCGAACGCCTTCCATTTCAAAAAGCTGTCTCTCAAGGCCTCGTACGCGGCCCCGGCGCTTTATTTTCCGCGCTGCATCGACTTCATTAACTCGGGCGCGATCGACTTAAAGCCGCTGATTTCCGGCACGTTCAGGCTGGAGGACACCGGCGCGAACATCGTAGATTTGCGCGACAACAAAAGCCGCGTGATCAAGAGCATCATGATAAACGACTGACATCTAAGTAACGGCGGGAGGACCTGATGAAAAAAATTGTAACCTTTGGCGAGATCATGCTGCGGCTCAAGTCGCCCGGGCATGAAAAGCTGTTCCAGTCGCCTGTGCTGGAAGCGACGTTTGGCGGCGGCGAGGCCAATGTGGCGGTGTCGCTGGCGAACTTCGGATGGGACGCGTCCTTTGTGACGCTGCTGCCGGACAATGCGATAGGCGACAGCTGTGTGATGGAGCTGAGAAAATTCGGCGTGGATACCCGGCACATTCGCCGCGGCAAGGGGCGGATGGGCATCTACTATCTGGAAACGGGCGCGAACCAGCGGCCGTCCGGCGTGGTCTACGACCGGGACGGCTCGGCGATCGCGCTGGGGCAGCCGGGCGACATCGACTGGGACGCGGCGCTGGCCGGGGCGGACTGGTTCCACATCACCGGCATCACGCCCGCCATCAGCGAAAACTCGCGGGCGCTCGCGTTTGAGGCTGTCCAAAAGGCGCGGGAAAAAGGGCTCGCGGTCTCGTGCGACCTCAACTACCGGGCCAAGCTGTGGAAATATGGAAAAGCCGCGCAGGAAGTGATGACGGAGCTGATACGGTACTGCGACGTGTGCATCGCCAACGAAGAGGACTGCCAGAAGTCTCTGGGCATCCAGTCGGACGTCCACGTGGAGAGCGGCAAGCTGGACACCAAACGGTATGAGGATATCGGCAGCCGCGTGCTGCAGGCCTATCCCAACTTAAAGCTCATCGCCATCACGCTGCGCGAGAGCGAGAGCGCGGATATCAACGGATGGGCCGCCTGCCTGAACGACGGGAAGCGTTTCATCCTGAGCCGCCGTTACGAGATGTGCGATATCATCGACCGGGTGGGCGGCGGCGACTCGTTCGCGGCGGGGCTGATATATGGCCTGAACGCTTACGACGACAAAGAGAAGGCGCTGTCGTTCGCGGTGGCGGCCAGCTGCCTCAAGCACTCCATACCCGGCGACTTCAACCGGGTGACGGTGCCTCAGGTGGAGACGCTGATGAAGGGCGACGGTTCAGGAAGGGTCCAGCGGTAACCCGAAGAGGACCGGAGGATGCGGCGGAAGAACAGCTCCGACGATGCCACCCTTCGCTGACAATATGGTTTGTCACAACCCACTCATATACCCACTTTTCCTCCGGAACAGAGGGGTGCGGCCAGTACGCGTGATGACCGGCCCGGAGCGTATTCGATCCCAATACGCTTTGTGTCCCAAGCCATGACACGTCAGGCGCTGCATCCCCGCTGTTTTGTTCCGGGGGAAAAGAGGGATATGTACCGTGGGTTCTTTCTGTTATAATGTATAAGGAGGCATGAATCTATGAAGCTGCAACTTGCGTTGGATGTATACGATACGCCGCAGGCGCTGAGCCTGCTCGAAAAGCTGGCGGATGTGGTGGATATTGTGGAGATCGGTACGCCGATGATCATCCGGGAAGGGCTTCGGGCGGTGGAAGCGGTGAAGAAGGCTTACCCGTCGCTCACGGTGCTGGCGGACGCTAAGATCATGGACGGCGGCCGGTTTGAGGCGGAATGCGCGTTTGAGGCGGGCGCGGACATCGTTACCGTGCTGGCTGTGGCGGAGGACGCCACCGTGCTGAACGTGGTGGATGCGGCCCGAAAGCATGGCCGCAAGGTGCTGGCGGACATGATCGCGGTGCGCAATCTGGAGGAGAGAGCGGCGGCGTTGGACGGCTTCGGACTGGATTACCTGTGCGTGCATACCGCTTTTGATATTCAGGAGACGGGAAAAAGCCCGCTGGACGAGCTGAGGCGCATCAAGGCCGTGCTGAAGCGGTCGGAAGCGGCGGTGGCGGGCGGCGTAAAGCTTGCAACGCTTCCTGATATCGCGGCGCAGCAGCCCGCGATCATCGTGGTGGGCATGGGCATAACGGGCCAGCCGGACCCGCGGGATATGGCGGAGAAGATGAAAAATGTGCTGAAGGGAGCGCGGATATCATGAACACAGTGGAATACGGACAGAAGATTCTGGATGAGCTGAAGCAGTCGCTGGCGCGCGTGAACGCGGCTGACTGTGAAGCCCTTGTATCGCGGATCGCAAAAGCGCGGCGCGTTTTTGTGGCGGGCAGCGGCCGGTCCTTACTGATGCTGAAACCTTTTGCGATGCGCCTCATGCACATGGGCCTTCAGGCGTATGTGGTGGGAGAGACGGTGACACCCGCCATCGGGAAGGGCGACCTGCTGTTGTTCGGTTCGGGTTCGGGCGAGACGGGCAGCCTGGCCAGCATGGCGAAAAAGGCGAAGTCGCTGGATGTCGAGATGGCGCTGATCACGATCTTTCCGCAGTCCACCATTGCGGGGCTGGCAGACACGGTCGTGCAGATATCCGCGCCCACATCCAAGGCGGAAAGCGGTTATGTATCTATACAGCCCGGCGGTTCCTGTTTTGAGCAGAGCATGCTGATGCTGCTGGACGCCATGGTGATCCGGCTGGCGGAGGAGATGGAAATAGACGCCAACGCTGGAATCGGGCGCAGACACGCCAACCTTGAGTAATAGCGGTTCTGTATACAAATACTCTCATAGCTGTATACATATTTCATAAGGATTCCTAACGATCTGTATTGACAAAATGAAATTTTCAACGTACAATTAACAAAAAAATTGTAAATAATCAAAAAATATTTTTCCTCAAGCAAGCCGATTCCTGGCTGTGCAGAAGGGAGAAAGCGAAAGCGATGCATATACGGAAGGATTAAAGCAACACGCAGTCGTTCGAGGCAGAACACAACGCGTCTGGGCGAGGAGTCCTGCCGTTTTTTGTTTGAAAAGACTGCTTAAATTTCACCGCAACTGCTGAGTTGCCGCTGTTTAAAGGGGGACAGAACTGCGCTTATGGAAGAAATTCTGCGGATGGAGCATATCACAAAGCAGTTTGGGGACCTGTATGCCAATAAGGACATCAATTTTGACGTCCGGCGCGGCGAGGTTCATACACTGCTGGGTGAAAACGGCGCCGGAAAAAGCACGTTGATGAACGTGCTGTTCGGCCTGTATCAGCCTACGGCAGGGAGCATCTATTACAACGGCAGCAAGGTGAAGATCGATTCACCCGCGCAGGCCGTCAAGCTGGGTATCGGCATGGTCCATCAGCACTTCATGCTGGTGGAGGCGATGACGGTTTTCGAGAACATCATACTGGGAGACAAAAACACAAAAGGCGTATTTATCAACATTGAAGCCCGCAAGAAGGAGATCATGGCGCTGGCCGACCGCTACAGCCTGAAGGTGGAGCTGGACAAGCCCATATCCGAAATCTCAGTGGGCGCGCAGCAGCGCATCGAGATCATCAAGGCGCTGTATCGCGGGGCGGAGCTGCTGGTGCTGGACGAACCCACCGCGGCGCTCACCGATCTTGAGGTGGAAGGGCTTTTCGATGTGATCGCCAAGCTCAAGGAAGAGAAGAAGAGCATTATTTTCATCAGCCATAAAATGCGTGAAGTGCTGCGCATATCCGACCGTATCACCATCCTGCGCGCCGGGCAGACGGTGAAAACGCTGGAGTGCAGCGGCACCTGCGGCGAAGAGCTGGCCAATCTCATGATCGGCCGTGAGCTGCCGCCGCCGCACTACGCTAAGGCGGAACAGCCGGGCAAGAGGATCGCTGAGTTCAAGGATGTCAGCTACAATTCAGGCTCCAAGCACAGCGGCCTCAGCCATATTTCGTTCAAAGTGGGGTGCGGCGAGATTCTGGGCATCGCCGGTGTGGACGGAAACGGCCAGAGCCAGCTGGCGCAGATCATCACCGGCGTGTTGTCGCCGGAATCCGGGAGGGTGGATATCAAGGGCGCGCACGTGTCGGTATTTGCCCCGCAGGGCTTCATCGACAACAACGTGGCCCACATTCCGGAAGACCGCAACAAGATGGGCCTCATTGCCAACATGTCCGTTCAGGACAACATCATTCTGAAATCCACGCTGGACCCTCAGTTTTCCTCCGCGAACGGCGCATATCTCAAAAAGAAAGCCATCCGCGATTATTCACTCAAAATGCAGGAAAAGTACGACATACGCTGCGAGTCCGTGGAGCAGGAAGTGAGAAACCTCTCGGGCGGCAACCAGCAGAAGGTGATTCTCGCCAGAGAGCTGGAGGGCAATCCTGATCTTCTGGTGGCGGTGCACCCCACCCGCGGACTGGATATCGGGGCGACGCGCTTTATTCATGACACCATGATAGAGGCGAGAGACTGCGGCTGCGGCATTGTGCTGATATCCGCGGACTTTGACGAAATTCTTGAGATGTCGGACCGCATCATCGTGATGTTCGAAGGCAGGATCATGGGCGAATTTACCGGCAAGAATCCTCCCATTCAGGAAATCAGCCTGGCGATGGGCGGCAAGGAGGCAGACGGCATATGAAATTGAGAACAAGGCTGATGAGTGTGGCGGTACCGCTCATTTCCGTGATCGTGGCCTTTGGGATCGGCTGTATCATCATCGCGGCTTTGGGCAAGTCTCCCGCTGAGGCGATACAGTTTCTGTTTATCGGCGCTTTTGGCAGCGCTTCCAATGTCGCGACGACGCTGGTGAAAGCCACGCCTCTGATCTTTACTGGGCTTTGCGCCTGCTTCGCGTACCGCTGCGGCGTATTCAACCTGGGCGGTGAAGGCCAGTTTGTGATGGGGGCCTGCGTCTCCATCTGGGTCGGCGTTACATGGGGGATCACCGGCATCCCGGCAATCATCATCTGTCTGCTGCTGGGCGGGCTGGCCGGCGGCATCTGGGGCATGATTCCGGGTATTCTCAAAATCGCGCGCGGCCTGAACGAAATCATCGTTTCCATCATGCTCAACTACATCGCGGTGCTGTTCATGGGCCTGATGTACACCAGCCTGCTTCGTGAAGGCAGTGTTCCGCAGACGCCCGCTATCCCTGAGGCATCACAGCTCGCGCGCATCTTTCCTGACGTGCGCATCACATGGGGCATCCTCATCGCCTTGGCCGTGGGCTTTGTGATCCATTACTTCCTTTTCAATACATCCAGCGGCTTCCGTCTCCGCGCGGTGGGCCTTAACAGCACGGCGTCCCGCTTCAACGGGTTCGCGGTCAACAAGTACATACTGTTCAGCTTTATCATGTCGGGCGCTATCGCGGGCCTGGGCGGCAGCGTGGAGCTGCTGGGCACCCAATACCGGCTGATGAGCGGTTTTGGGCAAGGCTTCGGGTTCGACGGCGTGGCCATGGCGCTCATCGCCCAGCTCAACCCGCTGGCTACAGTGGTCATCGCCTATTTCTTTGCGGTCCTGAGGACAGGCGCCACCACCATGCAGGTGGGCACCGGCGTTCCCACCTCGGTGATCGACATGATTCAGGCGCTGGTCATCGTGTTCGCGGTGGCGGGTTTTGCCATCGTGCACCTGCCCCAGATCAAGCAGTATTTCAAAAGCCTGGCCGCCCGCAGGAAAAAGGAGGTGGCGTAAATGGATTTTGCCTCTGAAATGATCCTCTCCACCCTCCGCATGGCGACGCCGATTCTGCTGGTGGCTTTGGCGGAGCTGTACTCCGAGCGCGCAGGGTTGGTCAACATCGGCCTGGACGGCATCATGACCTTTGGCGCGCTGGCAGGCTTCATGATCTGCTACCTGACGGGCAGCCCGTATCTTGGCATCGTCGCCGGCGCGCTGGGCGGCGTTCTCATCAACATGATCTACGCCTTCTGCACCATCACGCTGCGTGCGGAGCAGATCGTCTACGGTATGGCCATCAACATATTCGCGCCCGCGGTGGCGGCGTTTATCTATCGTGTCTATTTCGGCGTCAGCTCCACGTTGGCGCAGGGCACGCTGATGGCGCCTCTGGCCATCCCGCTGCTGAAGGACATCCCCTTTATCGGGAACATCCTGTTCAACCAGACGCCCATGGTGTACCTCGCTTATCTGATGGTTGTCTTTACATCGGTATTTTTCAGCAAAACCAAGGCAGGGCTCAATTACAAGGCTGTGGGCGAGTTCCCCAGAGCGGCGGAAACGCTGGGTATCAACGTCATCGGCCAAAAATACATGGCGGCTATCATCTGCGGCATGATGGCGGGCATCGGCGGCGCCTACCTGACCACCTCGTACGTCAATACATACTCGGACGGCATTGTGGCCGGACGCGGGTTCATCGCTCTGTCCGCGGTGATATTCGGGCGGTGGAACTCGGTGGGCGTGATGCTGGCGTGTTTGCTGTTCGGTTTCTTTGACGCCCTGCAGCTGCGGCTCCAGGTGATGAGCGCCGATACGCCGTATCAGCTGTTCCAGATGATTCCCTACTTCTGCACGCTGGCCGTGTTGTTTGTGTTCGGCAGCCGCAAGGCAGGTCCGAAGTCCAGCGGCAGGCCTTATTACAGGGAGGAAAGATAAAACGCTCAAGGCTTTGGTTTTTGGGCATGGTAACCAGGATCATAATTTTCCCCACGGGGCTTTATGATAATTCACAATTTATTAGGAGGAAACTGCAATGAAGAAAGTATTGGCATTGATTCTTGCACTGGCTATGGCGCTGGCTCTGACCGCCTGCGGCAGCAATGCGCCTGCGGCGCCGTCCGCGTCGGAAAGCCCGGCGGTCGAAAGCCCGGCAGCGGACGCGACCGAAGCTCCCGTCGAAGAAAGCACCGCTCCCGCGGCTGACAAAACCTACAAGGTCGCCATGGTCTGCGATTCCAGCATTTCCGACGGCGGCTGGGGCGCTGCCAGCTACAATGCGATGGTCAGCGCTGCCGAGGAGCTTGGCTGGGAAACCCAGTATACTGACAGCATCGATGTGGCTGACTATGTTGCTTCCATCGAAAGCTATGCCCAGCTGGGTTACGACATGATCTTCCTGCCGGGCAACCAGTACAGCGACGCCACGGTGCAGGTCGCCAAGGATTATCCGGACATCGCTTTTGCCGTGCTGAACGGCTCGGAATCCCTGCCCACGGACAACATCATGAGCATGCTGCCCAATGCGCAGGAAATCGGCTGGATAGCGGGTTCTCTGGCGGGCCTCATGTCCAAGAACGGCGTGCTGGGCTTCATCGGCGGCATGGAACTCGACACCACCAAGACCAAGCTCGCGTCCTATGAAGAAGCGGCCAAGGTCGTCAACCCCGACATCACTGTGCTCTCCGCCTATGCCGGTTCGTTCAGCGACACCGCCAAGGGCATGGAGCTGGCAAATTCGATGATCAGCCAGAAAGCTGACGTGTTCTTCGGTGACGCGTCCGCGGTGGACTCCGGCGCCCGCCAGGCTATCGACGCTGCCAACGGCTCCGGCGAGATCAGCATCTACGACATCGGACAGCCTGCTGATCTGCTGGGCCAGAACCCCTGCGTGATCTCCAGCGTCGTGACCGACAACGCCGGCAAGCTCAAGATCTGCATGCAGGCCGTGGTGGACGGCACCTTTGGCAACGAGGTCATCTACGGTTCTCTTGAGAACGGCTGCCTGAGCGTTGGTAAGATTAACGAAGAGCTGGTTTCCTCGGAAATCCAGACCAAGTTCCTTGAGTATGTCGAGCAGATGAAGGCTGGCAATTTCCTCAGCTAATCCATTTTGGCAGATTAAGAACGAATCAGGAGCTGATTGCGGCCATGCAGTCAGCTCCTTTTTTCTGGGCGGCACTCGGGGACAAAAGCATAATGGGTCTTGCTTTTTTTAATTAAGATAAATATAATAAAACATATAAGAAAAGTATAAAAGATGTTTGTTTAGGCCGCTTATTATAGAAAGAAACTATGTAATATTGAATTCGGCGGAATCAGCGTTGAAGTAGGTTTCTGCCAAGTTATTTTAAGTCTTCGTCTTTGCTGTCTGTTTACACGCCATGGCCTATAAAAGGCTGATTGTCAAGCAGCTTGTTTTTATTTTCCCAAATCACTAAACATATTAAACGGTCATCAGCATATATGTTGTATTTTGTTCGATTATGACACGTAAATTAATAAACAAGAATATAAACAAACCAAGAACACGAGATAAAAATAATAAATAAATTAGCTAAACACTTGAAATACCATTGACAAATCGGGTGAATGTACGTATTATATCATCATAAAATATATTAATGCTTGTTATTACTAAACAAGACTACTAAACAAAAACAGGACTAAACAAAACTAAACAAGTACGATGACGTTATATACTTAAGGCGGGAGCGTAATATGCAAAGCACTCATTTTCCGACGGACCATGAAGCCAAAAAGACAATTCTTGAAGTGGGGCGCAGGATGTACCAGAAGAATTTTGTGGCGGCCAACGACGGCAACATCAGCTGCAAAGTGGACGAGGATATCATCTGGACGACACCCACGGGCGTTTCCAAGGGCTTTATGGACGAGGAGATGCTGGTCAAAATGCGGCTGGACGGAACGGTACTGTCCGGCGGCCCGCTCAAGCCGTCATCCGAAGTGAAGATGCACATCCGCGTTTACAAAGAAAATCCTGAGGTGATGGGCGTGACCCATGCGCATCCGCCGCTTTGCACCTCCTTTGCCATCGCGGGCATCGGCCTGGACCGAGCCATTTATCCTGAAGCGCTGGTCAATCTGGGCACTGTTCCCTGCGTGCACTACGAGACGCCGGGCACACAGGGCATACCGGACTCCATCGCGCCCTACTGCAAGGATTACAACGCGGTGCTGCTGGGCAACCACGGCGCACTGTCGTGGGGCAAGTCGCTGATGGATGCGTTCTACCGCTTGGAGGCGATGGAGCACTACGCCATGGTGCTGATGTATACCGGCAACATCATCGGCAAGGCCAACGTATTAAGCTGCGACCAGGTGCAGGAGCTGCTGGAGATCCGTAAGAATCTGGGTATCTCGGGCGGCGGCGTTCCGCCGTGCGCGGCGAAGCCCACCAACCTCAAAGACGTGGTCGCGCCGCACTCGCCGATCGCGCAGCCCGCTCAGGAGCGCAAGGAACTGAGCACATACCAGCCAGGCTCCGGCTGTGGGTGCAGCACTGCACCTGCGGATAAGAGCAAAGAGCTGGATATCGAAGACCTTGTTCAGGCGGTTCTGGCACGCCTTGGCACCATGAAATAAGACGTTTCTAATAGGATTTCCCCAAACTGTTTTGATATTGAGGCAAGATGAAAGCAATTATCATTGGAGGCGTGGCCGCCGGCATGTCGGCTGCGTCCAAAATCAAACGCAATGATCCGGCTGCCGAAGTGACCGTTTATGAAAAAGGACACTTCCTGTCTTACGGCGCCTGCGGCTTGCCGTACTATGTGAGCGGCGACAACACGGATTATACCAGAATGATCGCCCGCACCCGTGAGCAGTTCGAAAAGATGGGCATCCGCACATGGCTGTGCCACGAGGTGACGGCCGTATCGCCGGAGACCAAGACGGTCACTGTCAGGAACGTGGAAACGGGCGTCACATTTGAGGACCGCTATGACGTGCTGATGGTGTCAACGGGCTGCACCAGCGTGATACCGCCCATTCCCGGTGTTGACAACGCGGGCGTGTTCACGCTGCGGACGATGGAAGACGGCCTGCTGCTGCAGCAGATTGCGACGAACACCGCCATTAGGCGCTGCATCATTGTGGGCGGCGGCTACATCGGCGTGGAGATGGCGGAAGCTTTTCTGAAGCTGGGCAAAGCCGTCACGCTGATCGAAGGCGCGAACCGGATACTGACGCCGTTCGAGCCGGAGATGTCTGAGATCGCCGCGCAGGAGCTGATGAGGAATGGCGCGGTGGTGAAGACGGGCGAGAAGGTCATCGCCATTGAAGAGAAGCAGACACACCGCCTTTTGCGTACGGAGCACGGCGAGTACGAGGCGGATATCATATTGATGTCGGTGGGTATCATGCCCGCGACGGAATTTCTGAAAAGCACCGGCATCCGCATGGCCAAAAACGGGGCCATCATCGTTGACAGAGAGATGCGCACCTCCATACCCGATATCTATTCGGCGGGGGACTGCGCTGTGACATACAACAGGGTCACGGAAGAGGATTACTTCCTGCCGCTCGGCACGGTGGCCAACAAATGCGGCCGCATCGCCGGGAGCAACATGCTGGGACGTCACGACAAATTCACCGGCGCTCTGGGTACGGCGGCGATCAAGGTGTGCGGCATCGAGATGGCGCGCACCGGCATGAGCGAAGCCGACGCCATCCGGCTCAAGCTGGATTACCGCACCAAGCTGGTGACGGCGAACAACCATCCCGCGTATTACCCGGATCAGTCCGCGATCGCGATCAAGCTGATCTATGAGAAGGGGACGCTGCGCCTGCTGGGCGCGTGCGCGGCCGGCCAGCAGGGCGTGGTGCTGCGTGTGGACGTATTCGCCGTGGCGATCCATAACGGCATGACAACGAAAGAGCTGGGCATGGTGGACCTGGCCTACGCGCCGCCGTTCGCGGGCGTGTGGGATGCCGTCCATGTCGCGGCCAACGCGTCCAAGTGAGGCGGCCATGGGTAAGCTGACAGATCTGAAAAACCTGATCGCCGGCATACCGGACGGCGCCTGCGTCGGTCTCGGCGGCAACACGCTGAACCGTGCGCCCATGGCCGCCGTCTTTGAGCTGGCGAAGCAGAACAAGCGCTCGCTGGACATTGTAAAAACGGCGGGGGCGATGGATATCGATCTGCTGTGCCTCGCGGGCTGCGTGCAAAGCGTGGACGTGGGTTTTGTCAGCTACGAAAGCGAGTATTCGCTGGCCCAGCATTACAGAGCGAGCGTGCAGAAGGGCCTTGTCAAGGTCAACGAGCATGCCTGCTACACCGTGATATCCGCATTGCGCGCCGCTTCCTATGGCGTGCCGTTCATGCCCGTCCGCGGGATGATCGTCAGCGATCTGCTGGACGTCAACCCGGCCTTCAAGCGCATCACAGACCCGTACTCCGGAGACCCTGTGACGCTGGTGTCCGCGATAAGCCCGGATTACGCGCTGCTGCATGTGCACAGGGCGGACGCCGACGGAAACGCCGTGATCGAAGGCCCCAAATACGAGGACGTGCTGTTGTCGCGCGCGGCCAGAAAAGTGATTCTGACCGCGGAAGAACTGGTGGACACGTCTTATTTCAGGCAAAGCGCGCACAAGGCGGATATCCCCGGCTTTCTGGTGGCCGGCGTGGCCCATGTGCCCCAAGGGGCGGCCCCGTGCGCGTGCCACGGCTGCTACGGGCCGGATCACAATGATATACAAAAGTTTTTATTTATAAAAAATGCAAGCGACCTGCTTGTGTATCTTGCCCGAAAGGGGGAGATGAACCATGCATAGGGCTTGCGATATCATGGTCTGCGCCATGGCGCGCATGATCAAGGATGGAGAAAGGGTGTTTCATGGCGTATCGTCCCACATGCCCATGATCGCGACGCTGCTGGCGAAGAGAATGCACGCCCCAAATGCCGTGCACCTCAACATTCCCGGCGGCGTGGACCCGCAATCGCCCAGCCTGGCGTCCTTTACCAGCGCGGGCGGCGAACTGACCGTTTCGGCGGCGGCCAGCTTTCCGTTGATGGAGGTGTTCGACCTCTCGATGCGGGGCGGCCTCGACGTCGCTTTTTTGAGCGGGGTGCAGTTCGACAACGTGGGATCGGTGAACGCTTCGGTGATCGGCGATTACCACGCGCCCAAGGTCCGCCTTCCCGGCGGCGCGGGCAGCGCGGTGCTGATCCCCACGGCCAAACGGGCGGTTATCTGGCGGACCAAGCACGATACGCGCACGTTTGTGTCCGATGTGGATTTCGTCACGGCACGGGGAAACATCAGCGCCATCGTGACGCCGCTGTGCGTGTTCTCCATGTACCATGGAGAGCTGATACTGGACAGCGTTCATCCCACTTCCTCGGTGGACGAGGTGGCGCAGAACACCGGATTCCCGATCCGGTATCTGGAACTGAAGACCACGCCGCCGCCCACGGACGGGGAATTAAGGCTGCTCGGGGAAATCGACCCGGGCGACCTGCGGAACATCGAGTTCCGCTGACCAGAGAGAGCAACACCGGAGTGCTCAAATAAAATTATTGGAGGAAGACCAATGAAAAAACTTTTGTATGTTCTGATTGCTGTTGGCATGCTGCTTTCACTGGCTGCCTGCGGTTCAACAGCTCCGCCTGTAGAATCGCCTTCTGCGGAAACATCTCAGTCTGCTGAGGCGCCCGCGTCGGAAGCGCCTGCGGAAGCCGGCAACGCTGTGGCTGACCTGCTTACCCAGTACATGCCCGACCAGATGGCTGACGGCCAGATCAAGATTGCCGTTATCCGCAACCTGGCTGCCGGCGACCACACGCAGCAGTTCCTTGAAGGCTGCACGTCTGAAGGCCAGGCTCTTGGTTTCGTCGTCGACACGTATGTGACGGACGGTGACAACGCGAAGTGCCAGGAAACGATCGCTCAGGTCATCCAGAAGGATTACGACGGCATCATCCTGTCTCACGGCGAAGCGGGCTACACCTACGATTCCCTGCTGCCGGCTGTTGAGAAGGGCATGAAGGTCGTCACGTTCGACTCCGTTCCCTACAAGGACGGCGACGTGAACAACGAGATCCTCGAAGGCGTCACCAGCACCGCTCAGGAAGATGCGAAGCTGGCCGAGCTGTCCCTTGGCTCCATCGTCAGCTACTTCGACGAAGCCAAGCAGCCGCTCAAGGTTATCCGCGCCTGGATGGGACCTGGAATCCCGCCGCTGGACCGCCGTCAGGTCATCTACGACCAGCTCGTGTCCGAAGGCAAGATCGAAGAAGTGGCTCTCGTTGGGCCGGTTGACTTCTCCAACGCGCGCGGCGGCACTCAGGACGCTTTGGCAGCGGTTCTGCCCAAGTTCCCCGAGGGTACGGTCGACGCGATCTGGGGTTCCTATGACGAACTGGCGAAGGGCTGCCTGCAGGCTCTGAACGACGCCGGAAGAACAGACATCAAGATCATGTCAATCGATATTTCCAACGACGACATCAACCTGATGCTCTCCAACCCGGAAGTGTGGATCTCCACCGCCGCTGTGGACCCGAAGCTGATTGGTATCGCTGACATGCGTTTGCTGGCTGCGAAGTTCGCGGGCGAAGAGACCCCCGACACCTACAACCTGGATGCTCAGCTGGTGACGACCGCGATGCTGAACGAGTCCATCAACATGACGAACATCGCGACCGTTGTGGATGGCTGGGGCCAGGAAAAAGGCGTGTTCGACAGCTATGCGTGGATGGCCGAGATCAAGGCCGCCGTGGCTGGCTGATCGCTGACAGACAACAATCATCGCTGATAATTCTTCCCTCCGGCTCTTTATGGGCCGGAGGGGAATCAATCGGCCGGGGGAACGGCTCGTTTTGCAGACTGCCATCGTCCCTGTGACACCGGCTGCGTGGTAAGATTTTAAAAGTTTGGGCAGGTGAAATGAATGAAAGCCGCTAATAACGCTAAGCTGTCAATGCGCAACATATCCATCGAATTTCCCGGCGTAAAAGCACTTTCCAATGTGGACTTTAATTTGGAGAGCGGGCAGATACGCGCACTGATCGGCGCGAACGGCGCAGGGAAATCCACGCTGATGAAGGTGTTGTCCGGCGTTAACGCCCATTACACCGGCACGGTGTGTATTGATGGGGAAGAATGCGAAATACGATCGCCCAAGGCGGCCAAAAACCTGGGTATCGAAATCGTGTATCAGGAGGTCGACGTCGCGCTGGTGCCTTACCTGACAGTGGGTGAAAACATCATGCTCAACACGTTGGCCAATAAAATGGCGAAAAAGCAGACCGTGAACTGGAATCATATCAGAAAAACAGCCAGGGAAGCGCTGACGCGTCTTGGCATGGAAATCGACGTGAAAAAAAGGGTGTCGGATCTGTCGCTGGCGGAGAAGCAGATGGTGCTCATCGCGCGCGCCGTTGTGGAACGCTGCAAGTTCCTCATACTGGATGAACCGACCGCGCCTTTATCTCATACGGAAACCGAGAACTTTTTCAAAATTGTACGGACTCTCGCAAGTTCCGAAAACGTGGGTATCGTTTTTATCTCCCACCGTCTGGCCGAGCTGTTCGAGATCTGCGAGCATATCACCATCATGAAGGACGGAGCGGTCGTGCAGGATATGCCGATCACATCCGACCTGACGATCAACCAGATCGTGGAGTATATGCTGGGCCGCAAGTTCGACGAGAACTATCCCAAAAAGCAGGTGGACATCGGCGATGTGCTTCTTGACGTGAAGAACCTGACGGAGCGGGACAACAAGGTAAAGAACATCGACTTGACTGTGAAGAAGGGTGAAATCGTGGCCCTGGCGGGCCTTGTCGGCGCGGGAAAAACCGAGCTTTGCAAGACGCTCTTCGGCGCATACCGCAAAAGCGCGGGCGATATCAGCATAAACGGCAAACGCGTCAACCCCAAGAACCCGACGCAGGCGGTGGCCAGAGGCCTCGCGCTGGTGCCGGAGGAACGCCGCAAAGAAGGCGTGCTGGTGACAGACCCTGTTTATGCCAATATCACCGTTTCGTCTCTGGGCAAATTCCTGAACAGGATCGGGTTTGTCAGCAAGGCGCGCCAGCGTGACGCGGCCCGCAGGAAGATCACCGAGCTTGGCATCAAAACGCCGTCGGAAAACCAGGTCGTCGCGCTGCTCTCGGGCGGCAATCAGCAAAAGGTCGTCGTCGGCAAATGGCTGGTGAGCGACGCTGAGGTGTACATCTTCGACGAACCCACCAAGGGCGTGGACGTGGGCGCAAAGCGCGATATCTTCCAGCTCATCGAAGGGCTGGCCGCGCAGGGCAAGGGCGTGATATACGCTTCCTGCGAATTCTCGGAGATACTCGCCATTGCGGACCGCGTTTACATCATGTTCGACGGGGAGATCGTCAAAGAAGTCGATATCAAGGATACCAACGAAAAAGAATTATTATATTACTCGACGGGAGGCCGGTAAAACCATGAAAGCAAATAGTGTGAAAAAGTTCGGAGTCATGGACTTTGTGACAAAATGGGGCATTCTGCTGACGATCGCCGCGATGGTCATCGTCTTCACGGTCACGATGCCGACGTTTATGACGGCCTCCAACATGGTGACCATCATCCGCGCGGTCTGTATCGTGACGGTTATCGCGACCGGCATGACCATATCGCTGACGGTCAACGGT
Source organism: Bacillota bacterium (assembly GCA_023428025.1). Taxonomy (GTDB): domain Bacteria; phylum Bacillota; class Clostridia; order Christensenellales; family SZUA-584; genus SZUA-584. The sequence continues at coordinate 37,268 of JAEYZN010000011.1, forward strand.
CTTGACCTCTCCGTGGGCTCTACGGCCACATTCGCCAACACAGTCTGCATGACATTCTTTGTGTGGTACGTGTTTGGCAACACGGTTGGCGGAACGCTGCTGGCGATACTTCTCACCGTCATCATCTGCCTGGTGATCGCCGCGATCAACGCGCTGCTGATCGTCAAGCTGAGAATACCCGACATGCTGGCGACGCTCTCGAGTATGTTCATGTTTGAAGGCGTGGCCATGACATACGCGGGCGGCGGCGCGATCAACGAGAACATGCTTCGTCCCGACGGCACGACGGCAATCGGCAAGGTGCCGGAATTCTTCCGGACGATCGGCAAAGAGCCGTGGATCATCATCGTGATGCTGGTGCTGGTGCTGCTCGTGTTCCTGTTCCTTACGTATACCAAGCACGGCCGTTATATGTACGCGGTGGGCGGCAACCCCGAAGCGGCGCGCCTCTCGGGTATCAACGTCAACAAATACCGGGCGCTGGCCTACTTCATGTCCACGATACTCGCGGCCATCGGCGGCATGCTGATCGGCGCACGCGTGGGCAACGCCCAGATCAACTCGGGCTCCACGTATCTGATGGGCTCGGTGGCGGCGGCGCATATCGGTATGTCGGTGGCGGGCGCGGGCAAGCCCAACGCGCTGGGCACGCTGGCCGGCGCGATACTGATCGGCGTTCTGGAAAACGGCCTCATCATGGCGTCCGTCCCGTACTACGCGGTCAACATATTCAAAGGCGCGGTGTTGGCGATTGCATTGGCCCTGAACTATGCCCGTAAAAAATAAGCTTTGAGAGGTGACAGGTGATGTCTCGTTTTGATACATATTTTCTCATGAAAGAACCTGACGTGATCGAATACGTCAGGGAAACGCTGGACTTTTTTGCTCCGGACGCAAGCCTCGCCGTCAAAGAGATCGGCGACGGCAACCTCAACTATGTGTTCCGTGTGTCCGAGGAGGCGACGGGCAAGTCGGTCATCATCAAGCAGGCGGGTGAGGCGCTGCGCATCTCCGCCGAGATGAAGGTGTCCACAGACCGTAACCGCATTGAGTCCGAGATACTCCAGATTCAGGACAAATACGCGCCGGGCCTCGTCCCCAAGATATACAAGTACGACACCGTCATGTGCGCCTGCGCCATGGAGGATCTGTCCGACCACGAACTGATGCGTTATGCGCTGATGAAGCACAAGATATTCCCGCGGTTTGCGGACGATATCTCGACGTATCTCGTGAACACGCTGCTCAAAACCACGGACGTGGTGATGGAGCACAAGGCGAAAAAAGCATTGGTCAAGAGCTTTATCAATCCGGAGCTCTGCGAGATCACCGAGGATCTGGTGCTGACTGAGCCGTACAACGATTTAGGTAAGCGCAATCTCGTGTTTGAGAAGAACAGCGCGTTCGTGAAGGAGCAGCTCTATAATGACACCGCGCTGCACCTGGAGATCGCCAAGATCAAGTTCGACTTCATGAACAACGCCCAGGCGCTGATCCACGGCGACCTGCACACGGGTTCGATATTCGTGAAGCCGGACAGCACGCGCGTGTTCGACCCGGAGTTCGCGTTCTACGGCCCGATGGGCTACGATATCGGCAACGTGATCGCCAACCTGTTCTTCGCGTGGGACAACGGCAACGCGGCGGGCGCGGCAGAGTTCTGCGAATGGGTGCTGGCGGCGGCGGCGGAAACCATCGATCTGTTCAACGAGAAGTTCGATGCCTGCTTTGACGCGTTCGCGACCGACCATATGGCCAAAACGCCGGGCTTCAAGCAGTACTATCTGGATTCCATACTGGAGGACACGGCGGCCTATGCGGGAACCGAGCTGATCCGCCGTACGGTGGGCATGGCGCAGGTGAAGGACGTGACCACAATCGCGGACGCGGATAAACGCGCCTACGCCGAAAGAGTGAACATATTGTGTGCGAAAGATCTGATCCTGAACCGTAACGCTTACAAAACAGGCGCAGATTTTGTGGCGGCGCTGCACCGCGCAGCAAAGGCCGCGAAATAAACCCGGAGGAAAGACAATGGCAGAGAACATCATGAACTATGAAACGGTCGCACTGGACGACGCGAACAGCGCGCTCGTCATACTCGACCAGACCAGGCTGCCCTACGAGGTGGAGGTGCTTCACCTGACAGATCAGAAGGATATCTGGGAAGCCATCTATCTGCTCAAGGTGCGCGGGGCGCCCGCGATCGGCGTGGCGGCGGCTATCGGCGTGTATCTGGCCGCTAAGAGCATCACGGCGGCGGATTATGATGGTTTCTATAAGGAATTCAAGGCGGCGAAGGACTATCTGGCCTCGTCCCGTCCGACAGCCGTGAACCTTTTCTGGGCACTGGACCGCATGGAAAAGGTGGTGCTGGACAACAGCGGCAAAACGGTCGGCGAGATCAAGGAACTGCTGCACAGGGAAGCCGACGCGATCAAGGAAGAGGACATCTGGGTCTGCAAGTCCATCGGCGAATACGGACTGTCGCTTATCAAGGACGGCGACGGCATACTGACCCACTGCAACGCGGGGCAGCTGGCCACCGCCAAATACGGCACGGCGCTGGCGCCTATCCATCTGGGGCATGAGCGGGGCTACAAGTTCCGCGTGTTCACGGATGAGACCCGCCCGCTGCTGCAGGGCGCGCGGCTGTCCGCCTTTGAGCTGCACAGCAATGGCATCGACACCACGGTGATCTGCGACAACATGGCCTCCCAGGTGATGAAGAACGGCTGGGTTCAGGCCATATTCGTCGGCTGCGACCGTGTGGCGGCCAACGGCGACGCGTGCAACAAGATCGGCACGGCCGGCGTGGCGATACTCGCCAAGTACTACGGTATCCCGTTCTACGTGTGCGCGCCCACGTCCACCATCGACATGAACACGGAGAAGGGCGAGGATATTCCGATCGAGGAGCGGCCCGCGCATGAAGTCACCGAGATGTGGTACAAGAAGCGCATGGCGCCGGAGGGCGTGAAGGTGTATAACCCGGCCTTCGACTTCGCGGACAACGAACTGATCACGGGCATCGTGACGGAATACGGCATTGCCCGCCCGCCGTACGCGCAGAGCCTCAAGGAGATCTTTGAGAAAAAGAAAGCGGCAAAGAAATAGAACGAATCGCGCCGCCACGGTTCTGTTCCTCCTTATGACCGTGGCGGCTCCTTTGGGAGCCTAATGAACGAGAAAGCTTTACGGACAATGGTGAAAAACGCGCTGCTGACACAGATGGCGGCAAAAGGCGATTTCCAGGTGCCCGTATCTTCATCAAACCGGCATATACATTTAAGCCAGCGGGAGCTGGACCAGCTGTTCGGCCGGGGCTACCAGCTGAAAAAACTTCGCGATCTGGTGCAGCCCGGCCAGTACGCCTGCGAGGAATGCGTCACATTGGAGACGTGCAAGGGCAAGCTGAAGCTGCGCGTGGTGGGGCCGGTGCGCAGGGAAACGCAGATCGAGATTTCCTGCACCGACGCGATCAAATACGGCATCAAGCCGGTGGTCAGGATGTCGGGCGACACAGCCGGAACGCCGGGCGGCGTGCTCCGCAATGGAACGCGCGTGGTCAATATCATGAAAGGCATCATGGTGGCGGCCCGACACCTGCATATGTCGGACGCGCAGGCGGCGGCCTATGGCATGAAAGACGGCGACGTTGTTTCCCTGCACGTGGAAGGGGAACGGGCGGCGGTTTTCGGCAATATGGCTGTGTGCACGGGCGACGGGCATGAGCTGGAAGCGCATATCGATACGGACGAGGCGAATGCCGCCGGTCTGCATGACGGGGCCATTTGCCGGATCGAGAAGCAGGAGGCCACAGCGCCCAAAGCGGCTGAAGACAAGGCCGGGGACGCTGAAAGCACGACAGATGATGCGCCTGAACGGGCGCTAATCACGGAAGAGGATATCAAAGCCGCGCGGCAAAAAGGCCAGGCTGTGGTGACGTACGGCAAAAAGTCCATCATCACGCCGCTGGCGCGCGACACGGCTTTAGAATACAACATCGAGCTGCGATGCGTGCAGCGGGGCAAGGAGACGGAATGATTTTAGGCCGGGTGAGGGGTCATGTGGTGAGTACAACCAAGTCCAGCGGTTTGTCAGGTTTCAAGATGCTGCTGGTAGCGCCCATCAACATCGATACGTTCGAGGAGCAGGGCGCGCCGGTTCTCACGGTGGATACCGTGGGCGCGGGTGAAGGCGAGGTCGTCATGGTGGTGAGCGGAAGCTCCGCGCGCCTGACGCAGGAAACGGAAAAAAAGCCGGTCGACAGCGCGATCGTGGCGATCATCGACAGCGTTGATTTGAGAGGCAAAAAAATATTTGAGAAATTTCCGCAGGACACGGAAGAAAGCAGAGGTAAATGAGTATGTCATTATCAGAACAGCACATTCGTGAGATTACCGAAAGTATCCTCCGTGAACTGACGAACAATTTTACAAACAGTTCCGCCCAGGCGGCAGCGCCGGTCGGCGCGGTTAAAGCTTCACCTGCCCCCGCGCCGACCCAGCGCTGGCTTTGCGACACGGCTGAAGAAGCGGTGCGCAACGCGAAAGCGGCTCAGAAAGCGTTGATGGACATGACGCTGGAGAAACGCGGAGAACTGGTGGCCGCGATGCGCGCGTATGCCATCGCCAACGCGGAGTATCTCGCGAAGCTGGCCAACGAAGAGACGGGCTACGGCCGCGCGGCGGACAAGGTACAGAAGAACCTGCTCGCCGCCAGAAAAACGCCGGGTATCGAGGACCTTTCCACCGCCGCGGTTACAGGCGACAACGGGCTGATGCTCACCGAGATGGCGCCGTATGGCGTTATCGGCTCCATCACGCCCTCCACCAACCCCACCTCCACGGTCATCAACAACAGCATCACGATGATTGCGGCGGGCAACGCGGTGGTGTTCAACCCACATCCGTCGGCCAAGCGCGCGTCTCAGGAGACGATGCGGCTGATGAACGAAGCCATCGTGTCTGCCGGAGGACCGGCCACGCTCATCACGACGGTGAAGGAGCCGACGCTGGACAGCGGGCAGGCCATCATGACTCACAAGGACATTCCGCTGCTGTCCATCACGGGAGGCGAGGCGGTGGTCCATGTGGCGATGAAGACAGGCAAGAAGGTGATCGCGGCCGGGCCGGGAAACCCGCCCGTGATCGTGGACGATACGGCGGACATCGCCGCCGCGGCAAAGAACATCGTGGACGGGGCCAGCTTCGACAACAACGTGCTCTGCATCGCGGAGAAGGAAGTCTTCGCTTTCGCGGGCATTGCGGATAAGCTGATGGCCGAGATGGAAAAGAATGGCGCCTACCGCATCAGCGGCGCGGATATCGACCGTGTGCTGGCGACCACGCTGGTCAACAAGGACGGCAGATATATGATCAACCGCAAATACGTGGGGCGCGACGCGGCCGTGATCCTGCGGGACAGCGGCGTGTCCTTCACGGGCAATCCGCGGCTCATCATCGCGGAGGTGGATAAGTATCACCCGTTCATCATGGTGGAAATGCTGATGCCGGTGCTGGGCATCGCGCGCGTCTACAGCATCGAGGAAGCCATTGAGGAGGCGTACCGCGCGGAGCAGGACTGCAAGCACTCGGCCATGATCCACTCCCAAAACGTGCACCACCTGTCGCTGGCGGCCCGCCGCCTGAACACGACGATATTCGTCAAGAATGCGCCGTCGCTGGCGGGGCTCGGGTTTGGCGGCGAGGGCTGCACGACGCTGACCATCGCGACGCCGACCGGCGAGGGCGTCACCACGCCGCGCTCGTTCACGCGCCAGCGCCGCTGCGTGCTGGCCGGGGAATTCCGCATCTGCTAGGCGCGAGGGTTGGAAAAGAGAGTATATATACCGCTTGCCGCATGCGCGGCCTGCGGCATACATAGCAAAAATGAAACAAACTTAAGGAGATTGCGATAATGAAAGAAGCATTGGGACTTGTTGAAACGAAGGGCCTTGTGGGGGCGATCGAGGCGGCGGACGCGATGGTGAAAGCGGCGAACGTATCGCTGATTGGCAAAGAGACGATCGGCAGCGGTCTGGTGACGGTGATGGTGCGGGGCGATGTGGGCGCGGTGAAGGCGTCTGTGGACGCGGGCGCGGCGGCGGCCAAGCGCGTGGGCGAGCTGGTGAGCGTGCACGTGATCCCGAGGCCGCACGGCGACGTAGAGTCCATACTGCCCAAAAGCGTCTGATTTGAGGGAAAAGAATGTTTACCGGCAGGGTTGAAGGCACCGTCGTATCCACAGCCAAGGACAGCAGGCTGACCGGCATCAAGCTGCTGCTGGTGCGCATGATAGAGAGCGGAAAGCCCACGAAACTGGTGG
>JAEYZN010000021.1 GCA_023428025.1 Bacillota bacterium
CCCGGAAGGGCTGATGGGCAAAATACTCGGGCTGCTCAAGGCGCGCCGGTTCATGACATACACGCATGAGAACATCATCATCGTCGCGCCGCCGCTGATCATCACGGAAGCGCAGATAGAAGAGGAACTGGCGAAGCTGGACGCGGTGCTGGCGATCGTCGACAGGGAAATGATTTGAGCGATCAACCATCTTACCATAGTCTATATGACAAGCGGCGGTGGCCAATGCGATCATCGCCGCTTTTTCGGGCTGTCGTTTAGCGATTGTACTGCTTCTCCTCTATCGCGGTGATCATGTCCACCCGCTGCTGGTATCGCCCGCCAAGGAATTCCGCGTCCAGCCATGCGTCCACGATCATCTTTGCCAGCTCCTCCCCCACCACACGGGCGCCGAAAGCCAGTATATTCGAATTGTTGTGCTGCTTCGAATGCTTCGCGGTATACGGCTCGCTGCAAACCACCGCTCTGATTCCCCTGACCTTGTTGGCCGCAATGGAGATGCCTACTCCCGTCCCGCAGATGAGTATGCCACAGTCGGCTTCCCCCTGCACGATGGCATTGGCGACGGCCCCGGCATAAACCGGCGAATCGCAGCGTTCCGCGGTAAACGCGCCAAAATCTGTGACCGTGTGACCCTTCTTCTCCAGATGTGCCTTTATCTCCCGCTTTAAATCCAATCCGGTGTGATCCGTCCCCATTGCGATCTTCATCCTGAATACGCCTCCTGACATGGCTGTCTGCCGTAATAATCTCTCGTCCCATTATATAAGCCCCGGCCTTGTCCAACAATACCGCAATCCGAAAGAAATGCAGTTCCCTGTGCGCATTAATTTTGGATAAACCCAAGCAAATCTGTACACCTCATGGTTTTTTTCGCGTATACATAACCAAGGGGGCCATATGAAGCAGGCGCTTGTTTATATCATCTATATCCTCAGCTGTGCCGCATTCCTCATTATCACGGGTCTCATTTTGGTCGCGGTGACTCTTTTCCCCAAACGCTTCTTTTAACAACGTAAACACCTTAATTGACTCAATTATGTTCGGCTTGCACTGGCCGCCGGAACGGGTTATTTCAGGAATTTTGACAGGTACAGATAATCCTGGCGTTTTACAGAATTGTCAAGATAAGCCGACCGCGTGGCGTTGGCTCTCCTGTTCGCATTCAGGCTGCGGATGATGCCGTCGGCGCCTTCAATGCCGATGCCATGGCCGTAATACCGTCCGTTACCGAGATAATAGACGTTTTCCCCCTGCCACTGAGGCGTTACCGGGTCCACATCCGGGTTCATGAAGTATTTGGCGTCTCCCGGCAACAGATCCACCGCATCGTCCCTCATAACGATGGCCAGATCGCGGTCAATGTGCTTCCAGTTCATCAGATATATATCGGAATACAGCTTATTGAACTGATCGGTCGGCATTACGTCCAGCATCGCTTTATACAGCACAATGATCATCGCCGTAGCGCATTCCGTGCCGTACTTTGAGCCGTGCAGATATATATCCTGAATGGCGTCGGAGGGAAGTACGTCTCCCTTAAGCGCGAAGCCGCCTTCGCCTGTGCGCCGCCAGAAATCCGGGTTCGCCATCGAATCGCGAAACACCTTGAACCGGAGGCCGCTGTGCGCCAGGTCCCGCGAGGCCGTCACAACACTGCCGCGTATTTTCAGCTCGGCCGCCAGATGATCCAGACTCTCATAGCGATATGTATAACTGCTGTCCATCAGCGTTTTCAATATGCCCGCCTGCAGGGTATCGGGTACAAAACCGTCAAACTGGGGCATCGTGCTGACCGGCTTATAATCGATCACAATCATATCAGGCTCACTCCTTGCCAGCGTCTGGCCGCAGCGATTTGCTCAGGAACGCCGTTATTCATCCATCTGCGCCATTGTCCTGCGCTGTTCATGTGCAGGTGATGGGAATAATCGCTGAGCAGCTCTTTATCCTGCTCCTCCAGTTGATTGAACGCAGCCACGGCGTTTTGTTCTTCGGGCGGCAGGTGGCCCCAGTCCTCATCCGTATCCAGCATTCTTTGCAGATATTTCTGCTCCAACGCCACCTTAAACGGGCGCGGACAAGTGCATTTCTGGTTGCTTTCACCGGTATATTTCAAATACCGTCTGTTCCGGCTGAGCCATTGCATCACGCACCGGTGCTGGCTTGCGGCATCATCATTCTCATTGACGCAAGGAATGAAGTCCAGCATTCTCCGAGCCATTGAGACGTCCCGAACATCCGATGACAACAGCCTTTTCGCGACCATCGCGATGCATTCAGCGTCACCGCTTTCAAACAACGCCCACTCCGCGTCGTAGGTATTAAGGCCTTTCCTGTGCCGGCTGAAAATCATCTCCTCCAAAAGAGGCAGTATGTCCGTGTCGTTATATTCCTTGATGAGCAGCAGCGCGGCGAGGTCCATAATGGTGTCATATTCCTCGCCCAGGCTTGTGGCGCCGCTGCCGGATACCAGCATCCACTTCAGCACATTATGAACATCCTCTTCGTTTGCGACATTGTCCGGATGCCGGTGCGTAAGAAGCCGTTTCTCGATGTCGAGCGCCAAACGGTTCTTGTCACTTAAAGCATTATCAAGTGAGAGCTTGTTGATCTCCGGCTGAAGTATGTATAAAGACGGGAACGACAGGTCTTCCTCGTTGAGCAAATTGATGGCCTGCACCGCATCCTGCTGGTACAGCCGATGGAACAGGTCACGGGTTTTTTCGTAGCTGTTGTGAAGGCGCAGATCGTCCAGCATCGACACTCTTCTGTTTCCTGTGCGGTTATCCGGCATATTCTCCCCTCCGTTTTCATGATTCACTATATCTTATGACCGTGCCGCGTATTGGTTCTTGTCGAATTACCGGGAAAGAAAAAAGCACCCTTTCAGATGCTTTTTGAATGACGTTATTAACTGTTTCTATTTCATAGTTCCCCGAGGCTTCCGTTATATGCCAGCTTCATCTTCAGTATGCGCCTGACGCTTTCCTCCATCCGCTCTCGCGTGAGCCGCCCGTCCTGCACAGCCTGGTAAAGCGATTCCAGAACCTCGGACTGAAGGCTGTCGTGCATCCCGATCAGCACCACATCGCCGCCCGCGAGGATGTGCAGCACAGCCCCTTCGCCCACCGAATAGCGGTCCCTGATCCCCCGCATTCTCAGGTCGTCCGAGAAAACGACGCCCTGAAAGCCCATCTTCTCCCGTAATATGCCCGTGATGACCGTTGGCGACACCGAGGTGATATAGTCTCCATCCACATTAGGATAGGATAGATGCGCCACCAGCATGGCGTCCACCCCCTCGTCAACGGCGGCCTGGAACGGTACCAGCGCGTAGGCCTCCATCTCTTCCAGCGTGGCTTTCAGCACCGGCAGCGTGTGATGGGAATCCGCAGCGGTATCTCCATGACCCGGGAAATGCTTGCCCATCGATGCAATGCCGCCCGCGTGCAGCCCTTTCACCGCTTCGCGAATCAGCGCGGCCACCTTGTCCGGGTCGCTGCCGAACATGCGGTTCCCCAGGAATGTCGCGGATGGGTGCGGCGCGATGTCCATCACCGGCGCAAGGTCGATGTTAATACCGATTTCTTTCAGCTGTTCTCCTATGCGCTTATATTGTTCGAACACCCGGCTCAGGTCATTGACCTCCCCCAGCTTTTGGGCTGAGCTGATAAACGGCTTCCACTGCCCCTTAAAGCGTGTCACGCTGCCGCCCTCGATGTCGATACCGATCATCAGCGGAATGCCGGTGGCATTGTGGCTTCTGATCTTTTCCGTCAGTTCTTTTGTCTGGACAAACGTCCGGGTGTTCCAGCCGAAGAGAATGACGTTACCCACGCTGTATTGCTCCATCAGCGAAATGCTGTCATCGTCCATATCCTTTTGGCCTGAAAAGCCGATCATCACCATTTGTCCGACCAGCTGGCGGTCTGACATTTGGAAAATCAGCCGCTCCACAGGGTCCTGCGGTGTCGGCTCGGGCGTCGGCACCGGCGTGGGTTCGGGCGTCGGCACCGGCGTGGGCGACGGCGTGGGTTCAGGCGTCGGTAATGACGGCGTTGTCACAGGAGCCACCGTCCCAGCCGAGCAGCCGATGCACAACGCCAGAATAAATATGCAAATTATACCCAACAGAATCATCTTCTTTGACACAGACTTAATCACAGCTCACCTCAAAAATATAGGTTGCAGGACAAGACCATTATTCGCCGTCATCCAAAACATATCGTCCTGTTCTGTCATTTTATCATAACGAATGGATATTGGGAAATCCCTCTGATTTTTTACAATTTATTAATGATCGGGTAAATAAACAACCGGCTCAGCTTATGAGCCGGCAACAGCAACTTTTGTCAGGGCTCTTTTCGCGCATTGGCCTCATCCCGAATCTCGCTGCGCATGCCCTCCAGCGCCTGCCGTCTTCTCTCGTTCTTATCCGAAAGCGTCTTCTTCGTTTTTGCGTCCGGAGTGGTTGCAATCATTTCATCTGCGGCTTCCATATTGCGTATTGTCATGTCGATATTCTTCTGTATCCTCCCGACATTGTCCTTGCGGTTGTCAGGATTGGGTTTGTTTCTGCGTCTTTTCATGATCCTGCTCCTTTTTATGTTGATATGATTATTTTGCTTCGTGTCTATGCCTGATATGCATGAATCCAGCCAGCCGGAATGTGTTCAATTCATAAAAAAAGGGCGGCTGAACCGCCGCCTGAAGGTTTGGTGAATTAATTAGTCGTTATCCACACCCAGTGCGCTCAATGTTGCGTTGACGATGGTCAGGCCGGGCGTGATATCAATGATCGAGTTGGTAGAAAGGACGACAGAATAAGTGTAGGTGCCCGAATCAAGTCCGGTGTCAAATAACTGGAAAGCAAAGCTTTCGGATTCCAGTATGGTTGCCAGGGTTGAGAAGGTGTAGGTCGATCCCACCTTGACCGGCGCCCCGTCATCCTTCAGACGCAGCACTTCAAAATTAAGCGTTACAGAGATGCCCAACGGAAGGCTCACAATACCTGTAAAGGTCAGCAGGATGGAAGGATCGCGCAATTCTTCGGCATCCAACGTTACGCTGACCACTGTGATTGGCTCCGCCAATAAAGTCGTAATAATGGGAAGCGGGCCAGCGCCGCCGGTAGCGGCGTTCAATACGACTTTGGTCCCGGAGTCTCTTTCTTCTCTGTCCCTGTCTCTGTCTGAAACCATTGAAGGTCTATAGTAACAGTTCATGGATATTATCTCCTGCAGTTATTTTTAACAACGAAATCAGCAATGGATATCGCCTGTTAGAGTATATACTATTCAATATATACGTAATTTGTTCATGCTGGCCATAAGCCGCAGAATCCGGCCAAAACGAGCAGATAGCTGGCAGGTATTGAAGTGAAACTGATTATTTCATCAAGGTTATTATCATAATATGATCATTCGAAAGATGGTGTCATTTACTGTAATCTTTAACGGCTATTTTTAGTATAACAATGTCTTTGGTGATCACGCCCTGAAAATCGCCGCCCGACCGGGAAAGAATTCTGGACGCGAAAGCATTGAGCATCTCAACATAGGCCTGCCGTTCCTCATAACCGTTAACCGGTACCGCTTGTCCGCCGACGGGGGAAACCGTGCAGGTCAATTCAAATTTGCGCGGCAACTCAGATTTGATAAAATGCGGCTTCAGTTTAACATGAAAATCATGGGGAGCTTTTGTCAATTCCCGTATCACGGTACTGATGAATTGAGACAGGGTTTTATATCTGGTTTTAACCGTCGCCGGCAGCGCATCGGCAGCATCAATATCCACCGAAGGAATATGTTCTCCCATCAACATGAGCTTGATATTTTCGCAAAGCAGCCCTATCTCAATGTCTCTGTATTCCTCAAAGTCCATTTGAGACAGCGCAAGCAGCAGTGACGACGCCAGAGACAGCTGCTTTTTTGCCGCAATACGCTTTTCCGGAGTGTCCAGCGCTTCAGCAGCCAGGTCAAACGCCAACATGCCCATTTCGGCAAAAAGCCGATTTCCGTTCCTCGCTGCGAGGATAATATTTTCTATTTTTTCGAGAATGCTTGTTGTCTCGTCATATTTTAGATTGAGCAATTGTTCGAACTTATCTCTTTCTTTCTGCAGTTGATGATAGCCGATGGCCTGTAAGATGACTGATTTCAGTTCGCTCCCCCAGGGCTTGGTCAAAAACTTGAACACCTCCGCCTGGTTGATGGTAACCAGGATTTGCGGAAGCTGCGTGTAGCCCGACAGCACGATTCTCACGGTTTGCGGATATTTTTCTTTGACCAGCTTCAGCAGTCTTAGCCCATCTATCTCCGGCATCTTCATATCGCTGACAATGACGCTGACATCTTCGTTCTCCATGATCTTCAGCGCCTGTGCTCCCGATAACGCAAACAGGCACCGATATTCTTCGTCAATCAGCTCCCGCCGGAGTGCGTTCAGAATACTTTCCTCATCGTCGACAAACAGAATGGTTTCTGTCGCTAAATTCTTTGCCATTGTTCAATCTCCGCCATAATTTCTTTTTCAAACCTCGACTGATCCATCTCCAGGTTCTCAAACGCCTGCGGATAAAAAACCGTATTATCATTCATTCCCATACTGTCGCAGGCATATTTCTTTGCAATGTGTATCGCCAATACCAGTTCACGATTAACTATTCTTTCATCAAACGGGTTGTTGTGATATAGGGCCGCTTCCACAATTGGGAACGGCATATCCCACCACTGCAGCAAATAGCCGCCGACCTCTGTATAGGAAACCTGAAAACCTTCCTTCTCAGCCTCTGTTATATCTTTACCCTGTTTTGCTGCCGCCGAAATCAAATCAAGGTATTTTTTGCGATGAATGGTAAACAGCAGCGTTTTGCCCACATTGTGCAGCAGCCCTGCAATGTTGGACATCTCCATCACTTTCTTATGCAAAGCGCGTTCATACAGCAGGCTGAGCAGCCGGTTGACCCGCATGGCCATTTCCAGCTGCCGGCTCGCAAAATGGCTCGCACGTCCCGCAGAATCCACAATCGGCGTGGTCAACACCAGGCTTCTCATCGTGTTTAGCCCCAGATATTTCACAGCATGAGATACAGAGCCCGTCTTCAGCCCGTAAAAAGCCGAGTTTGCGATATGCAGTATTTTGCCTGCAATCGATTGATCCCTTTCTATCGCATTTATGATTTGCGGTATCTCCGCATCATGATCGATCAGAGACAATATATTCCGGTAACTGGTTTTAATTGTTGGCAGTTCATCAACATTGTTGATCAGCGACAGGATATTTGTTCCGCGCAGCAGGTCTTCCGTATCAAACAGTTGTTCAACCAGCTTAAGGAGCAGTTCGTTGTCCCATGGTTTGAGCAGATAGACCTTGGCGATATTCTTCTGGAGTGCCTTAAGCACCTGTTTCTCATCCGCATATCCGCTCAAAATAATACGAATCACCTGTGGATGGTCCTTCTTAATGGCTGACAGCAGTTGAAAGCCATCCATTTCCGGCATTCTCAAATCGCTGACCACCAGACTAATCTGCTCAGACTTCATGACGGCCAGAGCCTCTCTGCCATTTTCAGCGGTTATAACTTCATAATCAGAATCGAAAAAGCTCCGCTTGATGGCGCTTAATATCTCAGGCGCGTCATCCACGAACAGGAGCTTTTTCATTGTCTGTCCTCCGGCCCCTGTTCAGTCTTTCGCCGTATCGGCAATCCGATTTCAAAAACGGCGCCCGCAGGCGCATGATTGGACACGTTAAGATAGCCGCCATGCTTATTGACGATAATATCGTAAGATATGCTCAGGCCCAAGCCGGTTCCCTGTCCCACATCCTTGGTGGTGAAGAACGGGTCAAATATGCGGTTAAACAGATTTTCCGGTACGCCCGGGCCATCATCACTGATAATGATCAGGAATTCATCCTCATTCCGTGCCGTGCTGATTTCAATGTTCCCTTTTTCATTACGGTTTTGTGATTTTATAGCGTGTATGGCATTCATCAGAATATTGATCAGTACCTGCTCTATCTGGCCCCTGTTGCATTCGATTTCGTCGTCCTCAATAAGACGGGTATGGATATCAATCGAGTATTTATACTCATTTCTAATAATGAGCAAGGCCTCTTCTATCAGGCTGCTGATGTTGTTCAATACATATTCGTCGTCCAGCCCTGCATGGGCAAAGCTGGTGAGGGTGGCCACTATTTTGGTCACACGCGCGATGCCCTCCTGCAAATCGCTGAAAAGCGGGGCCAGTTCGGACATAATAAAGTCGATTTTATATTTTTCTTCAGCCTCGGCCATTTGTGTGAGATATTGACGGCTGGTTTGATCTGTGACGGTGCTTTCCAGCGCCTCGTGATTGCTTCTGTATATACCGATGACTGCCGATATCTTTTTTAAGAAGCTGCTGAGCGTCTCGATATTGCTCTTTACGAAACCAAGGGGATTATTGATTTCATGCGCAACTCCCGCAGCCAGTTCCCCGATGGACGCCATTTTCTCATTCTGTATGATGTTGATTTGAGTATTATTCAGCAACTGATTGAGGTTCAGCAATTCCTGATTTTTCAGTGACAACTGGCGGTTCATTTCGTTGACCATCATCAGGCTCTTTCTTGTCTTGACGGCGGCCTTAAGGCGGGACTGCAATTCAACCGGCTGAAACGGTTTGTTGATAAAATCGTTCGAACCCAGGCTGAAACTCTCTTTGAGGTATTCCGGCTCCGAAGTCAACATGATGACCTGTGTATCATCCAGAAAAGGATCACGGCGTATTCTGGACAGCACCTCCAAGCCGCTCATTTCCGGCATCACAACATCAAGTATAACTATATCCACACCTTTTTGTTTAATTATATCCAGTGTCTGAACAGAATTAGAGCAGAGTATGACCTCGTCAATATCCACCATTTCTTTTATCTGTGATTCTACTGTCCTTAGCACCAACAGCGAATCGTCTACTATCAGCACTACCATTTTTTATTCCCCCACAAGCTAACAACCTTATAACAAACAGCATCACTTTCGGAGAAATCAATCATGCTATCACTGTTGTCTTTCTCTAGTATCGGCTTTTCATGTTATACTCTTAATAAAATATTTTTTTCCAGCCGCACAGCCTGATTTGTTTAAATATAAAAATATGGCATCGCTGAAGGATGCTCTTCTCAAACTGACAAGTCACACAATTAAGAGTAAACCATAATATAATTATAGATTAACTCTTCTGAAGGAGGTTAAATAACAATATGGATGGCAATATTGCTGACAACAGACGCTGTCTGATCGACTCATTATGTGAAAATGTCGATGAAGTCGTTACCATATGCACGGAGAGCTGTTGCTTTACAGGACTTTTATGTGCTGTGACCTGTGATTGTGTAAAGATGATTACGCGCGGCTCGGGCGGATGCCCTGGCAATAACTGCTTTGGCAAAGTGACGGTTATTCCTATCGGCCAGATTGAGGCTGTCACCTTCTGCAACACGAGTTTCTGATCACAACACGTAAGTAATACCATAGTCATAAACTGCGCGCTTGCCGCGCAGTTTGTTTTTCGCCTTATTTGTTGATAAACCAATAGAGCCGCCGGTTAAATGCCAGCGGCTCAGACTTTAACGGCTTGCCATTCATTCTAAATCCGGATTGCTGAGGTTGAAAAAAGCTTTCCTTCCCGGATAAACAGCTGTGAGGCCCAGTTCTTCCTCGATCCGCAACAGCTGATTGTATTTGGCGACCCTGTCTGTCCGGGATGGCGCGCCCGTTTTAATTTGCCCGGCATTGACGGCCACGGACAGATCCGCGATGGTCACATCCTCCGTCTCTCCCGAACGGTGGCTGACGATTGCCGTCATCCCCGCCCGGTTGGCCATCTCCACCGCTTCCAGTGTTTCCGTCAATGTCCCGATCTGATTCACCTTGATCAGGATGCTGTTTGATGCTTTTTCGAGTATCCCGCGTGATAAGCGCTCTGTATTGGTCACAAAAAGATCGTCCCCCACCAACTGTACACTGCCGCTCAGCTGCTGCGTGAGCATGCGCCAGCCCGGCCAGTCTTCCTCAGCCAGGCCATCCTCCAGTGAAATGATCGGGTATTGTCCGCAGAGCTTTTCCCAATACCTGACCATGTCTTCGGATGACAGGCTCAGCTTTGATTTCCAAAACAAGTAGCGTCCTTCTTCACCATTTTCCTTCGCGGCCTCATACATCTCGGTGGCCGCGGCGTCGATTGCCAGCATAAAATCCGTCTTTGGCTGATACCCGGCCAGCGTGATGGCTTCCAAGATCGTTTCAATCGCTTCTTCGTTGGATTTTAAGTCGGGGGCGTATCCGCCCTCATCTCCCACCGATGTGCTGTAACCTTTGGCTTTCAGCACGCTTTTCAGCCGGTGGAATACCTCGGCGCTCATCTGCAGCGCCTTTTTGAAACTCGCCGCTCCCACCGGCATAATCATGAATTCCTGTATATCAACGCTGTTGTCGGCGTGTTTGCCGCCGTTGATGATGTTCATCATGGGAACGGGCAGTTTGCGCGCATTGCAGCCGCCAATATAACGGTACAGTGGCAGCTCGGCCTGCATGGCGGCCGCTTTTGCCACGGCCAGAGACACCGCGAGCATCGCGTTGGCCCCAAGGCAGGACTTGTTCTCTGTATCGTCACGAGCGATCATGCCATAATCGATGTCCACCTGGTTTTGGGCGTCCATGCCAATGATGAGGTTAGCGATCACATCGTTGATATTCTCAACGGCTTTGCTGACGCCGCGCCCCAAATAGCGTTCCTTATCGCCATCCCGCAATTCAATGGCCTCAAACTGGCCTGTGGAAGCGCCCGAAGGCACGGAAGCGCGGGCTCTGGCTCCGCCCGCCAGCTCGACCTGGGCCTCAACCGTGGGGTTGCCCCGGCTATCCAATATCTCTCTGCCAAATACATCAACGATAGTAAACATAATGCCCATCCTCCTTTGCCTGTATTATACCACAGAAACGTATGCCAAAACCATTTCTCCTTAGCGCATATTGCTTGATCGTCTTGCGTCATGTGCTACAGCTTCCAGTAAAGTTGAAGGGCCCTTGCTCAGAGCCCTTCACCAGTACGGCGGTTATCAGGTGTTTCTTCCTTCTGCTATCCGTATCGCCTCTCGAACGATGTTACCGCAATCTCTGGATGAAACAGCGCCCCACCCCTGGGTTGCGACGGTCGTTTCCACACCCAGCTTTCTCGCGATCTCATACTTTAAGGCTTCCGACATCTTGTGTTCCGGCATTTCAAGCACCTCCTGTTTTAAATCGGCCTTGCAGGCCTCTTTCCATTAGAAGTCCCCACATTTTGAGCACTTCACAACCAAATACTCAAGTTATATTTTGGATATTTATGATTTATTTACATGTGTATATTTGAAAAACCGCGGAAAAATAGGATTAAAGGAGGTGAACAAAGTGGCAACAAGCAACAACAATCAGACAGTAGTGCCTCAGGCCAAACAGATGCTCAGCAACTTGAAGTACGAGGTGGCAACAGAAATCGGCGTTAACCTCAAGCAGGGTTACAACGGCGACATTTCGTCCCGGGAAGCCGGTCGTGTTGGCGGGAACATGGTCAAGAAACTGATCCAGTATGCGGAGACCAATGGAAAGTTCTAACCACAGAACATAAAGGAAGGGCGGAAGCTCTTCTTTTTTTGCGTTCGTTTATATACTGCACATGAAAAAACGGATATGGTTCTCCCACACCCGTCATCTAGATATAATGAGTCTGTCATGCTATCACATGAGTTTTTCTATACCAGCCTCCAGCCACGCCAGTTGCTCCACGGCGGCGTCTTCCGAAGCGGCGCGCACCGCAAAATAGATCTTGATCTTGGGTTCGGTGCCGGAGGGCCGGATGCAGATCCATCCCCGCTGCTCCAGTAATAGCTTGAGCGCGTTGGTCCCCGGCAGTTCGATTTCGGTAACCGCTCCATCAGAACCGGTGCGCTTGCGGGTCTGATAATCCTCCGTATATTCGACGGCCACACCGCCGATTTCCGCAATCGGTTTCTCACGCAGGCGCGCCATCAGCTGCCGCATTTTTTCCATGCCGTCCAGCCCGGCGAAAGCGATGTTTTTGACGCTTTCCCGGTAATACCCATATTCGCTGTACAGCGCATCCAGCACTTCAAGCAGGCTCTTGCCCTGCGAGCGGTAATACTGCGCCGCCTTGCAAAGCAGCAAACCTGCCAGCACGCCGTCCTTATCCCGCGCAAACGTGCCCGCAAGAAAGCCGAAGCTCTCCTCAAAGCCAAAGACAAAGTCCTTATCCGTCCCCTCGTTCTGCGCGATGATCTCAGAGATAAAGCGGAAACCCGTGAGCACGGTGAGGCAGGTGACGCCATACCGCTTCGCGATGGCCTCCACCATTTCGGTGGACACAAACGACCGAATCACATAATCCGTCGGCCTGAGTTGGCCGGACTTCTTGCGTTTCTCAAGCAGATACCCGGTCAGGATACAGCCGATCTGGTTGCCGGTCAGCATGGCATAGCTGCCGTCGCCGCGGCGCACCGCCGCGCCCATACGGTCGGCGTCCGGGTCCGTCCCGATCGCGATCTCCGCGCCCAGCTGGCCGGCCAGTTCGATCGCCATCTTCATTGCGGTGGGGTCCTCCGGGTTCGGCGAATTGATCGTGGGAAAGCTGCCGTCCGGAACCTTCTGCTCCTCGACAATGTAAAAGTCGCTGATGCCTGCCGCGGGAAATACATTTTGGGCCGTGCGCAGGCCTGAGCCGTGCAGCGGCGTATACACCACCTTGAAACCTTCGGCGCCGTCCGAGCCGCACAGGTCCACGATGTGCTGAAAATAGACGCGGTCGATCTCTTCTCCCACTTCACTGATCAGTCCGCGCGATATGCCTTCATCAAATTCCAAGCGTTTGATGTCCCTGAACGCATCCAGCTTCTGGATGCAGGCCGTTACCTCCAAGCTCTCGTCCGGCCCCAGCTGGCCGCCGTATGCGGCATACACCTTGTACCCGTTATACTCCTTCGGGTTATGACTGGCCGTGATCACGATGCCGCCGTCCGCTTTCAAGTAACCCACTGCGAACGACAGCTCCGGCACGCTGGTCAGCTGTTTGAATACATACGCTTTGATGCCGTTTCCAGCCAGCACGCTGGCCGCTTCCTGCGCGAACTCACGGGAAAACCGCCGGGAGTCGTACGCGATGGCGATCTTTAAATCGTCTTTGCCGTCCTTTTTCAGATAATCCGCCAGTCCTTGTGTGGCGCGTCCCACTGTGTAACGGTTCATGCGCGCAATGCCCGCGCCGATAATGCCTCGCAGGCCCGCCGTTCCAAACGGAAGGTCAGCAAAAAAGCGCTCCTTGATCTGCTTGTCGTCGTCCTTTATGGCCTCAAGTTCATCAAGCAACGCTTTGTCCTTTACAAACTGCCGCCATTGCGCATATGTTTCCAGATATGTCATAGTCATCTCCTGATCTTGTTATACTATTATTCCCTTGTCAATCGCCGTCAATTTTCAGCCAGACAGCGCTCATCCCTTTGATTGTAAGCTCCAGCAGCGCATCCCGAACGACATACGTTTTGCCGGTCAACAGGCAGGTGGCCTTGTTGCCCAGCAGGAAACGCAGCGCCGACTGATGCCCCGGCGCGAACAGCGCGCTGCGCGCCATAAAATCGATCACAAACCGCTTGTGCGCATCGCTGCGGTTGACCATCACCAGATACGCGCCGTCCTGTGCTTCGCGGCCCAGCGCGTCTCTGCCGCCTGTTATGTATCGCAGCACGCCAGCGCAGTCGGGGTCCGGCGCGTAGAACACGGCATGCCCTGCCCGCAGGGCATCCGCCGAGCGGCGCAGCCGCGCAAAACGCTGATAATCCTCCGTCAACTCGTGCGGACCGTCCCGGAACGTTTCCCGGTTGAACGGGTCCAGGAAACCGTTCATGCCCTTCTCATCACCATAATAGACGCTCGGCACACCCGGCACGCTGAACTGCAGCGCCGCCGCCAGCCGCTGCCGCAGCGCACCCTTACGGTTCTGGCTGTCTCTGATGACAAACGTCGCCTGCTGCTCGCGCGTCAGGCTATGCGGGTCTATCGGCGTGCTTAGCGCCGTCCGTATGCGCGTCACATCGTGGGACGACAGCAGGTTCGCCAGCGAATGGTACATGGGCGGCGGGTAATTCACCGCTTGATCCACGAAGAAGTCCCGCAGTTCGTGCGCATCCGTCTTGCCTGTGAGGAAGCTGATCGCCGCGTTGCGGAACGGATAATTCGTCACCGAATCCAGCCGCCCGCCCAAGGCGTAGCGGCGCTTGGCGCCGTAGCTGTATTTGGTGGTGGCGTCTTCCCACACCTCGCCCAGCATCACCGCCTCCGGCTCCGTTTGGCGGGCCGTGGCATACATCAGCTCCAGCACGTCGTCCGGCAGCTCGTCGGCCACATCCAGTCGGTATCCCTTTATACCCGCCTTCAGCCAGTGCCGGATCACGCTGTCCTCGCCTGTCACCACAAAGTCCTGCCAACCGGGGTCGTGCTCGTTCACCTCGGGGAGAGACTGAAACCCCCACCAGCATCTGTATTTGTCCGGATAGTGCTCGAAGCTGTACCACGGGTAATACGGCGAATCCTGGCTGTTGGCCGCGCCCACGCCGTCGTAAGCGCCCTCGCGGTTGAAATAGATGCTGTCTGAACCGGTGTGCGAAAACACCCCGTCCAGCAGTATCCGTATGCCTTTGTCCGCCGCTTTTTCACACAACGACTTTAGGTCCGCCTCATTCCCCAGCACCGGATCGATCTTGTGGTAATCCGCCGTGTTGTAACGGTGATTGGAGGCCGCTTCAAATGCCGGATTTAGATAGATAACGTCCACGCCAAGCCCGGCGATATAATCCAGCGATTCCTCAATGCCCTTGAGTGTGCCGCCGAAATAGTCACACGGGCTGTAATCGCTTTGCCCGGCCAGCGGCTTGAAGAGCGGCTTCCCGTTCCAGCTCTTATGCTCGTACACGCGCCGGCCCTTCGATCGATGATAGTGCAGCCCTTTCTGCGCGGTGTCGTCCTGGCTGCGGCGAAAACGGTCCGGAAAAATCTGATACATCACCGATCCGGGGAACCAATCCGCCGGTGAGAATTCCGAGGCGTACACCGTCAGTTGGAACGCAGGCGGCGGCTCCGTGTACGCGCAGCCCAGCCCTGCGGTGCGCTTTCCGTTGGCGCCATAGTAGACGATTTTGCCTTCTATGTTGATGACGAAGTGGTACCAGTAGACATCCGGCTTGGAGGGCGCATTGATTGCAACCTGCCAATACCCGTCCGACAACGCCATCTCCAAGTCTTCACGGTGCTGCTCGCTGTACAGGCATAGATAGACGCTGGCCACGTTGGAAAGCCGCGTCCTGAACCGCATCGTCACCTGCGTGCCTGCCGTCACAGCGCCCACAGGATCGCGAAACACATACAGCGAGGAATCGTGCAGCATTTCATTCCGGTAGTTGATCAGCATGCCTTAACCCCAGCTCTCTTAAATCGTTTCCAGCTTCCAGATCAGCCGGTTGTACTCATCGATCGTCCTGTCCGCGCTGAAGAATCCGGCGCTGGCCGCATTGATCACCGCCTTGCGCGTCCAGCCTGCCGTATCGGTATAAGCGGCAAGCACCTTTTCAAACATATCACGATAAGAATCAAAGTCGTAAAGGACGAAGTATTTATCGGCCCGGTCATAGTCCCCCGTCAGCAGCGACTGGTAGAGGTTCTGGAATGGGCTGCCTTCCGCGCCGGGCAATGAGCCGTCCACAAGGCGCAGCAGGGCATCCCGTACATCCGCGTTGCCGTCGAAGATTTGCTTCGGGTTATAGCTGTTCTCATTCTCCATCCGCGCGATCTCCTCAGCGCGCGCGCCGAATATGAAGATGTTGTCCGCGCCCGCCTGCTCGTATATCTCGACGTTCGCGCCGTCCATCGTTCCCAGCGTCACCGCGCCGTTCAGCATGAACTTCATGTTGCCGGTGCCCGACGCCTCGCGCCCGGCTGTGGATATCTGCTCACTGATATCCGCCGCGGGGATCAGCAGCTCCGCCAGCGACACGTTGTAATTCTCCAGAAACAGCACCCGGATGTTGTCCTTCGTACGTGGATGCGACTCCACCAGCGACGACGCCACGTTGATCAGGCGGATGATGTTCTTCGCCCGGTGGTAGGCCGGAGACGCTTTCGCCGCGAACAGGAACGTGACCGGATGGGGCAGCGAAAAGCTCTCGTCCTGCGCGAAGCGGTTGTACAGATAGAGGATGTGCAGCGCCTTCATCAGCTGGCGTTTGTATTCATGGAGCCTTTTGGCCTGCACGTCGAAAACCGTATCCGGGTCCAGCGATACCCCTTGAGCCTTTTTCACGTATTCAGTCAGCCTGCGTTTGTTCTGCGCCTTTACCTCAGCGAAGTCTTTGAGGAATGTCGGATTGTCTGCGAACGGCTTCAGCCGTTCCAGGTCACGGTAGTCCTCCAGAAACTTGCTGCCGATATTGTCGCTGATCAGGCTGGTGAGCGCGGGGTTTGCCGTGGCCAGCCAGCGCCGCTGTGTGATGCCGTTGGTCACGGCGGTAAATTTCTCGGGGCTTATCACGTAAAAGTCGCGGAAAGTGCGCGTTTTTAATATGACGCCATGCAGTTGAGACACACCGTTTACATGGCTGCATACGGCGAGGCACAGGTTGGCCATGCGGATCTCGTCATACGCGATGATGGACATGCGAGATATCTTATCCCAATCGCCCGGGAAGGCCTTCCAGAGCTTCTGGCTGAACCCGTCGTTGATTGCGGTGACGATGGCGTATACGCGTGGCAGCAGCTGTTTGAAAAACTGCTCCGGCCATACCTCCAGCGCTTCCTGCATTACCGTGTGATTGGTGTAATTGAATATGCGGCTGACGATGCCATACGCTTCATCCCACCCCAGCTGCTCCTCATCCAGCAGAATACGCATCAGCTCGGGTATCGCGAAAGCCGGATGCGTGTCGTTGATCTGCAGCACCACCTTGTCCGGCAGCGTGCGGACATCTCCGTAGCGTTTTTTATGTTCGCGCACCATGTGCTGCATCGTCGCGGACGCCAGGAAATAATACTGCTTGAGGCGCAGCATTCGCCCGGCGATGTGGTTGTCCTCCGGATACAGCACCTTGGATATCGTCTCCGCCAGTTCGCGCTGCTGCACCATGCAGGCGTAGTCGCCCTTGTTGAACGACTGCAGGTCGAACACCACCGGGCACTCCGCGCGCCACAGGCGCAGCGTCGCGGGCATGTGGCTGTTGTAGCCCATCACCGGCATGTCGTGCGGCACCGCCAGCACCGCCTGATAGTTCCTGTGCTGGATGGTCAGCCCGTCTTCCGTCCAGACTTCCTCCACCGTGCCGTCGAAATGCACCTCCACCTGTTCTTCCCGCCGCTCGATCTCCCAAACGTCGCCGCGGGCTGTCCAGTCATCCGGTACCTCCACCTGCTCGCCGTTCACGATGCGCTGGCGGAAAATGCCGTATTCATAGCGGATGCCGGAACCGATCACCGGCAGGTTCAGCGTGGACAGCGAATCAAGAAAACACGCCGCCAGCCGTCCCAGGCCGCCGTTGCCGAGCCCAGCCTCGTTTTCCTGCTCCTCCAGCTTTTCAAACGGATAGCCGATTTCCGCCATCAGGGCACGGTATTCGTCCAGCACGCCCAGATTGATCATATTGTTGACCAGGGCGCGCCCCATCAGGAATTCCGCGGACATGTAATACAGCGTTTTCAAGCCGCGTGTTTCCATTTCCTCGCTGGACTTCACCCATTGTTCCAGTATCCTGTCCCGCAGGCTTATCGCCACCGACTGAAATATCTCCTCGTCCGTGGCGTTCTCCAGCGTCCGTCCGTAATACCGTTTAAGCTTTCCCTCTATAACAAGCTTCAGCTCGTCTATCTTATTCTTGTTTTCCGTATACAATGAATCCCCTCCGAGGTCTCCCTTTACTGAAGTTATTCTATTGGACTCCCGCCATGATGTCAACTCAGCAGGAATTGTGCCATCGACAGATACAGCCGCGCGTATTCCACCGCGCTCTTCTTGAAGCTCCAATCCTGCGCCATGGCGCGCTTACGGATAGACCGCAGCTTTTCGGCGTTTCGATAGATGCCGAGCGCGTATTTGATGGCGGCCAGCATGTCGTGCGCGTTGTAGTTATCGAAGGAAAAGCCGTTGCCTTCCCCCGTATATTCATTATATGGCTTAACGGTATCCTTGAGCCCGCCCGTGGCGCGTACGATGGGCAGCGCGCCATACCGGAGCGCGATCATCTGGGCCAGGCCGCACGGCTCATACCGCGACGGCATCAGGAACAGGTCGCTCCCTGCGTAGATGCGGTGCGCCAGGCCGTCGTCGAACAGCGTCAGCCCTTTGGCCCGCCCGTCCGTCCGATAGGCCGCGCTTCGGAAAAACTCCTCGTATTCCGTTTCACCCGTGCCCAGCAGCACAAAGCCCACGTTCTCTTCGCGCATCAATTCCTCGAATACACAAAGCAGCAGATCAAGGCCCTTCTGGCGGGTCAGGCGGGATACCATGCCGATCAGCGGCGTTTCGGATTTGATCTTCAGCCCCAGCTCATTGATCAGTGCCTCCTTGTTCCTCTGCTTGCCCGACAGGTCTTTCGCGTCATAGGTATACGGAATGAGCTTGTCGTCCGCGGGGTTAAACGCCACGGTGTCGATCCCGTTCAGTATGCCGGTCAGATCATGCGCGCGAGCCTGCAGCGCGCCGTCCAGTCCTTCCCCGTAGTACGGCATTCTGATCTCCTCCGCGTAGGTGGGGCTCACGGTCACGAGCTTGTCGGCAAACACGATGCCGCCCTTCATGAAGTTCGCGCCGCCGTGAAACTCCAGATAATCCGGGTGATAGTATTTGCCCTCTATGCCCAGCAGGTCCGCCGCAAAACCGAAGTCGAACCGTCCCTGATAACCCAGGCTGTGAATGGACAGCGCCGTCTTGCTCCTTTCCTGCGGCCGCCCGCTATACTGCGTTTTCAAGAGCATCGGTATCATGGCGGTGTGCCAGTCGTTCACATGGATGATATCCGGTTCAAAGTTGATCAGCGGCAGCGCTTCCAGCACCGCTCGGGAAAAATAGGCGTACTGCTCACCCTCGAAGCTGCCGCCGCGGTATATCGCGTGCCCGAAGTAATACTCGTTGTCGATAAAATAGACGGGGATGCCCTCCCAGTCGTAGACCTCCACGCCCACATACTGCGAACGCCAGCCCAGGTCCACGCCAAAGCTGACCAGATGCGTCGCGGTGCTGCGGAATTTATCCTTGATGATCCGGTGATACGGCAGCATCAGCCGGACATCGAAGCCCATATCCTTCAGCTCTCTGGACAGCGTGCCCACCACATCCGCCAGCCCTCCCGTCTTGGCGAAGGGCGCGCATTCCGCGGCGGTCATCAAAATAGAGGGCAGTTTTTTCACATCCAGCTCTTCCATCATCTTTTTAACTTGACCGTCCATATTACAACACCGATCCTTTTCTGATGATGCTTGGGTAGTTGGGGTCACCGACCAGCCGCTTTCCTTCGCGGATGTGGCAGTTCTTGTCCGCGATGACATACTCCAGCGAGCAGTTTGCGTCGATATCACACTCCTGCATGATGATGCAGCCCTTGAGCTTCGTCCCCTTAGCCACGCGAACGCCGCGGAACAGCATGCAGTCCTCCACCTCGCCGTTGATCACGCAACCGTTTGCCAGAAAGCTGTTTTTCACCGCGGCGTGCTGTCCGTATTTCACCGGCGCTTCGTCCTTGATCTTGGTATACACCGGCCGGCCGGTATAGAACAGGTCTTTTTGCACGTCCGGCAGCAGCATGTCCTGATTCATCTGGTAATACGCGTTCACGGAATCCAGCCGCCCCACGTAGCCGTTGTGCTCCAATGCCAGTATGCGCAGATTCCTTACGTTTTTCATCAGCGCGTCACCTACAAAATCAAAATGGCCGTGCGCGATGCTGCGGTCTATCACATATTCCAGCAGGCTCTTGTGGATCAGGTAAACTTCCATGCTCACCTTGTCCGAGCTGGAATATTTGAAATTGTAATCCATCTCGGTGATCCATCCGTCCTCGTCGGTGAACAGCCGCAGATCGCGGAAGTGGTCCCGGCTCTCGCCGCCGGTTTTGTCCACGCTGTAGAGCATCGTGATATCCGCCTTTTTTCCCAGATGCTTCTTGAGCATGTGGTTGTAGGTGGTGGTATGGACGGTGCTGGAGCCGATCAGCAGGCAATACGGCTGGGACGCGCGCTTGATGTAAGACATGTTGCTGCGGATCGCGTCGGACACGCCCCGGTAAATGCCGGTGTTCTCCGCGTTGTCAAACGGCGGCAGCATGAAAAGCCCGTCCGTTTTACGGCTAAGGTCCCATTCCTTGCCGGAGCCCACATGGTCCATCAGGGACTGATAGTTCTTCTGCGTGATGATGCCCACGTTGCGGATGCCGCTGTTGACCATGTTGGACAGCGCAAAATCGATCACGCGGTAACGCCCGCCCACCGGCAGCGCGGCGACGGAGCGCGCCAGCACCAGCTCGCGCAGATTGTGGTTCTCCTCACCGGCGTATATCAGGCCGAATACGTCTTTAATCACAGGCTCACCTCATTTCCGGTTTCGCATACGTCGTTGATGAACTGGCAGTCCGGCTGGATGGATGCCCCTTGCTCGATCACCATGTTTTTACCCAGCATCGCCCCCTGGCCGATCACTGTGATTTTGTCATCCCCGCCGATGCGGCAGCCACTGTCCACCACCACATCCTCATCGATGATCGTGCGGGTGATCTCGCAGTCCTCCCTGACCACCGTGTTTTGCATAAGGATGCTGTCCTTCACATGCGCGCCCGCTCCGATTGTCACCTCGGGGAACAGCACGCTGTTTTCCACCGTGCCGTAGATGCGGCAACCCTCCGATATAAAGCTTTTGCTGATCCTGGCATCATCGCCCACGTAATGCGGCGGCTGGTTGGGATTCCGGGAGAGTATCTTCCACGACGGGTCGTGCAGGTTCAGCTCGGGATGATCCTGCAGCAGCTCCATATTGGCCTCCCACAGGCTCTCGATCGTTCCCACGTCCTTCCAGTAGCCCTTGAAGCGGTAGGCGAATATCATCTCGTCCGCCGCCAGCATCTTGGGAATGATATCCCGACCGAAATCGTTCGTGGAGCTTTTGTCCTCGTTGTCCGCCTGAAGGTAAGCTCTAACATTGCGCCAGTTGAATATGTAAACTCCCATCGATGCGAGGTTGTTCTTTGGCCTCTCCGGCTTTTCATCGAACTCGATGACGCGGAAGGTCTCGTCCGTGTTCATGATGCCGAACCGGGACGCGTCCTCAATAGGCACCTCGATCACGGCGATGGTGGCCGACGCTTCCGTCTGGATATGGAACTTGAGCATCGCGCTGTAGTCCATCTTGTAGATATGATCACCCGACAATACGAGCAGGTAGTCCGGGTCGAACTTGTCGATAAAGAAGATGTTCTGGTAGATGGCGTTGGCGGTGCCGGAATACCATTCGCCGCGTTCCGCCTTCAAATACGGCGGGAGTATGAACACGCCGCCGGTGTTGCTGTCCAGGTCCCACGGGGCCCCTGTGCTGATGTACGAGTTCAGTTCAAGCGGCTGGTACTGCGTCAGCACGCCCACTGTGTCGATACCCGAGTTCGTGCAGTTGGAAAGAGGAAAATCGATGATCTTATACTTGCCTCCGTAAGGCACCGCCGGTTTGGCCCGTGTTTTGGTGAGCACGCCCAAACGCGCCCCCTGACCTCCCGCGAGAAGCATGGCCATACATTTTTTCTTGTTGATCATACATCTTCACCTCCGCTCAATTGGTTTTTCTGTTAGCCTGTAATACAGAGCCGAAAGCGGCGGCAGGTCCGCCTCGGCGCTGAATGGGTATCCGCCAAACCCTTCGCGTCTGGCTGCGATCGTTTTTTGCCCCACGTTCCCGTTGCCGCCAAATGCCTCTTCGTTGCTGCTGAGCGCTTCCGTCAACGCACCGTCCCACGGCAGGCCGAATACGAAGCCTTTCACCGGTGTCGGCGTGAAATTGAACATACATATGCAGACATCGCCCTTCGCCTTGCCCTTTCGCATGAAAGCCAGCGCGCTCTGCTCCGCGTTGTCCACGTTCAGCCACGCGAAACCGTCCCAGCTGTCGTCCACCTCGTAGAGTGCGGGGCAGCCTTTGTAAAACGCGTTCAGCGCTTTCACATACTGCCTCATCTGGCGGTGCCGGTCGTATTCCAGCAGGAACCAGTCCAGCTGTTTCTTGTGCGCCCATTCGATGAACTGTCCGAACTCGCTGCCCATAAACAAGAGCTTTTTGCCGGGATGCGCATACATAAAGCCGAGCAGCGCCCGCAGCGCCGCGAATTTGTTGTCGTAGCCGCCGTACATCTTGTCCAGCAGCGATTTCTTACCGTGCACCACTTCGTCGTGCGAATACGGCAATATGAAATTCTCCGTGAAAGCGTAGCAAAGCGAGAACGTCATCTTGCTATGGTAAAACTGCCGGAAAATGGGGTCCACCGACATGTATTTGAGCGTATCGTGCATGAAGCCCATATTCCACTTGTACACAAAGCCCAGCCCACCGTCGTAAGGTGGCACTGTGATCTTGGGGAACGAGGTGGACTCCTCGGCCACGGTGATGGCGCCGGGATAGCGCGTCAGCACCACCGCGTTGAGCTTTTTCAGAAAAGCCACGGCGTGATAGTCGATGTTGCCGCCGTGCTCGTTGGGCACAAATTCGTCTTCGTTGCGGGCATAGTCGAGATACAGCATGGACGTGACGGCGTCCACACGGATGCCGTCGATATGATAAACGTCGAAGAAGAGCATCGCACTGGACACGAGGAAACTCGTCACTTCGGGGCGGCTGTAGTTGAATATCAGCGTGCCCCACTGGGGGTGGTTGGCCTGCACCGGGTTTTGGTGCTCGAACAGGCAGGTACCGTCGAAACGAGCCAAGCCGTGCGCGTCTTTGGGAAAATGCGCCGGCACCCAGTCCATAATGACGCCGATGCCTTTGGCGTGCATCGTGTCCACGAAGTACATGAAATCCTGCGGCGTGCCATACCGGCTCGTCACCGCGTAATAGCCAGTCACCTGATAGCCCCACGAATCGTCCAGCGGGTATTCGGTAACGGGCAATATTTCCACGTGCGTGAAATTCATCTCCACCAAATATTCGGACAGCTCGTCCGCCACCTCGCGCATGTTCGCGAAATGGTAACCTTCCTTCAAACGCCACGAGCCGATGTGCATCTCGTATATGGACATCGGCTTATTGAGAGTGTTTTCTTTTTTCCGGTTTTCCAGAAAATTTGAATCATGCCACTCATATCCGTCAAGGTTCCACACCTTGGACGCGGTGGCCGGGCGGACTTCGGCATGAAATGCGAACGGGTCTGCCTTGAGCACCGTCCGAAAGTCATAGCCGACTATATGATATTTATAACAATCTCCATCCTGAAGACCTGGAACAAACGCGACGAAAACGCCTGTGGGCAGCCGCTCCATCCTGTTTTTCGACGCATCCCAGCCGTTGAAATCCCCCACGACGCTGACGGACTGCGCATTGGGCGCCCACACCACGAAACGGTGAAGCCTGAGTTCTTCGATGAAATGACAGCCGAAAGTGGCATAGGCCTGCTGCGCTTCCCCGGTGTTAAACAGATAGATTTCGTCTTTATCGATGTAACTCGAAAAGTCTTTCATGTCCCGAAACCTTCTTTCCCCCGTCGCCTGGTTCCGCACTTATCTTTCGCCGGTCTGTTGGTAGTATTCGACCCGCCAACATCTTTTCCCTTCATCTGCCTCCCGCAAAATGTGTCAATTCCCGGACAATTCTCTTGCCCTTTCATGACCGGTCCGCCCATACAAAGCCGTCAATCCCGCCAGCATTTTTGCCGTATCGCTGGCAAACTGCCCGTCAGTCAAGCGCCAGCGCCAGTTGCCCTGCGCGGTCTGCGGCTTGTTCATGCGGGCGGCGGTTGGCAGCCCCAGTAAATCCTGCATGGGGATGATGCACACGTCCGCCACCGAACCCATCGCCAGCCGTATCAGCTGCCAGTGAATGCGTTCCGGCTGTACGCCGTCCAGATAGTCGTCCAAAAAAGCCCTTTCCCCATCACCCAGCGCAGCGTACCAGCCCTGCGTGGTATCGTTGTCGTGTGTGCCGGTATAGACAACGCAGTTGCGCTCATACCGGTGCGGCAGATACACGCTGTTGCCGTTCGGGTCGAAAGCGAACTGCAGCACCTTGAGCCCGGGATATCCGGTCGCTTCCAGCATATCAAACACCTCGGGCGTGAGGTATCCCAGGTCCTCCGCGATCAGCGGCAGCCGTCCCAGCTCATTCTCCATCTGCTGAAAAAAAGCGATTCCGGGCCCTTTTATCCACTGGCCCGCCTCCGCCGTCTCGGCGCCTTTGGGGATCTCGTAATAGGCTTCAAAGCCCCGGAAGTGGTCGATGCGCAGGTAATCAAACAGCGATATCTGATGGGCGATCCGCCGCTTCCACCATCCGTAGTTCGTCTTTTTCAGCGCGTCCCAGTCGTATACCGGGTTGCCCCACAACTGTCCGGTAGGGCTGAAATAGTCGGGCGGGCATCCCGCCATACAGCTTTGCTTGTCGAGCATATCCCGTCCTGCCCATGCGTCCGCGCTGTCCGACGCGATGTAGATGGGCATGTCGCCGATGATGCGGATGCCGTTATCGTTCGCATAACGGCGCAGCGCATTCCACTGCCTGAAAAAAAGATACTGCACGAATATATGATAACTGATCTGTTCCCGCAGCCTTAAGGCAGCGACGTTGAGCGCTTCACGGTCCCTCCGGGCCAGCGCTTCGGGCCATTCCCAGAAGGGTTTCATGTCATAGGCGTTTTTCAACGCCATGAAAAGCGCATAGTCAAAAATCCAGTCCGCATGCCGCTGCGCAAACGCATCGATCTCCTGCGCAATGCGGCCGGCCGCGTAACGGTAAGACATCTGCAGCACCTTCTGTTTACCTGAATACTGGACGCTATAATCCACGGCGCCACCCTGCGCCTCGAACAGCCTGTCGCACAGGTCCAGGCCTTCCGCCGGCAGCAGATTGTCTTCAAACAGCTCGAGGAAATCAATAAAATAGGGATTGCCCGCAAACGCGCTGAAGGACTGGTAAGGCGAATCGCCAAACCCCGTGGGCGACAGGGGCAGTATCTGCCAGTATGTCTGTCCGCTGTCTTTCAGCCTGTCCACAAAGCCGCGTGCGTCCTTGCCCATGGTGCCGATGCCAAACGGGCCGGGCAATGAAGATATGCCAAGAAGTATGCCGCTTCCCCGATCCATGCCGTCTCCTTATCGTTCCGCCGAACGGCGGTTAGTTCGCTCAATGAACTCTTTAATCACCGGTTGGCTGAATGGAGCTGTGGCCGCTCCCATGTACAGCGCATTGAACGCGCCGCAGGCGCTCCCGAATTCCAGTGCGGCTTCCGTGTCCTGCCCGTCCAACAGGCTGTGAATCAGCCCGGCGCAGAAGGCGTCGCCCGAACCGGTGGTGTCCTTCGCGTCTATAGCGAATGCGGACACATAGCCCGAGAAACCCCGGCAGCGCGCATACACGCCGCGCGCCCCCAACTTGATCACCACATTCTGTACGCCCCGATCCAGAAAGGCCTGCGCGGCGTCCGCGCAGCCAAGGCCGTCCGTGAGATGAAGACTCTCCGCCTCGCTGGGCAAAAACCAGTCCACATATGGAAGAAACGGTTTCAATCCCGCCAGCCTGAAACCTTTTTTATCGGAGGCCATGTCCGCAAACGTCATCACGCCGTGCCCTTTCGCATGCGCGAGAATCTGCTCCAGCCCTTCCTCCTCCAGCCTGGGGCAGCCGTAAAAGCTGGCGACAGACAATGCCCTTGCGTTGGCGATAACGTCCATATCCACATCGCCTATGCAAAAATCATAATTGTTGCCGCGCCGGTGCAAAATGCTGCGCTGACCGTCCGCCGACACCAGCGCGATCGCCGCGCTCGTAACGGATTGCTTTGACACCACGGCATGCGACAGATCAACGCCGCACGCTTTCAGCTCTGCCAAAAACAAGCGCCCCAGCGCGTCGTCTCCCAACCGGCAACACAGTGCCACACGCCTGCCCAGTTTGGCCAGGTCCGCCGCCTGATTGGCCGCGTCGCCGCCCGGCGCCAATATGATGCTCTCCACCGGCGTTTTATCCTGATCGAACAGCGTTTTATCGGCAGGCGCTGCCACAATATCCATCACGGCAATGCCCAGTGCCACCACGTCATAACCACTCATATTACAAATATACACCAGTTTGCAGGCGGTGACCATATGCGTTTTGTTAATACAATAGAGATTATTCGCCGTCGGAGGCGGCCATGCAAATGAGCTGTTTTAACTGCTATATTCAACAAGAAAAACCGCTTATGCGGCAAAACGCTACAGAAGGATATAATGCGGGTTATCAGCTTTTGGCCTTCCCGGGGCGTATTTTCGCCTTGCGGCGGTATTATTTCGCCCTTATCCTCTTCCTCATCAGGTTTTTTCCATGATCCAGCATGATTTTCATTTCCGCCCTTGCGGCCGCAGTGTCGCCCTTTTCAATGGCATCGGTCATCCGTCCATGGAGTACGTAGATGACAGAATAATCGTCCAGCATCGAATAGAATTTGGTCGCAAACGATATGTACATCCTTTCGATAGAGCGCAGCGTCATCGGCAGCACGAGGTTCCCCGACGCCATTGCCACGTGCAAATGCAGCTGATAGTCCAGCAACGCCGCTTTATCAGGCTCGCGGGTCTTATGCTCCTGCTCAATGATGCCCCGCATCTTCGCGACATTTTCTTCCGTCCGGTAGCGCGCAGCCCGCTCTGCCGCCGCGGTTTCAATGATCTCGCGAAAATCGAAAAGGCTTTCAAATATACCGCGCTCCATCTCGTCCGTATCCTGCAGAAGCGCTCCAAACAGCTCCAGCCTCCCATCCGTCTGGAAGTTGTTCACATATGTTCCCTGCCGCGGAACTATACGCAGTACATTTCTTGTGGCCATCTCAAGAAGCCCGGCGTGTACTGTCATGCGCGATACCCCCGCCATCTCTGCCAGCTCACGTTCGGGGGGAAGCTTTTGGTCTATGGCGAACTCGCCCGAGATTATTTTCTGCTCTATTATGGAGATGAAGCGCTGCTTTGTGCTTTGCTTGCTCTCTTCAGAAGCCATATTTTGTCCACTCCATTATATGTATATATAAAACTCAATATATAGATATATCGAGAATAGTTATTAAAATGATAACGTCTATGTAATAAAAAGAAAAGGCCGGGTAAATTATCCCAATTTATCCGGCCTTAGAAATACAGTTATTTCATAATCTTATTCAGCTAAACAGTGCAGCAGTACATCGCGCAAAAATACGGCTGCGTCCGGCGCAATGGCGTTATAATACGCGGCAAATCGCTCATCGTCCACATACATCTGCGCCAGTCCCCTGTGCGCCTTGGCGCTGTAGCTGGTCCAGGTGCACATCAGCCACTGTTTATGCAGCTCACAAAGATGGCGCGCCGAAGCGCCTGCCGGATCGTTTGTCAGCATTGCGGCTTTAAGCGCTTCGTTGACCTCCGTACCCAGCGCTTCCATACGCGCGAATTGCGCGGGCGTCATGCCCCTGATTTTCTCATTGGACCGATTGACCGCATCGCCGTATAGTGCGCGCGCCTCGGCGCCATATCGCCGCTCGTTCTCGTCGATCAGCTTTTGTTTCAAGCCTGCGAATTTTTCCTCGTCCGTCATGTCAAATTCCTCCTTAA
The DNA here is from genome assembly GCA_023428025.1 of Bacillota bacterium. Lineage (GTDB taxonomy): Bacteria > Bacillota > Clostridia > Christensenellales > SZUA-584 > SZUA-584. The sequence goes on from JAEYZN010000021.1 coordinate 27,875, forward strand.
TTGCGGTTAAGGTCTTTCTGACGGTTTCGATCAGCGCATCCAGCTGCCCGCGCCGGGCCAGCAAGGCTGCAAGATGCTCCTCCAGTGCGTTTTGCCGGTCGAATGACGGCGCGTTCATGATGCTTTTGATTTCATCCGGCCCCACGCCCAGCGCCCGGTAGAACAGTATCTGCTGCAGTGCGTCCACCCCGGCGCTGTCGTACAGCCGGTAACCCGCCTCGCTGGTCCGCGTGGGTTTGAGCAATCCGATCTGGTCATAATACCGCAGCGTCCGCGTGGTGACGCCAGCCAGCTTTGCCAGTTGTCCGATCGTATACACGTCAGTTTCACCTCCCGGAGATCATCGTAAACCATGACGCGGCGTCAAAGTCAATAGAAAAAATCTCTATAAAGCAATGAAGCACCGGTCTTGCGCCGATGCCCCATGTTTTTGCGACAATGCAGTTCGTGTCATCATATAAGATCGCTTTCCAAAACTGTCAGTTCGCCGCCTGCTCCATCAACGCGGCGCATATCAGCTTTGAAGGCCGCCATACCAGTTCATCGAACTCCGCATCGTCGTGCGGAGCGGACCCATTGTCCACAGGCGTGAGTTCCACACAAAAGCCCGGCCGTTCAAAGTCCTGCCGGAACCAGTTCTCGAAACCCGCGCCATACACCGCCGGGTCCTCTGAAACGGGCATCAGCTCATAACCCGTCACATCCGCCAGCGTCTGCGCGATCGACGAATCCGCCGTAATGGCTTCCTCCGTTCCGCTGTCCGCCCAGTAGATCACCTCACCCTTGGTATGGAAGGAAGCCGCCAGCAAAAATTCGGCATTCTGGCAAAGCGCCATCACAGCCTGCACCTCCGGCTCGGTGGCGGGCGCTGCTCCTTTGTACATTTCCGAACTGGGGACATCGGTGTTGCTTTCCTTCACATCCCATTGACACGGATACTGCCGGTTGAGGTCCACACCATTGATGTTTGCCTTCCACTCCGCATACGTGTCCTTCATCATGCTCATCCCCTTGACCTTTTCCGGGTCCGCCACAGCCTCCACGCCGTTTTGCACCAGATTCACGCCATCGGGATTGACCATGGGTACGATATACACCGCCACCTGCTTGAGCATATCGGCGATATCGTAACCGCCGAGCGCTTCGTCCTGAGCAGAGGCGCGCGCATACTCATCCGCGGTTTCCATCAAAAACGTTGCGGTGATGTATTCACGGGCATGGTGAGCCCCCAGCAGCAGCAGTTTTTTGGGGCCTGTCCCCAGCTTGATCAGCAGCAGCTCGCGTCCTTCCACCGACTGCCCGATGCTGTCCGTCTCGATCAGGCCCGGATATTGCTCCGACAGTTTCTGCGCGTCAGCCAACATTTGCTCGTAGCTGTACGTCTGATTCGGGTTCACGATGTCTTCATATGTTACGGGCGTAGCGGATGGCACTGCGCTTTCCAGTGTTTCCGTCGGGATGGACTCCGCAGGAAAGTCGGAAACCTTTTCTGTTTTTTGGCATCCGGCCAGCAGCGTCAACATCAATGCCAATACAATCGGGATAACCTTTATGACAGTTCTTTCAGAATTCATTGATCCTCCCATGCCGGTTTGCAGCGGGCAAGGCGCTGTTCAGATTTCCCCTCACCCGAATCGGATTATTTTAGTATAACATTCAGACAGAAAAAAATGAATTAAAGTTCCCTGATATCATCTTTTCCATAAAATTACCAATAAAGACGTTTGAAATTCAAACCACTTGTTTATAAATCTGTCGCATAGGGAGTGTTTAAATGATTGAAAGACTCATTGGTCTCGTTAAAAAATACAAGCTTGAAATATCTTTGGTTTCGGCGGACTGTGCGGATGCAAATCTGCGGAGAATTTACCATGCCTCGCTGATCGGCGCATTCATATCTCTGATTCACATTTCGTTGTTTTTGTTCTCACCCAAAGGCGCAACGCCCAGCCTGGAAACGTGGCGTGTGAGCATCCTCTGCACGCATTGTGCCATTTTTATATTATTGGCTACAGCTTTTTTCACTGCCCGCTATCTTAAAAAGAAAGGTAAAACCGGGGCCGCTTCAACTGCGCTTCAATACGCGGTGATCATGGTTGTTATGGCTGCCGGAGTTATCATCGTCACGATCGACCAGATAGCGACCAGCAATATCACGCCCTATATCCTGGTTTGTATGATCATGGGGACGGTTTTCCTCGTAGACCCGGTGAAGTCCCTGCTGATTTTTTCAGTAGCTTATATCACTTATTATTTTGGCATCGCTCTGACACAGCCGTCTTTGGAACAGCTGCTTTCCAATCGTGTCAACGGTATCGCATCCATCGGCATTGGGTACGTGCTGTCCGTGATCATGTGGCGGCTCAACGTCACAAATTTCAAACAAAAAAGGCATATCATCCTACAGCAGCAGCAGCTTGAACAGGCCAACAGGGAACTGGAACGGATGGCTTATTTCGACGCGATGACCGGCCTGCCGAACCGCCGCCATTTTGACGAAATATTAAAAAGAGAAGTGGCGCTGATCGAACGCAAAGGGCATGAATCCTGTCTCGTCATGCTGGATGTGGATGACTTCAAAGGCATCAACGACGAATACGGGCACCCCATCGGAGACGGCTTTCTCGTCCAGCTGGGGCAAATGCTCTCTAAAAACATCCGTCAATACGATACGCTGTGCAGGTTGGGCGGCGATGAATTCATCATCCTGCTGCCACAAACCACACTCGCCGAAGCAACGGCGTTTGCCGAAAGCCTCCGTAAACGTCTCGCCCCCTGCCCCTTCCTGATCGATTCCGTAACCATTCGCGCCACGGCCAGCATCGGGGGCGCCCGGCTGGCCGGCAGCCGGGACGACGCGCTGATCAGGCAATACGCCGATGTGGATAAGGCGCTTTATCTTGCCAAGCAGAGCGGCAGAAATTGTGTCCGCTGTGCCTGAGTTTATTGTTGTTTGGCTTTAACCGGTGCGCGACGCAGCGCGATAAAGCTCAAAATGCCAAAGATAGCCGTCAACAAGATGTTGGATATGACGCCCATGTAAGGATTGCCCGATGCAAGCCCTGATGCCCAGCCGATAAACCAGCCGACTGTATTCATAACGACACCGTTAAAAAGAGCGGTGTCGACTATCGGCAGTACAAACAGCAGCAATATGGGAACGCCGATGGACACCAGCAGCTTGACAGCCTTGTTCATACGGTAATAGAGCGTGGTGATCAGATAGCCTATCATACCGGCAACCAGATTGCTGCAGAACATCCACAACAACGCTGTGGGGATATAGGCTCCATTCGCAGGATCAAGACCGTACATTTGCATGAATGCAGGCTCATAATTTCCAATCGTCCTCATGATCAGGCTGTAGACGCTGTCTATCACCGCCATGCCCACAGCCACCACGCCAATCGCGGCGATGAAGCTGATAAACATGGTCTTTCGGGATATCCCGTTGGCGCTGAACATGTGAAAAGTGGATTTGAATGAATTGAGCCCCGCGATGAAGATAAACACCGCCGACGCCGTCTCCAGCCCGCCCACGCTGAACTGGTTCTGTTCTCTGATCACTATCGACATCGCGATCCCCATCAGAGCCAGCAGCGCGGCAATCACAATGTAGAATATGATCAGCGGCCATTTCATGCCGTCCATCTGATATTTCCATGCAGGTAAAAAGTTCATGATTTATTCCTCCTCGATTAAGCGTTCGTCAAATGGATAAAAAGGTTTTGCAGCTTCATACGCGAAACCTCAACCCCGACAGGCACCTGCACGGAATCCAGCGAGCCCAACAGGTATGCGCTTTTAATGCCTCCCAGAGTATCGCTGCCCAGCACTTGCCGCCCCGCAGTGAACGCGTCCACCTGAGCGGCGGGCCCTGTCACCGTATACCCGGCTGCCAGCACATTCTGCGTTGCGTCATCCATGATCACTTTTCCATTTTTGATGATGAAGACATGTTCGATCACGTCTGCCGCCTCTTCAATCAGGTGCGTCGAAATCACGATCGTCCGCGGCTTCTCGCTGTACAGCGCGATGAGTTCGCGGTAAAACAGGTCACGGAAGTTGGCGTCCAGCCCCAGCACCGGCTCATCCAGCAGCAGCACCGGCGCGTTGCACGACATAGCGACAATAATTTTGTATATCGACGCGTAGCCCGTGGACAGCGCCTTTAAGCGTTTTCCGGTATTCAGCGCGAATTTGTCCGCCAGCGACCGCGCATATTCCATATCCATCTGAGGATAAAACACGCGCGTCCATTTAAAAACGTCCCGGACAGACATTGACTCGGGATAAAGCGGCTGTTCGCTCATGCAATAGACTTTCTTCAGCACTGCGTCATTCTCGCATACCGGCTGCCCGTCTATGGACACTTCGCCGGTCGTGGGAAATATGCGATTGGTGATCAGATTCAGCAATGTCGATTTTCCGGCGCCGTTGCGGCCGAGCAACCCGTATATCTTTCCCTCCTCGATTGTCAGGGAAACATCGTCCAGCGCTATGGTGTCGCCGAATCTCTTGGTCAGATTCTTTACAACGATTTGGCTCATTTATTTATTCCTCTCCTTAACATTTCATTCAGTTGTTCGTATGACAACTCCAGCTTCACGGCTTCCTCCAGCAACGGGACAACGTACTTTTCAAAAAACGCAGACCGTCGTTTTTCCAGTATCAACTGCCTTGCGCCATCCGCCACAAACATACCCAGTCCTCTCTTTTTAAAGAGCACACCGTCATCTACCAGCCTCGTGACCCCTTTGAGCGCTGTGGCCGGGTTGATCTTATATCGGACAGATATTTCCGTTGTCGACGGCGCTTGAGCGCCTTCTTCCAGCGCGCCGCACAATATCGCGCTTTCAACCTGCTCTGCAATTTGCAGGAATATCGGGATATCGGCGCTGAATTCCGTTTGCATTACATCACCTCCACGGTTGACTACTCATGTAATTAACCATATATCAAGCTCGAATAATTGTCAATATGTTTTCAATAAATCCTTCTTCTAACCTTATGTGAAAGCGTTGCTCATAAACCAGCGATATTGACAATCCCCGGTTTGTCCAATATAATTATCATCGGCGGAAAAGGTCTTTAAATATCATATCATCAGTTCCCCGCAATATTTTAATACAAGTGAAAGGTGATTGCATGGAAGTACTCTTAAAAGGATTTACGGAATTCAGCTGGCAAAATGGAGTCATGATCATCATCGGTCTTGGACTTATTATTCTGGCGATCAAGAAGGAATACGAGCCTATGCTGCTTTTGCCCATCGGTTTTGGCTGCATACTGGTCAATCTTCCTTTGGCAACCGTCATTCAGAACGGATTGGGGGAGCCTGGTTTTCTGGCCGTCCTCAAAGAGGCCGGCATCGTCACAGAACTTTTCCCGCTGCTCATATTCATAGCGGTCGGCGCGATGATCGACTTCTCGCCCTTGCTGAAACAGCCCGTTATGATTTTCTTCGGCGCTGCAGCGCAGCTTGGTATTTTTGTGGCGATGCTGCTTGCACTGCTTACCAATCTGCTGCCTATTCAGGCCTTGCTTGGGCTTGATCCCAGCCAGCCGATATTTACTCTCAAAGAGGCTGCGTCGGTGGGTATCATCGGTGCGGCGGACGGGCCGACCACCATCTTTGTCGGAAACCTGTTTGCGCCGAAATACCTGGGCGCCTTGTCTGTCGCGGCATATTCATATATGTCTCTGGTGCCTATCATACAGCCGCCGGTGATTCGCGCCATGACCACGAAAAAAGAGCGCAAGATCCGTATGGATGCTGATTTCAACAAGAAGGTCAGCCGTCCGGTGCTGATCGCGTTCCCGATTATCGTCACAATCGTGACCGGTTTTGTCGCTCCCGAGGGCGTGCCTCTTGTTGGCGCCCTGATGTTCGGCAACCTGATTCGCGAATGCGGCGTGCTGGAGCGCCTGTCCAAGTCCGCGCAGAACGAGCTTGCCAACCTGGTCACGCTGCTGCTCGGCATCACCATCGGTTCCACGATGCTGGGCACGGATTTTCTCACGCCCCAGACGATACTGATACTTCTCATCGGCTTCCTTGCCTTCGTGTTCGACACGGCGGGCGGCGTGCTGTTTGCCAAGTTCATCAATCTGTTCCTGAAAAAGAAGGTCAATCCGATGATCGGCGCGGCGGGCATCTCAGCCTTCCCCATGTCGGCGCGCGTCATTCAGAAGATGGCGCAGAAGGAAGACCCGTCCAACTTTATTCTGATGCAGGCCATTGGCGCCAACGTGTCAGGGCAGGTCGGTTCCATCATCGCAGGCGCCGTGCTGATTTCATTACTGAGCTAACAGGAGGATATTATGGTAGATGTTTCCGGGATGGTCATGGAAGGTTTGAAGTTTATGGGGATTGGCGTCGGCGTCGTGTTCGTGGTGCTTGGCGTGTTCTTCGTGGTGATCAAGTTGCTGCTCAAGTTCCTTCCATCCAAAGAAGAGGGCTGATCGTTCGACTTCATATCTCATATTGGTTTATTGAAATACGCCTTTCATTCGAGGCGTATTTTTTTACCCGAATTGGTTATTCTCCTGGCCGGCCTTTAAGTGTATAATATATTCATCCTATCAACCTGACGCGAGGTGCTTATGAATGCCCGGGCCAGCCTTTTTCGCAGTTCACATATCTACGAGCCCAACGAACCCCTTTTTGTTGCGGCTGTTCGGGAAAACGTGTCTCATCACATGCGGTCGTGTTCGTTTTATGCCGACCTGCTGAAACGCGAACATTTCGATCCGCAGACAATCAAAACTCACGGGGATTGCGCATCCATACCTGTGCTGCCCGCCTCACTGTTCAAACACCACGAGATACTCAGCATGCCGCGTGACAACATCCGTATTCACGCGACGTCGTCCGGCACGCAGGGCCAGAAAAGCCAGGTCTTTATTGACGACGATACGCTGCGTCTCGGCACAGGCATGGTCGTCAGGTGCTTTCGGCACCCCGGCCTGATCTCCCCCAATCCCGCCAATTAAATCATGCTGGGCTATCAGCCCTCGGATGATAACGACATGGGCGCGGTGAAGACAGCCATGGGCGTCACCCGTTTTGCGCCCGCGCTGCACCGGGAATTCGTGCTCAAGAAAACCGTGGACGGCTATCTGCCGGACTGGTTTGGCGTGCTCAGCGCGCTCCGGCGTTATGAAAAACAGCGGCTGCCCGTTCGCTTTGTCGGATTCCCCGCCTTCCTGCACCGGATGCTGGTGATGCTGCGCAAGGAAAACCTGCGTTTCAGGCTGAACAAACGGTCCCTTGTGCTGCTGGGCGGCGGATGGAAGCAGTTCAGCGACGAGCAGATCGACAAGGCTGCGCTCTACGCAATGGCAGAAGAGCGGCTCGGCATACCGGCAGAGCGGTGCCGCGACTTCTACAGCGCGGTGGAACATCCGGTGGCCTATGCGGAATGCGGGCACCACCACATGCATGTGCCGGTTTGGAGCCGGGTCTTTATCCGCGACGTTAAAACGCTTGAGCCGCTTGGGTTGGACCAGCCGGGATTCTTAAGCTTTGTGACACCGCTGGTCAATTCTATCCCGCTGACCAGCGTGATGATGGGCGATCTCGCCGTGCTGCGCGATGGTCGTTCCTGCGGGTGCGGTATCGAATCTCCGTATTTTGAGGTGCTGGGGCGCGCCGGAACGTCTCCGCTGCGCAATTGTGCCGTGACAGCCGACGCGCTTGTGAGGTGATGCGATGAATCTGATCGACGGCCGCATCGTCGGCGAGGCGGATTGCCGGAAGTTCCTTGACCAGTTGGGCGATTTCATTGCCGAAACACTTGCAGGCGGCTTTCCTGACGCGCAAACGGTGATCAGCGCTGCGGACGCGCTTTCACAGAGCTTATGCAGAGAAAACGCCGCAAGCTGGCTTCCCGCAGACGACAAGGCCGCTGCTGCATTGCTTGCACAGGCGAAGCAGTTTCTCAGCCGCGCTTATCTGGTGCGCAAGCTGGAGCTGGAACTGGGGTCCAATGCCTTTGACTTCCGTGAAACCGGCAACGGACGGCGTGTCACGTTCCGTCCGCTTGGCGTGCTGACGCATATCGCGGCGGGCAACGCTCAAGGGCTGCCTGCGTTCAGCGTATTGGAGGGCCTGCTCACAGGCAACATCAATCTGCTCAAGCTGCCGGGTTACGACGACGGCCTCTCCACGGCCTTGCTGCACCGGCTGGTGGGGATTGAGCCAAAGCTGAAGCGTTATGTCAGCGTGTTTGACCTGCCGTCTACCGATGCCCAAGCCATCCGCAGGTTGCTCGCTGTGTCGGATGCCGCCGCCGTGTGGGGTTCGGATTTCGCCGTGACCGGTATTCGCGCGCTTGCGCCGCCCGGCCTGCAGCTCATCGAATGGGGGCACAAACTCAGCTTCTGCTGTGTCACAAGGCGTGGGGAATCACCGGAGGCGCTTGCGGGTATCGCCCGGGATATCTGCGAAACGGAGCAGCTTGTGTGCAGTTCACCCCAATGCGTCTATTATCAAACAGACTCGTTTGACGATCTTGCCGCGTTTGGCGTTCGCCTGGCCGCCGTGCTGGAAGGCACCGCAGTCCTCTACCCGCCTCTTACGCCCGATATGCATGCCCAGGCCGAGATCACCGAACTGTGTCTGCGCTCTTCCCTGGAAGAATTATTATGCGGTAAAACATTGATCAAAGGCCATAGCTCGTGTGTTATCGTGGATGATGATCCGTCCGTTGCTGCGTCGCCCGGTTTTCGCACGGTATGGCTCAAACCCATGCGTGCCGGGCAGCTTGACGCTGCCCTTCGCAGGCAGCATGGCTATCTGCAAACGGCGGGTGTGGCCTGTGCGCCGGATGAACTATCCGGCTTATCCGAGCGGCTTTATCGCAGCGGCGTGTGCCGCGTGATGCCGTGCGGCGAGATGACCTCCAACACGGCGGGCGAGCCGCACGACGGGCAATATGCGCTGCGCCGGTATGTGAAAGCGGTCGTATCGGCGGAATAGGACTTCAGTCCAGCTTTTTGAGCCTGAGCGATGCCGATACGCCGCTTGGCAACAGCGACACCTCACAGACCGATACGGAAGTCATGACAAGGCATATCGTATCGCCTGCCTCCAGTGTTGCCATTGCCACGCCACGGCATTCCTGGATTCCCGTGGACAGTATGAAGCTGAAATCTCCTCCGGGCAGAGCCTCTTCTCCTGCTCGCAATTCGAAGCGCACGGGCGCGGAAGCCTTGGCGGATACGCGCAGATCAAACGCGAGCTCATAATCTCCGGCTTGCTGCACCGTTACCTCTGCCTCGTCCTGCACATGCCCGATATGATAGAGGCAGCTGTGGCTGTGGAACCTGATGGGAGCGCTGTTCCCCGGCACTGTCACTGTCAGGCGCTGGCCGCCGCTGTGATACACGCAGCCGTAAGCGTCGAGCCCGCCCGACTTTGCAGCAGCCAATTCTTTTTCAACGGGTTCAGCCGTTTCACATGCGGCAGACACTTCCTCACATTGTTCCACCGGCTCAGTGTTCGCATCCAGAAGTTCATCTGGTTCCACAGACGCGTCGATATCATCATCGCGTTCATCGCCGTCACATTCGCGGGTCGTCATCCAGGAGTGGCTCAGGGTATCCGATAACCGGCCCGAACCGACAGGCCTAGTGGTCGGATATGTATGATTGCGTACATAGTAACTGTTCATGGCATCCCCCAAAATTGTTAATTATAGATTATTCTATTTCAGAGTATGCCGGAAAGTGAAAATATGATCGTGTGGCAAGGCCCAGGGCAAACAAGCCTTGCCACACGAACGTTAAGGCTGCTGCTTACGGCTTATTGCCGCTTTGGCGTTGCCCGTCTTTGCGTGCCCCTGAATCTCAGGAACGGGAGTTTGTTCATTCCGCGAAAAGTGCGATTTTTTGTTGCTCTCTGTTCCGTGTGGTTCACTGGGATCCGGCCGGCGCATTCCTGACTTTGCCATATTTTTAATTCTCTCCTTTCTTGATACCATTATTGTTGTCCAAACAGCATCTTTTCATTGCTCTACTTGACAATAGAATTTTTTGTATATATACTGGCCTGTACTACTAAAGTGAGGCGCATCCATTGGACCATACAGAAAGACTGGGCAAAGCCCCTATATTAAAACTAGTTTTGGAATTCTCGATCCCCACTATCACCGCGATGATCGTTAACGCAATTTACAACGTGGTGGACAGGATTTTCGTGGGGCGTTTCGTGGGCGAAGAGGCTCTTGGCGGCCTCACCGTGGCGTTTCCTATCATGATCGTGGCTTTCGCCATCGGCGCTTTGTTTGCCATCGGCGGCGCAACGCTGATCTCCATCAAATTGGGTGAGCGCGATATCGACCAGGCCAATAAGTTTTACGGCAACATGACGACTCTGATACTGATATCAGGCTTGTTGATGACGGCATTGGGCGAAATATTCATGCCGCAGCTGCTTACACTGGTGGGCGCTACTGAGACCAATTTACCTTATGCGCTTGAATATATGCGTATCATCACAGCAGGCGTAGTTTTTCAGCTTGCTTCGTTCGCAATGGCTGCGATCATCCGCACGGAAGGCAAGCCGGTCTTCGCCATGGCCAGCCAGCTCGTTTCCGCAGTTACCAACATCGTGCTGGACTATCTGTTTATCGGGCCACTGCAAATGGGTGTCGCCGGTGCGGCCATCGCGACCGTCATCGGCCAGCTCGTCGGCTTCGGGATGCTGTTCAATTTCTTTTTTATATCTAAAAAGAGTATGCTCAAGCTGAGCGTGGCAAATATTCGTTTGCGCGCTTCGCTTGTCAAGAATATTTGCCTGATTGGCGCGTCCAGCTTCATCATCAATCTGGGTACGGGCATATCCGCGTCTTTCACCAACGTTGCGCTGCACACGTACGGCGGGGATGCCGCCATCACGTCTTTTGGCGCCATCAATAGCCTCATCACGTTGGTGCTGATGCCGATCATCGGCCTGCTGCAGGGTGTTGCCCCGATCATGGGTTATAACTATGGCATGCGGCAGCTGCCCCGTGTCTGGCGGGCTTTATGGACAGGCATCGGCCTGGGCACGATATTCGCCGTTGTCATGTTCGTACTGATGGAAATATTCCCCGAAGCGGTGGCGTCGTTGTTCCTTGATCCCGCATCTCCCACGATGAGCATGTGCGCCGAGGGGCTGAGACTGCAGATACTGTTCCTGCCCATCCTCACCATCAGCGTGTTGTCCACGGCCTATTTCCAGTCCACCGCGCAGGGCGGCAAAAGCCTTTTCATCAGCGCGATGAGACAGGGCCTTGTGGTGGTAATGGTGATGATATTGCCGAATTTCTGGCAGCTTACCGGCGTGTGGCTGTCTGCCCCCATAGCTGAGATCACGATGATATTTGTCTCTTTGCTGATGCTCTTAACTGACTGGAGAAAACGCAATCGCGCCATTGCTTTGGAGGTTGCAACATAGTCTGAATAAGCTGAACTTCTTACCGCTGACTGTTTTGGTCAGCGGTATTTTCGTGTACTTTGTCCTAAGGTTTATAAAAAGCAAGCCAAATAAAAGACCATCCCTTTAGGCAGGCATGGTCTCGATTCCATATACCAGTTTCGTCAACCGCTGATCTTAATTACAAAACAGCCCCGCCATTTCACAATACGCTTGACCTCTTCATCGCAGGATTCCAAGCAAGTGGGAGCCATTGCATTGCTTATGTTATTGGACACAGCAAAGTCGTCCACCGTGACTTCTTCAATCGCCGGGACGTTTACCATGTTGCAGCTTCCGCCCACCGGAACATCCACATGCTGATAGCCCGACGCCGATATCCATCCCAGCGGAGCTGCCGATGTGGTCACCACACATGAATCTGCAACATTGCCGATAAATTCGTTAAACGCCGCAGTTTGTTCCTGTAGCTGGTATGCCGTATCACTTTGTATGACCGGAAAAGCGTTACAAATGTATGATATTGTACCCACCACGTGATACAGGCATGTGCGAATCGGCCCTAGATCCGGAACATTGACCGTATCCGTCTGGCTGACGATACTCAGCTTGCTTTTATCAAACAGGATGCTCTTCACACCGTTAGGCTCTGCGTAGGTTTCATCCAGCATAAACGGCGGCTGAAGCTCTGCGGTTGCGCAAAATGGTATTCTGACTTCTGCCATAACTTGAGCGCCTCCTAAAGAAAAATAATGGTCCTGATATTCCACTTCACTTTATACTATTTCAATCAGACTCATAAGGTGACATGTATAGGATTCTTAAGCCGCGGCCGCAGTGTCAAAAAAGAAAACGGACAGGATAAGCGTGTCCTGTCCGTTCGGGCGCAAGCTGTGCCTGGGCCCTTCTATACAAAGAGCAAGATTTGGAGGGCATTCGCTCTTTATAACAAGTTCATGTTTGGCCGGCCAGCCTGACATCGAACCAGAACTGCACCCCGCCGCTCACATTCTTCACGCCGAACTTCTGCCCGGCGACATTTTGTATCGCCTTGACCACCGACAAGCCCAGCCCGTAGCTGTCCTTCACGCGCGTACGCGCTTCATCGGCTTTGAAAAAGCCGTCCCAGATGCTGCTCAGATGGTCTTGCGGAATCGAGCCGCCGGAATTGAATACGCTCACCCGGATCGCGTCATCCACTGCCCGTGTGCTGATGCGTACCAGCTTTTTCTCATCGCCGTAACGCGCCGCATTGGAGATATAGTTGGCCAGCACCTGCTCAAACCGCATCGCGTCGAATTGCCCAGTCAGATTGTCTTTAAGGTCCAGCTCAATATGAAGGCCGTTCTCGTTGATAAAACCATCGTATTTTTCGAGAAAATTGCTGATACGCTCGTTCACGGAAAGCTTTTCGTATATCAATTCAATGCGGCCGCTTTCCATTCTGGACAACTCCAGCATCTCCTTGAGCAGCCTGTTCATCTTGGCGGCTTCCTCGGCAATGATCTCGATATAAGAATCCTTCTGTCCGGCGTCGCTGGCATAGCCCGCGTTCATCTCATCGGCATAGCCTTTTATCAGAGCAAGAGGTGTTCTCAGCTCGTGCGACGCATTGGAGATAAACTGCCGCTGCGCGATGATGTCCTTCTCCAGCTGCATATTCTGTTCGCGCAATGTATTGAGCGCATTTTCCAGTTCACCGCCCAGCCGGTTGACGTCCTCCCCCAGGCTCTGCAGTTCATCGCCTGTCCGCACATCACACTGGTGCCCGAAATTGAGCGCTGCCAGTTCCCCGACAGTATTCTGTATCTGCCGGATGGGACGTGTAAACCGCCTGGACATCCTGAACACGAAAATGATGGAGATCGCCATGGACAACAGCGCGCAGGCGAGAAGCAATATGTTGGCCTGGCTCACGCTCTGGTTGATGGGCTCGATCGCCTGTGTCAGCGCGATCCTGACGCCGTTGTCCAGATCCTTCGTGCAAACCAGCATTTCGATGTCCGTTCTCGGCTCTTTGATCGTCGCCATGTAGATGTCTTCGTCGGCGATTTCCCAATCCCCCTGTTCCGGACGCCAGAAAAAAAACTGCCCTGTTAACCGCAACTGCCTGTCGTCCGGCTGTAGTGGATTCTGCTGAAACCCTCCCTGCTCCTGCTGGGGCTGCGTGGTCGCAGCCGGAGCCGCCGTGCTCTGCGGCTCATTTTGCGGGGGCGTGCTTTGTCCTATTATGACACCCTCACCGTTTGGCCGGGATATCAGGCCGGCTTCCGTAGAAGAAGAAAATATCACGTTGTCATCCTGTACGATGATGGTGTCATATGACTTGCCCACAGTGAGCGCGTCCAGAGCGTCCAGCCATTCATCCTCTTCCGCCGAAAAATCAATGCTGGAAAGCTGCTCGATGCCGCTCAACATCGCGCCACGAATGGAGCTGTAGTAAAGCGGCTTAAGCAGCAGCGTATTGGACAGCAGAATGATGGCCGACGTGCCCAGCACCACCGCCGTGATATACAGAAACAACCTTCGCGTGATGCTTGTTTTCCTCTGTCTCTTCGTCATGTCCCGATCTCAAAGCGGTAACCGAAGCCCCGCAGCGTCGTGATATAGCTGCCGCATTTGCCCAGCTTGGTGCGCAGCCTGTTGATATGGGTGTCCACGGTGTTGGAGGACCCAAGATAATCGTATCCCCACACGTACTCGAGTATCTGGTCTCGGCTTAAGGATATGTTGTCGTTTTCCGCCAGATAGACGAGCAGGTCGTACTCCTTGCGGCTCAAGGGCACGCTCACCCCCTCTACCGTCACCTCACGGGCAGCCGTATCAATCTTCAGGCTCCCAAACACGTTGCGCGGCGCTACCGAGCTTCTTCTGAACAGCGCTTCAACGCGTGCCACCAGCACCATAGGTGCGAACGGCTTCACAATATAATCATCAGCGCCGGACTCGAGCCCTTGCACCTGATCATAATCCTCACCCTTTGCGGTCAGCATCAGTATGGGGCATTTCGAGTGCTCGCGCAGCTTACGGCAACAGGTTAAGCCGTCCATCACCGGCATCATCACGTCCAGAATGACCAGGTCAGGCGGGTCGGTCACAAACATCTTCAGCGCCTGCATCCCGTCCTCCGCTTCCAGCACACCGTATCCACGGCTTTCCAGAACTGCCCGCAGCAGGTCTCTCAGACGGGCTTCGTCATCCACCACGAGTATTCTTTTTTCTTTTTGTTCTTCGTGCTTCATTTGAAAACCTCAAAGGCATTATACCACTTTACTGTATTTCCGTATGCATCATACAGGATGTTTCGCCGCTGCCGGTCCGCCATCTCCCACGTTTCGGGCCGGCAGCGTTCAACAATGGTTTATTCGTATCTGAGCGCCTCGATCGGGTTAAGCTTGGAGGCTTTGATGGCGGGATATATGCCAAACCCCACGCCGATGATCAGGCTGAACGCCAGTGCCAGCAGCATCACGCTGCTCTGGACGGTCACCTCGGTATCCATCAGTTGGCCGATAAACCCGGACCCGAACTGCGCGAGCAGTATGCCGATCAGTCCGCCGGCGCCGCTGACGATGATCGCCTCGAACAGGAACTGGAGCAGTATATCCCGCCGTGTGGCGCCGATCGCCTTTTCAATGCCGATATCGCGCGTCCTTTCCATGACGGACACCAGCATGATGTTCATGATGCCGATGCCGCCCACCAGCAAAGATATGCCCGCGATGCCGCCCAGCATGGCCGTCTGCGTCGCGCTCACCTCCTTCAGGGACTCAAGAATACTGTCCTGGCTGTTGACCGAATAACCGTTCTCATCCGTCGTGTACTGCTGCAGAAAGCTTTCCAGACTGGCCTGTGCCAATGTCACCATGTCCGCGGATGACGCGCTGGCGTATATCGTCGATATCGTGGTGTTCTGCATCGTCCGCTGGGCGGTCACAAAGGGTATGATCACCAGCTCGTCGCCGCTCACCGTCTCGTCGCTTCCCTGTTCGGCCAGCACGCCGACGATCTCATATTTCGTTCCGCCGATCGATATCTCTTGACCCACCACGTCCAGCGAACTGTACAGTTCTATCGCGATATCCCTGCCGATGACGGCCACCTTTAATCTGTTGTCATTGTCCTTGTCGGATATAAACCGGCCTTCCGTCACCTCGTATTCGCGGATATCCTGATAACCCGAAGTCACGCCCACCACGCTGATGTCTTCCATGCTGGTGCTGCCGTTTTTCACGGTGTAGGTGGACGATATGTATGGGGATACCGCGCCGATCCCCCCCAGCCTTCCGATCTGTTCCACATCGTTTAAGTCAAGGTCTGCGCGGCTGTCCCGAATGCTGATGGTGAGCAGGTTGGACCCAAGCCCTTCAATCTGCTTGGTTATCGCCGCGTTGGAGCTTTGCCCGACAGATATCAGCGCCGTCACGGCAAAGATGCCGATAATGATGCCGAGCATCGTCAGGAAGGAGCGCATCTTATGCGTCCACACCGCTTTTGCCGCGGAAATAACCGTTTCTATCGTCTTCATACTGCTTTTCCTTTCCTGACGTCCGATATGATCCTGCCGTCGCGTATGCTCAGCACCCTGTCCGCCTGTTCCGCGATGCCGGGATCGTGCGTGATCAGTATGATGGTGTTTCCCGCCTTGTGCAGCTGCTTGATCATCCCGATGATCTCCCGGCTGCTTCTGGAATCCAGATTGCCTGTGGGTTCGTCCGCCAGCAGCACCGGCGGCTTGTTGACCAGCGACCGCGCGATGGCCACCCGCTGCTGCTGTCCGCCCGACAGTTCATGCGGCTTATGGTTCATCCTGTCTGTGAGGCCCACGCTTTCGATCGCCTCCAACGCCCGCCTGCGCCTTTCCTGCCGCGAGACGCTGCTGTATTTTGCCGGTCGTTCCACATTCTCAAACGCCGTCATCTTCTTGAACAGGTTGAACTGCTGGAATATGAAGCCGATCTTCTGGTTGCGCACCCTGGCCAGCCGCCGGTCCGGGAAGGACGATATGTCCTCCCCGTCCAGCAGATACGTGCCCGATGTGGGCGTATCCAAACACCCGATCATGTTCATCAGCGTGGATTTGCCACTACCCGACGCTCCGATGATCGCGACGAACTCCTTCTCCTCTATCTTCAGGTTCACCCCATCCAGCGCATGAACCTCTTCGCTGCCCATCTCGTATATTTTGTACATGTCCCTTATTTCAATCAGAGCCATTATGTCACCGCCTTTATTATGATAGGTCGGATCAGTTTCCGCCGGGGCCGCCGCCAAAACCGCCGCTCGGGCGCTCACCGCCGCCGCTCGGCATATTGCCGCCAACCACGACCGAGCCCATGCCGCCCATATTGAACATGAATTCTCTGGAATCCGAGTCATCCGATTCAATGTGCAGCACATTTTCGCCTTCCGACAAACCGCTCTTTACCTCAATGTAGCTTGCGTCCTCAATGCCTGTTTCCACGGCGCGTACTTCCGCGTACAGCAGCTCCGACGGTGTCGCCAGCACACTGATGCCCAGTGTCGCCGCATCAGCGCCCATGTACGCGGCCAGCCCTTCCATGTCCTTGTCCGTGATGAGCTGGCGAATCGCCGCTTTTTCCACTTCAGAGCGTTCCACCTTGACCATCACGTAGCTCTTGTTGCCCGTCGTCCTCACATCGTCGATGGGGATGAGTATCGCGCCCGTCGCTTCCTGCGCCTTGATTTCACAGTTGAGCGTCATGTTGATCTTGAAGCTGTCGTTATCCTCCACCGACACCTTCACATCGTAGGTGGTGATGCCGCCCGAAGCCGTGCCCATGTCGGAGATGCCCGTCACCGTGCCTTCAAATGTCTCATTCGGCAGGCTGTCCAATTCCACCTCCACGCTCTGGCCGACCGCAATGGAGTTGATGTCCAGTTCGTCCACGGAAACCGTCGCGATCCATGTATCGGTGGAGGCCACGGTCAGCAGCGTCGTATCCGCTTCACAGGTCTGCCCATCCGTCACCGACACTGTGCTCACCACACCCGCGCTGGGCGTTGTGATCTGGCCCGCCGCGATCAGTTCCGTAATGCTCTCATACTGCTCCTTCAGGTCGGCCAGTGTCGCATACATCTCCCTGACTTCCCGAGAATACTGAGACGCTTTATAGATGGTCTCACCCGCTTCAATTTCCTCGTTTTCGGAGAACCCCACATCGGTGACGATACCATAGCTGCTCTCGATTAGCTCATAGGTCGCCAGTTCGATGGCGCCTTCATACAGCTGGTTGCCCTCGCCGTCATAGATGGTCGCTGTCGCGCCCACTGTGCGCTTTATGGTGTCGATGCTGACATACGGCTTGCCGTTCTCGGTCGTCACCACGCCGTCATGGGTGTAGCCTTGCGATTTCACCGTCACCGCTGTTCCTTCAGACAGGCTCACACCGTCCGGAACAGCGATGATCTCGCGCTTTTCCGTGGCCACCAAAGCGACATATCCGTATTCCGACATCGCGTTCTCTATGTAGTCGTCCTCATCCAGCACCACGTTTTTCACCCAGCCGTCCACCGGGGACTTCACGCTCAGGCTGGTCGTCACCTGGTTGGTGGTATCGATGCTGATCTGCTGGGCGGATATCTGCGCCTTCAAGTCATCCGCGCTGGATTGCATCGCATCGGTGTCGAGCTTGATTACCGGCTGGCCTGCCTCCAGCGTATCGCCTTCCGCCACCAGCACATCTTCAGCAACGATGTCGCTGCCGACCGAGATGTTCAGCGTTTCGGCGCTGGCCAGATTACCGCTGCCCGATACGGTGAGCGAAATGTCGCCGGTGGTCGCCTGATCGAATGTCGGCTCGGCACCAAGCGCCGCATTCGTTTCCGCCGCGCTGGCCACGCCTCTGTAGATAAAGAAGCCGCCCACCGCCACGATAACCACAGCGCCGATGATGATCAGCCTCTTGATTCCTTTCTTCATCTTTTTCTTGCCGTTCTGATTTGCCGTGTCTTTCTTCATAATCTGAATTCCGCCTTTCAGGTTTCACTGATGGCGTCATTATAATGACACTGATTAACAGCATCCTGTTAAAATTATGAATATTTCATGAACAAGCGCACGAAAAAACGCGCCCGTCCGAGCGCGTCTTGAACTGATTTTATGAACCGTAACCGTCCGGATACTTCTCGTGGAACCGCCATGCGCTGGCCAAGAGGTCTTCTATGCCAAAACGCGGCTGCCAGTGCAGTTCCGCTTTTATCTTCGCGGACGAGGCGATCAGCGTGGCCGGGTCTCCCGCACGGCGCGGCGCGATATCGTACTCGATCGGACGCCCCACCACCTTGGACGCGGCGCGGATAATCTCCAGCACCGAATAGCCCGTCTCGCTGCCGAGGTTGTAAGCGCAGCTTGCGCCGCCCCTTGCCAGATCGTCCAGCGCCAGCAGATGCGCGTCCGCAAGGTCCGTCACATGGACATAGTCACGGATGCACGTCCCGTCCTCTGTCGGATAATCGTCCCCAAACACACACAGCTTGTCACGGTGGCCGTTCACATACTGGAATATGATCGGGGCGAGATGCGACTCAGGATCGTGATCCTCTCCGATATCGCCCGCCACATCCGCACCGGCCGCGTTGAAGTAGCGCAGCGCTTTGTAGCGTATGCCGTAGATGTTCGAAAAATCCTCCAACATGTTCTCGATCATCAGCTTGGTTCTGCCATACACGTTGAGCGGGGCTTTGGCGCAGTCCTCCGTGATGGGCACCACGTCCGGCTGGCCGTATACCGCCGCCGTAGACGAGAAAATGAACTTATCCACGCCCGCGTCCATCGCCGCCTTAAACAGATTCAGGCTGCCGACAACGTTGTTCTCATAATAGTCGTAAGGAATCTGCATGGATTCGCCCACGAGGCTGCGCGCCGCAAAATGCATCATCGCGTCCACCGGGTGTTCGCGGAAGCAGCGGGCCAGGCCATCCCTGTCCAGCAGGTCTGTCTCGACCAGACACACATCCTTCACGGCCTCGCGGTGCCCTTTGGACAGGTTGTCCAGCACCACCGGCTCGTGCCCGCCGCGCAACAGCTGACGGACCGCATGGCTGCCGATATATCCGGCGCCGCCTGAAACCAAAACCTTCATCACTTCACCTGTTTGGAAATGCCTTTCTGCGCAAACAGCTTGTCCAGCGTGTCCAGCGCGTAGTCCAGCTGTTCCGGCTTGTGTTCGCTGATCACGCAGAACCGCAGCCGCGCCTGGCGCTTGGGCACTGCCGGATACACCGCCGGCGGCACAAAAACGCCCTCTTCCAGCATCAGCGTGGACATCTCATACGCGTCGTTGTCTTCGCCCACCATGATGGGGATGATCGCCGTCTCCCTGGCAAGGCAGGTGTCGAAGCCGCGCCGCTTTGCGCCCTCCACAAAATAAGCGATATTCTCATGCAGCGCCGCCACCTTGGGGTTGCCTTCCAGCATGATGTTGACTCCTTCCAGCGCCGCGGCCGCCAATGGCGGGCTGATACCCACCGAGAACATGAAGCCGGGCAGCGAGTAGCGCAGGTAATCGATCAGGCTCTGCTCGCCGGCGATATAGCCGCCGCATGTGCCGAGGCCCTTGGACAGCGTTCCCATCTTCACATCAACGTCGTTCGGCAGCAGGTTGAAGTAATCGTCCACACCGCCGCCCTTCCCACCGATGACGCAGCTGGAATGCGCTTCGTCCACCATCAGGAATGCGCCGTACTTTTTCTTGAGTTCCACAAACGCCGGGATGGGCGCAATATCGCCGTCCATCGAATAGACGCCTTCCACGACGATCAGTATCTTCTCATATTTGTCGCGCGCGGCTTTGAGCAGATGCTCCAGCGCGTCGAAGTCGTTGTGCGGGAAGGCTTTTGTATCGCTCTTGGACAGCTGACAGCCCTGTGTGATGGAGTTGTGCGACAGCGCGTCGTACAGCACCAGGTCACGCTCGTTGCAGAAGTTGCCCACAAAAGTCACATTGGTGGAGTGCCCGCCCACCAGCACCAGCGCGTCGTCCGAATGTTTCCACCTCGCGATGGCTCTTTCCAGCTCGCGGAACAGCGTCTTTTCCCCCGCGATCAGCCGTGAGCCGGATGCCGAGGTGCCATACTTGTCGATGGCTTTTTTGGCCGCCTCGGATGTTCGCGGATGACCCGACATGCCGACGTAATTGTACGACGCAAGATTGATCACCTCGCGCCCTTCCACAATGGAGGTATCGCTCAGAATGGAGTCGTGCGCCACAAAGTATGGGTCCTTGATGCCCGAGTCCTGAATGCTGATGCGCCGCCGCGCATATTCCTCATACTCGCGGGACAGGCGGAAATCCGATATCTTTCGCACATCCTGCGGCTTTATCTCCTCACGCTTGTCCTCGATGTTGTTCAGCTTTTTATACAGCAGTCTGGACAGGTCCTCCACAGTCGCGCATGTAAAGTATTCCGTGTCCGGTATGATGACTTCATAGATCTCTTCCGCCTTGGAGAACACGCCCAGGCTGGACAGGCTGTCCCCGCCGAGATCGTCCACAAAATGATCGGTATCCTTGATAGCGGACGGCTCGATTCCCAACACGTCGGCGAATATCTGCCGCACCTTCTCCGCGATGCTTTTGTATTCGGTGCTGTCATAAGCCACGCCGTTCGTTTTGACGGGTTCCTTCTTTGCAACATGTTTGATGACGCCGCCACGGATATCGATCTCCTCAAAGCGGCCCTGCCCGCGTTCCAGCGCTTCCTTCACCTTCTGGCGGCGCACCTTGATGCCGTTGGCCAGCGGCAGCGGGTCAATCGATATATAGGCGCGCTTGATCTTCTTGAATATGGGCAGCAAGCCGTTGATGCGCGCGATCTCCACAATCAATTCAGCGGCCTTTTGCGCATTGCCGGTGTTCTCGCCCATATAGACGATCAGCGTGGTATCGTCATACACGTTTTTGGTGGCGATGCCGGTGACGCAGATGTGCTCGGTATGCGGCAGTTCGGAGAAGCTGTCTTCCAGCTCGTCGGGATATACGTTCTCGCCCGACTCGTTGATGATAACATCCTTCAGGCGGCCTTCTATGTAGTAGCGGCCACCTACCTCGCGGACGATGTCGCCCGAGGAGAACCACCCGTCTTCCCGCGCGATGTACACGCCGTCCACCATGCGCCCCGAGTGGATGGCTTCACCCCGAATCTGCAGCTCGCCCGTGTTGTCTCCCTCGCGCTCGTAGGCGATGCGGTATTGCATCGGCTCGAACGGCTTGCCCACACTGGCATCCAGCTTTCTGTCGATACTGTTCGACAACTCCACGGAATCGATGCCCGTCTCCGTCATGCCGAAGCCCGATACCAGCGGATAACCGATGGAATTGATGATTTTCAGCGTCTCCGGCTGGATGTGCCCGCCGCCGCTGATCATGAACTGGATGCTGTCGCCCACCAGCTTTTGCTGCAGGTCTTTGAAGAACAGCTTGGAGACCAGTTTGCGGCCCGTTTTCCCGAGCCGCCGTTGCAGCTTGATGCTGATGTCGCTGGCGTTGATGAGTTTTTCGTATGTCTGCTCGCCCTGAAGCCTGGCCTTGCGCAGTATGCCCTTGGCGACGTTGTTCCAAAGCAGCGGCACAGCGTAGATGTGCGTGACCTTGTGCGCCTTGCACGCCGCAAGGATCACATCCGCTGTGCGGTTCTTGATATAGACGATGGTTTTCCCGAAGAACGTATACCACATGTAAACGGCCATCAGCCCGAATATGTGGTGGAAAGGCAGGAAAGCGAGCTGTTTGATGGGCCCGTTGTGGATGATGTCCTTGTTGTTCTTGTAGATGTATTCAGCGAGGAGCACCTGTTCGCAGACGGCCTTTTCGTTATATACATAGACCTTGGGCGTTGCCGTGGTGCCGGACGTGCACAATGCTATCGCGTCGGAGAACACCGGCATATACGAGGTGTCCGGTGCGTCCAGCTTGAGAAAGTCTTCCGTGGAGACTGCCTTGACACCGCCCACATTCACCGCCGTGTCCGTCACGATGGTGCGCGACCCGGCCTGGCGAAGAACGTGCATCACCGAAGCGTCGTCCGCGTTCGCATCGACCAGCAGCGGCCTGTAACCGGCCATGATGATCGACCAGAAAGCCGCGGGCCACAGCGGACCGTTGGCATAGCGCAACGCCACGAAAGTGTTCTTCTCCGTCCCTTCCAGCAATTCAGCCAGTTTCCCGGCGGCGGCCACTGCAATGCGCTCATAATCCGCATACGTCAGCTTCTTTATGGCGCCTTCATCCTGATATTCCGCTGCAACGGCGTCGCCATGGCTGCATATGATTGAGAAGAGGTTCTTTAACGAACGCTCTTCTTTCAGTGCGCCCAGCTTTTCAAAGATCATCTCCATTAAAACAGGCCCTCCAAAATAAGTATGTATGATTCCAGAAACATAAAAATATCAATGATTATATAGTATCATAGTCAGCTGCAGATGAATACCATGGTTTTTCAAGATGCTGTGAGGCAAACGCTTTTCGGGGCACCGCAACAGTGGTCCGGGCATCCCCGAAAAGCGAAAGATTTGTTGTGTGTAAGCGGTGTTATGCGCAGCGTTCGATGCGCCCGGCGCGTTCCTGCAGATAGGCTTCAAAACGCGTCTTGGAGGCGTTTACGATCAGCTCAGCCGGAAATCCGATCTGCTCCAGTACGCGCAGCGCCGATCCGAAGCGGCCCATGCCAAACGACGAATGCGCGTCGCTGGACACCGCGACACGTACGCCGAGGCGGCGGCACATCGGCAGATAGATCATCGCATTTTCGATGCCGCCCTCGCGGTATTCAAACGAATGGTCGTTGACCTCCATCAGCTTATTAAGTCGCGCAGCTTCCTTCACCACGGCCTCATAGTCCAGCGAGTAGGACGGGTTGTCCGGATGAGAGATGATGTCCACGTATTTGTTGTTCAGCGCGCCGATCACAGTTTCCGTGTCCTTTTTCAGCCCGCCTGTACGGATAACCACCTCGTGGATGCCTGCAATCACAAAATCGATCAGCTTGATGTATTTTTCGCGGATATCGATCTTTCCCTCGTAATCGACGATGTTGGCTTCCACGCCGTGATACACGCGAACGCCGTCGATCGATTCCGGCAGAAATTCCAGCGTGCCCAGATTAAAATCCGGCGGTGCGGCCGGAATTGCCGGGCCATGGTCCGTCAACACAAAGCCCTTCAGGCCAATCCGGGCCGCTGCCGCTGCGTTCTCCATCAATGTGGAATGCGCGTGGCCGGAAAGGATGGTGTGGGTATGCGTATCAACTTCGATGTTCATTTTGACTCCAGATGTAAAATATTTTATTCCAGCAGCTTGGCCGCCGTTTTCACCGCGCCTGCCGCGTCGGGGGCGTAGGCGTCCGCGCCAATGCTCCTGGCATAATCTTCTGTCACCACGGCACCGCCCACCATCACCTTGGCCCGCAGCCCGGCCTGATGGACCATCAGCACCACTTTTTCCATCTCGCGCGCCGTCGTCGTGATCAGCGCCGAGAGCCCGATGATATCGGCATCCTCATCTTTGGCCGTATCCACGATGGTCTGCGCGGGCACGTCCTTGCCCAGGTCGATCACCGCGAACCCATGGTTTTTCAGCAGCATCGCCACCAGATTTTTACCGATGTCATGGATATCGCCCTTCACCGTCGCCATCACGACCTTCTTTTTGGCCGACGCCGAGGACGGCATAAAATGCTTCTCCAGATAACCGAATGCGGTATGCGCCGCCTCCGCACTATAAATCAGCTGCGGCAGATAATAGACGCGCTGCTCGTACAGATCCCCCACCTTGCGCAGTGCGGGAATGATCATCTGGTTGATGATGGTCTCCGAAGCGACGCCGCCTGCCATCTCCGCGTCAATCAGTTGGATGATGGTGTTCTTCTTGCCCGTGAGTATCGCGTCCGTCACGCTTTTGGCTTCCTCTTCCACAGGCTGCACGTTGGCGAATCGCTCCAGATATTGTTCGAAGTTATCGTCGCGCTCCGAAAGCGCCTGCGCCGCATGATACATGTCCATCATCAGCGTGTCGTTGGGGTTCATGATGGCGGTGCTGAGCCCAAAGCCGATCGCCATCACCAGGTACGCCGCGTTGATGAACTTTCGCTCCGGCAAGCCGAACGAACCGTTGGAGATGCCCAGCACAGTGTGAAAGCCGTTGTCAGTACACCATTTGATGACCTTGAGCGTTTCCTTGGCAGCCTTGGGGTCGGACGATACGGTCATCACCAGCCCGTCCACCAAAATGCTGTCCTTGCCGATACCAGCGTCACGAATGACCTCATAAGCCGCTTTGATCTCGTCGATCCGCCCGTCGGCGGTTTGGGGAATGCCCTTGTCCCCTATGGGCAACAATATAAACATCGGCTGATACCGCCTGATCAGCGGCAGCAGCGACGATAAATGCTCGGCCTTGGTGGACATCGAGTTGACCAGCGCGCGCCCCGGATAGATGCGCAGCGCCTGCTCGATCACCTTGATGTTGGAAGAATCTATGCTGAGGGGCAGCTTGGCCTGAACAGACAGCGTTTCAATTGCGCTCTTCATCAGCGCCAGTTCGTCCGTGCCGGGCAGGCCGACGTTCACGTCGAGGATGTGCGCGCCGTTGTCCTTCTGCTCCAGCGCCATGTCCAGCACCGCGTAAAAGTCGCCCTCGCGCAGCGCCTCTTTCAGCTTAGGTTTTCCCGTGGGATTGATGCGCTCGCCGATCACGGCAAAGCGCTTGCCGATATACGCCTCATCGGAAACGGAGGTCAGCGCCGCCGGCATCGCGTTCCGCCAGGGCAACGGCGCCAGCCCGTTGACCTCTTCGCTGATCGCACGAATGAATTCGGGATCCGTTCCGCAGCAGCCGCCGATCATGTTGGCACCCGCTTTACAGAGCGGTTTCACGTAGGCCCTGAACTGGTCGCAGGACATGTCAAACTGCGTGCGCCCGTCGACGATGCGCGGCATGCCCGCGTTGGGTTTCACCAGCAGCGGCACGCTCGCCACCGACTTCATCTCCTCCACCAGCGGCAGCATCTCCGCCGGACCGGTCGAGCAGTTGAGGCCCACCACGTCGGCCCCGGCTGATATCAGCGTCATGGCCGCGGCAGCCGGGCTGGTGCCCGTCAGCGTGCGCCCATGTTCGTCGAACGTCATGCTCGCCACCACCGGCAAACTGCAGCATTCCTTGGCCGCGATCACCGCTGCGCGCGTCTCCTGTATATCGATCATCGTTTCGATCACGATGAAATCGACACCGCCTTCCACCAGCGCCATGACCTGTTCTTTGTATATGCCCACAACCTGCTCGAATTCCAGGTCTCCCAGAGGAGCCAGAAACGAGCCGGTTGAGCTGATATCTCCGCCGACAAACGCGCGGCCATCCGCGGCCTTCACAGACAGCGCCGCCAGTTCCGTGTTGATGCGCCGCGCATCATGCCGCAGCGAAAACTCGCCCAGCTTGTGCGCGTTCGCGCCCATCGTGAACGTATACAGCGCCCGCGTCCCTGCGTCTATGTAGCGCCGCTGCACATCCGCCAATATGTTTGGGTGTTCCAGCGCAAAAAGCTCCGGGCATATGCCGGGCGCCATGCCGCTGCTTTGAAGGTAAGTGCCTGTGGCGCCATCCAGCACCATGATGTGATGTTTTAAATAATCCAGAAACCCAAGTCCGTCAATTGTCTTCAACTATTCCACTCCGGCTATCGCGATCACCGATTTTTCGGGTGACAGCAGATAGTTCTCATTGATTGTCACATCCAGCGTCTGCATCTTGAGCAGGTCGTAAAATACCTTTTGATATCGCAGATCAAGGTCTCCGTAGCCGGGGCTGAAACGCCGTTTTGTCAGCTTTTGTCCCGTCCGCCTCAACGCTTCGTTTTTCCGCGCGATGATCACATCCAGCGTACCATCCACAAACTCGGATGCATACGCGTCCAGGACGATGGCCCTGAGCCCTTCGCCATCCCGCATCGCCTGGCCGATCTTGTCCACATCCCGCTGCGGTATCGACGCCGCCATCAGGTACACAACACTGCTGCTTTTGAGCAGCCTTGTCAGCATCGGGGATTCGATACGGATACCCTCTATTTCGATATGCGCATCATCGATGCGGGATAGTGGGTACACAGCCGCTTTACCGCGCGCCACGAAGGCATTTTCTGCCTGTTTCAGATACTTGTCGATGTCTTTATCGAGTGTTTCAGGGAACGACGCTTTTTGTGAACCAAGACGCCTCATTACCATTTTCTTATCCGGAACAAACGGAAGGTACGGAAAAACCTCCATGCAAACACCTCTTGACACATGATACACCACCGACGGGCATTATTCAACCACTTGCAAACGCCCGTCTTATATGGTTAAATTATCACTGTTTATATGGTTTTATCAATAACAGGAGTGTATGACATGGGTATCGTCCAAAAGCTGTCCGGCAAGCAAAGCGCATTTTCACTGGAGTTCTTTCCGCCGAAGAAGGATATGCCTTTGTCGACTGTTTACGACGCCGTTGCGCGTCTGTCAGCGAGCCATCCTGCTTTTGTCAGCGTCACCTATGGCGCAGGCGGCGGCAGCCGTGAACGCACTCTGGACATCGTTTCCCATGTGGACTCGATGGGGCTGGAAGCCATCGCGCATCTGACCTGCGTGGGCGCGGATAAAGCCATGATCTCGAACATATTGGATACGCTCACGGCCAAAGGCGTTAAAAACGTACTGGCTTTGCGCGGCGACGTGCCGGAGGGTATGGACCAGGATACCGCGTTTGTGCACTACCGGCACGCGAGCGACTTGATCGCTGAGATCAAGCAGCGGACGGGTTTTACCGTGGCGGCCGCCGCCTATCCCGAGGCACATGTCGAGAGCCCGTCGATCGATCAGGATATCAAATATATGAAACTGAAAGCCGAACTCGGCGTGGACTTTTTTATCACGCAGCTTTGCTTTGATACATGCGCCGTTGTCAATCTGTATGAACAGCTTTATAAAGCGGGCATCAAAGCGCCCGTCGTGACAGGTATCATGCCGGTCATGAACCCCAAGCAGATCATCCGCATGTCCCTGCTGTCGGCTTGCTCCATTCCGGCGCCGCTCAGCAAGATTATCTGCCTGTACGGCGAAAAACCGGATGAATTCAAAAAAGCCGGACTCGAATATGCAGTCCGGCAAATCAGCCAGCTTATTGAGAATGGAATCAACAAGTTTCATCTTTATACGATGAACAAAGCGGATGAGATCGAGCAGATACTAACGCACAGCGGCCTGATCTAGTCAATCGTCCGGCTGTCTCTTTTGTCCCTGTACATATCCGAGTCCGCCACGCTCACCAGTGACGCGGCCGTTTCATCTCTGGAATATTCCGCCTGCTTAAAACCAAAGCTGATGGAAATGCTGCGCGAGCCTCCCACAAAGCAGCGGGACACACCGTTCTTTATCTGGTTCGCCAGCAGCAATGCCTGCACCTGATTGGTCCCCGGTAATATCAATACAAACTCATCGCCGCCCAGCCGGCAGACGGTCCCTTCTTTGCCGATATTCTTTTTAATCACGTCCGCCACCGAGCGTATCATGGCATCACCTGCACCATGCCCATACGTGTCATTGATGGCTTTGAGGCCGTCTATGTCTGCAAAGCCCACCGTCAGCGCACGTCCCATGCTGCGGCATTGATCATAAATCTCTTCCAGTATCTCAAGCCCGGCCCGCCTGTTATACAGGCCTGTCAGCGGGTCTGTCTTGGCTGTCATGGCGAGCTTTTCCTCCGCCAGCTTATAGCGTGTTACATCGGATACATGAGTTGTCACCAGCCTCTGGCTGCCTAACCGGCTGCCAATATGCGACAGGCTGTACTGCCGTCCGCGAGCATCGGTGTGGTCTGTAGGGCCAATGCTGTGGCGGCCTTCCTCGAACGGCACGCGGCTGCCAAACAGTTCATGATACGCCTTGTTCTCATAAATAAGTCGTTTTGTATGCTTATCCCAAACCGCAATGCCCTGCTGCAGCGAATCCAATCCTTGCTTCAGCACCGCGGCGCTGCCGTGCCGTGGCGTATCCGGCGACAATACGCGCAGCAAACGTGCAAATCTTTCGATGCGCGGCTGAAGCTCTTGTTCCACCTGTTGATCAAAGAAATAGATCAGCACACCATGTGTTCCGTATGATTTGATGAATTGCGCATATCCCAAACCCTCCGCGTGCTTGAGCTGACCGATTCTCGCCATCTCCTGTTCCGGATGCACCTCAAAGTCCGCGCTGAGAATGGAAATACTGACGGAGCGGCGGCTTCTCCACTCTTCGCGAATGATATAACGTTCTTTTCTCTTTTCGTAAACAGCCGCGGAAAAAGCGCCTAAAGTGATGGCTGACGCTTGCAGGAAGGTTCTGAGGGCGTTCTTTTGCCCGCTCGCGTATATCTCGCACAGAGCGGCGACAGCAGCGTTGTCCTCCTGACTTCCCGGCACTTTTATAGCAGTAAACACAATCAGAATAACTTCCTGCTCCGCCAAGTGCAAACGACGCAGAGACGCAGTGGCATGTCGTTCACGCCCTCCCAGCAGGATTTCCGCATTAACGGAAACAGGCTTGTCTCCAATGGTTAGCCACTCGTCAACGCTCTCCTTTTGAATCAGCATTTCATTTAACGGTATGCCGCTTTCGAAGCCCTGCCGGGCCGCCACTTCGTTTGCAGCCAAAACATTGCCCTTATTGTCATCAACGAAAATTGCAGGTACAGGCCACATATCAAAGGTATTCTTGAATGCCGCATCGACCATGGCGTATAAGTTCCTTTCATCATTTTTACTCAAATACAAGTATACGCAGATAAGTATTAAAAAATTGACGAACTGCGCGCATATATTTGACAAAATAACACGGATTTTGTTATGAAAAGTGTTTTTTACCCGCTTGGAAAGCAAAAAAAACTGTGGTATAATCACAACAAACATTTGTGCATTCAGTTTCATGCATCTGGTTTTTGGTGCACAATGTATACATCTCCCTTTTTTCGGCAAACAACTTCCCATCGTTTGCCGTATTTTTTTGTTTTCCTGAATAGCCCCAATGATATGATGACAGAAAACACAAAGTATACCGCGTTTTCATATGGGCTGACATGGCTTGACGCTCAATAGCGGATATGCTATATTATCAGAGTCAAAATCATGCCGGTGTGATGGAATTGGCAGACGTGATGGACTCAAAATCCATTGGTAGCAATACCGTGTCGGTTCGAGTCCGACCACCGGCACCATTTGGCATCAGGACTGACAGCTTAGTATGGCAGCCGTGCACAGACATCAGGGACCGACAGCTAGGTAAAGACATCTGTTCTACAAAAGTTTTAGGAAGAAGCCGCCGAAGTAATTCGGCGGCTTCTTCCTTTATCCTCTGTCCTTTGAACCCGTCGTTAATAACTTTGCCATGATCACCCCAAGGAAGATTTCATCCAGATTTTCTTCAAAGAAAAGCAAGTATTTTAATTATGTTATGTTCTTATTTATCGAATAGTTCGAGAATACCCCCCATCCAAAATTGACCAAGATTTATCCAAACGAATTCCTTCAGAGGTAACAGTCGATATTCCGGCTTCTAGTTCGCCCTCAAGACCCCGTCATGGATATTGACTATACGGTCACTCTGTTTGGCCACGCCCGCGTCATGGCAGCGGCGACTGTGTGCCAAGCGCCCGCACGATGGCCACACGCTGCTGTTGACCGCCGGAAAGCTCGTTTGGTCTGTGCTGTATTCTGTCGGGCAGGCCCACCAAACCGACCGCCTGTCGCGGCACACTCCTAAGAAGCAGCGGCATGATGATGTTTTGCAGCGCCGTATACGGCGGGTTCCAATGGTATTTCTTAAAGATAAAGCCCACCTTCTTGTTGCGTATCCATGCCATCTGATCATCGTCGCAATCATGCACGTCGATATCCTCAAAGCGGTACTGCCCGCTGTCCAGCGTGTCCGTGCAGCCCAGAATATTCATCAATGTGGTTTTCCCGGAACCGGAGAGGCCGAGTATCCCCTTTGCACCTTAAGATTGACGTCCTTTAACACATGCAGGGCTCTCCTTACACATGCGGTAACTCTTATTCACGTTGTGTAGCTGAAAGAGACTGTTCATTCCCTCACCCCAATATCATGACTTTGGCAGCGGACGGCGTACCGGTATCCTTGGCAAATTCCACTTGCAGGAGGACCCTTTTTTACGGCATCCAAGCTGCCCTCGCCAGCAAGCTTTCGATTTGCGCGCCTGCCGGAATGATGACCGTTTTGGTTTCACCCGTATACTCCAGTTCCAGATTGTTTTCCTCACCCGGTTTCAGCACGGTCATCTTGCTTTCATAATGTCCGTGTCCGGCACGGGTATTGGCATTGCGACGGAACACCTGGAGCATATCTTTGAGCCTTTTTACCGCACAGATGCTTCACGCTCCCGTGAAGTCGGCGGTTCCAGATTGGGGTTTGCCATTGCAAAGGACATGATAGAGCGCCATGGTGGCCGGATATCCACAGAAGTCAAACCCAACGGCGGGATGGTATTCACAATGACATTGTCTAAGATTTAACTCTGTATAACAAAGATGCCGCTCTTCGGCAGCATCCTTGGCGATCTCAATCAGTTATCAGCAAATGTGGAAGCCTTATTTTTCAGCATTTCTGCTGATAGCCTGCTCATAAGGCCCTCAGGGAACGAGGGTAAAACAGGGAAAAATTGCAGAGTACGCGTTCCGGTCGGCCACGTGAATGCGGGCCTCCAGATACCTGTCAGCAATAACGGGAACCGCGGCGATGGCGATTCCCATTACCCAACCGTTTCAACTACCCAACTACATCGTAGCCCTGATCCTCAATCTCGAATTTTATCTTGTCCACAGGCGCCGTTGCAGGGTCATGCTCAACGGTGACAGTCTTGCCCTTTAAGTCCACCGATACGCTACCCACGCCCGGCAGCGCCCCCACCGCCTTTGTGACGGCTCTCACGCAGTGGTCGCAGGACATTCCCTCCACATGCAGGATCGTTTTTTCCATAGTTATTATCTCCTTCGTTTATATGTTAGTCCAAATCAAACGGTTTCAGTATTTTGTCCACTTCGGTCGGCTTACCGTCCATGTCCACCGTCACCTTGGCGAACACCCAGCCCTCTATGGCATTCGGGTCCACGCCTGCGTTAATAAACGGCTCCGGATTCAGGACAAAGACGATGTCCTTGTCGTTCGTCTCCATATCCTTCGCCCATTCAAACATATTGCCGTCACCGAGGCTCACGCCGTAGTGGTCGAGTGCCGCATGGTAACCCACGGAATCACGGTAAAGCTTCACAATCTGCTCATATGCAGCCAGCGGAGTAGGGTCTCCGTCGTATGTCAGTTTATTCGTGCCGAGCTTCGTCCCCACCATTAACATATTATCATAAAACTGAACATTTTCCGATAGCTTGCTGGTATCCAGCCCAGCGTCGATAAACGGCTGGGCGTCAAACTCGAGCATCACGTCATGGATCGGGCTTATGCTGTAATCCTCGCTCCAAATGAACCGCGCTGCCCCGTCCGGCGCTTTCAGCGACCATCCGGCGTTTAATTCATCCGCTTGAACGTTGCCGCCCGATGCGTCCAAAACGGCGCTGAATGAACTAATGGATTGCTTTCCAACCACGTCTAACTCCGCGCAGGCGGCAAAGGATATCAATACTGCTGATCCTGCCAGCACCAGCGCAATTGCTTTTTTAACCTTTTTCATTATGCTGCCTTCCTTTCCTGGCTTGTCGCCTTGAATCTTTTTAATCTCAGTGCGTTTGTCAGCACCGATACGGAACTCAAACTCATGGCCGCCGCCGCGAATATCGGGTTGAGCAGCGGACCGCCGAACAGATAGAGCAGACCGGCTGCGATGGGAATACCGACAACGTTGTACCCGAACGCCCAGAACAGGTTCTGCTTGATATTGCGGATGGTCCTCTTGCTGAGATGGATGGCTGTCGGCACATCCATCAAGTCCGACCGCATCAGCACGATGTCCGCGGATTCCATCGCCACGTCGGTGCCGGAGCCGATGGCGATGCCGATATCGGCCTGGGCCAGCGCAGGCGCATCGTTGATGCCGTCGCCCACCATGGCCACCTTTCGCCCTTCATTCTGCAGCTTCTTGACCTCGTTGGATTTATCCTGCGGCAGCACCTCGGACAGCACCCTGTCGATACCCACCTGACGGGCAATGGCTGCGGCGGTCTTCTTGTTGTCTCCGGTGATCATCGCCACTTCGATGCCCATCCTGTGCAGGCTTTCAATAGCCGCGCGGCTGCTTTGTTTCACCACGTCCGCCACCGCGATGATACCGGCCAGCGCGCCGTCTATCGCGACGTACATCGGCGTCTTGCCCTCTTCCGCCAACCGGTCGGAAGCTGGCGACCATTCCGCGAGCGAAATGGTCCTTTCATCCATCAGCTTACGGTTTCCGGCGAGGACTGCGCGTCCGTTCACCACGCCCTGAATCCCGCGACCGGTGATGGCTTCGAAGTCGTCCACCTTCAGGAACTCCATCCCTTTCTCCCGAGCGCCCTGCACAATGGCCTGCCCCAACGGATGCTCCGAGCCTTTCTCCGCCGACGCCGCGATCTGCAGCAATTCGTCCGGATCAGCGCCTTCAGATACAAGCACGTCCGTCACCGTCGGCTTGCCTTCGGTGATGGTGCCGGTCTTGTCGAACACGATGGTGTTGACCTTGTGCGTGGTCTCCAGCGCCTCGCCGCCTTTTATCAGGATGCCGTTCTCGGCGCCTTTGCCGGTGCCCACCATGATCGCCGTCGGCGTGGCGAGCCCCAGTGCACAGGGACAGGCGATGACGAGTACCGAGATGAATATGGTCAGCGCAAACTCCAGGTCACGCATACCGAAGAACCATGCGATCCCCGCCAGGAGCGCAATCACGCAGACAATGGGGACGAAATAGCCGGACACGATATCGGCCATCTTCGCGATCGGTGCTTTGGAGCCCTGCGCGTCTTCCACCAGCTTGATGATCTGTGCTAAAGCCGTATCGGAACCGATCTTTTCGGCCTTGAACTGTATAGTGCCGTTGGTGTTCAGTGAGGCGGCGTACACCATGTCGCCCGCCTTTTTGTCCACCGGCATGCTCTCGCCGGTCAGCATGGACTCGTCGATCGCGGTATGGCCTTCCAGCACAGTGCCGTCCACGGGAATCTTCGCGCCGGGTTTCACGACAATCACGTCGCCCTTTTCCACCTCGTCGATGGGTATTTCTTTCTCTACGCCGTTCTGTATGATGATGGCCGTTTTCGGCGCGAGCCCCATCAACTTTTTGATCGCCTCGCTGGTGCGCCCTTTCGAGACAGCCTCCAGAGATTTGCCCAGCAGAATTAGCGTAATGATCACACCAGCCGTTTCAAAGTATAATGACTCCACCATTTTAAAATTGCCGCCTGCGATCTGAAACACGTTGTATATGCTGTAAATCATCGCCGCTGCAGTGCCAATGGCAATCAGCGAGTCCATATTAGGGCTGCGCTGGATCAATGCCTTGAACCCGACGGTATAGAACTTATAACCCACCCCGATGACCGGGATGACCAGCAGCAGTTCCACCAGCCCATATATCAGCGAATACTGCATCGGGTCAAGCGCCATGGGAAACGGCAGCCTCACAAACGTGATCATCGGCACCATCGCGATGTAGAAAAGCGGCAGCGTAAACACGGCAGCGACGATGAACTTTGTCCACAGTGTCCGGATCTCCTTTTGTTTGCGCGCTCTGTCCTCATCGGCGGCGTCGGACTTGGATATCTCCAGGGCCTTGTATCCCGCCTTTTCAATGGCCTCTTTGATGACGGATATCCTCACCTGCTGCGGATCATAAGCCACAGTCGCTTTTTCCGTCGCAAAGTTGACGGATACGCTGGCCACCCCGGGCAGCTTCCGTATGGCTTTTTCCACCCGCTGCGCGCAAGCCGCGCAGGTCATGCCGCCAATCGGTATTGTCACATGGCTGTTGTCTGTATTCTCCACCACCTCATAGCCGATCCTGGCGACGGCCTCTTTAATGGCGGCCAACTCAAGGCTGCCCGCATCGTATTCGACAAACAGCTTTTCACTGGCAAGGTTCACATTCGCCTGCCCAATGCCCGACAGTTTCCGAACGGTTTTCTCAATCCGCTGGGCGCAGGCCGCGCAGGTCATACCTCTTATTCTCAACACCTGACTATCCATTCTTGGATCACCCCTTTTATAAAATTCACATGCAGTTGACTGCATTTTGCTCCTGTGCTATCATTATAACCATAGGAATTTTTAAAACAAGTATGCACTTTATAGTTCCTTACTATACTAAATGATACTATGGAGGAAACCGATTAATGAATTGCCATTCCGGCGGACAGAACTGTCCGGTTGACGCGACTTTAAGGCTGATTGGAGGTAAGTATAAATCCCTTATTTTATGGCACCTCGTCGGCGGGCCGCTGCGCCATGGCGAGCTTCACAAACTGATCCCGCAGGCCACGCCCAAAATGCTGACGCAGCAGCTTCGGGAACTGGAAGGCGATAACCTGCTGAAACGCAAGGTCTACCCTGTAGTCCCGCCGAAGGTGGAATATTCGCTGACGGATTTTGGCCTCAGTCTCAAGCCGATTCTATCCGCCATGTATGACTGGGGCGCCGATTACATGAAAAACAATCGAATAGAAATAAACTGTTCCATGACGCATCACACCGACGGGATATAACCGTCCCGATATGTGATGCGCTAGCGCCCTGTCCGCTTGCCTGCGGCACTGTCTTTTCGGGCCGCCATATACATCCGGCTGGCAATGGCGTCAATGATATCGCTGTCTGATACTCGACCAAAATCCGCGTCCACTACAATCTCTTTGCGCGGCAGGCTGACGGATATCTTCCTTATGCCATCCAGGTCCGCTAACGCCTTCAATATTATTCTTTTACAATTAACACACAGCAGGTTTTCAACACAGTAAACCCGGCTCATACCATCCGCCTTTCCGAAGCGCGCGCGGCAACACTTCCTGTGGTCAGTGCTCCATTGATCAGCGTCTGAATATCTCTTTCCGACAAAGTTCCGTCTCGTGATTTTATGGTGACCAATTTACTGTCTAAGTTCACGCTGAATGCCACAATATTTTCATTCTCGGCCAGCAAAGTGGCAACATTAAGCAGACACATGCTGCAATACATATTTCGTTGGCACAGCCGTACTCTTTTGTAGCGCATATGTTTCCATTCTTTTCTTTGTCGTTGGTTTTACTCGAGATCAATATCCCCGCCGTTATTCCCGACATCCTCTCTGTTTCTGCCGTTCTTTTTTTTACTCTTGTCACGGTTCATGACGAAAAAGCCGATGATAATCGCCACGACCGGCAATATACAATGCCAGTGGCTCAGTAAGAACTCCATATTATGATGCTCCCTTCACTTTTATGTTCTCAGCCGCAGCACGAGGGCAATTCGTCCGAGCCGTCATCCTGCGTCGGGGCCACCGCGCCGTCCTCACCCACCACCGTAATGCTGGAGCGCACCATACCCATCCAGCAGCTAAACACAAAGGTGCCGGACCGGTCGGGTGTAAATTCAATCAGGTTGTCGCCGGTTTTCAAATCAATTTGCAGATCATATTCCGGGATCACGATGGCGTTGTTGCAGCCGTTCAGGGAACCGCTCGGGGCGTTAAGCGTCCATTTGACCGGGATTCCCTGCTGGACCGTGATGGGCTCATATCCTCCGCTGCTCACGAAGGATGTGACATATTGCACGCCGTCTTTGACCGTGGCCTCGGCCGCCTGGCCCGACGCGCCGCTGCCCGCTGAAGACGATGTCTGGAAGGTTTCCGGCGGCCATATTAAGGTTTCAAATTCGCCTACTTCCTTTTTAATTGCCGCGACATCCGCCGTGTCAATATCGTCCACCACTTTGACATACCCGTAAAATGCGTTGTCTCCGGTGGAAAAATCGAAGCTGCCGGTGGGAGAGAAAAGCAGCGCGTTGTCACCCTTGTTGAGCGAAAGCTGCGCGGCGTAGCTGGGGACCAAAAGCTGGGTGCTGTCTCCCGAAGCCGAGTTTTTTATGTTCCATTTCACATCCAGGCCTGACTCCACTATCATAACAGCGGGATTGAAACCGTTGTCGGTCAATTCAATCGTGATCTCCTGAATGGGGTAACCGTTATCGTATGTGGTTTCCTTTGCGGCAGCCACGCTGTCGGTGGGAATCTTGTAACCAGCCGGTACCGGGCCGGATAAATTCGCCTCATCATTGTTTGCAGAACCGTTGCTTGCGTCATCGTCCGCAGCCGACTTGTCCGTGTCCGGCACCTCCGCTCCCGCCTCCACCACCGTAATAGAGCTGCGAATCATGCCCATCCAGCAGCTGTATGGAAACTGACCGGTCCCCGTCGGCGTGAATTCAATCACATTCTCACCGATTTTGAACTCATATTCGATGTCATACTCGGGGATAAATATCCTGTTGTTGCATCCGTTTATACTGCCTTCCGGCGCGTCAATCGTCCATTTGACGGGTATCCCGGCCTGTACAGTGATGGCCGGGTATTTGCCGGACGACAGCGTGGAATTGACAATCTGCACACCGTCCTCAATGGTCGCATCCGGGGTTTGCGTGGAGGCGCTTGCGCTTTGCGGTACAATTGACGACAGCGTGAAGCCCGACAGACCCCACCCTTGAGAAAACATGGAGAGACCGAGCACCACCACCAGCACCGCTCCGGCCATCATCACCTTGTGCGTGAACTTTTTGCTCAGAATGGAGCTGAGCGCCCCCAGGATAAACATGAGCGGTACGGTGCCCAGGCTGAACAGCAGCATGGACAAAGCGCCGGCAAACGGGCTGCCCGTGGACAGCGCATAAATCTGCATGGCCTGCAGCGGCCCGCATGGCATCAGTCCGTTCAGCAGGCCCACAATCAGCGGACTTTTGCTTTTTGACTTTTCAGCATCAATCTTGCGGGCGAAAATTTTGGGCATTCTGGGTGTGAGCTTGCGCAGCCACGGAAAAATACCGAGCATGTTCACACCCATAATCACCATGAACACGCCCGCGATGAGTTTTAAAATGCCTTGCGCCGTATTTGAAAAGTTGATCGCTGAACCCAGCGCGCCCACAATGAACCCCACGGCCGTGTATGAAATGACCCGCCCCAGGTTATAAAGAAACGCCGGCCTGAGTGCCGCCGTGCGGCTTCCACTCCCCACAGCACGGCTGCCGCCTTCCGCAAGACGGTGGTTGCGCACCGCCAGGCTGCTGCTGCCCCCGGCAGGACGGCTGTCGTCTCCACGGCTTTCACTCCGCGGAATGCACTGGGACAGGTTGATACCGCCGCACATAGCCACACAATGAACGGACGTAACGAGTCCAATCACAAAAAGCATCCCGTAACCCATATTGGTTTGTGCCAGCTGGCTGGGCACAAGAAGATTCAAAATGCCGAATTGTTCCAGGATGACATATAAAGCCACGATAATGATCAGAAGTCCCACAATGCGGCCTGCGCTTGGTGTCTGCTGCGCGTTTCCTGTCAGCACTTGGTATCCCAGCTTCTGAATGATCGCTACGATATCCTTTAATGAAATAGCGTCCGGATCATAAGCCACAACAGCGGTTCCCGCGCTATAGCTCACATCTGCATTTTGAATGCCAATAGTACTGCGCAGCTTTTTTTCAATCTTATTCTGGCAGCTGGCGCAAGTCATGCCATCAATACGCAGTTTCTTGGTCTTCAGGACAGTCTCCATACAGCTCCTCCTTTTTTGCTTGATATTAAGGATAACGGGAAGATTTGTAGAAAATATGTTGACAAAGATAATTCATAATTTATTCCCAACATATAACCAGCCCGCAAAACATCAATATGGTCTCTTTTCGATATATGCTCTTTTAACCCTCTGCTTGCCGGAATGGCAGGCGATATCAATGACAACAATTTTATACACGCGGTTGTAGGCTCGGAAAAACGCAATCCAAACCAATCTTATCCCGGAAGGGCCATGAACAAATGCGCCAAGATGAGGAAAAAAGTCTGGATAAAGGACGGCAGATATATTAACATAAGAAAGTGCGGTGTTATGTCGTCAGTAAACCATGGGAAGAATCGCCGCGCCACATCGATGGAGCCGCTGATATGATGGAACTGCCATAGGAGGAACGATTTGATGATCCATGCAGAAAACGTGACAAAACGATATAGAAAGCTGCTGGCCAACGACCAGGTTTCTATAAACGTGGCGCCGGGCGAGCTGGCCGTGCTGCTGGGGCCGAACGGAGCCGGCAAATCGACGATTTTAAAATCCATCTGCGGCCTGCTGCGCTTTGACGGGGCGATCACCATAGGCGGCCATGACAACCACACGCCGGAAGCAAAACGGCTGCTTGGATATGTGCCGGAGTTTCCTGTCCTCTACCCCATGCTCACGGTTGAGGAGCATCTGGAGTTCATTGCAAAAGCCTACAGGCTCACGGAATGGAAGGACAGAGCCAAGGGGCTTCTGCAGCGTTTTGAGCTGGGCGACAAGACGATGAAACTGGGCAAAGAGCTTTCCAAGGGGATGCAGCAAAAGGTAAGCGTCTGCTGCTCGCTTTTGCCGCAGCCCAGCGCCGTGATTTTGGATGAACCCCTTGTCGGCCTTGACCCCCACGGCATCAGAGAGCTGAAAGCGGTTCTTGCTGATTTGCGGAAGAGCGGCTGCGCGCTGCTTGTCAGCACGCACATGATTGAAAGCATGGAAGAAAACTGGGACGTCACCTATATCATGGTGAAAGGCCGGATTGAACGCGTATACCGCCGCGCGGATATTCAGGCAGGCCAGCGCCTTGAAGACGTCTATTTTTCCATCACGGAAGGTCCTAAGCAGGGTGACGCGCAGTGAGCAGTCTTGCCTTTTTAATCGTAAAAAGTATAAAAAACACCGTCCTGGAGATTTTCAGGAAACCGGCGAAGCTGATACTATGGCTGCTGACGCTTGGCTTCATCGTAGGGATTTTTGCTCTCTCCATGTTCACCAGGCAGGAGGCGAAGAGTTTTCTCGATCTTGTTTGGCTCAAGGGTATCTTCTTCCTGCTCATTTTACTCTTTTCCATCCTCGCCGTCCAAAAGGGCCTGTCCAACGGGGATGTTATTTTCGATATGAGCGACGTGAACCTGCTGTTCGTTTCTCCGGTCAGCCCCCGCGCGATCCTGATGTATGGAATTGTCCGTATGGCGAAAATGGCGTTTCTCGTCGGGTTTTTTATCCTGTTTCAAGGCAGTTCTCTCGGAACAGGCTTTGGCATAGGATTTGACGCCATACTGCTCATATTGCTTGGCTTTATTCTGGCTGTCTGCCTGCTTCAAATCATCTCTCTTCTGATTTACAGCCTGACGAATGGCAGACCCGCGCGAAAGAGAGCGGTCCGGCTGATTACCGCACTGGTCTTCCTGCCGCTGGTTTGCCATATGGCCATCCAGTTCATTCAAACCCCGGATTTGCTTGGAGCCCTTGAGAACACGCTGCGTTCGCCCTTTGTCGCCTGGACGCCTGTGGCGGGCTGGGCTTCGGAAGGCACCGTGTCGCTGATTTCGGGAAACTTGGGAACCGGATTTCTGTTTTTCGGGCTCATTGTGTTTGCCGGGGCGATGCTCATCCTCTATATTGCGCTGAGTAACCCCGACTATTATGAGGATGTGTTGATCGCCACCGAGACGGCTTTCGAAAAAAAGCGTGTTATGGCCGAGGGCCAGATCAATACGGAAGCATCCACGACCAGGAAAGTGAAGATTACGGGAACCGGCGTGGGCGGGTTCGGCGCAAGCGCTGTCTTTTACAAGCATTTGCGGGAGTCCTTCCGCGTGAACCGGCTGGGGCTTTGGGGGTTGCAGTCCATTCTGACGGTGGCCGGTTCGGTCCTTCTTTCCGTGTTTTTACGCGGCGACGGCGGAGGCCTTCTGATCCTGCTGCAGCTCCTGATGTGGGCGCAGATTTTCCTGATTGGTATGGGTCGGGGCTTAAAAGAGCTTTACTCCCATTATATCTACCTGATTCCGGAAAGCTCTTTTAAGAAAATTGTCTGGAGCAATCTGGAAGTCGGATTCAAGGTTCTGGTGGAAAGCCTGGTCATTTTCAGCGTCGCGGGCGCCATCATGGGAGAACATATCCTGCTTATCGCCGCGTCCATCGTGGTCTTCACGTTCTTCTCTTTGCTGCTGCTGGGTATCAACTATCTTTCGCTGCGCTGGACGGGCGCGGATGTCAGCGCGGGGCTCTTGATTTTTATCTACATTCTCGCCGTTATCATCATCATGCTGCCCGGTCTGATTGCCGCCATCGTCATCGGCAGCGCCATTGAAGGGGTTGGCGTCCTGATAGGGCTTGGCATACTGGCGGCATGGGAATTGGCAGCGGCTCTTGGCTGTTTTGCATTGGCCAGGGGCATCCTGCACCATTGCGACATGCCGTCGATAAAAGTGGGGAAATAGAACAGGATACCAAAATCCAGAGTTGGATTGGTTTGGGTAACATAGCATTTTTGTTGTGCCCGGAAACTTATAATTTTGTCTTCCTGAAAGTATCCCTCACTTATCACCGCAGCCGTCTGCGTCAAAATCACAGTTTGCCGGGATTGATATTGTACTCACCATGCGTAACTATTTGCCCAGTTCTCCGAATCTCGCCATTATTGCCAATGCCGGATCAACCGGCACATGGGCTGGTTGCACATTGCTCGGGATCATGATTGTCGGCGTTTTCCTGATCGTCTTGCCATCAAAACCGGGCAGCCATTGACGCTCTGTCTCCAGCATCTCACAGCACATATCCCTGATTTCATTGAGTGTACATGTCGCAGAGGTAAGCGGATCGAGCGCAGCAGCGGCCACGATCATTTCAGTATCGTATTCAAGAGCCGCCTTGACGCCTAGCCGCTGAACATTGATATTCGTCATATTGAGCGCAGCGCACTGAACCGGCAAATTGCCGACATTGACCGGATGGAGCCCCAGCGCATCCGCATAAATCGGGCCTTCCGCGCAGCATTCATCCGGTAAATTAGCGATCATTCCATCGTTTCTTTTATTGCCGTTGAATTTGAAAGTTTTTCCTGTTTCAATGGCTTCAATAATATAAGAGCCATATTCCACGCTGCGCGCCGGCAGTGTCCTTGGCTCATCATCCAATGAAAAGTTCTCCGCATACTTGCTTTCGGCATGCGCACACCATTGAAAATAGGCGCCGCTGGCGCCGCCAAATCCCGGTTCGTCGCAATAGAG
This sequence comes from Bacillota bacterium, assembly GCA_023428025.1. Taxonomy (GTDB): domain Bacteria; phylum Bacillota; class Clostridia; order Christensenellales; family SZUA-584; genus SZUA-584. The sequence continues at coordinate 69,566 of JAEYZN010000021.1, forward strand.
GTCCAGCGCCCGTTCGCTCGATCTGAACCAGGGAAGATACTCGCTGAGATGTCCGGTGGATTCAGTCATAAAATAGCCAAACTGCCGGAACACCTCGCCTCTTACTTTTTCATTCACATAATACTCAGGCCATTCAAACTTCTCCCTGAGAACGGGATACATGTCCTTGCCTTTATGCTGTATTTGCAGAAACCAGGCCATATGGTTGATCCCGGCGCAAAGAAAATCAATTTCATTTTTAGGCACATTCACGTAACCCGAAATCAGGTCCAACGTTGTCTGGACACCATGGCACAGCCCCACATGATTGACTCCTGTCGTCCCTAAAGCCCAGCAAACCATGGCCATCGGATTGACATAGTTGAGTATCAGTGCATCTGGGTGGCTATACTTTTTTACCTCATCCGCCAGATCTATCATGACCGGAATGCTGCGAAGCGCCCGGAACAGGCCGCCCGGCCCCATAGAATCACCGATGCACTGATCCACCCCATATTTATACGGGATTTTATAATCCAATTCAAACGCCGAAACGCCGCCGACCTGAAATGTGGTGATGATGTATTTTGCACTGCGCACCGCATCGATCCTGTCGGTCGTTACATATACAGAGGCATCCAGGCCATTTGCTGCGATAACCTCTTTTACGAAACTTTCAACCTTCTGAGACTTGCGGGTTGTCGGGGCCATCAATGCAAATTCGGTGCCTTTCATTCCCGGCGTCGCCAGGATATCCAGGATAAGCGTCTTGCAGAAGATAATGCTGCCCGCTCCGATAATCGCAATTTTTCTTTTCATACCTGCCTCCTATGTTTGCCGCTGACAATGGCTCTTTAAACCAGCCTTTCAAGGTCAACACGCAATCCCCGATACGTTTTATACAGCTTCTTCACCCAAACTTCGGTTCACGATGCCGCGGGGCGAGCGGATTCGTCGATCGCGATACACTTCACGCCCGATGTCCCCACATCGACTCCCGCATATACCTCATCGCCCACTGCTTAGTTGCACAGGATGTATTCATTCAGTATAGATTCCAGATATTCTTGTCTGCCCGAATCGTTTTCGATCGTTTCCAGCTCAAGCGCATACTTTTCCAGCGATTTGAAGTCCGCCTTTCCCAATGTGATCTCTTTACCGATGCCCTGTTCATAGCTGCCATACCGGTCTTTCACGAACTGGTCGAGCAGGCCGTCGTCCAATATCTTCTGCGCCGCTTTGAGACCTTTGGCAAACGCGTCCATACCGGCTGCGTGCGCATAGAAAATGTCTTCGGGTTTATACGACGCGCGCCGCGGTTTTGCGTCGAAGTTGAGGCCGCCTTTGGTAAATCCTCCCATTTTCAGCACCTCCAGCATGCACAGCGTGGTGGTATACAGGTCGGTCGGAAACTGATCGGTATCCCATCCCAGCAGCATATCGCCCTGGTTCGCGTCGATCGACCCCAGCATGCCGTTGATGCGCGCGACCATCAGATCGTGCTGGAACGTATGCCCGGCCAGCGTGGCGTGGTTGGCTTCAATGTTGAACTTAAAGGATGAATCCAACCCATAGGTCTTGAGGAACGCGATGCCCGACGCGACATCAAAGTCATACTGGTGCTTGGTCGGCTCTTTGGGCTTGGGCTCAATGAGAAACTGTCCGTCAAAGCCGATCTCTTTGGCATAGTCAACCGCCATGTGCATAAACCGTGCCATGTTATCAAGCTCCCGCTTCATATCGGTATTCAGCAGTGTTTCATAGCCTTCCCGTCCGCCCCAGAACACATAGTTCTCTCCGCCAAGCTCTTTGGTGATCTCCATCGCCTTTTTAACCTGGGCCGCGGAATACGCGAATACATCAGCGTTGCAGCTGGTGGAAGCGCCGTGCATAAACCGCGGGTTGGAGAACAGGTTGGCCGTTCCCCACAGCAGCTTTATGCCGGTGTCTGCCATCATCTTTTTTACAAGACCGACGATTTCATCAAGATTGGCGTTCGTCTCTTTCAGCGTTGCGCCCTCGGGTGCGATGTCTCTGTCATGGAAGCAGAAGTACTGGATGCCGAGCTTCTGCATAATTTCAAATGCGGCATAAACCTTCTCTTTTGCCATTTCCATCGGGGGTGCCGCCCCATGCCACGGCCGCACCGCCGTCCCCGGCCCAAACGGATCTCCGCCCTCGCCACACATCGTGTGCCAATACGCGAGCGAGAATTTTAGCTGCTCTGCCATGGTTTTACCGCCGACGATCTCGTCCGCGTTATACTGCCTGAAGCACAGCCCTTGTTTCATCTTATCTTCTGTAAACTCTATTTTTTTAACATTCTGAAAATACTCTTTCATTGGGTTAACTCCTTATACTGTCTCTTTTTTTAGTAACGAGTGCCTGAGCTATTTATCAAATCTATTTCGCTTTGAGCGCGTCGTCAAATGCGCCAACGCTGGGACTGATGTTCACTTGCCTCACGTATGCCGCCGCTTCCGCGCCGCCCGCAAAGCGTTCCATACCGCTGTCTTCCCACTCAACCGAAAGGGGCCCGTCGTATCCGATATCGTTCAGCTCACGGATGATCGCTTCAAAGTCGACCTGCCCGCGCCCCACACTGCGGAAGTTCCAACCGCGCTTGGGGCTTCCAAACTCGATGTGGCTGCCCAGAATACCCGTCAGACCGTCGAGCGTGACCGCCGCGTCCTTCATGTGCACATGGTATACGCGGTCGGGCAGTTCCCGGATCATGAGATGCGGCTTCATCCCCTGCCACAACAGGTGGCTCGGATCAAAGTTCATGCCGAGCGTTGGTCTGTAATCGAACGCTTCAAGCAGCCTGACAAACGAGTAATAGTCAAATGCAATCTCGGTCGGATGCACTTCAAGCGCATATTTTATCCCGTACTTATCCATCTCGTCAAAAATAGGCGTCCACAGTTTCACGATACGCTTGAGGCCGTCATCAATCATCTGCCGTGTTGTCTGCGGGAAGGAATACCACATGTTCCAGATGGGAGAACCCATGAAGCCTGTTATCAACTTGATGCCAAGATTATTTGCCGTTTTGATGGTATCCATGGTGTACCGGATCGCCCATGCTCTTGTTTCGTCCGGCTTTCCCGCCAGCTCTGCCGGGGCGAAACCATAGTGGCGGTCATCGTATGTGTCGCCGACGAGCTGCCCGCAAAGATGCGTGCTGATCGCCCACGCGTTCAGGCCATTGTCAGCAAGGGCTTTTTTTATGCCCACGACATAGTCTATATCCGTTGCGGCTTTGGTGGCATCCACATGGTTGCCCCATGTGGCAAGCTCCAGCCCTTCATAACCCATCTCGGCTGCTTTTTTGCACATCACATCGAAAGGCAGATCAGCCCATTGTCCTGTAAAAAGAGTAACCGGTCTCATATTATACCTCCGTTATTCGAAATCGACCCAAACACTGCCGGCCTCATTGGAGTCACAGCACTTGTTAACAAACTTCACGCCATCTATTCCCATATCGATCGTCGGATATCCATATGCGGATTCGTTCACTTCTTTGCCGTCCTTTTTATCGCACAGCGCAGCAACATATGCGGAATAAATGTTGGCATACGCGACATAGAAGCCTTCAGGATGACCGGAGGGCAATCTGCTGTATGAAGAAGCGACTTTGCCCATCACATCTGTGCCTCTTGAATAGATCATTGTTGGCTGACCCTTCTTGGTCACTTTCAGGTAATTGCACTCCTCCTGCACAAAATCGATCGCACCCTCCTTGCCAAAGATGCGGACACGCAGGGCGTTGTCGTTGCCTATGGCCACCTGGCTGCACCAAAGCGTACCCGTCGCGCCGTTTTCATATTCGAGCAGCACCTGTGAGTTGTCATCCAGCGTTCTGCCCGCAACTTTGATGTCCATCTTCGCGCAGAGCTTTTTAATCTTAAGTCCGGTAATGAAGTTCACCATATTTTCCGCGTGGCTCCCGATATCGCCAAGGCAGTTGGAGCGGCCGGATAATTTGGGATTTGTTCTCCACGCTCCCTGCATACCAAGCTCTTGATCCGATTCAATCAGCCAATCCTGCGGATACTCTGCCATGATCACACGCACTTCTCCGATCTCACCGTTCTGAACCATCTCTCTCGCCTGCTTTGCCATCACATGGCCTGTATATGTATATGTAATGCAGAATAAACAGCCGTTTGCTTTCGCGATGTCACGGAGTTCTTCACCCTGCTCAACGTTGAAACAAAGCGGCTTTTCACAGACCACATTGATTCCGACTTCAAGGAACGTCTTTGCCACTGAATAGTGCAGAAAATTCGGGACAACGATCGACACGAAGTCAATGCCGTCTTCCCTAGCCGCTTCTTTTTGGGCCATTTCTTGATACGTTTTGTACATACGGTCTTCGTCGAGTCCCAGTTCACGACCGGTTTGCACAACCTCTTCTTCTATGTCGGAAAAGCTTCCGGCAACGAGCTGAGCTTTCCCATCAAGCGCAATAGCACGCCGGTGCACATCACCAATAAACGAACCGGGGCCGCCGCCCACCATTCCATATCTCAATATTCTTCTTTCACTGCCAAAGGCGCTTCCCGTGATTGCCATTTTATTGCTCCTTTATCATCTAGAAATGTTTGGCCATTAATGAAAATTCAAAGCTTAATTATCGACGGGGTATTTCAATTCAGGGATTATGGCGTCAGGTCACCAAACCGCAAGGTTGAAGACCCGTATCCGTGCTTTCATAGCTATAGTTGATGGGATCTGAAGACTTCACCGCAGACCCCATCTTAACCTAACCATCCACACTGTTCCTTGTTGCAAAGATACCTGTTGGTTTAACATTGCGGGCCCGCAAGAGCGAGCCCGCGCCTATTTATCTCGCTATTGCGCAGCCATATACTCATCGACGAGCTTGTCGAATTCTTCAAGCTTGTCTTTTATCGCCATATATGATGCTTCGTAGTCAGCCAGCGCCCATGTAAACACGTTGTCGGCGCGCTGCTGCATATACGTATCGAGATCCCAGGAGATACCCTTGTCTGTGTTCGTCGCATCAAGAATGATCGAAGGGGATATCTGGATGTACGGCTCATAGGCTGTACCCCCGAAGTGAGCCACCATCTGCTGGACGCAAAGGTCAGCTGTCAGAGACGGCGGGTTAGGAACAGATATCGCCAGATCACCGGCCACCATCGCATCCCAGCCTGTGTCTTTACCGTTATTGGACACGACAACGACCCCTTCTTTGCCATCATCCGGATACTGTTTGATCGTGATGCCACGTTCTTTGAGCACTTGAATGACGCCAAAGGCCGTTTCATCATTTGCTGCAAATACCACATCGAATTCTTCACCGGAGTCAATCAAAGCTTCCATGATGGGAATCGTCAGCTCTTTCTGCCATCCCCCGCTTGCAAGAACCTTCAGTTCTTCCATGCCTGCTTCCTGAAGAGCCATTTTGAACCCAACGACTTCGCCTTCAGCCATTCTCTGTCCGAGCTGTCCGGGAATCGTCACACACTTCGCTTCGGGATAGTTTTCAGCGACCCATTTTCCAGCCAGATAGCCCATCTGAATGAAGCTGTCTGTCACGTGCCCCTGAATTGAAGAGCCTTCCTGGAGTTCCGGCCTGCCGCCGCAGTAGAAAATCGGCACGCCGGCCGCGTTTGCTTCTGCGATTGCAGCAGCACTGCCAGCCGCATTCGCGCTGATAACAGCAATAGCGTCGCAACCGGCGGAAATCATGTCCTGTACGTTCGCCAGCTCTTTCTCAGCCTTGTATTCGGAGTTAACTTCAGTAATATCCGTGCAGCCATAATCTTTCGCAACGGCTACGAAGGCATTGCCAAATGCCGCATAGTAGTCGTCCGGGCCCGCATTGATGAACGCAAGCTTTTTACCGGCCAGCGGACCGGCGTCTTCTGTTGAGGCTTCCGGTTCTGTCGATTCTTCTGTTGGGGTTTGCGCAGATTCTTCTGCGGGAGCTTGAGACTTTTCTTCTGCCGGGGGAGTTGTTGCTGCCGGGGTGCAGGCAACCAGCGAGAATACCATCGCCGCGATTAACAGGATCACTAATGTCTTTTTCATCGTTTCCTCCTTTTTTTCCAACAGGTAATTTTTTCACCAAAGCTTAAATGTGTATTTATTAAAGCGGGACTACGATTTCAAAGCCTTTTTGGCCCTTTTCGTTGTCAGGCCGCTGTAATAACCGATCAGCACTGAAACCACGATCAATGCGCCTTTCATGATATATTGCCAGTAAGGGTTGACACCGAGGATATTCAAGGCATTGGAGATAATGCCCATCAGCAAAACACCAATAACCGTCCCCCAAATGTTGCCCTTGCCGCCCGATAACGCTGTACCGCCGACAACAACGGCTGCGATAACGTCGATCTCTTTCCCCTGTCCATTATTCGGGCCGCCAGTCGCCAGTCTGGAGATCAGCACCATGGCCGCAATGGCCGCAAAGAACCCGTTAATGCCGTATACCAACAACTTGAAGTTCTTCACATTGATACCCGAAAGATAGGCTGCATTCTCATTGCCGCCCACCGCGTAAAGCCGTCTGCCGAACTTGCTGTACTTGATAGTCAGCCAAACAAGCACAACCAGCGACAAGAAAATAATGACCGAAAGGAACAATCTGAAATCACCGCCAAGCCTGAATGCTGTGTTCCCAATGAAGCCAAACTTCATTCCGAAGGTGATCTCTCTCCCGTTTGTGATCAGATAGATGAGTCCCTGATAGATACTCATAAAGCCCAGTGAAACGATAAACGGCTCGAGCTTGGTGCGTGAGATCAGCAAACCCATCAGCATCTGGCAGCCAATACCCACCACAATACCGAGCACCACGATTGACCATATCGGCATATCACCCGCTTTAATCAGAGCGGCCATGCTGACGCCAATAAAGCCCATCATCTGGCCGATAGACAAGTCGATACCGCCCATCAGCATCACAAGCGTCATGCCAATCGCCAGAATGCCGGTGATCGACACTTGCTGCAAGACGCTCGAAATATTGCTGCCAGACCAGAACGCCACATCCGCCAACACCATATCTCTCGCAAAGAAAAACTCGATGATGACGACAACGCAAATCATAATCAGCAACACAAGAAGCATCGTTGCGTTCTCATGATTTCGCAGTCTCTGCCATCGGCTTTGGCGGCTTGCTGCGCTGGATTGTTTAACATTTATGGTGCTCATCCAATGCTCCTCCAATTGAATAATTCAAGATGTTTTCTTCAGTGATCATTTGATGGTCATCAATTTCAGCGACAATCCTGCCGTTGCGCATCACCATAATGCGGTCGCTCATTGCGATGAGTTCCGGCATGTCTGACGAAATCATGATGATGCTCTTGCCTTGCTGCAGCAATGCTGTCATGATCTTGTAGATTTCCTCTTTTGCGCCAACATCAATTCCGCGTGTCGGTTCATCAAAGATAAAAATGTCTCCATTCGTTGCAAACCATTTGGCCAATACGACTTTTTGCTGGTTGCCGCCAGATAGAAATACGACCTTTTGGTCAAGATTGGGTGTGACGACGTTCATCGCTTTTGTGTATTTTTCCGCCACTTTGATATCGTCTGCAGGGGCCACAAACTGCTTTCTTGATTTGGCATAATTCGCGATGACCGAATTTTTGACAATCGAGTGGATAAGGAACAGCCCGGTGTGCTGCCTGTCCTCGGTGATGTAACACATGTTGTTGGCTATCGCGTCAAGCGGATTTTTTATCCTGACCTCTTTGCCTTTAATACGTATCGTACCCGTCTTTTTAGGCTTAACGCCAAACAGAAGCTCTGCAAGTTCCGTTCTGCCCGACCCGACCATACCGGCAATACCAAGCAATTCGCCTGATCTGACCTTCAATGCCGCATCTTTCACACCGTTGCCCGACATATTTTCCGCTTCAAACATCATATCGCCGATGCTGGCCTTATCGCGTTTATAAAACGCAGAAACGTCACGGCCGACCATATCTTTAATGAGCTGCGCCTCAGTCAGGTCGCAGATCTCATAGGTGTTGATTGTGCGGCCATCGCGGATAACGGTCACGCGGTCAGCAATCTCAAACACCTCTTCCAAATGGTGCGAAATATAGACGATGCTGATGCCTTCGCTGGCAAGTTTCTTGATAATCTTAAGCAGGTGCTGTGTTTCGCTTATCGAGAACGAAGCTGTCGGCTCATCAAGAATCAAAATCTTGGATTTCTCAATCAATGCCCGCGCAATCTCCACCGTTTTCTGTTCGCCGCTGCCCAGCTCCCCCACAATGTCATATGGTGAGATGTCCGAATGCAGGTGCCCCAGCACCTCTCTTGTTTTCTCAGCCATTTTGGGGTGGTTAACAAAAATGCTGCTGCCAATTTCATTGCCGGCAAAAAGGTTATCCACAACCGATAATAACGGATAAAGGGCATGCTCCTGATAGATTGTTTGTATCCCAAGCTTCATGGCGCTGCGTGGTGTCATATAATCGATATTTTGCCCATCAATGATTCTCTTTCCCTCATCCGGTTCGTAAGCGCCGGAAAGCATCTTAATGAGCGTCGATTTTCCTGCCCCGTTTTCACCGCAGATGCAATGAATTTCGCCTTTTCGCACATTAAAATCAAAACCATCAAATACTGTGACACCAGGAAAGGATTTTTTAATTCCTTTCATTTCTAATATTAAGTCTTTTTGCATTCAAAATTACCCCATTTTGGAATTCAAAAAAAGTCTGTCGTCTTTCTGTGTCGCGGCATTTTTTGTATGGGGCATTCCCTGGGGCAGGGGCGAAAGATGATACCCCAGAGAATGTCCGTAAAATTATCAGGTATGCTTTTCTTTGAGAGCGCCTTCCGCTTTTCTGATATCCTGCAGAGACTTCGTGTAGGGTTTGTTATAGACGGCACATCCAACGTTCTTCTGCCGAATCAGGAATTCAATACAATTGTCGCACGCCGTGCACCATTTGATTTCATCTTCTCTGCCTTCTTCGTATTTAAGAGGCAGCATCGGGTCGGCGAATGACTGTCTGCCAATGGCAATCATATCCGTCACACCGTCGTTGATGTTTTTGTTGCCCCAGAAGAACATCGTGCTCTCTTCCTTGGTTCTTGCCTGCAGTTTGTTGTTGCCTTTATTGAACACGGAATAGGCGGAACCAATAACGACCGTATCTTTTTTCACAACATCTTTGATGGCTTTCTGGAACGTATGGTGCAAATAGACCTGATCAGGGATCGCTTTATCAGGCTGTGACAGCGCCAGGGTTATCGACGGACTTCCCGCAGACTGCAGAATAAAGCTTGCTCCTCTTTCTTCCAGCCCTTTGATCAAATCCAAAGACTCTGTAAGGTCAATGATGGCCGTATCCGGGCCTGCCGTGCCTTGTCCTCCCGGGAAGCCTTCCCACATCGATATTTTCGACCCGATGATAAAGTTCGGATCATTCACTGCTTTGGTCACCTTTTCGATCAGATCATAAGCGAACTGCCTGCGTTTCTCCCAAGGACCGCCGTATTTCCATTCGCGATCATTATAGGGACGCAGGATCTGGGAACCCAGATACCCATGGCAAAGCTTGAGGTCTACGCCGTCAGCCCCAACATCATGAGCAATCTTTGCGCTCAGAATAAATTCATCGATGATGTCATCGACTTCATCTTCCGAAAGAACATCGCCGCCAAACCCCGGCAACGGTTTGACACAAACACGCCGTGAAAAACCCGGGTGGCTTAACTCGCCCGAATGGGTAAGCTGAAAGATATTGAGCGGTCTGTTATTGACCGTTTTCATGTGGTCAATAAATTTTTTAAGGGCTTTTTCGTTGTGCGGCATGATCGAAAGCTGAAACTCTCTTGCCCGGCTTTCATAACCCACTGTAATGGCTTCCAGTACGATAATACCCGCGTCACCTTTGTAAAGATTCTCGTACCTCTCATACGTGGTTGCAGACGGATTGCCTTCCAGGTCTGCGTCACAGCATTCCATTGCGTTGATTACAAATCGGTTGACTGCGGTTTTTTTACCGATCTTAATCTCTTGACATAAAGCATCGTTCCTCATTTTCTACCTCCAATAAGTCGTAATCTAAAGTGCAACTGCAATGTTTAGCTGTATTCAGTATAGGTGAGATGAAAATATACAAACAACCCTTGAGTATTGCCTGTTACTACTAGTAAAAACCTAGGTTTCTCTTTCTGGGCGTCTATTCAGACTGATAAACAGGAGTCTGAATAAATGAAAAGCGGCTGTCTGAACCCGATTCAATCGTTCCGACAGCCGCTTTATTGCGCTGAGTATATGCCTGATTATGGATGGTCATGCCCATATGAGCGCAGAAGTCTATTGACTTTCAAGTGATACAAATGACTGTACCAAATACGCCCGAAGGTTATCATTTCTGTCAATATTGAGCTTTTTCCTTATATTCGCGCGGTGAAAATCTATCGTTTTGATGGAAAGCTTTAATATATCCGCGATCTCCTTGGATGTTTTTCCGCCCTTTATCATCGACATAATCTGCAATTCCTGGGAAGTAAAATCTGCCAACCCATCTGATTCTTCCAAAAACGGCGTTGTGATATTTTCAAACATCGTATCCAACAAACACACCAGCTGATAGTCTGAAGGTTTGTCGGAGCTGTTATTCTTTATCTGTTCAAGAAGCGGCTTAACGTATTTTTTTATATTGTTTGTAATGTTTTGAGCTATGCTATTTTTTGTATTTTCAATTTCTTCCAGATACTCTTTCAACACTTCATTTTGTACTTTAAAATCCGTCAGATTGCGCTCGATGTTATAAATCTCCTGATTAAGCGCCACATCACGCGTGATATCCTTTACGTATTCCACAACACCAAAAATTTCGCCATCCTGGCTGATGGGATATGACTGCAGCTCATGCCACTTCAGAACGTTGTTTGATTTTGTATAGTAAGGGACAATATCATAATGGGCTTTTCCATCATTCAGCGTCTTCAATATCGGGCAGCTTTCACATGGTTTTAGCCGGCTATGATATACGTAATAGCATTTTTTCCCGATAAAGCTTTTTCTGTTTGGATACCACGACCGGAGTGTAAAGTTGATGCTCAGCACATTCAAATTTACATCCAGAACACCGATACCATGTTCGATGGAATTGTAGATAGAACTTTTTTCAGAAAAATCAAATTCCACATCGTCCTTGTTAAATCTTTTATCCACATCAAATATCCGCTTGTTTTTTTCTTTATAAAGTCTGATGGCTTGATCGTCCATTGTAATTCCCTCCTACAAAGCATGCTTCAAAAGCCCTTGAAGATCCAGACAATGATTAAAAAACTGTTCTTTTATATTTGACGATAAGATTTGAGTTTAATTTTCTTGGGAGATACATTTGAGTTTATATTTTGACAATAACATCTGAACTGAACTCTGTCAAGATACAGTCATTATCGATTGGCTTTACAAGTTTCAGACATATTCTTCCAAGGCCCAGGGTAATATTCCGATCCACTTCGGGCTTTGAAACAGAAAAAGCCGTTGCAAAAACGGCTTCTGCATATACGAAAATACTCTTTTTCTTATCCAAGCAGCTCAAGCACGGCCTCCTCAACGGCTTTGGCCAGTGCCGCGTGATCCTTTGGCTCCATGTGGATACCATCCTTCAGGCTCGGATTCGCATATGTCGACGCATCCAGAAATGCGCAGCCATACTGCTCGGCCACCTGCCTGTACGGCGTACTTAAACCGGCCGCCTTCTGCATGGAAATATCATCAAAATACTCACGGATGTGCTCGGTATACCCTTCTGACCATATGTGAATGGGCGATATCACCAACACTTTTGGCGGCCTGCCATTCCGCCCATACTTCGGCTGGGCCGCTTCAGCAACGATCGACTCAAGCCCTCGCGAGATCATATACGGCGTCAGGTTCAAGAACTTCTTTGTGTCGTTGGTCCCCAGCATCACCGCAAACAGGTCTATCGGGCTTTGGCTGAGCAGCACGACCTCCAGCGGCTTTCGGCCGTTTCTGAACGGCTCGATCGGATCGTCAAACGCCGTCGTTCTGCCGTTCAGGCCCTCCTCCACGACATGAAAACCCTTGCCGAGCAGGCCCGCCAGCATGCGCGTCCAGCGCGTGTGCTCGTCAAAACGCTCGCCCGTGGCCGGAGCGTAGCCCCACGTGTTGGAGTCACCATAACAAAGAACCGTTTTTTCCATTTTGCAACCCCCTTCAAATATTGTCCGAATGCACTTGCATCACGACTGTTTCCAACAGTCTGACGTGGGCACCTGCTGCCCTTCATGGCATTCAAGCCATTCTAAGGACGAAAATATTCAAATATGATCACGTCGAACAGCCGCCGACAGGCATCCGCCTCATTCTTACTCCGCACTGTCCAGGCCACCCGTTTCCCGCCGAGCCATTTAAACGCGTAAAGGCCCAGCTTGTACCGCGCATCCTGATGCCGGTATGCCGCAAAGTGCGGTCTGCAGCACACATTGGTCATCAGTGACGACATCAGCAGGCTCTGATACACCGGCGTACCCTCATAGGATTTCAGGCCAGCGGCCAGCTGGCCGCGCACCACGCTGGGGCGATGCTTGTAAAACCACCGCACGATGCGCGGGTCGAACGATTCAATGCAATATGGGCCCACATAAACATCCAGCAGTGTGGCGGCGCCCTCGCACAGCGCGCGATAACGCTTTGTGTGCTTCAGTTCCACAATGAGCGGAACGCGACCGGCCACCAACTCCAGCATTTCGCTGAAAAGCGGAATGCCATGGGATGTGCCAAAAAGCCGGTACGCGCGCAGCTCTTCCAGCGTACAGTCCCTGATGTCTTTGTTCACACCGCATGCGCGTGTGAGCCTGTCGTCATGAAACACGACGATCTCTCCGTCCGCCGTGATCGTCAGATCCAGCTCCATGCCGTATCCCGCTTCCGCCGCCGCCGCGAACGCCGCCAGCGAGTTTTCAGGAATCGACTGGTCCTCGCTGTGCAGACCGCGGTGGGCATAGCGTACTCTCCACAGATCGTCCGCAGCTTGAGGCGCTCGTGCGGGTGCAACCAAAAAGACATACAGCGCGGCAATCACGACGATCACCGCTCCTACCACCCAAAAAATCATAACTCTTTGTCCGCCAGTCTTAAGGTTTCAGTCCGCAGCGCTCAGCGTTTCAAGGCGGGCAGCCGCTTTCAGCGGCTTGGAATCCCCATGGCGCACGAACAGCATCGTCAAAAACGCCAGCGCCACAAAAATTGCGCCGTATGGAAGCAGTGTATAGTAGCCCACATGCTCCAACAGCGCGCCGGACACGATGGGCGTCACCACCTGCGCCGCCATCGAGAATGTGTAATAATATCCGGTGTATTTGCCCACGCTGGCGCCTTTGGACATCTCCAGCACCATGGGCAGCGAGTTGACGTTGATGGCCGCCCACGCGATACCCGCAGCGGCAAAATTCACGTACATCAGCGGGCTGTATTCGCTGTACAGCGCCGCCGTTCCAAAAGCGGCTGTCAGCAGGATCACGCCGAACATGATGCTCTTGCGGCGGCCCACCTTTGAGGAGATGAACCCTACCGGAATGAACGCCAGCGTCGCGGCGATAACGGCCACCATCAGTATCAGGGACGCTGCCGATTCCTTAAGCCCCAGCGCGTTGACCGCATACTTGGAGAACGCCGTCGTCACCGCGTTGTATCCCATAAACCACAGGAAGATAGATACCAATATCAGCACCATGCTGGCGCGCACTTCCTTGGGCAGCTTCTGCTTCGTCTGGACAGCCGGCTCTTTTTCCTTCGCCTCTTCCGGGTCGATGCCCATGGCGGCGCTGTCCTGCCTCATCTTTTTCACGAGCTTCGGCTCGTTTACCGTCAGCACCAGCGCAATCATGCCCGCCAGCATGATTCCTGCCGTGGTGATGAATATCGGCCAGTAGTTTGCGGTCTCCGGTCTGGTGCTGTCTGGCGCGAGGAAAGAATTGAGCAGCAATATCACCGCACCGCCGATCGAGCCCATCAGGTTGATCACCGCGTTGCCCTTGGAGCGCAGCGGCTTGGGCGTGATGTCCGGCATCAGCGCCACCGCGGGTGACCGATAGGTGGACATGGACACCAGCACCAGCCCCAGGGCCACCATGAACAGCACCAGCAGCTTTGTCTGAGCGGCAAACGGGATACCCATCATAAAAACAACCGCCGCAATGGTGCCAAATATGATATATGGCTTGCGGCGGCCGATAGGCGTATGCGTCTTGTCCGAAAGCACGCCGAAAAGCGGCAGCATGAACAGCGCAAATATGTTATCCAGCGACATGATGAACCCGGCCAGCGTATCGCTGATTTGAAACGTATTTTTCAGAATCAGGGGAACGATGAAATCATACAGCTGCCAGAAGGATGATATGGTGAGAAACGCCAGCCCGACAAGAACGGTCTTGCCATAGTTCAGTTTCATATCCGCAGGCTCCTTTGTTTTGTGATGGTATAAATGTACCATTTCCGGGCTGCGTTTTCAATTTAATCCGGGCTAAATATGGGTAAAATTTCTACTGCTGATGCACTTCAAAGCTTTCTTTCATGTCACGGTATAAACCCGCGATATGCAGTATCACAACTTCATCTTTAAGGCCGGTAAAGGCTTTGACCGCAGCGGTCACGCCGTGTTGCCGGATATATTTCTGTATCTTCATCGCGCTTTTGTCTGCGGGTTCGGCAAACAAAAAGCCTGCCGCAATGCCCTCGAGTATCGCCCGGCTCGGGATGCCGTGTTTTTGGGTCAATCGGTAAGCCCCCACCAGCCGGTCGTTGAAGCTCAGCTTGCGCGCCGGGTCTTCGGCGATGCGCACCACCGTGTCGCGTATCTGTCTGTTGCGGATACGCCGTTCAATGTCGGCGACTTCGGAGAGTTCTTTCTCACAAGGCACATGGTATTCGATCGCCAGCGCCTGCGCCACCGCGTCCATCGCCGCGCGGACAATGCCGAGAATGCCCGGGGCCACATAGGCTTCGTCCACATACTCATACCCATGAAGCCAGCCCAAATATGACGTCAACGCATGCGCCATGTTGTATATGTACAGCTTTTCCCGAATGCAAAGCTCAAAATTATCCACTGGCACGAAATGCGGGATGCGTATGGGCGTGATCAGCGCGTGCTCCTCGATATGGATATCTTCATAAGGCCCTTTGATGAGGTACAGCGGATCAGCGGACGGCGGCACCACCACGCCAACGCTGCCGCCTGCGAAGCCGACCTTGCCCGTAAACGCCGCCGGGTCTATGCCCAGTTCGTCTCTGAGTATTTCGCCGATGCGGGCGCTGACACCCACGAAGTTCTCGCAGAATATCATATCCACCGGCGGACGGTCCAGTTCAACACGCCTGATGAGATAAGGCGTCACGCGCTGCATCAGTGACGGTAGGTTATTTACGCCGACCGACACAAAAATGATATCCGCTTCCACGACAGCCGTTTCCGCCTCGGCGGAAGGCAGCGGAGCGGTCTGATAGCCCCTCACCACCTCGGTGTAGTCGGTTGTGTCATCCAGCGAACGTACCGTATATTTTCCCGCGTTGCGCAGTATATCTATGATCTTGGCGTTTGCATCCACCATTGTGAGCGAGCAGCCCGCATTCACCAGCGATTTCGCGATGATGCCGCGCCCGATCTTGCCGGTGCCGATCAGAACAGCTTTCATACCTCTCCCTCTGATTGACGGTAACCATATGCCGACAGAACCATATCCGTAAAATCTTTGCTTTCGAGCTTTCAGAATCGCCCCGCCGGCCGTATCGTGCGGCCAGCGGGGCCAATCCTCTTCCCATCGTTTGATAGCGCCTTATTGAAAGGCAAAATTCCGTCTATAAATGACGTTATATAGTATCAGTATTACTTGCCGGACACCTGCTATTTGTCCGCATGGATACCGAGCAGGCACTCCTCCGCCTCACCGGACCACAGCCCGTTATGCTTCCGGACGATGCCGGCCAGTTCCAGATAACGCTTATCCGTATCTCCCAGCTTATGGAGGTCTTCCAGCGCTATCATCGGCATATTGATCTGGACGTAGGCGAGCTTCTTGCCACCGCGGATGTTGGGCAGATTCAGCGTCGTCTCGATCACCGAATCCAGGCCGCCCACATGCGTGATCATCGAGGACGGATCGATACGCCCCGCGTTCATCAGCTGCACGGCTTCGCGCAGATCATCCGTGTTGCCGCCGCTGGTGCCCACCACATGCGTGCCGCCGTAATGCACATTGTAGAAATTGAAGTTCGCGCTGAGCGCCGTGTTGGTGGGACCGGCGAAGAAGTTCAGGCAGCCATCCCGCCCCAATATGCCGTCCGCCTGTTCGATGACCGCTGACACGGGGGCGAACACCATCACATCGTCGAAGCCGCTCTGCGTGAGCGTGCGCAGCGCCCGCACCGCGTCCGCCTGCTTGGCCGTGTTCATGTAAACCAGACGGATACCGTCCTTTTTGGCCGCTTCAACAGTGTATATCGACGCGGCACGGGCCAGCCGCCCATCATCAATGTCCGTCACCACCAGCAGGGATGGACGCCGGTCCGCATGCAGCGCATAATCGATCGCGCCCAGGCCCATCGGCCCGCATGAGCCCAGCAACGCCATACTGCCGCCTTCCCGTATGCCCATGTCATGCCGGTATTGCCCCGGCTCAATATGGTAGCTGGCATGAAACGCGCCGATGATGCAGCTCATCGGCTCCACAAGCGAACCCCTGTAGTAATGCTGCGCGTCGTATTTGATCAGGTTCCCGATCTCCATCACGATGGATGGGATAATGACGTATGTCGCGTCGCCGCCCACGTATGGGAATGAGAAGCCCGGCGCGTCCATCGAGCCCTTGTAGTTGAGCGCCGTCTGCATCACAAACCTGTCTCCGGGCTGGAACTGATGTTGCCACCGCTGGCCCACCTCCACGACCTCGCCGCAGAATTCGTGACCCATGATCACCGGGTTCGTGGCGATGCCTTTCGGCACGCGCTTGTGGTCAGCGCCCTGCAGCGCCGCCTTATAGGTGGACATGCAGATGGAATCCGTTATGATCTTCGCCAGTATCTCGTCCGGCTGCATTGCGGGCAATTCGAACTCTTCCAGCCTCAGGTCGTTTTTCCCATACATTCTTACCGCTTTTGTCTTCATTATTTCCTCCGTTTGTCAGCGCATTTCGAAACCGCCGGTCACGTTGATGGCCTGCCCCGTCATGTAAGACGACAGATCGCTCGACAGAAACACCATTACATTGGCCACATCCTCGTATTCGCAGCTGCGCCCCATGGGTATCTGTTTCAGATACTGCCCCAGCGTCTCCTCCACCGACTGCCCGCGGTTGCGTGCGTATTGGTTGGCCAGCGCGTTTTCGCCTTCCCGCCACAGCGGCGAGCTCAGCAGGTTGCCGGGGCATATCGCGTTGACGCGCACGCCGTACGGCGCCATCTCCAGCGCGAGGCTTTGCACCAGTCCGATGCCGCCGAACTTGGAGGACGCATAGGCTGAGCTTTTATAGCTCCCCTTCTTGCCGCTCTTGCTGTTGATCTGTATGATACAGCCTGATTTTCTGTCTATGAAATGTTGCGAGCAGGCTTTCATGATATGAAAGCTGCCCAACAGGTTCACTTCGACCACTTTCTTCCACGCTGCCGTGTCGATCTCGTTGATCGCGCCGGACATGAGAATACCGGCGTTGGCAACCAGTATATCCAACTGTCCGAACTTTTGTATTGTCTGATCGTACGCGCTGACGCACTGTGCATAATCCGTCACGTCGCAGCTGATGCCCAGCCCGTCCGGCAGGCCCGCCGCCACTGCGTGGGCGTTCTCCAGAACCACGTCGGCCACCGTCACCTTGCAGCCCTCGTCGGCCAGCCGTTTGCACAGCGCCTCGCCCAAGCCGCGACCGCCGCCGGTCACCAGCGCCACCTTGCCTTCAAGCATACCCATGGTTGTATTCTCCTTCGCTGTTACGAAAGCTTATCCATTATCTCCACTGCGCTGGAAAGGCCGATCCCCACGCGGTATACGCCCTCCGCTTTGAACGCCTCGATGGTTTCCAGCGTGCGGATGCCGCCCGCCGCCTTGATGTAGATGTCGTTGCCGACAACGGACTTGATCAGCCGCACCTGCTCGATCGAAGCAGGGGCAAACCAGCCCGTCCCGGTCTTCACATAGTCCGCGCCGGACGCCAACACCAGCTCGCACGCTTTCTTCGCGTTGTATTCATCCAGGCAGCTGATCTCGATGATGCATTTGAGGGGCTTGTCTTCTGCCGCTTCGCGGATGCGCTTGAGTTCATCCAGCACCAGGTCATACTTGCCGCTCATCATCCATCCGAGGTTGATCACCATGTCCAGTTCGTCCGCGCCCAGCTCCAGACTGCGCTTTGTCTCCGCCACCTTGATTTCGGTGAACTCACCGCCCGACGGGAAACCCACCGGTCCGCCCGCGTGGACGCCGCTCCCTTTGAGCCCTTTCACCACCTGCTGCAAATAGCACGACAACGTGAACACGCAGGCAAACGAATACTTTCGCGCGTTGTCGGTCAGGCTTTGTATTTCGTCCGTCGTATGGACGTTTTTCACCAACGTCACGTCCAGAATCTTCGCAAGCTCGGCCTTCGTCATGGCTTTCCCTCCTAAAGGTATCTAAATTGTTATTAATTTATTTATAACATCATTATGTTTATGCGTCAAGTTAAGCTTTGATGACAATACTGTTTGAAATGAAAGGAAAATAGCGGGAAATGAGTTTTTGCCTTGATTACGGTTCGAGACGGCCTTCGACGGCGACCGAATATTCCATGCGGTTACCGTCCATCATCACATCGTCCACCAATATGGGGACGCCGTGGCTGTATACCACGCGGTGATTGGTCAAAATGGGACTGCCTGCCGATATGCCCAGCATCTCGGCCAGCATAAAATCAGCCGTTTGCGCTTTGATCGTATCCACGGCGGATGTGATGGAAACGCCGTAGTTTTTCTCAAGATGGCGGTAAAGCGATACAAATTTGCCGACATCCTTCTCAATGCCGCTCACCAGGCTGGCCACAACATAGTCTGTGATGTACGCGATCGGCTTTTTGTTGGCCATCTGAAGGCGCTGCACGCGCACCACGTCCGTCTTTTCGGGTATTTGCAGCTGATGGGCCAGCTGCTCGTCCGGCTTGATCGTATCGATATGCATGCTTTTGGTGGAAACGGAATAACCTTTGGATTCCAGCGTGCGTGTGAACGAGGATAAATAATTGAGCTTCTGGGTCGTGCGAAAATCCAGCACCTCGGTGCCGTAGCCCTGCTGCGCTTTCACGTAACCTTCGCTTTCCAGCATCCGTACAGCGTTTCTGACCGTCGTTCGGCTGACGCCATATAACCCGCACAGGGCGGATTCAGGCGGGAGCAATCCGCCGATGGAATATTTTCCGTCGCGAATCTTGTCCCGCAGGTCGTTGTACACGCCGATGTATGCAAACTGATTGGTTTCCATAAGGCTCCTTTATTCCATAGGCATATATTATCATTACTTTATTAAAATTGTACTAATTTGTCAAACAGAAAGGAGACAAATGTTGTCTCCTTTCTGTTTGATAATTATGTTAATGTCCTCAGCTACACCGTTGCGGCGTACAGCAGCATCGGCAGGTTATCGGCATATATCGTGTCGAACTGCGATATCGGCAGCGGATTGGTGCCGCGCCCCACCTCGATGGTATATCCCGGCCTGCGGTAGTCCTGAATGAACCAATCCTTGTAGCCCGCGTAAGAAGCGGCGCCTTCCGGCTCGGCCAGCTCATAGCCGCTTGCGGACGCCAGCGCCTCGCCAATGGTACGCGCTTCGGGCGGCGCAAGGTCCTGGAAATTCCAGAATATCACCTCGCCCTGGCTGTGGTACGCCATCACCAGCCGGAAATTGTGGCTGCGCGTGAAGTTTGCGACCGTGCGGGATTCCGGCTCCGATTCGGGATAAGGCCCGGAGAAGCGCGTAGGTCCCGGCCCGGTGATACCCAGCGCAGCTTCGGCCTGTTTGGACTCCTCCCATGCCGCGTTGTAGTTGTGGTTCAAATCCACGCCGTTGTTGTTGGCCTGCCAGTCTCTCGAGAAATCCGTGCTGCCCCTGTTCCAGCGTATCAGTTCGTCATAATTGGGATTGCTGCTCTGCAGCCCGTTCAGCACCAGGTCCACGCCGTCTGGATTGACCATCGGGATAAGGTAGATGCTGCTCTGCTCCCAAATTTCACGCGGGTCATACCCACCCAGTGTGGTGCCCATTGCATAGGCCCTGGCAAAATCCTCTGCAAATTTCATCAGCACCGGCGTTGTGATCCATTCCAGACCATGGTGAGCCGCATTGTAGAACACCTCGTTCGGGCCCGTACCCAGCCGGATATAACTCAGCTCGCGGCCCAATGCGCTGCGCCCCGCCACCCCCGTCTCAATGAAGGGATACCGTGCCTTAAGTCCCTGGATATCCCTTTGCAACACGTCGTAGGTGTATGAGATATTGGTGTCCACCACGTCCATGCCATACGGCACGGTAATCGTCTGCCCGACGCGCAGATTGTACGGGTCCAGCCCCGGATTGGCAGCCTGAAGCAGTGTGAGGTTGGTGTCGTACCTCTGCGCGATATCATAAAACGTATCGCCCGGCCTTATGGTGTATGTATCGTATCCCAGCAAAAAGCGTTCCATCACGCGGTATGTATTCAGCCCGATAACACCATCGGGCATCAACCCGAAATCCCGCTGGAACTGTTTCACCGCCCGCTGCGTCTGCAGCCCGAATATGCCGTCTATCACACCGGGGTCATACCCCAGCTTTCTCAGCATCGCCTGTATTTCCATCACGTCGGTGCCCGACATGCCTGCTCTCAATACTCTCATCGCAATCCCTCCCAGACCAATATTGGCGCTTAAGATATCGTATTCCGAGCACCTCTGATTTGACAGTCTATCAAGCTGATCCCCCTATTCCGGCAGTTCACTGACGGCAACGAAAGAATACCCCTTTTCTTGCAGCTGTTTGACGAAAACCGGAATGGCTTCCCGGCTTGCCGCGCCGCCGTCATACATGATGTGCAGCGGGATGATGTCCCCGGCCCGTACATTTTCCATCACATACCCGGCAATGCGCCCGGCAGCTTCAGCCGCATCAGGCTCGGATTCCGGCTCCATGCTCCACATCACCGTCGTCATGCCGCGTTCTTTCAGCGCAAGCGGCAGCAGCGCCAGCTTTTTGCCAAACGGCGGCCGGAACATAATCTCCCCCGTATATCCCGCGTCACGGATCAGTGCATTCGTTTTGTCCAGCTCGTCGTCGATGAAGCGGCCGCCCTTAAACACCATGCGCTGGTGTGAGTACGTGTGGTTGCCCACCTGATGCCCGCCGCCACGATGGCCTTTGTCCCTTCCATGTGCGCTTCGATGCCTTCGCCCGTCAAAAAGAACGTGCACTTGATGCCCGGTTCATCCAGTGGCGAGTATTTCCGGCGTCCTGTCCGACGGGCCGTCGTGGAACGTCAGCGCGATTTCCTTGCGTCCGCTGTCCGAATGACTGACAATGTCGCCGGCGATCTGGAAATCACGGGCGTTCATCCATTTGTAACCGCCGAAGGCAACCGCCCCCAGCGCGCACATGACAGCCAGCGATATCCAAAGCACTTTGTGTCTTTTTTTCACCACAAATCACTCAGTCTTTTTCTTTATTTCACATCCATTATATCACAGCAGCTCATTGAAAAAGACCAAAAAGGCATAAACAGAGCTCAGCCGCAAAGACTAATATCATCAATTCTTTTGCGGAGGCCGCCGATTTGGATCTGACAGATAAAATAACCGCCACGGAAGTTAAACTCATGCTGAAAAGCAAAAAAGCGCTGGAGAAGGGCTTTGCATTGTCCGAAGCGCTGACCGAGCTGTTCGATATATCCGGCGAACCAAAAGATCGTCCGGTGTGGTATGTGGATACGCCGGATCAGAAGCTCAAAAAATGGGGATGGTCGGTACGGTTCCGCCAGCACAAGGACGATCTGGAGCTGACCTACAAGAAGCGGTACACTGAGGCCGGGTATAAAGCGATGCTGGACACGCCTCTCTCCGTTGCCTTTGACCGTGTGTTTACGTCCGAGATCGACCTCGGCTATTCCAAGAAGACGGTCAGCTTCTCGTACATCCGCACGCTCAAAGCCGACAGCCAGCCGGATATGCTGGAGTCGCGCCGTCTCGCGTTGGTCAATTGCCCCGATCTGCTGACCAACTGGAAGGGAGAGAATAAGGGCTTCGGTCATCTATGCAACGCGGAACTGTTCGGTCCGGTGGAGGCGCTGAATCACGAAGGGCAGTTTGAAGGGCTCAAGATCAAGATCGAGGTGTGGAAGCTGAAGAATTACATCGCCGAGTTGTCCTTTGATATTGCAAGCGCCCAAAGCGTGGAAAGAAAAAAGCAGGTCGTTCGCCTGCTTTTATCCAGCGATATGCTGGAGCCTGTCAATACACTTAAAACCGACGCGCTGTTCGGCCAATACGCCAAACAGACATAAAACTAAACAGCGTCGCCGATCGCAAACACCAGCTCGCAGCTGGCCACCTGCCGCCCGTCTACCGAAGCGGTGCCTGTTCCCATGCCGATGCTGCCCTTCACCACATCGATGCGCGTCTCCAATACCAGCACGTCGCCCGGCACCACCTTCTCGGAGAACTTTGCGTTCTTGATCTTTCCGAGGAATGCCAGACGGCCTTTCATCTCCTCCATCGTGAGCAGCGCGATGCCGCCCACCTGCGCCATCGCTTCCACGATGAGCACGCCCGGCATCACCTTGAATTCCGCAAAGTGCCCCTGAAAGAACCACTCATTGGCGCTGACCGCCTTGATGCCTTTGGCCATCACGCCGGATTCCAACTCATCCACCCGGTCCACCATCAGGAAGGGCTCGCGATGCGGCAGTATCTTTTTGATGTCTTCTATACTCAGCTTGTTCATGCAGCTTACTTCTCCTGCTTCTTTAATACCAGGCAACTGTTGTGCCCGCCGAACCCGAACGAGTTGGACAGCGCGTACTCGCAGTTGATGGGCTGCGCCTTGCCCTTCACATAATTCAGGCGGCAATCCTCCGCCTCTTCCTGTAAACCGATCGTGGGCGGCGCAACGCCTGCATTCAGCGCGCAGAGCGAAATAACCGCCTCAAAAGCGCCCGCCGCGCCCAGCATGTGCCCCGTCATGGACTTGGTGGAGCTGACGCGCAGCTCTTTCGCGTGGTCGCCAAAACATATCTCGATGGCCGCGCTCTCGCACGCATCGTTGAGCGGCGTGCTGGTGCCGTGCGCGTTGATATAACCCACCTGCTCCCCGCTGATACCGGCATCCTTCATCGCCAGCGCCATAGCCCGGGCGGCCTGCGCCCCCTCCGGCTGCGGCGCGGTGATGTGATGCGCGTCGCACGTCTGCGCGTATCCCGCCAATTCACCCAACGTTCTGGCGCCGCGGCGCTTGACGGACTCCTCGCTCTCCAGCAGCAGGAACGCCGCGCCCTCGCCCATCACAAAGCCCTGCCGGTCCTTGTCGAACGGAATGCTCGCACGGGCCGGGTCCGCGCTTTCGGACAGCGCCCCCATCTGGTGGAAGCCCTGCACGGCCAGTTCAGTCATCACGGACTCCGCACCGCCCACCAGTATGGCGTCCGCACGCCCTTCGCGCACGGCGTAATACGCCTGCCCGATGGCGTCCGCGCCCGACGAACAAGCCGTCACAATGGAATAGCAGGGGCCGTAAAGCCCTAATTTGATCGCAATCAGCCCGCCCGTCGTGTTGATGATGGCCTTCGGAATGAACAGCGACGACACGCTGCGCGGTCCGTTGGTCTTAAGTTCCTCGTACTGTTCGCAGATCACGTCCAGACCGCCCATGCCGCTGCCCAGCAATACGCCGACACGCTCCGCGTCGAAGCCCGCTTCCTGCATGCCGCTCTGTTCCCAAGCCTGCATGGCGGCCACCATCGCCATCTGTGTGAAGCGCGCCATGCGCTTGGCTTCACGTTTGCTCACATACGGTTCGGGCGTAAAGTTTTTGACCTGCCCTGCCACAAAAATCTGCGTCAATTCCGCATCGAAGCATTCCGCAGCACTGATGCCGGACACGCCGTCCGTCGCCGCCGCAAAGGATTGCTCCGCGCTCATGCCGATGGGCGATACCGCGCCCATGCCGGTTATGTAAACTTTCATGCTCTCTTCACCCTTTCACGCTAAATCACCATGCCGCCGTCCACGACAAGCACCTGACCGGTGACATATGACGCACCGTCGCCGCACAGGAACGCGACCATTTCTGCCACATCCTCCGGCTTTCCGAAGCGCCCCAGCGGGATATTCTGCTTCATGCTCTGCCGCACGTCGTCGCTCAGCTTGTCGGTCATGGCGGTTTCAATAAAACCGGGCGCCACCGCGTTTACGCAGACGCCGCGCTTTGCCACCTCTTTCGCGCAGGATTTCGTAAGGCCGATGATGCCCGCCTTGGAAGCCGCGTAGTTTGCCTGCCCCGCATTGCCCGTGATGCCCACCACCGATGTGATGTTCACGATGCGCCCGCGCCTTGCGCGCGCCATATGCGAAACCGCCTCGCGCGAGCAGTAAAAGCAGCTGTCCAGATTGGCGCGCAGGACGCGGTGATACTGCTCATCCGTCATGCGCATGATCAGCCCGTCGTCCGTCACGCCCGCGTTGTTGACCAGCGCGTCTAGACTGCCAAGGCTCTCGATGCACGTCTGCACCAGCCGCTTGCATTCCATGGGATCGGCCAAGTCCGCGGCGACCGCCACGGCGCGCTGCCCCAGGGCTTCTATCTGCCGGCAAACCTCCGCGGCCTGCTCCGCCCCGCTGCGGTAATGTACGGCCACGTCATATCCATCCTTTGCAAGCCTTAAGGCTATCGCCTGGCCGATACCGCCTGAACCGCCGGTGACCAATGCCGCCTTGCTCATCTATCTTCCTCCCCATAGTCGCGTATGAACGCCTCCAGCGTGCCTGTGTCGCGCACGGAGAGCACCTCCGCGCCCTTGCCCGCGCGGCGTTTCAACAGCTTTGCGAGCACGTTGCCGGGGCCGATCTCCACAAACCGCGTGACGCCGCTTGCCAGCATATGCTCCACGCTGTCGTGCCAGCGCACGCGTGCACGCATCTGATCGCACAGCAGCGCCTTGATATCCGCCTCCGGTGGATACCGTAAGCCCAGCGCGTTGGAATAGACCGTCCCGTTCATCGGGCTGAACTGGGTTTTGCTGAGTTCATCCGCAAACAGCGCCGCCGCGTCGTTCAGCAGCGGGCAATGGGATGGCCCTTTAACGGCCAGCAGCGTCACCATCTTGGCCCCTGCCGCCTCCAGTTCTTCCTTCAGTTTGAGCAGATCGTCCGTGCGCCCGCCCAGCACCATCTGCTGCTCCGAGAGATGGTTGGCGAGATAGACCTCCGGATAAGCGGCGATGGCCGCTTCCACCTGCTCCAGCGCAAAGCCGATCACCGACAGCATGCCACCCTGACCGGGCGGAAACGCGCCGTCCATGATCGCCCCGCGGCGCCGCACCAGCGCCGCGCCTTGTGCGGGTTCCAATACGCCCGCTGCGGTGAGGGCGCTGTATTCGCCGAGCGACAGCCCGGCGTACGCATCCGCGCGGATGCCCGCGGCCTGCACGGCTTTCAGCAGCGCCACGGTATGCGCGTATATCGCAGGCTGAATGGTCTCGCTGTCGTCCATGTTATCGCCTTCAAAGCACGCGAATTTCAGGTCCAGTCCGGCGCCTGCTTCGCACAGATCAAATGTTTGACGGTAAATATCAGAATGATTATATAAGTCCGCTCCCATGCCGGGCGTCTGAGCGCCCTGACCGGGAAATAAAAACGCCGTCTTCATTGATCCGCCTCCAACAGGCTTGCCGCCGTTGTCAGCACAGCTTTGATCCTCTCCGTATCGAACAACTCCCGCACAATATCCGCCGCGGGCTGAATACGGTCGACCATACACGCGCACTGCCCGGCCATGAACGATCCCGTGTCCTTGTCGCCGTGAAGCACCGCGCGCATCAACGAACCCTCGCCCAGCTTCTCGATCTTTTCGGCGCCGTTTTCCTCATACTCCACGCGCGCCAGTTCCCGCGCGAACGGACTTTTCAGCAGACGCACCGGATGGCCGGTCACGCGTCCCGTCACCTTGCTGTCGATGTCTTTGGCCTTGACGACACGGCCCTTGTAGGCCTCGTGGGCGGTGCACTCCTCAGCCAGGATGAACCGGGTGCCCACCTGCACGCCCTTCGCGCCCAGGCAAAACGCAGCCGCCACAGTGTCCGCGTCGAATATGCCGCCCGCCGCCACGACAGGAATTTTGACGCTGCGCACGATATCCGGCCACAGCACCATCGACGTGAGTTCACCGATATGGCCGCCTGCCTCGCAGCCTTCTGCGATCACAAAATCCGCGCCCATGCGCTCCATCAGCATGGCCAGCGCCCGACTCGCGACCACAGGAGCCACCACGCAGCCTGCCTCCTTCCATTTTTTTACATATATATCCGGGTTTCCCGCGCCGGTGATCACCACCGGAACGCGCAGGTCCGCGGCCAATTCAGCCACCGCGGCCACATGCGGGCTCAGCAGCATGATATTCAGGCCGAACGGTTTGTCCGTCTTTTCACGCACCAGTTTTACCTGAGTCTCCACCCAGTCGGGCGGCGCGTTGCCCGCCGCGATGACGCCGAGGCCCCCCGCCATCGACACGGCGGCGGCGAGGCTCGCATCCGACACCCACGCCATGCCGCCCTGTATCAGCGGGTACTCCGTTTTCGTCAGCGCGCAAATGCTGCCGCTGTACCTCATCCTTTTTTCCCTTCCAGATAGGCCACCAGTTCGCCGACGGTATGGATGTCCTTGATCTCCTCGTTGGGGATCTTGATGCCTGTCTGCTTCTCGAGATCAATCAGCATTTCCACCATGTCCAGCGAATCCATCGAGAAATCCTCAATAAAACGGCTGTCCGGCGTAATCTCGTCGCGCTCCAGCTCCAGCTGGTCCATCAGATTTTTGATAATAAGTTCTTCCATGTCAATAGTCCTCCTTAATGTTTGGCATTGTCCAATCTATCACCACTCCGCCGCTGGTGAGCCCCGAGCCAAAGCCGACCAGAGCGGCTCTGTCTCCTTGTTTCAGCCATCCGGCGCGGTAAGCGTCGGCCATGGCAATGGGGATCGTCGCGGAGGAGGTGTTGGCATATTCGCCGATGTTGATAAAGAACTGCTCCGGCTTTAGGTCCATCGTCCTGATCACGTAGTCGATGATCTTCTCGTTGGCCTGATGCGGGATGATCTTGGTATACGGTTTATCCCCGCACTGTGCCGCGAGACGCCGCAGCGTGTCTTCCAGCACGCCCACGGCGTATGTGAAAACCTCGGCGCCTTTCATGCGGATATATTCGATTTTGTTATCCACGGGCTGCCCGAAGGGCGTCGTGCGCGCTTCCTTTTTGATGACGATCGCATCCTCGGTATCCGGCACGCTGCTGAGGATCGGAAAGTGGATGTGCGCCTCGCTGCTGCGCTTCAGCACCACAACGCCTGCCCCGTCGCCGAACAGCACGCATGTGGACCTGTCCGTCCAGTCGGTGTATTTGGAGAGCGTCTCGCTGGACACCACCAGCGCGGCGTCAACGTTCAGCGTCTCCATCAGCGACGCGGCGGATACCAGCGCGTAGATGAAGCCGGTACACCCGGCGGAAACATCCATCGCCGCACAATGCTCAATGCCCAGCGCCTTCTGTACCGTGCTCGCCATCGAGGGCGTCAGATTGTCCCCTGTTACCGTGCAGGCCACGATGAGACCGATATCTTCCCTGGCTAAGCCGGACGTTTCGAGCGCTTCGGCGGCGGCTTCTATGGCCATGCTGGTCGCCGTCTCTTCCACGGCTATATGCCGTGTGTGAATACCTGTGCGTTTGCGTATCCATGCATCGCTTGTATCCACAAGCGTCTCCATCTCATGATTTGTCACAACCCTTGCCGGCACGCGGCTGGCGATGCCCGCTATTTCTACTGGCGCTAACAATTACAGACCTCTCATATTCAAGAATTTTTGGTGCCGGTTCTCCACCAGCCGGTCAGGCGGCACACGTGTGAGCCGCCGCAACGCCGCGCGGATCACGCGGCGGATATCCTCAACGGGAGCATCCATGTCAAAACGCGAAAAACCTTCCGGCTCCTTGATCACGCCGTCCACGATGCTGAAATGCTTCAGGTCCGCCGCCGTCAGCTTCAGGCTCTTGGCCGCTTCCTGCGCCATCGAACTGTCCTTGTACAGTATCGATGCGGCGCCCTCGGGCGATATCACGGAAAAATAGCTGTTCTCCAGCATGATCAGTCTGTCGGCCAGAGACAGCGCCAGCGCGCCGCCGCTTCCGCCCTCGCCGATGATGATCGAGATAAGCGGCGTCTTCACCGTCGCCATCGCGCGCAGATGCTCCGCGATGATCAGCCCCTGCCCTTTCGCTTCCGCTTCCACGCCGCAGAACGCGCCCGGCGTATCCACGAGGCAGACCACCGGCCGCTGAAATTTCTCGGCCTGACGCAATGCCCGCATGGATTTGCGATAGCCTTCGGGGCCCGGCATGCCGAAGTTGCAGCGCATGCGTTCCTCCAGCGTATGCCCCTTCTGCTGGCCGATCACCGTCACCGGACAGTTCTCGAACCAGGCGACAGCGGTCACGATGGATTCATCGTCGCCCATGCACCGGTCGCCCCTCACCTCAAAAACGCCGTGAAACAGCTTGCCGATGTAATCACGCGCCTGAGGCCTGTTCTCTTTTCGGGCATTCATCACGCGCTCCCAGGGCTGTTCCTGGGTTTCGCTCATGCCGCCCTTCGGCTCAAGTGTTTCGTTTAAAGACATCGTTATAAATTTCCTCTAAAAAGGTTTTGGGGCGTCCTTCGGCGCTGTGCAGCGCCAGCAAAGCCGCCAGTGTCTCACGCATGTCGCGCCGTTCCACGATACGGTCGATAAGACCATGCTCATACAAATATTCCGCTGTCTGGAAGCCCTCCGGCAGCTTGTCGCGCACCGTCTGCTCGATCACGCGCGGACCCGCAAAGCCAATCAACGCGCCCGGTTCCGCGATGGTGATATCGCCCTGCATCGCGAAGCTCGCGGTCACGCCGCCGGTGGTGGGGTGCGTCAGCACGTTGATGTGCAGCAGCCGCTGGGCGCTGTGCCTGGCGAGCGCGATGGTGGTGCGGGACATCTGCAGCAGGGACAGAATGCCCTCCTGCATCCGCGCCCCGCCCGACGCGCAGAAAATGATGAGCGGCAGACGGTTGAGCGTGGCAAACTCCGCGATGATGACGATCTTCTCGCCCACCACGGTGCCCATGCTGCCCATCATAAAATACGAGTCCATCACGGCGATGGCCGTGCGCAGGCCCTTGATGGTGGCCTTGCCGATCACCACGCCCTCCTGCATCTTGGACTTGTTCTGCTCGCTGACGATCTTGGTTTTATATCCGGGAAACGAGAGCGGGTCCTTGCTCTCCGCCTCGCGCTCGATCTCGATAAAGCTGCCGCTGTCCACGATCGTCTCTATACGCCGGTATGCGGGCTGACGGAACAATGCGCCGCAATACGGGCAGACCGAATCGCCCGCGTGCACGATGTCCGCGATCATATCGCGCCCGCAGCCGCCGCAGCGCAGCTTTTCCAGCGTTTCGCCCGGCTTGTTATTCTCTTCGGGAATCCCTGTCGATACTTTTTCGTTGAACAGATTCATGGGCGACCTCTCATAAAGCGGTGAATGAACACCTGCTCGATCCATTTGGTGTGCACGTTGCCCGACTGGAAATCCGCATCCGCCAGCATCGCCCGCGCGAATTCGGCGTTGTGGCTGATGCCATCGATGCGCAGCTCGGCCAACGCGCTGCTGCACAGGCGGATGGCTTCTTCTCTGTCGTCGCCCGTGCCGATGAGCTTGAGCACCATCGAATCGTAATAAGGCGAGATCTCGTCGCCCACGGCGTAGCCGGTGTCAATGCGAACACCGTTGCCGCCCGGCAGCGCCATGCCCTTTATTATGCCCGGAGACGGCCGGAAGTTTTCGGCGGGATCTTCCGCGTTGATGCGGCATTCGATGGAATGTCCACGCGGTATAAGTTGCTCCTGCGGCACGCTGATGTGGTGCCCCATGGCCACCTGAATCTGCGCCTTCACGAGATCAAGGCCGAACAGGCTCTCGGTCACCGGATGTTCCACCTGGATGCGCGCGTTCATCTCCATGAAAAAGAAGCGCCCGTCCTTGGCCAGCAGAAACTCCACCGTGCCCGCGTTCTTGTAATTCACGCACCGCGCGATATCCACGGCGGTCTGCTGTATCGCCGCCAATATATCCGGTTCAACGTTGGCCGCCGGCGCTTCCTCCAGCAGCTTCTGGTTTTTGCGCTGCAGGCTGCATTCTCTTGTGCCCAGATGCAGCACGTGATCATGTTCATCCGCGAGTATCTGCACTTCGATATGCCGCGCTTCGGGCAGATAGGCTTCAAGGTAGACGCTGCCGTCGCCGAAGGCCAGCTCCGCTTCGCGGCAGACCAGCGCAAACTCTTTCTCGAGCGCCGCCGCGTCCTGCACCACGCGGATGCCTTTGCCGCCGCCGCCCTTGGCCGCCTTGATCATCAGCGGAAAGCCGATTTCCCGCGCGATGGCTGTGGCTTCCTTGACGTTCCCGGTCGTGCCGTTTGAACCCGGTACGACCGGGAAGCCGTTTTTGATCATCGTCTGGCGCGCCATCTGCTTGTCGCCCAGCAGCAGCATTGTCTCCGGGTCCGGCCCGATAAACTTAATGCCCGCTTCGGTACAGGCGATGGCAAACGCGTCGTTCTCCGACAAAAAGCCCACACCGGGGTGTATCATATCCGCCCGGTATGCCTTTGCCGCCGCCAGTATGCTGTCGATATTCAGATAGCTTTTATCCGCCGGGCGGGGACCGATGCAAACGCCCGCGTCCGCGAGGCGTACCGGCATGCCGCCCTCATCGTTTTCCGAAAACACCGCCACTGTCTTCAGGCCGAGCTTCCTGCAGGTGCGGATGATCCGTACCGCAATCTCCCCCCTGTTGGCAATCAAAACGGTGCCCATACTATTTGCCCCCGGCAATACGGAACAGGGCATCATTGGCCGACACCGTCTGCCCGTCCTTCACAAGTATATTCACAATGCTCCCCGTAAACGGCGAACTGATCTCGTTCATCGTCTTCATCGCCTCGATGATGCAGACCGGATCACCCTTTTTCACCTGGCTGCCTACCGACACAAACGGCGCCGCACCGGGTTCCTTGGCGATATAGAATACACCTGAAATGGGAGAGCGAATCACGTCGGCATCATCCGTCTCCGCCGTCGTCTCTGCCTGAGCTTGTTCTGCCGCTGTTGCGGGTATTTGGGCGGCGGGTTGTGCTGCAGAGCCGCCGCGTTCCAGGCAAAGCCTTAAGTCCTGATACTGAATCTCTATCCTGTTAAACGATGATTTTTCCGCCCGGTCCATCAGCTTGAATACTGCGTCCAGATCCATTAAGCGCCTCCTTTTTGAGACTTACAAAGATAATGTATGATTGCACAAATCAAGGTTAGCACTGCTAACCAATCTGATGCAAATAGTATCACGAATACCGCAGGGATGTCAACGCGACGAAACAGCGCATAAATTGGCGGCAGCGGCAGGTTCTTAATAGAAACTGCATAATTTCGAACCACACAGGAAAATGCGGCCAGGATTTTTTACAGTTCTGTTGCATGTTCGCACATTAACAGCCCGATTTGTTAAGTTATTATTGCCTGTGACCATGGGATATAATCAAAACGTAAAATATGTTTCGGGTTTGCTTAACGATTTACACGTGAATACGATTGAAAAACTGAAGCAACGCCTGCATCGATTTGAGTATCTCAGGATATTCGGCAATTTTAAACTCTTTGAGTATGCTTTCGATCAGCATATCGTGAAACTGTTTGTGCTTTTTGCAGCAGTCTTCACCCTTTTCTGTCAGCTGCAGCACGCTTTTGCGCTTGTCGTTGTCCACCTTAATCTTAATGAGGTATCCCTTGCTGACCAGCCGGGCCACCGACACGCTGACGGTGGCTTTGGTGACTCCCAGCATCTCTGCAATTTGGGTCAGCGTGGCTCCGGGAGAATCCTGTATATTCTCCAGCGCGTGCATCTCGGTGCGGCTGAGGTTGTCGTTTGCAGACTTGGAAACGCTTTTCTCCTGAAGTCTCAGGATGCTGTAAAACATATCCTTGAGCACCTGGTTAAGCAGCGTCCTGATTTCCTGTTCAGTCATACTCGTCCTCATTTCAGGCTGCAAAGCATTGCAGCCACATCATGCGTATCCATATACTGTGGCTAATTTTGCATAATTATATCATAACCGCAGCCGGAATTAAACGCTAAAAAGCGGGCAGTTTATGGTTAAAGTATACAAAAAAAGCCCTCGGTTATTCCGAGGGCTGCACAACAGATCAAACGCCTACAGCAATATACAGATAAGCCCGCCGTTGCCTTCGTTGATGATGCGCTGCAGTGTTTCCTGTATTTTCATGCGCGCATCATCCGGCATATGCGTCAGCTTGCCCGACAAGCCTTCCTTCACGAGTTCATGCAGAGATTTCCCGAATATATCCGTGTTCCATATCTTTGACGGATCGTTCTCAAACTCGTTGAGCATATATTTGATCAGCTCTTCACTCTGCTTCTCGCTGCCCACGATGGGCGACACCTCTGTTTCAATATCCACACGGATGAGGTGCAGCGACGGCGCGCTCGCTTTCAGGCGCACACCGAACCGTCCACCCTGCCTGACCATCTCCGGCTCTTCCAGCGACATCTCATCCATCGACGGCGGAACCAGCCCGTAGCCCGTCTCCTTCACGTTCTCCAGCGCTTCGGCGATACGGTCGTACTGCTTTTTGGCGGAAACGAGGTCCTTCACGATGGATACCAGATGGTAATCGTTTTCGATCGGGTAGCCGCATTCGTCGCCCAGGATACGGTAGAACAGCTCTTCGGGGAAGTCCACCCGCATCTGGACGCTGCCTTCGCCCAGCTCAACTTTGTTCACGGACGCGCCGCTGACATCCTCCAGCGAATTCATCGCGTTGATGAGACCGCCGTAGTCCCGCACCTTTTCCAGGTTGCCCAGCGAATTCGAGATGCCCGAAACCACCTCGTTCATCAGCCAGTGGTCCGGCGAGAGCGCCCGCGCCCAGCCCGGCATGTCGATGTTGATCTCCTTGAGCGGGAACTCGTACAGCAGGTTCTCCAGCATCGAATTGATATCGTTTTCCGCCAGCCGCATGATATCCATGAGCAGCACCGGCACCTGATATTTGTCTTCCATGGCGTTGCGCAGACTGATTGTGTCCTCGCTTCTCGGGTTTGCGGAGTTGAGTATGATGATAAACGGCTTCCCCAGCTCCCACAGCTCGTGCACGACGCGCTCTTCGGCCTGCACGTAGCTGGAGCGGGGAATCTCGGTGATACTGCCGTCCGTCGTCATCACGATGCC
Source organism: Bacillota bacterium (assembly GCA_023428025.1). Lineage (GTDB taxonomy): Bacteria > Bacillota > Clostridia > Christensenellales > SZUA-584 > SZUA-584. Next base: position 103,121 of record JAEYZN010000021.1, read on the forward strand.
GATGGTGCTGTGATCCGTGATCACCTTGCGTGTGCCGGTTTCCGCCGCTTCTTCGAACGGGATGTCATAATCGTACCACGGTGTCGTCACCATCCGCGGCACGTTGTTCTCCAGATAGCCCATCGCGCCGTCCACCATGTAACCCACGGAATCGACCATGCGCACCTTCATCTCGGCCTCGTCGTTGATCTTGATCTTGACCGCCTCGTTGGGCACAAACTTGGGCTGCGTGGTCATGATGGTCTTTCCCGCGCTGCTCTGCGGCAGCTCGTCGACCACACGTTCCTTTTCATGGGTATCATCCAGGTTCGGGAGCACCAGCATATCCATAAATCGCTTGATGAACGTCGATTTGCCCGTTCTGACCGGTCCAACGACGCCGATGTATATATCCCCTCCCGTTCTTTCGGAAATATCCTTATAAAGATTATAGCTTTGCATGGCGCACCCTCCGTCAATAGATTGCTTTTAACACTAGATATATATGAACACAAGTCCACAGTAATACCAAAAAATAATGGGCATATCCCAAAAAGCTTTGTATTTCTGATCCTGCGATTTTTTGCGTTTTGTTCCAAAAAGGCCGAAGAATCTGCGGTCCAAAGCATACATATTTTTTGGTTTGATCCTATAGCACTGATGATTGCGCACCACAGCAGCAAGCTGGATAAATATTTGTATAATTTCCTGAAAACCTATTGACAAGCTGCAATATACGCAGTAGCATTACTCTATCAGATAGAATTCTATCTCGTAGTGCACTTCATATTAGAATACTGTCTGCCAGAGTAATTAACGAAAGGTGAGTGTATGATCAACAGCGATATTATCAGAGGTCACCTGGATTCCATCATCCTGCGCCTGATCATGGAGAAGGACCGCTACGGCTACGAGATCAGCAAAGAGATCAGCCGCCGCACGCTGGACCAGTTCCAGATCAAGGAGGCCACGCTGTACGCGGTGTTCCAGCGCCTCGAGAAGAAGGAGCTTATCACCTCGTACGAGGGAGACGTCTCGCTGGGCGGCCGAAGGCGGTATTACAGCATCACGCCCCTGGGGCGCGCGTTCTTCCGTGAGGAAGTCGCGGAATGGCGCAAAGCAAAAGAGATCATCGATACTTTTATGGAATTGGAGGAGCGCAAATGAAGACCATTCAGGAGCATGTGGACACGCTGTTCCGGGAGATACCCGACAGTGAGCGCAAAGACGATTTAAAGAGGGAGATCGTAGAAAACCTGCATGAAAAGGTCAGAGACCTTATGGCGCAGGGTAAGGCCGAGGAGGACGCCATCAACCGCGCGATCGTGGAGTTCGGGGACATCAGCGACATCCGTGACGAGCTGCGCACCCAGCAGCAGCTTCCCGTCAGCCGCAGTAAGGCCGTATTACAACTGGGCTATTCCGTGGTGGGCAGCCTGCTCATCATCGGCCTGGTGCTGTACATCAATCTGTACATCACACCGGGCTTTTTATGGTGCATATTCCCGATATTCGGGGTGCTGTGGTGGCCGCTCACGATGTTCTTCCGCTGGATCAAGTACAAACAATAACCGTCACCGGTCTTTGGCCTGCAGAGACTGATCTTTTAGAATCGAGGTAGAATGATGAAAACTTTCGCGACTCCCTTCGCGATCGCAGGCGCGTTGTTGATTGCGGCCCTGCTGGTTGTAACGAACCTTATTACGACACCGCAAGTGCTGTGGTCCGTCTGTCCTGTGGTGGCGCTTATCGGATGGCCGGTGGGCGTCTGGCTGTGCGGGCAGAAGCGCTATATCGCCTTCTCCATCGCGGGCAGCCTGATACTGATCGCGTTTATCACGTCGCTCAATCTGATCGCTTCGCCGCATACGCTGTGGTTTCCTTACGCGGCGCCGCTGATCCTTTTCTGGCCGTTTGGCATGCTGCTCAAGGCGAGGCTGCTGAAGCTGCCGTTTGCGCTGCTGCTGGGTGTGCTCATCACGGCATACTGCCTGACGGTCAATCTGCTGCTCACGCCCGGCCATTTCTGGGCGATCCATGCGATATTCGCCGCGCTCTGGTGGCCTTTGAGCCTGTATTTCAGCGGCCGGAACGACTACAAAAAGTTCTCCGTCGCGGGCGCGCTGCTGACGATCGCATACCTGATCGGCAACAACCTGCTCAGCACGCCGTACCCATGGGCGCTGTACGCATACTTCCCGGTGATTGGATGGCCTCTGGCGATGTACTTTGGCAGGCGGCTCGGAAGCCTTCGGTTCTCGATGATCGGTTCCCTGCTGGTGCTCGCTTGGTATGGCGCGCTCAACCTGCTGCTGGAGCCCGGCTCGCCCTGGATCATCTTCATCGCGTTTGCCCTGCTCTGGTGGCCGCTGTCGGCATTCTTTCATGGCCGCCGCCGTCCGCACATCTACGCCTTGGTGATGAGCGCTCTCAGCATCGCTTTCTTCGCGGCCGTCAACGCCATCTACTCCCCCGGCGCCGTTTGGGCCATATACCCGGCTTTCGCGCTGCTGTGGTGGCCGATGACGCTGCTGTGCGCACAAAAGCACGCGTGGCGCGCTTACTCCGTTGCCGCGAGTCTGCTGACCATTGTCTTTCTGGCCGTGGTTAACCTGATGACGTCGTCCGGATTTCTCTGGAGCGTCTTCCCCGCTCTTGGCATCCTCTGGTGGCCGCTCGCCATGGCCTTTAAAGGAAAGCGTAAGCCTTTCGGCTTTTCGCTCGCGGGCGCTGGGCTTGCCATCGCCACGCTGCTGATCATCAACCTGATGACGTCACCTGGGTTCCTCTGGAGCCTCTTCCCCGCTCTTGGCATCCTCTGGTGGCCGCTCGCCATGGCCTTCAGAGGAAAGCATAAAGCTTTCGGTTTTTCGCTCGCGGGCTCTGTGTTCGTCATCGGCACGCTTCTGACAATCAACCTGATGACGTCACCTGGATTCCTCTGGAGTATCTTCCCCGCTCTTGGCATCCTCTGGTGGCCCGCCGCCATCTTCTTTGTGAGGAAATCCAGCCCGCTGGGATTCTCTGTGGCGGGCAGTTTACTGGTGACCGCACTGGTGACCAGCATCAACCTCATGACCTCTCCGGGCTTTCTGTGGTGCGTCTTCCCGGTATTCGGCGTGTTGTGGTGGCCGCTGAGCGTGTTCTTTTATGGCGCGCGGAAGCGCAGGCTGGCAGGTTCCAAAGCATAACACAAAGGGGCTGTCCAGAAATGGACGGCCCCTTGCACTCTTAATGCGTATCCCGGAAGTCTATACTTATTTTGTTTCTTCCGTCGTTTCGCCCGCATTTTCTCTCTTGCTGCCAATGCTGAGCAGCAGATTCAGCAGGATGCCGACGATCGCGGCGCCCGCGATGCAGGGCACCTGCATGCCCAGGAACGGAATGGTGCCGCCAAACTGAAACTGGCCGCCGACGCCGATGATCATGATCACAGCGATGACTGCGATGTTCTTGGCGCTGAACATGTCCGCTTTTCGTTCAATCATTATCGCAATGCCCTGAGCGGCAATAGCACCGAAAAGATAGATCTCAATGCCGCCGATGACAGCCTGAGGAATGGCGTAGATGGCGTTGACCAGCGGGGTGAAGCAGGAAATGATCATCGCGATGATCGCTGCGGTGATCAGCACGGGAATCGAAAATACGCGTGTGATAGCCATCGCGCTGATGTTCTCGCCGTAGTTCGTGCCTGCCGGTCCACCGACCGCGCCAGCCACGATATCGCCGATACCGTCACCGATCAGGTTCTGTCCCAGCCTGTTGCCGATGTCATAGTCAGCCTTGCCTTTTTTGCGCGCAAGGTTGTTCACGTAGATATCAAGCTGGAACACATGCGCAGTCGATTCGGGTATCGTGGCGATGGCGATGGGCATGATGGCCGCCACCGCTGTCCATGAGGGAATTGGCAGCGTAATGTGCGGCAAAGTCAATACGCCGGGGATCACGCTGACGCCCGTGCCCGCCGCATCAGGAAGCGTTCTGAACAGAGTCTCGCCGGTGGACAGCAGCAGGACCGCCGCAACGGCGCAGCCCACGATAGGTCCGAGCAGCAGCGGAAGCTGACCCCATATGCCTTTGAGATACACCGAGAACAGTATGGTGGCAACCAGCGTCACCAATGAAACCAGCCACACCCAGTCGGAGGCCGTGATCCCTGTTCCGCCCTGCACCGGGGCTGCGTCACCCAGCGCCGTGGCTGCCAACGAAAGTCCGATGATCATTGCGATGGGGCCTGTGACCGTAGGCGGCAGCACTTTTTCGATGGCCTTTCTGCCAAAAAGCTTCACAATGAAGCCGGCCGCAATGGACACAAGGCCCGAAGCCATGATCCCAAACTGGACTGTGGAAATCATGCTGTCAGGCAATATCTGTCCAAACTCGACGCCGCCCGTTAAACCAATGATTGCGGAAAGATAGGAAAAGCTGGAGCCGAAGTACAGAGGGATCTTCCTGCCTGTGATAAGAATGAAGCAAAGAGTGGCCAGACCGCTGGCAAAGATTGTGGTGGAAAGATGGAAACCTGTTATGAGTGCGACCAGAATCGTAGCGGGGAACATAACGACAATCTGCTGCAATGCGTAAAGCAAAAGCTTCCATACTGGCGGTCTCTCATCGGGCAAATAACCGATAGCCTGCTTGACTTTATCCATATATATCCTCCTTGATATAATGATTCACTTTTGTATGTCTGATGAACGTTTTGGCTTGACCCCGCACCACTGCCCTGTTGCCGTCAAAGAGAGTGTCACAGGCATAAAAAAAGCCATGTCTCTCGGCAAGGCTGTGTTTTGCACACTAAAAAATGCACCTTGCCGGGCTCTCTGGACCGGGTTTAAAGGGTTTTCTGCTTTCAATAAAATATCACAAGCGGTTGTGGTTGTCCAGCGGTTTCACCACGAAATATGAAATTTTCTGTTGGAAATGATTTAATAATTGTCATAATAAAAAGAAGATGCGTTGGCGCACCTCTTCATATCGCGTTTGCTTAAAGCCAGCTGGGTACCCTGTCGTTCCTTACAAGGTCTTCATACGACTGGCGCTGCACCATCAGCTCGGCTTGTCCGTCCTTCACCAGCACCACTGCCGGGTGCGGCAGCTTGTTGTAATTGCTCGCCATCGAATAGTGATAGGCGCCGGTGGAGAAAACAGCCAGCACGTTTCCCGCTTCGGCTTTGGGCAGCTGCGCGTTCCAGATCAGCATATCGCCGCTCTCGCAGGTGCGCCCCGCGATGGACACCACCGTCTCATCCGGCTCGTTCATTTTGCCCGCCAGCGCACAGGTATACACCGCCTGATACAGCGCCGGCCGGGGGTTGTCCGACATGCCGCCGTCCACACTCACATAGGTGCGCACGTCGGGTATCGTCTTAATGTCCCCGATCGTGTACAGCGTGGTACCCGCCTCACCGACGATGGAACGCCCCGGCTCAATGACGAAAGCGGGCGGCTGAAGGTCGCGTTCATCGCACAGGGCCGTCAGCTCATCCAGCATGACCTGCACGTATTCATACGGCTGCAGGGGCTTGTCACCCGTGGTGTAATGAATACCGTAACCGCCGCCGAAGTTAATCTCTTTGAACTCAAAGCCCGTCTGCGCCTTGATATCCTGCAGAAAATCGAACATCACGTCCACCGTCTCGCGGAAGGGCTGCAGCTCGAATATCTGCGAACCGATGTGACAGTGCAGGCCCACAAGCTTCAGGCTGGGCTGCTTCAAGATATCGCGCACCGCCTGAACGCCCTGCCCGTCGGCAATGCCGAAACCGAACTTGGAATCCACCTGCCCTGTCTTGATATAGTCATGCGTGTGCGCTTCAATACCCGGCTTGATGCGCACCGAAACCTCCTGAGCCTTGCCCAGCTCCGCGGCGATACCGGCCAGCAGGCCGATCTCGCTGCCGCTGTCGATGACGATGCGGCCCACGCCCGCCTGCACCGCCATGCGCAGATCATCCGGCGTTTTGTTGTTGCCGTGCAGGTAGACCTTTTTCAGATCAAAGCCCGCGTTCATCGCCACATACAGCTCTCCGCCCGAGACCACGTCCAGCCCCATGCCCTCACTCTCCACGATCTTGCACATGGCTGTCGTCATGAACGCCTTGCCGGCGAACAGGATCAGTCCACCGCCTTTATACCCGCTCAGGGCCTTCGTGTATCCGCGGCACACGCTGCGGATCACGTCTTCTTCCATCACATAAAGCGGCGTGCCAAACCGTGCGGCAAGCTCCGGCGCGTCGCACCCGCCCAGCACGAGATGCCCCTTCTCATTGACATCCAGTCGTCCCCAATGCTCCATGGCCTTCCCCTTTGTATAAATATACGAAGTATACTATCATATTCACTCCGGCCGTGTCAACAAACCGCTTTAGAGTCATTGGGGAAGGTCTGTGTCCTGCGTATCGGAAGCGCCTTGCTTATAAAACAGATTGATCCTCAGCCAGTAGCTGAGCAGCCGCGTCAGTATCGTGACACCGATCGCCACATAGGGGCTCCATTCGCGGCCGATCAGCGGGTCCAGAAACCAAAGCGCCACCGCGCCCAGCATCGCCGCCGTCGCGTAGATCTCTTTGCGCAGCACCATGGGTATCTCGCAGGCGATGATATCCCGCAGAATGCTGCCGCCGATGCCGGTGATCAGGCAGACGAACATCAGGCTCAGAAAATTGTAGTCCATATCCAGCGCCTTTACGCCTGCGAACACCGAGAAAACGCCAAGTCCCACCGCGTCAAAGAAGACGACGATGTTCATCCACTTGATACGCCCTTTGAGCAGCATAACCAATATGGCCGTCGCCAGTATCACCAGCGTATATTCATAGTGCTGGAAGAACACCGGTATGCCCACGTCCATCACCACATCGCGGATCACGCCGCCGCCGATGGCTGTGATCATGGCGAGAAAGATAACGCCGAATATGTCCATCTTCTTTCTGATGGCCGTGGTCGCGCCGGATACCGCGAACGCCGCGACACCCACCAGTTCCAGATAATCGATGATCTGCACCGCAAAACCTCACACAAAATGTATATTACCTGTATTGTATATGAATCCGCGGTTATTCACAATGTTATAGCAGAAAAGAAAAACGGCGGTTATTTGCCGCCGCTGTGCAATTCTGTTATGTCAAGCTTTCTTTTCGAATTCCGGCTTGCCGTCCAGCATGAACATGCGCACGCTGTCGCCGATGCTTATCTTGCTCTCCAGTATCTCTTCAGACAGCTTATCCTCCACGATCTGCTGCACCATGCGCCTTAAGGGACGCGCCCCGTAGTTCTCGTCGAAGCCTTCCTTTGCGAGGTAATCCACCGTATCGTCCTCGTAAGAGAGGTGGATGCCGCGCTCGTCCAGACGCTTGATAACGCTGCTCAGCATCAGCTTTACGATCTCGCGCGTGTGCGCCTCGCTGAGCTTGTGGAACACAATGATGTCGTCAAGACGGTTGATGAACTCGGGCCGAAACGCCCTTTTCAGCGCTTCCATGATCCCTTCCTTCATCCGCTCGTAGCCACGGTCACCGTCGGAGACGGCAAACCCGATCCGCTTCACATCGATGTTCGTTGCGCCCAGGTTGGACGTCATGATGATCACGCAGTTTTTAAAGTCCACCACACGGCCCTTGGAATCCGTCAGCCGGCCGTCCTCCAGTATCTGCAGGAGGATGTTGAACACGTCCGGATGCGCCTTTTCGATCTCGTCCAGCAGCAGCACCGAGTATGGATGACGGCGGATTTTCTCCGTCAGCTGGCCGCCTTCGTCAAAGCCCACGTAGCCGGGCGGCGAACCGATCAGCTTGGACACCGCGTGCTTCTCCATGTATTCAGACATATCGAGGCGTATCAGCGCGTCCTCGTCGCCGAACAGCGTCTCCGCGAGAGCCCTTGACAACTCCGTCTTGCCGACGCCGGTTGGCCCCAGGAAGATGAACGAGCCGACAGGGCGTTTCGGGTCCTTCAAACCCGCACGCGACCGGCGTATCGCTTTGGATACTGCAACGCACGCCTCGTTCTGGCCGATCACGCGATTGTGCAGCGCCGACTCCAGCTCCAGCAGCCGCTTGGCTTCATCCTCCGTCAGCTTCACCACGGGGATATTCGTCCATGTCGACACGATCTGGGCGATCTCTGTTTCCGTCACTTCACCCTCGCGCGTGCTGGTATCCTTCTCCCATTTTGCCTTCAGTGCGACGATCTCTTTTTCGACGCGTTTCTCTTCGTCGCGCAGCTCCGCCGCTTTTTCAAAATTCTGGTGCGTGATGGCCTGGTCCTTTTCCTTGCGCAGCTGCTCCTGCTTTTCCTCCATCTCTTTGATGTCGGGCGGCGCCGTATACAGGCTGAGCCGTACCTTGGAGGCTGCTTCGTCCATCAGGTCGATCGCCTTGTCGGGCAGAAAGCGGTCCATCAGATACCGGTCGGACAGCTCCACCGCGGCTTTCAGCGCTTCGTCGGTGATGCGCACCTTGTGATGCGCCTCGTAACGGTCGCGCAGGCCGGTCAGTATGGCGAACGCCTCATCCTTTGTGGGTTCGCCCACCGTCACGGGCTGGAACCGCCGCTCCAGCGCCGCATCCTTCTCTATGTGCTTACGGTATTCATCAAACGTCGTCGCGCCCACCACCTGTATCTCGCCGCGCGCCAGCGCCGGTTTCAATATGCTGGCCGCGTCCATCGCGCCCTCAGCCGCGCCTGCGCCCACGATGGTGTGTATCTCGTCGATGAACAGTATCACCTTGCCGGACGATTTAAGTTCTTTTAAAGCGTCCTTCAGCCTGTCTTCGAACTCACCCCGGTATTTGGTTCCCGCGATCATGCCCGCGAGGTCCAGCGATATCACGCGCTTATCGCGCAGCAACTCCGGCACGTTGCCGTCCGCGATGCGCTGCGCCAGCCCTTCGGCGATGGCCGATTTACCGACTCCCGGCTCGCCCACCAGCACCGGATTGTTCTTGGTGCGACGTGACAGTATCTGCGTGATGCGCTCGATCTCCTGCGCGCGCCCGATGACCGGGTCCAGCTCGCCGTCACGCGCGGCCTGCGTCAAGTCGCGCCCGAACTTATCCAGCTTGGGCGTCTGTGTTTCCTTCTTCTGCCCCTGCTCAATCGCACCCTGATTATCACCCGTCACATTGTGGATGCCGTTCTCCAGCTCGGCCAGATCGGTGCCGAGGTCGGTCAATATTTTGAACGCGACGCCTTCCTTTTCACGGAGCAGCGCCATCAATATATGTTCGGTTCCCACATAGGTCTGTCCCAGCTGTTTGGAGAAGGCCACAGCCAGCTCCAATATCTTTTTGGAGCGGGGCGTATACCCGAACGCCTGAGTAAAGACGAAGTCTCCTTTGCCGATCAGGTTCAGCACGTTCTGCGTCACCGCCTCTTCAGAGACGCCCGACAGGTTCAAAAGATTGGCCGCAGCCCCTTCCTTCTCGCTGATCAGGCCGAGCAACAGATGCTCCGTCCCCACATAATTATGTCCCAGCTCGCGCGCCTTGTTTTCGGCGTGCTTGAGCGCGTTCTTGGCGCCCTCTGTAAATTTCGCAAAAAAATCCATAAGTATTTCCTTTCCGGGTCTAGCTGAAAACCTGTCTCAGCATTTCAGCTCTCGCTGTATCGCGATCCTGCGCCTGCAGTATATCGCTGTTCTGCGCGATGATCGCAGGCCGTGTATTCATCATGATTCTGTAGAGCTGGCTGCTTGTCACGTCCGGCACAATGCCCAGCGACACGCCGAACGCCACGTCGGATATCAGCTTCTGCGCTTCGGAATCGCTCATGCGCCGCGCGTATTTGAGGATGCCGATCGCGCGCCATATTTTGTCCTCCAGCACCGGACCCATGCTGTCATACAGCTCTTTTCTTGTGTTGCGTTCAAAGTCGATCACCTTGCCGGCAATGGACAGCAAGCGCATCAATACTTCTTTCTCCGTCACACCCAGCGTCACCTGATTGGATATCTGGTAAAACGCGCCGGACGCCGCGCTTCCTTCACCGAAAGCGCCCCGCACCGTCATGCCCACCTTGCCGATCATCGAAGAGATGCGCGGGATACCCTTGGCCGCTGTCAACGCGGGCAGATGCAGCATCAGCGACGCACGCAGCCCTGTCCCCACGTTGGTGGGGCAGCTCGTCAGAAAGCCGAGATTTTCGTCAAAGGCGTAGTTCACACCGTCCGCCAGCATTTTGTCCAGCCTGTCCACCGCGTCATACGTCTTAAACAGCGACAACCCGGCCCCAAAGCCCTGCAGACGGTAATGGTCTTCCTCCATGATCATCACGCTCAGCGAGTTGTCGCCGCTCGTGATCAGACCGCCGTTTTTGCTGCGCGCCAGCTCGTTGCTGATCACGTGCCCCTCTATCAAGGCGCGCTTCTTTAATTCTGGCAGATTTGATAAACGCTCATACGAAAACGTAGGGGATTTGAGCAGGGTCTGCCTCGCGCGGCTATGCACTTTTTCGATATCGTCCGGCTGAGTGATGCGCGACGGGAACGGCACGTCGGCCAAATTGCGCGCCAGCCGGATGCGCGTGGACACCACCACGTCGCACTCAGGCGCATTGTCTTCCAGCCATGCCAGCATGTCAATCCCCCTCCTTTTCCATCAGCGCGATCTCGTCTCTCAAACGCGCCGCTTCTTCAAAGTTTTCCACGGCCACCGCTTCGCGAAGCTCCCTTTTCAGCTGTTCCTTACGCTGCTCCGCCTCGCTCGCCGCCGCCTCTTTCCCCGGCTGCACAATCACGCGCTCTCCCGGATGCTTGCCGGTGTGCTGCGTGTTCATATGGATGCTCTTCAGTATCGGCGTGATGCTGGATTCAAACGTCTCATAACAGTGCGCACAGCCCAGCCGTCCTTCCTTTTTGAAGCTGGCGAGCGTGGTGCTGCAGCCTTCGCACACCACATCGGCGCCCTCTTCCTCGTCATAAAACGCGCTCAAAAAATCGTTAAACGAAAACCACGGTATCACAACGGAGCCTTTCTTCTTGGCGGCGCATTGGCCGCACAGATGCACCGTCTTCACCTGCCCGTTGACAAACGTCGTCATGTGCACGGTGGCCGGGTTTTTCAGGCAATGGTCACACAGCATTTTAATCCGCCTCCTTGCTCAGCAGCACCAGCAGCATCTGCTTCAAAATACCCGCCCTGATCTTGTCTTTCAACAGTGCGGGTATGTTCAAGGCCTTGTCCGACACAGCGGCATGCATCAGTGCGCCTTCACGCTTGGCCACCGCGTTGCTCTCCACCAGGCGGCATATCACATCCTGCGCATCCCGCTCGGATATCTGATCACCGATGCGCGTCGTCACCAAGCGGAACAGATGCTCCGACGTTTCGACGCTCAGGCGCAGAACGCGAATGTAACCGCCGCCGCCACGGCGGCTTTCAATAATATATCCTTTATCGGGCGTAAACCGCGTGGCCAGCACATAATTGATCTGAGACGGCGCACAGTTGAAATGCTGCGCCAGCTCATTGCGCTGCAGCTCGATTTTACCCTCATATTCGCTCATCAGCTCTTTGATGAACTGCTCGATGGTGTCGCTTAATATCGACATCGCACAACTCCCCTTTGACTATCTTTGACCTTTAGTGATATTATACACCATTTGCAATAAAAAGCAACGGTTAAAATTTGAACTTATTACGAACAGCCAAAGGAAGAAATGAATTATTGCCGGATGTTTTCGTCGGTATCGGGCACATACGTCTGATCCAGGTAAAGCCGTGCGCCGGTATAGATCGCTTTCGCGCAGGCCTCCTGATATTCTTCAGTCTGAAGCAGCCGCTCTTCACGTTCGTTGGAAATAAAACCGCACTCCACCAGCACGCAGGGGCTCTCGCCCGAGCGCAGGATGAAATAATTCTCCGGCCTGAACGTGCGCGGGCGCGGCGGCTCCAGCCGCGCATTCAGCTCCGTCTGTATCAGTTCGGCCAGCATTTTCCCCTCTTCCGATTCCTCATGATAGAACGTCACCGGGCCGGACGCAGACGTATCCTTGAATTTGTTCATATGGATGGATATCACGATATCCGCATCGGATTCCTCGATGATGCTGCGCCGCTTGGCCATATCCTTGTCCTTGGTATCCCCCAGCGCTTTGTCGTCCGGCCGCGTCATGATGACGGTGATCCCGTTCTTTTCGAACAGGGCTTTCAGCTTCAAAGCCACGGCAAGGTTCAGCCCGTCTTCACGCACGTTTGTCAATCGCCCCACCGCACCGCCGTCAAAGCCGCCATGGCCCGCGTCAATCACCACCACGGCTTTGCCTCCGCTCATGGCCGCCGTGTCTTCAGACAGCAGCAGCAAAGCCAGCGCACCGATAATAGCCACAACAAAAAAACAGACGATATAACGTGTAGCGTGTTTCATATGACAACCTCCGCCGTTATATCATCTATATTATCCAGTGGTTTTTGCTATGCGTGAATCACGACTTAAAACAGCTGCTTCATCGGGTTCGCATTGAGCCGGAGCGGCTCGGCGCTCGGTCTTTCAAACGCGGCGGCACAGCCGATCATCGCGGCGTTGTCCGTGCAGTATCGCAGCTGCGGCAAATAAAGCGAGAGGCCCGATTTTTCGGCGCGTTCTTCGAACACTTGTCTTAACGCGCCGTTGGCGGAAACGCCGCCCGCCACGCCGATGCGGCTGACATTCTCCCTCGCCGCAGCCTCAAACGTGTTATCCGCGAGGAACGACACCGCCGCCGACTGAAAGCTCGCTGCGATATCCGCCTTGCTGTAGGCTTCGCCCTTCTGGTTCATGTTGTGAATGTGGTTGATGACCGCAGTCTTAAGTCCGCTGAACGTGAAATCCAGATGCGTCTCCCCCTTGAAACCGCGCGGATACTGATAGACCGGCCTGCCCTCCCGCGCGAGCCTTTCCAGCTTGGGCCCGCCGGGATAACCCAGATCCAACACCCGCGCCGTCTTGTCGAACGCCTCGCCCACCGCGTCGTCGCGCGTTTTGCCGATCAGCCGGTATTGTCCGTAGGCCTCCACGATAACGATATGAGAATGGCCTCCCGACACCACGAGGCACAGGAACGGCGGCTCCAATTCCTCATGGGACAGATACAACGAGCAGATATGCCCCTCTATATGATGTACGGGAATCAGCGGCACGCCCAGGTAATACGCCAGCGCTTTGGCGTACGACACGCCGACCAGCAGCGCTCCAACAAGGCCGGGCCCGTCCGTCACGGCAACAGCTTCGATGTCGGGAAAGCTCACCTCCGCCGAATTCAGCGCTTCATCCACGATGTAGGGCAGCTTGACGATATGGTTGCGCGAAGCGATCTCCGGCACCACGCCGCCATACTTCTCGTGCTCTTTTTGCGTGTAGACCGCGCTGCCGATCACCTTGCGCCCCCGCGTCACCGCGGCGGCCGTCTCGTCGCACGAGGTCTCAATCGCGAGTATCAGCTTGTCCATGCCATCAGGTCTCTGCAGCGGCTTTACCGCGTTTTTTTATGATGATAAGGCCAACGATCGACACGAGGTTCAGTGTCAGGAATATCGAGACAAAGCGGGCAATGATGCGCGACACCAGATCCGAGAAGAACTGCTCCGGCACCATCTGGATCAGCACGTCGGTACTCGGGTCCAGTATCCACAGATCGTTGGTAAAAAACACGTGATGGAACGATGTCCAGAAGCCGGTAAAGTCCAGCGCGGCGTAGATGCTGATCGCCCCGACGAGCACCACAAAGCCGGCGGATGTCCACAGGAACGACTTGCACAGCGTTTTCAGCGTCTTCTTTCTCCCAATGATGAAGGCGGCAGCGGTCAAAACGACAGCGGCGATAAGCGAAACGGTGCGCACATTGCGCGCGCCCAGATACAGCGCTTTCACGTCCACCATGTGGTCCTTTTCCCGCTGTCCGAACACCTCCTGCAACTGCCCCTGGATCTCGGCCTGTATGTCAAGATTGTCGTCAGCGTCCGTCGTATAGTCCAGCAGCTTTTGCGTCACCTTTGTGAGGTCGTCTTCACTGATGCCGATGCTGTGCGCGGTCTCCAGCTTGGCGTATTCACTCTGGAAAAAGCCTGCATTAATGGCGAACATCTCGATGCTCGCGATCAGCAGCCCCACGATAAGCAAAATGCTGCCCAATACCGTACAGAGTCCCATCCAAAAGCGTTTGCTCGTATCCACAGTTTTCTCCTTTGTAACCGTCCGGGCTGCGCTGTGCGCCCGTTATTATATTGGGAACAGATTTGCTCCTGAAATATCATGAGGCTGCCCGTCACCGGAACAGCCTCTTTTCTTTATTGCGTCCTCTGTTTCAGTTCGGCATATTCCTGCTCTGTCAGGAGCCCTTGTGTATCGTCTTCTCGGACATTCAGCTTAAACAGCCATGTGTCCAAAGGCTGCCGACTGATCATATCCGGATCATCGAACACGGCATCGTTCACCGCCGCGACCACACCGGCCACCGGCGCATGAACCGACAATACCGTTTTCACTGTTTCCACCAGCGCACATTCGCCGCCTTTTTCCACATGACGCCCGATATCCGGCAGTTCAATATAGACCACGTCACCCTTCATGCCAATTCCGGTCAGGCCGATCACCGCTATACCGTCTTCAAACCTGATCCATTCATGCCAGGGCGTATATAACCGGTTCATACACGCATCACCCTCCCCTGTGCAATCATCATCAGCACAGTATATCGTATGCGCGTAAAGCAGCGTCTGCTTATGACTTCTTCAGGTACTGCTTGAACCGCTTTCTGAACTGGATGACGTAAACCACGATCGCCGGAATGATCAGCAGCATGCTTAATAGGAAAGGCATCTGCGCGATCAGGAAAATAGAATCCTGCACCGCTTCCGTGCCGATTAACTTTTCCCAGAAATAATCGAGCCCGCCGGTAATGGTGGCCACCGGCCCGATATACCAGCAAAATTTGCGCAGCATTTTGTTGGCGTCTTCCTTCATCGCTTTGGGATAATCGTTGTTGAAAACCGGTCCCTTTCCTGTGAACGCCGCATAAAGCGTAAACAGGCCGATAAACACCATAAACAACGACATCATACTGTTCAGGTTATCCATGAATCAAACATCCACCCCTTATCTTTTGTTAATTTTCGCCCCTTCCGGCGTGTCTTTGACCTCGTATCCAAGAGCCGTTATCTTTTCGCGCAACGCATCCGCCGCAGCATAGTCCCGGGCAGCCCGGGCAGCCTGGCGCTGCTGCACCAGCTCTATCACCTTGTCGGGTATCGTTTCCTCCTGCGGAACCAGCCCCAGCACATCCAGCACCTTGTCCAGAGCGGCCAGCGCCTGCTCCGCGCTCTTTGTATCCCCGCCGCGCTCAAACGCAAGATTGATATCGTGTATATACTCGAAGATGGCGCCGATGGCTTCCGCCGTATTCAGATCGTCGTCCATGGCCTGCCTGAAATGTTCTTCCAGCGCGCACGTATCCTTCTCCACATCCACCGCGGTTGTGCCGCCCGTTGAGGCGATGTGCTTTAAATTGTCGCGGCAGTTCTTGATGCGCGCCATGGCTGAAGCCGCCTGCATGATCAGTTCTTCGGAGAAGTTGATCGGATTACGGTAATGCGCAGACAGCATGAAAAGCCGAACGACCTTCAGATCATACTTCTGAGCGATATCGCGAACGGTGAAGAAATTGCCCTTGGATTTGGACATCTTCTCGTTGTCCACGTTTATGTAACCGTTATGCATCCAGTAACGCGCAAACGGCTTTCCTGTCGCCGCCTCAGACTGTGCGATCTCGTTCTCGTGATGCGGGAATATCAGGTCCTGTCCGCCGCCGTGAATATCGATCGTCTCGCCAAGATAGCGCATGCTCATTGCGCTGCACTCGATATGCCAGCCGGGTCGGCCTTTTCCCCACGGGCTGTCCCAGCTGTCCTCACCGGGTTTGGCCGCTTTCCAGAGCGCAAAATCCTCCGGGTTGCGTTTAACTTCCGCTACGTCGATACGCGCTCCGGCTTTCAAATCGTCCAGCGACTGACCGGACAACTTTCCATATCCGGAGTAGCTTGATACATCAAAATAGACGTCGCCGTCCACTTCGTAGGCATGGCCCTTTTCAATAAGGCTGCTGACCAGATTGATGATATCGCCGATATGCTCCGTGGCTTTGGGGTGGACGGTGGCCGGACGAATGCCCAACCCTTGTGCATCCTTATAATACTCTGCGATGAACCGCTCGCCCAGTTCCTTGAGTGTCACATGCTCTTCATTAGCGCGGGCGATCATCTTGTCGTCCACATCGGTGAAGTTCTGCACAAATGTCACTTCGAGTCCGGAATACTCGAGGTATCTTCTTAATGTATCAAAGATTATGAACGGACGCGCATTGCCAATATGAAAAAAATTGTATACCGTGGGGCCGCAGGCATATATTTTCGCTTTGCCCGCTTCCACCGGAATAAACTCATCTTTCTTTCGCGTCATCGTATTGAAAATCTTCAATGTTCTTCACCCCTGCCCTAAAACTCTATCGGCTCATTATAATATATGCGCATGGTCGCGTCAATTGACATCCTTGGCTCTCCAGCCTGTCTAAAACCATAATCCACAACAAGCGGATAAATTGCCTAACGATCATTTTATCACTCCGATATGCGGCTGCATAGTCCGTCATGTCGGTTAAATCGTATTCAGGCATAAAAAAGCCTGCCAAAAACGGCAGGTTCAGACCGCTGACAAAGCCCAACTGCTGCGTTATTTTTGCGCTTGCTCCTCGGAGTAGCGCTGCTACACCATCGTCACAATGCTCAAAACGCCTTGCATTTGGAACTTTTCAGCGGCCTTCATATTCCTGATTGCATCTCATTGACGATAACCATGTTTGTCATCAAGCTGAGACCGGGCAAAAACGGCAGGCTTTAAACAACCTAATTATCAGAAATCCTTTTTGATACGTTTGCGCCTCAGGAACGGCGGAATATCCAGTTCGTTGCCCGAATCGGCAAAGCTGCCAGAAACCGGCCCTTTTCTTTCAGGCTGCCGCACCGGTATAAAATCCTCGTCGTCCAGACTTTCCGTCATACGCGTCTCTTCCTTCGTGATCGATGGTTTGGGCTTGCGAATGCCGCCAAAGCCTGTGGCGATCACCGTGATGCGGACTTCATCCTCCAAACTGTCGTCGGTATCCGCGCCGAAGAATATATTCGCTTCCTGATCAGCCGCCTGACGGATGAGGTTGGCTGCCTCTTCAATCTCAAGCAGACTCATCGTAGGGTCTCCCGTCACATTATAGAGGATTCCGCGCGCGCCCTCGATGCTTGTCTCAAGAAGCGGGCTCTGAATAGCCTGTTTGGCAGCATCCATCGTCTTGTTGTCGCCATAACCTACGCCGATGCCCATGTGCGCCACGCCTCGCTCCATCATCACAGTACGCACGTCCGCAAAATCCAGATTGACCAGCGCCGGTTTGACGATAAGATCGGTGATGCCCTGTATGCCCTGCCGGAGCACATCGTCCGCCACGCGGAAGGCTTCCAGCATGGAAGTGCCTTTTCCGATGACCTGCAGCAGCTTGTCGTTGGGAATCGTCACAATGGTATCCACCACATCGGTCAGCACCGCATGGCCATCCCTGGCCCGCGTCAGCCGCTGCCCGCCTTCAAACATGAACGGCATCGTCACCACTGCCACGGTCAGTATGTTTTTCTGCCGGGCCAGCTCCGCGATGACAGGCGCAGCGCCCGTTCCCGTGCCGCCGCCCAAGCCTGCCGCGATATACACCAGATTGGCGCCTTCCACGATCTCGGCCAGCTCGTCGATGCTCTCTTCCGCGGCGCGTTTGCCAATGGACGGATCGCCGCCCACGCCGAGGCCGCTTGTCAGCTTTTCGCCGATCTGTATTTTATTCTTGCATTTTGAGAGCAGCAGAGCCTGCTTGTCCGTATTGATGGCAAAAAACTCCGCGCCGGTCAACCCATGTTCAATCATGCGATTGATAGCATTGTTACCCGCTCCGCCAACGCCGATCACTTTGATCTTGGCGATGCTGTCCTGTTCAACGTCGATTTCTAATGGCATGTTAACCCCCTTAATATGGACGTCAGTCAAACATCTTTTCTGACAACCGTCCAAGTATAGACTTTCCGCCTCGTCCCTCACTTAAATAATCACTTTCGAAAACGTAGTCCAGCAAAGCCAACGCCACGTAATAATTCGGTGTGGCAAGTTGAGGCGCTTCTATCATTGAGACGCGTATCTGCCTCTTTAAATATCTTTGCAGTGCGTCTTTCGAACCTTTCATCATGGCGACCCCGCCGCCCGACAGATATATCCTGGTACGACGGGCTACAGTGAGTGGGCTGTTCTGCAAAGCATCGTAAATCAACGAACATATCTGCTCGACCCTGGCGTCAATCACTTCTGCTATCATACCGTGGCTGTATCTTTCCAGCCTGCCACTCTTTAATTTAGCATAATCATATAACTTCGTACCATTATTTTCAAGGCCAAACGAAAAGCGTTTTTTTATCTGCTCAGCCGATTCCACATCCATGTTCATCACAATGGATAAATCGTTGGCAATATGCATACCGCCTGCATGTACCGTCTTATTATATACAATTGCATCACCATACACAACCGTCACATTGGTATCGAAATAGCCAATATTAAGAAGTACGGCGCTGCAATCCCGCTCTTCTGTCGGCACCAGAAAGAGGCTTTCCGCCAGAACTTCGGGTATGAACGCACGGATTTTAACGTTCAGGCCGCTGAGTATGGCTGTCACATCGTCGATGAACTCGTTGCTTGCATATACAAAACTGACCAGGCCGCGGAGTTCGCGCGCGCTGTTTCCAACCACATCGATATAGTGGTTGCCGTCATCCAACACGAAATATACCGGCGTGCTGGCAACGATGGTATGCCGAATATCGTCTATACTTTTCTCAGCATCGTCTATCATGTTTTCAATGTCCTTGACGGTGACGCGCCCGCCGGGAACCTGTGCATACCCTTCGCAACAGACCACTTTACAGAACCCGCCGGGCACTCCGACGAAGATTTCCCGCACACGCTTTTTGGCTTTTCTCTCGGCAATTGCAAGCGCTTTGGCCACCGCCTCTTCCACGTTGGACGGTTTTAGCCAGCGGCTGTTCTTTATTCCTTCATATCTCGCTTCGCCGGTCCCCAACACCTCAAAGCGACCAACCGATTTTTCGCGCCCGATCACACATATGATCTTGGACGTGCCAAACTCGATTGCAGCCGTTACGCTTTTCATCGCCGCCCCGTTACCCCTCACCCATTAATTCACAAAAAAAGTATATACATTGCCAATGTTATAATAGCACGTCTGTCAATAATAACAAATACATTTAAGCAGATTTCTCTCTAAAATATGCTTTATCCACAGACGATACATCAAGAATTCCACTTTGTTTCCCCAAATTCTCGATTTCTTTAGCCGATGCATTGACCAAAGCCATCTTTTCATCCAGTCGCGTATCGTCTCCCAGCTCCACTGCCAGCCCGTTTGCCAGCGTCACCACGATGTCGGCCGCCAGCGTAACGTCTACGCTGTCCAGAATGATTTTCCCATCCCCCGCCGCTTTAATGACCCGCGTCATCACTTCCACGCGAAACATGTCGCCCGAGGAGAGCGGCTTGCCCACCTCAAACGCATCCGCCTGCAAGCCGTAAACAAGCGGCCTCTCAGTACCCACCGGCTGTGTCTTCACATCGATAATCCAGCCTTCGCCGTCTATCACAATAAGCGCGCCGTTCTTTTCTATGTACGCAGCCGGCATCCGTTCCTCCACTGTGATGATGACCCGGCTTGGATATTTCACCTCAACACTGACCGGTTTGATACGGGGATCGGTCGATAATGCATCCATAATGGCCTGCTTGTCCAACAAAAATATGTTCTCGCCATATTTCAAGCCGGACAAATCCACCACGGCTTTGGCCTCCAGTGTTTCGCAGCCCATCACCGCCACTTCCTTCACACGGAATATGACATAAGCCACAAAGACCAGCGCTGCCAGCAGCAAAACAGCGGAAACGGTCAGCAGCGCTTTCTTGCCTTTGTTCAACAGCCTATTCCTCCCTCCTGATATCGGCACCCAGCATCCGGAGTTCCGACTCAAACGTCTCGTAGCCCCGGTCGATGATGCGCGCCTGGTCAACTGTCGTCGTTCCTTCGGCACCCAATCCCGCCAGCACCAGTGCCGCACCGCCGCGCAGGTCCATCGTTTTCACCTCCGCGCCATGCAGCTTTTCTACACCCTTAATAACCGCCACATTGTTCTTTGTCACAATATTCGCGCCCATACGCAGCAACTCGCTGACATGCTTGAACCTGTTGTCGAAAACGCTCTCGACAATGATACTGGTTCCTTTTGCGATGCTGGCCGCGGCACACATCTGAGCTTGCATATCCGTGGGAAACCCTGGGTACGGGCCTGTCTCAATCAAATGCATCTCCCTGGGACGTCCCTGTCCCTCCACCGTGATCACATCTTCATAGACCCGGATCAGAGCGCCTGCTTCCCTAAGCTTGGTCGTGATCGCGAAGAGATGTTCCGGCACCACGTTCCTTACGGTGATCTTGCCGTTTGTCACCACAGCGGCCACCATAAACGTACCCGCCACAATTCTGTCAGGGATGCACGTATATGCAAACCCTCCCAGCTTTTCTTTGCCTTCAATTAGAATCGTGCTGGAACCCGCGCCCGATATGCCACCGCCCATCTGGTTGATGACATTCTGCAGTTCCACGATCTCAGGTTCGCGTGCGGCATTGCGGATCACCGTTCTCCCAGGAGCCAGCGAGGCAGCCATCATAAGGTTCTCCGTCGCGCCGACACTCGGGTAATCCAGGTGAACGTCGCCGCCCTTCAAATGACGGCCTTCGCACATAATGTGGCCGCCCGCTTCCGTTACGTTTACACCCAGGCTTTTCAGGCCGCGCAGATGCAGGTCGATGGGGCGGCTTCCGATCTCGCATCCGCCGGGATACGTGAAACGCGCCATGCGAAAACGCGCCAGTATCGGCCCCATCATGAATATAGAGGAACGAATCTCCTTCGCCAGCTTGTCGGGCATTTCCCACCGCTGAGCGTGCCGCGTGTCGATGACCAGCCTGTCTTTTTCATATTCCACATGCGCACCAATATGCTCCAGTATCGAAAGCATATTGTACACATCCGAAATGGCCGGCCAGTTATATACGATCACGGGCTCCTCTGTGAGTAATGCCGCTGCAAAAACCGGAAGCGCCGCGTTCTTTGCACCCTGTACGCTCAGTTCGCCCTCCAGCCGCGCTCCTCCATTAATTATCAGTTTCGCCATGTTGGACCCCCGCATATCTATACATACAATATTTTATGCAGGCTCATCCGAGTTGTGCTTACGCGGCCCGGGTCTGGCGGGATATGTTGAGCAGCACGCCGATGCAACCCATAAACATGATCAGAGACGTACGCCCCGCGCTGATAAACGGCAGCACCACACCGGTGGGCGGCACCATGCCGGTGACCACGCCGACGTTGATAAATACCTGAATGGCAATCAGCGCCGTAATGCCCGTTGCCAGCATCATGCCAAAGGTGTTGGGTGCACGCAGAGCGATGCGCACGCCTCGCCAAATCAGCAGCCCAAATACAATGAGCAGCAGCAAACCGCCGATATAGCCTAATTCCTCCACTACAATGGCGAATATGCAGTCTGATTCGCTGTATGGCAGATACAAAAATTTCTGTCGCGAATTGCCCAGCCCCAAACCGAACAGGCCACCGGAACCGATCGAATACAACGATTGGATGAGCTGATAGCTCTCGTCCGCCGCATAAGTCCAAGGGTCCATAAAAGCGAATATCCTGTCCATGCGGTATTTGGTGGCCACCATCGCCACCGCTCCCCCGGCAATGCCGATGCCGCCCATGATGCCGAAATGCAGCAGGTTCGCTCCACCCACCAGCATCATCACGAACATCATCAGCGCCAGCGTGACCACCGCGCTGAAATTGGGCTGGAAATAAAGCAGTACCGCCGCAATAACCAGCAGGATCAGATAAGGCAGCATGCCGTATTTGAACTGGCGCATCTTCTCCTGATTGATGGAGATACCCGCCGCCATAAACACGATGATGGCGAATTTCAATACTTCCACGGATTGGAGATCGAGAAAATACAGGTTGACCCATCGCCGCGAACCGTTGACCTCGATGCCAATGCCCGGCACAAACACCAGCACCATCAGCAGCAGGGCGATGCCGAGTATGATAAAACGCAATTTCAGGAACTTGTTATAGTCGAAGAACATGGCGGCGATCATCGCCACAAGGCCGATGGCCGCTCCGCTGATCTGCTTCCAGAAATAAAAATAACCATCGTGGTTGGTATTGGCGCTGTTTTCCGCGGCATAGAAACTGGCGCTGAACACCATTACGATGCCGAACAGGACCAGCACGATTGTGAGGACAAGAAGCGTATAGTCAAAGGAGCGTTTGACCATGTTAACCCCCTAGAATGAATTGACGATGCTCTTGAACACCCGTCCTCTCTGCTCAAAATCGTCAAACATATCGTAGCTTGCGCATGCGGGAGACAGCAGCACGTTCCAACCGTCCCGCGCCAGTTCCCTGCATTTGCGCACCGCCTCTTCAAAGCCTCTTGCCGTATAGATGTTCGCAAATCCGGCTTTGCCCGCGTCGCTCAATATCTTTTGCTGCGTATCACCGATAGCCACGATGGCGCGTATATGTTCGCCAAAGCCCGCTATCAGCGCTTCAAAGCTGTTGTATTTGTCGTAGCCACCCAGTATCAGCACCGTCGGACGGGTCATGGCGGCGGCGGCCTTCTCTGTTGCGTCGGGGTTGGTCCCCTTTGAGTCGTTGATGTATCGCACGCCGTCCAGTTCGCGCACGAACTCAATGCGGTGCTCCACGCCGGGGAACGTCATCAGCGTATGACGTATGACGCGTTCGGGGATATTGTAGCACCGGGCCAGCGCGGTGGCCGCAAGCGCATTTTCCAGGTTGTGCGCGCCGGGTATCTTCAACTCGTCCGCCCGGCATATCACGTGGTCCCCGTCATCCTCAGCGCTCACGATGCGCCCTTCATCTATAAATACGCCGTCCGTCAGCGTAACTTGCCGCGAAAACCAAATAATCTTTGACTTTTGTTTGCCCGCCATTGCCCGCGTGATCTCATTGTCGTAGTTGAGCACGCAAAAATCATCTTGGGTCTGGTTCTCGAAAATCCGTTCCTTGGCCGCCGTATAGTTCTCCATCGTACCATATCGATTCAGATGGTCTTCGGTGATGTTGAGCACCGTGCAGGCATGCGGGACGAATTCTTCTATGGTCTCCAGCTGCAGCGCCGCCGTCTCCGCCACGATGATATCGCCTTTTTGGGTCTTATCCGCATCCGCCGCGATGGGCACGCCGATGTTGCCCAGCACGAACGTGTTAAAACCGGCGTTTTTGAATATCTCGCCCGTCAGCGCCGTTGTGGTCGTTTTTCCGTTGGTGCCGGTGATCGCGACGAATTCGGCCTGCGCATATAAAAAGCCCAGCTCGATCTCACCGATCACCTTCTTGCCGTCGTGCTGCGCCTTCAAGATGAAATCAAGATTTGTCGGCACGCCGGGGCTCAGTACCAATGCGTCGGCAGAGGCCGTCACAGAAGCCGCATCCACGCCCAAGGCCAGTTCGGCCTGCCCTGCGAATTCACCAAAAGCGCCCACCGGGAATTTATCAACAGTCTTGGCGTCGTAGAGCACCACCTGCGCGCCTTTGCTGAGCAGCAGGCGCGCGCTCGCGAAGCCGCTTTTCGCCATGCCGACGACCATCACCCTTTTGCCCTGAAAATCCATACTCCCCCCATCAGTTGACAGACAAAATCGCCACGAGGCAAAGCAGCACCGTGATCATCATATAGAACGCCACGATCTTTGTTTCGGGTATCCCTTTAAGCTCGAAATGGTGATGTATAGGCGCCATCTTGAACACGCGCTTTTTGCGCAGCTTGTATGACCCCACCTGCAGTATCACCGAAACGGACGTGAGCACAAACAGCAGGCCCGTGATGAGCAGCAGCAGCTGCAACCTAGACACAATGGCGATGACTGTGACGGCCGCGCCCAGCGCCAGTGAGCCGGTATCCCCCATAAACACCTTGGCCGGATATGTGTTGAAGCGCAGGAACCCGAGGCATGCTCCCGTCAGCGCGGCCGAGAACACCATCATGTTGCTGATGCGCGCCGCGGCCAGGTCCTGTCCGGTAGACACATAGAGCTGGTACATGCCAAACAGAATCACCGTATAGGCCGCCGTATTGATCATCGTAACGCCCGATGCCAACCCGTCCAGCCCGTCCGTCAGGTTGACGCTGTTGACCATGGCTACAATCGCAAAAACGGTGAACGGTACGTACCATCCGCCGAGGTCCCATTCAAGCCCGCCTGTAAACGGCACGATGATTTTCGAGCCGATGGCGGGGTCGTTATAGGCAAAGAAAGCCACGATCAACGCGATACCGAGCTGCCCGACGATCTTCTGGTAAGCCTTGAGGCCTAATGAACGCTTCTTGACAATGATGATCAGGTCGTCCAGCAGGCCGATCAGGCCGTATCCCAGCGTGACACCCAGCGAAAGCCAAACATATTCAAAGCTGCCCCGCGCAAAAATGATGGTGGCAGCAGAGAGCGCGATCAGCATGATAATGCCGCCCATCGTGGGCGTTCCTGTTTTGGACAGATGGGTTTTGGGGCCGTCGTCCCGAACCTGCTGACCGAACTTCAAACGTTTCAAAAGCGGCACGCCTACATAGCCCACCGCCAGTGCGATGAAAAACGACGCCAGCACCGCATAGATAATGATATCCATAGCCGTGTTATCTCCTGTGTGCATCATATGTCTATTATACGTCTATTTGTCCCCGGCCAGCAGCTCCGCAACAACGATCTTCTCGTCGAAAGGATATTTGACGCCGTGAATCTCCTGATATGTTTCATGGCCTTTGCCCGCCAGCACGATGATGTCCTGCGGCTGGGCGCTGTGTATGGCGTAACGGATGGCTTCCCGGCGATTTTCAATGCACCGGTACACGCAGTCCGTCTTTTGTATGCCCCTCTCTATTTCGCTGATGATCGTCAGGGGCTCTTCCGTCCGTGGATTGTCCGACGTGATCACCACATACGTGGAGAGGCGGCCGGCGATTTCACCCATAATAGGGCGCTTGCCCTTGTCCCGGTCTCCGCCGCAGCCGAACACCGTGATGATGCGGCCGCGCGCAAATTCTCTAACTGTGAGCAGTGTATTCTTCAGGCTGTCCGGTGTGTGCGCATAATCGAGTATCATTGTAAACGGGCGGTCTCCCGTGTCCAGCACCTCGAAACGGCCCGCCACGCTTGGCATCGCCTCCAAGCCTGTCTTGATGGTCTCCAGACCGACTCCCAGCAACAGGCAGGCTGTGGCGGCGGACAGCGAATTGTATACGCTGAATATGCCGGGTATCTTCAGGCTGAGCGGCAGCATGCCCTGACGCGAGCAAAGATCGTAGGTCACACCGCGCGGGGTGATCTCGATGTTGCGGGCGTAGATGTCAGCCTGTTCCTTTATACCATATGTGCGCCAATCGGTATCGATGCCTTCCATAATGCGCCGCGCCGATGGGTCGTCCAGATTCACCGCGGCGCTCCTGGCCGACAGGAAAAGCTTCTTCTTCGCAGCCAAATAGTTGTCGAACGTCAGGTGGAAATCCAGATGATCCTGTGTCAGGTTGGTGAACACCGCCACATCGAACAGGATGCCGGTGACGCGCCCCAGTTCCAGCGAATGGGACGACACTTCCATGACGACGCTGTCGCAGCCTTCGTCCGCCATCTGTTTAAGCAACGCGAACAGATCCGGCGACTCCGGCGTTGTCCGCTCCGTGTCCAGTGTCGTGGAGCCGATCATGTTGACGATCGTTCCAATGAGCCCGGTTTTGCGGCCTGCGCATTCGAGCACCGACTTGATCATATAGGTTGTTGTGGTCTTTCCATTGGTGCCCGTGATGCCGATCATATGAAGCGCTTTATCGGGCTTTCCGTAGAATGCCCGGGAAATGAGCGCCATCGCCCGCCGGCCATCGTCCACCAGTATCTGGGTCACGGCGATTTCCAGCCGCCGTGTCACCACCAGCGCCACCGCGCCGTTATCCACGGCGCTTTGGGCGTATTTATGTCCGTCTGTCTTAAAGCCGCTGATGCAGAAAAAGAGCGCGCCTTGGCACACCTGTCTTGAATCGTATGTCACGCTCGAAATTTCTATCTGATCATCGCCAAAGACTTGCATATCTTCGCTGCACAAGTCCGCTATTTTCAATCGACTACCTCCAGAGCAAGCAATTCTTCGTGGATTATATCACAAAGCGAAAAGAAAGTAACGCGGAAAATTCCGGCCT
The DNA here is from genome assembly GCA_023428025.1 of Bacillota bacterium. Taxonomy (GTDB): domain Bacteria; phylum Bacillota; class Clostridia; order Christensenellales; family SZUA-584; genus SZUA-584. The sequence goes on from JAEYZN010000021.1 coordinate 129,500, forward strand.
GTACTAGCCACCCGCGTTGGTAAACTCCACCATCACCGTACTGCCCTCGCTCACCGACGTCCCCGCAGCCGGGCTCTGGAAGGACGCTTTGCCCTCACCCTGTATATTCAGTATCAGACGCAGCGGTTCCAGCGCCTGCGCCGCTTCCTCGGGCGTCATGCCGGACAGATCCGGCACGATGACCGTGCCCACAATATCGCCAGGGCTGCTCTTCGTCGTTGTATACAACAGCACTGCCGTGCCTTTATCCACCTCGACGCCGGGTGCGGGCAGCTGCTCCGTCACGGTTCCCGTGCCGTCGGACAGATAATCAAGCCCCAGCGTGTTCAGCGTGGCGATGGCGTCAGTGTCCGTCATGTTGGACACATCCGGCACCTGCACCTTCTCAGACGCCTGTGCTTCTTCGGAGTTAGGCGTTATGCCCATATACTGCAGCGATTCCAGGATGACGTTTCTCACATACGGCGCCGCCACCACGCTGCCAAAGTCCACCGCGACGTTGGGCTCGTCGACGATCAGCAGTATCGCCAGCTTCGGGTCGTCTGCAGGCGCGAACGCGATGAACGACGCGATATGCTTGCCCGTCATCACCTGGCCGTTCTCGTCGTATTTCTGCGCGGTGCCCGTTTTGCCGCCAATGCGGTAGCCCGGAATGTAGCAGTTCTTGCCGCTGCCTTCCGCCACCACGCTTTCGAGGATGCTGCGCATCGTTGCGGATGTTTCAGCGGTGATGGGCTGAGACACCACCTTGGGCTCAAACTTTTCTATATAGTTGCCGTCGCTGTCCATCAGCCCCTTGACAAGCGTCGGTTGATATAAAAAACCGCCGTTCACCACTGCGCTGAATGAGGAGATCAGCTGCAGCGGTGTTACGGCTATAGATTGCCCGAACGCAATGCGGGCGAGGTCACTGTTTTTTACGTACTTCTCTCCCATGATGATGCCGCCCTGGTCGGAAGGGAAGTCGATCCCTGTTTGCTGGCCGAAGCCAAATTTATGGATATAGTCGTAGAACGACTGTGTCTGCATCATAAGGCCCATCTGCATGAACGCCGAGTTGCACGAATTCTGCACGGCCTGGTACAGCGTCTGGTGCCCGTGCGAGCGCGGATAGCGCCAGCATTTGATCTGCTGGCCGTCCACGGTATACGTGCCCGCGCAGTCGAACGTCGTGTCCACCGTGATCGCGCCGCTGTCCAGCGCAGCTGCGCACGTCACCGCTTTGAAGGTGGAGCCCGGCTCGTAGACGTCGGTGATCACCTTGTTGCGCGTTAGCTCGGTCAGCAGCGGGATGTTGTCCCGCGGCGGCTTGTTCAGATCATAATCCGGGTAGCTCGCCAGTCCCAGTATGTCTCCGCTATTGGGGTCCATGACGATGCCCCAGACGCCGATGGCGTTCTGCTGTACGTAGGCTTCCTCCAGCGCCTTTTCCAAAAAGCTCTGGATGACTTCGTCCACCGTCAGCACGAGGTTATAGCCGTCCACCGGCGGGATGTATTCCTTTTCTCCCAGCGGTATCTCACGGCCCACATTGTCCGCTTCAGAAACGATCTTGCCGTCCTGACCGGACAGATATTTGTCGTAATAAGCTTCCAGCCCTTCCTGGCCTGCCCCGTCCACCGATGTAAACCCCAGGGTCTGTGTCAGAAAAGCGCCGTTCGGATAATAGCGTTTGACGTCTATGGTGAAGTAAACGCCCGGCAGGTTCAGTTCACGCAGCTGATCGGCCACATCCTTGTCGATCTGGCGGGCCAGCCACACCTCTGACTTTTTGGTATCCGTGGCCTTTGCCCGGACTGTCTCCGCATCGATGCCCAGCATTTCGGAGAGCACGCTGACGATCGCATCCACGTTGCCCTTTTTGACTTCGGCCGGACGCAGCACCACCGTGTCCGCGTTGGCGCTCTGAGCCAGCACATTGCCGTTTCTGTCCAGTATATCGCCGCGCTTCGCGGAGACCACCAAGTCTCGCGTCTGCTGGATCAGCGCCTTTTCCTGCAGCATATCTCCCTGCGCGAAGACGATAACCGCCATCTTTACGGCGATGCCCAGAAAAAGCACAATAACTGCCGTCATCAGAACCAGCAGTCTTTTCTTGGATTTGAGGGTAGGCAATGGCACAACGCCACGCTCCTTCCGCCCCCCACGATTCGGTTGCTTATTGGCCATCAGCTACTCGTATCAACATGAAATTTCTGATCCGGAGTCGGGTATGTCATGCCCAGTTCGTTCTGCGCCGTGTCCTGCACATACTGCAGATCGTCCCGCAGCTCCATATCCAGCTTCAGTTCCTCCATCTTGGCCTCAACCTGCTTGATATTGTTCTTCAACGAGTTATTCTGGGCGCCGATGGAACACGCCATGGCATACCGCGAAACCAGGACTGCCAACGCACCGAAAGCGATGAACAGCACGAAAAGCGTGGAAACAACTCCTGCACGCGGCTTGGCGGCTGTTTTTGCCGTTGTCCTGACAGCCTTTTTAGCAACCGTTTTCGCCGCCGTCTTGGGCTCTGCCTTGACGACTGGCTTATTCTGCCTCACATGATTGCTACTAATATATGCGACATTGCCTTCCATCTTGACTGTTCGTTTATCAGATGGTCTGGAGACGATCTCTTCACTTTGTCTTTTTAAGGCTGTCTGCATCAAACCCACCCCTGCTTATCTCGCTTCAAACACACGAAGCTTCGCGCTTCTCGACCGGCTGTTCTCTGATACCTCTTCTTCTGACGGCAATACCGGCTTTCTCGTGACGACCTTTCCCTGGGACACCTTGCCGCATACACATACCGGAAACGACGGCGGACATTCGCAAGGGTCCGCGAGACGCTTGAATTCCTGCTTGACGATACGGTCTTCCAGCGAATGAAATGTAATCACGGCAAGCCTCGCGCCCTTGTTCAGTGCGGATACAAAATCCGCAACCGCTGTCTTTATTGCGTCCAGTTCGCCGTTGACTTCGATGCGAAGCGCCTGAAAGGTTCGCCTCGCGGGATGCGGTCCGTCCTGGCGCGCGCCGCGCGGAACCGCTTTCTTGATAACCTCCACGAGCTGTCCGGTGGTTTCAATGGGCCGCTCGCTTCGTTCCCTCACAATGAACTCAGCGATCCGTGCGGCCCATCTTTCCTCACCGTAATCCCGTAGTATCCGTTCAAGGTCCTGCTGCGGATATTTGTTGACCACATCCGCGGCGCATGTTTTATCTTTTATGTTCATGCGCATGTCAAGCCTTGAATCCAGGTTATATGAAAACCCCCTGTCACATTGGTCCAGCTGGAACGATGAAACCCCCAGATCGAGCACCGCTCCGTCTATTCCATCTATGTCAAGCCCATCCAATATGGACTTGATGTGCCTGAAGTCATCGTGGACAAAGATTGCCTGTTCGCCGTACTGTCTCAGCCTCTCTCGCGTCCGTTCCAGCGCGTACGCATCCTTGTCAACGCCGATCAGCCGCCCGCCCGGCGATACCTGCTGAAGAATCAGCTCGGCATGTCCGCCGCCGCCCAGCGTGCCGTCCACAACCGTCATGCCAGCCTTAAGGCCCAGCGCACCCACCGTCTCACGAAGCAGTACCGTCGTATGCACCATCGTTTATACACCGTAAGCCGAAAGGCTTGCCATCGTATCTTCGTCGTCCGGCTCGGCCGCCATAAACGCATCCCACTTCTCTTTCGCCCATATCTCGGCCCGGTACGATGCGCCGATCATCACAGCTTCCTTGTCTATGCCCACCTTGTCGCGCAGATGCTGCGGCAGCAGCACGCGTCCCTGTTTGTCCGGTTCGCACTTGCATGCGCTGGAGAAAATCATGCGCACATAGCGCTGGGCTTTTGCATCCGTTTGCGGGATAGCATTGAGCTTATCTGCGAACTTCTGCCACTCTTCTTCAGAGTATGCACACAGGCAGTCTCCGCTCAGATACGTGATATAGAAAGGATCACCAAGCTCCACCCTCAGTTTGGAGGGTACCGCCAACCTTCCTTTCTCGTCCACGCTATGAACGTATGTCCCGATTAAAGACCCTTTCACTGCCTGCTCCTGTCAGTTATAGAAAACCATCCATCTGCTTTTTTGGCTCATTTGATATATATATACCCACTAGTTCACCACTTGAAACCGTACGTCACCATTGTTACCCATTTTTCCCCACATGTCAACTTATATTCGTTGTTAAAATGCGAATTCCTTCTCAAAAAACAAAGTCAAAAGAACAAAAAAAACAAAATTGGGGAGCAGAAAAATCCCAGCACAACATATGGTAGAGAATGTATATTTGCACGAAAATATGTTTGTACTCTTTGGAAAAATTGCGTAGTATTCCGTACATCATTTGTGATATAAAATATAGGAAGGATTAAAAGGTCAGCGGCTGATTCCGGCAACTGACCGGAAGGAGACCATTCTATGAGCGAGCCAACAGATTATATCAACGAACCCGACACAAACGGCCAGACCAGCGAAAACGAAAAACAGCCTTTGAGCCGAAAAGCCAAGTTGATCATCGGGATCGGTGCGGCTGTGGTGATTGTGGCTTTGGGCCTGGCGCTGCCGTTCCTGCTGCAAAGGAGTGAACCCTCCGTCCTGACGGTGACGGTATTCTCCAACGACTGGTCCGAGGTGACGCTGAAGCCGGGCGTCGAAACGGCTCTCAATGAATTTCTGGCGTCGGACAGCAGCGTCCCCGGTTTTCCCCTGCGCGTCAGCGACACAGACGCGGATGATATTTTGCTGTCTGTGGACGCCGGGACGCTACTGACATGGGGCAAGCCGGATTATGTGGCGAGCGACAAAGGCAATGAGTATGCGGTCTCCACGGGAAGCACTGTATACTGGTCTCCCGTCGGCGCCGACGACTCCCTCGTTCCCCAGTGCACATTGACAGTCACTGCCCGCAAGGGCGGCACTGAGGCCGGGCAAGCCCGCCTGATCATTCGTCAGACAAGCGAAACAGGCTACAGTATTACGCTGCTGGCCAGCGAATAATCAAACGATCAGTAAAACAAAAAGGCGGCGCCGGGTCACGGCAAACCGTCTTTTTTATTGACTGAAGTGTATGTTCGTCGGCCCTTTTCCTTACAGCAGGCCGCTCAAAATACGGGATTATGACACGACGTCGCCCTTGTAGCTGATCAGCGAAGCGTTAAGCACGCCTGGAATCGTCGAAAACGAATCGATCATACCGGCCTCACTCTCACGAATGTTCATCTCGATCGTCAGCTCGATCATCCCTTCGGACACAATCTTGGATTTGAGCCGGCCGGGAGGCATTTTGCGGAGCAGCGCCTGCACGTCTTTCTTGCTGCTCTCTTCAAATCGCACGACGAGCATGAACGGAAAATTCTTCTTGGACTTGAACAGGTTCCAGATCAGCAGCACCACACCGATGATGCCTGATGCCAGCAGCGCGACGGTAAACAGCCGGGCACCCAGCACAATACCGGATGCGATAGCCCAGAACATATAGATTGTATCGAGCGGGTCCTTCACAGCGGTCCTGAAACGGACGATGGACAGCGCGCCCACCATACCAAGTGCGAGGCCAAGATTAAGCGATATGGGCATGATAATCATCGCCGTCACCATTGTCAGCATGACCAGCGCCGTGCCAAAGCTTTTGGCAAAGATAACGCCGCTGAACGTCAGCCTGTAGATCAAATAGATAAACAACCCCAAAACAAATGCCAACCCCAGAGTGATCAGGACCGTAACCAGATCCAGCTCCGTTGGCATTGTAAAATCTTCTAAAACGCTCTTCTTGATAATGTCCGTGGCTCCCATAATAATTCCTCCTATTCATACTTCCTGCATAGCACATATTTTGACACGGCACTCCTTTGCGCCGCGTTCACATTGTTCAGCACAGCCTTGATAAACACCGGCAGATACCGGTTAAACTTGACCTCCAGCACCATGGTGCCGGGTTCCAGCACCGGCATCGTGGGCGCGTTCGGGTTGAATATATCCGTCAGCCAAAGGCCTGCTTTCAAATCCTTGTCGAACGTGATCCGTACGTTCTCAAACGACGACACATAAGCCTCGCGCCGGTAATCCACAATCACGCGCGGCTTCAGCAGATCGTTCTTCATCTGCAGAAAGAGTTCGGCGGCCAGCGGCTCCGGACGGCCCTCCAGGCAGCTGCAGTCTCCCGCCATCAGCGCGTCGCACTCAGCCCGCGATATCAGCAGGCTTGTTTTGGCGATATACTGCCCCTTTTTCATCTTCTTTTCGAACTTGATCAGATTATCCGAAAAGTCGTAAATGCGTATCCTGTATTTGTGCCGGATATCGTAGCCCGCCATCTTTTCTGCCAATGCCGTCTCATACACATCGTCAAAATACAGGCTGCGGATATGATAGTCGCCATCCATCCCCGCGTTGCGATCCAGCGAGAGCAACGGCTTCAGCGTGTTTTTGAGCAGCACATAGTCGTGATAGTTGATATAGTATTTGAGTTCGTGCCGGAACGACAGTCCTTTTTCAACAGATGGGTCTAAGGAAAGCTCTGTCTCCTGATCCGCCGACATCTGTACCTGAACGCTCTGACCGTATGCCCGTTCACGCGACGCAGAACGGGTATTCTCCGAGAACACGTCCAAATTGCCGGCTTCACCCTGACCGCTTTTGATTCTGGCTCTTGTATATATCTCCTGTTCGGGCATCGCTTGCGCCCCTGCCGGAATCTCCAGAGATTTTTCTTTTTCCGGCGCCTTTCGGCCGACACGCGAAGGAGCCTTTTCAGGTTCTCTTTTTTCTGACATCGCCGGGCGCTTTTGAGGTGCCGGTTCAGCGGGCTTGGCAGCGGTGCGCGGCGTGGCAGGCGTTGCAGTTTCAACCGTCTGTTTTTTCACCGGCCTTGCCGTCTCTTTTGTACTCTCTTCTTCACCGAAAAGCGTCAGCCCTTGACGGGGAGCGGCTGCGGTCCCTTGCCTCTGATTGTACCGGTTAGCCAGATCAGCGCCTCTCACTGCGGGACTTTTGAGCGCGGGCTTCTTTGGCGCTGCCGCAAAACGGGGCGGCTCAACACTCCGCGTGTTTTTTCTCGCGTCCGGCTTTGCGCTGCCAGCGCTCGTTCGGGGTGCAAAATCCCGCGACGAAAGCGGCTGCAGGTCGCTGCGCTTGACAAGCGGTTTTTGCTTACTCAGTTTTCTGAAAATATCGTCGTCTTTTCTTGCCATCTTATCCTCAGTTCACAGCGACAGCTTTTAAGCTGTTCGCTGAACTTCTATTCTCCGTAGTTGACCGCAGCATCCAGCACGCTCTTCTGTTCGCCAGATAATGAGAACGCGCTTTTCAGCTGCTGGACCATGTTTGCGCCGCGCTTTTGGGCAAAGGTCTTCATGCTCTCCAGCGTGCTCTCCCAGCCCTGCATGGTACCGCCGAACTTTTCCCGCTCCGCAGGCATTTCGCTGCGCACCATGTCGGCAATGGTATCGATCGTTTCGATCACATGGCTGGGTGCATAGACCTCTTTGAGCGCCCAGGCAAACCGCTCGATGAACTTATCGCGCCAGGGCTTGTACGCCAGCAGTCCGTTAAACAGCGTGGAGCCCGCCTTTGAACTCTCCATCCTTTTTGCCAGCGTCGGATGATCGCCATTGGGGAATTCGCTGCTTCCGAATGTCCAGCAAAAATCGTAGTAGATCTGCTTCCACTTTCCGTCTGGCAACAGCTGATAATACTCGATGTTCGCGTAGTCGGAGTTGGCCACCCAGACCTGGTTGATCATCATATCCATAAAGCTGTCGGTATCCACCTGTGCCGCGACATGCTGATAATTCTCTTCCACAGACATGTCGTGCGTGGAGATAAACGTCATCAGCTCGTTATAGCCGCTGACATCGCCCTGTATCAGCCTTGCGGTGGACCACACGATGTTCATGTTGTCCGGGTCTTCAAAGTTCTCGTGCTGCGCGATGAAGTTCTCGTTGCGCTTTTCCATCATGAAATAGACACCCCAATATTCACCGTTCAGATATAACACATACGGCTTCCATGCCTGTGTCAGGAAATTAAAGCCCTTGTCCTGCACAAGGGAAAGCGTCACGATCTCCTTGATCTTGCCGATCGTCTGATCCTGTCCGCCCTGTCTCAGCACCAGTGACTGGTATTCGGTAAACGCTCGGTTATCGAAAAACGCGCACCTCAGCGAATTCGCTCCATATTTGCTGCGGGCCATGATGGCAAAGGACTTCTGCTTGTTATCACGGCTGTATCCGCCCGCAATGCGGATACCCACGTTCGCGCCAAAAATCTCCCGGCCGTTTTCATCGAATACCTCGAAGGACGCCGGGCGTTCGGACTCCTGACCGCGCTCCAGATAATTCGCCACCTCATAGTGCGTGGTAGACCCTTCGACCAGCACCGGATTGGGCCCCGGCACATAGATGCCCGTTTGTTCGTTCCAGAGATAATCCGGATTTGTCACAATGGACAACAGCGGCAGCGCGTGCTGCTCGCCGATGAAGTATGTCTGCGTCTGGATGACGCTGGGCAGGAAACCGTCTTTGTAGGCTCTGGCCCGTATCATGCCCGTCTTATCGACCATGACGGGCCCCGTGTATTGAGCAGAGCTTTGGGTCGGCTCCGTTCCATCCATGGTATAATATATCTGTGCATCTGCCGTATCACATTCCAGAGAGACGGTTTGCACCGCATCATAGCTGCCGGGCGTCGTTGTGGCTTTGGGCGAAGCCGCAATGCCCTGCAGCGGATTGGCGTTGGCCGCGCCGGGCGTTGGCTGCTCAAAATAAAAAAGAGAGTCCTGCCCGTCTATCCTGCCCACCGAAACGCCATAAGGCAGATAGCTCAGGTTGTACTTGTCCTGCAAAACGCCGTTTGCGTTGAACAAGGCGAGCACTTCGCCGTCTGCGCTGAGTTTAAAGCTGGTATGGATAAAGTTTTTTTTTACGTCCTCGCTATTGGCCAGGCCGGAGGCCAGCACCGTCACATACTGGCCGGGACTCAGCGTCATTTCCGGCAAACGCCATTTTGCCGGATTGCCCGCGTTGTCCGTCAAACCATAACGCGAGATGTCCATGGGTTGGTCGCTGCGGTTGTACAGCTCTATCCAGTCATAAAACTCGCCGTCCACCTCTTCAAGGAACTGCGAGTTGGACGACATGACCTCGGAGATCACCACCGGCCCCAGCGCGACAGGATTGGCTTCAAGGAACTGAGTGTACCCCGCGTCATTGTTCGCGTACCCGGGCGTAGGCTGGCTCGTGGATTCCCACGCGTCCCCGTAAGCGCCGGTTTCATCCATCGCCCGCGCATAAGCCTGATCCGTTCTTGATTCAGCCACGGCGATCTGATCGATCAGCAGACCTGCGGGATTGGACAGCACGATGGTCTCCTGATAGGACGATATCCTGAAGTTCGTATGGATAGCGCCTTTTTCCAGATCCGTGTTGGCTGCATCCGCGCCGGACGCAAACACGACGAGATACGCCCCCGGCTGAATCGTCACATCGGGGAACTTCCAGTCGAGCACGTCAGCCGGATCATCCGAAAGCCCATACCCATTCAGGCTGACCGCTTCGTTGCCCGCGTTGTATATCTCGACGTAATCGCTGTAAACACCGGTATTGTCCGCCAGCGTCGTCCGGTTGGAGGCCATCACTTCCGTGATGATCAGCGGAGACTCCGGCGCTTTACGGCTTTCAATAAAGGCCGCATAACCCGCCTCGTCGTTGGAGAAGCCGGGCGTGGGCTTGTCGAATGTCTTCCACGCGCCGATATCCTGAGCATCCCGCCCCAGAGAGATGTTTTCGACCTGGTCTTTGTACTCCACCTGGTCTATCACCTGGCCGGATGACGTTGTCAGGTATACGCCGCCGCTTGCCGCATTCATCTTAAAGCTGGCATGCAAGGGCTTGTCCGGATCGCTCGCGTCGTTGCCGGATGCAAAAATGAGCAAGTACCCGCCCGGAGCCAGCGATACGCTCGGGAACGGCCATTTGATGTCGGTCGGATCGTCCGTGAGGCCCAGGCCGGACAGGCTTACCGCGCTGTCGGTCGGGTTGTAAATCTCAATCCAGTCGCTGTAATTTCCCTGATCATCAGGCAGGCAGCTGCTGTTGGACGCCATAAACTCGTTGATCACTATGGCGCCCGAAGACGTGCCCGGCGAAGCCGCCGGATCACCTTCCGGCTTGTTCTGCCCCAGCGCATATATCAGAACGCCCGCGCATAACGCAAGCGCAATAATAATTGAAACAATGTATTTGAATGCTCTCAACGCAAGCTCCTTCGGTTCATTTGTAAAAACCGCGTAAAGTCACTGCCACTGATTTTATCACGCTTTTCAAGCAAAAACAACCTCTTTCATCCCCAGCATACGTTTGATTCAGCCAGATTAAGGTCGTTTTGTATAAATCAACATAAAAAAGCCGGGCAGAACCGGCTTCATTTTGGTGCTAAAACTTCACTGATCATTGACTAAAGCGCCTGGCTGAATGGACGTCAGTCTGCTGCGTTATCCTCTCCAAATTGATCGCTGGCATCGTCAGCAAAATCATTGCGATCGAAATTATTGTCCGCACGCGTGAATGCCCCCATGTCGTACACGTAAAGCGTGTCTTTATCAACGGCGAAATCAAATTCCCGCCCATCGCTCATCTCGATATGGCCTTCACCCTTGGCCTGATCATATTGATAATCGCCCCCAAAATCGCCGTAGGGCGTATAAGCGTCAAAACTGCCGCCCGCGCCAAAGCGGATGACTTCTCCCCGGTTCTCGCTGTACCATTCACCCTTCACAGGAACGGCCGTATTCAAAAAGCCGGGCCATACAAAAAACAGCACCGCGGTAATGCCGAGCAGCGCCACAATGCCAACGATCAGGCCGACAACCAGCCCTGTTTTTCTCTTCTGTACCGGCACTGCGCTATAGCCCTGCTGTGGCGGCGGATAGTAACCCTGATGCGGGTAGCTCGAAGGAACGGTATACGTTGGCGGAAGAGGCCATCCCTCATCCGGTGTTTCGGGAGGTTTTGGCGGCTGCGCTACAGAGGAAAGCGGGTTGCCGCAATACACACAAAAAACAGATCCATCAGAGACCGATTGACCGCATTTCGAACAAAACATGGGACATCCCTCCATATTGGTTGTATCATTCCCTGATACCAATCATTATAACATAGATATGTTCACAATACCGTGCGAATTAACCAATATCCTGGTTTTACTGATCTTTTTGGGAGCGTGGGTTCCAGATATGCGGCTTATAGTCCCAGGATTAAAAATACAGCGATGATGGCCACAACCATAACGCCAAAGACAATGAAAACCACCTTATTCGTCTTGCGCTGTTTGCTGGCCGGCGAGGTGCCCGTCACAAGCGCGAGCCCGCAGTCTGCGCATACCTTTTTTGTTTTGGGATAGTCTTTTCCGCATTGTTTGCAATACATATATATACCCTCCGTAATTTGTAATGGTATTTTACCACAATGCCCATGGATGTCCAACACAAAATATATCAGAAGATGCCCGCTTTTTTTGGTATAAACGCATTATTATTATGTTGCAAAACATCCATGCCTATGTTAAAATAGCTTTCGTTATTGAAACGAGTATCAACAATGGAGGGTTTAAGACTTGCCAAATATTAAATCTGCGGAACGGCGCATGCGCGTTGAAGCCAAAGCCAACCTGAGAAACCGCGTCGTCAAATCGGAGCTTAAGACGCTGGCGAAGAAATTCAAAGCCGCCGTCGATGCGGGCGACAAGGCTGCTGCCGACGTCCTTTATAAGGAATACACAGGCGCTCTCGACAAAGCTGCGCTTAAAGGCACGCTTCACAAGAACAATGTCGACCGCAAAAAGGCTCAGATATCCAAGGCAATCGCCGGTATTTCTGCTTAAACTTCATTATAAACGGCTGATCACAAGCTCCAGTCTTTTGGCTTAAACCCATTGGGCTGCGGGCTTTTTTGCGTTTCCTTACAATTTATATATGCGGATCAGCGTTTCCGGCAGGGCCAGCAGCGCCTCACGGCCGCCGCTCTTTGTCCCAAAATCCAGGTCCGCCAGCGTTGTCAGCGCATATCTTAGCTCGTCCTGAGAAAAGCGGGCGCACTCCCTGGCTAATATCTGAACAACAAACGGCTTGAGCCCCAGCATCGACACAATCTTCCCCTGCCCGTACCCCGCGTCCAGCATCGTCCGGACTTTATACATGTCCCGCATTTTGCGCGCAAACAGCCCCATGAGCATTTCCGGCCTTTCTTCTTCCATCAGGTCGTCCAGCATCGTTTTGGCCTGTGCCGACTGTTTACCTGCCAGCAGGCGATGGATCTCAAACACGTTGTATTCGAGCGACTTGGATACGCACGCGGATACATGCGCGCCGGTGATTTCGCCAAAGCCGCTGTATACCGCCAGCTTCGCCACCTCGTTTTCCAGCGTGAAATAATCGCAGCCCGCCAGCGCCACCAGCTGCTGCGCCGCAGCCGCACCGATGCGCGCGCCGTGTCGTTTGGCCTGCTCCGCCACAAAGGCGATGCACCCTGCCGGGTTCGGCGCTTCGAATTCGCGCACCGTGCCGATTTCACTGAGACGCTTATACAGCGTTTTGCGCTTGTCCGGCGCTTCCGCCGTGCACAACGCCAACACCGTCGTATCCGGCAGGCGGTCGATATAGTCCGCGATTCTCTTGGCTTCATCCTTGTTTCCTGAGGATGTCAGCACGGTACAGTCGCGCACGGCCACAAAGCGCAGCGGCGAAAGAAACGGCACCGCGGCGCAGGCCTCTATCAGCTCTTCCGCGCCCGGCATGGTGTTATACATCGTCACATTCAGCTCTTCCATCTGAATGTCCAGCGACGCTTGCAGTCTGGACAGGCTGTCCCTCACCATATAGCTCTCGCCGGAGAATACGTACAGGTTTTTATTCGGCATGCTCACCTTTACCCAAAGTATTTACAGAGATATTGTCATCGATATAGAACTCGACCGCATAGTCATCCCGTGTGACGTATACCTTTTCGGAGTAATCCTCAAGATTCTGAAGCGCCCACCCGTGCGGATGACCGAAGCTGTTGGCTCCCGCGCTGACCACACTGTATTCGGGAGACAGCGCCGAAAGCGGCAGCCGGTATGACGAATACTTGGAGCCGTGGTGCGCCGCCTTATATATGTCCACAGGGCCGATCCCCGTCAGCACACTGGTCTCCGTCTGTCCGCTGATATCGCCGGTAAACAGTATTTTATGGCCTTTATATTCCACCAAAATCACCAGCGACGACTCGTTGGTATTCTCCATGATCGTGTCCTGATACGGATATAATACCACGGCGCGTGTTTTATCGTCCAGCAGCACCACGTCCCCTGCGCCCAATGGCACCACGTCGGCATCCGGCATCGCTTGGGCGACCGCGTCCCGCTCCTGATAGGAACAGTAGACCTTTCTCAAAAGACCGGCGTCGTAAAGCGCGACAATGCCCGCGAAGTGATCGGCGTCGGTATGGGATACAAATGCCGCTTCGGGACTGACACCGCTTCGCACCGTGAAGTCCACCACCTCTTCGGCGCTTTCCGGCCGTCCGCCGTCGACGAAATACTCTCCGCCCTGTGCCGTCCGGATGAACGCCGAATCCCCTTGTCCCACATCCAAAAACGCGAGATACATACCGGCCGGGCGCGCAAGCAACAACACCGTCAGCGCGGCTGCCGTTATGCCGCCGCTGAGGATGGTCTTAAATCCGACCCTGACCAGCAGATATTTGGACGTGATGAACAGCAGAACAAAGCACACAAGCACCGCGTACCACGGCGGCGATGCCACGTTGACCGCCATAAACGGTATGTCCGCCGCCCAGCCGATCACGGACATCATGAACCGGATCAGCACTGTGGGCATATAGGCCATTATCGCGGCAACCGGGGCCGCCGCCATTCCCAGAAAGGTGCAGACGAATACCAGCACGATGATCGCCGAAGACAGCGGGATCAGGAATATATTCAATATGATGCTGAGCGCCGATATGCGGTTGAACGAAGCGGCCAGCACCGGCAGCGTCCCCGCCGTCGCGCCAACCGATGCCGACAAGGCATCGCCCAGCCAGTGAATCTTGTCCGGCAGCCTTCGGGCCAGCCAGCGCCGCAGCTGCCACCCCAATGTCAGCATGCCAAAGACTGCGCCAAAGGAGAGTTGAAAACCGGCCGTAAACATGCCCAGCGGGCTGATCACCAGAGACACGATGAACGCCAGCGCCAAGCTGCTGAGCGTATCGCTCTGACGTCCGAAATGCCTGTGAAGCAGCACCGCCGCCGCCATCACTGCCGCCCGGAGCATGGACGGCACCATACCGGCGATAAATGTGTAGGCCGCGATGAAGAGCAGCGCCCCAACCAACCGCGGCGTACGCCCCAGCCTGATGATTTTGAAAAAGGCGTATATCGCCGCGATCAGGATGGCGGCGTGCAGACCGGAAACGGACAGCACATGTGTCATTCCGGTATCGCGGAAATCCTCCTGCGCGGCATCGTCAATGCCACGCGTGTCACCGATGAGCAGACCTTTGGCAATGGGCGCGACATTCGGCTCAAAGACGCGGTCGATCGTTCCGCCGATATAACGCCGCGCATCCGCCATCACTACAGCTAAGGACGATTTATAACCTGTGTTTTCGATCGTTTCGGCATACGCCTTATAATGCACGCCCTGCGACAGCAGATACAGCCTGTCGTCAAAGCCACCCGGATTGCGCACGCCGCGCGGGTATTCCACTTCCGCGATTACCGACACCACATCGCCGCACTGCATGGCGGCATTCTGCTCAACCGGCACATAGAGCTTGATGTCGCCGCATGCTTCACCCTCAATTTCTGCGCCGTCAAGCAGATAGACGGTGCTGCCGTAATCGTTCTGATACGGTTCGCTGTATATATGCCCCGTCACCGTCAGCCCTTCGCCCGTGGGCACAGGTTTGACCACCATCGCCTGAGAGGTCAAAAAAGCCGCCAGCATCACGCACGCCGCACCAGCCAGCCAGCTTGCGGGCTTACGTCGGCCTTGCTTCCGCTTTCCGAAAACAGCCAAACAAAAAGCCGCCACGGCCAGAACCGCTGCGGCAATTCCAAATACAATTATCGAAGGAGCAAAACGCCCGATGATCACGCCGGACGCAAAACAAACGGCTGCCACAACCACCGGGCGCCTGTTGAATGCGCGTTTTGGCGAGGCAGCGGCGTCCACGCGTCAAACCTCGTAGGTGCGGCGTTCCTCTATCATCTCGGCAGCGGGATAGCTTTCCCGTACCTCGCGCAGTATTTCCTCCGCGTCATACTCGGGAAACTGATGCGTGACCAGCATTCTGCTGACCCTCGCCGCCTGCGCGATGCGTCCCGCGTCCTTCGCGTCCACATGCGCCGACATCGGCATCTTATCCCTGGACAACAGCGCGGCTTCCATCACAAACAGATCGGCGCCCGACGCAAAAGAGATGATATGCGTATTGTCTTGGGTATCGCCCGAGTAGACGAATTTCTTTCCGTCCGCTTCGAACGACATGGCAAAGCTGGGAACAGGGTGGGGCATCATGGCAAACACCGCTTCCAGGTCGAAAAGACGGACCCGCATGCCGTCGGCGAGAAAACGCACGTCCATCATTCCGTGGGCGGCGAGAAGTCCGGCCTCCGCCAGGGGTTCCCCCGGCAGATAGACGGGCAGCGGTTCCGCGCGCCATCCCATCTTCTTGTCCACATCCAGCGCGTAACGCAGCGTCAGCGCGTCCCCCATATGATCGGCATGCAGATGGGAAAGCACCAGCGCATCGATGCCTCTGACCGGCAAAATCTCCTGCAGCTTGGACAGCGAGCCGCAGCCCATATCCAGCACAATGTTTTTTCCGTTATGCGCCAGCAGATAGCATGAGCAGCTTTCCCCGGCTTTGGGATAAGGCCCGTATTTTCCGATGCATGTCAACTTCATAAGCTTAACTCCCGTATTATCGATTGGCCAGCAGGGCCGCGTCGGCAATCCGCCTGACAGGATAGTAAAGCGCCAACGCGCCGGCAACGCCCGCCGCCCATTGTATCAGGTTGAATACCACCGTACCGGCTGCATATGTCCAGCCGAAGAATATCCATTCGAATACGCCATATCCCGCCACCATGATGGCGCCGCCCAGTATGGCTACCAGTGTAAACCGGCCGAATCCCGCCTTTTTCATCAGCAGTGCGCAAACGAGGCCCATCAATCCTTTTATGATCAGTGTGGCCGGCGCATAAACGGGAAATCCCAGCGTCAGGTCGGCCAAAGCGCTGCCGATACCGGCGGCTGCGGCCGCCCAGGGCGCGCCCACCAGCAGGCCGGCGCAGTAAATCACGCAATCACCGATGTTCATGTATGCGCCATTCGCATTGATCGGTATTTTTATCAGGTAGGTAAAAACAAAAATGAGTGCGGCCAGCATGCTTGTGACAACAAGTGTTTTGGTGTGATTCTGCTTAGTCAACTCTCGTCTCCTCTTTTTCTTTTTTCCATTGTAATATATTTGCTGACCTGACGCAATTCCAAATTCTCTGATCTTAATCACGCCCAAGAGGCGCATTCATATACTGTATTATCATCATTATCTGACGGGGGCTTTCTTATGTGCGGAATTGCAGGGATCGTGGACTTTGATAAAAACATGCTGGAAGAGAGCCGGACGCTGGCGGCCATGATGGATGCCATCGCGCATCGGGGGCCTGATTCGGCAGGCACGTTCCTGACGCATCAGGTGGCGCTGGGACACCGGCGGCTGACCGTCGTGGACCCTGCGGGCGGAAGCCAGCCGATGATTCGGAGCATCGGCTCCAATACATACACCATCATATATAATGGCGAACTCTATAACACGCCGGAACTGCGGCAGGCTCTCATCAAAAAAGGGCATACTTTCTTCTCACATTCGGATACCGAAGCACTGCTGTTATCCTATATCGAATGGGGTCCGTCCTGCGTGGAACGGCTGAACGGTATATTTGCCTTCGCGGTTTGGGATGAAAAGAAGCAGCGCGTTTTTCTCGCGCGGGACCGCATGGGCGTGAAGCCGCTGTTCATCGCGCGGGCCGGCCACACCCTGCTGTTCGCTTCCGAAATCAAGGCACTGCTGGCACATCCGGAAATACATCCCGTGCTGGACGAAAACGGCTTGCTCGAGCTGTTTGCCCTGGCCCCCGCGCGCACCGCGGGCAAAACACTGTTTTCAGGCATCGAAGAGCTGCGTCCCGGCGAGTGTATGATCTATTCGCCTCTCGGTACATATGTCCACCGTTACTGGCAGTTCGTCAGCGAGGAGCACACCGATAATCTGCATACCACCACGGAGAAGCTGCATTGGCTGGTAAGCGACTCCGCCAAGCGTCAGCTGGTGGCCGACGTGCCGGTCTGTACGCTGCTTTCCGGCGGGCTGGATTCCAGCGCGCTTTCGGCCATCGCCGCGCAAGCTGCCGGGGAAAAGGATGGCATACTGCGCACCTTTTCCGTCGACTATGCCGACAACGAGAAGTATTTTACCCGCAGCGTATTCCAGCCCAGCCCGGACCGGGATTATATCGACATCATGCGTCGGCACATCGGCAGCGACCACATCACGGTAACGCTGGATACGCCCGAACTGATCTCATCTCTTCGCGACGCCATGATCGCGCGGGACCTGCCCGGCATGGCGGATGTGGATTCCAGCTTGTTGTTGTTCTGCCGACAGATCCGCGGATACGCCACGGTGGCGCTCTCAGGCGAATGCGCGGACGAGATATTCGGCGGATACCCCTGGTTTTACCGTGAGGACCTGCTGAACCTCGACATGTTCCCCTGGGCAAACTCGCTGGAGCTTCGCCGCAGCGTGATGTCCAAAGCGCTGTCCCGCCTGAATATTGAGGACTACGCCAAAAGCCGATATTTTGACACCGTGGATGAAACGCCGCTGCTGGGCAGTGAAAAGCCGCTCGAACGCCGGCGCCGCCAGATGTTCTATCTCAATATCAAGTGGTTCATGTCCAACCTGCTGGAGCGCAAGGACCGGATGAGCATGGCCTGCGGCCTTGAAGTGCGCGTGCCTTACTGTGACCATCGCCTTGCCGAATATGCGTGGAACATCCCGTGGGATATCAAAAATCTTGGCGGCATGGAGAAGGGCATACTGCGCCTGGCGGTAAAAGACCTGCTGCCGGAGGAAATCTACAACAGAAAAAAAAGCCCGTATCCCAAGACGCATAATCCTGAGTATACGAGGCTGGTTTCCGCCGCGCTCAAGGAGACGCTGGCCGACCCATCCGCGCCCATTCATGCGCTGGTCGACAAAGCGGTCATCGCAGAGATGCTCGACACCCTCAGCATCGTGACGCCGTGGTTCGGGCAGCTGATGACGGGGCCGCAGCTGTTCGCTTTTCTGCTTCAGCTCAATATGTGGCTGGAGGAATACAAGGTGAGCATACGCATTTAGGCGCTTTTGATGATGCCATAGTTCCTCAGGAACGGGTCTGACAGGCACAGGTAGCCCGCCAGCTTGTCTATCTGCTTGCCTTCCACGATAAACTGCACCTTATTGACGCCATCCATCGCCGTGATGGTGTTTACAATAGAATAGATCAGCAGCATTTCACTCTTGCTTGTCAGGCCAACGCAGGCATCTTTAAAACGCGCAGACAGGTTTACATAGGCGGTGTCGTTATATACGTCCACAGACAGTACATCGTCCTCCGTCATGCCGGGCGGCATCACGGGCCAAACGTTGTCGCCATCCTCTTCCAGAGGTCCTTTCAGCACCTCAAGCACGCGCGCGCGGGCGCTCCAGGTTTTCCCCTGCTCCATGCTTCTTTTTACTTCGAGCAAAAGATCGGACGTTTTGTCGCCAAAATACACAGGTGCGCTGCTGCCGATGAAGCCAAAATAATCGGCGCGCTCCATGCCGTCATAAAACCAGCCCTTATCATCCACAGTGATAACACGGTTGCCCGCAACAAAAATATCCACCGTTTTGATGTTGGGCACCAGACCGGTGATCGTATAAATCAACGCGGCATAGGAAACCAGCGCACCCGATGAGTCCGAGTATCCCACCTGCACAGGGCTTTTCTTAAAATAAAGCTCCATGTTCCGCTTGCCTCCGCCCGCATCGTTCAAAACGGGCGATTGTGCAAGCTCAATGTCGGCAATGAGCGGGCTTCGCATGGATGCGGTATTGCGCGGGCCGTTTTTCAACTCCTGAATCAGCCCTTCAACGTATTGATCCTCCGTATATTTGACTGTCCTCACTTCAGGCAGAATGAAATCACCATCCGCCGCCACAAAATACAGCACAGTCGCAATATCCGTTGTTTTGGGTTTCGCTTCCTCCTGGTCCTCTGCTGTCGGCGTCTTTTCTACAGTGTTGTTTATCTCAATGGCCGCCTTGTTTTCCGGAATATATAAGGAAGATGCACTTGTCCAGGCATCTTCGATATTGCCTATCTGCTTTTTAAGCGGCGGAAATGGGTAGCCGGCCAGTCCGGCCCGGATGCCGTTATAAAAAACACATACCGATACCGGGCCCAGTATATCCGTGACGGTGTTGGCGATGGCCTGTTCCAGGATGTATGCCTGCTTGGCCTGAATCGGCTCTCCGTCATACTTCAGATATACGTTGGCGACATCCTTTGAAAACTCAAGGGAGTCAAGCGACATGCCTGCTGGCGCGACGCTGATCAGGCTGTTGTTGGAGGTCCCTTTCAGCAATTCCCCGACGGCCACCGTAGCGGGGTTTGTGTCCTGGTCTATCACCAGCGTTCTCAGCTCCGCCATCAGCGTATGGCTTGTATCATTCAGAAAATAGACTGCAGATTTCTCCACACGGCCATAGTATTCCAGCACGCTCAGGTCAAGCACGTTGGCGGGCACCTCTTCCCCAGTGTCATGTCTGTCACGTATCACGCCGCAACCGGAGAACAGCAGGCATACGGCCATAACGAGACCTATCGTTTTCTTCATCTCAACCCTTCTAACCTGCATTGATCAGCACATCCACCAGTGACGTATAAGAAAACTTCCAAATATCTTCCTCACGCACGAGCACCACCGGAATATTTTCGCGGCTGATGAGATCACCCTCACGGGTCTTTATCGAGTAATCCAGCATCACGACTGCCTTCTGGCCGTCGCTCGATACGTTGTAATCCGTCACACTGTAGCTTGACAACACATTTCCTTTATCCGCCAGCGCCTCAGAAAATGTATCCATGTCCGGCTTCAGTGAACCATCCAAACTGGTATAGGCGGTAAAATTGTACAGCCTCGTCCAGTCCTTCTTTGCAAAGGAACCCAGCGCTTCAGCCAGCGTATTCTCCGGCGT
Source organism: Bacillota bacterium (assembly GCA_023428025.1). Taxonomy (GTDB): domain Bacteria; phylum Bacillota; class Clostridia; order Christensenellales; family SZUA-584; genus SZUA-584. The sequence continues at coordinate 149,820 of JAEYZN010000021.1, forward strand.
CAATATCAAATCGCCCATACGGAACAGCGGGTCCAGATGGGCGTCGCTGTTCTCCCAGCCTGCTTCCTTTCGTGTGATCCGCTGAGCCGCGCCGGCAGCCTGCCGGTCTACATATATCTGTACGCGCGAATACGTCCCCATCTCAACGATCGTATTGACGATGGAACTGATAGCCAACTGTTTCTGCTCCGCAACGGTCCCCTCTTCCAGCACCACCTTTTCGGGATCGGAGGATACGAACTCTTCGCTGAGCGTGATGAACACGATGTCGGCGTTGCTGTCCACACCAACCAGCTTCACACCGTCCCAGAACAGGCCGGACAGCTCCGCTCTGTTGACGGTTGGCCCGGCAATCAGTGCGCGCACCACCGCCGCCTCCAGAGAATCGTTGACAGGCACATCGATCGTCACCGTCTCGCCCGCCAGCAGGTTCTCGCCGCGATACGAGAAATACAGTGCGACGTTCGCCGTGTCCTTATTGGCGGCAACGGCGTTCGGGTTGATGTCCTGCAGGTTCTTGTCCACCGTCTTGACACTGTTGCTTGAACACCCGGCGGCCACCAGCATGGTCATCAACAATAACCAGACTATCAGTTTCTTAATCGTCATACGCATTACCTCTATGACTTGATCGGCAGATACAGCGTAAACACGCTGCCCTTGCCCTCCTCGCTTTGCACATCGATGCTGCCGCCATGAAGCAGCGCGATCTTCTGCGCGATATGCAGCCCCAGGCCGCTGCCACCGGTGCCGCGCGCCCGCGCCTTGTCAACGCGGTAGAATCGGTCGAACAGATACGGGATATCCTTTTCCGGAATGCCGCTGCCATTATCTTTTATGGATATCGCCGCGTTCACGCCGGATTTCTGCAGCGTCACCTGAACGCTGCCACCGGAATCGGTATATTTGATGGCGTTTTCCACCAGGTTCATCACGGCCTGCATCACCTTTAAGGCGTCGCACTCTATCTCCAGATCGTTGTTCACCGTATAGCTGAGCGTGATGCCTTTGTCGTTCGCGATGGGCTTTAAGGCCGTAACGGATTTAAACACCAGCTCGCTGAGCAATATTTTATCCATATTGAGCGCCTGTGTTTCACTGTCGGTCTTGGCCAGCGTCAAAAGGCCGGAAATGACTTCGCTCAAACGGTCGATCTCCTTGTTGATGTCACCCAGAAATTCTTTGTAAATCTTTTCATCCACGCCGTCCTGATACAGCAACGACTCAATCAGTATCTTCATGGAACTGAGCGGCGTCTTCAGCTCATGCGACGCGTTGGAGACAAACTCGCTGCGCTTCTGGTCCATATTTTCGAGCTTCTCACTCATGGTGTTGAAGGTGTTTGCGAGTGCCGCCATCTCGTTTTTGCCGGACACTTTGATGCGCTGATGGAGGTTGCCGCGCGATATGGACAGCGCGACCTCTTTCAAATCGTTGATGGGCCGTGTGATATAGCTAGACAGGATGATGCTGACAACCGCGAAAACGACCGAAGCGGCTATGGATATCAGTATAAGGATGTTGACAAAATCACGCGTGATGTCCACAACATCCTGAATATCGTTGGAAAAAAGCACAGCTCCGATCGTCTCAGAATTGTAGACCACCGCAGCCGTATAGTACACCGCATAGAACGGTTCGTCTGTTCCGTCATTGATCTCATGAAAACCGTAGCTGGCGTCCTCCGGCCCCAGTATCACATCGGATATTTCTTTATGGTCCAGCTTTTGACCGTTAAGCATGGAAAAGCTGTCCACCAGTACAATACCGGATTTATTGAGAACCAAAAACCTGCCGCCGTATTTTTTTGAGCTTTCCTCCGCAAGCTGATACATTTTGAGCGAATTGGAACTGCTTAAGTACGGCGCCATGCTGACGGCTACACTGTTGGTGCTTTTAAGCTGGTCTCTTATGCGTATGTTGACCAGATAATCTTCCGCAAGATATGCGATCATGAGCGTCACGGACGCGAAAGCGACGACCGCCACGATCAGGTTGATCAATACAAACCGCCACCGAATTGAATACAGCAGGCTATTTATCCGAGAAATAGTATCCCACTCCCCATTTCGTCATTATAAATTCGGGTTTGGCCGGATTGTGCTCGACCTTCTCGCGCAGGCGGCGGATATGTACGTCCACCGTGCGCAGGTCGCCCAAGTATTCGTACTTCCAGATCAGCTCAAGCAATTTCTCCCTGTCATAGACCTTGCCCTTGTTGGTGATGAACAGCTGCAGCAGATCGAATTCCTTGGCGGTCAGCGCCACCTCGTTCCCGTCTATCTCCACGCTTCTGTTTTCCAGATTCACCGTCATGTTGCGGGCGCGCAGGATCTGCGGCTCACGCGCTTTTTCCGTTCCTTCCATGCGGCGGAAGATCGTCTTGATGCGCGCTTTGAGTTCCAGCATGTTGAACGGCTTTGTCATATAATCATCCGCGCCGAATTCCAGGCCCATGATCTTATCCATATCGTCGTCCTTGGCTGTCAGCATGATGATAGGCACGTTGGAGACGCTGCGTATGCGCTGGCAGACCTCCATGCCGTCTATTTTGGGCAGCATGAGATCCAGCAATACCAGATCGTATTTACCGGCGGCGAACATATCCAGCGCCTGTTCCCCATCCAGCGCTTCGTCCACCGTGTAGCCGTCCTGCTGTTCCAGATTAAAGCGGAGCCCTTTGATCAGACTGGGTTCATCGTCTACGATCAGTATTCTCTTCATTCGCCAGTACTCCTTGTCTATGATGTTACCTATTATACCACAATATACAAATTAATAAAATGAAAGTTATGTCAGCGGTTATGTACATAAACCTCTGCATGGTTTTGTAAATATCTCCGCTGGTTATAATATCAAAGCCATACACGTTTTAAAATACACCATTGCTCTCCTGTACTCTTTTCGTAGCGGCTGCTCCCCATAACTTTGATACGGTGTAACAAGCGACGCGTATTATTGCCCCGTTCGTTTTCTGCCGCCCGTCCGTCCGCCGGTCGTACTCTTGGGCCTCGGTTTATGGGTATCGGCATTGCCGCTTTTCGCTGTCGTGCGGTTCCCCGAAGTACTGCGCGGCGCTTTAACCGCTTTGCTTGCAGCGTTCGGCTGCCGCTTACTGTCGGCACGCCCTTTCTCTTCGCTCCGGGGCTTCCTGTTCTCCCCCCGCTTGCCAGGCGTGGAAATTTTCTGCGTCTCATCGGACACATTTGACTTTCGTCTGTTTGCAGCACGCTGATTGTCTTCGCTTCGGGGTTTTATGCTCTCCCTCTGCCTGCCATACACATGAGGTTTCTGTCCGTCACCCGGCACCAGGCAGTCACGCCCCGGGCCGATCAGGTCTTCCTTGTCGGCCATTTTGAGCGCCTCACGGATGAGCGGCCAGTTGCGCCGCTGGTCAAACTGCAGCAGCGCGCGCTGCATCGCCTTTTCCTTCGCCGTTTTGGCCACGTACACCGGCTTGCCCGTCATCGGGTCGCGCTCGGTGTAATACATGCAGGTGGACACCGTCCCCGGCGTCGGATAAAAATCCTGCACCTGTTCGGGCACGAAGCCCTGCTTCTTCATCGTCAATGCCAGCTCGATGGCGTGGCTCAGCGTGCTGCCGGGATGGGACGAAATGTAGTATGGCAGGATATACTGAGGCTTGTCCGCGCGCTGGGTAACGGCGGCGAAGCGGTGCGCGAACCGTTCATACACGGCATACGGCGGCTTGTTCATCAGCCGCAGCACCTCGTCGCTCACATGCTCGGGCGCCACTTTAAGCTGTCCGCTCACGTGTTTTTTCACCAGCCTGTCAAAAAACCGGCCATCCTTGTCGGCCATGATGTAGTCGAACCGCAATCCGGAACGGATAAACACGCGCCGGACGCCTTCCACGCGCTCCACGGCCTCCAGCAGCTCGCATAGCCCTTTATGGCTTATCTTGAGGTTGGGGCAGATCTTTGGCGTCAGGCAGCTGCGCGTGCACGATTCTGAGTTTCTCGCGGTGCATATCGCGTCGTAGAAATTCGCGGTCGGTCCGCCGACATCCGAGATGATGCCTTTGAACTCCGGCATTTGGGCCATCCGCCGCGCCTCTTCCACCACGGATTTCTTGGAACGCTTCTGTATCCGCTTGCCCTGGTGCGCGGATATCGAACAGAAGGCGCACTGGCCGGGGCAGCCGCGCACCGTGATGAGCCCGAACTGCACCTCGGACAGTGCCGGTATGGGCTCTTTGTAGGACGGATGCGCGCGCCGCACAAACGGCAGGCCGTATATCGCGTCCATCTCGGGCGTGGATAACGGCAGCGGGGGCGGAAACTGGATGAGGAACCGGTCTCCATGCGCCTGCGCCAGCGTTTTCCCGCGCGGTATGGTGTTCTGCTGGATGGTTCGGCACGCGTCCGCAAAATCCTTTCTGCTTTCGGCAACGCGCTCGAACGACGGCAGCACGATATGCTCGCCCGCATCCGACGCGGACGCGCGCAGCACGCAGGTGCCGCGCACGCCCAGCATATCGCGGATCGACTCTCCGTTTTTCAGGCGCGAGCAGACCTCGGCAAGCGGCATTTCGCCCATGCCGTACACCAGCATGTCCGCCTTGGAATCCACCAGATACGAGCGCCGGACCTTATCCTCATAATAATCGTAATGGGCAAAACGGCGGTTGGACGCTTCCACACCGCCGATGATGACGGGAATATCTTTGAACGCCTGTTTGAGCCTCGCCGTATACGCGATGGTGGGGCGGGCAGGCCGGCGCCCCGCCTTGCCGCCCGGGGAATACGCGTCGTCGCTGCGTTTGCGTTTTGCCGCGGTATACATGTTGACGATACCGTCAATGTTGCCGCCACTCAGCAGAAACGCATAGCGGGGTGCGCCCAGCTTTAAAAAATCATCAGCGGATTCCCAGTCCGGCTGGGCGATGACACCGACGCTGTAGCCCAAACTCTCCACAAAACGGCCAACGATGGCCGCTGCGAATGACGGATGATCCACATACGCGTCGGGCGTCACCACAATGTAATCGAGCTGGTCGATGCTTCGAGCCGACATCTCTTCGCGGGACATCGACAAAAAATCATTATTCATGATGTGAGTATATCATCTGTCTATGGCTGCCAACAAGCTAATATTCTGTGGATGCCTTCTGTCTTGTCCAGCGGCAGGCTTTTGGCCCGTTCTCCGCCTTCCATACTGAGCCACGCGTCCCCTTCATAACCGGGCGTCAGGTCCACGGCGATGATATATTGCGCGCCGCCGCGCTGATATTCAATGGTGTACGGCGCGAAATCGTCCGGTACGCAGGGGCTTACGGACAGCGCCCCGCGTTCAATGCGCATCCCCAGCAGATGGACGATTGCGGCCTGATACATCCAGCCCGCCGTGCCTGTATACCACGTCCAGCCGGCCCGCCCTTTATGCTCGTCCGTGTAATACACATCCGCCGCCATCACGTACGGCTCGCCTTTATATTTCTCCACACCGGCGGGCGTACGCGTGTGGTTGATGGGGTTCATCATCTGGAACAGCGTCAGCGCGTCCCCTTTGAGGCCCAGCTTTGTTGTGGCGATCACGAACCATGCCGCCGCATGGCTATACTGGCCGCCGTTTTCGCGCACGCCGGGAATGTAGTTCTTGATGTAGCCGGGGTCCTTGTCCCACTTGTCGAACGGGGGCGCCAGCAGGCGTATCACACCCTCCTCGCGCATCACCAGCTCGTCCGCGGCGGCCTCGTACGCGCGCCGTGCCTGCTCCGCGCCGGAGATGACCGCCCATGCCTGAGACACCAGGTCGATGCGGCATTCGGGCGACGTGCGGCTGCCCAGCAGCGTCCCGTCATCGAAGAACGCGCGCGCGTACCACTCGCCGTCCCACGCGTTCTCCTCAATGCTCCGGCGGAGCACACTGCGCCGCGCTGAGTACTGCGCCGCCAAGGCCTGCTCGCCGCGCCTGTTGCAAAGCTCAATGAACACGCGCAATACTTCCACGAGGAAGAACGCCAGCCACACGCTTTCGCCTTTGCCGCCCGCGCCCACCTTGTCCATGCCGTCGTTCCAGTCGCCGGTGCCCATCAGAGGCAGGCCGTTCTCGCCAAGTGTCACGGAATCGATGGCGCGGACACAGTGCATGAACAGGCTTTCCCGCGTCTCGGCGCTTTTGAAGGATTCATACACGTCATGCCGCCCTTCGGGGATCGGCTTGCCCTCCAGATAGGCCGCTGTTTCATCAAATATGCTCATATCGCCCGTAATCCGCTCATACTCGCAGGCCACATACGGCAGGAACAGCTTGTCGTCGCTGATGCGCGTGCGCACGCCGCAGGCGGGCTCGTGCCACCAGTGCAGCACGTCGCCTTCTATAAACTGCCTCTCTGCGCACCTTAATATATGCGCTCTTGTCAGCGCCGGATTGGTGTAGGCAATGGCGAGCACGTCCTGCAGTTGGTCCCGAAAGCCGTAAGCCCCGCCCGACTGGTAATAGCCGGTGCGTCCCATCAGCCGGGACGTGTAGGTCTGGTACAGCAGCCAACCGTTCACCAGCGTGTCGAAGGATTTTGCCGATGTGGATATCCTCACGCCGCCCACCAGCCGCTGCCAATGCGCCTGGACATTCTGTAGCAGGCCTGCCGCCATATCCGCGCCGCCGACGGCTTCCATCATTGAACCGATCGACGGAGCATCACCATAGCCCATCAGGAGGGCGACCGTCCGCTGCTCGCCGGGCTTTAGGCGCACACGGGTCTGAAGCGCCAGCAGCGTGGAGCCGCATCCGGTATTGTCAGACAGCTCGGCGGTTTTCAGCGCCTCGGGCCATATGTTGTAGCCCGGAATGCCGAAGAATTCATGCGCGGAAGCTGTGAAACGGACGTCTTCTCGCGGCATTGCAATAAACATCGCCTTACCCGCTTCCCCGAAAGACGATGTCGCCTGCAGGCAGCCTTCGGCAAACCGTGTCCGGATGCCGCTCGCCACCGTAGCAGCCAGCACAGGCTCGGCGTAATAGTATACGGAAAAGTCTTCTTCCCTGTCCGCGTTGCTGGCCAGCTTGAGCAGGCTTATCTTCAGCGGCCGCTGCGGATCGACGAAGCATGTGAGCTGCGTTTCCAGTCCTCCGAACCGCTCGAACGTCGTATATCCGAATCCATGGATCACGCGGTAACGCCCTTGTGCGTACTGATCCGGCGCGGCGCTGAACGCGGCGCCCGTCCGGTCGCAGCGGATCAGCACGCCCTCACCCGGCACGTCTGTCAGCGCGTCGTTACGGAAGGGCGTCAGCCGTGTCATACGCGCGTTGTCCGCCCACGTATACCCGCCGCCGCCCACGCTCACCAGGCTGCCCAGCTTTTCTCCCACCAGCAGGTTGCTCCAGGGAAGCGGCGGACGGTTGCCCACATCGATACAGTATTCTGTGCCTTTGTTCAGATAACCGCCCAGCCCGTTGTCAAACGCCTTGAGCTGTTTGGGTACATGTGCGCGCTCCACAACGGCGCCGGGCTCAAACACCGTATAAGCCCGTGATACAGTAGGCGCTTTAAGCTGGGATTCCAGCGAAGCCGATCCGTCCAGTACCAGGCAGGCCGCCGCCATCAGTGTCGCGACATCGTTTTCACTCAACGATGCGCGGGATATCGCGGTGACGCGGTTATAGGGGCGTCCCGAGGCCGCTTGTGCCAGCTCCGTCAACTTGTCTCTCAAGGGGCATGTGTATGCCTCACCTCCGTCGTAAATGATCACGAGGTCTGCAGGCAGGCCCTTCAGGCTTAAAAACTCCTGCGCTTTTGCGATGATCTTTACGCCCGTGAGGCTCTCATCATTATGCGCGTGCATGTATATGATGGGCAGGTCGCCGGACAGACCGAATTTCCACAGCGTGTCGCGCCCCGCGGGTTCCCCGGCTGCGCCGCAGACGGACGGTATGCGGATGACGGTACGGGATGCGATGCGCTGGAACAGATTGGCCTGCGCGCCCTCCAGCTTGAGGTAGCGCATCTCCACCTGTGCGTGCGTCCATGCCAAGTGAAACACGCGGCGCACATCCTCCGCGCCGGACACGCCGGACAGACAGCCCACGACCGCATCCATGCTGTCCCCCGCGGCCACAAGGAAGGAGACTTCCGCGCTCTGTCCTTTCTCCATCGACACCCCGCAGCGGATTCCCGCGGCGCGCGCCACATCCCGCTCCGACTCGGGCGAAGCCAGGCAGGCGGGCGGCCCGAACACGTTGCGCCTGCCAAAGATGTAGGCGCGGTCCGTCATCAGCTCCACAGGCCCGTCGGTCAGCGCTTTAAGCGCGCAGCACATGCTCCTGCCCCTGCGTGCGGCCGTCACCATCGCCTTGTCCGGATGCGCGTGCGTTTCCACAAAAAGCTCAGCAAAAGCGGGATGTGCCTCAAAGTCGCGCTCGGTGCACAGTGCGGGCGAAAACGCGCAGGACACGGCCAGCCTTGCGGTCTTTTCCCCATTGTTCCTTATGACGATGTTCCTGATCTCCATGTTGCATTCGGGAGATACGCAGACCTCAAGCGTCGTCTCGATACCAGCCACCTCACGGATGAAGGTCGCCTTGTGCGGCTCGAACTGCACCTTTTCACTGTCAGCCAGCAGGCAGGTCGGCAAAAACGTGGCCGACCAGACCGCGCCAGTGTCCGTGTTCTTGATATAGATATGGATGCCGGGCGCACGGCGCAGCACGTCGCTCTCCCACCGGCTGATCATATTTCCGTGGAATGCCGAATAACCCGTGCCATACTGCGTCAGCATCACGCTGTAGCTGTTGTTGGACAGAAAATGCGCCTCGGGATACTGCGTCAGCGACGTGTAGGAACGCGCCGCGCGTATCTCCTCCACAAACGCCTGCCTTTCGGGCGGCTTTTCGGCGAAGTCCATCGTCACGCTGCGTGGCGGCACCTTCTCCTTGAGCAACAGTTCGGTGGCCTTCACGCAAGTGGCATTGTGGAACAACTCCTGTAGCTTTCCACCCGTCAGCGTGTTGAGAATCGATGCTAGGACCATGCCCTGGTGATGCGCCATGTAGCTTCTGACGATACGCTTCTTCTTGCCGTTATGGAGCCGCATCTGCGTATAGTCTATCGCTTCGAAAAAGCCGTAGCGCCCATACGCCCCCATCTTCTCCAGCCGCAGCAGGTTGGTGATGGCGGCCCGCGGCTTGATCTGAAGCGCAAGGCAGGTGGCGTATGGAGAGATCACCGTCTCGCGGACCAGGCCGGATTTCATGCCAAGCCCCGGTACACCGAACGCTTTATACTGATAGTTCATCTGCAGGTCGAACGCGTAATATCCGGATTCGGATATGCCCCACGGCATGCGCCGCTGTTCGGCATACGCGCATTGCATGTCCACCACTGAACGGTATGTTTCGCCCAGCAGCGTGTAATCGTAGCTCTTCATGATGAGCAGCGGCATCAGATATTCAAACATCGTGCCGCCCCAGGACAGCAGCACGCGGCTTTCTCCGGCGACGGCCAACGGCCTGCCCAAACGGAACCAGTGCTTTTCAGGCACGTCCCCTTTGGCGATCGCGATAAAGCTGGTTTGGCGTGCTTCGGAAGCGAGCAGGTCGTAGTGCGTATTGCTGAGTTCCTGCTGCCGGATGGAATATCCGATGGAGAACAGCCCTGTGTCCGCGTCGTACAGTTCGCCAAAATCCATCGACTCCAGCATTTCGGCCGTGCGCCGCTGCAGCCGTGCGGCACGGAGGCTGAGGCGGCGGCAGGCCACATAACTCTCGCCCAGCGTCGTTTCCATACGCTGCACCCAGCCCAGTACCTCTTTATCGCTGCGCACCGATGCCTTCTCCATGATGGCGGACAGCAGCTCGAGCAGCCCGTGAAAGGCGTCCACATATTCCGTTACGCTGATATGCCGCAGCCTTTCCCTCAGTGTTTTGGTTTCATCGGCATACAGCGCCAGCTGGCCGGACGGAAAAGCGGACAATACCCGCGCCCATGCAGCATGCCGTTCGAAAAATGCCTTTGCCTGTTCCGCACAGGCCATGAGCGGGCTGCCCGCCGTGTGCTCGATCAAGTCAAGCGAACTCAGCGCGTTGAATACATCGTCATTGATGACGAATGATGTTTCATGCTGCGCTTCTCTGGATATGATGGCCAGGCCCTGCGCCAGCCGCGCGGCCAGCGGGCTCTTCAGCATGCCGTTCAACGCTTCGTTCATCACGATGAGGTAGCACGCCAGGTTGCCGCTGTCCACGGACGAAACATACCTTGGCTCCAACGGCGCGAGATTGGTGATGTCGTACCAGTTATAGAGATGGCCTTTCCATTTCTCCGCTTTCTCGATGCCTTCCATGCACCGGCTCAGCCGCTTGACCGCTGTCGCGCAGGTGATAAAGCCCAGCTCAAAGGCGCAAACGGTGGCCGCCATCGAGTAGGCGACGTTGGTGGGTGATGTGCGTTTGGCGATCCCTTTATTCGGGCTTTGCTGATAGTTGTCCGGCGTCCAGTAGTATTCCGTCTCTTCGGAGAAGTGTTCGAAAAACCGCCAGGTTCTCAGCGCGATATCCTCGAGATACCGCCTTTCTCCCGGCTCCAGTTCGTGATGCTTCGTCCTTTTTGGCCGGCTGATGGCATGGGCGATGGCGGGCGCGAAGAACCACACGGCGAATACGCCAAAAGCGATGGTGGAAAACGTGTGCGTGGTCAACACGGACAGCACATAGAGCGCCACCGCCAGCAGTGGCGCCGCGGCCATCTTCTTCCAGTGATAGACGATACCGTCCCGGGCGCTCTTCTCCCCTTCCGCCGCTGTCACCCATTGGAGCAGGCGCTTGTGCGTGAAACAGACGCGCACCACGGTACGCACAAACGCGTCCAGCATCCGGTATGTCTCGTAGGGCAGAAAAGCGAACCGGTAAAAGGACAGCTCAAACAGCGTCCTCGTTTCATACCAGATGTCCTTGATCGTTGTCCCCTTGCCCGTATTGCGTATGAGTGTCAGCATGCGCGATACAAAATCCAGCACCGCGTCGATGAACAGCGGCAGAATGCCCGAGACAAACCAGAAAAACGCGGAGCTGTAAAACGCCGTTTGAGACAGCAGGATCACGATAAAGGACAGTGGCACCGTCAGGCTGCGGCGCATGTTATCGATGATCTGATATCTGGCCAGACCGGGCAACGGGTTTTTGATACGACGTCCGTCCTTTGTGTGTACATGGCGGCCCAGCCACGGCAGCAGCTGCCAGTCGCCGCGCGTCCAGCGGTGCTGGCGTTCCTCCCACGAGATATATCTGGCGGGGCAGCCGTCCATCAGCACCACATCGCTGAGCAGCGCGCACCGCAGATAGCTGCCTTCCAGCAGGTCGTGGCTCAAAACGCGGTTATCGGGGAAAGCGTCACTCAGCACCTGCATGTACACCGACAGGTTGAAGATGCCCTTGCCGGTGAAGATACCCGTCCCGAAATTATCCTGATACACGTCCGACGCGGCGCTGGCATACGTATCCAGCCCGCCCTTGCCCGAGAACACCAGCGACAGCCGGGACTTGGCGGAGCTGACGACATCCACACCGATGCGCGGCTGCATGATGCCAAAGCCACGGGTCACCGTGTTTGTCTTCTCATCCACCGCCGGCCGGTGCAGCGGATGCTCCATCGCGCCCACCATCCTGATGACCGCATCTCGCGAGAGCGCGGTGTCCGCGTCCAGCGTGATCACGTATTTGAGATTCTCCGGCAGGCCGCGGGTCACATGCACAAACCCGTCCGAGCTGCCCTGCAGCAGTGAGCAGAAGTCCATCAAGGCCCCACGCTTGCGTTCATAGCCGCCGTATCGCCCGTTTTCGGCGATCCGGGTGCGTTTGCGCTGCGCATAAAAAAATATCGCCCGCCCGTACTTCTGATTGAGGCCGGCTATCAACTGCTGAACGCGCTGGATGATGCCCTCGTCATATGCCGCGATCTCGTTCTTATCCTCCTTGAAGTCGGATAGCAATGTGAAGTAAAGAAACGGCTGCTGGTTGGCTGCCCAGTATACCTCCATCTTCTCGATCAGTTCCGCGCCGTCCTCCTCGCTGGTCAGCAGCGCGGGTATCACCACCATCGTAGCCGTATCCTCCCCCAGCCCGTCTTTCAGCGCCATTTTGGGTATGAACGCCGGTTTTTGGAACAGCGTCATCAAACGGTTGCTGATGGTGATGGCGACGGTATATACCGGGATCAGGCTGATGAGGAAGCCCAGTATGCCGTAAACGGGCGGGTGCATCAGAAACAGCGGGATGCACAGCAGCCCGGCGCTGATGATGGTGGACACGATCGCGCCGCCCACATAGAGCAGCATCATGTGACGCCGCATAAACGTGGCGCAGTGCGCTTTGCCCGGAACCCGGCCCAGCGCCCGCATCAATTCATTTCGTCTGTCTCCCACGATATACGCGCCCACGTGGATACCGTTCCGGGCCGCAAGATCCACCGCTGCGCGGGCCACAGCCGGCTCGGACGCCTGGATCCAAAGGGCGATGCTGGTGATGCCTCTGCGGTAGTACTCACGCGAGTCATAGTCCATGCCTGCGTAGTCCTTGTCTGCGCTGAGGTAACGGTGCACCAGCGACACATTCTCAAATATCGGCTCAAAGTTGACCTTGGCGAGCACGCGCAGCGACGCGATGGCGTTGGAGATGTGCAGGATGCTCTTGGCTTGCACGGCGTGGGCCTGCCTCACCAGCCGTTCCACCGTCAGATCCCTCACCGAGAGGCGCATGTTGATCCGGTCCGTTATGGCGGCGGCATTCGGGCTTTCGCGCAGCAGCACCATCACGCGCTCCATAAACACGGCGTTTGTCAGATAGCTCTTGTATTCGGCCAGCAAAGCATCCACCCCAGATACGTCCTTTGAAGCTCGTTCGCAGAAGCGATCCGCCTGCTGCCACAGCTTCAATATGGCCACGTTCTGGCGCGCCAGCGTCGACACGGCGCGCAGCAGCGCGATTTTCAGCATATCCACAAACGCCCACAGCTCGCCCGAATCCAGGCCGGTGTCCTGCTGGAAAGCCTCAAGAAATTCCTGTATGTGCTCAGGCGATATACGGTAAGCGCTGTGCCGAAGCAGCACCGTTGCCAGCATCAGGCATCGTGGGTATTGAGCATAGCGTCCACTCAGCATATGCGGCAGCCGGTATGAATGACGGTCCAGTTCGATCTGCCGGAGCTGTTCGATGAACAAAAAACGGTTGTCGTAGAACCATTCGGCCAGCGGCGGCAGTTCACCGCCCGCGTGCTTGCGTTCACGCGCGGCCAAAAAAGCAGCCTCGATGCGGCGGCGTTCCTCCCCCAGCCCAAAGTGACGGCTGTCCGCTTTTCTGACAGCGACCTTGCTCGCAAGCGAAAGCTCCCGGGCGTATTCCAACAGCTCCTGCCATGAAAGCGTAAGATCGTCCGATACGGTGATGCCGTTTTTTCTCTGCATAGCTCCTCCGTCGCAGATGAAGTGATAAACCTATTATTCGCCGCGGTCCGAATATCGATACAAAAAAAGAAGCTCTTGAATGATTCAAAAGCTTCCTTATTGTAAAGGTTTTGAGACAAGCCTGTAAGCCGAGTTCTGTCTTAAACGGCCATCTATCTACGCCTGCAGTTGCCAGCAGGCTCCAGCGATTACATGGGGCGCGGCGGGCAACCGCATCATGCCCACTATCAATCTTGCACCGGACGGGGTTTACATAGCAGCCAAGTCGCCATGGCTCTGGTGAGCTCTTACCTCACCTTTCCACCCTTGCCCGGCATAAATGCCGGGCGGTATATCTCTGTTGCACTATCCTTAGAGTCGCCTCCACCGGGGGTTACCCGGCGTCCTGCCCTGCGGAGCTCGGACTTTCCTCGTCAAAAAATGACGCGGCCGTTCGGCTTGCTCAAAAACATTATATCAAATAAAGTATGCGGCCGCAATTCTCGCATTCCACGATGGCGTCCGATTTTTTAAGTTTAGCAAGGTCACGCGAGGGCAGTTCCATGTTGCAGCCCATGCATCGTCCGTCTTTGAGCATCGAAACCGGCATCGAGCGGTTCTGCTTGATGCGGTTATAACGCGCCAGCAAAGCGGGCTCCACCTTGGAAGCGGCCAGCTCCGCAGCTTTGCGCAGCTTGTCAAGTTCTTCGGCGCCTGCGCGCAGTTCTTCCTCGTGCTGCTTTTTCAGCTCTGCAAAATCCCTTTGCGCCTGGCTGACATGCGTCAATATCGTCTTAAGCCGCGCCGCTGTTTCCTCAGCCTTGGTCTGCACCGCCAGAGCGCGCCGCTTTTGCTTTACAATATTTTCATAAGTCATCTCGTATTCGTGGACCAAGTCCTTCACCACGTTATAGTCCATCTCTTCGAGACTCATCTCTTCGTACTGCCCGATATCCTTATGCTTTTTGTTCAAAAGCTCGATCATCCTGTCGTATTGCGTGTCGATCTCGGACAAATCGTTCTGCTCGACGAGCGCCCGATTCTCCATTTCCCGAAGCACAGCCTGCTGCTTTTTCAGATAATTCTGCAGTTTTATCAGCTGTTTCCTTGTGGGCGTGTTCTTCAGTTGTGTCTCATAAGCTTCCAGCTGCATATCCGCCTGCTGGTACTCATAAAGCAACGCCAGCTTATCCAAATAAAACAATCCTCTCTAGCGCCATCAAACAAACAAATAGGGCGCTTTTTCGCACTTGGCTTTTTCAAAGCCTAAATGTAATTGTACCTCATTCAGGCATGATTGTAAACTCATAAATATCTCGCTCACGAAACCTTGTTCGGTGGCGTAATGGCCAGCGTCTACCAGCAGCAGCCCGCACGCCTCCGCTTCCAGGAAATGATGATGCTTGGCCTCCCCTGTTACCAGCACGTCCGCGCCCGCTTCTTTCGCCGCCGACACAAAATCACCGCCGCTGCCCCCCAGCACCGCGACAGTTGTTACAGTGCCGTGAGGCCAGTTTGACACCCGCAACCCGTCCACCGCCAGCGCTTGCTTGACACGGCGTAAAAACGCGTCTTTTTCCATCGCTTCGTCCAGGTTACCCACGCGCATCAGGCCGTCCTCCGGCCCGGCTGCCGTGGCCACATCTGTCAGCGCCAGTTTTTTTGCCAGCATGTCGTTGATACCGCCTGCCGTTTTGTCGAACGTGGTATGCGCGGCGTACAGCGATATGCCGCTGCGAATCAGGCTCATGATCACAGCGTCCGTTTGTCTGCGGTGGTCCAGCGCCTTCACCGCGGAAAACAGCGTCGGGTGGTGCGCGAGGATCATGTCGAACCCGCCTGATACCGCCTCGTTTGCCACCGCCATCGTGGCATCCAGCGCAATCAGGACGCGGGATACCGTTTCGCCGCACCGCAGCAGCAGGCCGGAGTTGTCCCATTCGCACGCCAGCTTCATCGGCGCAATCGTCTCCACCACCTGAACAAATTCGTCCATCGTCACAGGCATTTCGCCACCTCCTCATAATGCGCGAGCTTTTCCTCAACCTCGCTTAGCAGTTCGGCCTTTCGCGGCGAGGCGGACCTCTCCAGCCGGACCAGTATATCTTTGGTTTTCCGTATGCGCTTGTCCACCAGCCGTCGCAGCGTCTCCGGTTTGTTCTTCAGCAGCACCGGGCCAAACTCGCACTCAGCCGCGCTCAGTTTATGGCTTTGGCCCCGCTTTACCCGCATCACCGGATAGAAATGCCATCTCTCCTCGATCAGTGTCTCATCGTCGAAAACGTAGCCGTTATCCGCCAGCCATTCGCGCAAAATATCGGCGGACGTGTGGCAGGACAGCACCAGCGTATCGGGCGTTTTACCCATGCCGGCCTCCAGTATGGCCACGATCAGCTCGCCGCCCATACCGGCGATCACCGCCGCATCGGCTTCGTCTGCGGTCAGTATGGAGAGTCCGCTGCCCACGCGCGTTGATATTCGCTCGGACAACTCCTCTCTTGCCGCCAGCCGCCGCGCCTTGTCCAGCGACGGCGCACTGATGTCGCCGCAGATCACGCGCCGGGCCCGGCCGCTCTGTACCAGCCAAACCGCCAGCTTGCCATGATCGCAGCCGATGTCCGCCACCGTATCCGTATATGGCACCATCTCCGCGATGGCCAACAGTCTGCCGGACAGTTCCATCCCGTCTCCTCTCAGCAGCGATTAAAAAGGCAGCCCCGTTTTCCAAGACTGCCTCATTTTCCTTTTAACCAGGACCGCCGTTAATCCAGAAAGTCCCTGAGCTTCTTGCTCCGGCTGGGGTGCCGCAGCTTGCGCAGCGCCTTGGCCTCGATCTGGCGGATGCGTTCACGCGTGACCATGAACTCCTTGCCCACTTCCTCCAGCGTGCGCGCGCGCCCATCGTCCAGCCCGAAACGCAGTCTCAGCACTTTTTCCTCGCGCGGGGTCAAGGTATCCAGCACATCCATCAGCTGTTCCTTGAGCAACGTGAAGGCTGCCGCCTCCGCGGGCGCCGGGGCATCGTCATCCGGGATGAAGTCGCCCAGATGGCTGTCCTCTTCTTCGCCGATCGGCGTCTCAAGCGACACCGGTTCCTGCGCGATCTTGATGATCTCGCGCACCTTGTCTTCGCTGATGTCCATTTCCCGCGCCACTTCTTCGGGGAGCGGATCGCGTCCGTATTGCTGCAGCAGCTGCCGCGACACGCGGATCAGCTTGTTGATCGTCTCCACCATGTGCACGGGTATGCGAATGGTGCGCGCCTGATCGGCGATCGCGCGGGTGATGGCCTGACGAATCCACCACGTGGCGTATGTAGAGAACTTATAGCCCTTCGTGTAATCGAACTTCTCGACAGCCTTGATCAGGCCGAGGTTGCCCTCCTGAATCAGGTCAAGGAACAGCATGCCGCGCCCTACGTAGCGTTTGGCGATGCTGACCACCAGACGCAGGTTGGCTTCCGCCAGCTTACGCTTGGCCGCGTCGTCACCTAAAGCCATCAGCTTGGCCAGCTCCACCTCTTCGTCGGCGGAGAGCAGGTTGACCTTGCCGATTTCCTTTAAGTACATGCGGACGGGGTCGTCGATACTGATGCCCTCGGGTATCGACAGGTCGATATCGGCGTCGACATCCTCTTCTTCGTCGATGAGGTCTTTATCGATCTCGGAATCGACCACGTCGATCTTCATCTCTTCAAGCGCACCCAGAAGCTTGTCGAGGTTCTCCGCGTCGATTTCGGCGCCGTCCAAAGCGTCGTTGATCTCTTTGTAAGTCAGTACACCCTTCTTCTTCCCCGTTTCAATAACATCCTTGAGTTTCTCTTCCTTATCGTTCTGCGCAATCATGCTCAAGGCCTGTATTTTGGCGAGGTTCTCTTTCGAGAGGGTCATATCGACCGCGTTGTCGTCGTTTTCTAACTGCCGGCTGGTTGAATCAGGTTGCTTTTCACGCACGGGCTCAAGGCCTTCTGCGGGCTTGCCTGTCATCTTCGGCTCGGCAGCCGTTTTCTTGTTCAAAATTTAATCACCCTTATTCACTACCGTTATAGTTGTTTCAATTCTTTATCCAACTCACCGATCTCGGCGAGCAACTTACGCTTCTGCTCTCCCTGGGCCTCACGAAGTTCATTTCTCAACGCTTCGCGCCTTTTCTCAATCCGGCGCTGCTTGATTCCCGTCAGGCAATCCCGCATATATGCCAGCGGATCACCCGCCACCGTCTGCAGCCCGGCCAGCCGCGCCGCCTCACTGATCGCCTCGTCTTCCTCAAGTTCGGATAATAGTTCGGCATACGTTGGCTGAATTCCTTTTTTTGCGCTGTCATATAACGCAGAAAAAATAATTTTATGCGGATTCCGTTCAAATAATTCCGGGCTCACTTTGCCGTCCATCTGGTTGAGCAGCAGCGTGTGCGCCATCGCATAGGCCAAAAACGTCTCTTCCGCATCGTCATGCGCACTTTTTTCTATATTATTATACCTGTTATTGGCATTAGTATTCTTTTCACGTTCTAATCTTTGCATCTGCCCCAAAATGGAGGCGGCGCTGAAACCCGTCTCTTTTGACACCTGCTCCGCGTACCGTTCCCGCCGGATGGCGCTGTCAATCTGCGCGATGATCTTGGATGCCTCTTCCGCGTAGCCCTCTTTGCCATCCTCGGAAGTCAGGTCAAAGCCTCTCTTCTTTATCTCCAAGCGGTAGCTGTCGGGAGACAGTGCGGTTTTCACCTTGCCCGCAAAGCCCTTAAGGCCGTGCTTGCGGATGAAATCGTCCGGGTCCATCCCGGCCTCGAAGCGAATCACACGGATGTTGAGACCTTCCGCCTGCAGGATCCCCAGCGCTTTCTGCGTCGCGATCTCACCCGCTTCGTCGCCGTCGTACGCCAGAAACACATTCTCGGTGTACCGTTTGAGCAGCACCGCCTGTTCCCGCGTGAGCGCGGTGCCCAGAGAGGCCACTGCCGCCTTGACGCCGTGCGCGCACAGCGACACCACGTCCATATACCCTTCGACGATGACGGCGCTGTTTATGTTCCGCTGGCGGCGCAGCAGATCGATACCGTACAGGTTGCGGCGCTTGTTGAACAGCAGCGTGTCCCGCGTATTCAGGTACTTGGGCTCGCCGTCGCCGATCACCCGGCCGCCGAACGCGATCACGTCGCCGAACACGTTGATGATGGGAAACATCACGCGGTTCCGGAACGTATCGAAGCTCTTGCCGTTCTTCACCGACACCAGCCCGCTCTCGGCGATCAGGTCCGGCGGATAGCCGTTGCCCGCCAGCAGCCGTGCCACACTGTCCCAGCTGTCCGGCGCAAACCCGAGGCCGAACCGGCGTATCGCCTCCTCGCCGATGCCGCGCCGCTTCAGGTATTCCAGCGCCCGGGCGCCTGCAGGCGCATGCAGCGTATCAAAGTAATACCGCGCGGCCAACCGGTGCATGTCGGCCAGCTTCTTCTTCTTTTCCTTGATCTCGCGGAATTCCCTGTCTTCCATCGCCTGCGGCACCGCCATGCCGACGCGGCGCGCCAGCACCTCCACCGCTTCGCCAAACGTCAGGCTGTCCGCCTTCATGATAAAGTTGGTGACGTTACCGCCCTGCTTGCAGCCGAAGCAATAGTAAAGCTGACGGTCGCGGCTCACAGAAAAGGACGGTGTCTTCTCGTTATGGAACGGACACAGTCCCCAATGCCGCCCGCCGCGCTCGGTGAGCGTGGTATATGAAGAAATCACGTCCACGATGTCGTTCTTCGCGTACAATTCCGACAACCAGACGTCGTCAAATCGGGCCACTAAATCTTTTCCCAGCCTTTCGGTATGTAGATATCGCGGAACAGCTTGACGGCGTACCGATCCGTCATGCCCGCGATGTAGTCCGTTACAGCCTGCTTGATGCCGTCTGCTTCCATACGCTGCAACACCTCCGGTCCTATTTTAGCAGGGTTGTCCATAAAAAATCCGTACAGCATGCGGATCATGTTTTCCGCCTTGCCCTCCTCATCCTTGGCCACAGACCCGAGATACACATTCTCAAACATGAACCGCCGCAGCATATCCGTCAGCGCCGCCACGTCAGCCGACATGCGTATGACAGGCTGTTCCACGCTGCTCCTCACAATATCGGTGATCATCGTGTTGATGCGTTCGCCATGGGTATGCCCCAGCCCCTTCGCGCACTCTTCGGGGATATGGTTGATGATACCCGCCCGCAGCGCGTCGTCGATATCATGGTTGATATAGGCGATCCTGTCCGCGTAGTTGACGACCAGGCCTTCCAGCGTGGCGGGCTGGCAACCCTTTTTGTGTTTGAGTATGCCGTCGCGCACCTCGAAGGTCAGGTTCAGTCCCGTTCCGTTCTCCAGCTTTTCCACCACGCGCAGGCTCTGCTCGTTATGCTCAAAATGCCCGGTCAGCTCGGCCAGCACCCGTTCGCCCGCGTGGCCGAACGGCGTATGCCCGAGATCGTGCCCCAGCGCGATGGCTTCCGTCAGGTCCTCGTTCAGACGCAGGCACCGCGAAATGGTCCGCGCGATCTGCGACACCTCCAACGTGTGCGTCAGCCGCGTCCGATAATGGTCGCCCTCGGGCGAGAGAAAGACCTGCGTTTTGTGCTTCAGTCGCCGGAAGGATTTGCAATGGATGATGCGGTCGCGGTCACGCTGAAAATCCGTACGCAGCGGGCATGGCTCCATCGGGCGCTCCCGCCCTTTGGATTGTGCTGCCTTTGCCGCATACGGTGAAAGCCACTCGAATTCATTTCGTTCGCTGACTTGGCGAAAGGTATCATTTAAATCCATATTTAAATAGTTATACGCAAAACGAAAAAGTCCTGCCCGCATCCGCGATTATCGCTGCTCACAGGTGGGGTTTGCCGACATAATTTATCGTTTATTCACAAGTTCGCTTACTAATGAAAAGCGGGGCAGCTTTGAAACTGCACCCGCTTATAATCGTTATATAAATTTACGCTTGTTTGGCCAGTATCGCCGCATGGGCCGCCGCCAGTCTCGCGATCGGCACACGAAACGGCGAGCAGGACACGTAGTTGAGCCCGGTGTCATGGCAGAACTTGATGGAGCTGGCTTCGCCGCCGTGCTCACCACAGATGCCCAGTTTGATGTCCGGGCGGGTCTTGCGTCCCAGTTCCACCGCCATCTTGACTAGCCTGCCCACGCCCTTCTGATCCAGCTTCGCGAACGGATCGGACTCGTAGACCTTCTTGCTGTAGTAGTCGTCCAGGAACTTGCCGGCGTCGTCACGAGAGAAGCCGAACGTCATCTGCGTCAGGTCGTTGGTACCGAACGAGAAGAACTCCGCTTCCTGAGCGATTTCGTCCGCCGTCAGCGCCGCGCGCGGAATCTCGATCATGGTGCCGACCATGTATTTGACCTTGACCCCCTTCTCCGCGATCACATCTTCGCAAGCCTTCACAACGACGTCCTTCACATACTTGAGTTCTTTGATTTCGCCGACGAGCGGAATCATGATCTCCGGCACGATATCAAGGCTCTTCTCCTTGGATACCTCGATGGCCGCTTCCATGATGGCGCGCGCCTGCATCTCGGCGATTTCCGGATAGGAAACGGCGAGACGACAGCCTCTGTGGCCCATCATCGGGTTGAACTCGTGCAGGCTCGCAATCGTGAGGCGCAGCTCATCAACAGGGATGATCATCTCTTTCGCGAGCGCCTTGATGTCTTCCTCTTCCTGCGGCAGGAACTCATGCAGCGGCGGGTCGAGCAGGCGGATGGTTACCGGCAGCGCGCCCATCGCTTCGTAGATGCCCTTGAAGTCCTGCTTCTGCATCGGCAGCAGCTTGGCCAGAGCGCGAATGCGTTGTTCAGCCGTCTTGGACACGATCATCTCTCTCATTGCGGGGATGCGGTCTTCGTTGAAGAACATGTGCTCGGTGCGGCACAGGCCGATGCCTTCCGCGCCGAAGTGAATGGCCTGAGCGGCATCCTTGGGCGTATCCGCGTTGGTTCTCACCTTCAACGTGCGCACTTCGTCCGCCCATTCCATGATCGTGCCGAAATCGCCCGTCAGCTCGGCGGGTTTGGTCGCGATGGCCTGACCGTACACGTTGCCCGTAGTGCCGTCAAGAGAAATGTAATCGCCTTCGCGGTACACCTTGCCGTCCGGCGTGCTCATCGTTTTGGTCTTCTCAACGATCATGATGTCGCCGCAGCCTGAGACACAGCAGGTGCCCATGCCGCGCGCCACCACCGCCGCGTGAGAGGTCATGCCGCCGCGCGCTGTCAGGATGCCTTCCGAAGCGTACATACCTTCGATGTCTTCCGGAGAAGTCTCAAGACGGACAAGCACCACTTTTTCGCCCGCTTCGGCAGCCGCCACAGCGTCTTCCGCGGTGAAGTATATCTTGCCGCAGGCCGCGCCAGGAGAAGCCGCAAGGCCTCTGGCAATCGGGTTGGCCGCCGCTAACGCTTTGGCGTCGAACGTCGGGTGGAGCAGCGCGTCGAGCTGCTTGGGTTCCACTTTCAGCAGCGCTTCTTCCTTGGAAAGCTTGCCTTCGGCAACCAAGTCAACAGCGATCTTCAGGGCCGCCGCCGCGGTGCGCTTGCCGTTTCTGGTCTGAAGCATATAGAGCTTGCCGCGTTCAATGGTGAACTCCATGTCCTGCATGTCGCGGTAATGGTCTTCCAGCGTCTTGGCGATGCCGACGAACTGGTCGTACACGGCAGGCATCGTTTCCTGCAGCTCGGAGATAGCCTTGGGGGTACGGATACCGGCCACCACGTCCTCGCCCTGTGCGTTCATCAGGAACTCGCCGTACAATTTCTTTTCGCCTGTTGAAGGATTGCGGGTGAAGGCCACTCCCGTGCCGGAGTCGTTGCCCATGTTGCCGAACACCATCGCCTGCACATTCACGGCTGTGCCCCAGTCGCCCGGGATGT
Organism: Bacillota bacterium; assembly: GCA_023428025.1. Taxonomy (GTDB): domain Bacteria; phylum Bacillota; class Clostridia; order Christensenellales; family SZUA-584; genus SZUA-584. Next base: position 172,133 of record JAEYZN010000021.1, read on the forward strand.
CGTTCATGCGGCGGTATACGATCGCGCGGGGGTTGTCCCACGAACGGAAAACGGCTTTGATGGATTCCATCAGCTGGATTTTGGGATCCTGCGGGAACTCCACGCCCTGCTCCACAAGATAGAGCGCTTTGTATCTCTGAACGACCAGCTTCAGATCAGCTGCCGTCAGATCGGTGTCGCTCTTGGCGCCCTTTTCTTCCTTCACATCATCCAGAATCTCTTCGAACTTGGCTTTCGCGATATTCATCACCACGTCGGAGAACATCTGGATGAAACGGCGGTAGCTGTCATAAGCAAAACGCTCGTTCTGCGTCAGGTTAGCCAGGCCTTCCACCGCCACGTCGGTGAGGCCGAGGTTCAATATGGTGTCCATCATGCCCGGCATGGAAGCGCGCGCGCCCGAGCGGACGGAGACGAGCAACGGGTTCTTGGGGTCGCCGAACTTCTTGGCGTTGATCTCTTCCATCTTGATCATCGCGGCGAAGATTTGATCGACGATCTCGTCGGCCACCACTTTGCCGTCTTCATAGTAACGGGTGCAGGCTTCTGTCGAAACCGTGAATCCCTGCGGCACCGGCAGACCAAGGCCGGTCATTTCGGCCAGGTTGGCGCCCTTGCCGCCCAAGAGATTCTTCATGGACGCATTGCCTTCGCTAAAAAGATACACATACTTTTTTGACATTTCGCAACTCCTTCAACACAATATATATATTGCGGATTAAATTTAAACCGCTAATAAACTCGCCAAAAAATTATACATCATCTAGCCAGCTTGTACAACTGATTATTCTTAAATAAGCGGAAAAACTGATATAAGCAAGAATAAACGCCGGAAATGGGCTAAAGCGTCTGAATGAGCGTCGGTGTGAGAAACGTCTCGATCAAAACGCCGATCAGAGAGACGGCATAGATGATCAGCATCTTCTTGAAAAGAGGCCGGGACATCAGCAGTTTATCCGCAGACGTTTTGGGAATATGCCGGACTTTGAACACATCCACCGCATTCGAAATCCCTGTCACGCCGGCCTTCAGCACACAGGGAATGAGCACAAGATTGGGCAGAAACGTACAAAACACGATGGCCAAAAACCCTCCCGCCCCCATGTTCAGAGCGAGGACGCCCACGGTAAAACCCACGCAGAAACCCTTGGCCACCAGCGTCAGCGCGATGAAGGGGATGCCGAGCACCATCAATGAAAACATCGTGATAATGCCCAAAATCAGCGTATCCTGAAGCAGCGCGTGAAAAAAAACTTTCAGAAAGTCCACTGAAGAGGATTGAACGGATAAAAACAGAGTGCTGACATAGCTGCCAAGCGCCTCTTTGGAACCTTCCTGCATGTTGTTTACCGTAAATGTGCCCGCCGTGATGCCCACAACAAGAAAAAAAATCAGCAGTAGATACTGAGCCTTGTTGTCCATCACATCCTGCATCAATTGACGTTTCGCACCGTTTAGCACCCGCACCGCCTCCAGATAGACTCTTACTTAGAATAAATATGAGACGGCTATGGCGGGTATGCTAATCGACGTATTTGAGTTCAGTATTGAGCTTGTCGGCCAGCATCGCGATAAACTCACCGTTGGTGGGTTTGCCTTTGGTATCCACGATCGTGTAGCCGAAGAATTCCTCGAGCACTTTGATATTGCCCCTGTTCCATGCCGTTTCTATGGCATGGCGCATGGCGCGTTCCACGCGCTGGGGCGTGGAATTGTACTTATTCGCAACAGATGCATAAAGTCCGGTCGTCAAATGGCTCATCAGATCAAAATCGTCATGAACCAGCAGGATCGCATCGCGCAGATAATGATAGCCTTTTATGTTGGCGGTGATCCCGACTGACTTGATATGGCGCGTCACAATATCATCCGCCCGCGGTTCAGTCCGGCCAAAAACGCGCGTTTCCCGGCTGTTGTACTGCATCAGCTCAACCAACCGGCGTTTGAATACTTCCTTTTCGAAGGGCTTGATGAATACATAATCGACGTGGTAGCTCTCCGCCTTTTTCAGTACGAAATCCAGCCCGACCGCAGAGGTCATCACCACCTTGGTCGCTTCGTGGTAACCGCTGGCTGCCAGCTCTTCCAATACCGCAAAGCTGTCCAGTATCGGCATCAAAAGATCGAGCACCAGCAAATCCGGCTTGAGCTGTTGAGTCAGCTCAAAGGCCTGGCGTCCGTCGAACGCGTATTCTTCAATCGTGAACAGTCCTGTTTCATTCAGGTAATCCGCTACCAACCTGAGATAGTCCCTGTTATTATCCGCGAGTATGGTCCGGTATTTGGGCTTGCTAAGTTTGGCATTCATCTTCTTTACCTATAACGAATTTATACTGCCTTTACATTTACAATTCCCGATCTGGTTTTCTATAATTATTCAACAACTTCATATAAAACCCTTTTTGATTGAGCATAATGTTTAAAAAACCTTACATTTGAACATATTTCGACATCAATCATCAATCTGATCGAGCATCCAGTCCGCATACAGGCCGTACCCCTTAGTCGGGTTGTTGACAAACACATGAGTGACAGCGCCCACCAGCTTGCCGTTCTGTATGATCGGACTGCCGCTCATGCCCTGCACGATTCCACCGGTCTTGTCCAGCAGCTCCGCGTCGGTGATGCGGATGACGATACCTTTTTGTCCCGCAACAGGCTGATCTGACAGCTTGATAACCTCGCAACTGAACTCCCTCACCCCCTGATGGTCTATGGTGGACAGTATGCTGGCGTTTCCCAGCTGTATCTCATCCTTGTGGGCCACCGGAATAGCCTTGGGGAGTTCTCCCATATTCACGCTGTCGTACAATGTACCATAAATACCATAATCGGTATTTTTACGGATCAGGCCCATGTTGCCGGACGCGCTGGAGAAAAAGCCCTGTATCTCGCCGGGAATGCCGCTTTCGCCCTTGTTGATCTGTATGATCTCTGAGAAATAGATTTCCCCCTGCTTGACGCTGAGCACGCTTCCGGTATCCAGATCGGTGATCGCATGGCCGAGGCCCGCAAACCAGCGGCTGTTGGGGTCGATAAACGTCAGCGTCCCCACACCCGCGGTGCTGTCCCGCACCCAAACGCCAAGGCGCATCTTGCCGTCAGAATAATCCTGCACCGGCTTCACCTTGAGGTCAATCTCACGGCCGTTGCGGCTGACCGTGATGTTCAGGTCGCCGCCTTCCGCCTCGTTGATGATCTTGGTCACGTGTTCCGCGTTTTCAATTTCAACGCCGTTGATGCGCGTGATCACGTCGCCGGGCAGCATGCCCGCTTCACGGGCCGGGTTTATGGTGGAGCCGTTTTCCAGCTCAATGCCCGTGATACCCACCACCAGCGCGCCTTTGGTGAACAGCGTCACACCAATGCTCTGGCCGCCGGGAATCACCATCCGCTCTTCACTGACATTGACCTTGACGCTCTTCACCGGCACCCCCAGCAGCGTCAGTTCAATGGTCGCGTCCCCACTCTCAATGGATTCGATCACCAACGGACTTTGCATGCCGGTCGCTTCGGCCAGCGTCTCGCTGCCAATGCTGATGACGCCGGTGGATTTGACGTCCGCCTGCATGGGCAAGCCAAGGTCGATGGTTTTCGCCATCCCTTTTTCTATATATATCTCATTTGGAATGTTTGAGTAGCTTTGCACCGCCGGCAGAAAGTAAACAACACACAAGGCCACAACAAACAATATGCCCAGCAATCTGATAATCTTTTTCAAAAAAACACCTCTTCACAACACCAATAATAGCTTAGTGTCGTTAGAGGCGGGTGAATTTATTCTTTGAAATATTCACAAGCTTTTGCTTAAATTGTCGTTTTAAATTCCTGAGCTCGTTTGAGCATCTCGGCTGCGTGTGCCAATGACGCATCGGTGTCGCCGCCTGTCAGGCGAGCAATTTCACGCGTACGCTCCACTGTATCCAGCGTGGCCAACGTGGTGCGCGTGGACGTTTCGTCGCTGTGCTTCGCAATCAGGAAATGCCTGTCCCCCATGCTGGCAATTTGAGGCAAATGCGTGACGCAAACCACCTGCCTGCCGCGGGATATGCTCTGCAGCTTCTCCGCCACCACCTGCGCGATGCGTCCGCTGATGCCGGTGTCGATCTCGTCGAAAATCATCGTGGGGATGCCGCCCTGATCAGCCGCAATGTTTTTGAGCGCCAGCATGATGCGCGACACCTCGCCGCCGGAGGCCACCTTCCTGAGCGGCTTGACCGGCTCGCCGCGGTTTGTGGATATGTAAAACTCCAGCGTATCGATGCCGTTCGGAGAGAATACCGCATCATCCATACCCGCCGGTTCCGCAAAACGCACCTCGAAGCTGGCGGCGCTCATGCCGAGGTCAGCCAGCTGCCCCACCACCAGTTGCTCAAAACGCTTTGCCGCACTCCGCCGCAGGCCGGACAGCCGGACGGAACAGTCGTACAGCTGCGACTTCAGCGCCTGCGCTTTGGCCGTCAGTTCCTTAAGCAGCGCTTCGCTGCCCTCCAGATCGCCAAGTTCCTGCTCGGCATTCTGCAAAAATACGCCCGTCACCAGCGGGTCGTGATATTTGCGTTTCAGGCTCCCGATCAGCGCCAGCCTGTCCTCAATGCGCTCCAGCGTGTCGGGGTCGAAAAACTCCTCGTTCATCTCGCCGCGCACGGTGGACGCCACTTCTTCCAGTGTATAATACGCTTCGTCCACCTTCGCCGCCATGTCGGCATAGCGCGCGTCCACGTCTGCGATGCCCTGCAGACGCCGGCTCGCGTCCTTCAGTGCCGCCAGCACGTTGAACGGCTCCGCTTCATACAGCAGTTCATATGACGCGGACAACGCCTCCATGATCTTCTCGGCGGCGTTCAGGCGGCTGCGCTGGGCAAGCAGTTCGTCCTCTTCGCCTTCCACAATGCCTGCCTGCCTGATCTCGCTGATCTGGAATTTCAATATGTCGATACGCCGCTCGCGGTCTCCGTCGCTGCCGAACAGCGATTTCTGACGCTTCACAACGGCGGTATAATCTTCGTACGCTTTTTCCACTTCCACAGCTGCTTCTTTGATGTCCCCGTCAAAGCTGTCCAGCATTGCGATGTGGTTCTTCTCGCTCAACAGCGATTGGTGCTCGTGCTGCCCGTGCACATCCACCAGCCTGTCGCTGAGCGCCTTTAACACCGTCAGCGTCACCAGCGTGCCGTTAACGCGGCAGATGTTTTTGCCGGACGCGCTGAGTTCCCTGGAAAGCACCAGCTCGCCGCCTGCCTCTATCTGCTGTTCATCCAGTATATCATGCACGCCGCGGACATCGCTGAACCAAGCCTCAACGACGGACGTCTGCGCGCCAGTGCGGATCAACTCGCGGTCGGCCCGTTCGCCCAACACCAGATTGACGGAATCGATGATGATGGATTTGCCTGCGCCCGTCTCGCCGGACAGCACATTAAGGCCCTCGGTGAACTCCACCTCCAGCGAGTCGATCAGCGCTATATTTTTGATAATCAATCGGCTAAGCATTGTGAAAATTCCTGAAGCGGGGATTACTTGGCGCTGAGCATGCGGGACAGCGCTTCCATCACGTTCTTCTGACGTCCTTCTTCCTTGACGGCCACAAATATGGTGTTGTCTCCCGCGAGGGTACCGGCTACCTCGGGCAGTTCCATCACGTCGATGGCTTCCGCCGCCGCGTTGGCGCTGCCGGACATTGTGCGCACCACCACAAGGGACGCCGCCGCCTCCACTGACACCACGGTGTCACGAAAAACGCGCCGGAATATGTCGAGCTTACCCAGCGGCTCTTTGCCGGAAGCCGCGTATTTGTACGCGCCGCTCTCCGACTGGACCTTGACCAGCTTCAGCTCCTTGATATCCCGCGATATCGTCGCCTGCGTCACATCATAGCCTTTTCCCTTCAGCAGCGCAGACAGCTCATCCTGCGTTTCCACATCGTGATTCTCAATCAGCTCGAGTATCGTGCTTTGTCTTCCCTGTTTCATCCCAACACCTCTTAAACAAATCTGTCCCAGCTGATAAACTTGGAACGCAACAACGGATAAAAATAGTTCTCCTGAAAGCGTATGAAACGGGCCACGTGCCCGGATCGCCACACCTTGACCAGTTCATCCTCCTGAAGCTCGCACTGCACGATGCCGTCCGTCGTGAGCACAGCGCCGCCCGACGCGAAGGGCCTCATCACCACCTCATCGTCCGCCGAAACCACCAGCGAACGGGAATGCAGCGAGTGCGGGCAAATAGGCGTCGCCAGCATGCATTCCAGCTGCGGGCTGACAACGGGACCTCCCGCCGAAAGCGAATACCCCGTGGAGCCCGTGGGAGTCGCCACCAGCATGCCGTCGCAGGCCACCTTGTCCGCAATGGCGCCGTTGATGGACAGCTCGATGCCGATCATGCGGGAAACGTCTTTTTTCAACACGACCACGTCGTTGAGGGCATCCGCTTCAAAGAGGACTTCTTCGCCTTTTGCCACAGCGCAGTGCAGAATCAGGCGTTCCTCCATACGGTAATGGCCTGCCCAAATTGTATCGATGGCCGTTTCTATATCGCCCAGTTCCACCTCGGTCAGAAACCCGAGCCGTCCCAGATTGATGCCCAGCATGCATACGCCGAAAGGGCTGCACTTCTCGGCCGCTTTGAGCAGCGTGCCGTCTCCCCCCAGCACAAAAAGGATGTCGATGCCGTTGTAATCGATCTCGTCCGTTTCCCCCTCGGGCATACCGCCCGGATCAAAGGAAACAACAACACCGCGCGCGCGCAACAGCCGGGCCACATCACGCGCACCCTGCAGGTCGGCGTCTTTATGAGGATTGGCAAAAATGCCAGCTTGTTTTATGTCCATATGCCCTTCATTATAATGAATTGTGGATAATTATACAACATCCATCCGCCATTATTTTGTCTAAAGAGCGTTCAGGTGGGCGTTTCCCGCCACCTGCCGGACGTCCGGCAGGCCTTGGGGGCCACTGTCCTTCAAGCACAGCAGGTATTCGATGTTGCCCTCCGGGCCTCTGATGGGGCTGTAATCCAGACCGCATACCACAAAGCCCTGCCCCTGTGCAAACAAAATAATGTCTTCGATCACGTCGATATGCACGGCCTTGTCCCGCACGACGCCCTTTTTGCCCACGCTCTCACGCCCTGCTTCAAACTGCGGCTTGATGAGCGCGGCCACGGTAAACGGCGGCGTCAGCACGCGCAGCAATGCGGGCAGTATCAGCTTCAAAGAGATGAACGATACATCAATGCTGGCGAACGAGACGGGCTTGTCGAACATGTCTTTTTCGAGATAGCGCGCGTTCTGTCGTTCCATCACGCAGACACGCTCGTCCTGCCTCAGCCGCCACGCCAGCTGCCCGTAGCCCACATCCACCGCGTATATATACTTCGCGCCGCTACGCAGCATGCAGTCGGTAAAGCCGCCGGTGGACGCGCCCACGTCGATGGCGACCTTGCCCATAAGGTCTATATCAAAGCTTTCAATCGCTTTTTGCAGCTTCTTGCCGCCCCGGCTGACAAATTCGTCCGGCTGCTGAACGCGCACCTCCTGCTCCGGCCCCACCGGCGTGGCGGGCTTGTCGCACATCCGGCCGTCCAGTGTTACTGCACCCGCCATGATAAGCGAGCGCGCCTTCTCGCGGCTTTCGGCCATTCCCTGCTCCACCAGATATATGTCGATGCGCGTCTTTTCCATCATTTCTTATCCTGTACAAAAAACATGGTGATATATGAAACAAAGCTGACGATCTGCTTGTTGTTACGGATGGCGATGCTTTTGCCCGCCGCTTTTCCGGCGACCGTCAGCGCCGCGATCATACTGGACACCACGATCGCCCAGACGAATTCCGTTGTACCCATGGCCTGCACCGCGATCTTGACTGCCACCGCCGCACCCGCCGCGCCGGACACGATGCCGCAGATATCCCCCACCACGTCGCCGCAGATGTTGGACACGATGTCCGCGTTCTGCATCAGCCGGATGGCGCTTTTGGCCTTCTTGATCTTTTTGGACGCCATCGATACAAAGGGCGTGGGGTCACACGTGGCAAAGGCGATGCCAATAATATCGAATAAAATGCCGAGCAGCATGATGACCAGAATGATGAACGCCGCCGCCAATATGGACATATTGTTCATCAGCATCTCTGTCACCACGCTGATGCCGGCGGTTAAAACCAATGTGATGATGAATACTTTGAGCGCCCAGAACCGGACGCCCCTGCTCTTTTTCTTCTTCAAACGAAGCACTCCACCGACGCACGCATATACGTGGATGCCGGAAAAATAAAAAAACGGTGGTGATATCTTGGATAAACCTTGCAGCTTAGGTCCAGTAGGATTTCCCTTCAAGAGTACTTCCCGTCGCCGATGAAGCGGTTTCCCTTTAAACCCCGAATCGCCCTGTCACCAGGAGCGCGACTGGATTGCCGTTTAGACCACACTATAATCTCCAAAATATCTTGGTGCGCCGCCTGACGCACTTCTACAGTCTAGGGGTTTTCCCCGACAGCACGGAAACGGTTTCTATCCTCTTTTGCCCGGCGGGTTTCTGACAGCGATCGTCCCCAGGCACTTGGCCTTCGCGCGCCGGAGCGTGTTCTGTCATAACACCCCGCAAAACTCAAGGCAGGCTACACTGTACACAGCTTGTCGCCGCATAACAGGTTTCACCCCAAGTAGTAACCTCATTGATAAAAGTTACCTGCTTGGGTCTCCACGGAAGCGGGGTCTACGCCCACATGCCATTGCGGATCGCCCCACGACCTTAACTCCCAGCATCAGCTCCCGACTGGGCGTCAGCAGCCAACACCAGAAACTTCATCGATGTGCCCTTAAGCGGATTTTTAGCCCCGCCTTCGAAACCGCAGTACCGACTAGAATACTGCACCACCTGTGAATGATTATACACCAAAATGTGTCTGTTTACCAATATACACGCATTATTCTTATATTATTTACAAATTATTCTTCGACCGGAACGTCGCTTGGGGTCGCATCGGTCTTCTTTGTTTCCGCCATGATCCTGGCTTTGATCTCTTCGAACACGGCTTTGTTCTCTTTGAGGAACAGCCGCACGTTGTCCTTGCCCTGCCCGATGCGCGTATCGTTATACGAAAACCACGAGCCGGACTTTTTAACGATGCCCATCTGCACGCCCAGATTGAGCACGCTGCTCTCCGCAGAAACGCCCTCACCGTAATAGATCTCAAATTCGGCGTTCTTGAACGGCGGTGCCACCTTGTTCTTGGCCACCTTGATGCGCGTTCGATTGCCGATCACTTCATCGCCGCTTTTTATGGACTCTATACGGCGCACATCGAGACGCACCGACGCATAGAACTTCAGCGCGCGTCCGCCCGGGGTGGTCTCCGGGTTGCCGAACATCACGCCCACTTTTTCCCTCAGCTGGTTGATGAACACCGCGACGGTATTCGATTTGCTCACGATGCCTGCGAGTTTGCGCAGCGCCTGAGACATCAGCCGCGCCTGCAGACCCACATGGGACGCGCCCATCTCGCCGTCGATCTCCGCCTTGGGCACCAGCGCCGCCACCGAGTCGATGACGATGATATCGATCGCGCCGCTGCGCACCAGTGCTTCTGTGATTTCCAGCGCCTGCTCGCCCGTGTCCGGCTGGGCCACGTAGAGGTTGTCGGTATCCACACCCAGCTTCTTGGCGTATCCCGGGTCCAGCGCATGCTCGGCGTCCACAAACGCCGCCGCGCCGCCCAGCTTCTGCGCCTCGGCCACCATGTGCAGGGCCATCGTCGTCTTACCTGAGGATTCCGGGCCGTATACTTCGATGATGCGCCCGCGCGGCACGCCGCCCACGCCCAGCGCGATATCCAGTTCCAGGCAGCCCGTGGGGATCACCGACACAGGCACGCTGGCCGCGTCACCCAGCTTCATGATGCTGCCCTTGCCAAACTGCTTCTCTATCTGCATCAGCGCCATTTCCAGCGCCTTTTGCTTTTCTATCGACATACCCATAACCCTCCTGCGTGTTTATATATCAGATCATATCAAACAAATTTAATCAAAATACGGACTTAAAACATGTCGCCGAGCACTGATTTGTTTTTGACAAAGTAATTAACACAGGACCAGACGGACAGGACAACACTTGCCCAGACCAGCGCTTCTCCCAGCCAGAACAGCCATGCTTCAAAGATAGTTGGCGCGAATATGCCCTGCCGCAGCAGTATCGCGACGATCGCGACGATCTGCACCACCGTCTTGGCCTTACCCAGGTTGTCCGCCGCCAGCACCTTTCCGGACGCCGCCGCCACCAGCCGAAAGCCGCTGATGATGAATTCCCGTCCTACCATGATGATGACGAAGATGGCGGACATCCATCTGATCTCGCAGAGCAGTATCAGCGCGCTGCACACCAGCAGCTTGTCCGCAATGGGGTCGGCCAGCTTGCCGAAGTTGGTGACGATGTCGTGCTTGCGCGCCAGCCGCCCGTCAAACAGGTCCGTCAGCGCCGCTCCCAGAAACACCAGCGCGGCATAATAGTTCCAATACGGTATATCGATATAGAAAAACACGATAAATACGGGGACCATGATGATCCGCGCGATTGTCAGCTTATTGGCGATGTTCATTCCACTTCTCCCAGCAGATCATATTCGTACGCATCTTTAATAAGCACATCATGAAAAGAGCCCGCCGTCAAGTCTTTTTTTGTGGAAATGTACGTAACGCCGTCGATATCCGGCGCCTGTCCCATCGTCCGGCCAATGAGCAGTCCGTTTTCGTCCCGCCCGTCCACAATGACGCGCAGCGTCTGGCCGATCTGCTCCTGGCAAAGCTGCTGCGATATGCCCTCCTGCAAGCCCATCACGGCTTCATAGCGTTCCATCTTGACTTCGTCGGGCACCTGCTCCGGCATCTGCGCCGCGGGGGTTCCCTCTTCCACCGAGTACCGGAACACGCCCAACCGCTCAAACCGCAGTTCTTTTACGCAGTCCATCAGCACGTCGAAGTCGGCCTGAGTTTCTCCGGGGAAGCCGACGATCAGCGACGTGCGCAGCACAAAGCCCGCATCGCGCAGCTTTTTCACCAGCTTCACGGAGGATTCGCGCGTGTTCCGCCGGTTCATACGGCGCAGCACCGGATCGCTGAAATGCTGCATCGGCACGTCGAGGTATTTGCAGACGTTGCCGTGTTTCAGCATCACCTTGATCAGCTCGTCCGTCATACCGTCGGGATAACAGTACATGACGCGAAGCCAGCCGCCTTCCATGATCTTCGCAGCCCTGTCCACCAGCTCGGGCAGCATGCGCCGCCCCAGATCCTCACCGTAACGCGTGGTGTCCTGCGCGATCAATATCGCCTCGGAGACGCCCGCCGCTTTCAGGTCGCTGATTTCCGACAATATACTGTCCATCGGGCGGCTCTTGATGCCGCCGCGGATGATGGGGATCGCGCAGTAGCTGCAGCGGTTCTCACAGCCGTCGGAGATGCGCACAAACGCCATATGCCCCGGCGTCGTCAGCACGCGCGCCGTCAGTTCGCCATCCACCCGGTCGCAGTTGACGTAACGCTTTCCGGTCAGCGCGGACTGTATCGCTTCCAGCAGGCGGCTGTACGAAGAAACGCCCAGAAACGCATCTACCTCGGGCAGCTCCTCCGCCAATTCCGCGGCGTACCTCTGCGCCAGGCAGCCCGTCACGATCAGCGCGGAGCAGCCGCTCTGCTTGTATTTGGCCATCTCCAGTATGGTATCGATGGATTCCTGTTTGGCGTCGTTGATGAAGCCGCAGGTGTTGACGATGATCACGTCCGCTTCCGCCGGCTCGTCCACCAGCGCCGCGTTGCTGCCCGCCAGCAGCCCCAGCATGTGCTCCGTGTCCACCCGGTTCTTCTCGCACCCCAGCGACACGACATATATGAAAAGATTCTCCATTATTCTCCCCCGGCGCTCCCAAACATCTCCTCGTACCCATCCCATGTGATGAGCACCTGCCGCGCCTTGCTGCCCTCAAACGGGCTGACTATTTTACGCTGTTCCATCTCGTCCACCAGCCGCGCGGCCCGCGCGTAACCCACGCGCAGACGGCGCTGCAGCATCGATATGGACGCTTGCCCGTATTCCAGCACGATCTCCACGGCACGGGGCAGCAGCTCATCGAACTCACCGGTCGGCACTTCGTCCTCCGCTGTCATGTTGATCCCCGCCACCGCTTCTTCGTCAAAAACAGTCTCCGGCTCTGCCACGAAGCCGGTCACCGCTTCGATATCGCCGTCCGACACGAAGCAGCCCTGCAGACGCACCGGCCGCGGTGCGCCCGTCGGATGATACAGCATGTCACCGTTGCCCAGCAATTTTTCCGCGCCGTTCTGGTCGAGTATCGTCCGCGAATCCACGCCCGAGTTCACCTTGAACGCGATGCGCGAAGAAATGTTGGCTTTGATAACGCCCGTGATAACGTTGACGGACGGCCTTTGCGTCGCCACCACCAGGTGGATGCCCGCCGCGCGGCCCAACTGCGCGATGCGGCAGATGGAATCCTCCACTTCGCGCGGAGAGGACATCATCAGCTCGGCCAGCTCGTCGATCACCACCACGATGCGCGGCAGCGTCGGCTCCTGCGCGTCCACCGCTTTTTCGTTGAAGTTGGCGATGTTGCGCGCGTTCTTCTCCGCGAACATCTTATACCGTGTGCCCATCTCGCTGACCGCCCAGTTGAGCGCGCCGGCCGCCTTCTTCGGCTCCGTCACCACCGGCACCAACAGGTGCGGGATGGATTTGAACACCGACAGTTCCACGACCTTGGGGTCTATCAGCACCAGCTTCACGTCGTCCGGCGTCGCCTTGAACAGGATGCTGGTCAGCATCGAGTTGATGCATACGCTCTTGCCCGCGCCCGTCTCACCGGCGATCAGGATATGCGGCATCTTGGAAATGTCCACGTAGTAGTTTTTCCCGGCGATGTCCTTGCCCAGCGCGAAAGTGATGGGCGACGGCGCTTTCTTGAATTCGTCCGACTCCAGCAGCGTGCGCAGATGCACGAAACTCACGTCCGTGTTGGGCACCTCAATGCCCACCGCCGCCTTGCCGGGAATCGGCGCTTCGATCTTGACCGTCTTGGCGGCGAGGTTCATCGCGATATCGCTCTCCAGCTCCTTGATGCGCTTGACGCGCACGCCCGGCGCGGGCTTCAGTTCATACCGCGTGACCACCGGCCCTTTCACGATATGCACCACCTCGGCCTCTACGCCGAAGTTCGCGAGCACCTCTTCCAGCAGCCGCGCGTTCTGCCGCTGCTCCTCCATGCTGGATGTCCGGTTTTTCTCCGGCGCTTTTGTCAGCATGGTAACCGGCGGGACCGTATAGGCTTTCTTGGGCTTGGGCGGCGTGGCTCTGCGGACGGGCGCGGCCACAGGCTGCGTCATCCCCAGCTCGTCTTCCTCCTCGTCATCATCGCCATGCTCAAAAGCGTCATAATGCGCAATCGTCATGCTGCGCGGCGCTTCTTCCCTCTGCACAGCCACGGTCATATCTTCATCGGGCATGGGCAGCGTCTCCGCCTTGCTGACCACATCTATAGGTTCGTCGTCGTCAAAATACGACACCTGTTTTTTCCTGCGCCGAAAGCTGTTGGCATCCAGCAGCTCCGGCCCGCCATCGTCCGATTCGAGCGCGTCATTTTCACGCAGGTCTTCGATATATAAACGGTTCTTCCTGCGCTCCACGGCTGTCTCGCGCGCCTTCTCCACCGTCCGTCTGCCCGCGTTGGCGACGCTCTGGCTCATCTTTTTTAAAGACAGCTTGGTCAGCGCCAGAATGGACACCAGCAGCATGGTCACAAACAGTATGATACAGCCAATGTCGCCAATCAGCAGGTGGAAGGGGTAGATCAGCAGGCATCCCACCGCGCCGCTGCCCACGCCGTTCTCCACGCCCAGCGTATAAGAAGCTGCGATATATGCGAAAAAGCCGTTTTCCAGATCCAGTTTTGACAGCCATATGGTATGCGTCAGGGAAAGAACGGATAACACCAGCAGCAATATGAGCGCCGCCTTGCCTTTATTCACCTTTTTGTTGCGTGCGGCGATCACAAGCACACCCAGCGCGATGAAAACAAACGGAACTATATACGTAAACAACCCGAACAGGCCCATGAACACGTCGCGCAGCGCGCCGCCCAGCAGGCCCGTATCCGTATGAACGTAGACGCTGACAAGCAAAAAAATGCCGATCGCAATTATAATGACACCGGCAATCTCTCCAAGCGGTTTTCTTGTTGTTTTAGGCTTCGGGCTTGTCCTTTTGCCCTTCGGCATATTGTTTCACCTCGGTCATCATTATACCATACCGAGGAAAATATACAACATTTATGCCTTGGTCTCTTCCTCCGGGTCGATTCCTGCCAGCTCTTTAACCTTTTTGGTGGCATCCTCAAACGTGCCCACCGCACCGATGATGCCGCAATCCACCACCTCTTTGCCCACCAGCACGGTGCCGCAGTCATTGGCCATCTCCCCCGTCTGCAGCATCAGGCGCCGGTATTCGTCCACGCTTATTTTGGAGTGCGCGCACACGAAATCCACGATGCGCTGCTGCATCTTCTCAAAGAAGTCGTATGTCTGCGGCACGCCGATGATGACGCCATTCATGCGGATGGGGTGGATGGTCATGCTGGCGGAGGGCGAAATGTACGAACAGCGCGCCGCAACGGCCAGCGTGACGCCAATGCTGTGGCCGCCGCCCAGCACCAGCGACACGCCGGGCTTGCTCATCCCCGCGATCATCTCGGCCAGCGCCAACCCGGCCTCCACGTCTCCCCCCACTGTGTTGATCAATATGATAAAGCCCTTCACGTTCGGGTCTTGTTCGATCATCACCAGCTGCGGCAGCACATGTTCATACTTGGTGGTCTTGTTCTGCGGCGGCAGGTTCATATGCCCTTCAATCTGCCCGATGATACTGATGGTCTGTATCGGCGACTGGGTCAGCGGCGCGCCGAATTCCCGAATTTCGGGGCCCTGCTTCATGCTGTTGTTTTCCGGATTCGGGTTGTGCGGCTCATTCTCGTTGTTCTGCATTGCGGCCTCTTTTTTGGTTTAGTCGATACTATTATCCGCCCGAAGCCGCTTTGTTATCCCTATTTGGGTTCCAGCATCACCGGCTGTAGCTGCCTGCCTTCCAGCGCGAGTTCCGCCGCGGCGGGTATCATTGTCATATCCGCCACCACAGACGTGCATTTCTTTTTGTTGTCATCCTGACGGTACGGTACAAAATAGACATGGCGCGTGTTCAGTAAAATTCCCAGGTTTTTCGCGTTGGCGGCCAGCGCGTCGTTGGTGGATACGGCAATCAGCACGGGCGACGCATTGCGCAGATGCGCTTTAGCGGCCAGCAGTACCGGCGTGTCCGTCACGCCCAGCGCCAGCTTTGCCAGAGTATTTCCCGTGCAAGGTGCGATAATCACCAGATCAAGCAGCCTTTTCGGACCTATGGGCTCCGCACGCTGCAGATCGTCGATGATATCCTTTCCGGTTATCTCCTTCAATATCCTCTTGAAATCTTCGGCTTTAAAAAAACGCGTATCCAGATTCGCCGAGTTGAACGACAGTATCGGCGTCACATCGGCACCCGAGCCTGCCAGCTGCTCCACAACAGGCAGAATCTGTTCAAATGTACAAAAAGACCCCGTGACCGCAAAACCGATCCTTTTTCCTGCCAGCTCCATCTATATATCCTCACTTTCAAATACGCGCAGTATGGCCCGCGCCGCCGACACCGGAAAATACCGGCCCGGCAGTCCCGACTCCACCCGCACGTTTACCCCCAGCTCTTCCGCAAGCTTTAAATCCATACCATAAGGCGGCGACGCCAGCTCAAAGAGCGCCGCGCCGGGGCGAATGCTTTTCAGTTCCTCCTCCCCGAGCACATGATGCGGCACGGTGTTGAATATCACATCGGCCTCCGGCAATATGCGGCTCAAGTGTTTGGTATGGGCGGCACGCATCCCTTCCGCTTCAATCAGCACCAGGTCGCTGTCCTTGCGCGCGGTAGCGGTCACCTGGGCACGGTGGGCATTCAGCAGGCGGCAGAGGAATTTGGATATCCGTCCGTATCCCACCACGACGCAGTTCAGATCGCACAGCGCTGTTTCCGAGGTTTGCAGGAAAGCGCAAACAACGCCCTGTGCCGTAAGCAGTGCGTTCTTGATCTGATACGCTTCGTTCACCATCAGATCCACATAACGGATCTGCCCGCCGAACACGTCACGAGCTGACGCGTCGTAGCCGCCCAGCAGGTATATGCTCTGCGGATACCGGCTCACGATGTCCGTCAGCTCCAGCCGTTTTTCTGAATATGGCGCTTTTATACTGCCGTCCGGGTTGCGGTAGGGTACCGGCAGGAATATGTACCCCGGCGATTCTATCGGTTCATCCGCAAGCCCTAATCTATCAAAACCCTGCATGCCGACACTGTGTCCTTTGCTTTTCAGCATACCGGCCAATGCCAGCTGCCGTTTGTCGCCTCCCATGATGAGTATGCTGTGCACCATATCGACCCCCTCCAGTGATAATTGCATACCGTATTGTATGCGGTCCACAGCAGGTGAGTGAGCCGATTTGGCGGCAATTAAAAAGGCTGCGCCTCCGCTATATAGAGACACAGCCATGGACCTTTTTTCGGGTTTCAGCCGACTTCATAACCCTTCTTCTCGGAGGTGCCGTGCTGACGCGCGAAATTCTCCTTGTTCTTATCCAGGTAGCGCTGGTGCAATTCTTCCGCGTCCATGCCCGTTTTGAGACACATGCTGACGAAGAAGTGCAGAATGTCCACCAGCTCGTTCTTGACGTTGTCCACGTCCACCGGCTTCTCGTTCTTCCACCACTTGAAATTGACCTCGTCGATCAGCTCAGCCAATTCGGACAGCATCGCCAGCGTCTCCCGCTGTATCCACACCTCCATCGGGATGTTCTCCAACCCCCGGCGCTGCGCCAGCTCGGTGTCAAACATCCGCTGGTATTTAAATATGTTGTCCAGCTTGTCCATTTAATCCCTCCAAAAAAGACTCGATTTCGTTTTTCTTCTCGATTTTCCCCGCAAATACGGCTGACATACGCGAATAATCGAATATTTCGTCGATCATCGCGTTGACGCGGTCAATGGTCACCGCCTCTATCTTGTTGATGTTGTCCTGCTCATCGTAGACCTCGTCCAACAGCAGCAGCGATTTTCCGAGGGCGCTCATCTTGGAATTGGTGCCCTCCATGGAAAGCACATAGTTGCCCGTGAGCTGGTCTTTCCCCTGCTTGAAATCCTCCTGGCTGATCCGCTCTTTCTTGAGCAGGTCGATCTCGTCCTTCATCAGATGCACCACCGTGTCGGCGTTGGCCGCCGTGGTGCCTGCGTAAAGCGAGAACATACCGGCAAAGCTGTATGACGACGGATATGAATACACCGAGTAAGCGAGGCCCTTTTCTTCGCGGATAGACTGGAACAGGCGGGAACTCATGCCGCCGCCCAGGATGTTGTTGAGCACGGCCAGCGCAAAGCGGTCGTCATCCGCGAACGTGCAGCCGGGGAACGCGAGACACAGATGGGTCTGCTCCACATCCTTTTCAATAAACAGCGATTGCGTCTGAGGCAGAAAACGGCTCTCGCAGTTGTCCTTTTCCTTCTTGCAGCCCCGGTTGTAGCTGCCGATATATTTCTGCACGGCATCCATCATCCGGGCTTCCTCGAACTGACCGGCCACCGCCACCACCACATTGGCCGGATAATAGTGCAGGTTGATATAGTTTATCAGATCGTCCGGGGTGAATGCGGAGATGTTCTCCGCCGTTCCCAGTATCGGCTGAGACAGCGTGCTGCCCGAAAAATAGAGTTCGGATATCTTCTCGTGCGCCAGTTCCTCCACGTTGTCGTTCACCATCGCGATCTCTTCCAACACCACGCTTTTTTCTTTTTCCAGTTCCTGCGGGTCCATCTGCGGGTTGGTAAAAAGGTCGGCCAGCACCTCGATGGCCACCTCCAGCTTGTCCGGCACCACACGCGCATGATAGCACGTGCACTCCTTGGAGGTAAAGGCATTGAGCTGTCCGCCTATCTTGTCCATATCCACCGCGATCTGTTTGGCCGAGCGCTGCTCGGTGCCTTTAAACAGCATATGTTCAATGAAATGTGAGATACCATTTTCTTTGGGCTGCTCGCAGGTCGAGCCTGTTTTCACCCAGATTCCGGCTGCAAACGAATTGTAATTCGGCATCGATTCGGCGATTATTCTGACCCCGTTGTCCAGCGTCTTGATCATGCATGACTCCTTGTCTTTTTAAAGCATTTCGTCCACTTTCAATATAGTATAACCTTTATCAAGAACAATTTGTACAACTTTTTTGAAATCATCCTGATCGTTGTCCGCGGCGACATACAGAAACATATCGCCGCTGATGTTGTTGCGCAGCAGCTGAGGCCAGTTCTCCAGCTTTTTAAACTTGGTCAGGTTGATGGAGGGGCAGACCTGCAGCATATCGTCGCCATCTTCATAGCTCATCACGGGTACACTGTAGCCGCCGCCTATGTACATCTCCGCCTCCTGGCCTTCATCCCCCGCACAGTTATAGTAGCCCACGCCGTGGCCGCGCTGTCTCACCTCCTCAATCATCGTGCTGTTTGCCGAACTGTCTGCGCAGAAAAAAAACGTGCCGTGAGCGCCTGTCTTTTCCAGCGTATCCATGTACGTCTCAATGTCGCTCGACTGATCAACGGCGATCTGCAGCGCGATATTGTCCTCTCCTGTGCTTCCTTTCAGCGCCGGCCCCTGCCCAAGGCCGGGCGTTTCCAGCGGGCCAAAGGCCGCAAGGGACACCAGCCCGATGATCAGCAACAGGCATAAATTGGTTATCAGTGCTTTCATATATTCCGCCTTCTTCATACTCTCACCACCCGTATATATGTGTATTCACACTCTTTCCGGTTCATGCCGGATTTACCGGCTATCATATATATACGTGCGGGCAGGCTTTAAAGATACGGCGAAAATAAAAACGGCTGTCGGGTAAATGACAGCCGTTCCACTATCTCATCATGCTCACTCGGTCTTGACCTGTGCGTGCAGCAGCTCTTCCGAGTTATATTCCGCCGCATTGTCCACTGTGATCACGTCTACATCCAGCTGCAGGAACGGCGGCGGAACAAATGCCGGATCGTTCAGCAGCTTCCCGGCGTTTTCCACAGCGGTATTGGCCGCTTCTTCCGGCCCGATGGATATGGCGGCGTCCATCTGCCCCGAAGCAACAGCGGCGACCAGGTCCATATCTCCGGCAAACGCCACAAGTTTAGCGGCGGAACCCGTCTCCTCAATAGCTTGTAACGCGCCATGAGCCAGCACCGCATTCTGTGCGAATATGAAGCCGATGGCTTTTTCAGTGGACTGCAGTTCCGTCTTTGCCAGCTCATACGCCTGCTCCCCATCATCGCCGCAGTATTGCTCGGACACCAGGGAGAGCTTTTCGTTTTCCGCGAGTTTTTTCGCAAAGCCGTCAGACAGCAGTTGCATGATAAAGCTGTCATAATCCGTCTTGAGCACAAGGCAGTTCGCCCCGGTTTCGCCGAACAGGTGGATAGCGCGCTCAGCGGCATGCTGCCCGACAAGGCTGTAGTCGGGCGAAACCAGCGTGCTGACACGGCCGTTGATCGGGTCTATCAGGTTGATGACGGGCACGCCTTCCGTTTCGCACTCTGCCAATACCGTCTCCAGCACATCCACATCCGCGGGTCCCACCACCAGCACGGAGATGCCGGACGCCAGCAATTCAGAGATGTCGCTCACCTGCTGAGACGCGGTCGGCGAGGACAACAGCGTAAACGTGTATCCTTTGGCAGCGCAAGCCGCTTCGATATCCTTTTTCAGTTGGTCGTAAAACGCGCCTTCACCGGCTATGCTGAACCCCATTTGGATCACCTGTTGCACCGCGTCGCCGCCGTCATCCACATTGGCCGGCTGTGTTGCCGCAGGCGTTGGACTTGCGACCGGGTCATTGGACCCGCAGCCGTAGAACGTCATGATGAGCAATGCAAAAAGCATGATAAGTCCCAGTTTCTTCATGGGCACCTCCTAGCTTTGCTATGTGGTTTGATTATATCATGCCAGCCTGCGGATTCCTAGCTTGTCCAACAGTGCCGCGTTTTTCAGTTGGATATTCAGCCTTATCAGGGGAACACATAATATAAACGCCCATAAGGAGAAGATCATGAGCAACAGTAAAACCCAGCTGGACGATTATATCAGCGGCGTGCAGGCTCTCAGCAAGGAAGCGCCGGATGTGTTCAATGCTTTTGACGGTATTATCGGCGCGGCGTTTGCGCCCGGCGCGCTGGATGAGAAGACCAAGCACCTCATCGGCATCGCCATCTGCGTCTGCATCCGCTGCAAGCACTGCGCCGCCCATCACATCAGCGAAGCGATGAAGGCAGGCGCATCGCGCCGGGAGGTCGTGGAGGCCGCGATGGTGGCGGTGGTGCTGGGCGGAAGCCCTGCAGTGGCCTACGCAGCCACAACTTTCAAGGATATGCTGGACGAGCTGGGCGTGGTGTAGCGGATCATCTTAACATGGCGCCAATATATCCATGGAGCGGCCGTCCTTGTGCCGCAACTATGCATTTGCCGGCATTTTACCGCATCACGCCCGGACTCGTTGTTATTGGGAAAGTCTGTGCGAAACTATACGCGCAGCGACCCCAGCGTTTCGCCGATCGGGGCGTTGATCACCAGCTGTGCGCGCCTGTCATACGGTGTGGGCGTTTTGTTGATCAACACCAATGCGTCTCTCTCAAAATAGTTGAGCAGGCCCGCCGCCGGGTATACCGCCAGCGACGTGCCGCCCACGATCATCAGATCCGCCCCGGATATCGCCTCCACAGCCGCATTCACCACAGCGTCGTCCAGCGGCTCCTCATACAGCACAACGTCCGGCTTGACGACCCCGCCGCAATGGCAATACGGCACACCCTCGCTTTGCCGGATGAAGTCCACATCATAGAAGGCACGGCATTTCTGACAATAGTTGCGGCGAACGGAGCCGTGGAGCTCCAGCACATTCCGGCTGCCCGCCATCTGGTGCAGGCCGTCGATGTTCTGCGTCACCACCGCCGTCAGCTTGCCCGCACGTTCCAGCTCCGCCAGCTTCAAATGGGCTTTATTGGGCTCCGCGCCCCAGCACAGCAGCTTGTTCTTGTAGAAGTCGTAGAACTCATCGGGATGGGTCAGAAAGAAACTGCGGCTGAGTATCGTCTCGGGCGGGTATTTGTACCGCAGGCTGTAAAGGCCATCCACGCTGCGAAAATCCGGTATGCCGCTTTCAGTGGATACGCCCGCGCCGCCGAAGAACACAATACGGCTGCTCTTGTCCACCAGTTCCTGCAAGGTATCTGTGCTCATTTTTTACCTTCCTGTCGTATCAGTGTCAAACACATTATATCAGGCTGGTTTCTAACCCGAAACACCAGGTAAATACTGGCCCAATAAAAAAGGGCCGGAACTCCGACCCGATTTCACATGAATTATGATATGATCTCTCTGCCCATGAATATGACGGCCAGCACGCCCGGGCCCGTGTGGCAGCCGATCACCGGCCCTACGTCCTGGATGGTGACGCTCCTGAAGGAGACGCTCTCTTCGATAAGCTCTTTCATTCTCACCGCGGCTTCCATGTTGTCGGCATGAAGCACAAACGCATCCTGTTCCTCCGGCTGTTCCACATTCTCCTGGATCACGTTCAGGAAAAACTTCTGTATCTTTTTGGAGCCCTTCACTTTATCCGCCGCTACGATCTTGCCCTCCTGATTGAGTTTGAGGATCGGCTTCACGTCGAGTATCGTGCCGATGGCCGCCGCCGCGCCCGAGAGCCTGCCGCCCTTTTTCAGGTAATTCAGATCGTCCACGGAAAACCATGCGTGCGCACGCTGGCGGTTGGCAATCACCCAGTCGCGTATCTCTTCCAGCGTTTTGCCTTCATCCTTCAGCTTCTGCGCATATATCACAAGCTGCCCCGCCCCCATCGATATGCGAAGCGTGTCCACGATCTCGATGCGCGCATCCGGGTATTCCTCCAGCACAATGTTCCTTGCCAGCTGAGACAGGTCATAATGTCCCGACAACGCCGATGAGAACGAGAGGTACAGGACTTCCGTCCCGTCTTTGACGATTTCACGGAAAAAATCCGCGATATCCGCAGGCGGACGTGTGGACGTGTTGGCATCCGCACCCCCGCGCAGTTCGTGATAAAACGCATTAAAATCCGTTTCCTTGCCCAGATCAAACAGCCGTTCCTCGCCGTTCACCGTATACGGCATCAAAAATACCGGCATCTTATGCTTATCCGCAAAGGTGTATGGAATCTCAGTGTCAGAATCGGTGGCGATAATAAAATCACGCATGGGAGCCCTCCTATAGAATACGTATGATTGCGAAAATATAATAAAAATGTCTGTTTATATATTAACATTCATCCGCATTTTTTACAAGTTGTATAAAAAAGGCCGTCCCCTCTTTCAGTGACTGAATGCTTAGTCGTTCTCCCACCGCGTGCACCGTGCCCAAGTCCTCGCTCATGGACGAGAACGGCTGGAAGCGGTAAACGCCGTCGGCAATGCACGCATACCGGCGCGAGTCGGTGGCCGCCACCATCAGATACGGCGTCACCACATAGCCGGGGAACAGCGCCGCGGCCGTCTTCTCGATCACATGATAAGCCGCGCTGTCCACGCTGGACACCGAAGACGGCTCGTAGGCCTGGATAACCTCCACCTTGATCTTGCTGCCGGCCACTTTTTTCACATGCGCCATCAGCTTCTCCACCGAATCGTCCGGCGAGATGCGGAAATTGACCACCGCTTCCGCCCTTTCCGCCAGCACGTTGGGCGCGCCCGAACCTTTCAGCATCGTCGGCGCGGCCGTGGTGCGCACCATGGCCGACCCCGTGCTGCCCGCGGCCAGGCCTTTCAACAGCAGCGGTTTGGTGATGAAAAGATTGGCGGCAATCACGTTGAGCGGGAATTTCATGTATCCGCCCACTGCCGACAGCATATCCTTGAGCGGCTCGTTGAGCGTGGGCTTCATCTTGTGCTTCTCCAGCCGCACGATGGCCTCGGCCAGTGCGCCGACAGCCGTCTGCCTGGGCGGCCTTGACGCATGGCCCCCGGACGATTCCGCGATCAGCCTGAAATCCGCATAGCCCTTCTCGCACACGCCGATCGTCGCCACCATCGCGCCGATGCCCATCATGCTGCCGTCCATCACCACGCCGCCCTCATCGATCACGAAATCCAGCTGCACATTCAGCTCTTTCAGCCGGTCCACGATGCGCTGCGCGCCCAGCTCGCCCATGCTCTCTTCGTCGTGACCGAACGCGATATAGCTATCCCGCCTGGGCATATAGCCTTCCCTCAACAGATGCTCGACGCTTTCCATGATGCACGCCAGTTGGCCCTTCATGTCGATGGCGCCGCGCCCCCACACATAGCCGTCCGCGACAGCGCCCGAAAAGGCTTCATGCTCCCACTTGTCCGCCGTCCTGTCTTCCACCGGCACCACGTCCATATGCGCCATCATCAGGAACGGCTTTTGTTCCGAGCCCGTGCCCTTCCACTTATACAACAGGCTGTATTCGTTTACCGTTTCTTTGTCCAGCGTCTTGTGCAGCAGCGGATACGTCTTCTCCAGATAGGCGTGCAGCCCCAGAAACGCGTCCCGGTCAAACCCTTCCATCGTCACGGATGTCACCGTTTTATATCGGATCATGTTCGACAGATGCTCCGCCAGCTCACCTGCCTCCAGGTCGGGCAACTCAGCCCGGGCCGCCTGCGCTTTGGCCGGGCGCTTGAACACGGTGTTGATCGCCATCATGGCAACAAGCAGCACCAGCAATGCCAATACCGCATAAAGGATTATCATATCGTCACTCCTGAATCATATTTTTCTTGTACATCAGCCTCGCGATGAGCACGGCCAGGATCGACATCACGGGGATGAAGATGCCGGAGCTGGCATACAGGCTGGGCATCAGAACGAACAGCAGCACCATGAGGACCGTGGGCACCACCGCGAGCTTCCAGCTCTTGGAGATGAATACCACGCCCAGCGCGCCGAACAGCGCGGGGATCACGTACCCGTTCGAAAGGTCAAACACGTCGGACAGCAGCGGGTCCGCATTGATCCAGTTCGTGATGGGTATCACGAATACGAGGCCGACGATGAGGATCAGCGTGGTTACGATGGACGACACCGCCACCGCGATGGTCGAGAGCACTTCGCCCTGTTCCGAGGATGCGCTGATGCCCGCCTTGTTCATGGCGACCTGCGCCGCGGGCACCTTCATGTTGGCGAGATTGCCGGTCACGAACGCGAGGTATGTACCGCCCGAACCGATCATGGGCGAGTAATTGAACACCTCAATGAGCCCGATGGCCCAGTACATGGGAATGATCGCGATGGACCCCTTCCACAGCGAACTCCATTCGGGCGTCACGCCGTATATCAGGCAAAAGAGCACCGGCACGGCGGTCAGCACGATGATCGCGGCGGCGGTCCAGATACGTCCCACGCGGTGCGTCATCTGATCGTATTCACTCAGCATAAGCCCTTGTTTTTTAGTCATGTCACGCCACCCCCTCAAACAGATTGTGATAGACGATAGAGAGCAGTATCGCGCCGATCATCGACACCGGCAGCGCGAAATTCTCCAGCCATTTCGCTTTTGTCAGCTTGATCACCGCGCCGAAGATCAGCATAAGCACCACGCCGGTGCCGAGCGTCAGCAGCTGCGCCTGCCCGTTCACCGTCACCTTGGCGTCGGCCAGCCCGCCGAACGCCGCGATGCCCTTGGCGATGAACTGCCCGCCCATCACGGCGATGATGCCCATGAACAGCGCGTCCGTGAGGGTCTTGCTCCATTTGGGGTCCTTCTGACCGATCAGCGTCAGCCTCGCCTGATACCTCTTCAATCCGAACAGGTTGAACACCGGCCCCGCCATGATGCCCACCGTCATCACCCAGATCACGCTCGCGAACACCGCCTGCGTGATCTCTCCCGGCGCGGCTTCCAGCACCTTGCCCGCCACGATGGTTTCATACGACATGGAACCGATCACCGAAAGCCTGATCCACGAAAGCGGCGTGCCGATCGTGGCCGCCAGCGCGATCATCGCCAGCACGATGGGCACAGACGGCACGATGGAAAAAGTGCCGCTGGAAACGGCGGCTTCCTTCATGGCCTTGGTTGATATGCCCAGCTGCTTGCCACGGCGCACCGCACGCACAAGAAAATAGACCGACTGTGCAAGCACAAACAGGATGATGATGACGCCCATGATATACAGATAAGCGCCGTTCTTAAAATCCTCCAAAAAAATCACTTCCTTCGCTTGATTCTGACTTGAAACAGTCAAAAATGGACAATTCCATTATATACTTGTCAGTCACACAAAGGCAATAAATGATGGCTGTTACGGAACAAAAGAATGGTATATTATCTCAATCCAACTGGCAGTCTCGGGGCATTTGAATACAACATAAAAAGCGCGGAGAGTGATCCCCGCGCTTTCAGCTTGTTTCTTGTTCGGTTTAATACATGCCCGGCATACCGCCCGGAGCGCCAGCCGGCATAGCCGGAGCCTTCTCTTCGGGGATATCCGTCACGATGCTCTCGGTGGTCAGCAGCAGCGAAGCGATGGACGCCGCGTTCTGCAGAGCGCTTCTCGTCACCTTGGTCGGGTCGATGATGCCCTTGGCCGTCATGTCGCCGTATTCGTTCTTGGCCACGTCGTAACCGAAGTTGACGTCGTCCTGAGATTTGATCTTATCGACGATGACGCTGCCCTCGAGACCGGCGTTAAACGCGATCTGGCGGAGCGGTTCCTCCAGCGCGCGCAGCACGATCTGGATACCCGTCTTGGCATCGCCTTCAGCGGAAGAGATGGCCTTCTCCACATCCTTGGATGCGTGCAGCAGCGCGATGCCGCCGCCCGGCACGATGCCTTCTTCCACAGCCGCACGCGTGGCCGCCAGAGCGTCCTCGATGCGCATCTTGCTTTCCTTCATTTCCGTTTCGGTCGCCGCGCCCACCTGGATCACAGCCACGCCGCCGGCCAGCTTCGCCAGCCGCTCCTGCAGCTTCTCGCGGTCGTAATCAGACGTCGTCTCTTCGATCTGAGACTTGATGGAGTTGATGCGGGCTTTGATCTCAGACGGATCGCCGGCGCCTTCCACGATGGTGGTGTTCTCTTTGTCCACCTTGACCTGGCGCGCATGGCCGAGCATATCCATCTTAGCTTCCTTCAGGTCCAGACCGATCTCCTCGGAGATCACCTGGCCGCCGGTCAGGATCGCGATATCCTGCAGCATTGCCTTGCGTCTGTCGCCAAAGCCCGGCGCCTTGACCGCGACGCAGTTGAACGTGCCACGCAGCTTGTTGACGATCAAAGTCGCCAGCGCTTCGCCTTCCACATCTTCCGCGATAATGAGCAGTTTCTTGCCCGTCTGCACCACCTGCTCCAGCAGCGGCAGGATTTCCTGTATATTGGATATCTTTTTGTCCGTGATGAGAATCACCGGATCGTCGAGGACCGCTTCCATCTTATCGGTATCGGTCACCATGTAAGCCGAAGCGTAACCGCGGTCGAACTGCATGCCTTCCACGACTTTGAGGTCGGTGATCATGGTCTTGCTCTCTTCCACTGTGATGACGCCGTCGTTGCCGACCTTCTCCATCGCTTCCGCGATCAGACGGCCGATCTCTTCGTCGCCCGCCGAGATGGATGCGACCTGCGCGATCGCCGTGGAGCCGGTGATCGGATTGGAAATACCCTTCAGGCTCTCCACAGAAGCGTCAACCGCTTTGAGGATGCCCTTCTTGATGCCCATCGGGTTTGCGCCCGCCGCCACGTTCTTGAGGCCTTCACGGATGATAGCCTGAGCCAGCAGCGTGGCCGTGGTGGTGCCATCGCCCGCGATGTCGTTGGTCTTGGTGGCCACTTCCTTCACAAGCTGTGCGCCCATGTTTTCAAACGGGTCTTTCAGCTCCATCTCTTTCGCGATGGTCACGCCGTCGTTGGTGATAACGGGAGAGCCGAATTTCTTGTCCAGAACAACGTTTCTTCCCTTGGGTCCCAATGTAATCTTTACCGTATCGGCCAGCTGGTTAACGCCCGCTTCCAGCAGACGTCTTGCTTCTTCGCCGTATTTGATCTGTTTAGCCATGTTTATTCCTCCTTACATTCTTACAAATCGTTATTCCACTGTTGCAAGCAGATCGCTCTGGCGGACGATGATGTATTCCACGCCGTCCAGCTTCACTTCAGTGCCCGCATACTTCGAATAAAGAACCTTGTCGCCGGGTTTCACCGTCATCACGACTTCCTTACCGTCCACGACTCCGCCCGGGCCCACCGCCACAACTTCCGCTGTCTGCGGCTTTTCCTTCGCGCTCCCCGTCAGAACGATACCACTCTTGGTGGTCTCTTCGCTCTCAAGGCTCTTGATCACAACTCTGTCGCCCAATGGTTTAATGGCCATAATGTATTAACCTCCTTGAAACATTGTTTATTGTTTAACATTAGTATTGCCTCTTATTGTTAGCACTCGATTCATTTGAGTGCTAACAGAGTTAATCATAATATATACGGCATTTGATGGCAAACCGAAATTGCTGCATAAATCCATAATATTAGCCCGATATCTAAGTTTATTTTCGTTTATATCTTCATATCTGGAAGAATCGTTAAAATTCTCTTTCATTCTAACTAATCTAAAATTTTCCTCTACGGGCAGGACTTTTCCCGTATTATGTTGAATTATAGATAATAATTTATCGGATCAGGGGTAATGCAATGGACAAGTGGGACAAGCGCTTCATGGATCTGACAGAAACCATCGCCAAGTGGTCCAGCTGCTATAAGATCGACCGCAGCATCGGGGCCATCATCGTCCGCAACAAGCGGATCATCACCACCGGGTACAACGGAGCCCCGTCCGGCATCAAAAGCTGCAAGGAGAAAGGCGAGTGCCTGCGCCAGAAGCTGGGCATCC
Organism: Bacillota bacterium; assembly: GCA_023428025.1. GTDB lineage: Bacteria > Bacillota > Clostridia > Christensenellales > SZUA-584 > SZUA-584. The sequence goes on from JAEYZN010000021.1 coordinate 200,176, forward strand.
CGTCCGGCACACGCCATGAGCTGTGCTACGCCATCCATGCCGAGCAGAACGCCATCATCCAGGCAGCCAAGCTGGGTGTCAGCATCGACGGCGCGACGCTGTACTGCACGCACCAGCCCTGCGTCATCTGCTCCAAAATGATCGTCAACGCGGGTATCGTGCGCGTGGTCTATGCCCATCCCTATCCGGACGACTTTTCCCAGGAGATATTCAAAGAAGCGGGCGTGGAACTCATCCATTTCAAATCCTGACGCCTTTTTTTGATTCCTATTGATAATGAAGGTCTTTTAGGGTAGTATAATGTGGTGTATTCAATTGGGTACACTATATTTTGTGATGCAAAAAGGGGGGCGCGTATGGCCAAGGAATACAGCGCGAGCGATATACAGGTTCTTGAAGGGCTGGACGCGGTACGAAAAAGGCCGGGCATGTATATCGGCTCCACCGGCCAGAAGGGGCTTCACCATCTGCTCTGGGAAATCGTGGACAACGCCGTGGACGAAGCGGCCAACGGCTATGCCGATAAGATCAGCGTGACGTTGCACGACGACAATTCCGTGACCGTGGAGGACAACGGGCGCGGCATACCCGTGGGCATCCATCCTGAAAAGAAGGTGTCCGGCGTGGAGGTCGTGTTCACGCAGCTGCACGCGGGCGGCAAGTTCAACAACGACGCGTATACCTATGCGGGCGGCCTGCACGGCGTGGGCGCATCCGTGGTCAACGCGCTGTCGCGGTGGCTGGTGGCCACGGTCTGCACGGGCGGCAAGGTCTATCAGCAGCGCTACGAGAGCAGCATGTCCAAAAGCGGCAAGATCGAGAGCGGCCGGCCCATGACCAAACTGGAGGAGATCGGCTCCACCAAAAACAGAGGCAGCAAGATCACGTTTCTGCCAGACGACCGCGTTTTTGAAACGGTCACGATGAACTATGACACCGTCGCGTCCCATCTGCGCGTCATCTCGTTCCTGACCAAAGGCGTCAAGATCACGCTGACAGACGAACGCGTCAAAAAGGACGGCCGTTTCAAAAAGGAAACGTTCGACTATCAGGGCGGCGTGGTGGACTTCGTGCAATACCTCAACGGGGAAAAAACGGTGCTGCATAAAACGCCCATCTATTTCGACGGGGAACGCGGCGACGTGAAGGTGGAGATCGCGCTGCAATACAACGATACCTATAACGAGAACATCGTCTCGTTTGTCAACAATATTCCCACGCCGGACGGCGGCACGCATGTATCCGGTTTCAAGTCCGCCCATACCAAGGTGATGAACGAATATGCGCGTGTGGCGGGGCTGCTCAAGGAAAAGGACGAGAACCTCGCGGGCGATGACTACCGCGAAGGCATGTGCGCCGTCATCAACGTGCGCATGAAGGACGCTCAGTTTGAGGGCCAGACCAAGGCCAAGCTGGGCAACACCGAGGTCAAGACCATCGTGGAGGGCATCGTACAGGACAAGCTGTCGTTGTTCCTGGCGGACCTCAACAACACCGCCATCGCGACGGAGCTGGTGGGCAAGGCGGTCAACGCCGCCAAGGCGCGCGAAGCCGCCAACAAGGCCAAGAAGCTGGAGCGGCAGCGCAGCAAGCTGGAAAGCGCGCCGCTGGTGGGCAAGCTCTCCAGCTGTACCGGACGCGACGCCACGAAGAATGAGCTGTTCATCGTGGAGGGCGACAGCGCGGGCGGCAGCGCCAAGCAGGGCCGCGACCGCCGCTTCCAGGCCATCCTCCCGCTGCGCGGCAAGCCGCTGAACGTGGAGAAAAAACGGCTGGACCAGGTGATCGAGAACGAGGAGTTCCGCTCCATCATCACCGCGCTCGGCACCGGCTTCGATGGTTTATTCGAGGAATCGTCGCTCAAATACCACAAGGTCATCATCCTCGCGGACGCAGACCAGGACGGCGCGCACATCCGCGCCATATTGCTGACGTTCTTCTACCGCTATTTCCGCGACCTGCTGACAGCGGGCCATATCTACATCGGCCGACCGCCGTTGTACCGCGTGCACAAAGGCAGCAAGTCGGTGTATGCGTATACGGATGCGGAACTGAAGGCTGCCCAGCACAACCTCGGCAAAGACGCCAACGTGCAGCGCTACAAAGGCCTTGGCGAGATGAACCCCGAACAGCTGTGGGAGACCACGATGAATCCGACGAACCGCAAGCTCTACCGCGTGGAGCTGGACGACGCCGCCGAAGCGGAGCGCCTCGTCACGCTGCTGATGGGCGACAAGGCGGAGCCCCGGAAGCTCTATATCTCAGAGCACGCCAACTTCAACAAAGAAGACAGTTTTTACAAGGAAAAGGTGAGCGGACATGTCCAATAACTACATTGAATTGATACCCAGCGACATCACGCCCGTATCCATGAGCGACATGATGCACGACTCGATGATTCCCTTCGCCGAGTACGTCATCATGGACCGCGCCCTGCCCCGTGTGGAGGACGGCCTAAAGCCGGTTCAGCGCCGTATCCTCTATACGATAATGGAATTAGGGCTCACGCCCGACAAACCGCACAGAAAATCCGCGCGTATCGTGGGCGACTGCCTTGGTAAATATCACCCGCACGGCGATACCTCGGTGTATGACGCGATGGTGCGCATGGCGCAGGATTTCGTGATGCGCGCGCCGTTGGTGCAGGGCCACGGCAACTTCGGCAGCATGGACGGCGACAGCGCCGCCGCGATGCGTTACACCGAGGCGCGGCTCTCCCCCATCGCCATGGAGATGCTGGCGCACATCGAGAAGGACACGGTGCGCTGGTCGTTCAACTTCGACGATACGCTGAAGGAACCCGAGATGCTGCCCGCCCGCTTCCCTAACCTGCTGGTCAATGGCGCTGCGGGCATCGCAGTGGGCCTCGCCACCAACATCCCGCCGCACAACTTAAACGAAGTCATCGACGGTGTGGTGGCGCGCATCCAGAACCCGAAGCTGACGCTGGATGAGCTGATGCAGCTGATTCCCGGCCCGGACTTCCCGACCGGCGGCTATCTTCTGGGGCTGGACGGCCTGAAGGAAGCGTACGAAACAGGCCGCGGCAAGATCGTCATCCGCGCCAAAACCTCCATCGAAAAAGGCGTCAACGGCAAGACAAACATCGTCGTCACCGAGATGCCCTATCAGGTCAACAAGGCGGCGATGCTCAGCAAGATACTCGCCGCGACGGAACAGAAAAAGGATATGTTCGCCGGGATAGCGGACATCCGCGACGAGTCGGACCGCACCGGCATCCGCGCCGTCATCGAAGTCCGCAAGGACTACGACCCCAGGAAGATACTCAACTGCCTGTATAAATACTCCGACATGCAGGTGACTTTCGGGATCAACATGGTGTGCATCGCGGACGGCCAGCCCAAGCAGCTTCCGATCATGGACATCATCGACCACTATATCGCGTTCCAGAAGGACATCGTGACGCGGCGGACGCAGTACGACCTGGAAAAAGCGAAGCAGCGGGAACACATCCTTGTCGGCCTCATCATCGCCGTGCAGAACATCGACGAGGTGATCCGCATCATCCGCGCTTCCGCGTCGCCCAAGGAGGCGCGCGAAAAGCTGATGGCTCGTTTCGACCTGACGCAGATACAGGCGCAGGCGATCCTCGACATGCGCCTCGCCCGGCTCACGGCGCTGGAAATCGAGGAACTGCGCAAAGAATACGCGTTCATCCTTGAAACCATCAAGCGCCTTGAGGCTATTCTCGCCTCCGAAGCAAAGCTGCTCCGCGTCATCATCAACGAACTCACCGAGATCAAGAACAGCTACGGTGATCGGCGCCGGACGCGCATCCTTGAAACCAGCCACGAAGTGGAGATTGACGAAGCTGAGTTCAAGAACGTCGAGGAGTGCGTCATCATATTGACGCAGAATGACTTCTTAAAGCGCGTCAACCAGAAATCATATCAGAAATCCGCTCCGGCGGACGGTGAAGTCGTCAAAAGCATCGTTCCTTCCGCAACGGATATGCGCGTACAGATATTCACCAGCCAAGGCAACCTATATACCCTGCCTGCCACGGATATCCCCGAATGCAAGCTGCGCGACAAGGGCAAGCCGCTGTCTGCCCTGCTGGCCGGTATCGCGCCGGGCGAGAGCATCGCCGGATTGTTCTCCGTATCGGACTACAATGAGAACACGCATGTGTTCTTTGCCACGCGCGCCGGGCTCATCAAGCGCACCGGCCTCAATGAGTACGACGTACGCAACAAAAAGATCGTCGCTTGCGGTCTGGGTGCGGGCGACAGCATCGTCTCCGTCCATATGCTTAAAGAAGACTGTGACTGGCTGGTCGTCACACGCGGCGGCATGGCCGTTCGCTTCCCTTCCTCAGATATTTCGGCCATGGGCCGCAGCGCCAAGGGCGTCAAGGCGGTCACACTGGACAAGAGCGACAGCGTGGTGATGGCCTCGCCTGTGGACGCTGCCGACGAGGTCGCGATGTTCACCGACCTGGGCTACGCCAAGCTGATGCAGGTCTCCGATTTCGAGGCGCAGCACCGCGGCGGCAAGGGTGTCAAGGCGGCATCGTTCCTGAAAAACGGCTCCACCGGCACGTCCGTTGCGGCGGCCTTCCCTGTCTCCGAACCGTGCGGCATCGTCATCATGTTGAAATCCGGCCAGAGTATCAGCCTCTCGTCCGAGCAATTGGAGCGGCAGGGCCGGACGGCGCGCGGCAGCTCGGCGGTGCTGGCGGTGCTGGGAGATGCGGTGATATCCGCAGGCAAGTCGTTCCTGTCGTAACATATCAACTCTTTATAGCAAAAAAGCCAGCCGATGGGCTGGCTTTTGTTTTATTGTCTATTTTATCCGGTAGCTGTAATGCGGACGGCGCTTGTTAAAACGCTTGCGCTTGCGCCTTGTGACTGTGAGCAAACGTATCACGAGAAACACGATCAGTCCGGCGGGAATGATGAGCCAGTAAAACACGTTGTTGTCCGGCTTGGTGATCTCTTCGATGTTGACAGCCGGCATCACGTTCACCGCGGTGCCGCCGCTCGCGTTCGGTTCTGCGCCCGCCTGCAGCACGTCACGCGTGGCGATCAGGCTGCCCTGGTAGATGGGCTCACCGGTCTTTTCACTCTTATAGGTTACGGTGCCCAGCACGTCCCCTTTCACCACAGGCGCCTGGAGTGACGAGGTATAAGAAGTTTCCGGTACAATTTTGTCCGTTCCGTTCAATATACCCTCCGCCACCGATTTCTTAATGGTCGCGAACGTCCCGGCGCTGGTCGGCCCTTCAAACTGTAATAATCCGTCGCTTTCATCGGTCGAGGCATAATTCTCGATCTGAATTTTCACAGGTTCGACTTTATCCAACAATGTCTGCACATCCACTGTGGTGAAATTATCGAAACCCCATTCAAAGAGGGATTTGGCAAGAGGCCATCGTTCGCTGCCGTTATATTCATCCCTAAAGATCAGGCAGATCAGGTCCATATCATTTCTGCTGGCTGAAGCCACAAGACAGTCGCCGGCGGCTGGCGTCGATCCCGTTTTAATACCGGTCGCATATTGGTAATATGAACTGCTGTCAGACTGCAGCAGTTTGTTTGTATTTTTAACGACTCTTGAATTTGATTTATTGGTGGCAGGCATCGTATACGACGTTTGTTTTACAATCTTCACAAACTGTGGGTTTTGCATGGCGGCCATTGTCAGCAACGCCATATCCCACGCGGTCGTCACATGGCCCTCGGTATGCATCCCATGCGAAACGACAAAATGGGTATTCTTCATCCCCAACTGAGCCGCTTTGGTGTTCATCATGGCGGCAAAGCCTTCTTCACTTTCACCAATATGCTCGGCAACGGCAACCGCAGCGTCGTTGCCGGAGGCCATCATCATGCCATTGATCAGGTCTTCAAATTTAACCTCTTCCCCGGTTCTGAGCTTAGGTTCCAGTGTAGACCCGCTTTGGTCCGCAGCATTGGCCGATACTGTGACCACATCGCTCATGTTCCCTTTTTCCAGCGCCAGAAGCAACGTCATGATCTTGGTCGTGCTGGCCGGTTCTATCTGCTGGTCTGCATTCTTCTCGGACAATACCGTCCCGGAATTTGCATCAATCAGCAAAACGGCGTACGGCGAAACCTCACCGGGATACCCGTCCGCCGCCAGCACTGTGCCTGTAAATGCAAGAAGCACTGTTAACAATATAGTTAAAACAGTTATGAATCTTTTCAAACTGTAACATCCCCCAATAAACCGGCCAGCGAACAGGCCGTTTATACCCCAAGTATATCACGTCCGTGATTAAAATGCATGCAATCTCATTGGCAGGCTGTTTACCTGCGCCGTCTCCTTGCGGCACGCCTGCGGTAACGCCTTTTGCGTTTGACCGCAGTGACAACAAGCAAAGCGACAAACACAAGTAGCACGGCTCCCACACCGATCAATATCCATCCAAGCAGCCCGACTCCGCCATTTTCACCCGAAGCTTCGGGCGTCTCTGAAGGCAACGGCGGCTGTTCTGTGGGCTGGGCCGATACTTCGTCTGCGGATGCGGCATTGCCCGAAGCCACCAGTTTGCCCTGATACACGACTTCGCCCGTGTCTGTCGCATATTCTATGGTGCCGACTTCGTCTCCTTCATTGACAGGCGCGGTTAACGTGTCTCCGTTATAATACTGAATACGGCTGGTGAGTTCGCCTGCTTCAACCTTTTCGGCAAGCGCCTTCTCAACGGTCTGGAAAAGCTCACCGGTATTTGCGACGTAAAGTTCCAAAGTTTCGCTGCCTGGGGCTGTGTTTTGCACGCTGACGCTGACCGGCCCTGTGCTCTCAATGATCGACTGAATGTTGAGCGTCCGGAAGTTGCTGAAGCCGTATTCAAAAAGAGATTTTGTAAGCGGCCACCGCTCGCTCCCATTGTATTTATCGTTGAATATCAGGCAGATCAGGTTCATGCCATCTTTGCTGGCTGACGAAACAAGACAATCCCCCGCGGCAGGTGTTGAGCCCGTCTTGATGCCGGTCGCATATTTATAATAATATTTATTGTCCGGCTCCAAACCGGTCGGCAACAGCAGTTTATTGGTATTGAGCACTTCCCATGTCGAGCTATGCTTGTTATCGGCAGGCATGGTATAAGAGGCTTGTCCAACAATCTGGGCAAACTCCGGATCATGCATCGCATAAAGCGTCAGGCGCGCCATATCGCGTGCCGTCGTATGATGATTTTCCACATGCATGCCATGGGCGACGACAAAATTGGTATTCGTCATGCCCAGCTCACTGGCTTTGGCGTTCATCAATACGGCAAAGCCTTCTTCTGAACCGCCTACAGCCTCGGCCACCGCAACAGCGGCGTCATTGCCGGAAGCCAGCATCATGCCGTTCAAAAGGTCTTTCATGACGATCTCTTCTCCTGAAGAGATGTGAAGCAATGAACCTCCCTGGCGTTCCGCATTGGACGACACCGTGACCACGCTGTCCATATCTGCCTTTTCCAGCGCGACAAGCAGTGTCATGATCTTGGTCGTGCTGGCCGGTTCAACGATCTCATCCGCATTCTTCTCGTACAACACTTTGCCTGAGTCGGCATCGAGAAGCAATACGGCATACGGCCCCACCTCGCCTTCGTATGCGGGGGCTGCCTGCGCCGGGCCTATAAAAAGCGTCAGTGTCAGGGCGATCGTAAAACATAAAGCTAAGATTTTTTTCAAAACGCCAGTTGCTCCTTTTGCGTAATCATTTGCTAGTATACCAGCAATCACAGCGTTTGTGAATGCCAATATGGCAAAACAGTGCGTTTGGTTTGTGAACATTCATGGATACGATTTCTTTTTAATTCTCTATTTGTTTAAATAAAGAAAAAGAGCAGCATCTCTGCCGCTCTTTAAAGCGAATTATTTGCTAGGGCAACACAACTGCCTTTACGGCTTTCTCTTTGACCACGCTTTCGAATGCTTTGTCAATATCGCTGAAAGCAAACGTCGTGATGTATTTTTCCACATTGAGCATGCCGCTCACCACCATCTCCAGCACCTGTTTGTTCTGCGCCACGGTGGAGGCGTGCGCGCCAAATACGCCCAGCTCCTTGTAGTGAATCAGGTTGCTGTCGAGGTGATAGTTATCGGTGCCGGGCAGCCCGCCAAACAGGCTCATCCGGCCATTCTTGTACAGCAGTTCCAACCCTTGCCGGTGTGTGATGCCCGCCGGAGCAGCCGTGATAACCACGTCCACACCGCCGCCCACCATCTGGCGCACCACGTCCATGTAGCCGGGGTCGCTCGAGTCGACAACTTCCACGCCTGGCACGAACTGCTTGACCTGTATGCGGCGGCTCTCGGATATCTCCGCCACGATCACTTTGGATGCGCCCTGAATGAACGCCAGCTCGGCATGGATGCAGCCCAGATAGCCGGAACCATAGATCAGCACACTGTCGCCCCGTTCTATCTTCAGATAGGTCTGGGCGTTCACCGCGCAAGCCACCGGCTCCACCACAGACGCGGCGGTAACGGAAATACTGTCGGGTATCGGGATCAAATGCCCCTGACGGATCGCCAGCGCGGGTATGTGGATGTATTCCGCGAATGTGCCGTCCATCTGGAAACCGACGGTCACCAGATTGTCGCACATGTTGGAGCGGCCCTTTTTACAGCTCTTACACTCACCGCAGCCAATGGCGGGCGCCATGATATACCGGCCGCCCACCTTCAGGCCGGTGGAAGCGTCGGCCTCTACGATCTCGTAGCAGGCCTCATGCCCCATGATGACGGGTGTCTTGAGCTTGGGATTGCCGAAGCGGTATGTCCGAAGGTCTGTGCCGCATATGGATGCGCACAATATCTTCGCAACAGCCTCGCCCGGGCCCGCCTTGGGCCTGGGCACCTCGTCTATCGAGAAGTTGGTCTCCCCGTGATAAACAAATGCTTTCATCGATCATTACTCCTTCGTTATTCCCCAGGGGAAGAACAGTATCTTGTTGAAGAATATCTCCTTGCGGTGGATCTTCTCGAACGTCTCCGGCACGTCTTCCAGCTCCAGGCGATGCGTGATCACCTTGGTCGCGTCGATCGTGCCGTCCGCGAGGCTGTCCACGCCGTGCGTCCATTCCCAGCCCGGGAACGGCTTGGAGAAGGAGTTCCACGAGCCTTTGAGCGTCTTCTCGCCTCTCATGATCATGTCCACGCACTTCTCGGAGAGTTCCAGCGGCTGGTGCGAGATGCCGAGGAACACCATCGTGCCGTGTTTGGCCGTCGCCATGATCGCGTTGTGCTGGGCCGGGGGGAAACCGGATGCATCGATGCAGACATCCGCGCCGCCGTCCGTCGCCTTTACGATCTGCTCCACCACGTCGGCATCCGTGCCGTTGATGCAGACATCCGCGCCGGAGAGCGCGGCCGCTTTGAGCTTCTCTGCGCCAACGTCCACCGCCACCACCTTGGTCGCTCCCTTGGCCTTCATGTACTGCAGCGCATACAGGCCGATGGTGCCCACACCCACCACGCAGACCTTGTCCCCGGCCTTGAAGCCGCTACGCTTGATAGAGTGCAGCGCGTTGGCCAGCGGGTCCGTGGTCGCAGCCGCTTCATACGTCACATTGTCAGCGATCTTAAGCAGATTGAGTTCCGGCACGGCCAGGTACTGCGCGAAAGCGCCGTCGCAGCGGGAACCAAAATAGCTGTAGTCCTTACAGAGCGAGTAATGACCTTCCTCACAGTATTCGCACTTCAGGCAGGGCATCAGCGGCGGCACCGTCACACGGTCTCCCACCTTGAATTCCTTCACCGCGCTGCCCACTTCCACAATCTGTCCCGCAAACTCGTGCCCCGGCGTAATGGGCGAGATATACGCGCCATACTGGTTGATGCGCGGGATGTCGGAGCCGCAGATACCCACGGACATCACCTTGATGAGCGCTTCGTTTTCCTTGATCTGAGGAATCGCCACTTCCTCCAGCTTCAGATCACGGGGCGCATACATTCTGACTGCCTTCATCGTTCCGTTCATGTTAAATCTTCCTTTCAAAAATAATATATTGTTTGTTATTGTTTGCAATTGTTAAACGATATGGATCTGAACGCCCATATCTTCTATCATCTTTACGTACCTGTCTTCCACGTCCAAATCGGTGATCACGATATCGAAGTCCGCCAGCCGCGCGTACCGGGCGTACCAAGCCTTGCCCATCTTGGAGGAATCCACAAGCAGAATTCTCTGTTCGCTCGCCGCCATCGCCGCCTTTTTCATCTCGATCTCATACGATTCGGCGGTGGTCACCCCCACCTCGGCGGTCAGCCCGCGCGTGGCCATAAACGCTTTATTGATTTTTGTTTTCTTGATCAGCGATGCGCCTTCCTCGCTTTCAAACATGCGCGTATTTCTGTGAAAAAAACCGCCGCACGCCACCACGCTCAAATTGGGCATGGCGCAAACGCCCTGAATGATGTTGAGTGCATAGCCGTATACGATATTGCGTGAATCGTCGGGGATAAAATCGATGATGGACGACGTGGTGGACCCTGTGTCGATCAGCAGTACGTCGTTCGGCTGGATGAGCGACGCGGCCTTGCGGGCGATTCTTCTCTTTTGCGGAGCCTTTTCTCCCAGCTCCTGATCAATATCGTAAACCGAAGGCTTAAGCGGTGCGGACGACGGCGGCTGCAGTGATACGCCGCCATAGAAAATATTGACGATTCCCTGCTCTTTGAGCATCTGCAGATCCCTTCGGACCGTCATCTCCGACGTTCCGAGATTCTTCGCAAATTCGCGGATCGTAACAACATTCTGCTTTTGCAGCATCTCCTGAATCGTATGAAGACGTTTACTTTTTTCGTCCATCAGCGCTCCTTTTATCTGCATATCAATAGTATCATTGTCCGGCGTTCGATGTCAATGGAAATGTTGTTACTTTAACATCATGTGCTCGCAATCATTTGTATTATCCGGCTTTTCAAACAACGGGGCGGCATGTATAATAGACGCGATAAAAGATTTTCATTTTGTTTCAACCGGGAGGAATAATGGCATACAAATTAATCGCGATAGACGTTGACGACACCCTGCTGACGAGCGATGTCCGCATACCCGAAAGGGTCAGCGAGGCTATCCGCAAAGCCGTCGAAAAGGGCGTGATCGTTGTGTTGTGCACCGGCCGCACCAAAAAGGGCATGCTGCGGTTTTATGATGATCTTCATCTGGATACGCTGTATATCACATCGGGCGGCGCTGAGGTCTTTGATGCCGCCGGGCACGCAGTGTTCACACGCGGGGTCGATCCGCCGCTTGTCAAAAAGGTTCTTGAGTTCGGCGAGAAAAAAGGCGTTCACGCTCAGGTCTATATCGACGGGGAACTCGTTTACCGGGAAAAGAGCAAGTATTCCGACTATTATGAGCGGTTTTACGGCCATCCCGGCATCATGGAGCCGAATCTTCTGAAAATGCCGCAGATCATCACCCCCAAGGTGCTGTTCGTGATCGATGAGGACAAGATCGCCGGAATCAAGGAAGAAGCCGAGAAGCGCTTCCCCATGCTGACGATCAAGCAGTCCAAACCGGTATATATCGAATTTGCGCACCCAAGCGTCAACAAAGGTGAAGCGCTGGCCTTTGTGGCCAGCCATTACGGCGTGGACCGAAAGGATGTCATCGCGGTCGGCGATACCGACATCGATATCCCCATGCTGGAATACGCCGGCCTTGGCGTCGCGATGGCGAATGCAACACTTCATGTCCAGGAAGCCGCCGACATCATCTGCCCCTCCAACAACGAGGGCGGCGTAGCGGACGTGATTGAAAAATACATACTGGAGGGAGCTTATGAAAGTGAAGCTCAAAATCGATGATCTTGTCAAAGAACTGAACCTGAGCGTCATATATCGGGGTGATGTGCAGAATGTCGAGATCAACACATCCGACCTGAACCGCCCCGGGCTGCAGATGGCAGGCTTTTTTGAGTATTTTGCAGTCAACCGTATTCAGCTTTTCGGCATGGTAGAGATGACCTACCTTCAGAACCTTGACCCTGAGCTTAAGCGCGAGCGGCTGGACAAGTATTTTGCCAGCCAGGTGCCGTGCGTCATGATCGGGCGGAACCTCACGCCGCCGCCTGAGATGATCGAAGCGGCGAAGAAATACAACACGCCGCTGCTGATGTCCGGGCTGACCACCACGAAGCTCAGCCATAAAACCACGGTTTATCTGGACAGAGTGCTGGCCCCCAGCATATCCCGTCACGCAGGGCTGATGGACGTATACGGCGTCGGCATACTGCTGATGGGCGATTCGGGCGTGGGCAAAAGCGAGACCGCGCTGGAACTCGTCAAACGAAATCACCGCCTCGTCGCGGACGACGTCGTGGAGATCGTCAAGCTATCGGACAACCAGCTGATCGGCCAGTCTCCCGAGGTGATCCGCCATATGATGGAGATACGCGGCCTTGGCATCATCGATGTCCGCACGCTGTACGGTATCGGCGCGGTGCTGGTGGAAAAATCCATCGAGCTGGCCGTCAATCTGGAGCTGGGCGACCCGATGAATATTGACCGTCTAGGCCTTTCCGACGAATACATAACCCTCTTGGGTGTGAAGATTCCCATCATCACGATACCGGTTCGCCCCGGGCGCAACCTGGCCATCATCATCGAGGTGGCGGCCATGAATTACCGGCTAAAATGCATGGGGCATATCACTGCCGAGCAACTGGACAGCAAGCTGCTGGAGATCATCGCGCCCGGAAGCTGTACGAGAGGAGAACACTGATGTATCTTGCTGGAATCGATCTGGGCGGCACCGCCATCAAAGCCGGGCTGGTGGATGAAAAGCTTAATCTGGTCTGCAAAACGAGTGTTCCCACAGGAGTGGGCCGCAGCTATCAGGAGATCGTCGCCGACATGGCGCAGGCGGTCATCAGTGTCGCCAAAGAAAACGGCATCAGGCTGGATGAGATCAAGAGCGTGGGTATCGGCATTCCCGGTGTGGCCAACAACGGTGTCGTCATCGCGGTCCACAACCTCTACTGGTTCGACATCCCGCTGGAAGCTGAGCTGAAGAAGCATCTGAACATTCCCGTATACATCGACAACGACGCGACGGTCGCGGCGGTATACGAATACCACCTCGGCGCACTGGCCGGCTGCAAGGTGGGCGTGTTGCTCACGCTGGGTACAGGCGTCGGTGGCGGCATCATCATAGGCGGTAAGCCGTTCAGCGGCGCGCATGGGCTGGGCAGCGAACTGGGACACATGCCGATCGTGCAAAACGGCATCCAGTGCACCTGCGGCAACAAGGGCTGCCTTGAGGTTTACGCCTCCGCCCCCGCTTTGATCCGCATGGGTCGCCAGTGCGTCATGGAGCGTCCGGAAAGCATGCTGCATCATGTGACGGGCGGCGACTATACCAAAGTGAATACCAAACTGATCATCGAAACCGCGCGCGAAGGCGATTATGTGTCGCTGTCCATTCTGGACGAATATGTAGGCAAGCTGGCGATGGGAATCTGTGCGCTGGAAAACGCTCTGGACCCCGATGTCATCGCGATCGGCGGCGGCGTGTCCGGCGCGGGTGAATTCCTGCTGAACAAGATCATCAAGGCCAGCGAAGGCCTCGGCATATTCGAAAACCAAAAATACGCTGACATCCGTTTGGCTTTATCCGGAAACGATGCCGGGATCATCGGCGCGGCGATGCTAGGCATGTCATGATTGGGCGGTAAACCAAGTATAAATAAGCAAGAGGTGCAATGATGAAGCCTTTTGCTTATTTTTTATGTGTGCTGGTCATTTTGCTTGTGGCCGTCTCTCCATGGCTGATTCTTTCGTATTATGAGAAACTGCCGGAAGAGCCCTATTTTCAGGGCATACTCCATATCTGGCATATATCTGACTGGCGCACAGGCGGTTCGTCTGCCGCCGCATTTCTGGCCAGCCGTATCAAGAAGTATGAAGCTCAGAATCCCCATGTGTTTATAGAGATGGAAACCTATACCCCGGACGAAGCGGCCACAGCCATTCAGTTCGGGCAAAAACCGGATATCATCTCGTATCCGTATGACAAAGGCCCTTCACTAGAGCTTGCCCCGCTTCCCCGTCAGAGCTTTTTGTTGTTGGACGATGAAGATACCGCGTATCCGTATATGTTCGGCGGGTATTGCCTGATCATTAACAACGACCTGATGAGCGAAAACGGCCTCGGCACTTATGATGGCTGGGGCATACGCCCGGACGCACTGCTGGACGCGGCTGCGTTTGGCGTCGCGTTTGACTCCGAACCGGGATATTCCGCCCTGCCCGCGCTGGCGCTGCACCAATATCCTCCTCTGGAAAAGCCCAACAAGTATACTTGGAACGAGCCCGAAATGCCGGATGCCGCGCTTGGTCTTAAAGCCGCGTATTCCGATGGTCTTTCGGCTTTCTGTAAAGGCGAAACCGCCGTGCTGATCGCATCACACCGGCAGTTGTTCGACGTCACGGAGCGATATGCACAGGGCGAAGCGCCCGCTTTCACGGCTTACGCCATCGGCGGATATACCGATATGGCGCAGATGCTGGGCGTCACTGTTCAGGAGGATGAATTAAGGCAAAACGCCTGCAAGGATTTCGCATCCTATTTGGTGAGCGAGCCGTCTCAGAAAAAACTGGAGGCTATCGGCGTGTTTCCGGTGATCAGGAATGTGGATATTTATCAGGAGAACGAGGCGCTGCGGGCCATATACGACCAGCTTGGCCAGTCCGGCGTGTTCGTTAAGCCTGAAGGCCGCCAAACGCTTGAGGCGCTGGCGATGGATGCTTTTGGCGGCAGCGATACGGCGCTGCAGAAGCTGAGAAAGTTGCTGAGCAAATCGTCGTAGGCTTTAATATCCGATCACCGTATGTCCCTGCGCCGTCAGGGCCTGAACGGCCCTTTGCAGATTCTGCGATTTGATGAACAGATAATCGGTGTCGTAGGTGGATATAGCGAAGACTGATACGCCAGCCCTGGCAAGTGTGTCCGTCAGGCCGGCCAATATTCCGATCAGGGAAAAGTCCAGTATGCCGCTGATACGCATGCCGTGCCAGCCGGTCTCAGCGATACTGTCCCGCGGAGCCAGCTCAGCTTCGCAGACCAGCGATATCTCCCCGCCGCTCACCGTCAGCGATACAAACTCTCCGGACGGAAGGCTCTGCGTTTTTAACCGGCAAACGGCATATTCCTTCTCCAGCAGTTCAAGCGTCATAAAGGGCCTCCATTTTGGAACTTTGGAACTTAAAAAGCCGCTTTGCAGCGGCCTTCGTTTTATGCCACAAATCTTGAGTAGTAATTCTCCACACCAAATTCTTTGATCAGCGCCTTCACTGTGGCCGGGCCTGCGACGCCGTCAGCGTCCAGACCTTTCTTCTGCTGAAAATCCATCAGCGCAATCTTGGTATCTTTGCCGAAATAGCTGTCCGCATAGACGTCATAGCCTAGCTTGTTCAGCATGTACTGGATTCTGTAGACACGTTTTTCCGGCTTGCATCCGTACTGCGCATATTTGTAAGTACGTTCGAACAACGCGGGAGGCGCTTCGCCGCCGCGATGCCGACCGCTGTAACTGTGGCGGTAGAAGCAATGGCCGCCAATCGTTTTATAAAACTTGTGGCTGCCCCAGTTCTCGCCCGAAGGAGCCCCGGAACGGAAATAGTATATATCCTGCGCGACGACCCAAAGCTCGTCATCCAGCACCGCGCGGGCGGCTCTCTTGGATGAAGACGAGGGCGACCGTCCTTCCCGGCCCGCATAAGCGAACTGCCCCGGGCGCGTGATGACATCCTTGATGTTGCTTCCGGGGAAACTGCGGCACAGCACGCGGTTCATCACCACGTTGCCGACAGCCACCTTGCCCTCAAAGCTCTCGCCACGGGCCTCAATATCTATGATCTGCGCGAGCATATAATACTCTTCATCCGTATACTCGTAGTGGTTATTGGAATAGCCCATGCCGTTGTAATAGGCATCCGCCTCCACAACGAAGAAATCGACCAGCTCGTCCACGCTGATTGGCGCGGGCGTCGGGTCCGGCTCGGTCGTGGGAATCGGTGTCGGTGATTCCGTCGGCTCCTCTGTCGGCTTTGTCGTTGGAATCATCGTCGGCGATTCCAACGGGTCATCCAGAGCCGCTACAACATTGTCGGGAGAAGCCGCGGGCTCTGTCGGAGATTCTGTGGCCGCTGTTTCCTCCGGTGTGGCGGTTGGGCTCTGCGTCGCATCCGGCAAAACCTGAGCGCCGACGACAGCGGCTTTGTTTCCGCCCGTCACCTCGGCTTCGGCAGGCGCCGCTATGCCGCCCGGGGCGAGAAATACGATGAGCATCACAGCGACGACCACAACACCCGTCCCCACATACAGCAGCACCATACGGTTCCGTCTGCCCTTTTTGCCCAGCCGTTTGTTGTTGGACGCAAAGGCCAGCGCGTCGTTCGTTCTGCTTGCATTGTCCTTTTTAGTAGAGATTGAAAAAACGCCGCTAAAAAGGCCTGGTTTTTTTCTTCGGCTGCGCGATAAGCGGCTTTTTGGTGTATGCTCGTCCAGAAAATCGTTGGGCTTTGCCGGTCTTTCAAAACGCTTGGTCTCCACAGGAGAAACTTCCGGCGTATCCTCCAGATAATCCACCCGCGTTTCAGTCTTTGAAGGTAAAGGATTGACAACGGGAGCCGCACTTACCCCTGCGCCTTCCTCCTTTTGTTTCGCGACAACGACACGCTGTGTTTGTACAGCCGGGTTTTTCTGAGCGATTTTATTTTTTAAGTTTTTCAGAGCACGAATGCCTGAATTCTTTGCCATACGGCTATCTCCTTACAGAAACGTACACTCACACCATTATCCATATCATAACGTATCCGTTCCAAAATGTCAATGAAGCTGTAATATTTTTGTAACATTTTAACACTGCTAAAATTCAGTCATTCCATGACTGATCTGGGTTTGCAGATCAGCCTCGTCTACTGTTTTTCCAGGAGGCGCGCCATGCATCCGGAGCATTTTCGCGACCAACCCGCCTTTATTTTCCAAGGTTGCTTTGTAAGCTTCAAGGCTCACCGGCGGTCTTTCTTCGGGATGCGGGTCCGCCTGCACCGTAAACAATATGATTTTTTTCCCTGATGCCTCCAGTGTATTCACAAAGGCGTTGACAGCCGGCACAGTCTTGCCCGCCCAGACAGGTGAACCGATGCATATCGTATCATATGCTTTCATCTCCTGAGCATAGTCGCTTTTCAACCGGCTCTTGAACCCAAACGATGCCCCGAAACCGGCTGCCATGAAGGATGCCGCGGACCGGCCTCTCTTTTTGACTTCCTCCAGTTCAAATACGTCCGCCCCCAGTCTTTTGGCCAGCAGATTTGCAGCCAGCCGCGTGTTTCCGTCACGCGTGTAAAATACAACCGCCGTTTTCATAGCTTACCTCGTTAATAGTTTGATATCGCCAGAGTCGTCTCCTTCAGCCCCAATATCTTGGTCGCCATTTCCCTGATTCCGCTGTACAAGTCCGGGGTGCCTGCGTTTGCTTTTTGCAGCAGCGAATCAATTCCATAGAACACGATCGCCGAGCAGACGTCCGGGTTCTTGACGCGGAAATACCCTTTCTCAATGCCTTCAAACACCACGTCTTCCAGCAAAGGCAGCAGCGTGCGCGCCCGTTCCTCTCTCAACACTGTGTCGTACCATTCTGCCGGTGTATCCTTGAAATATGAATCCGTCTCCGGCGCGGTATCCGTCTGTTCGATCAGCGCGGCTATAAAATATTCCGCTCTGGAAATCGCGTCGTGCAGAGAATCCATCTGCTGCGCAAGCTGATCGCGGTACTCGTCCATCTGCATGGCGAGTATGTACCTGACGATGGACTGCTTGCTCTCAAAGTGGTAAAAAAATGTCCCTTTTGCGATGCCGGCCAGCGCGCATATCTCCTCAACCGGCGTCTGATCATATCCTTTTTCCGAAAACAATGTCCGCGCGCTGCTGAGTATCAGCATCTTTGTCGCTCTCTCGCCTGTCATATTATCCTCCTGACCCTTTGCCTAAAAAATAGCGGCATTTAATGTCATCATTATTGACCAAGGTCAGGAATTTTATACTTTCAGAGGCTGGATCAGCTGTTTCAGCACCGCAAAACCATTGCCAACAGCGAGCTTTGCGAAGCCTGCGGGACGGATATCGTAGCTAAAAATATGATCACTGTCACCGTGCAAAAGATGGGACAAAGCGGATAGTACGAAGCCTTTATGGGCGACAATCAGAATGCGTCCGCCATCTGTTTCCCTGATAATAGCTTTAATTGTTTTAAAAGAATTTGTCAAGTAATCCTTTACATTATCCCCGTCTGGGAACGTAAAACGGCTGTAGTCATCCATATAGGCCTGCCACACATCCGGCATGCGGTTTTGTATCTCGTTCGCGCTCAGCCCATCGAACCTGCCGAAATCCATCTCCCGCAGAGCCTCAAGGTAAATGACGCTTCTGCCCGGAGCAACGATATCCGCTGTTTGGCGCGCGCGCAAAGCTTCGCTGCAATACACATGGGTCGGCTCCCACCCAGACAGCAACCCAGCCGTCCTGCGCACTTCACCGGCGGCTTCAGAGGCAAGCGGCGGGTTCAGACGGCCGCAATACCTTTGTTCCAGATTCTCCCGTGTGGCGCCGTGGCGCACCAGTACCAATTCGGTCAACCGCTTCTCCTTCAGAAGAAAATAAAAGCGCCACAAACCGGTTGCAGCGCCCCTGATCTGTTTAGTCGAGGTTCTGTTTCTGGCGTCCCACGCGCAGGCGCACCATGGCGCGGGCCAGCGCAATCTGGTTCTGCATGTATTCCTGATAGCTCTGCCGCTGACGAAGGCGCTCTTCCGCCCTCTCTTTGGCTTCTTTGGCGCGGACCATGTCGATCTCTTCCGGCCACTCCACCGCCTGCGAAAATATGATCGTCTCATCCGGCCGCACCTCCACAAACCCTTCGGACGTGGTGCATTCCTTCCAGTCGCCGTCGATATTGAGACGCATCGCGCCGATGGACAAAGCGCAGACCATGGGCTCGTGCATCTTCTGAATGCTGAGGAATCCATCGGGCGTGGGAACGATCGCGCTCTCTACATCGCCGCAGAAGAACGTCCGTTCCGGAGTGATGATCTCCAGTGTGTATTTCGCCGGCATGCCATTTCCTCCTCTGTCAGGACTTCTTCTCTTTCGCCTTCACGTCTTCGATATCACCCGCCATGAAGAAAGCCCCCTCGGGGATATCGTCCACTTCCCCGTCCACGATGGACCGGAAGCTCTCTATCGTGCGCTCCAGCGGCACATATTTGCCGGGGATGCCCGTGAACACCTCGGCCACAGACATCGGCTGCGACAGAAAACGCTGAACCTTTCTGGCGCGGTACACGATGGTCTTGTCGACATCCGAGAGGTCTTCCAGGCCCAGCATCGCGATGATATCCTGCAGTTCCTTGTAGCGCTGGAGCACTTCCTGCACCCGCCGCGCCACGTTGTAATGCGTTTCGCCCAGGATGCGCGGGTCGAGTATGCGCGAGGAGGATTCCAGCGGGTTGATCGCGGGATAGATACCCAGCTCAGAAATCTGGCGGGACAGCACCGTTGTGGCGTCCAGATGCGAGAACGTCGTCGCGGGCGCCGGGTCCGTCAGGTCGTCCGCCGGCACATAGATGGCCTGCACAGACGTGATCGAACCGTTCTTGGTGGACGTGATGCGCTCCTGAAGTGAGCCCAGCTCCGCCGCCAGCGTCGGCTGATAACCCACCGCGGACGGTATGCGCCCCAGCAAGGCCGAAACCTCGGAGCCCGCCTGTATGAAGCGGTATATGTTGTCGATGAACAGGAGCACGTCCTGATGCTCTTCGTCACGCAGGTGCTCGGCCAGCGTCAGCCCTGTGAACGCCACGCGCATACGCGAACCCGGCGGTTCATTCATCTGCCCAAATGCGAGGCACGTTTTCTCGATAACACCTGATTCGGTCATGTCCATGATCAGCTCGTTGCCTTCACGGCTTCTCTCGCCCACGCCCGTGAACACGGAATAGCCGCCATGTTCCGTCGCGATATTGCGGATAAGCTCCATGATCAGCACCGTTTTGCCGACGCCCGCGCCACCGAACAGACCGATCTTGCCGCCCTTGGCGTAAGGCGCCAGCAGATCGATGACCTTGATGCCCGTCTCAAACAGCTCGGTCGCCGGGTTCTGGTCCGCAAATTTGGGCGGTTTCCGATGAATCGGCAGCCGTGTATCCGCGTTGATAGGGCCTTTGCCGTCGATCGGCTGTCCGATCACGTTCACCACGCGGCCCAGCGTCTGCTGCCCCACCGGAACGTTGATGCGGTCTCCCGTGTTGATCACGGCGAGTCCGCAGTATAGTCCTTCCGTGGCATGCAGCGCGATGCAGCGCACCGTATCGTCGCCGATGTGCATCGCCACTTCCAGCCAAACCTCCCGGTCTCCCAGCTTGATCACCAGCGCGTTGTATATGGCGGGCAGGTAGCCGTCGTGAAATTTCACGTCCAGCACCGGCCCTGTGATGCGTATCAGTTCGCCTTTATTGACGATTTTGTAGTCCTCCATGTCGCTCTCCAATCGCTATTTTATAGCATCCAGCGCGCCGATGATCTCGGAGATCTCGTTGGTGATCGCAAATTGCCGCGCGCGGTTGTACTGCCGCGTCAGGTTGTCGATCATCTCCTCGGCGTTGTTCGTCGCGTTCTCCATCGCCGTCATACGCGCGCAATGCTCGCTCGCGTAAGACTGTACGAGGCACCCGTATACCAGACCGACAATATACTGTGGAACCAGTATATCGAACACCTCTTTGGGCGACGGATGGTAGTAAAGCTCTCCGGAATACTGCGCTTCCGTCACAATTTCTTGAAAGTTGGATATCGAAATGGGCAGCAGCTTCAGCACGCGGGGTTCCTGACGGATGGCCGAAACAAACTTGGTGTATACCACATATACCTCGTCCATGATGCCGTTCTCATACAATTCCAATATATCGTTTGTGATATTGCGCGCGTTGTAAAGCGATGGGTTTTGCGATACATGCAGAAACTCCACGTCGACCATGTAGCCCCGCCGGTCAAAAAACGCCCGCGCTTCCTGCCCCACCGTCAATATGTAACGTTCCCGGCTCTTCTGCATGGCGCTGAGCGCCAGGTTGAGCACGTTATGGTTATAGCCGCCGCACATGCCCTTATCCGCCGCAATCACCACATAGGCCGCCTTGCCGCCATTGCTTTCGCCGACATAAGGATGCGTGAGTTCTTTTGTATGTGTCAATATATCCTTCAGCGCAGACTGCACCCGCTCAAAATGCACATGATTGTTCTCATACTTGACGATGGCCTTCCTCATCTTGGACGTGGAAATCAGGTGCATCGCCCGCGTGATCTGCTGCATTTCGGAGATCGAATGGATACTATGCTTGATATCCCCCATGTTGGCCATGTCAGTTTTCTACCTCTTGTTCAGGTTTGATGGCATTCTGCTGGCAATATATCGGGAGCAATTCATCAGCGGCCTTGCGCAGTGTGTCCATCTCAGCATCAGGCAGATCGCCCGTTTTCTCAATGGTCAGGCGAACTTCAGGATAATTCGTGTCCACGTAATCCAGATACCTTTTTTCAAACTCCTTCACATGGTTGAAAGGGAGTTTGACCAGATACTTATTGATAGCCACGAACAGCAGCATCACCTGACTGGCCATTGATATCGGCGAAAACTGCGGCTGCTTTAAGGATTCGGTCAGCCGCGCCCCCTGATCCAGCGTCTCTCTTGTGGTCTTATCCAGGTCTGACGCAAACTGGGCAAACACCGCCAGTTCACGGTATTGCGCGAGGTCCAGACGCAGGCGGCCCGCCACCTTTCGCATCGCTTTGATCTGCGCGCTGCCGCCCACGCGGGATACGGAAAGGCCCACGTTGACGGCCGGACGGATACCGGCGTTGAACAGTTCGGACTCAAGGAACAGCTGGCCGTCCGTGATGGAAATCACGTTGGTGGGTATGTAGGCCGAAATATCGCCCGCCATCGTCTCGATGATGGGCAGCGCCGTTATGGAACCGCCGCCATGCGCATCGTTCAGACGAGCGGCGCGCTCCAGCAAACGCGAGTGAAGATAGAACACGTCTCCCGGATAAGCCTCACGGCCCGGCGGACGGCGCAACAGCAGCGACATCGTCCGGTAGGCCACGGCGTGCTTGGACAGGTCGTCATAGACGATCAGCGCATCCTTGCCGGCGTACATAAATTCCTCAGCGATAGCGCAGCCCGAGTAAGGTGCGATATACTGCATCGAAGGCGCGTCGCTACCTGTGGACGCCACGATGATCGTGTACTCAAGCGCGCCTTCTTCCTCCAGCGTCTTGATGATGGACGCAATGGTGGACGCCTTCTGGCCGATGGCCACATAGATGCAATAGACGTTCTTGCCCTTCTGGTTGAGTATGGTATCCACGGCGATGGCCGTCTTGCCGGTCTGCCGGTCGCCGATGATCAGTTCTCTTTGCCCCTTGCCGATGGGCACCATGCTGTCGATCGCCACAATCCCTGTTTCGAGGGGCTGTTTCACGCCCTGTCTGTCAAATATGCGCGGCGCTTCGGCTTCGATCATTCGGTACTTGTTCGCGAACACCTTGCCTTTTCCATCCATCGGCACGCCGAGCGGGCTGACAACACGGCCCAAAAGCGCTTCCCCGACGGGCACCTGCACGACCGTGCCGGTATTGCGCACGGTGGAACCCTCGGCCACATCCCACACGTTGTTCAAAAGTACGGCGCCGATGCTCTCCTTGGAGAGGTTCATAACGATGCCAAACGCGCTGTTCTCAAATTCGAGCAGTTCGCCGTATTTACACCCTTCAAGGCCTTTTATCAGCACGATGCCGTCGCCCGAGGATGTAACGGTTCCGATTTCCGCAACGTCAAATTCTCCTGAGTATTCCTTGATGCGTTCTTTGGTGACCTGTCCGAACTCTTCCGCGTTGAAATCCAGAGAGAAATCGCCTTCTTCGAGCGCATCCTGCTGATACGGCGTATCCGTATCCACAATGAAATTCTTGATCTTGCCAAGGTGTGCGCGAACGCTCCTGTCGTACACCTTGTTTCCCAGTGCCACAACGAAGCCGCCCAACAACTCAGGCACCACTTCTGTTGTAAAGTTAATATCTTCTCCCACAAGGGATTCAAAACGTTTTTTGATGGATTGTACTGTCAGGTCATCCAGCTTGACCGCAGACTTCAGTTTTCCTTCGATAGCCAAATCATCCCACCCTCTCAAAGAAATCGTCAATGATCTTACGGTTATCATCCAGAGAAATCTCGCGAGCCAGCACCTTTTCGGCGATCTGTATACTCATCTCTGCAATTTCTGTCCGCATATCCAGCCTGGCCTGCACCTTCTCACCCTCAATTTCACGCTTGGCCCGCAGCACGAGACTCCGAGCGTGCTCTTTGGCATTATCGACAATTTCACGCGCGTGATCGCGCGCCATTTCATTGCTTTTGGTGATGATCGCCGCGGCCTCATTATGCGCCTCAGCCATCATATGTTCATATTGCTCTTTCTGCTGAATTAACTGCTGCTCACGCTCGTCCAGTTCGTCAACCTTATTCGCAAACGTATTTTCGCGGTTTTTCATGAACTTTAATATCGGTTTGTAGACAAGCAACCGCAGTACCACAAACAGAATAATGACATTGAGCACATGTAGGCCGATAGTTAACGGATCTATTTCCAGCATGATCACACCTCACTTACGTTGAAATCGTGCCCACTTAATTTATACAATCTTGCCCATCATCAATATGGCGATAACAAAGCCATAAATAGCGGTCGTTTCGGCAAACGCCAGGCCGATGAGCAGCATTGCATTGATCTTGCCGCTGGCTTCAGGCTGCCGTGCCACCGCGTCCGCAGCTTTGCCTGTAGCGATGCCCATGCCAATGCCTGCACCCAGCCCTGTTAAAACCGCCAGGCCCACACCAATTGCAATAATAGCCGTCGTCATTTTGTATACCTCCAAATATAGATTAATATTTGATTACTTATCTTTTTGCCCCATACATAACCGTCTCTTCCATAAACGACAGCGTCAGTACAAGGAATATATACGTTTGGATTCCCACATGGAACAGATTGAAATAGATCGATAAAACAGCCGGTATGCCGATAGCCAGATAAGACACGCTGTAAAGCAGATCCATAACGACCATTCCAGCGAACATATTACCGAAAAGACGGAAGGACAGCGACACCGGGATCACGGCGTGCGTCACCATATTTATCGGCAACATAAACGCTTTGGGTTTCACGAACCACCTGAGCCGGCCGAAGAATCCCGTATAATAAAAACCAAATGCGTTGATTAACACGAAAGACATCAGTGCCAGCGCAATCGTGAAGTTGATATCCGTGGCTGGCGGCCTGAACCCAAACAGTTCAATAAGGCTGGTGGAGACAATGACCAGAGCAACCGTAAAAATATACGCTGCAAATGCGGAACCGCGCTTACCCAATTGGGAGTCTGTAAACTTTTCGCAAAAATCAACAAACATCTCCAATACATTCTGCAGTCCCTTCGGTACTGTTTTGAATCTTGGTACGACGAGAATACGGATAATAACGGCAAGGAATATGATAATCAGCAAGACCAGCCATGTGACCAGCATCGTTTCGCTGATCTCCCAACCGAATAGGTTTACTTTCGGTGGTGTGATCGCGATTTCTCCCATTTCGATCCGCATGTTTTGCCCAAAACCTGTCAGCATACGTTCAACCCTCGTTGCTTTCCTTTCCGTCCACACGGCTGACGGCGGCCGCCTTTTTTCTGCGCCCCGCCTGAATGACCACCAACGCCAAAACCAACCCTGCCAGCATGCCTCCTGCGGTCCAGATCAAATGTATGAGCGAAACCGTTGCAATGAGGTAGAGCACCAGCACGATCACTGCTATCTTAACCATCAGCAGCAGCGCGCCAATCAGCTTGGCAGACGGGTTATCGCCAAGTATCATCCTGCTGAGTATACGCAGTGCCATAACCTGCAGCACTCCGATTGCCAATCCTACAAATAAGCCCCACATAATTAATACATTCTAATCAATATGCTTCGAAAATGCAAGGTGTCTGGGGTGCAATAGCGCGGTTCAGATCACGTGATCCTTCAAAATAATGGCTGAATCTGTCCGCCCCCTGATGCACCATCCTTGCCAACTCGCCCACAGGCATCTGTATCGCGCCGGCTTTGAGGTTGTTCCACGGCGCCAGCTCATCAACGATACTTGCATGATTGAGCAGCGACGTCGCGTCAAACGCATCGAGCAGGGCCTTTGCATCCACCACGCGGGCCATGCCGTGCTTGGCGCCGCGCCTGTCGGACGGGACATTGTACTTGACTTTCCTGCAGCCTTGTCCAAACAGCCAAGCCAGCAGCCCGCCTATCGACGCCTCGTCCACATAGACCGTTTCGATGACGTCCGCCACCCCATCCTTCTCATAATAAAGCATGTACGCAGCCGCCGCGTCATCCTCGATCAGCAGGATGGCCTTACCCCCGTCCATCGCCAGTTCCTCCAGCCGCCAGCTCCATTCACGCTCAGTGCGCACCACATAGCCGTCGTAGTGGCGCATCATCTTGTTATAAAGCGGCATCAGCAGCGCGGCATCGGTCGTTTCGAATACATCGGCGCGCCGGTGATGCGACGCCGCCGTGATGCTCTGCTTGCGCACATGCGAGTATGCCGCCCAACCCAGTCTTTCGTAAAAGCCGTGGTTAAACGGATAGAGGTGTGTCAGCAAAATACCGCGCTGCTTCATCAGCGCGAGAGATTCGCGCAGCAGCGTGCGCATCAGGCCTTCGCCGCGGCGCGTGTTGTCCGTCGCGGCGCCCGCAATAAAAGCCGAGGGCAGCGCCCGGTGCTGCACACTGATCGTATACGGGATCATATGAACAATGGATGCGAGCCCCCGGTCGAAAATGCACAGCGACTGGCCGGGCAGCACTTTGTTGGCAAAATACCAGTCGATGAATTCGTCGGTATCTCCAAACGCCTGTTTCCACAAGGCCTTGGCCAAGGGCCTTTCCCCCGTTTTCAGCAAACGTATGTCCATTATTCATTCCTCGTGCAGATATATTTTTCGACCATAAAAGCGGGATTGTATGACAGCTTTGCCTTTCTCAGCCCTTCTATTCCCATATCTTCTTCACGGTTGATATATTTCACTTCACTCCACTCATTGCGCGCGAATTCCCTGTTGATCAGCGCATACGCCCCCTGCAGATCGGGGTTCGCTTTTTCGACATGGATCACGGCCATGTCAGACCCAAATCGCTCTCCGATAGAAAACGCCTCCAGATTGCCGTCCACGAACAACATCCCGCACTTTAAGCCCAGAGCGTCAAGATTCTGGAGCGCCGCCTCCACCGCCCACAATTCAGATTGATAGCTTTCCGTCATACCGCCCTTGCCCATCATCCATGACTCGTATAACGATATGCAGGACTGGTAGTCATCCGGCGTATAGAGCCGGTACGTATAGCTGTGGCTGCTGAGCAGCTTGTTGATGTGGTTGCGTTTGGCGTGATATTTTTTCCCCTCCAGCGTACACAGATCAACGGAATTGTATACGTACTCAAAGTTGGCTCTGTCCTCCGTCATCACATAACGCCCGGGGCAATCGCGTTCAATTGTTTCTTTGAGCGGAACGGTCACGCCCTTCATCAGGAAATTATCGCCGCGGCTTTGCAGGTACTCCTCGCATCGCCGCATCGGTTCTTCGATGCTGGTATCACAGTTTTCCAGCAGCGGCGGCAGCATATATGAAATATTGTCAATACTCAGATGCAGATACATCGCCAGCTCATCAGTCGCCATTTGTATATCCAACGCTCTCTGCCAGATGAATATATTCGCAAACGACGCTTCAAGATTGTGGTATCCATGACACAATGTATATTTCTCAAAACGCGTTCTGTCCTCCAAACCTATTTTTTTAAAACTCAGCATGCATTCTCCTAAAGGTTTAATTATCCTATTATATACCACAGTATCAACAATTCAAATCCTGCTGCAAGTCATTCTCATTGTTTATTCGTTAATCTAACAGTCCTCACAGGTATTTCAAGCACGGGCTTCTTAAAGCTTCGTTTTTGTGCCATGCTCATATACTTTGATTCAGTATGGCTGAATATTCCGCAAAAACTCAACGCGCAAACGGCGGAACGTATTAACGCTGTCTGCGCCGATGAGTTCCGCCGTCATTCGTTTGTTATCGTATTGGCTCAATCTGTTCTCATTATCAGTCTTCGATGATTTCGCCGTTTGGAGATATCACCGTCACGTGCCACGGTATCATTTTGCCGCTGTTTATCAGCGCCTGTTTTACAGCATATTCAATGCCGCCGCAGCACGGCACACTCATGCGCAGTACGTCGATGCTGCGGATATCGTTATGCGCCAGTATCTCGGTGAGCTTTTCCGTATAATCCACCATGTCCAGCTTGGGGCAGCCGATCAGCGTGACCTTTCCCTTCATGAACCGGCTGTGCACCCCCGCATAAGCGTAGGCCGTGCAGTCCGCCGCGATCAGCAGCTTCGCGTCGTCGAAAAACGGAGCCTGCACAGGCACCAGCTTGATCTGGCAGGGCCATTGCCTCAGTTCTGAAGCGCTTTGAGCAACCGGGGCGGCCTGCACGGGCTTTTCCGACAGCGACATCGCTCTGGCGGACGGACATCCGTGGGCGTGAACCGGTGCCTTTTCGCGCTTGTTTTCCAGATGTTTTTGCACGGCGGCCTCGTCAAAACCCGCCGCTTCCCGCTCCTCGATCGTGATGGCGCCCGTGGGGCATTCAGGCAGGCACGCACCCAGACCGTCGCAGTAGGATTCCGACACCAGCCGGGCCTTGCCGCCCACCATCTGCAACGCGCCTTCGTGACAGGCATTTACACACAGTCCGCAACCGTTGCATTTTTCTTCGTCTATACAAATGATATTTCTTTTCATTTTCATTTTCCTCCTTGTCTTGTGAATCCAATTATAATATACTGCTCCTGTATGCATCGTTGCTTTTGCAACGCCAGTTGAGGTTTATATGAATTGTCAGCACATATTTGAAAAACATATCGCTCTTTTCAAAGGGATCAGCTGTCCGGAGCTGGAAACGATGCTGGGCTGCCTTGGCGCGAAAATCTCCGTCTATAAAAAGGGAGATTTCATGCTGACGGCAGGCAGCCCGCTCCGCTATGTCGGCATTCTCCTTTCCGGCCAGGCCGTTGTCAGCCGGGACGATATGCTCGGCAACAGGGCCGTGATGGCGGCGCTCTCGCCGCCGCAGCTTTTCGCGGAGTCCCTTGCGTGTGCCGGTGTCACGATCAGTCCTGTCAACGTGGAAGCTGTGGCCGATTCGGAAATACTGCTGATCGCCTTCGACAAGATTATACGGACATGCTCGTCCTGCTGTTCCCATCATAACGCACTTGTGGAGAATATGTTGACCATTGTGGCGCAAAAAAATCTGGAGATGAGCGAAAAGCTGGACCACATTGCCCGCAAGACGACGCGCCAGAAGCTGGCCTCCTATCTGATCAGCCAGGCCACAAAGAAAAACAATACCCGCTTTGAAATCGCGCTGGACAGGCAGGCGCTCGCGGATTACCTGTGCGTCAACCGCAGCGCGCTATCGCGGGAACTGTCGGTCATCAGCGAGATGGGCATACTGACCTATAGCCGCAACAAGTTCGCCATCCGCGATCTGGCGCGGCTGGAAAGTTTGCTGGAGAGCGAATAACCTCTTCCGCTGCGGGTATTTGTGTTATAATTGTTTTCGATTATTCTGAAAGGACACATCGATATGGCAACAGGCAGCGGCGTGACATACGCCAGAGGGTTTACCGCAGCAGGCGTTTCATGCGGCATCAAAAAGAAAGGCAACAAGGATCTCGCGATCGTCAAATGTGATAACGTCGCCAAAGCGGCGGGCGTGTTCACCCGCAATATCGTCAAGGGACATTCGCTTCAGCTTTCACAGAAGAACGTTAAGAATGGCCTTGCCCAGCTGGTCATCATCAATGCCGGCAACGCCAACGCCTGTCTTGCTGAGCGCGGAGAAGAAGACGCGCTTAAAGTGGCCGAAATTGCGGCGAACCGTTTTGGCTGCCTTCCCGAAAATGTGCTGACCGGCTCCACCGGCGTGATTGGCATACCCCTCCCCCTGCATTGTATTGACGCGGGGATCAATGCGGCGGTGCTGTCCGTGACCGGCGGCGCGGACGCGGCACAGGCCATTATGACCACGGATACTGTGCCCAAAGAAGCTGAGGCAACCGTCAGTATTGGCGGTGTTGAGGTGCGTATCGGCGGCATGGCCAAGGGTTCCGGCATGATCCATCCCAACATGGCGACGATGATCTCTGTGATCACCACAGACGCGCAGATTGCCCTGCCCGCGCTGAGGCGGGCGCTCAAGGAAGCGGCGGCCGTGTCCTACAACCGTATCTCCATCGACGGCGATACCAGCGTATGCGACAAGGTGCTGCTCCTCGCCTCCGGCCTTGCCGACAATAAAACGATCGAAACGGGAACGCACGAATACGCGGTTTTCGTCGGGGCGCTTAAGGACGTTTGCATCCGCATCTCCAAAATGCTCGCGGCAGACGGCGAAGGTGCAACCAAGCTGCTCACGATACAGGTCAAAAACGCCCGCACCCCGCAGGACGCATACCGGATTGCGTGCGCCATCGCGAAGTCCCCGCTGTGCAAGACGGCGGCATTCGGCAACGACGCCAACTGGGGGCGGCTGCTGACCGCGGCGGGATATTCCGGCGCGCGCTTTGATCCTGAGAAGGTCAACATATGGATCGGAGATGTACAGGTCTGTAGGGACGGCGGCGGGCTTGCGTTTGACGAGGAAGCCGCTTTGGTTGAATTGAAGAAGAGCGAGGTCACCTACACGCTGGACTTTTCTGACGGCAGCGCCAGCGATACGATGTGGACATGCGATTTCTCGCTGGACTATATAAGCATCAACGCCAATTACCGAACCTGAAACAAATCATCAGACGGCACCAAAGGCCCAAATCATATGACGTGGGCCTTTCCGTTTTCAGACTGCGTAAATGGACTGATAACCCCTGATATAACTGTCTACAATATGCTCCTTAGTTGTTCGACAATCCTGATTGGATATATCTCACTTTTTTCAGCGAGTATCTTATAAGCCACTTCAAAGTCCTTCGCCGCTCTGTAAGGCCTTGAAGATGTGATGGCATCCACCACGTCGGCAACGGTGGCGATCTGCGCGGATTGATGAATGCTGTTTTCAGTCAACCCATAAGGATAGCCGCTGCCATCATTGCGTTCATGATGCTGCAGGATGATCATTTTGCTGTTTTCAGGTATCTCACAATCGGCGACGATACTGACACCCAGCTCACAGTGCTGCTGCATAAATGTCATTTCATCCGGGGTAAGTTTTCCCTGCTTTTGAATGATCGCCTTGGGGACCATCATCTTGCCAATATCATGGAGCAACCCTCCAAGGCCCAATTCCCATAACAATTCATCGCCGTACCCCATAGATTTCCCGATAATCATCGACAGCAGTGCCACGTTGATGGAATGAGTGTATATCCAGGGTATATAATTGCTGAGCGCGTTGATGGTGAACCACCAGGGGGTTGTCCGGGAATCAAATATGATCTCGGACAATATTTGTGCCGGTATATCAAAAATACGCTTATCCTGTACCTTGAGCTTTTTGCTGATCTGTGCGGTATTGATCCTTTCGCCTGTCAATCGATTCCCAGCCCGGAGCAACTCCTGGCTGATCACACTGTGATTCCGGAGTCTTGATAAAACCTGATCTGTTAATTCCTGATCTTTAGCGAGAAGGAGAATGCCGTTTTTATCATAGTAATTCTTGTCTGCATGCATCTCAAAAAACTGCCCCCTCCACTTTCTTCTAATTCAACATAATAAAAACAACCTACAACTATAAATATT
Organism: Bacillota bacterium; assembly: GCA_023428025.1. Classification (GTDB taxonomy): domain Bacteria; phylum Bacillota; class Clostridia; order Christensenellales; family SZUA-584; genus SZUA-584. The sequence goes on from JAEYZN010000021.1 coordinate 231,139, forward strand.
ATAGCTTAAAATGCTGAACAATACAAGTATAAGCTGTAATATGCATAAGAAAGGGGGTGGGAGTATGGAAAACCGTATCAGAGAGTTAAGAGAGTCCAAAGGAATGACCCAGGTGCGTTTAAGTATCGAACTTGAGGTGACTCAGGAGACAGTCAGCGCCTATGAAACAGGTAAGCATTATGTCAGCTTAAAGTCACTGTTAAAAATGGCGGAGCTGTTTGATACCAGCATGGATTATATTATGGGCCTATCCAGTATCCGAAAACCGCTTCAGGCTTCAGAGTTTACCAACAAAGAAATTGAATTGATTTGCACTTTTCGCAGGCTCAATGAAGTGCAAAAAGAAAAGGCGCTTAGTTATATGGAGGGGTTGCTTTCATAACACTGGTAACTATAACCCTCAACTGATTTGGAATAATAGATAAACTTTTAATCGCTCTCAAATACAAAAACAATAATCTGATTTATATTTAAACCCATAGAAATGATCTATAGCACCGTGAGATGCCGACCGCACATCTACAGCGCGCGGTCAATAGCCCATGTCGCCCGTCCATGTATCCGAGTCGCTGTCTTGTTCTTTTTTCTTGGATTTGAACGATGGGCCTCCGCCCACACTGTCCCCCAGCACCTGGCTGCGGGCTGTAAATCGAAGCTGCACGACCAGACTCAACAGGATGAGCGCGGCACTCACGCCAAGTATCACCAGGACGCGCGCCATCAAAAAGCTCTCCAGCGGCGCCAGCAGGTTGCCTGTGATAAATGCCGATATATCGATGCCCTGAAAGTAAATATACAAACCGAGAAAGGCTGCCGCACAGCCGCCCAGAACCGACGTGGATATGATGACGCCCACCCGCTTGTAAACCGCTGTCAGCAGACCAGCCACAACGCTCAATGTCAGAACGGCCGGATAAAGCAGGCTGAAGCTGTGAAGATTCAGCGCGTACACCAGATAGATAAGCAAAAGCGCACTGCCCAGCAGGCCGACAAAAAAACCGGCCAGACGCCTCACAAAGAACAATATCAGGTAAACCGCTATGGCCGTACCGCCAAAGAACAGCCACGTGCTGAGCGCATCCAGCGTCAGATGGTCATATACATAGATATAGACCAAGCCTTCCAGTATTGCCAGGCCGCTGAGAGGCAATAAGAACCTCGCAAACTTGTAACCGAAGAAGCCGGTTAACAGCGCCAGCAACAGAAAGGCGCAGACGCCCATGAGCAAGGCCATCGAAGGATTCATAGCGATCCCCTTTCTTTGCGTCAGGATTTTTTGCTGCCTGTGATCATCAGCTGAATGATCAGGCCGGCCAGGAAAAATCCTGCCAGTGCAATCAGATATACCGTAGACGTATAAGCGGTGTGTGCGGCCTGCGAATCATACAGCACCAAAGACTGCAGCTGCACGCCGTTCACCAGCTGGTCCACAAACTGGGCCAGCGCCGAAGCGCCAATATATGCCGTGAATATCGATACGAATATCCGCCGCTGGTTGAGCGTCAGCGAGCCGAATACGCTGCTGATGATCAGCACCGGAATATAAACATACCAGTCCAGAAGATTGAGCCCCAGCACCTGCACGAGCAGCAGGCACAGCAGCAGGCCGCCGCCGAACCCGATAAAAAATATACCGACGTAAAGCAGCAGGATGAACAATACCGCGCCCACCGCGCCCGCGCCAAGGCTGGCCAGCAGCACGGTCGTGTCGCCCATGGATGCGACCAGCGGCAGCACCGTCTGGCCGATCACAAAACCGGCCGCGAAGCCATATACGCCGAGTATAAGCTTGAGCCACCTGTTGCCGAAAAAACAAAATACAATACCAATGGCCAGGTTCACGATCAGCATTATGATAGATAGCACTTGCATGTCCATTTCATCGATTCTCCGAAGCTTTTTTCCATTTTACCATACATAGGTCAAAAAAGCATGTAAATAATTATCCCGCAGAGATCAAGAGCAGCATACCCGGATAAATCTCTTCCCCCGGTTCCATCCAGTTCTTCTTTCGGATTTTGTCCGCCGTTGTCCCGTAATGCCGGGCGATACCGTCCAGGCTGTCATCATCGCGTACACAGTAAACATCACCGGTCAGCCGGGGAATGCGCAGAACCTCTCCCGGTCTTATGTCGTCCGGGTCCGCCATGCCGTTCGCTTTAAGCAGAATGCGCATGGTCAGCCCAAAGCCGCGCGCGATGCCATACAGCGTATCGTCCCGCCGGACGATGTAGCGTGTATAGCTTGCGGGTTCAGGGGCGCAGCGGTTGCAGTGGCATTTGTGCGGTATCCTGAGCTCCCGGCGCTCCGACAGCTGCCAACCGGCGTCCAGACCGTTCGCGCGCATGATCATGCAGATTGGCACATGATACAAAGCGCTTAAGGCTTCCAGACTGTCTGAGCGCCTCAGCCTGTGTATTGTCATGTTTTCCATAACACCACTCCCGGTAGAGTGTATGCGCCAGGGGTGGCTCTATATGAGCGACCGGATGAATTCTGTACAGGACTCCAGCGTGAACGTCACCGGGTTCTTCTTCATGGACGATCCCATTGACGCGGCGGTCAGCTCATCGATGTTGCTTTCGGTCACGCCCAATTCCCGCAACGATGCGGGCAGCGCCATATACCGGCAAAGCATCTCCACAGCTTCCGCGACAGCCAGAGCGCCGTCCTTCTCATTGTGAAAAAGACGCCCGCACACAGCCAGCGACAGCTGGCCGTATTTCGTGACGCCATGCTCTATGTTGTAGCGCATCACGTGCGGCAGCAGCATGCCGCAGGCCACGCCGTGCTGCACGCCCAGCACCGCGCCAAGGCCCGCGCCGATGCCGTGCGCCGCGCCCAGCCCGGCGTTGGCCAAGCACATGCCGCTCACCATCGCCGCGAGAGACATCGTCTCGCGCGCGTCCATATCGCCGCCGTCGTCGTAGGCGCACTTGAGCGCCGCCATCGCCCGGGGCGTATGATACAGCGCCATCGCGTCGCAGAACGGATTGGCCTGCCGTGCCGTAAAGCTCTCGATCAGCTGACATACCGCATCCATTCCGGACGCCGCCGTCACGCTCTGCGGTATGGATACCGTCAGCTCCGGGTCCACCACCGCGATGCGCGCCATCAGCCGGTCGTCCCGAATGCTCGCCTTGAACCGGTCCTTCACGGACATGATGACCGCGTTTTTAGTCACTTCAGTACCGGTGCCCGCCGTAGAAGGCGCCGCAATAAACGGCAGGGGATCGGCCGTGATCTGGACGCCCGTCCCCACGCCTTCAAGGTATTCGCGCACACTGCCGCCGTTTGTGATGACGCCCGCAGCCGCTTTGGCCGTGTCCATCGCGCTGCCGCCGCCGATGCCAAGCACCGCGTCCACACCTGCGGACCGGCCCAGCTTCACAGCCGCATCCACAATGGCCGGTGTGGGTTCGCCGGAGGCCCTGTCATACAGCGTCACGGCAATGTCTTGCTCGGCCATGCCGGCAATCAGCTTGTCCAGCACGCCGCTGCGGCGCAGCGAACCGCCGCCCGTGACGATAAGATAGTTTTTTCCAAAACCGGCGCAAAGGCCGGGCAGCTTTTTTACGGCGCCCCGTTCGAACACGATGCGTGGGGCCGTCACAAACTCAAAACCCATTGCTCCTCCTTATTCGCCGCGCTGCTTCGCGACCAGCTCCGCCGCCGTGACCACAACGCGGGCATTGCGGCAGTCCTGCTCGGTGAACCGTCCCGCCGCGCCCGAGCTGCCGTGCCCCAGCAGCATATACGGCGCGGGGTCTCCGCCATGCCCGCCGCTGTCCGAGAACGTGTAATGGTCGGACACGATGAACGCGCTGTACGGCTCTTTGACCTGCGCGAAAAACGGCTGGATGAAATGCTGATCGATCAGCTCGATCGCCTCCATCTTCTCCACCGGCTGCAGTTCGTGGGACAAGTCGTCCAGCTTCTGGATATGGATATAAGCGTAGTCGTATTCGTCCAGTGCTTTGAGCGCCGCCTGAGTTTTATCCTTCAGGAAAGGAACAAAGCCATTATCCTCGGGAAGCGTTACGCAGTCCAGCCCGGCCAATGCCGATATGCCGCGCATCAACGATGTTTCGGCCAGCACCACGCGGCGGTTTTCCGGCGGCGGGCCAAAATCCGGCGCGGAGGACGCCCCCCAGAACCATATACCGCTGATCTTGGTGTCGTTGTCCTCTTTCAGCACATCATAGGCCTTGCGCATCATCGAGAAATACTGCTGCATCACATCGCCGCCCTTGGTGTAGTCGGATACCACACCGCCGATCATGTCGTGCGCGGGCATGAATTTCAGCTGCTCCGCAAGCGCTCCGGCGCCTTCCACCACCAAAATGTTGCGGAAGGTATCTACGTGATGCAGCCTGAACGGCGAATGGAAGACCTCCCTGTTCAGGCGCTCGCTGAGCGGCGCGGCCTTTTCCGTCGCGACATCGTAAGCGCTGTAGCTTTCCATGATGCTGGAATCAAACGCCTCGCCTCTCAGCGTGACGAAGTTGCATCGGATATAGAGATTGCCCGGCGTCACCGGTATGCCTGCGCCCGCCGCCTCCATCACCGCGCGACCTTTATATGTCTTCTCGGGATCGAAGCCCAGCAGGCTCAAGTTCGCGACAGCGCTGCCCACCTCCAGCCCCGGCTTGATCGTTTGCACCGTGCCGGGCTTGGCCACGGCAAAAACAGAGTCCAGACCCGGTGTCGCGGCCGCTTCCATCGGCGTTTTCCCGCCGAGTTTTTCCTGTGGCCTGTCCGCGATGCCGTCGAGTACGATTGTGAATTGTTTCATTATGCTCTCCTTTTGAGTAACTGTTTAAATATTTCGTCCGCCATTGGCGGGCATCCTTTCACATATACGTCAAAACCCTTTGTGCAGTTTCCGCAACCAAGTAAGCCTGTCTTGTTCCTGAAACCCTGACCGACGGATACATTTAAATCAGGCGTATATCCGGCATCCTCCAGCCGCACCATCGCGCTGATAAGGCTACCGTAGCACGCGCTGCACGCCTGGTCCGCGTCGATATGCTTTTTGACTCTTTCGAGCGCCGCCGAAAGCGTGACCTGCGCCGTTTGCGTCGCGCTGTTCATATATATGATTTCCGCGCCTCTTATGTCCGCGCTGCCCACGCTGATACGCGCGGCGGTCCGGATGTATTCCACATCTGACGGCTGCAAGCCCAGCAGGCCCGCTGCATAAGCGTCCACCAGCACGCTGTCAACTCCCGCGACCATGGTGTTCAGATGGACAGGCCTCCCGCCCTCCTCAAAGCCCGGGTCAGTGCAGGTGCCGTCCGCTATGGTCAGCGACGGGGTTATCATCCTGTTCAGATACGCGATGGGCTTGTGCAGCCCCATAGCATGAAAACGCCGCTTCTCGCGGTCGGGGATCAGGCCTTTCATGTTTTTAAGGGCACAGGTCATGCCGGTCTGGCAGTGGCCTTTGATCAGCGGCAGATTGACGATGTAGTCCAGCGCCAGCGCGCGGGCCGAAATTTCGATCTTCATGCCGCCATATTCCCGAATCTGGCAACGGTCCTTTTTCACGTCGACCAGTTCCACGCCATAGCGTCTCGCCAGTTTGTCATATCCGCAGACCTTATAGGCAACAGCCGTGTCCACCGCCAGCCACGCGCTTTCGACGACGGCGATGTTTTTATAACCGCGCTGCTGAAAATACTCGATCACCGCCGCGCATATGGCGGGATTGGTGGTCGCGCCGCTTGTCCAGCTTTTCGCGACGACCAGATTCGGCTTGATCCCGATCTGCGCATCCGGGCGTAAATTCTGCTCCGGCTTTATTTGCTCCAGTATCTGCCGCGCCATAACGGCAGGATCGTCACCGTATGCCACATATAGCCTGTTTGCCGCATCTTTCATGGCAATATTATATCACAGCTTGCATACAAAGCCACAATTGAAATGCATTGTTAATAAGGTGTTCACTGTTTTCTAGGACACCAAAAATGTGGAAAGCGCACCCAAGGCGCGCTTTCCACATCACTTCTTTATTTAAACATCTAACACAATCAACATTCTATTGCTGTTAAAGCTTCACCCACTGCCCCGACGAGTCAGATTCGTATGCCTTCCCCATCACATACTCGATATACGCCCCGTCCCTGAACGAGGGCACACACTGTTTGCCTTCATACACATGCGAAATAAAGTTGTACAGACAGTGCACATGGCCGCGCATGAAGCCCTCCGCAAACTTCGGGCCAGGAAAAAAGCCGCCGGGGCTCTCATACCGGTTCACGCATTCGATGGCCTTGAAGCCGGATTCGCCGCCATAGGGCACGTCGCTCTGCGTGCCGTCATAGAAACGCACCTCATTGGGTCTCGTCGAGTTGTAGTAAACAGCGCCCTTCGTGCCATGTATCTCGAAACGCAGCTCGTCGTTGGTGCCCGTCGCGATCTTGGACGCCTCCACGACGCCCGTCGCGCCGTTCTTCATCCTGACCATGGAGATCGAGAGGTCTTCGGCGTCCATGTCGATCATGTTGCCGTCCTTGTCGGGCCGCTGCGGATAGGCGATGGTGTTGCTGGTCAGCACGCTGTCGTATTCCCCCAGCAGCCAATACATCAGGTCGAACACGTGACTGCCCAGGTCGAACAGCACACCGCCGCCGCCGAACGCCTTCTGCTGCTTCCAGCCGATCACCTTGTTCGGGTTCACGCCGGTGGGGTGCAGATAGGCCGAGCGGAACGACAATATGCGCCCGAGGCGGCCATCCTCAATCAGCTGCTTCGCGCGCAGCGTGCCGGTGTAGAATCGGTACTGCAACGCCATCTGGGTGATGCAGCCGCTTTCCTCCGTCGCTTTTACCACCTCGATTGCATCCGCGTACGATGCGGCCAGCGGCTTGTCGCAATAAACATGCTTGCCCGCTTTCAGCGCTTTCAATATCGCATCCTTGTGATAGATGTTGGGCGTGCAGATGTCGATCACGTCGATGTCCGGGTCCGCGAACAGCACATCCGGATCGTCGGTCGCTTTCCCGAAGCCCAGCTCCTCCCTGGCCCTTTCGGCAGCGCTGATCGTGCGCGTGGCCACACCGGCCAGCGTGATCCTAAACGGCAGGTCCTTATAGTACAGGGGTATCGTTTTGTAACCAAAAGTATGCGCCCGTCCCATAAAGCCGAAACCCACGACGCCCACCCTGATCTCTTTCATGCCACCCTCCATGGAATCGGGCGAATACCCGAAAATGATTTTGTGTTGCCACATTAGTTTATATTATAATTGGCTTGTGCCAGTGTCAACATTTGCGGCAGGGATTGAACAAATGCAAACATGGGCCCTGAGCGCCCTGCCCAAAGCTTGTCCCATGTTATACAAAGACCGCCTGTACATTGGCGGTTCCCGTTATGCCATGCGCTTTTTCCTCGGAGGCTTGATCACCAGCTCCCGGAATATCACGCCGTTCACATACACTTTGGCCATAAACCGCTTATCCGCATCCAAGGGCCCGAACACGAACTCCCCCTCCGCGTCGGTAAACGCGTCCACGACGGGGAGCAGCCGGTCTTCCTCACATGCAAAAAGGCGCACCACCGCATCCGGCACCCGCTTTCCATCCGAGTCGTAGACGGTGCCGTGCAGAATGCTTCTCTGTTCTCTCGGCATGGTCACAACGGCTTCAATCCGGTCGCTGTTTTCTGTTGAAAACGCGAATCTCATTGGATACATCGGCATAATCCACCCCTCCCTTCGGCTTTATACCATATTATTCGCCCACAAACCCGATCATGTGTGTTATAATCAGGCCATCCCCACTAAAGACAAAGCGAGGAAAAGCGTATGATGTTTGGAATCAGGGACGTCCGTCGTGAGCTCGGCCGTTTCAACGGAGATAACTGCGGCGAATGCACGGAGGGCTCTATATATCAGTTGGTCAAAATCACCCGATATCTTGTTATCTTCTTCATCAACCTGATTCCGCTTCGTTCCCGGTTCGAAGCCGTATGCGACAGCTGCGGCAAAACCGCCGAGGTTTCACCCGCTGAAGGAAAAACCATCGCCAAAAGGGAATTCAAGGGCAAATACCGTTCCATCACCGCAGCCATGGTGCTGAGGCTGTGCGCGTTCGCGCTGGTGCTGGCCGCCGTCGTCGTGTTGCCGCTGACGCTGGCCAAACCCGCGCCTCTCGGCCCCCAGGCGATCAAAGATATGGTGACTGAAGACGGAATATACAGCATACAGGATGCCGACGGCCATGTGATGGGCATTGTCGAGCAAAAAGACGGCATCAAGACGCTGACGTTTTATGAAAAAACAACCCGGCTTGCGGGCGAGCCCGGTGCGGACGGCAGCTTTATCCGGCGCGAATATTATAAAGAGGCGGCTGAAGGCGGCAGCCTGACGATCGACGGTGTAAACCTTGAACGCATCGCCGACACTCCCGGCGTGTTGGAAGACCGATATGGTGTACCGGTTCGCATATACCATTACGATGCCGCTTCCCAGTCCCTTGGTTACGCACAGGGTATTGGCGATTTAACTTCCATCGCGTATCAAAAAGACCGCGTCGATTATCCGCTTACTTACCGTACGGCGGAGGGCGAAGAAAAGAATGTGGCCGTGGTGCTGTATCTGGAGCCTGGCAGGCGCGTCCAGGCCTCGTACGTCCCCAATAACGACGGGCAGGACCAACTGGCCGTGCTGACTGTCAAGAAGCTCGAAGGCGGCCGGGTCATAGAAGAATCAACATACACCACGAGCAGCAGCGTCATCGCGCTCGCTACGCAGCAAGGCATCAGCCATTTGAGCACCGTTGACGCTGTCATGGCCTTTATTCAGGATAACGGGCTGATTCCGGCAAATGTGCTGACTTACCATTATTTCGGTAATACCAAGGTGTACGCCTATCTCGAGCTTTCGATGCCGGACAACACCGGCTCGATGCAGTCGGTCTCACAGACATACGAGGTGGCGCAAAAGGGCAGCTACTACGTTCAACATATTATTGAAGAGGAATAGGTCTCCCGCTTCCCCAGGCCGATATAATGAGCGAAACAAAAGACGCGCTCCGGGGATACCTGGCGCGCGTTTCTTATATGTGAATGTGCTGATGCCCGAGCCCACTTATCCGGGCGGCGCGATATCGATCGCCACGCACGACAAGGGCTAATCCTTCATCAGCAGGCGGCGGATGTTGTTGAAGTAATAGCCGGTCACCTTGGTAAACAGGTAGTCGTAGACCACAAAAGCGGCTTCCGCGATCAGTATGACCGCCCAGATGGGCAGCACGGCCAGGATGTCGATCACCGTGGCGCGCGCCACCAGATAGATGAGCACGAGCGCCACATTATAATACAGCAGCTTGATTATATACCGGATGACCTTGTCCTTGACGCGCGTTTCCAGATAGTATTTGCCGAGGCCGTAATGCCCGAAGAACAGCACGTATGGCAGCACAAACACCAGCGACGGCATCATCAGCAGCAATCCCAGCAGGGACACGGCGACATACATCAGAAACGCAAGGCCAAGCTCCTCTTCCAGCACCAGCCCCATGATGAACACAGAGCTTAAGAAGTACATGGCAAAACGCGCCGTCGGCAGCACAGCCGCCAGATACAAAAACAGCAGCGACATCGCGGCGAACATCGCCGTCAGGCTGACACGGTGTGCGGTGCGTTTAAATCTCGGCATAGTTTCTCCTTATCATATATTCTTTCTGGTGTTAGCAGCAGGGGATGCAGTCCCCGCCCGCGCATTCGCAGCAGCAATCCGCGCACAGCAGGCCGCTGCAGATGCCGCATACGTTACTGTTGCCCTGTGTCTGCCCGCCGTAATACGTCTGTCCGTATCCGGAAGCGCTGCGGTTGAGCGTCTGATAAGCGTTGGCGTATTCGGCGTTGGTCGGATCCATGCTGTTTGCGGTGGCAAAATGCTGGCGTGCTCCGTCGTACCAGCCCTTCCTCAGCAGCACCGTGCCCTTCAGGTAATGCCACTCGGCGTTGCGGTTGGTGATCGCGTCCAGCATCGCATCGGCCCGCGTCAGGTCTCCCACCTGTATGGCGCGGCGCACGTCCGCAAACTGGGCCGAGCCTGTGTATGACGAACCGGAATAAGATGAGCCCGATGATGACGGATCCCCATACGAGCTGCCGTAGCCGGCGCGGTAGCCGCCGTTCTGACGCTCCTTCTGGATTATTTCATACGCTTCGTTGATTTCCTTCAGCCTTTCGCCCGCCAGATCCTCAAGATCGTGCCCCTTATATCTGTCGGGATGGTACTTCTTCGCAAGGCTCCGGTATGCGCCCTTTATTTCGGCGTCCGTTGCGGACGGATTGACCCCCAGAACTTTATACGGATCCATTCGATTCCCCTTTCAATACGTCCTCCGTTTTTTTCGCAAGCCCGAGATACATGATGTTATCCATCAACGGCTTGTCTCTTTTGATATCAAGCAATTCATAAGCCTTGCACGCCTCAGACAGAGAAATGTGCAGGTTGAAAGCGGCTTCCTCCCTGATCACCTCACGAACTATCTCCGGCTCTCCCGGCGTTTTAAGCAGATAGACATTGTAGCTGCCGGATTTGCGATCCTTCTCCAGGTCGTTCACCGCATCCGCGATGTATATCCAGCGCCCCAGATGATAGCCGAAATGCGACAGAGCCTGCCGTGCGCTCCTGTCCACAAATTCGTATGGCGCTGATGCGAAAACAGCGGCCAGCAAACGCCCGAACTCTGCGGACACGGCGTCCACATCATGGGACTTTGCATTTTCCAGTTCTCGCAGCGCGCGAAGCCTGTTTTCAAATTCCATCGCCAGATCCGGCGCGTCCTTTGCGGCCTGCCTTTTCACGCGGCGGTAGAAAAGCGACAACATGCGTGCGGTCAGCTTGCCTTCGTCCTCCACGTTGTCGTCGATCTTGGCGCACCCCAACAGAACGTTGACTGTGGCCGCATAGCTGGCCTCACGCGAATGCACCACGAGCTTTTTTGTGACCGGGCTGGCGGCACAGCGCTCCTTCACCACCGTCAGCTTCTCGTCGCTCATCGACGAGAGCAACAGCGACAGCACAGCGCAATCGTAGTTTAGCATGAACCGCGCCGCATGTGTATATTTATCACGAATCGCCTTGCACAAGCCGCAGTAATAACCCTTGTAAGCTTCCAGTTCCTTCACCTTCAGCTCCGGCTTCAAAGGCTGCACATATCCGAACATTTCGTCTCCTAAGGCATAATATTACCATGTGGCTTGAGTTTACACAATCAGGCTCGGAGTAATTTTCATGTTATGTTCATATTTATATGGTTCCCATAATAAAAGGCCTGCCGCTGCAAATCGGCAAGCCCATGATATGCAATTGATTGCGGTTATTCCAGCACTCTCTTCAGGAACACCCGCGTGCGCTCCTGCTTGGGATTTCCAAATATCACCCCAGGTTTGTCCTGTTCCACGATCACGCCGTCGTCCATGAACACCACGCGGTCAGCCACATCGCGGGCAAAGCCCATCTCATGCGTCACCACCAGCATGGTGAGGCCGCTATGCGCCAGTCCTTTCATCACCTTAAGCACCTCGCCCACCATCTCGGGGTCCAGCGCGGACGTCGGTTCATCAAACAGCAGCGCCTCTGGTTCCATCGACAGCGCACGCGCAATGGCCACCCGCTGCTTCTGGCCGCCGGATATCTGGCTGGGCTTGGCGTTGATAAACTGTGCCATGCCCACCTGCTCCAGATACTTCATCGCGGTGTTCCGCGCGGTCTGCGCATCTCTTTTCAAAACCTTCACCTGCCCGACCACACAGTTATTCAGCACAGTGAGGTTGTTGAACAGGTTAAACTGCTGGAACACCATGCCCATCTTCGCGCGGTATTCCGCGGTGGACATGTGGTCCCCCAGTATGTTCTTGCCGTGATACAGCACTTCGCCACTCGTGGGCGTCTCCAGCAGGTTGATACATCGCAGCAGCGTGGACTTGCCCGATCCGCTGGCGCCGATGATGCACACGACCTCGCCTTTGTTGACATCGAAGTCGATATCCTTCAGCACCTCGACGGAGCCAAAGCTTTTTTTCAGATGTTTGATTTCAATTATCGTATCCAACGCTTTTTCTCCCCGCCGTTTGTGACTTTGATTTCGGCTTCCGGCACCGTCTGCGAGCCGTGTATCGTGAATGTTTTGGGGCCGTCCATCCGGCGCTCGATCAGGCGCAGTATACGCGTTACCGAGAACGTCATGATAAAGTAGAGCACACAGGCGACAAAAAATGTTTCAAACGGCTTGTAGGTGTTTGCCGACACCGACGACGTTTTGAAAAACAGCTCCGAAACCGATATAACGTTGAGCACCGATGTATCCTTGATGTTGATAACGAACTCGTTGCCCGTCGCCGGCATGATGTTGCGTATCGCCTGAGGCAGCACGATGCTCGTCATCGTCTGACGGTGCGTCATGCCGATGGAATGCGCCGCTTCAAACTGCCCCTTGTCAATGGACAATATCCCACCGCGCACGATTTCCGCCATATAAGCGCCGGTATTGATGGATACGATGATGATACCGGCCAGGTTACGGTCCGGGCTGAGGCCCGTCGCCGCTGCAAAGCCGTAGAACAACACCATCGCTTGTACGATCATCGGCGTCCCGCGGAATATCTCGATATATATCGTCAGTATGGCACTGACTAATTTGAGCAGGAACCGTCTAACAGGAGAACTCTTTGCGTCCAAAGGGATCGTCCGCACAACGCCAATACCAAGCCCGATAGCGAAGCCGATAAGCGTACCGGTGATCGCGATCAGCAGTGTGGTACCGGCGCCCTGCAGGAACATGACGCCATATTTTTCGATTATCCTGGCTACTGTGTCAAAGAACACAATAAAGTCCTCCTGTCAATGATTCACTATTACTAAATTTTATGTTTATGCGGCAGGCTGATTGGCTGTCGCCGCTTCCATCAGCGCTTTTCTGTCATCTTCAGAAATGCCGGCCAAAGCTTTGTTGATGGCGGCCACCAGATCCTCATTGCCCTTCTTGATGCCCACGGCGATGGAAGTGTCACCCTCCGAGAGGTCAAAGCCTGCGCCGTCAGCAAACTCAATAAAATAATAGGTGTCAGGATCAGCGTTCATGGCGGATTCGCCCTCCGGCTTCTCGCTCACATAACCGTCGATAATGCCGGACGCCAGCGCCACACGCATCGCCGTGAAGTCCTTCATCGCTTCCTGTTTGGCAACGCCTTCGATCTGATCAATTTTGTCGTAGTGGTAGGTGCCCAGCTGAGCCGTAATCTTGGCATCCTTGAAATCGGCGAAACCAGTCGCGCCTTCAAATGCTCCGCCCTTTTTCACCACGATGCCCAGCACGATGTCTTCACGATAATAACTGTCGGTAAAATCGATGGACTCCTTGCGCTCATCCGTCGGAGACATGCCCGCGATAATCGCATCGATCACCCCGGACTCCAGCGCGGGTATAAGGCCGTCCCAGGTAGTGGGAACAACAACCAGCTTTTTGCCCAGTCCATCCGCGATCAGCTTGGCGACCTCCACGTCGTAGCCGCCGGCATACTGGCCGGATTCAAGCGCTACGGCGCCGTTGCTGTCGTCCGTCTGCGTCCAGTTATACGGGGGATATGCGCACTCCATACCCACCTTGAACTCTTCCTGAGCCACTTCTTCCGTCGCAGCCGGAGATTCTTCGTCAGCAGGCGCTTCCGTCGCCGGTGCTTCCGTTGCGGCAGGTTCAGATGTCTGGGGAGCATTGTTGCCGCCGCAGGCCGTGAACGCGAACGCCACGAACAGCACAGCAACCAGCATGAAAATACTCAGCTTCTTCATTGGTTTCTCTCCTTAAAAAATAATATTTATTTTGCTAAACTGATAGCATACTAGTATTGATACGTATACTTTAAAATATCAAAATTTCTTGCGTTTAGCAAGAAAATATGTGGCTTCATATAACAATTATACAGCTGGAAAAAACCGTTTTTCGATAGAATCCTCAAAAATAATATCACCAAGCTCTGTTCCCAATCAGGCAGAGGCCAGCCGCGGCGCCAGTTCTCCGGCGATGCCGCGACAAGCCGCAGCCAGATCGCGCCTTTCACCGTATTCGGCGAGCGGCGCATAGGCGCCGCCGCAGCCGTCTGTTATCACAGCGCCTGCTTCCTGCGCCACCAGCAGCCCTGCGGCGTAATCGAAAAAGGCCTCGTTTCGCCGAATGGCGGCATCCGTACGCCCACAGGCGGTATAACAAAGCTCAAGGCCGCAGGCCGCCCCAACGCGGATATTTGCCGCTTCCGCCAACAAAGAAAGGACAGCCCTCCCTCCCGCGCGGAGCGTCGCATGGTCGAAAGCAAGGCAAGCATCGGACATTCTTTTCGTATGAGCGGGCGCAATGCTCTTGCCATTGAGATATGCTCCCATGCTGCTCACCGCATGAAACAGTTCCACATGGATCGGATCGTACACCACAGCGGCCAGAGCGTTCCGTTTTTCCAGATACGCAACGCTTATGCACAGGTCAAACAGCCCGCGTTCATACGCCATGATGCCGCCTGAGCTGCCTACGGCAAAGCACGGCCCGTCATAGCTTTCGATGCCGCGCGAAAAATCGTCCAATGCAAAGCCGCCTTCATTCCGGCAAGCCATCATAGGCATTGTGAGACCGTCCGCCAGTATGGCCACATCCTCATTTTGGCCGCTGAACCAGGCGGTCAGCAACTGACCGATAAGCAATTGGCAGGCTCCATGCCGGTCCTTCTTTTCCGTTAAGCTGTCTCCCGCCGCAAAGGCGGCGTTCTTCATTATATAGCAAATGGACGCTGCGTTTTGTGTTGACATACCATGCGTGCTTCCTTATGATAATGATGCGAAAATATTATAACATATTCGCTCGCGCGTGTCCGTGAAAAAATATTAAACGGCCGGGTATACTCATTGACAAGCAGAGACGGTTGTGTTAGATTACTACTAGTGCTCTAAAAATAGGCTTAAAAGGCCTTTTTTAATTGCGCAGACACAAGATTTTGGAGGAAGGCCATGCGTAACAAGGTCACACTTGCGTGCACTGAGTGCAAACAGAGAAATTACGACACGATGAAGAACAAGAAAAACGATCCGGACAGGCTGGAAATGAGCAAGTACTGCCGTTTCTGTAAGAAACACACCACCCACAAGGAGACGAAGTAATCGCGTCTCCAGGGCACCTATTTATAATTTAGGATGTGAGGGCTATGGCAAAAACGAAATTACTCGGCAACGACCGAAAAGAGAAGCTGGAGCAGCAGAAAAAAGCGGCAAAAAAAGCGACTAAGAAAAAAAGAAAGAGCCCGGCCAGATACATTAAGGACATTATTTCCGAGCTGAAAAAAGTCACCTGGCCGACAGCCAAGGATCTCATCAAATATTCCGGCGCCGTGCTTGCTTTTATCATCGTTGTGGCAATCATTGTTGGTTTGATGGACTTTGGTGTGACGAGCTTGTTCGACTGGGTTCTAAAAAGATAAGGAGACGCGTTGGCCTATCGGCTGCGCAAGCTTATAGTCATTATGTCTGATGAAGAAAGAGCCGATATCGTGCTAGACGATACGGAAAAAACTGAACAGCCAAAAAAGCCAGAGCCGCAGGGTGTTTTTATCAAGCAGGAAAAAACGGATAAGCCCTATTGGTATGTCATCCATACCTATTCCGGTTACGAGAACAAGGTCAAGATGAACCTGGAAAAGGCTATCCAGAACCGCAACTTCGAGGATGTCATTCTGGAAGTGAAGGTGCCGATGGAAGAGAGCATCGAGGTTAAGAACGGCAAGAAAAAGCATGTGATGAAGAAACGCTATCCTGGTTACGTTATGGTCAAGATGATTCTTGACGACGAAACCTGGTATGTGGTGCGCAACACGCGCGGCGTCACCGGCTTTGTCGGCCCCGGCTCCAAGCCCATCCCCCTCACGGACAAGGAAGTGAGAGCCATGGGCGTGGAGAACGTGCCCATCAAGCTCGATGTGGAAGTGGGCGAGAACGTGATGGTCACATCCGGTCCTCTCGAAAGCTTCGTCGGCGTCATCAGGGAAGTGCATCCCGAGAAGCAGAAAGTCAAGGTCGTCGTCTCGATGTTCGGGCGCGACACGCTGGTCGATCTCGATTTCGTCCAGATCAAACGTATATAAAAGAAGCCAAAAGCTTCTTTTCGCAAGTGGGAGGAACAGGTTCTCGGCAAGCACACCCAAGCCGGGAACAACAATTTTCCGCTTGTACCACAATAATAGCATCTTAAGGAGGTGTAACCATGGCAAAGAAAATTACCGGTTACGTGAAGCTGCAGATCCCTGCAGGCAAGGCCACGCCGGCCCCGCCGGTTGGTCCGGCGCTGGGTCAGCACGGCGTCAACATCATGGGCTTCTGCAAGGAGTTCAACGAGAAGACCGCCAAACAGGTGGGTTACGTGATCCCCGTCGTCATCACGGTGTATGCGGACAGATCGTTCACATTCATTATGAAGACGCCCCCGGCTCCCGTCCTCATCAAAAAGGCGATCAACATCGAGAGCGGCAGCGGCGAGCCGAACAAGAAGAAGGTTGGCAAGATCACCAAAGCCCAGCTGAGGGAAATTGCGGAAACCAAGCAGCCCGATTTGAACGCAGCCAGCGTGGAAGCCGCGATGAGCATGATCGCCGGCACTGCGCGGAGCATGGGCGTCGAAGTTGTCGATTGACGCGTGAATAAGTGGGAGGCTGAAAAGCCGTACAACCACAAGGAGGATTAGCATGAAAAGAGGAAAAAAATATCGCGAGAGCGTAAAATCTTACGATAAGACCTTGCAGTACGAACCAGCGGAAGCGCTGCAGCTCGCCATTGACACTGCGAAGGCCAACTTCGACGAGACCATCGAAGCGTCCATCCGTTTGGGTGTTGACCCGCGCCATGCCGACCAGCAGGTCAGAGGCGCTTTGGTCCTTCCCCACGGCACCGGCAAAACACAGCGCGTGCTCGTGTTTGCCAAGGGCGACAGCGCCAAGGAAGCCGAAGAGGCCGGCGCCGATTACGTTGGCGGCGACGAATTTGTCGAGAAGATCAAAAACGAAAACTGGTTTGAGTTTGACGTCTGCGTCGCCACGCCCGACATGATGGGCGTCGTCGGCAAGATCGGCCGCGTGCTGGGCCCCAAGGGCCTGATGCCGAACCCGAAGTCCGGCACCGTCACCAAGGACGTGGCGCGCGCCATCACGGACATCAAAGCCGGCAAGGTGGAATACCGCGTGGACAAAACGGCCATCGTGCACGTCGTCATCGGCAAAAAGAGCTTCGGCAAAGAGAAGCTGGGCGACAATCTGGGCGCGCTGATGGAAGCGCTGATCAAGGCCAAGCCGTCTGCCGCGAAGGGCACATACCTGAAGAGCGTCGTCGTTTCTTCCACCATGGGCCCCGGCGTCAAGATCAATCCGCTTCGGTTTATCTAAAGCGGTTGACAAGTCACACCGTTGCTGGTAATATAATTTGGTAACTGAATAATCAATGCCCTGCCGAAGACAACAGGTGCGCCCATGGCGCTTAAAGCAATGCCTGTCGAGGAGAGCCTGACAAAGAGTGAAACCCTTTTTTGTGCAGCTTTCCCTGTGCAGAAAAGGGTTTTTGGTTTCGGGGTCCCCGAAAAGACGAAGGCTTTTTGGGGTGAGATTTGAATCGCAACAAGGAGGTGAAACATTTGGGAGAAAAAGCTATAGAGGCAAAAAAACTAATCGTCCTTGAAATCAAGGAGAAGTTTGAGAAGGCTCAGGGCATCATCTTCTACGATTACAGAGGCCTCAACGTTGAAGAGGTGACGGAATTGCGCAATCAGTTCCGCAAAGCCGGCGTTGAATACCATGTTATCAAGAACTCGATGCTCAAGCGCGCTGCCGACATGCTGGAGATCAAGGGTCTGGACGAGCATTTGGCTGGCCCCACCGCCGTGGCTTTCGGTTTCAGCGATCCTGTCGCTCCGGCCAAGGTGCTGACGGAGTTCGTCAAGAAGCTGAAGAACAGGACGGAGATCAAGTCCGGTCTTTTGAACGGCAAGGTCATCACCGTCGCCGGTATCCAGAGCCTGGCCGACCTGCCGTCGAGAGAGCAGCTGCTGGCACAGCTCGCCGGCACACTGAACGCCCCGGTTTCCGGGTTTGCAAGAACGCTGTCCGGCATTATCAGCAAGCTGGGCTATGCGCTCAACGCAGTCAAAGAGCAAAAAGAGGCATAGCCAAAAACGCTGTTGCCGAAACAAAAATTAAACGAATCAAATTTTTGGAGGATTATAATCATGAGCCATCAGGAAATATTGGAAGCCATTGAAAAAATGAGCGTACTTGAGCTGTCCGAACTCATTAAGGCGATCGAAGACAAATTTGGCGTGAGCGCTGCCGCTCCCGTGGCTGTGGCCGCTGCCGGACCCGCCGCCGCCGCCGCTGCTCCCGCCGAAGAAGAGAAGACCGAGTTCGACGTCGTTCTGAAGGATGTCGGCGCCGAGAAGATCAAGGTCATCAAGGTTGTCCGCGAGCTGACCGGCCTTGGCCTGAAGGAAGCCAAAGATGTGGTTGACGGCGCTCCCAGCACCATCAAGGAAGGCGTTCCGAAGGAAGAAGCCGAAGGCTTTGTCGCGAAGCTCAAAGAAGTCGGCGCTACGGCTGAAATCAAATAAGATAGCCAAAACTAATCGCAAAGGCCGACGGGTACCCGTCGGCCTTTTGTATGGACGACATTCTGGCGTCCTCTCCCCTGCCGTGCTATAATCTGTGACATAACACATATGAAAGAGGCGCTTATCCATGAGAATAGCCTGCCATGCCGACTCTCCGTTCGGCACTCTGACCGCGCTGTATGAAGATGGTGTGATCCGTCGTGTGCTGTTCCCTGATGAATCCGTCGGCGTCGGATACATCACTGACGACTCTCTGCCTTTCGCAGTTCAGATCGCCGAATATTTTTCAGGAAAACGGCTAAGCTTTGATCTACCTGTGCTGCTACCCGGCACACCTTTCCGGCAAGCGGTCTATGCCGCCACGATGCGCATTCCTTACGGCCGCACGGCCACCTACGGCGATGTGGCGCTGGCAGCCGGTTACCCTCTTGCCATGCGCGCCGTCGGCACCACGATGAAGCTCAACCAGCTGCCGTTCCTTGTTCCCTGCCACCGCGTCGTTCACAAATCCTCTTCCCGTGCGTCCTACCGAGGCGGCCTGGATATCAAGGAAGCTCTGCTTGATATGGAAGCACGCGTTATCAAAAATCATTTTTGAAGAACTTTTTTCGGCTAACTTTTTGTTGCCTCCCGTTTTGCCCGGATGATGGAATGTCGTGATTTTGTGAATCGGGCTATTGTCTATCGCTTATTTCTGACTCACATCGCAAGACACTGTTTTGGAGCACGCCCATTTCCATATTTATAATTTATGTATTAAAATTTCTCATTTTTTGTTGTCCCATTCACATTTTGATGTAAATGTTTCTTCATATGTTCCGATATAAACGATGTATGCCAAGCGTCTATGCACGCGCCTGACATGACGGAATGGATTCAATGAAAGAGGCAAGATGCTATGCCGTGCAGTGTACTGGACAATCTGCTGGAAATATCCAAGCAGCACAACGCGACTGATATGCATATCTGTGTCGGCGCAAACCCGCTGATGCGCGTCAACGCCCGGTTGGAGGTGATCCCCGGCACCTCCGTGTTTTCGGCGGAGGAAGTGGCGGGTATTGTCGGCTCGTGCCTTGACCCCATGCGCATGGACCGTCTGACGCGCAACAAGGTCGTCGACTTTTCCTATTCCCGCAGCGGTTTTGGCCGTTTCCGGTGCAATATCTACAAGCAGCGCGGCACTTATGCCATCGCGATCCGTATGCTGCCGCTCAACATTCCGACATTTGAGGAGCTCGGCTTGCCGGAAAACGTTCTGCAATTTTCCAGGAAAACGACGGGCTTGGTGCTGATCACAGGCGCGACAGGCTGCGGCAAATCCACCACGCTCGCGAGTTTGCTGGACATCATCAATCAGGAATACAGCTATCATATATTGACCATCGAGGACCCGGTAGAATATCTGCACAGCCACGGCAAAAGCCTGGTGACGCAACGGGAGATCGGTGAAGACGCGTCCTCGTTTGCCTCGGCATTGCGTTCCGCGCTGCGGCAGGACCCGGACGTGATCATGGTGGGCGAAATGCGCGATCAGGAAACGATTGCGATTGCATTGTCCGCAGCGGAGACCGGCCACCTCGTCTTCTCCACCCTGCACACCATCGGTGCTGTCAAAACGATCGACCGCATACTGGATTCGTTCCCGACAGACCAGCAGAACCAGATACGCAGCCAGCTGGCCACGGTGCTGCAGGGCATCATCTCTCAGGTGCTGCTGCCCAAGAGAAACGATACAGGCCTTATCGCGGCGTGCGAAGTGATGGCCGTCACCCCCGCCGTCCGCAATCTCATACGCGAAGGCAAACACTATCAGGTCAGCAACATCATTCAAACGGGCCGGGATCAGGGCATGTACTCGCTGGAGCGCAACCTGGCCGAGCTGGCCGCAAAAAACACCGTGGATGAAAAAACCGCAAGAATCAAGGCGCAGGACGTCAAGCTGTTCGAGCAGTACCTGGCGCTTGCGAAGCAATAAAGGAGTGCCTACATGAGCAAAGCCAAAGAGCTTTCCAGCGCAGATTTGTCGTCGTTGTCGCGGCAGCTTGCGCTTGTCGTTGACTCAGACCTGTCACTGCAGGAAGGGCTTGACTTAATCAGGCAGCAAACGAAGTCCAGAGCCGCCCAGCAGATGCTTCGGCGGGCGCAGTCCCGGATCAATGAAGGCCTCACCCTCTCTGAAGCTTTTGCTGCGGAAAGCGGCCTTCTTCCGGCTTTCTATATTCAGATGATCAATATGGGCGAGCAGAGTGGCAATCTCGTCCGTGTGCTCACGCGTGTCGCCGATTCCTACGATAAGGATGCCAAGATATCCGGCAAGGTGATGTCCGCGGTGACATACCCCCTTATCCTGACCGTGCTGATGCTGTGCGTAATCGTATTGCTGCTTACCGAAGTGCTGCCGATGTTCGAAGAAGTCTTGTCCTCGCTGGGCGGCGAACTGCCGGGCATCACGCGCGCGCTGATGGCTGTCGGCGCATTCGTGAGCCACTACTTCTATGTACTGCTGATACTCATCGCCGTCATTGTCATTGCCGTGGTCATCATGCGGCAGAGCGCGCGCGGTCGTGAACTGCTCGACGCTTTGCAGCTGAAAACACCCATACGCAAAGGCATCACGCGCAACATATGCGGCGTGCGTTTTTCCCGAAACCTCGCGATGCTGCTCCGCAGCGGCATCAGCCTTGCCGCCAGCGTCCGTATGACCAGCACGATCGTGATGAATTCAAGGATTGCCGCCCTCATCAACAAGGCCGCCGAGCGCATAGAAAAAGGTGAAACGCTGCGTCAGGCGCTGCTGTCGCTGGGGCTGTTCCCCGGCCTGCTGCTGCGCATACTGGCGGTGGCTGAAAGCACCGGCCATACGGATGATATGCTGGACCGCGCGGCGGACGTGCTGGAAGAAGAACTCGATGAGCGGCTGGTCAAGCTGACAACCGTGCTGGAGCCTGCGCTGATCATTGTGCTGTCCATCATCATCGGTATCGTGCTGGTATCCGTGATATTGCCGGTCACCCGTATTATGAACGCGGTGGGATGATCCTATGAGAAAGCTGAGTCTGTCTTTCATATCCATGCTGGTCTGCATTGCGATCATCACTGCTGTGGTGGTTGTTGTTTTGGCTGGCGTTCAGGATTATGGCAGCCGCTATGAAGGCAGAAGACTTGAAGAGGTTCGCGAAACCGTGTTGAGCTATATAGCCCAATGTTACGCGCTGGAAGGCGTGTACCCGCCCGATCTTCAATATCTGGAGGATAATTACGGCATGATCATGGACAAGAGCCGTTATATTTATCATTACGAGGTTTTCGCATCCAACATGTTTCCGGACGTCAAGGTGCTCCGCCTGAAGGGGGCTGATGACTGACATGCATCCAAGAAGCAAGGTTTTTGCCATTGAATCCATCTCCGTTCTGCTGGTACTGATCATATTTGCACTGGTTGTGTTCATGCTGATCAGTTCAGGTTCTCACGCTTATGACAACATACTCAACGATAAAAAGACCATCGAGAGTGCGCGTGTGGCTTATTCGTACATCAACATGAAGGTCAAACAGAATGATATGGCTGGCCGTGTGAACGTTGTGAAAACGCAATACGGCAACGCGTTAAAGATCGATGTCGAGGACGGCAGCTATTGCACCTATATCTTCTACGCGGGCGGCGGTCTCTATGAATGCCTGACGGTGCAAGGCATCGCGCCTTCGGTGGATGCGGGCAACCTGATCACCAGGATCAGCAGCTTTGACATTGACCGGGATGGTTCTTCGCTGCGCATAAGCTGTACCAGCACAAGCGGAGAAAAATCGCAGGTGATGGAAGGCGTGGTGAGTCTCAGAACATGAAAAACAACAAGGGGTTTACGCTGATCGAAGTCATCATTTCCATCGCCGCGCTGGGCGTCATCTGCGCCGTGTTGCTCAAGCTGTTCGTGCTGGCGGGCGATACCAACAAGCGTGCCGGAGATATACAGGATGCGCAGGTCGCCGTCTCCTCGACCGTGGAAACGCTGATCGGTGCCGAGAGCATTGAAGACGGACTTATGTCGCTCGGCCTCACAGTCTCAGACGGCAGCGCAACGGGCCGCTATATGCTGGTTCACAGCGATTATACTGTGGAGCTGGATGTCAAAGAGGACAAAGGCGGTTATCCGGACAAACTATACGATTTCAGCGTGAGGGCTGTCGAAGGTGATAAGGAGCTGGCGGTGATCGAAACAGCGAAATACTATGGAGGCCGGGCCCATGATTAAAAAAATACTGGCTTCCAAAAAAGGAGCCTCGTCTGTTCTGGTGATATTGCTGCTCCTTGTGCTCGTGGTGTTCGGCATTGCGGCGCTCACCACCGCCTTGTCGGGCTTGCGGCTTGGCCAGAAGGTGTCCGACTGGAGCGCCTCGTATTACGGCGCGGAGGGTGTCGCCGCCCACCGCTGGGCCCAAATCGACAAAGCGGTCAGCGAAGCCGCGGCCAAGAACAGCGGCAGCTTTGAACAGGCGTTGTCAGAAAAGCTGGCGGAGCTGGATTTTGACACAGAGCTGGCTGGCCATGGCGAAAGCTTCACCATCTCGTATGAAACCTGGGACGGCGATATGGGGCTTCATGTGACGCTTGCGCTGGACTTGGAGCGCGATCCGTACCTGGCCGCAACGCAGTGGTACCAGCTGCAATAAAAGGCTCTGATGAATGATCTGGAATGGAATTGACGGACGGAATACTGACCGATGGAACGGGAAGATGAAATTAAAACTTATGCTCATGCTGCTGCTGGCCGTGATGCTGCTTGTATCCGCAAGCTGCTCCGGCAGCAGTGAAATCGAGAATAACCGCTTGGATACCGGCGTGGCGCTCGCCGCCACAGAGAAAACAGTCGAAAAGATCGGCGCCCTGTTTGATGCGCGCATCGATGGGCCCGCGCTGCCGCCGGACGAAAAGCCGGATGATGAGATCTGTACGGATTATGTGGATACCGGTCTGCTTCGCATCTCCTATCTCTCTGATGTTGACGCGCGGCTCAAGCTTCAGGTGCTCAAAGATGGCAACTCCATCGCTTACAACTTAAAGGGTGACGGCAGCGTTGAGGATTTTTCTCTGCAGTATGGCAGCGGCGAATACACCGCCCGCATCATGCAGAATATCAAGGAAGATGAGTATTTCGTGGTGACCTCCAAAACGTTCGAGGTCAACCTCACGGATGAAACCGTCGTCTATCTGAACTCGGTACAGAACGTCAATTGGGATTATGATATGAAGCCCATCAAGGATGTACGCTATATCGTGTCCAACGCACTGGAGGGGTTGGAGGACGCGAAGCTGCTGAGTGGCTGCTCGACAGATTTGTACCAGTATGTGATAGAAAACATCAAGTATGATAACGACAAGGTTTTTACGCTGATGTATGATTACCTGCCTGACATCGAGAAAACATATTTCGAGGAGACAGGTATCTGTTACGACTACGCGGCGCTTTACGGAGCCATGCTGCGCAGCCTCGGTATCCCCGCCAAGCTTGTCAAAGGCTATAACCTGAAAAATCCGGACGTGTACCATGCCTGGAATGAAGTCTATATTGACGGCGAATGGATCGTCGTCGACACCACGTTTGACGCGTCTCAGCCAAAGAACAGCCAGAAGATGGTGAAAAGCTCCGAGGACTATGCAAAAGTATACGAATATTGATTCAGTTTAAACATTCAATCTATTAAAAGTAAAGGTCCGGCTGTGAAGCGTAAAGCTTGTGCCGGGCCTTTTTGTCGCCCGATAATGTTGTATAACCACAGCTAACGCCTGTCATAGGCGCGGGTTTCTCGTTTTGCTGAAGGTCCTGCAGGCATTGCGCTTTTTGTCTTTTGGATACTATTTTTGTCATAATCTCATCACCCAAGCCATTCTCACATACTCATTAATACGCATTGTGAATAAAACAGAGGCCCCGAGCCATACTTAACACTGTTTTCATAAGTTGCGTATTAAGGAGTGTGCTTTTGGACAAGTTCTTTCATCGCCAGGATGCCAGTGATACCCCTTCTTCCTATCGCCAGGCCGATGACATCCGCATATTGTTTACCAAGATCATCATCGTCACCACCGCCATTTTACTTGGCGTTTCGATCATACTCATCGGCGCTTTTGTGGTTCTGCCGACCATCATTTCGGACAGCACGAAGCAAATAGAGCAGGACTATGCCATTGAGCTTTACAAAAAAACCGTAGAGAACCTACCAGCCACAACGGCGGGCACCATTGAGGCGGCGTTTGAACAGCCCGCGCAACCGTCCGCCCCTCCCCTCCGCTTTCCGCGTGACAACTTCGCGAGCGTGCTTGAAGTCAATGAAGACATCGTGGGCCGCATCAGCATCGATTCATTGGACATCAACTATCTGGTGACGCAGGGTACCGACAACGACTATTACCTGCATATGGGTTATGACAGGAAAAAAAGCTCCAGTGGATCGATCTTTCTCGACTACCGGTGCAACATCGATCTTGATCCGTTGAAAGGCCACTACATCCTCTACGGGCACAACATGAAGAACGGCACGATGTTCCACAATCTGACGAAGTATAAGGGCGAAGCGTTTTTCTACAACAACCGCATCATCCGTTTTGACACACTATATGAGGATTACGAATGGGAGGTATTCTCGGCATACGTGACGGATACGGATTTCTACTTCATCGATACCACGTTCAAGGACGATGCGGACTGGCTGTCATTCCTGCACACCGTTCAGGATAAGAGCCTCTTCCCCACCAATACGAAGCTGTCCGCGGACGATGTCGTGCTGACGCTCTGCACCTGTACCTATGAGTTTGACGACGCTCGGTTTGTGGTCCACGCAAGGCTTGTGAAGAAATAGTAAGGGAGCGGTAATTAAAACCGCTCCCTTATCTTCCATATAGTTAAATCTCTCGGAATCGCTGCTTTAAATCCTCATACAGGCCGGAATATGTCTTGATGATCTTGTTGTATTTCTCCACATTTTCAGGAATGGGCGCCGTTACCGACTCCACGGACAGCATTTGTGCCGCGTCCTCTATGCTGCTCCAGATGCCCGCGCCCACACCGGCCACCACCGCCGCGCCATAAGCGCCGCCTTCGGCCGCGCCCCGCAGAATCTTCACCGGCAGGTTCATGATGTCCGCCTGAATCTGCCGCCAGATGGCGCTCTTGGACGCGCCGCCCGACGACACGACCTCTGTCGGCTGCATACCCGGCTTGGTGGACAGTATCAGCTCATAAATCTCGCGCAGGCCAAACACCACGCCCTCCATCACCGCACGGGCGATATCGCCCCGTGTGGTCGTTACAGACAGCCCATAGAACACGCCGCGCGCATAAGGGTCGGCATGAGGCGCTCGCTCGCCCGTCAGATACGGCAGGAAGATCACGCCGTTGGCGCCGGGCTTGCTGGCTTCCGCCCCTTCGTTGATCAGCTTGAACGGCTCGGCAGCGTCGCCATAGAACGTGTTTTTGAACCACTCCATGGATCCGCCGGACGACAGCTGGCACCCAATGGCCTGCCACTTGTTTTTATCATTGTTGCAGAAAAACTGCACCTTGCCGCCCGCATTGTATCCAAAGCCGTCCAGCGACATCGAGACGACGCCGGATGTGCCGATGATAAAGCCGATCGTCCCTTCCTTCACGATGCCCATGCCCGTTGTCTGGATGACCGCATCGCCGCCGCCCGCGTATACCGCAAGCCCTTCGGGCAGGCCGGTCAGCGCGGCAGCTTCTTTGGTCACATGCCCCGCCAGTTCGTCAGATTCCAACACCTGCGGGAACACCGATTTATCAAAGCCCAGCTTGTCAATCAGCTCGAAGCTGAAGGCGCGTTTTTCCACATTGAAAAAGCCTGTGCCGGACGCGTCGGACACTTCTGTGCACTTCTGCCCCGTCATCAGGAACCGGATATAGTCCTTGGGCATCAGGAAGCTCTTCATCCGCGCATAGTTGTCCGGCTCGTTCTTCTTCAACCAGAGTATCTTGCCGCCCGTGTAGCCGGTGAGCATGGTGTTGTTGGTGTATGAAAGCAGCCCGTCAAGGCCGCCCGCCGCGGCGATGATCTCCTCGCACTCCTTGTCGGTGCGCTGGTCATTCCAGAGAATCGCCGGACGAATGACGTCGTCGTTTTCGTCAAGCGCCACCAGCCCGTGCATCTGCCCGGAGTACGATACGCCCATGATGTCCGCAGCCGCCACGCCGCTCTGCTCCACAGCCGCCTTCATAGCGGCGCAGGTGCCTTCCCACCAGTCTGCCGGGTTCTGCTCGGACCAGCCCTCTTTGGGGTTATACAGAGGGTATGTGCGCGTCTGAGACGCCGCGACATGGCCGTCCTCCCCCACCAGAATGCACTTGACGCCGGAAGTTCCCACGTCGATACCAGCCACGTATCTCATATGATTGCTCCTTATACAAATTTGTTATGGGATCAAGAGAATGTATTTCCTCTCATTATTATAGAAAATATAAACAGCTCATGCAAGAGCGTGAATATTGATTATATTGACTTCGTTGATGCGGCCGGGTGTAAAATGTTTACCTTGTGCAACAAATCATAATGCCCCTGTATGGAACCGGTCATCATATCCATTGTAACCGAAATATGAACATTTGGGGAATAACTTGAAATCAATATGTATGGCACTGTATAATCTTGGTTACAATAAACGTGTCATTTGTCTTGTTGTATACAGATGAAGAATTACATAAGATGAGGTAAAGAATGTCCCGGATTATCACAACAGTTTTTGTGCTGTTTCTCATATTGATATTAGCGTCCTGCACTGCGGCAGCGACAGATGCCCAGGCCACCCTTCCGCCCGGGGAATCGGCAGTTCCTTCCGCCGATCCTGGCTTATCGCCCGCTCCCGGCTCCACGGCGGACATTGAACCTATCCCGACAACTGCGCCGGACCCGATCGACACCTCCGAGCCGGAGCCCGAGCCCAGTCCCACCCCGTCCGTCGTTCCAGCTGGCATCGTGAAGAACAGCGGCGTGATCATCGGCACGGATGTGGCCTTTCGCAGAGAGCCCAACACGGATTCAGAGGTCCTCACACGGCTGAACAAAGGAACATACGTGCAGATTCTGAAGACAAACGTGGATGCGCAATGGCACCAGGTGAAATACAACGGCGAGACCGGCTACATCAACAGGATATTCATCTGTCTGGATTCCTCGCTGGACGGTTATAAACTGGATTATGTGGCCACCATTGTCAACTGCAAAAACGATGTCAATGTGCGCAGCGGGCCTTCCACGGATGCCGAGGTCCTCGGCGTTGCCACCAAGGGCTCAACGCTGACCATCATTCCGCAGGACGAGCACACCGACGGCTGGTATCAGGTGAAATTGGATGGAAAGACAGGTTATATCCATGCCGATTATCTGGATATCGAAGCCAAAGCGGACAATACACAGCTCACCAGCCTGACCGTTACAGGCGGTACTCTGTACCCTTCGTTCTCGCCCAATGAATACGGCTATGTCGTCAAGGCCATGGACAAGCAGGTGACTCTTCACGCCAAGGCCAATGGAGGCGTGGACATTGACATAAACGGGACCGGCCAGAGCAGTGCGACGGTGGAAGTCTCCAGCATGAAAACAGTGCGCATCGCCGTGAATGGCGAGATCAAATATTCCGTCTATATTGCGCGCAACGTATTGACCGTCGGCACCTGGAACATCAAACGCGGCGGCGGAAACCTTCTTATGCAGGGGCGCCTCGTGTACGACCAGCAGCCGGATATCATGGGTATTCAGGAGGCCTTCCAAAACCTTGGCGCCAGCGATATCGTGGATAATCTGGCCAGCCTGAAAACCCGGAGCATGCCGTACAACATTCTTTCGCCGACCATAGAGTATTCCAACGGATCGGACTACGGCAATGGACTGATTTCCCGTTACAAGCTGCGAGACATTGAAACGTTCCCCCTGGACAGCGGCAGCTATGAAAAGCGCCTCCTGCAAAAGGCCGTGGTGGATATTGACGGAAAAGCCGTATCCATATACAACACGCACTTTACTTATAATACAGCCTCCATCAGGGCAAAGCAGTTTGCCCAGGTGAAGAAAATCATGGACGATGACGACAACAAGTATAAGATATTGACAGGAGATTTCAATGCGGGCTTTAAGGAATTCTCGTTATTCAACAAGGGCTATACCGTTATCAACTCGACGGAAACGAAGTATTACGATTATTCCAAAAACGAAATCAACTACAACGAGATCGATAACATCATCGTCTCCGATAACATCAGGGTGATCAACTCGCGCATCGTTGTTACAAAGTTTTCCGATCACTGCCCTGTGTTCGCTTATCTGGCATTGGAGTAGATAGTCTCTAAAGTGCCGGTAGCATCATAACAAGAAAGATACAGATCCTCGGTAACCAGGAGAGCGTTATTTTTATGCTCCATTAGTTGTCATCGTTTCGCGTCGGCTGGATCAAAGGAAGTGCACTTCTTCAATCAGGCCTGTTAATTTCGGACATGCCGGCTGGATGGAGCCGCCGCCACACAAAAACACCACTCAAAGTCTCAATTGGGTGGTGTTTTACTGATAAGGTAATTAAGTTATATCTGTCAGGCCAGTCATGCCGGTCTTCCCTGCGGCGATGCGAAACGCTCTCTTCCATTTCAAGTCATCTATTTGGACACGCTCTTTTTCATATCAGGTTGAGCCCGGTCGCCGGATCGAACAGATGCGCCAGGTCACCCGAAAAATCAAAATGGATATCACCCTTGAGATGAGCATCCAACATAAGTTCTGTGGTGGGAATACGGATCACCGTGTCCTTGCCCTGCACTGTCGCATGGATGTAAGTCTCGCTGCCCATCATCTCGCTGACATCCACAGCCGCCCTCACCCCGCCTTTCGGCACGATGCGGATATGCTCGGGCCGCACGCCCAGCGTGATATCCATGCTTCCACGGTCCGCAGCCACCAGCCCTTGAGCCATGCCTTCAGACAGCGTGACCCGATAACCGTCCAGCTCCACCTCGTAGGCGTCCCCGCTGCGCAGCAGCCTCGCCTTGAAAAAGTTCATCTGCGGCGTGCCGATAAAGCCCGCAACAAACAGATTGGCCGGATGGTGGAACACCTCTCGCGGCGTGCCGATCTGCTGGATGAAGCCGTCCTTCATCACCACGATGCGGTCGCCCAGCGTCATGGCCTCCGTCTGGTCATGCGTCACGTAAATGAAAGTGGTATTGACGCTCTCGCGCAGCTTGATCAGTTCCGCGCGCATCTGGTTGCGCAGCTTGGCGTCCAGATTGGAGAGCGGCTCATCCATCAGAAACACCTTGGGCTCGCGCACGATGGCGCGGCCGATGGCGACCCTCTGTCGCTGCCCGCCCGAGAGCGCCTTGGGGCGGCGGCGCAGCAGATCGGTGATACCCAGTATCCCTGCGGCTTCCTTTACTTTTTTTTCAATCTCAGCCCTGGGCACCTTGCGCAGCTTCAAGGCAAAGGCCATGTTGTCGTAAGCGCTCATATGCGGATACAGGGCGTAATTCTGGAACACCATCGCGATGTCCCGATCCTTGGGCGCTACGTTGTTCATCAGAACACCGCCGATGTACAGCTCGCCCTCGGTGATCTCCTCCAAGCCGGCGACCATGCGCAGCGTGGTGGATTTGCCGCAGCCCGACGGCCCCACCAGCACGATGAACTCCTTGTCGGCGATTTCCAGGTCAAAGTGCTGCACCGCGATAACACCCTTGTCCGTTATCTGAAGATTGGCTTTCTCTTCAGGCTCCGCTTTGTCCCTGCGGCGCTTCTTTTCGCGCTCTCCGCTGATCGGATATATTTTCTTCAAGTTTTTCATAAATACGTCAGCCATAATCTATCCGCTTTGACTCCGGCATCATGAGAGACATTCCCGGCAGCCATACCTCCCTCTCTTTACATATCCCCTCTTCGCAGAGTCTGGGGCGCTTTCTGTCTCCGGCGTCAGTGCAGCCGGTTTCTGTATTCGTTGGCGCTTATGCCCTCCATCTTCTTGAAAACGCGGGAGAAATGTCCGATATCCGCATACCCCACGCGTTCACAGATGTCGCTGATCTTGAGCCTCGGTTCTACCAGCAGCTTTTTGGCTTCCCGGATACGGGCTGCATTCAGTAAATCGTAAAAGCTCTTGTCCGTGTGCTTGTTGAGCAGTTTGGAGAGATGCCACTGCGACACATAGCAATGGTCGGCAATTTCCTGCAGCGTGAATTTCTCGGCATGGTGTTCGTCGATATAGCTAAGCGCCTGCCGCACGATGAAGCTGTTGGCGCACCGCTGCTCATCCACGAGCACCGTCTCCTGCCGGGCGTTGTCCGCCGCTTTTTCCAGGTTGGCGACCATCGTCCGCATCGCTTCGTTGATTTCATCCATACGCGAGGGTTTGAGCAGCAGCCGGGTCACCCCAAGGCGGACAGCCTCCTGCGCATATTCGAAATCGCGATATCCGGTGAGCACCGTGATCTGCATGTCGGGGAACTCGCTGCGCAAGCCGGCGAGCATCGTCATCCCATCCGTATCGGGCATCTTGATGTCGGTGAATATAATGTCGGGCGCATGTGTGCGTATGGCCGCCGAACCTCCCGCAGCGCTCTGCGCGGTGTCCACCACCCGGCAGCCGTAGCACTGCCAGTCCACAACCTTCTTTAAGCCTTCCACGATGATCGCTTCGTCGTCTATGAGCACAACCTTATACATAACGCCTCCGGATCGTTGGTTTCGGGTCCGCCCCACATACAGATTAACCCTTTATCGCACCCACCGTAAGCCCTTTGATAATATTTTTTTGCAGCAACACGTAAACGATCAGTACCGGCACGACAACGAGCACCACAGAAGCGGCCATCAGTCCATAGTTCACGCCTGCCTGAGAGCTGATCTCGTTGAGCAGCAACGTGATCGTCCTCTCGTTAGGATAGCGCAGGAAGAACATCTGCGTGAACAGGTCGTTATATGACCACAGGAACGAGAATATCGCCACCGTCGCGAATGAGGGCCGTGCCACAGGCATGATGATCTTGAAATAGATGCCCAC
This sequence comes from Bacillota bacterium, assembly GCA_023428025.1. Taxonomy (GTDB): domain Bacteria; phylum Bacillota; class Clostridia; order Christensenellales; family SZUA-584; genus SZUA-584. The sequence continues at coordinate 262,825 of JAEYZN010000021.1, forward strand.
CGGTCCGCAGCCGTCAAGATATGCCGACTCCTCCAGTTCCACAGGTATGGACCTGATAAAGCCCATCAGGACGATGATCGAGAATGACAGATTCCCCGCGATCTGCGGCAATATCACCGATAGAACAGACAGCCAGCGGTTGCCTGTGCTGGCGATGCCCCACATCGCCTCCATACGGAATACCGGTATGATCGTGGAGAACACCGGGAACATCATGCTCGCGATGACCAGACTATAGACGATTTTCTTGCCGCGGAAGTTATAGCGTACCAGTCCATAGGCCGCCAGTCCGGCGAACACCACCACGACCACCGTTACCGCCAGCGAAATGACCAGGCTGTTGGTATACGCCTTGACGAAATCCGCCCGGTCTGCCGCCACCTGATAATTGTCCAGTGTAAAATTGGGCAGCCAAGGCCATGGTATTGAAAACGAGTCCGAGCGTATCTCGCCCTTCACGCGGAACGAGTTGATGATGACCCACAGAAACGGATATACCGTGGTGACGCCCCAGAATGTCAGTATCAGATAGGTGAACAGCCGGGAGAGCGAAAACTTTCCCCGGCGCTTGATGCGCGCCGCCGATGCCTTGTCATCCATCCCGTCTTCCCCCCTTAATAATCCTTCTGCCTGAACACTTTATTGGCGACCAGTGCGAATATCACGCCCAGTATCACGATCAGAACCGCGATGGCCGAAGCGTAGTCCACGTCGCCACGTATAAATGCCTGGTTATACATGTATGTGCCCAGCAGCCATGATTTGTCCATGGGTATCCCTTCACCCATCATGACCCACGGCAGGTCGAACACCTTGAGCGCACCGGTGATGCCCAGCACCAGGCAGGTACACAGCACGTTGCGCAGCAGCGGCAGCGTGATGTACCATGTGCGCTTGAACCCCTGCGCCCCGTCGATCTCGGCGGCCTCATACACCTCGGGTGATATGTTGCCCAGCCCCGTCACGATGATGACAAAATAAAAGCCCACATACTGCCACATAACAGGTATCAGCATCGTCGCCAGATAGTGCTCCGCGTCCTTCCAGTCAATGTTTGCGGTCGCGCCGAACCAATTTTGCAGCATCTGGTTGAGCATACCGCCCTTGAACAGAAAGATCAGGTTGAACAGCAGGCCCAGCGCCGTCGCGCTGATGACGATCGGGAAAAAGTATACCGTCCGGAACAGCTTGGCGCCTACCTTGATCCTGTCCACCAGCAGAGCCAGTATCAGCGCAATGCCCACCTGAAACACGATCGTGCAGCCCGTCAGTATCAGGGAGTTCTTGATCGAGGTCCACATGTTGGAATCCTGAAACATCTTTTCGAAATTCAGATGCCAGGGTTCGTTCGCGCCCGACGCCGCCGTCCCCAGCCCGGAGATATTGAGAAAGCTGTTGATGATGTTCTGAACGAACGGGTAGAACAGAAACAGTATCAGAAAGGCAAAGGCCGGTATCAAAAACAGCAGAAGCGGCCATTTTTTCTTGTAGAGAGGCGAATTCATTTTGCTACCGCCTTATTTTAGTCACCCTGCCAACACATGTCGTCGAGGGCCCGGAGCAATAAAGGGGCTACCCGGGGGCAGCCCCTTATCTCAGCACTTTGTTGATTAAAATCGGTGACTAGTTGAGAGCCAGCGCGGAGGTGATCGCATCCGCAGCTGTCATGCCGCCCGTCACGATGTTCTTGACGTTGCCGAACAGGTCTGCACGCGCTTCGGATGTCAGCAGATCCTGTACAGCGCCCACAAGGCCCGTTACACCGCCGCACATGTTGGCTGCCGACTGCTGGATCTCGTTAAGTCCTGCGGGCTTGGCGCCGTTCTTGAGAGCTGTGACCTCGGTGGTCACAAAGGTGGAAAGCACCTCGTCACTCGTCAGGTATTGCACAAACTTCACGGCTGCCTCGCGCTTGTCCGGGTCTTCCCAGGCCTGGCGGGTGATGTAGTAGCCCATCGAAATGCCGCCGATGATGTCGGTCGCGGCTCTCTCGCCTTTGCCCGGCACATAGGCCAGCTGGTAGTCGCCCAGATGGTCAGCCGCGTTCTCCACGAAGAAGCCCACCTTCCAGGAGCCGTCGATCAGGAATGCCGCATCGCCGTCCACCATCAGCTGAACCGTCTCAGCGTCGGTCGCCGTCAGCGTGTTCTCGGGCAAGAATCCCTTGTCATACAGCTGCTTCAAGTCGTCGAAGCCCTTGGCCCATTTCTGGCCGGTGGCATCCGTGGCGGAAGCCGGAACATCGAGATGGTTATCCGTGTTGCCATTGTTGTATGTCGTGAACTCAAACCAGTAGTGCGGCACTTCCTGCAGCGAAACCGCGACCGGCGTGAAGTCCGCGTCCTTGATCTTCTGGCAGTCGGTCAGGAACTGATCCCAGGTGTAGTCAGCGCCCGGCACCGCGACGCCCGCCGCTTCCAGCACCTTGGTGTTCACAAACAGGCTTTCCCAGTATCCGGTGGACGGAACCGCGTAAACCGTGTCGTTAACAACCGACGGAACCAGCATATCGTCCTTCATGTTGCCCGCATAATCCGGATATTCAGCGCGAATCTCATCCAGCGAAACAACCTTGTCCGCCTCGATGATGGGATTGGCGTCGGACCCCAGGAAGTAGAACAGCACATCAGGCTCGGTGCCGGTTTCAAAGTCTGCCATCACCTTGGCCTTCCATTCCTCGTTTGATGTCGCGGAGGCATCCTGAACCTTGTTGCCCGTCGCCTGTTCATAGCCGGCGATTGCGTTTTCATAGTTCTGGCGGTTGCCGTCGTCACCGCCGTAAGAGGTCACCACCGTGATTTCGACAGGAGCCACAGCCGGTTCCGGCGCCGGGGCGCTGGCGCTCTCGGACACCTGGCTGGGCGCTTCAGTCTGTTCCGGCTCCGGCGTCGCAGCGGTGCAACCAGCGAAAGCAGCCATAGCCATCAACAGAACCAGCAAGAATGCAATGGTCTTTTTCATATAGCTTTTCCTCCGAAAAATTTGAATGGGACAAGTGGGCGATTGATCTGCCCATACAAGCATTATAGAAGATGCGATGGAAATACATATATACCCATGGTTGCTGTTTCTTGTTCTTCGTTGCCCAACTATTTGTCATACTCCACATGCGGGATCACGATGCGCGCCAGCACGCGCTTTTCTCCTGCCTGCGCGATGGAAAGCTCGCCGTCCTCTCCGTAGAGTATTTTCAGCCGCCGGTTCACGTTGCGGATACCGATGTATTCGCGGCTGTCGTCGCCGTCCTCGTTTCCGCCGTCCCAGTCGAGCAGCCGCGCTACCTTTTTCTTGTCCATTTCCGACATGTATCCATCGTTTTCCACCTCGATGACGAGTATGTCTTTTTGAATCAGGCTGCGGATCACGATCTCGCCCCGTTGCTGCAGCGCGATGCCGTGCTCGAAAGCGTTCTCGACGATGGGCTGCAGGATAAGGCAGGGCACCAGGGCTTTCAGCGTCTCCGGCGCGGTCTCTTTGCGGACCGTCAGCCGGTCTCCCAGCCGCTCCGACAATATATACAGGTACGCGTCGGCATACACCAACTCCTGCTCCACGGTATCCCGTGCGCGCCCGCCGCGCGCCATGGCGGCGTCCAGCATGGTGGACAGCGCCTCGATCATACGGCACACCTTGGTATCCTCGACCATGCGGGCGGACCACGATATCGCCTCAAGCGTGTTGTTCAGAAAGTGCGGATTGATCTGAGATCGCAGCGCGCTGACGCGGGCATCCTGCAACGCCAGCTGTTCCTCATTGTTGCGCTCAAACTGATATTTGAGCTGTGCCGACATGCTGTTGAAGCGCTCCGTCAGATAGCGGAACTCGCGCCCACCGGGCAGCACCTTCACGGTATAACCGCGTTCGCCCGACTCCATACGCCCGGCCGCGTCCACCAGCGCGTCCACCGGGCGCGACACATAATGGTAGTACGCCCACAGCACGAGCAAGAACAGCAGCCCGCCAAACACCGCCATCAGCGGCAGCAGGTTTGTGACGTCGGGCAGTTCGTCGGTCAGACGCGCGCTGTCCGACACGACACTCAGCCGTATCACATGTCCGGACAGTTTTGCGGACACCCGGATCGTATAGAAGCTGCTTGCGGCATCGTACCAGATTCCGTCCGCGCCGGCTGTCCATCCGCCGTCCTCGCCCGTTACGACATACGTGTTGTCGTCGATGTCCACGGCGGCGCGCTCCATCCAAACGATACTGCGAATGCTCTCATACAGTATGTTCTGGTCACATTCCATCACGATCACGGCGTACGGCTTGAACCTGCTGTCCATGATGTTGCGCACCATATAAAGCCTGCTTCCGGCCTGCATGAAGCTAATCTGCGTGCCCATGTCCGGATAGGTTTCAAGAACGCGGTCATGAAAGCTTTTCTGGTATTGATAGAGGCTGTCGATCTCGCGCGAGTCTGTGCGATTGCTGACGTAGTAGATGGTGTCGGGGTCCGACACGAAAAACAGCAACGTGGCGTTGAAATTATCGTCGTAGCCGTACTGCTGCAGCAAATATGAATTGACGGAACCGTAGAGCGCCACGTGGTCCTTGTCGCCAAGATACTTCCGGTAGGCATCGCTGATGGTATCGTTATATGAGCTTTCCCGCGAGGCGGCCATGGCACCGCTGATGTTGTCCTGCGTCCGCTGGAAAGCGATGCTCACGCTGGTGGCGATGGTGTCGCGTATCCGGTCCTGCACATTGTTGGCAAGAGTATAGCTCGAATAGAGCAGTATGACTGTAATGGGCACGACCCAGCATATCGCCATGACCGCCACCAGGCCCCATTTTAAAGGAAAACCGCGTTTAGGAGATTTACGCAACTTAGCCGTACCTCCGGTTGTTGTGCGTTACTGATATGATGATATTTGGCAAAATGATTATATCATTTCCAAAGGCTATTTTTCAATCATTCAAAAAACCGCTCCGCAGAATATATCCGCTGCGACGCGGTCCATCATTGCCGTATGCCCACGGCCCTGAAATTCAGCTCTTATGCCTTTGGATGCGCTGCCCTGAAATGTATACGGACCTGATGTTCCAGGCGGTATCCATCACCAAAAAGTCGGCGCGTTTTCCCGTAGCGATCACGCCGATATCGTACGCGCCCAGCACACACGCCGGAACCGCCGTCGCACAGCGCAGCGCCTTCTCTGCCGGTATGCCCATGCCGATGACGCGCCGCACACAGTCAAGCAGCGTCGCCACGGAACCCGCGATGGTGCCGTCCTCCAGCGTTGCACGCCCCGCCCTTACCGTCACTCGCTGCCCGCCCAGCGTGCTGACACCGCCCTCCGGCAGCCCCGCCGCCGGTATCGCGTCGCTGATGAGGCAGATGCGCTCCGCTCCGAACAGCTTAAACGCCGCGCGCACCGCACTGGGGTGCACATGAATACCGTCGCCGATCAGCTCCGCTGTCACGCCCGGCCTTTCCGCCGCCGCGCCGATGACACCCGGCTCCCGGTGCAGCAGCGGCGGCATCGCGTTGAACAGGTGTGTGAGATGTGAAACACCGGCATCAAAACCTGCCGCAGCCTCGTCATAGTGCGCGTTGGTATGTGCCGCCGCACAGGCGATGCCCATCGCGACTACAGCGCGGATATATTCCGCCGCACCCGGCAGCTCCGGCGCGACGCACGCGATGCGGATCAGCCCGTCAGCCGCGTTTTGCAGCCGCTCCAGCGTGCTTATATCAGGCCGCCGCAGATATCGTGCCTCGTGCGCCCCCTTCTTCTCCTCGCTGAAAAACGGCCCCTCCATCGTGATGCCGCGCAGCGACGCGCAGCCCGCAGGCGCTTCGCGTTTCAGCCACGCAGCGTTTTTATATGCCGCCTGCAGCGCCGTTTCAGGCAGCGTCAACGACGTCGCGCTGAAGCTGGTGGTGCCCGAAAGCGCAAGATGTCGTGCGATTATGACCAGGCCGTCATAACCTCCGTCCGACAAATCCACGCCGCTGTTGCCGTGCAGGTGGATATCGACCAAACCGGGCACCACAACATCGCAGTCGTCCGGTGCTTCGCACCCGCGTGCGTTTATCTCCGCAAAGAAACCGTCTTCCACACGGATATCACCATAATGAAAGCGGAAATCCTCGCCGTAATAGCGCACGCTTGAGATCAGCATGCGCTTTCCTCTTTCAGCATCGGCAACGACGCTGCCGCCAGGGACTGCCCCACGCGGCGGAAGGTGTCGTCCGGCAACATCAGATCGATCCTGACGTCGGGATATTCCTCATGCAGCACGCGCCGTGCGGTCATCATGATGGTTTCGCCGCCCGCATCACTCATCACACGGCCCAGCAGCAGCACGCTCTCCATGCCGTAGATATCATGGTAAAAGGGCAATGTATGCCCGAGATAACAACCAATATCTGAAAATATGCGCAGCGCCATCTCGTCGTAACGTATCGCGGCGCTCTGCACAGCCTTTAACTTTTCAGCTGGCGAGCCATTGGGAAGTGGGAAGTTCGCATGGCCCGCCAGCTTTATCACGGCGTCCCGGGAGAAATAGGATACGCCGCAGCCCGTGTCGCCCGACCATTCATCGCGCATGGCCATCGGATTCAGATCTACCGGCACAAAGGCCAGCTCATTCAGCCAGCCGGTGACGCATCCGTCCAAATCCACATAGCCCGCTGCCTCGCTGGTCCCCATCGAAATGCCCAGCAGCGCGTTGCGCCCGAAATATGTTGCGCCCGCCAGCGCAGTCACATCGCCGTTATTGCATACCGCGACGGGGACGTTACCGATCTCTTTCGCGGCACGCAGATAGATGTCGCGCACATATTTGTCAAAGGCGTCGCGTGGGATGGCCCGGAACAGCGAGGCCGCCGCCGTGCGGTCGTTAATGAATATGCCCGCCGACGAGATGCCGATGCCGTCAACACGCGGCAGGTGCGCCGCCGCATTTTTCAGTGCACTCACGATGCCCTCAAAGTGGTACGCCGGGTCAGCGTTCAGCTTGGGGTCCCAGATTACCTCTTCAGAATACACCATTTTACCATCCATAATGGCAGATACTTTGCGGTCATTGCCGCTCGCGTCAAAACCAATGCGGCAACCATTCAGCCGCCTGCCGACACAACGCGGGCTTTCCCGGGGTTCCGGCTTGTCATCGTAGCGCCGGTGTTCCACCTCAAAAGGCCGCTGATACACATCATTCATAAAATCGGCATCGAAAGCGCGCGCCCCGCCCGGCCTGTAAGCTTCCGCAATACGGTGGAAAACCGCCTCTGGCCCACAGACGATCAGTCTGTAGCCGCCTTTCTGCCACAGCAGCGTCTTGGCCATGCGCTCTGCGAAATGACAGTCTCTGGCCATGTCGGCGCGCAGTCTGAATTCCATGACTGAAAGCCCGCCCTCACGCTCCGCCGCAATACAAACCGGAATGGCCGCGTTTTTTTCATAAGCCCGTTTCACCGCCGCGACAGGCATAAATTCCGGGTCATAATACGGCCTGTTTTTAATGGCTGGCTTCATGTCGCCCACCTTCACAGCTTCAGGAATTCCTTCCAGATATCAATGCAGCTGACGGCATCCGCTTCACATGACATCTCGGCGCACATCCGCAGCAGCGGCTCCGTGCCGGAAAACCGGCAAATCACCCAGCCGCCATCTTTGAAATATACCTTGCACCCGTCCAGATACGACACGCGGTCCGTCTCAAACGGGAATGCGGGCAGCGCCTTTTCAACGAACAGCCGGTCCATCAACTGCTGCTTTTTCGTGTTCGTCATCGTAAAATCGGCGTCGGCGATATACAGCGTACCGCAGCGTTCCTCGATTTCACGGTAGATCGCCGAAAGGGTCTTGCCCGTCCTTGCGACCATCTCCACCAGCAGCGTGGCCGCATAGATGCCGTCCTTGCCGGGGATATGCCCCCTCACCGTCAGGCCGCCCGACGACTCTCCGCCGATCAGCGCGTCCGTCTCCTGCATCTTGGCCGAGATATGCTTAAAACCCACGGGAACCTCATAACACCGCTCGCCAAAGCCCGCCGCCACACAGTCAAGGAGATGGGTCGTCGAGTTGTTGCGGACCACCGCTCCCTTCCAACCGCGATAAGCCATCAGGTAATAGTACAGCAACACGAGTATCTTATTGGGATGCAGGAATGTTCCCATATCGTCGATGATGCCGATGCGGTCCGCGTCGCCATCCGTCGCGATACCCAGGTTGCAGTGGTTCTCAACCACAAAGTTGGTCAGAGCTCCCAGCGTCTGCAGGCTGGGCGATGGCAGGCGTCCGCCGAACAGCGTATCGTGCCGCTCGTGGATGACCTCCACCTCACAGCGCGCCGTCAGCAGTATGGTCTGCAGGCTCGTGCGGCTCACGCCATACATGGGATCCAGCGCAATCTTGAGATGCGCGCTTTTGATCGCTTCCACATCCGCGAGCGCGAGGATACTGTCAATATATTCATTGAACGGATTGATTTTTGTGATAAGCTGCTGCTCCAGCGCTTCGACATACGGCACCGCGGGAACCAGCTTGCCGTCCATCGCCGCGATATGCCGTTCGATCTCTTCGGTCACATCCTCGGCGGCATCCCGTCCGCCTTCGGTGAACACCTTGATGCCGTTGTATATCGCCGGGTTGTGGCTGGCTGTCACCGCAATGCCATACGGCAACCCATACTGGCGCACGGTGAACATGATCAGCGGCGTTGGCGCCTCGCGGTCCAGCAGCATGCACGGCACATGCATGCCCGCGCATACCTCCGCAAACCACTGCGCCGCCGGTTTGGACAGAAACCTGCGGTCGTACCCGATGCAGATGCCTTTATCGGCGACGCCCTGCTCCCACATCATGGTGCACAGAGCCGCGCACAGCTGCTGCACGTTGCCCTTGGTGAATTCTTCTCCGATAACGGCCCGCCAGCCGCCTGTTCCGAATTTGATCATACTGTCTCCCCCATCTCGACCACCGCACGGCAAACCTCGCCCGCAGGCAATATGGGCAGCTTGGCCACCGCCTGTCCGTCCGCCAATATTCGTTTCACACCCTGCTGGACGCCCTGCGGGTTTTTAACCGCAATCTCGTAGCGCGCGCCGCACCATTGCCGATGGATGCTGAACGCCTTCCAGTCCGCCGGCACGCAGGGATCTACCGCCAGCCCGTCGAAATCAGGCCGGATGCCGAGAATATATTGCGTCGCTGCGAAATACGCCCAACCCGCCGAGCCCGTCATAAACGGGTGCCGCGCCCGGCCGAACGCCGTATGCGCCGCGCCCATGACGAACTGGCAGTAGCTGTACGGTTCGGATTGGCGCACCTCGATTTTGTCATTCTGATAGTAGGGGCAGAGCGCATCATAAAACTTCATCGCGCCTTCACCGTTGCCCAACATGCACTGGGCCGCCCATGCCCATGGATTGGGGTGGGAAAATATCGCGCCGTTCTCCTTAACACCCGGATATACGCGCGTCACAAAGCCGATGCTGTCGTCCCTCTTGGTATACGGCGGTGCGTTGAGCATCAGGCCGTAGGGCGTATACAAATGCTTTTCCACCGCCTCCATCGCCCTGCGCCCGCGCTCTCCGGCGGCGACACCCGAAAGCACCGCCCACGCATTGCTTTCCAGATGCATACGGCCTTCCTCGTCGGCTTGCGTGCCGATTTTGCGGCCATCCGCCGTGATGCCGCGGATGTACCATTCACCGTCCCACAGCACGTCCTCACAGGTCTTTTTCACTCGCTCCGCCATTGCCGCGTAGTGCTGCGCGTCCGCGCTGCGCCCCAGATGCTTTGCCAGCTCCACAAATTGAACGAGGCCCCAATGGTGCAGGAAGCTGACCATCGCGCTCTCGCCGCCCCCCAGATTCAGGCAGTCATTCCAGTCCGCGCGCAACCCCTTACAGATGCCGTGCGCACCCACTTCCCGCGCCGAGAATTCCAGAACGCGGCGCATGTGCTCATAGACCGTGCCCTCTCCGCCGTCGGCATAGGTGACGACCTCATCCGCGAAGCCCGACTCTCGGGTCTCTTTGATATAGTTCACGATTGCTCCGACCAGCCACAGCGCATCGTCCGCGCAGGCATCCGCAATGCTGTGCACAACGTCTTCTCGGCGCGGCATGGGCATCACCGTGGGCGATTTGAAATCCTGCGGCTTGCGGTTTGGCACGAACCACACCGGCTCGAACAGGTGCAGGCCGTAGCCGTCCCGCGTCAGCGCGCGCAGCAGCTCCACGACGCGCTGTCGGCATTTGGCTGGGTTGGAATGCGGGATGCTCATCGCGTCCTGCGCCGTATCGCGGTAACCGAGGCCGGTGCGCCCGCCCACCTCGATGAAAGAGGAGAAGCGTGAGAACATCACATTAATCTCACTCTGATACAGCGTCCACTGATTGGTCAGTGTGTTGAGCCCGTTGTTGGGGGTATCAATCTGAAAGCGGGCGCATTTTTCGTCCCAGAAGCTGCGCAGCCGGATGAACTCTGCGTCCGCTGCGGCAGCTTTGCCGTACTTGGCGCGCATCCTCTTTCCGCTATCCACGCCGCCCTCGCCCAGCAGATAGATCAGCCGGACTTCCCCATCCGGTTGAAGAATCAGCTTCTTTTGCAGGCACCCGCAGTGGTTGTTACCTTTCTCGAAACTGCTTCCGCAGGCGCCTTGCTCCACCGCGATCGGGTTTCTCTCAGTACGGTACGGCCCGATGAAGGCGTCGCGCAGGCAGTCGAAGCCGTCAGGAACAAAGTTCGCCGTCAGGAACTGACAGCTGTCCTCCTCGTAATGCAATTCGTGCTCGATCACGCCGTCCTCATAACGCGAACCTGCCGCGTACAGGCTCATCTGAAAGTTTCGGTTATCCATGTCGATGTGGTGAAACGAAAACTCGACGTAGGAATAGACGCTTAAGCTGCGCGGACTGCTGCCGGCGTTATGTACGCACACGTCCCATATCTCCACCGGGTCGTCCTGCGCCACAAACAGCGTCTGCTCTGCCTTTATGTCATTATAATCGCAGAGGTATCGGGAGTAAGAAAAGCCATGGCGGCAGGTGTAATGCGCCTTATCGAGCGGTTTGCCCACCGGTTGCCATGAAATGCTCCAGTAATCACCCGTTTCGTCGTCGCGCAGATACACGTAATGGCCGGGGCCGTCCATCGGCACGCCGTTGGGCCTGAAGCGCGTGATGCGATGATATTCCGGTGAACCACAGAACAGGTAGCCGCCCGCCGTATGGTTGAAAACGCCGCACATGTTCTGGGTGCCGATATAGTTCGTCCAGGATGCGGGAAGGTCAACACGTTCGATGACATATTCCCTGTTTGCCTCGTCAAAGCTGCCGTAACGCATGATAGACACCTCTTTGTATATTCAACCTGATTATAAAATATCCATGCGTAATGGATAATGGATGTGAATGCACATTATTGCCTGTGGTTGTGTATGTTGCGAGTATTCCACGCTTCTCACTTTGCCGCCCGGCAGACAACGCTATAACAAAACGAGCCGGCCTATGCAGGTGTGCCGTTTCGATGCTGAACGATGCGTATTCATCGTTCGCCGACAAACTGATCGATGCGCACTCATGCATTCACAGCCGGGCTCCATCGTCATCATATTTAGCCTGAGTTGGTCTTAAGCTGTATGGCTGAAGGCCGTATGGGCTGGTTAGCTTTAGTACAAGACAGTGAAAAGGCTTTCCAGTCATATGCTATCGGAAGGCTTTATAAGCTTGTTATATGATTCGCATAATTAAAACAAAGCCAGTCAAATAAATAAATGCAGGCGTGCTAATAACAACAGGCGGAACTATTGCACTTTCACGGAAAATGCTCAGTATAATCACCACCACTCAGTTCAGGGAATCCGTGCGTCGGCCTTTCCATGTACGGCTCTGTACGATCGACTTTTGTGACGTGCCCTGTCGTCTATGGCCCAAAATGCAGCTATTCCACGCTTTTCAGCGCTTCCACCATGTTGATCCGATCAAGCGTACGGTTTGTTATCCAATTGACGACGACGGCAAAGCAGAACGTAATCGCCGCTGAAATCAGATAACTAACGGGCTCAACATGCACCGCGAAATGGATGGACGGCATATTGAGCGCGGTGGTAAGAAAACCGCTTATGACCCGGCCTACCGGCAAACCGATGAGGATACCCGCTGCAGTCAGGATCAGCGTTTCCTTATTTACGTATTGATACACCTCGTTATCGTAGAATCCCAACACCTTGATGGTGGCCAGCTCCCGGACCCGTTCCGAGATATTCGTGTTCGACAGAGTAAACAACACCACGAACGCAAGCCCTCCGGCCATGACAGTGATCAGCAGCACCACCGCGTTGATGAGGTCAAAGCCAAAATCCTCTCTCACCGCGGCTGTGCTGACGGCGGAAAGCACCGAATCGTTATCGAGAAGCGCTTCGGCATATGCGGCCTGATCGGGACAGGCATCCGACAGGTGGGCAAGCACGCCGTTCGGAGCATAGCCGCCAAACAGTGACTCGTACAGCTTTTGCGTCATATACACGTTATTGCCCAGATAGTTCCGTACAACGCCGGATATGACGACCTCGTGCTGCACAAGCTCCATGTCCTGCAGAGAAACGGTGCCGCCCGGTTTAAGGCCGAGGATCCGCGCCGCATTCTGTGTGACGAAAACACCGCCATCCTCCAGATGGCTCAGCGTGCCGTCCAGGTCCTCCATGCGGATATAGTCCTCTATGGCAGCGCTGTCGGTAATTACCATCAGCTGTACCTTTTCCGCCTTTCCATCGGTATTGATCAGCTTCACGTTGTCAATGCGCAGATTGAGATAATCCTCAATATTGCTGTCACCAGACAGCTGCCCGATAAAGCCGTCGTTATCCTCCTCCTCGGTAACGGCCATCAGATCATATCGATAGATATTCTCGTACTGTTTTGGCGCCAGATCCGAAATGGAGTCCTTGATCGCAAAGCCGCAGAGAATCAGGGCGGTACAGCCCATGATGCCCCCGACCGTCATAAACAAGCGTTTTTTATACCGAAACAGATTACGAACGGTGACCTTGTTCAGAAATTTGAGCCGATTCCAGATAACAGGGATACGCTCCAAAAATACGCGGGCTCCCGCACGGGGCGCTTTGGGCCGCATGAGGTTTGCCGGCATTTGCACCAGCTCACCGCGGCAGACGAGCGCGGTTGCTCCCACTATCCCCACCATAAACAACGCGACGCCGCCCACGCCGTAGAGAGCGTCAAAGCGCAGATAGTATTGAGGAAGGCTGTAGAGCTCCTCTAAGATAACCGAAACAAATTTGGGCACGAAGATAAAGCCAACCAAATCTCCTAAAATACCGCCGAGCAGGCAGGCCGTAAAGGCAAACAGCATGTATTTGAGATAGACAGCCGCGTTGCCAAAGCCCAGCGCCTTATAAGTTCCAATCAACCCGCGTTCTTCCTCCACCATCCGGGTCATCGTGGTCAGGCTCATCAGCACCGCAACAAGTAAGAATATGACGGGAAAAACCTTACCGACGGCTTCGATGGAGGACAGATCGCTGTTAAGACTGGAATAGCTGTCCAGCGAGGTGCGGTCCTGAACATACCACTGTGTCATGTCGATATCGTCCAGCTCGGCATACGCATCGGCCAGTTTTTGATTGGCCTCTTCCTTTTTTTCAGCGTATTCCTGCTCCTGTTCGATCAATTCAGCCTCGCCGTCAGCGATCTCTCCTTTCCCGTCAGCGATCTCTTCCCAGGCGTCGCCGATTTTTTCTCTGGCGTCGGCTTCTTCCGCGTTTAGCCTCGCCTCACCTTTGGCCAGCTCGGCCTTTCCCGCAGTCAACTCCGCTTTTCCGGCTTCCAGCTCGGCCTTGCTGGCTTCGAGCGTTTGGCGCGCTGCTTCTATCTGCGCCTCGCCTGAGGCCAGCTCTGCCTCAGCGTCGACCAGCTGCCGTAAAGCGGCTTCCTTTTGTTCCTCAAAGGCGCCTTTCTGATCATCCAGCGCCTGCTGACCGCCGTTCACCTTGCCCATCCCCAGCGCGGCCTGCACACCGGCTCCGGGCAGGGAGGGCAGCTGCGCCGCCTGCGCACTCAATTGTTCAATCGTGGCGGCCAGCTGCCCGGCCTGAGCGGTTTTTGCTTCGCGTGCAGCCGTCAAGCTCGCTACGGTTTCGTTCGCAGCATCCAACGCTTCCTGAGCGTCAGCCACGGCGACGTTCGCGGCGTCCAGCGTATTCCGGGCGGCAGCCACCACGGCCAGCTGCACATTGTATTCCGGGGTTCCTTCTACCAGACTGTTCAGCCTTTCAGTTTCGGTATTCAAGGTATTCTGCGCCGCGTCGGCCGCAGCCTGTTTCCCGGCAAGCGCAGCCTGCGCATCAGCCGCCTGTTGCACAGCGGTCTCCAGCTGTTGGTTGAAATCGGTTATCTCCTGGGTCACGATACCAAGTGCGGCTTGCGTCTGGCTTATCTGTTGCGTCAGCATAGCGCTCATGGCGTCCACCTGCCCCTGGAGCGCACCGGCAAGGGCAGTGCTTTCAGCGGTGGTCGCCGCCGCGATAGCGCTGTCATCCGCGCCGGTTGCCGCGATGGCGGCAGCCGCGTTCACCAGCGTGTTCCATTCATCCACGGGCCATGTGCCGCCAAACGCACCTTTCAGCTGCGATATCCCGGCCTCCAGCTGCGCGCGGGCTGTATCCAACTGGCTCTGCGCTTCACCGAGTTGCTGCTCGGCTGCAGCGAACTGTGCTTCGGCCTGCCGCCGCTCTTCGGCCAAACGCGGTTTGCCCTCTTCCAGCTCTTGAGCGTTTTGATTCAGTTCGGCTTCCCCCTGTGCCAGCTGTGCTTCTCCCTGTACAAGCTGCGTCTCAGCTTCCGCCAGCTGCCGCTTTGCGCTTCTGAGTTTCGCGCGGGCCTCCGCGATTTTCCGCTCTGCGTCTTTTTGCTCATCGGTCAGCGTGGCTTCACCATCGGCCAGCTCCTGCCTGCCCTCGGCTATATCGTCCCATGCGTCGGCAAATTTCTGGTCCGCCTCCGCAAACTTGTCGTTCATGGTGGCTTCGGCGTCCTGGATCTTCGCGCGCGCCTCCATCACAACAGCATCATAACGGGCCTGCTCCCGCTGTGCTTTGATGTGGTCTTCAATATTGCTGATAACGGTTTGTACCGCGTTTTCATATTCATCGGAGTAACCGTTCATCCCCAGTGTTCCGGCCAGAAGAATGTATACCGCGGTAAAAATATCGCTGTCGGCGTCTGCGGCCGTTATAAAAAACGTATAATCGGTGGTTATGGTGGAACGGAATATGGTTCCGTTGCCGTCACCACGAATGTCCATCGGGTCCATCACCACGCCGGTGATGGTATAGGTGGTATGGACAAAGGTTGGCGCTTCCGTTTCCTCTTCCAAATCCATATCCAAATCAACATCCGTATCGAGGCCGCTGTCTCCGTCCGAGATATCTTCTATATCGGTGCCGGCTTGCGCCTCTCCACCATTTTCCTCGTTGCCGTTGTCGATATCCTCCTCTATGGTCAGCGTGTCCCCTATGGATTTAGCGCTCCCATCCAGATACTTTTGCGTCACGGCGATTTCCCCGGCTTCTGCCGGCAGCGTACCGGCCAGCAAATAGGGGGCATTCAAGCCTTTGGCGCTCAGCACGGCCATCTCCACGCTTTTGCGCACACCCGCCATATCCGTATGAACGGTCTCGCTGTATGCGCCTTCGGCCATTTCCACGCCATCCACCTGTGCCAGAGCGTCCACGTCCTCCTGCGTCAGCCCCAGCGTGGACAGGATTCGGATATCAAACAGCTTCTGTTTATCAAAGAATCGATCCGCCGAGTCATACATATCAAGGCACGCCGCATACAAGCCTGTCAGCATGGCCACGCCCAACGCCGTGATGACCAGAATGGACAGAAAACGCTTCCAGCCTTTTTTTATGGAACGCCGGATATCCTTTCGGTAAGCCCTGCTCATGCCTTCACCACTCAATCTGCGCGATGGGCGTGGGCTGTTCATTTTGCACAGTCCTGACGACCTTGCCGCTTTTAAAGTGAATGACCCTGTCGGCCATAGGCACCAGCGCCGAGTTGTGGGTGATAATGAGTACGGTGATTTTCTCGCGGCGGCAGGTGTCCTGTAGCAGCTGTAAAATCTGCTTGCCGGTATTGTAATCCAGCGCGCCTGTGGGTTCATCGCACAAAAGCAGTTTCGGGTTCTTCGCAATGGCGCGCGCGATGGACACGCGCTGTTGTTCCCCGCCGGAAAGCTGCGCAGGGAAATTGTTTTTACGTTCCGCCAGTCCCACCTTATCCAGCGTTTCGGACGCGCTCAAAGAGTCCTGGCAAATCTGCGCGGCCAGTTCCACGTTTTCCAGCGCCGTCAGATTCGGCACCAGGTTATAAAACTGAAACACAAAACCGATGTCCGTACGGCGGTAGCCCACCAACTGCTTGTGGTTGTATTTAGAAATGTCTTGACCGTCCACCAGGACATCGCCGGATGTAACGGTGTCCATCCCGCCCAGTATGTTCAGTGCCGTGGTCTTGCCGGCGCCGGAAGCACCTAAAATGACGGCCAGTTCGCCTTCTTTTACCGAGAAGCTTGCGTCATCCAACGCACGGATTGCCGCCCCCTCAGAAACGTATTGCTTTATAACGTGATTGAATTCGATATATGCCACAAGGCTCTCCCTTTTATACTCATAATTGGCGGCAAAAGATTTATCGACGCAAGACAATCCAAAAAAATTCAGCCACTTGACTTTTGCCAGCTAATTCATTATTTTAAAGACACGATGTTGTTTTCACAACCGTCAGATGTTTATAAAACGAATGTTTCACAACACGACACCTTGCAAATGTCGATTTCAAAACAAAAAATGTGAAACCTATTTTTGGAGGAGCGCAACCTTTATGAAAGAGTTGAAACTGGACAGAAAGACGCGTTATACCCGGATGGTACTGCAGGACAGCCTGATCGAGCTAATGAAGAAAAAGCCGATCACCAAGATAACGATTAAAGAACTGTGTGAGAATGCGGACATTAACCGGACGACTTTTTATGCGCATTATACCGATCAGTACGACCTTCTCCGTAAAATCGAAGATGAAACCCTTTCCTGGGCAAAAGAAGCCATTTCCAGTCTTATGAGCAAAACAGACAAAAACGAAACCATGAAGATTCTCAAAGGAATTTGCCAATACTTTACCGAAAACAGCCGCCATCTTCAGGTTCTGATGAGTGAGCAAGGCGATATCGATTTCCAGAAACAGCTGTTCACGCTGATATATGAACAATGCGGCATATCACCTTCAGCCGCAGCAAATACGGGGTTCGGCATAGATGAGGATTATTTTATATTCGTTGTAAACGGAAGCGTCGGTCTCATACAGCATTGGTTCAAAAACGGGTTGAACAAATCGGCAAAAGAAATGGCCGATATTATATATAGTTTGGCTTTCCCTATCAAACGGCAAGCCGCAATACCAAACTAAATTCCAAATAAGGAAATTCATTGATATGTTTTTCCTCGTCATTATCTCTGTGAATTAAAAGCTTTCATGTTGCATCCGGAATTTAATGATGGCTATGGGTATTGAAAGAGGGCGACATCTGGATGTCCAATTTTCTGTTCCAGATTTTCGACCCCTTCATCAGATCTTCTTGCCACTACCACAACTGTCCATTATCCGTGTGTAGGTACACATGATAAATGTCGCGAGTTCGCCATAGACACGGTAACATCAGTGCCATAAAGGGAAGCGCCCTGATCTTCTCGATAATTCGCCATAATCCGCTCGCCTCCAGTGTCCGGAAAATTGTAGTGCATAAATACCATATCGCACTTACGATAAATCTGATTTTCAAACACCGCGATGATTCATATTCCTGAACGCCTGATATTGTGCCATTTGACAGGTGTTTCGGATGTTTGTGCTGCGGGAGGAAGGCATGGGAAGCTCCATATTATTTTTCGCTATCACTGCAACGCACAGCCAAGGTGTCTGCGCCAACAAATCAGCACTCGGTTTCCAATACGGACGGACAGAGAATGCTGCCAATCTCACCGCCATACTCCAGCGTTGGCGCGGCGTAATACGGCTGCTCCGCGAGCGGGCGCTTCTAGGATATTGGGCTTATCCGGCACAGGCAAAAGTCCACTCAATACATGACCTGAATGGTATCGAGCGGACTTTCTTTGAATCCTGTTTTGTTGATTTCCAGATTGCTTCACCGGGATTCTTTCGGCTTGTACTTGGTGATACTGATTCCACCGCAGGATATGGGACGCATAACTTGTGTTCAATAATAGCTTGCCAATTGCCGCCCGTTGTGTTTCTGCCGCCTCAGCATCGCAGAACACCCGGACTAAGCCACAATATAAATCCACAAACCGCCTTGATCGAACAACTCATCCTTCGCCTTCCGAGGCCATTTGTCCTTGGATTTCAGCACAGGCCATATTGCTCACTGGCTTTCTGCAATATCATTAATCCATCACATAAATCGCTTTGATGACCTCGTCACCCTTCTCGATCTTCCTGAATATCTCATCGGTCGCTTCCACCGTCAGCGGCAGGCGGTGCGTGATGATATCGTCATATTTGATCTTGCCTGAGGCCAGTATGTTCATTGCGCTGGCTTTGCACGGCTCAAGACCGCCCATTTTCGCGTACCCATCCATGGTGCCGGTTACTTTCAGGCCCCTGAAATGGATATAGCTCCAGTCAATGAGCACCGGGACACAGCAGGCGCCGATCTGGCCGATGCGCGCGCCGATTCTGGCAAGATAGGGGATCATCTGGATGGTGGCAGGTTCTCCGGCGCAATCGATGATGACATCCGCGCCTTTGCCACCCGTTAACGCTCTGACGCGATCCACAATGTGCTCTTTCGCCGGGTCCAGCACATCGTCAGCGCCCAGCTTCTTGGAGAGTTCTCTCTTCATCGGGACCATTTCCGTTGTGATGACCGTCTTCGCGCCATAGACCTTGGCCAGCTGTGTGGACAACAGTCCCAGAGCGCCCTGACCCATAATCACCACGGTATCGCCCACACGCATATTGTTCCATGCGATGGTGTTGGTGACCATCGTGGGTTCAAACAGCGAAGCCACTTCATTCGGCACATGATCCGGCACTTTGCAGGCCTCGTTGACGGGCGTCACGATGTATTCGCCAAAGCCGCCGATAGTGCCGACCATCGATACTCTGTCGCCCACCTTGAAGTCGTAGTTGGAGTTCAGCATATCCAGCTTGCCTGCGCGTTTGTGCTCGGCGCCCATGGGAATCACTTCTTGCGGCATCGGGCCCACCTCAACCACCACACCTGTGCCTTCGTGGCCCATCGTGGTCGGGAAAGGCTCCAGATCATACCGTTCTGTCGGATACACGTTCCATAATAAATCATTCGTCCGGTTGTCCCATTGTCTGAGATGATGCGGTACCATACCTTCGATCTGATGATCGTGCGGGGGATGCAACGCACGGATTGTATTCAGGTCTGTCTGGTTGCAGATCGAGCAGGCGGACATCTTGACAACCAGCTGTCCCACACCGGCTTTGGGGATGGGCTTCTCAAGGAGTTCCCACGGGCCTCCTTTGCCCATAAGCACCAATTGTTTAAAAGTATTTGCCATGATTACACCTCTTATTTTATTAATCAAATAGGAATACGCCTTTTATGACATTGCCCGTCTCCACATCCCTGAACGCCTGATCAATGTCGTCCAGCCTGTATCGGTGTGTGATAAGCGGCTTCATGTCCAGATATGTCGCCATGATCTGCATGCAGGTCTTCCACTGATTGGGCAGCGCGCCGTTGACGTGATACTCATGCCCCGAGCTGACCACCTTCATGCCCTTAAAATGTATGTAGCTCCAGTCCGTCAATACCGGATCACAGCATGCGCCGATCTGGCCCACTTTGGCGCCCAGAGCGGTGACATAGGGAATGATCTCGATGGTCTCCGGTTTCCCCGCCGCTTCGATGACAACCGGCATTCCCTTGCCGTCCGTGATCCGTTCAATCTCGTGGACAATATGAGTACGTCCGGGGTCCAGCGCGATGTCGGCGCCGAATTTCTTCGCCAGCTCGCGTTTGAATGCGATGGGTTCGGAAACGATGATCTGGTTTGCGCCCATGGCCTTGGCCATCTGCGTCGCAATCAGCCCCAGCGCCCCCTGTCCGAGTATCAGCACCCTGTCGCCCAGAGCCATGATCTGTTTCAGAACGTTGTAGACCACCAAAACCGGCTCATACAGCGAAGCTTCCTCATCGCCAAGGCTGTCCGGCACTTTGATCAGCGCGGCCGCATCCGATATCACATATTCGCCAAAGCCGCCCACGGTCGCCACGATCGAAACCCTGTCCCCGACCTTGAAATAGTCGGAGGAAGCCATCATGCTCTGCTCGTGGGCCGTATAGGGGCCCACCTCCACCACAACGCCCATGCCTTCATGCCCCATCGTTGACGGATAAGGCGCATGGACGTATGGACGCTGAGGATAAGCGTGTGAAAGCTTATCCGGTACCCGTTTGTCCCAGATACGAAAATGATGCGGGTACATCAGCGTCACCTGATGGTCATGCGGCGGGTGAAGCGCCTTTATCGTATTAAGGTCTGTTTGATTGCAAATGGACGACGCCTGCATTTTGACGAGCAACTGTCCGTAACCCGGCTTCGGGATGGGCAGTTCCTTGATCTCCCAAGGTCCTCCCTTGCCCATCAGCCATGCCTGCCTGAATGTATCTTTCATTTCAAACCCTGATTTCATTATTGTTCGGCGGCTATTGCCTTTTTTCTCGAGAATACCTTTTTGAATATATCCGACCGGGAAGATATCGACATGAATATCAACACAAACAGGGCAATCACAATCTGGTTGTAAGCGCTCTCCATGCCGAAGAGCATCAAAGCCAGCTTGATGATCTGCATGATGACGCTGCCGATAAATACAGCCGCGATCAGGTTAACAGATCTGGGCAGGGACATGCCCACAAACACGCACATCATGGCGTCAAAGCACAATCCCATCGTCCCCAAAGGGGCGCTGACGGCTTTTGTGATGCCTGTCGATCCCAGCATCAGCACGGAATAGATTCCCGCAAAGACGCCTGCTGCCATAAAGGCCAGGAACTTGACCCGATATATATTGATGCCGTTCTGGCGCGCGATCGTGGTGCCGTTGCCCACGGCGCGGACATGGTATCCAAATCTCCTGTAGTTGTAAAGATAATACGCGATACCGAACGCCACGGCCAGGACAATCAGTTTGGGTATATTGCCCCCGAAGAGGATGAATTCCACAGGCACCGACACGCCCGATCCGCCAAAAGCGACCGCGCACAGGCTCTCCAGAATCAAGGTGACGCCGATCGATACGATGATGGACGGTACTTTTAAGAGTATATATACGAAGCCGGTCAACGCACCGCTGAGCGCACCCACCAGGGTACAGCATACGACGATACCCACGATACCCAGATTGAGCTGCAGCGCGATATTCCCGCCGATTATCGACGCCGCCAGCACAGCCGCGCCCACAGAAAAGTCCCAATTTCCCACCTTCAGGTCGAAGCATACGCCCCAGGCCAGTATAGCGGGCGTGATCGCCTGAATCACCATGGCGAACGCGCTGTCGAAATTAACGTTTTGGGGATAGTAGACGACAAGGGCCATATACATAACGATCGGGATCGCGACCGACACCAGAATGCCTGCGGTTTTTGACGCAACAGAATTTTTCATAATGGCTCACCTTTTTGCAATATTGTGGGCGGGCGGCAATATCGCATACCGCCCACCCTTTCAGAGTCTTGTTATGCGCCCAACTGTTCTTTCACCCAATCCATGCTGTATTCGCCCTGGATGGCCTTCAGATCGTCGATCGTCACATCAGGTGTCTGTGATTTGTCGAGGGCTTTGATGAAGTCCGCATCGTAAATTTTCGCGAAGTTCTCAGCATTACCCACGTTTTCTTCGAATATCGTCGCTTCTTCCGCGCTTGTCACGAAGATATAGGACTGCGACAGCACTTCGAACTTGTCCGAAAGCGGCGTGCCCTTCACGGCGTTGGCCAGCATGATGAAGGAATACAGTGCATCCGGCGCCATGCCGCCAGCGCAGGCCGCCAGCGTGCCGTTGCTGAATCCGGTGCCCATGCCGTCGAACACGTCAAACGTCGCGATCTTGACATCCTTGCCGGACTGAGACACCAGATTGGTGAGGGCTTCGCCGATACCCACAGCGGCCGACACCAGCGCGATGCCGTTCATCGTGGGATACGAGTTCAGCAGGTTCTGAACGGAGGAAACGGATTTATCGATATTGCCGTCCAGCGGGATGGAATACTCGCCCACCTGGGTGGAGCCGGTGTTCTCAAGGCCCGACTTGACACCCGCGTTTCTCGAATCCAGCATCGGGTTCCCCGGAGGCGCATAGCCCACGCCGATGTTCGTGCGTCCCTGGTCAGCCAGTATCTTCACCAGCTGCTCAGCCGCGCCGGTCTCATCTTCGAAGCAAGTGCCAATATAGTTCGGGTTGGATTCGACCGCTTCTCTTACCTCAGCGCCCAGGTCTCTGAAGCATAAGGAGAATTTCACATCCGTGCCTTTGGTCATGTTGCTGAGCTTTTCCGACACCGTATCAGCCATCGGTATCACCATGATGCCCTCGCAGCCGGCGGAAATGAGGTTCTCCGCCTGAGATATCTGCGTATCGTTGTCAAGAGCGCCGATCTGCCACACGATTTCGATGTTCATGGCTGCCGCAGCTTGATTGCACAGAGCATATACGGACTGCCCCAGCGAGTCGTCCTTGCTGTAGAATATCACGCCGATTTTGTGTTTTTCACCGGCGTTCGTTGCCGCCGTCTCCGTCGAATCCGAAGCCGTTGCTTCATCTGATGGAGCCACCGATTCCGGTGCCGACTCCGATGAGGTGTCGGGAGTCGTCGCAGGGGTGCCGCAGCCGGCCAGCAGCGATACGATCAGGGCCAGCACCACTACACACGAGAGTAGCTTTTTCATTCTTTTTCCTCCTATAGATTGCGTATTATATTCGTCTGAAGACGAAATCAGCTTTTTGATTATACCGGCACCGCGCTGGAGCTTCTGTCATAAGCTGCATACACCGAGGCCAAGAACACGACCGTTTTGATGCTGTTGATCAAATTGGGATTCACGCCAAGCAGGGTAAGCCCGTTGTTGAGCATCATGTAAATGAGCGTGCCCACAATGATGCTCCGCATTTTGACGCTGGAGCCGCCGGTCAGCGATACGCCGCCCAGCACCAGGGCAATCAACACATTGATCTCAAAGCTCGTTCCCGTCTGCCCCGTTGCGCTGCCGACTCGGATGAGGGACATGAAAGCGGCTATGCCTAAGCAGACGCCGGTGATGGTGAAGGCGATCAGCTTATACTTGGACACCGGTACGCCGCTGAGCATGGCGGCCTTTTCATTGGAGCCGATCACTCTGTTGTATTTGCCGATCTTGGTATATTCATAGATGAAGTAGGCGATGATATACACAGCCACCACAGTGATGAGATAGAACCAGATATTATCCAGAGCCGAGATCTCATTCGGCGTGCGCATGGGGTCGGTCGCCGCAGCCGCTGTCGCAATGCCTCTTCCCAGGAACATAATGCACAGGCCCACCACAAAGGTCGGTACGCGCATCACATTATGGACCACGGCCACAAAGGAGCTGCATACGATGCCGGTGAGGATCGTGGCCGGCAAAGCCATCCAGGGTGTAATCCGGCTGGCGAAGATGCCCACAACAGCGCATATGGCCAATTCTCCACCCAGGGAAAAGTCCAGGTTGCCGTGCGCCATAACGAATGTGACGCCGATGCCCGCGACCATCGTCATGGCCGACTGAATCAAAATCAGCTGCAAGTTCGAAAAGGCGGTAAATTTCCCTTCCGTGGTGGTCGCAAATATGGCGAAGACAACGATCAGGCCCAAAAACGGCGTGACTTTTTTGAAGAAGTCGGACCCATCTCTTATTCCTTCCCGCTTCATGCCTGCGGCCAGAGCGATGTCAGTGTTTGCTTTCTGCATTGTCTATTCTCCTCATTTCTAAATCATGTGCTTAATGATCGCATGCTCGTCCAGGGCCTCTGAACGCATGAATTCCGCCGTGATCTTCCCATCCTTGAGCACCAGTATCCTGTCCGACATCCCGAGGAGCTCGGGCATCTCTTCGGAAACCATGATGATGGATTTACCTTTTTCTTTCAGATGCTCCATCAGTTGATAAATGGCCGCCTTCACGCCCACGTCAATGCCGCGCGTGGGGCAGTCCATGATGAGAATCTCGGAGTCGTTCGCCAGCCACTTAGCCACGACAACCTTCTGCTTATTTCCGCCGCTCAATTCCTTGGCCTGCTGATTGATGTTCTGCATCTTGATGGCCAGTCGGTCGGCCTGTGCCTTGGCCAGCTTCTTCTCGCTGCCCTTGGATATGTATATCCCCTTTTTCAGGTTGTTCAGCGACGACAGGACAATGTTGTCCTTGATGCTCGCGCCCAGGAAAATGGATTCCTGATCTCTGTCCTTAGGCAGATAGGCGATCCGGTTGCTGATCGCGATAGACGGACTGTTTATATTTTTGCCGCCTTGAGCGACGCGCACTTCGCCTTTATCGGGCTTGATGGCGCCAAACAGCACCTTGCAAAGCTCATGCATGCCGCACTCAGTCAGGCCCCCAAGGCCCAATATCTCTCCCTTGTGCAGTTCGAGACTGACATCCCGAAGTGTGTCGCCGACGCAAATATCGGTGGCTGTGAGGACAACCTCATCATCCACCGATGAGCTGTAGTCCGTGCGGTAATAATGTTCCGACAGTTCGCGGCCGATCATGAGCCGGCGCATGTTCTCGATGGAGATGTTCTCCTTTTGCAGTGTGTCGATGTAATGCCCGTCCCGCAGCACCGTGACGGTATCGCAGACCTGAACCAGCTCCGCCAGGTCGTGTGAGATGAACAGAATGGATTTGCCGTTCTTCTTCATCTCCTCGATAATCGCGTATATGCGCGCACGACCCTTCTGCGAAAGCGCTGTGGTCGTCTCGTCGACGATCAGCAGCTTGGGGTCGTTATACAGGGCGGTCGCAACCTCTACCATTTTGCGATCTTCAAACGACAGGGTTTCCACCGGCGCAGTCGGGTCGATATGCTCCGCCCCGATGATGTTCAGCATCCGCCGGGATTCCTCAGACAGCTTCTTTCTGTTGACGTTTTTAATCCTGGAGAATATTCCTTCCTTGCCGATAAAGATATTCTCAGCGACCGTCAAGCCGTTGATCGTGCCCATCTCCTGAACCAGTATGCTGATACCTTTCGCCTTGGAGTCGATCATGTTGGATGGGGCGTATGGCTGGCCCTCAAAAAACATCTGGCCGCCGTCGGGTTTGAGCGAGCCGGTGACCATGGAGGCCAGCGTCGATTTGCCCGACCCGTTCTCTCCGATCAGCCCTCTCACCTCGCCCCGCCTGACCTCAAGCGAAACATCAACAATGGCTCTCGTTGACGTGAAGGATTTATTCATCCCTTCCAACTTCAATAAAACGTCTTCTCGCTGCATCGGAAACGCTCCTAAAAATATTTGTGTTGTGTATCTGGAATATTTATCAAATCGCTTTTATTATGGTCAGTCCAGATGCGTCGTCAGGTACCGGTAGCTAATCGCACACGATTCAAACGGGTCATTGTTGATCCAGTTATCATGCGTTTCCAGCACAATCGTTTGACAGGCGGATTGCTTCGCGCCCTGTATGATCTTCTCCAGCTCCATGTTGCCCGCCCCCAGCTCTCGTCCCACCGCCGCGCGGATGGATACGCCGGGCGCGTCGTCTGGCACGCCGCAGTCGTTCAGATGAAGATGGGTCATGCGTCCGGAAAACTTCTGCACCCAGGTCACCGGGTTTGCGCCGGAGTTCGTCGTCCAAAATGCATCCAGCTCCGCTTTGACATATTCCGGGTCTGTCTCGCTGAGAATGAAATCCATGCCAGTGAGCGAGGTCCCGTGAACGTGTGCAAACTCCATATTATGATTGTGATAGACCAGGTTAATGCCCGCTTTTTTAAAAATCTCGCCCAGCGCGTTTAAGTCCTTCGTCAATTTTCTGACGCTTTTTATGTCTGCAAAATCCGTTGCGACCGTCGCAGCGGAGACCATGCTGGTGGTCCTGAATTTTTGTGCTTTGCCGATGTATCCGTCCGGATCCGCGATCATCATCTCCAGCACTTCGTGCAGGGAACAGACCCCGATGCCGGCTTCCTTGACAAGAGCCGGATAATCAAACCGGGCCGTCACCTCAAGCGGCGTGCCTTTGGTCAGTTCGGTGGGTTCCATAAGAAATCCGCAGAGTTCGATGGCGTCATAACCCGTTTCCTTGATCCGTTTCATCGTCTCAACAGCCTGAGCCTCACTCTTGAAATAATCACGAAACATATACTGCTGGACACCTGTCGTGAATTTCATGGAAGAATCTCCTTTCACTCCGCTCTGTTTCTTAATTACTGTACTGTACCTGTTCCCACCAGGTCTTGCATAAGACTTCCAAA
Source organism: Bacillota bacterium (assembly GCA_023428025.1). Taxonomy (GTDB): domain Bacteria; phylum Bacillota; class Clostridia; order Christensenellales; family SZUA-584; genus SZUA-584. The sequence goes on from JAEYZN010000021.1 coordinate 289,351, forward strand.
ACCATCCTGTGGCGCCATAAAATCCTCTTGCGCTACGTCGTTTATTTCATTTGTATCTTGGGAATCAAGTTATTGTCTCGGATGAATGTCTTTTGTGGGGACGGTTTGAGTATAGAAAATCCGTCTCCATTTGTATTTAGATTCTCGTTTTCTATTGGTCACTATTGTTCATATGCAAAAGTTTCATAGGCGTATACGAAACTTTCATACGTGTGGTTTTGTTGTGATCGGTGCTCACCGTCGGGCTTGATGGTACGGCATAAAAATACGCCCTCACAGCGGATGGCGTCCTATTCAATATATGCCTGTTACCGGCTGCTTAAAGCAGCCGGTAACAGGCGCAGTACGGGAGGCAGCCAATGAAGAGGGTTATTTCATTCCGGGAATAAACGCGGCCTTGATTACTTCGTTGCCTTTGTCGATCTTTGCGAATATATCCGTCGCGGCTTTTGCCGTCAGCGGAATACGATGCGTCACCAGCGCTTCCAGGTCCTTCTTGACCCGCGGATCGGCCAGCACCGTTGCGGCGGTCTGGGTTGCGGCATTGAGGCCCAGCTTGGCATAGATGGACATCACGCTCAATATGGTCAGTCCTTTGAAGTGGATGTAGCACCAGTCCGTCGTCACCGGGTTGCAGCCCGCGCCGATCTGCCCGACCTTGCAGCCCATGCCGGCGATATAAGGGATCAGGCTGACGGATTCCGGCGTGCCGATGCATTCCAGAATCACATCCGCCCCCCGGCCCTTGGTGACATCGCGGACAAACTCCACCACGTTCGTCGTGTTGGGATCAATCGCGTAATCGGCGCCCATCTTCAGGGACATTTCACGCTTGAAGGGCTGCGGGTCTGTTGTGATGATGGTGCCCGCATTGTAGAGTTTTCTCGCAAATATAGTGCACATCAGGCCCACAGCGCCCTGTGCCAATATCACCACAGCATCGCCGTACTTCACGATTTCCCGCGGCATCAGGTTGGTAAAGCCGACCATCTCCGCATAGGCGCCCACTTCATCCGTCACGCCCTCGGGAATTTTCGCCAGCATGTTCCGCGGTACGATGACGTATTCGCCGAAGCTGCCGTTGCTGCCCATGCAGGTCACGCGATCGCCCAGCTTATAGCCTCCGGGTGTACCGAAGAACTCCATCATCGGGCGAAAATCACGCGTGTACATATCAGGTGTTACGCCGATCGTCTGGTCGTCACCGTCCACCGGCCCGATTTCCACGATCTCGCCCATACCTTCATGCCCCATCAGCGACGGGTACGGCGTAAACGGATACGGATTGATGTAGTTCTTGGCCAGCGGATCGCCTTCCAGCCGGTTGTCCAAGATACGGAAATGATGCGGCAGCATCTTAAGCTTCTGATGGTCATGCGGCGGATGCAGCGCCTTGACGGTATTGAGGTCGGTCTGATTGCAGATGGTGCTCGCCTTCACCTTAACCAAAACCTGATTGGGACCCGGATGCGGGATATCCCGTTCCTGCAGCTCCCAGGGACCGCCTTTGCCCATAAGGACTAAGTGTTTGGACTTTTCAGCCATGGTTTAGTCTCTCCTTTTTTATTTGATAGCGTTTATTTCTTAGTATCTCTCCCTTTCGATCTGGCTTTACAGCGCTGTCGGCATGCCCCACTTCTCCCGGACCGCCTCCATGACGCGGGCCAGTTGCATGCTGTCCTCCCAGGTCATCTCCGGCGCCTGTCTGCGGCCTTCCAGCACGTATCCGGAGACCGCCTCTATCTCATAGCGAAACCCTTCGTGGGCCTCATCCACATATTCGTCGGTAAACTTGTCCGCTGATTCATCCGAGAACGGGTCTCCCCGGTTGATTCGCAGCTCCGCGGTATCCGGCTGCCAAAAATGCTGCCCCAGTACAATGCTGCCAAGCTCGCCGTATATCGACGCGCATGTGGGTCTTCGGGACACGAAAGAGCTGGACAAATGGGACAGGCTGTCTCCATGCCGGAATATAATCGCGTTCTGCCGGTCTGTCCCCGTTCCGCCATTATATCTCTGCACAACGGTTTGAATCTCGTCCGGCAATCCTCCCATCACGTCCCAGGACAACGCCACGCAATAGAGCCCCAGGTCGCTGAGCGCTCCACCCCCACCCGACACATCCTTGCGCCACGCCAGCCAGGCGTTGTCTTCCGGGTCGGATGCGCTGCCGGGCACGGCGATACCGAAATGGGCGTCCAGATACAGAGGCCGGCCAATCCGTCCTTCCCTTATCCACTCCATCACTTTTTTGTATGCGGGGAAAAAACGCATCCAGAGGCCTTCCATCAGGAGCAGATCGGTGGCCTCGGCCGCATCGATCATCCGTTTTGTTTCCATAACGCTTCGGGCCATCGGCTTCTCGCAGACCACGTTTTTTCCGGCGGAGAAGCATATCAGTGCATGCTCGGCATGCAGAAAGTTCGGCGACGCAATATAGACGATGTCGATGTCGTCCCGGGCCAGCATCTCCGCATAGCTGCCGTATGCGCCCGCCACGCCGAATTCGTCGGCAAACCCCTGCGCACACGCCTTGTCGCGCGAGCAGACCGCCACCAGCTCCGCGTTCCTCGCCCGCTTGAGTTCCACCACAAACCGCCGGGTGATGCTGCCTCCGGTACTGAAGAACGCCCATCTCGCTTTTCTCATAGTCCTCAACCCATCCAGCTGATAGGACGGCCAGGCTGCCCTGACCGCCGTTATCGTTGTTATGAATACTCCGGAAGAATAGTGTTTAAAATCCAAGCTTAGTGGTTCAGTTCAAATTGCGCCTCCGCCGGGTTATCCCTTCCCGTTACTCATCAAAGTTCCGCGTAAATGCTCTTCAATACGAATTGAAGCGTTCTGCCATGAAAGCAGTTTCGCGAACCGGAACAAGCATGAAATTTCGTTGCACATCAGCCACATTTGAACTGTTCATAACCCCGTTATCAACACAGCCAAGCAGCGCGCCATGCGCATTTATACCAATGCCTTCACGGGGTTTGATTGCATTGATTTCAGTATAACAACCACCATGGTTGTTGTATTTTGACTATTATTCATAATTCATCACTTTTGTTTATTGATTTACGTTTTGGTGCTATCGCTATTGATTTTTCAAACATATAAAAAAGCCTCCGGGCAAGCCGGAGGCGAGTCGCAGGAAAGCAGCTTAGTTCCTCACCTGATTCTTCTGTTTCTTTCTGTATTCTTCAGGCGATATGCCGAGTTCCTTTTTGAAGGCAAGACTGAAATAGTGCTGACTGTTGAACCCCACCTTGTCCGCTATCTCATATAACTTCAGCACAGGGTCACCCATCAGCTCTGTTGCTTTGGCGATGCGGATACTGGACAGCAGCTCCCGAAATGAGATGCCCAGTTCCGCTTTCAGCAGCTTCCACGCATACGTCCGGCTGATCTTGAACTCTTCGCATAAATTCTCCACAGAGAAATCACTGCAGCTGTAGTTGGCCATGATATACTGCTTCATACCATTGACAATCGGCGTAAAATCATTTTCCTTACGCAATTTTGTGATCAGCTCAAGATAGATGATGGGAACGGCGTGATACCCTCCCACAATGGTCTTTTTGACCGTACTGACCATGCAGTCGCATAACCGGCTGACAGCTTCGTTGATGTCCGTGATCATCGCGTTGATCTTTTGCACATCGGTCACCGAAACGATGGCCACGATATTATCGGAATCGTCCTTGAACACGATTGTTCTTGGGTATTCCCCAAGCTTATCTGAAATGGTGTTAAAGAGCTGAAACATCAGCTGGCCTTTATCCAGGTTTCTGGTGATGGCTTCCTCTTTGATTCTGGCCAGCGGCGCAATGACGAACATTGTCGCCTGCTCATCAAAATCAATATCCATGATATCTTTCTGCTGCATGAATTCATCGGAGGTGATGTTGCCCTTCACCCAATCGTTCAGGAAGCGTTCTTTGACGGATGTCAGATCATTTCGGATACACCCTTTCGCCCAGCCCAGGTATTTTTCGTTGATGATGCGTTTGTCCAGTTCACTGCAGGCCTTGCTCATCACCGAATATAGCTGGTCTTTGATCACGGGCTTGAGGATGAAATCGAAGACCTTCAGTTTGATCGCGCTCAATGCATAATTGAAATCATCATGGCCTGTGATGACAATCACCAGCGTATCCGGTTGCCGTTCAGACAGTATCTCAACGAATTTGAGCCCGTCGATATAGGGTATGCATATGTCGGTAATGATAATATCCGGCTTCCTTTCCAAGGCCAGGCTTAGGGCTTCGCGGCCATCCTGGGCTTCGCCGACCACCTCCAGGCCCATTTCCTCCCAGGGCAGTATACGCAGCAATCTTTCCCTGATCCGTTCTTCGTCATCAACAATAATCATTCTATACATTTTCCACCTGCTCATTGGTAATCAACGGATGCCATATCTCCACCGTTGTTCCTTCCCCATAAACACTTTTGAAATGCACACCGTATTTTGATGAAAATGACAGCTTGATCCTCTCATTCACGTTATAGACACCATAACCGGTATTATTGATGCCCTGAATCAGATTCTGATTCAATATATCGACCTTTTCTTTTGGTATACCGATACCATTATCCGCTACCTTCATGTAAAGCATCCCGTTTTTTTCACGGGCTTCTATCTGTATCAACCCCTTCCCCGGCTTTTGTTTGACGCCATGATATATAGCGTTCTCCACGATGGGCTGCAGCGTCATCTTTAAAACCTTGTTGCAGAGGATATGATCGTCACACGAGATTGTATAGTCGAACCGGTTTTTATACCGGACCTTCTGGACGATCAGATAGCTGTTGACATGTTCCAGTTCCTCTCCCACAGCTTGCGTGGGTTTGCCTTTGCTTAAGCTGAGCCTGAAGAATACAGTGAGGGCGCAGACGATCTCCACGATCTCATCCTCTCCATGTTCTTCGGCGATAGCCAAAATTGTTTCGAGCGTGTTATAGAGAAAGTGGGGCTTGATCTGGGCCTGCAATATCCTCAGTTCCGCGTTCCTGTTGCTCTTCTGTTCAGTGTAAACCAAATGGATCAAATTCTTGATTTCCGCAATCATGCTGTTGAAGCTGTTGCCCAGTTGGTTGATCTCGTCGTTCCTTTCGCCTTCAAACAAGACCTCTAGGTCGCCGCCCTCCGCCTGTTTCATCAGCGTCTGAAGCTTGTTGACAGGATTGATGATCGTCCTGCGGACGATCAATACGCCCATTGTCAGGCAAAACGACAGTACAACCGCCAGCACCCCGACGGAGATATAAAATGAAGTCTGTGTCATTGACACGATCCGCGTTTTGACCGTCCCGTAATATTCTATGTCCTTCTCGACAAACAATCTGAAATTATCTTCGATAAACCCGCCGATATCACTGGCATCATTCAGCTTTTCGGTCAGTGTTGAGACGGACGAAAATCCGGTCCCTTTCATTCTGATGATCTCATCGCATGTGTCCTGAAATCTCTTGACGAGTATCTTGTTGACTTCAAATATCTTTCTGAGTTCCTCTGTTGTGATATTGGCTTCGATGACCTTCAGCGATTCGTTTATCTCGTTGATCTTGTTGGAATAATTCGACTCCAGATTGACCAATATCTCATTTGAGCTGATAAGTATCGAGTTCTGAAGCATATTTTCGATCTCTGATGTGAGCGTCAGAACTTTGTTCTCATTTTCAATAGCCGTAATAATGGCGTTATATTGGCTGATGGGCATTCTGTACCAAAAGATGGGCAGCAAGCCCACCAAGCCCATAACCACGACCGACAGCACAAAAACGCCCAGGAGACGGGTTCTTATACTGGAGGTATGAAGGTGATATAATCTCGTTTTTGTCGGTGCCTTGCTGCTCATCCTCATCCAATCCCATTGGCTCTTTTCTGCCGCTCTCAGTCTGCCGGTTCAGCCTTAAACTCCTCATGGTAGATCACTTCCCACACCGATGAGAGGTTTTCCTTTGTCACCTTGACGGCCGGCGTCTGCACATATTGGGGCGGCGTTTTGCCGGACAACGACACCACAATGTTGAGCGCCTCCGCCACCCCCTGAAGATATGGCTGCTGAGAGCCCGTCCCCACAAAAAGGCCGTCCGAAGACAGGGAGTACGCGCTCTCTTTGCCGATATCCGGTCCTGTCACGTATATCTCTTTACCCTTGTTTTGGATGATCGTCGCGGCGGCCATGGCCGGCTGGTCCCACGACGCCCATATCCCCTTGATGTTGGGATGGGCCTCCAATATCAACTCGGTTTTCTTTGCGGCATCCTCGTTGTTGCTGATCAGCTCCGTTACGGCGATTTGAATATCCGGATAGTTTTTAAGGGCATCCATGTAACCTCTCCGGCGTTCCACTTCTTCGTTGTTGTTGATAGCTTCATACTGAAGCAGCGCGATCTCGCCCTTTCCGCCAATACGCTGAGCCAAAAACTCGGCGCTGACATACCCCATTTGATAATCGTCAGGCATCACGATCGCGCCGTAATCCTTCCCGTATTGCAGACCCAATGTGGGTTCACCGATAAACTGGACCTTGATCCCTTTGTCGATCACATCCTTGACAGCCGGTGTTAAGACGTTTGTAGAGAGATTATAGACCACGATCACGTCGGGCTTGAGGGCTGCGAGGCTTTCCAGATTTGATATCATCCTGTTCGTATCCATCTGTCCGTCAGTCACCGCGAGCAAGCTGATATTGAACTTTTCGAGCGTGTCCCGCAGGCCGTTGATAAGGACTTTAGACCACTGCGTATAGTATTCGTGCATACAAACAGCTACGGTGTAATTGCCTTGCTGCACGATACTGATGTCTTCAGGTGAAATCATCGCCTTCAGGTCCTCAATCGTTGACAGCTTCTGTCCGTTGGCGTTATATTCACTCATTGGCAGGATATCATCGCCGGAAGGCAAGGGGTATGTGATGTCCAGGCTGTCTATGGTCACAACTTCGTTCTGCGACGACAAGGCGTTTCCATTTGTGCAGGCATTCATAAAGACAATGATTGCTGTTAAGCAAAGGGCCAACCACTTATATTGTCCTTTTATACGCCTGTTCATCGTGCGCAATCTCCCTATTTAATATAAAGAACATGGAAGACTTTACTTTTTTACGGGCTTGTCATCATTCAGATTTATGTTCTGATTCTATTACCAGCCATACAGTTAAAAAACAACTACAGAAACAAATCAAAAGAATTCCTTTAAGTCTCTTCATAATGCTTGAGTTGCGCTTGTCAGACTACACTGCCTTTGATTTATTCCTGTTTTGTGTTTACCAACACCGATTGGGAAAATCATATCTATCACAGATATTAATGGAAGTCCTCTGTTTTACTCGGTAAAATCATTTTAATATAATGATCGTCAATCGTATTTATAATATTGTCTTTATTTCGTCACTCTTGTTAACCCTTCGACCTGGTGCGTTTATTATAACCGATAGACGCCCTATCGATAATCCAGGTCTGTTTAAGGCGCATCCTCTCCTATGTCGGCTTTCGCCAGGCATTGTTCGACCATATTATAAATTCCCCGCTGTGTGATATAGTACATCAACCGCTCCACGGCATCGGGAGACTCCTTCATCCCTTCCAGAATCCACCCGATAATCGTATAGGTATACCCATATGTATAAAACCATGCGATAAACGCTCTATCCTTTGCCGCAATCATGCGTCCGCCACAATAATGATCGATAATGCGCAGTACAATTTTGTAGTTCTCGTTAAAGAAAAAGCCCGATAAACTGTTTTGGCATTGTGCGCTGAAGGCGTTGACGTAAAAGGCTTGGTCTTCTCTGAGGGCGTTCAGTATGAACCTGGAAATACCCGGCAAGCCAAGGCCGGCTTGCTCCCGTACAACATCCATGATCTCCGTTTTGAATACCCAGCACACCAGATCCTGTTTATCGATAAAGTGGTTATAGAATGTCTTGCGGTTGAGCCTGCAGGCATCCGCGATGTCCTGAATCGTCACTTTATCCAGCGGCTCTGTTTCCATGAGTTTCTTGACAGCATCCGCCAGCAGTTGTTTTGTTACCTCAGTCTTCATGTGCGCCTCCGCCCATTTGATTGCGGTTAGACCTACCCAAAACCACGGAATTGTGGAAAATTCAACAAATAGAATTGTTTGTGTATTTCATTTTTCTTTCTCTTTATTAGTATTTGCATTATACATGAGCCTATCATAAATAGCAAAGGAGATTTGCCATGAAAGAAACGTTTAAGCAGGCGTGGCTGATGGGCAAAGGCGGCCCGTGGATCATCAAAGACGTTCCCATGAAGCACCCCGGCCCGGGTGAAGTGCTCATCAAGATGACGAAAAGCTCCATCTGCAACCAGACCGATCTGAACACCGTCAGGGCGCTGCATCCGCCGCACGACCACCAGATCACCAAGATGCTGCCGCATCATTTCCGCATCTGGGACCACCGCATACCCGACGCGCTCTCCGACGATTACCCGGCGCGGCCCTACCCCTATGAGCCATACCCCACCACCATGGGGCATGAAGGCACAGGCGTCATCGTGGAACTGGGCCCCATCCGGGAACTGGGTGACACGCTGTTCGGCGGCAAAAATTTCAAGGTGGGCGACCGCGTATCCATGATGGGTACGATCGGGGGGTTCGGCGAATATGTGTTATCGCCGGTCGATGAGATCGTCAAGGTCCCGGATAGCTTGTCGGATGACGAAGCTTCTCTGCTGGAGCCCGTCAATCTCGTCAACCACATTGCCCGGCTGGTGACCGGAATGGACGATACCGTCTGCATTCTTGGCCAGGGCGCACTTGGGCTGTTGGCGACGCAACTGGCGCGTATCTACGGCGCCAAGACGATCATCGTCTCCGATCCGTTGCCACTCAAACGGGAGATGGCCAGAAAGTTCGGCGCGGACATCGTTCTCGACCCGACCAAGGTCAACGTGGTCCACGAGATCGAGCGCATCACGGATGGTCGCGGGGTTAATGCCCTGTTCGAATGCGCGGGCGAGCCGTCGACGATTCAAAAGATACCGTATATCGCCGGCTTCAGGTGCAAGGTGGCCTGCATCGGCGCCTGCTGCCATCCGGTCTCCCTGGACTGGTCATACATCCACTTTAAGGGCATGACGGTTGTGAGCACCAGCACCGCTGTGCTGGGCGATATACCGGGTGCCCTGAAAAAGACAATGGCGATGATGGGCTCCCACCGGCTGAACCTGCTGCCGATGATCACACACCGTTACAAGCTGGAGGAAATCGAAAGGGCTTTTGAGGATGTGGCATCGGGGCAGGTGATCAAAGGCGTGTTCGAACTGGACTGATCGCAAGCGCAACGCAAAAGGCCTTCCGCATACCAAAGCGGAGGGCCTTTGTATTATTCAGATGTTGTCCTCTCTGGCGCCGGGCATGAAGACAGCCCTGTTCTTTTTTGCCGCGAACCGGCCAGCTGCATCATGAAAAAACCGACCAGCACGCACGCGGCACTGAATATCAGCATGGGCTTGATGCCCATCAAATCGATGATGATGCCGCTGCCGATGTTGCCCAGTATCCGTCCGATTCCCATGGCCATGCCGCCGAAAAGCGCCTGTGCCTGAACCGCTTCAACCTGGCCGGCAACCGAGTTGCCAAAATAGACGGCGGCCGGCACATACAAGCCCAGCGTGAACATATTCAGGACCTGCGCCCCAATGACCGTCGGGACGCTGGGAACCAGCATCAACACCACATCTTTGGCTACAAACGACAGTATTCCCATGCTCATCAGGCTGGCATAGTTAAAGCGCCGGGCCAGATACTTGAAAAGAAACATCGTTGGGATTTCGCTGATGGCCATCACGAACATCAGCACGCCGTAATCCGCATCACTCCCGCCGACGTCCTTGATGACGCTGACCTGGAATGTGTCCAGCGCCGAATGGTTCAATGAGATGCAGACCATGGCCATAAAGAACGGGATACAGGCCGGTTTTTTCAGCAGCGTGCGAACGCCCCGGACAGACGCTGTTTCCGCCGTTTTGTCAATCTCCTGAGCGGCGCACACCTTGTCGGGCCGCTTGAACATCAGCAGCAGGAGGATGGTGACGGTAAGCAGCAGCATATAGAACGGCGCCAGCGCCACTGTTCCTATATTCTCCGCCAACAGGCCTGCCAGATAACCAAACACGGCATAGCCGATCGACCCGATCCCTCTGGCCACGCCGTAGTTCATTGTTATGCCGATGTTTTCAAACTGCATCGCCAGCGCGTTCAGCAGCGGCATCACCGTTGTGGATATCGCGATGACGACCACGAATATCATCATCGCCAGCCCAACAGGAGCACTGACGACCATGGTGAGCGCTGTGCTGCATATGGTCGCCAATATCAGCACCGTAATGATGTATTTAAGGGGGATACCGGGATGCCGGGACGAATACCCGGCGACCAGCGACGGCAGCAATATCGAAGCGGCCGCCCCCAGCGCCATCGTGAGGCCTATTTCGGAGCTTGTGAAATTCTTTGATTGCAGCAGTATCGTCGCAAAACCGTAAAATACCGATACCGATGAAATGAATGCGCCCTGAATGGCGGCGTATTCCACATTGATTTTGCGCGATAGCCGGGGGGACGGGTTCATAGCCACTCCTTTGGCAAACACGAGATTCTTCGGCTGATATTTAACCAATCGGTTTCATAACGCTGGGCGGCGTATCGACTTTCAACACCCTGCGTCCCAGATACAGGCTGAAAACGAACAAAGCCGTGATGCCAAATATGACGAGCCCGCAGCCGAACAGCAGATTTCTGACGCCAAACCGGTCCATCAGAACACCGCCGACAAACGAACCGGCGATGAACGTCGCCATCATGATCGATCCGCATAACGCCTGCGCGGTGGTGTTAAGCTCGGGCGGCACGATCGACAACACATAGCTGGGCCCCAGCCCCAGATACACGCCACTGGCCACGCCGGATATCATCGATATCAGCAATATGCTTCGCATATTGCCGGCATACGGGTACAGCATATGTTCTATGCCAAACAGAATGCCGGCGGCGACGAGGAGATACGGCAAGGCGATACGTTTTTTGAAGAACACGATCGTCAGCATGATCCCCATCTCAAACAGCGCCCGGATTCCCACGACCAGTCCCGTCAAAGCCGTATCCGCCGACACGTCTTTGATTAGAAACGGTATATAGACCATCGTGATAGCGTCATAGATCACCATCGCGACGATGAGTCCCAGGTAGCCCATAAAGTAGTAGTTTCGGAAAAGCCGGCTGATTCTCAGTTCTTTGACCGTTGGCCGCTGCTGCACAGACAACTTATCCTCTTTGACCGAATAGCACATAAGGATGAGCAGGCCGGTCAGCGCCACACATAGGAAGAATATGACGTTGATACCCCACAGCGGCACAATCACGCTCAGCAGTATCAGCATGAGCGAATAGCCGACGGAGCCCCAAAGCCTGACCGAGCTGTAGTTGATGCCGCTCATTGTGCTCTCTTTGACCATCCAGCCAATCACCAGGTTGTTGCAGGGCCCGCGGAATCCCATGCTTAATGTGATAAGCACAGAGCTTAACAGCACAGGCCCTATATAGACGCGAAGCGTCACCGGCACCAACACAAACAGAATGGCGTTGATCATCAGGCATATTACCAGAGCTGTTCGGGGCGACCGCAGCTTATCGCTCATCAGTCCCCAAAGCGGCAGCGTGACCGCGCCGATCAATGCGGAGATGGACATAATCGTGCCAATGCCTGTTCCGTTCATTCCGTTCGCTTCCAGATAGACCGACACGTAAGCGGTCACAGATATGGCGAAATAGAACAGGAACATGATGGCCGAATATCTGATATACGGGGATCTCTTCAAAGCCGGTTTTTCTGCAGTGTTTGGCTCGTTTTCGTTTATTTGATGGCTGGTGGTTTGATTCATCGCATCCTTCTTCGGGGCAAAATATTCATGTCAATCGGGGCTGATAGACAGTATATAAAACCGCGGCCGAACTGTATACTCAGTATGATTTTCAATTCGTCAAATTTATTCACAATGTCGTATTCGATTCTCTGCCATGCCGCTTTTCCAAATTGGAATTGTGAATCGGATTATACAATTAAAAACGGCAGTGAATTTTCTTCATCATACATTGCTTATATACTTTAACGTGTACCGGATAAATGAATGGGCATTAAATCAGGGAGGCCATGGATGCATCAGAGTCTATACCGCAAGGAATATTTTTCACGGTTCGGAGAGCTTGCCGCGTTAAACCATGAAGCATATCTGGCTTATATTCGCTTTTGCAGATCGGCCATGGCGCCGAAGTACATCCCGGCGAAGATCAAAGAGCTTATCGCTGTCGCTGTGTCTCATATTACATGCTGCCCTTACTGCATCAACATCCATGTCACCGGCGCCAAAAGGCTGGGCGCCACAGTCGGGGAGATTACGGAGAGTATTTTTGTGGCGACGGCGTTGAAAGCCGGTTCCGCCATGGCGCACAGCGTCAACGCGCTGAACGCCTTTGATGAACTGGAGGGGGACCTGTATCAAAACAGGTATATCGAACGCCTGAACGAAATAAAGGCCTTGGCCGGCGATTCATTCAATGACTTTTTCCGTTTTGACGTGGCCGCCATGAAACCCGGCGCGTTGTCTGTCAAAGAGAAGGAACTCATCGCCGTTGCATCCGCCCATGTGACTGGCTGCCCATACTGTATCGATACGCATGTGAAGAACGCCAAAAAGCTGGGCGTTACGCGCGAAGAGCTTTGCGACTGCATATTTGTGGCCATATCAGCCAAGGCGGGTGCGGCGGCAGCCCAGGCCGTCAACGCGATGATGGCCTATGACGGCTGATTTGTCTGCGAAGGTTTGCAACGCTTAAATTTCGTTTCCAATAAAATCAAGGAGGAACATATGGAAGGTACAATGAAACAGTTGGTACTGATGGGCAAAGGCGGCCCATGGGAATTAAGAGAGGTCCCGATACCCAAGCCCGGACCGGGAGAATTGCTCGTCAGGATCAGGTCCACATCGGTGTGCAACCAGACAGACCTGAACACCATCAAAGCGCTGCATCCACCGCATGACCATCAGATCACGCTGATGCTGCCCCATCACTTCAGGCAGTGGGACAATCGTCTGGAGGGTGATCCTCTTGCGAAGTACTACAATTCGATCCCTTATCCCCGCGAGCCCTTCCCCACCACGATGGGACATGAAGGCATGGGCGAAGTCGTCGAGATCGGGCCGCGCGTGGAACAGAAGTTCCCGACACTGCCGGCCATGGGTGCCGACCCGGTTTTCCAGGTGGGCGACAGAGTGGGCCTCGGCGGCACCATCGGCGGCCTTGGCGAATATATCGTCACCCCCGCCCGTGAAGCTGTGAAACTGCCTGACAACCTGACCAATGAAGAAGCTTCGCTGACCGAGCCCGCGTCCATTCTCTGGAATATGTGCCGCAAGGTCGTCGATCACAATGACGTTGTCTGCGTACTCGGTCAAGGCGCGCTCGGCCTTCTTGCCACGCAGTGGTCGCGCATATTTGGCGCCAAGACGATCATCACGACGGATCCGCTCGCGATGAAGAGAGACTACTCCAAGAAATTCGGCGCCGACTATGTGATCGACCCCAAGACGCAAAACGTGACGGCCGAGATCGACAAGATCACCGGCGGCGTGGGCTGCAACGTGGTCATCGACTGTGCCGGCGTACCCGACACCATCAGCAATATTCCCTACATTGCCGCTTGGGGCGCCAAGATCGGCTGCATCGGGGCCTGCTGTACACCTGTGCTGCTCGACTGGAGCTACATCCACTTTAAGGGGCTGATCGTTCACAGCAACATGTCCGCGTTTGCAGGCGGCAGCATGCAGGGCTTCTTCAGCGGCGCGGTGGCGGCCATGTCGACGGAAAAGGCCAAAGGCAGCCTGCACCTCGACCAGATGATCACCCATCGCATCAAGCTGACCGTGGCAGACATCGATGCCCTGTTCAAGGAAATCGATGAGAAAGGAACGGTCATCAAAGCCGTCATCAATCTCTAAACAGGCAAAGAAAGGGTTTTGCGGTGCTCATTACCGTGGCCTTCCGGCTGGGGCGTATGCCCACGATTGTTTTTGCCCGACAAATCCATACCCACTTCAAAGTGAAGTTGATAAAGTCTCTAGGTTGCTACAATGACCGTCGCACTAAAGTAAAGCTAAAGGGCTTGCCACCCGCTGTTCACAGGCTGCAAGCCCTTTTGACTGCTAATCAAAACTTTTTGGGGCACTTCACATACACGCCCCCGGCCGCTGTTATATGCCGCTCAATCAAAGAAGCACAGCGCTTTGATCATGTCGTCATTCGTCTCCGCCTCTTTCATGATGGCGGGCAGCTGTTCGAGTTTGAACCTGTGCGTGATCTGGCTGCCAAGGTCCAGCGCCCCGGACGCCAGTATGTTGCAGGCTTCTTGCTCTTGAGCGGTGACCGATCCGCCCTTGATGAAGAACGATCCCTGCGACCTGATCTGCAGGCCTTTGAAGTGAATGTAACTCCAGTCGACGACGACCGGTTCGCAGCACGCGCCAATCTGTCCGACCTTCGCGCCGAACGCGGCCACGTATGGGATCAGCGCAATGGTGTCCTGCAGGCCGGCGGCCTCGATCACCACTTGGGCGCCCTCACCGTTGGTCGCTTTCATGACTTCGTCCACCACGTTCTGCGTTGTGGGGTCGATGGCCAGCACCGCGCCGCGCTTCAGCGCCAGATCACGCTTGCTCTTCACAGGATCGGAAACGATGATCCTGCCTGCGCCCATGAACTTAGCCATCATCGTTGCGATACCGCCCAGAGCGCCCTGCCCCATGATGAACACGCTGTAGCCCGGTTCGATCAGCTGGCGCAGCACGTTGTTGATGATCATGACGTTCTCCGCAAACGTCGCGATCTCAAACGGAATCTCCTTGGGCAGCAAGCCCGGCTGGTTCTGATTCATGATGCCGTATTCCCCGAACCCGCCGAAAACGCCCGAGCCGGATACGTGGTCTCCCACCTGCAGCGGCTTGGAGCGGCCGGCGATGGCGGTGGTCCAGCCGATGCCCGAGTCGCCCTTGAGGCCGCCAAAACCCGCGGGCTGCTCGGGCTGCGGGCCCACCGCGACAACGATACCGGCCATTTCATGGCCCATCAGCGTCGGATACGGGACATGCGGGTACTGGTATTCCTTGATCGTTCCGTAGTACTTCTTAAGCGGATCTTCCTTCCAGTTCCGGTAGAGCCTCATCTCGTGCGGCAGCATGCCCCAGGATTGATGGTCGTGCGGCGGATGCAGTCCGCGCACTGTGTTGAGGTCGGTCTGCTTGCACAGCGAGGCCACCTTGGCCTTGATCAGCACCTGTCCGACGCCGGGTTCCGGAACCGGCACTTCCCTGATCTCCCACGGGCCGCCAATGCCCATAAGGACCGCTTGTTTCATCATTTTCGCCATTTTCTTCTCCTTCTTGATTGGATTATATTGATTGCTTTTCAAACACGAACAGCGCTTTGATGACCTTGCCGGATTCCACCGCCTTAAAGGCTTCGTTGATCTGATCCAGCTGATAACGATGCGTCACCATCTTCTTCAGATTGACCATGCCGGAGGTGATCAGGCGAATAGAATATTCCAGCACCTGCCTGGGCAGGCTCCGGTAGAGCATATGAACCTCGCTCGTCACCTTGAGCCCTTTGAAATGCAGATATGACCAGTCGATCGTGACGGGCACGCAGCATGCGCCGATCTGTCCGATCTTGCCGCCCATCGCCATGATGTAAGGAAGTATTCGCGTCGTCTCGGGCTCGCCCGCCGCTTCGATGCCGACATCCACACCGCGCCCTTTGGTGATGCGCTCGATCTCGTGCACCGCATTCTTCTCCTTCGGGTCAATCGCGTAGTCGGCGCCGTATTCGAGCGCGAGCGTACGCTTCTCCGGTTCCAGTTCTGATACGATGATCAGGGACGCCCCCATATGTTTGGCGATTTGTGTCGCAATGAGACCCAGCGACCCCTGCCCCAGTATCGCCACCGTGTCGCCGATGGATATTACCTGGCGCACCACGTTATACACCATGAACACCGGCTCCACCAGCGTCGCATCCTCGTCCGTCATGCTGTCCGGCACCGGCACCGTCATGCCTCTGTCCAGCAGGAAGTATTCACCGAATCCTCCCACAACAGGGATACCGACGACCCTGTCGCCCACCTGGAAGTCAATCGCGTCGCCGAGTATCCGGTCTTCAGTTTTGATATAGTCTCCAATGCCCACGACAATTCCCGTTCCCTCATGCCCCATGGTGGTGGGAAATGGCTCGAACGGATAAGTCTCTGCGGGATACACATCGGACAGCACATCCGGCAGGCGTTTATCCCACTGCCTGAAATGGTGCGGAAACATCAATCTGCATTG
Source organism: Bacillota bacterium (assembly GCA_023428025.1). GTDB lineage: Bacteria > Bacillota > Clostridia > Christensenellales > SZUA-584 > SZUA-584. The sequence goes on from JAEYZN010000021.1 coordinate 305,752, forward strand.
ATGATCGTGAGGCGGATGCAGCGCCCGGATCGTATTCAAGTCCGTCTGGTTGCAGATCGAAGAAACCGTGGTCTTAACCAACAGCTGATTGGGGCCCGGCTTGGGTATCGGAACGTCTTTCAGCTCCCAAGGGCCGCCCTTGTTCATCAGCCAGGCCTGTTTCATTGTACCTTTCATAATGCCTCTCCTTTTTATGAGTCATGTCGGGTGATTACGCCGCTTTTTCGCATCAGCAAACAACTGCAGTGTCCTCGTTGCTTGTCGTCTCGCTTGCATTTGTGCTATAATGGTTTATACAAGTGCGTCAATATGCTTATCTTCGGCAAAACCCATTATATAAAATGGATAGCTTTGAGTCCAATGCTGAAAACTCATAGCGCTATACACAGCGCGTATAGCGAACGGAGCACAACCGATGACATTCTTTCAGATACAGTCTTTTATCGTGGCCGCAGAATGCGGGAATATATCGAAGGCGGCGGACACCTTATACATCACGCAGCCCACGTTGTCCAGAAACATCACCGCAATGGAGAAGGAGCTCGACGTCACGCTTTTTCACCGTACGGCGCGCGGTATCGAACTGACTCCTGCCGGTGATATTTTCTATCAAACGGCTGTCAGCATCATGGAAGAATATAAATCCGCACAGGTTCGCCTTAAGGAATTCTCTTTCAGCAGCCAAAAGGGGCTGACTCTTACCACCATTCCGGGCACCTATTCATTCCTGACCAAAACGGTCGAACTTTTCCTGCTCAATAATCCCGGCGTTCAGATATCCACGCACGAAAATGAGCAGGACGAAATACTGACCAGCATCAATGAGTTTTCAGTGGATGCCGGTTTTTTGTGGAGTGATCTGATCCCGCCCGCGGGATACCGTGTGTTGCCCACGATACCCTCAAAAATGGCGCTGATTGTGGCCATCGGCCACCCGCTGGCCGCTTGTGACGAGATCAGTCTTTCGCAGGCCAGCAGCCATACGTTTATTATCCCCACGCAATCCGCTGTGCGAAAGCTCATCTTTGGCTTATGCGCCTCCGAAGGATTTACGCCCAAAATGGTGGTCAACGTATCGTTGGTCGGCACCATGATCGATCTCGTCCGGAAAGGGAAAGGCGTCGCCATCATCTACGATATCCCCAATATTACATACGAAGGTATCCACATCATCAGACTGAGCAATACCCCGCCCACCAGCCTGGCCCTGGTCATGCACGAGCACAATTCGTCCCCTCTGGCCAGGCGTTTCGAAGCCTATTTAAGTAAAATAAATCCGGTAGGGCTATTTTAAAATATTTAAATATCGCATATTTAATATCGGTTCGTTCAGCCATACCTGCCGGATGGATTGGGCGTTTTTATGCTATTTTATCGACCTAGCCGTGGTATGTGTTGACGAAAAGATGCAGGCTAAATTTTAGTTTGTACAGGTTGTTGAAGCTTTCATTGAAAATCATTCAAATACACAAGGCAGCTGTCTGCTGATTTGTATAAGATCAATATTGAACTACTCCAGCTTTAAATTTACCATGATCTTAACAAAGTTATGCTCAACTTCTAATATTGCTATGCCACATTTATATAAAGAAATATGGTTGTGCAACTTTTGATATCACCATTGGCGGTGGAAACGGAGAGAATGATGAAAATCGCATATTTCACCGATACATATGCTCCTGAAGTGAACGGTGTGACGAACACATTGACAAAGCTGGGCGGTTACCTTGAAAAGAAGGGAATCCGCCATTCTTTTTTTGCTCCCGATTATGATGACCAGACGGCCGGCGGGCAAGAGGCGATGCAGGATATCCAAAGAGTCTATCGCTTTCGCGGCATCAAGGTCGGCATTTCACCCAACAGCTGTCTGCCGTTCCCCAGAACCAGAGAAATTTTCGACCTGTGCGATGATTTTGCTCCTGACCTGATTCATGTGATTACCGAGTTCGGGGTGGGGTATAAAGGCATGAAATACGCCGTGTCCCGCGGACTGCCGCTGGTCATGAGTTACCATACGGATTATGGCAACTACTTAAGCTATCATCATTTGGGGCCTTTCAGGCCCGTGACCGACATATATCTGAAATGGTTTTACGCCTTTTCCCAAAAGACATTGGTTCCGTCCGCGCATACGATGCAGCAACTGGCCAACAAAGGATTCGGCCATCTTGGCATATGGTCAAGGGGGGTCGATACCGGACGTTATAACGTAAGCTTCAGGAGTATGGAAGTCAGAGAAAGCCTCGGGATCGGAGATCGGTTCGCATTTTTATATGTCGGCAGATTGTCGGCTGAAAAAGGATTGCACATGCTTTTACACGCGATGGAAAATATCAACGCCCTCTTTCCCGGAAAGGCGGTATTCGTTTTTACGGGAGACGGGCCGTATGCGGAGAACATTCGAAAATCGGGTTTTGACAATGTGATTATGACCGGCTTTAAAACCGGTATTGAACTCTCCCGCATCTATGCCTCCTGCGACTGCTTCGCTTTTCCGTCCGGAACGGAGACCTTTGGAAACGCGCCTTTGGAGGCGATCGCAAGCGGCCTGCCGGTGGTGGGCGTCAGCCGTGGGGGGGTGACGGAATTCCTTGTGCACGGCGGCAATTCGCTGCTGTGTGCCGACGGGAATCAGGAGGCTTTTTCAGATAATTTAATACGGGTGATGCAAAACCCGCAGCTTCGCGGCTCACTCGCGGAAAATGGCCGGCTGACTGCGCTGTCCAGAGATTGGAACACCATTTTTGACGCTCTGCTGAAGGAATATCAAACGGTGACGGAAGCGTATTCCGGAAAGCCGCTGGTGCGTGTATCTTGAACGGAAGGCGGAAAAAACCATGAAAATCACGATTGCCGGGGCCGGGTATGTGGGGCTCGTGACCGGCCTGGCCTTAAGCCATATGGGCCGGGATATTACGATATTGGATGTGGATGAAGCGAAGATCGGCGTGCTTCAAAAGGAGCAAGCGCCGTTCTATGAGAAGAATCTGGACGCTTTACTGAGAGAATGCAACACCCGGATGACCTTCACCAGCGATCCTGAGATGGCGTATTCGGGCGTTAATGCCGTGATGATCGCGGTCGCCACGCCGGACAGGCGCGACGGCAGTGCCAATCTGAAGTACCTGTACGACGTATGCGGGCAGATATTGACCCATTCCAGCGGTTGTCTCGTGATTGTTAAATCCACCGCTCCGGTGGGTACCTGCGACAAAGTCCAGCAGTTCTTTGATGACAACGGCAAAAAAGGCCGTTTTCAAGTGGCGTCCAATCCGGAATTTTTGGCTCAGGGAACCGCGATACGGGATACGCTATGCCCTGCGCGAATTGTGATCGGCGCGGAAGAGCCGGCTGTGGCAAAAACGGTACGGGATATTTACGAAGGCATAGAAACCAAATTCGTCGAAACCGACAGAAGAAGCGCGGAAATGATCAAATATGCCTCCAACGATTTCCTGGCCCTGAAGATTTCTTACATCAACGAAATCGCCAATCTGTGTGAACTGGTGGGCGCGGATTTCGAAGCGGTAACAATCGGCATGGGGCTTGACCCACGGATTGGGACACAGTATTTGTCGCCCGGTACAGGATATGGCGGCAGCTGTTTTCCCAAAGACACCAAGGCGCTGCACTGGCTTGCGAGGTCCCATGGCTACGAGCTGAAAACAATCAAGGCAACCATCGAGGTCAATGAAAATCAGAAAATACGGTTATTTAAAAAGGCTAAAAAGTACTATCGGAATTTCAAGGGACTGACGGCAGCGGTGCTGGGGTTGTCGTTTAAACCGGAAACGGATGATCTGCGCGAGGCGCCGTCGGTGGATATCATCAATCTGCTTGCGGAGGAAGGCGCCGCCATTCGCGCATGGGATCCGGTCGCGGCCATAAATTTTGACCGGCAGTATCCGAATACAGTTCTCATCTGCGAGACCATTGACGAAGCGCTTCACGGGGCCGATATTTGTTTTATCATGACCGAATGGAACCAGATCAAATCATACGCCCCCGAGCAATACGCAAAGTTCATGGCTGTGCCGATTGTGATAGACGGGAGAAACTGCTATCCGACCAAATCCTTCGCAGGGAGCGGGGCTTTATATGACTCCATCGGCAGGCCCACGGTAGGCAGCGATATCGCCGCCTCTCGGGATAAATCATGAAAAGCATGATCCCCGCAGATGCGTTAAAAATCCTGTTTGGCGGGATACCTGGGCAGCTCGTGATTCAAATGACAAATCACTGCAATGGAGCGTGTCCCCAGTGCGGCATGAAAAAAAACGCCTCCATCGAAAGATGCAGTCTCCCTGCTGAAAAGATCCGCACCGTGCTTCGGCAATGCGCCAAACATGGATTCGAGGCGGTATCCCTGACGGGCGGAGAACCCTTTATCAATATGCGTGAGCTGTTTTCGGCACTCAGGTTTGCCGGGGAGGTTGGGATCCGTTACCTCCGTACCGGCACGAATGGATTTATGCTCACTCATCACGGTAAAAGTGCGGAATTGGATCAGATAACGGACTTTGTCAAACGATTCTCCGACACGCCGGTGAGAAATTTCTGGATTAGCATTGATTCCGCGGACACGCAGACGCATGAGGCGATGCGGGATCTGCCCGGTGTTATCGAGGGCATCCAAAAGGCTCTTCCGGTTTTTCATGCTCATGGGCTGTACCCTGCCGCCAATCTGGGTATCAACCGGAATATTTCGGGCGAACCGATCGGCAGACTGGAAGGGACGCATGATGAAGCGCGCTTTCTCATGGCGTTTAAGGACGGATTCACAGCATTTTTCCAAAAGGTGATTCAAATGGGGTTCACGATGGCCAATGTCTGCTATCCGATGAGCTCCAACAACGAAGATTTGGACTCCCCCGCTTACGGCGCGATCTCAGAAGACTTCATCGTAAGCTTTACCCCAAGGGAACTCCAGCTTATATTTCAGGCGCTGCTCTATGTCGTGCCGCATTTCCGGGACAAGATCCGCATATTCACGCCGCTGTCGGTACTGTATGCCATGTCCCAAAGTGACGGCGCGTTGCTGTTTCCTTGCCTTGGGGGTGTGCATTATTTCTATATGGACAGCCGGAATGGGCATATTTATCCCTGCGGATATCGCGGCAGCGAGGATTCAGGCGAAAGCCTTGAAGAGGCCATCCGGCGAACCAAGGGATGCAAACCTCACTGCACAAAGTGCCATTGGGAATGTTTCAGAGACCCTTCTCAGCTTTTCGGGATGGCGCGCTTTATGCTGCGTCATCCAATCCGGGCGTTTTGGGGAAGGCAGCGCGACCCACAGCTCAAAAAGCTCTGGTTCGGTGATATCAAATATTATATCCGGAATCGTTTTTTTGATGGCAGAACTGCCCCCAGGGTATAGGAAACCTTGGGCCGCGACCACAAAACCATGATGCATTCCGGGGCTCGATCATTGAAACCGGCATCCCGCAGCTTCCGGCTCTTGCTTTTTACAATACCGCCAGAGAAGGCTCCTCGGCCTGCCATACACAGGTCATGAACTGCGCGTCCCTCTCAAGCTCATAATACATTCTGTTGATCGTGTTCGCCACATTTAAGCAGCTCCGCAACGTAAAGCTCATCATCGTGCGCAGCTCCTGCAAAGACAGCAAGGTCTTTTCCGCATGTTTCAGCTTGAACGGCCTGTCAAGGAAGACGGACGCGAGGCGCAGTGCGTTATAGTCTTTGATATACGACCTCATGCTGAACTTTTTGTTGCATAAATCGTGGAAAATATAATTATACCATTGCGCGAGACCGGCAAACTCCGTGAACTCTCCCATACCCGCCCAACTTGTATTGCTCTTATCGTGCTTGATATCGAGTTCTCTTGTCATGAACGCATCGAAATCAAGCTCGATACGGCGGTGTTCCAACAAGCTGGCGTCTCTGGCGTATATGAGATTATGGACCTTTTGGTCCACGGAGTGGTGACAGAGGAAGCCGCAAATGTATGAGAACATGCCGGCAAACTGCTTATCGCTGCAAGCATCTTCCAGGTACCTGCGGCTTATGTTCACCAGCTTTTCTATTGGCTGCGCGTGCAGAAGCTTCGCGTAATAGACCACTCCGTTTTTCCCTCGCATCAGCTGCGTCAGGCGAAAGTACATGATGTCCGCGCCCTGGCATCCGAGCCTGTAACTTGCTATGTTTTTCTTTATCAAATCTGCCGCAGGGCTGCTACCGAGTCGCCGGAGCGTAATGTCTGCGCATATCCTGTGTGCCCATATGTTCGGCATCGTTGCCGCTCCTTTCAGAGGCTATTGCCTCATTACGAGGTTTTTTTATACTACCCATACATCCCACACCAAAGAAACACACAATATATAGTAATAATAAACGAGGTACGTTAAATGAGATACGTAATTTGTAAAAACTCAGTCAAAAGTGTAATTTGTTATGGTAAAAATAATGGAGCCTGTTATGATCGGGTTGTTAATCCTTCTTTGTTAAATTAATTCGTGCAAAACCGTATGGACTAGATAAGCTGATTCAAAAGAAAAACGCCAGTTTATGGCGTTTAAAGCATTTGGAATGTATTGACGAAAAAGATGCGGTGGCTCACAGCCACGGGGGGCGGCAAGACCTATCCGAGAAAAGCGTTCAGCTTTCCTTCTTATAAGGAATGCCGAGCTTCGCGGGGACGTTGAAGCGCCTGCGGGCCACCGTCAAAATGATGGTCAGGATATACGGCAGCGCAATAAACAACTCGTTTGGGAAGTAGCCACTTCCGCCAATGGATTGCATATAGATAGCGATCGCCTCGGCCAGCCCGAACACCAGGGTACCGATCGCCGCGCCCAAGGGATTCCAGTTGCCCAGAAAACAGATCGCGAAAGCAATCCACCCGCGACCGCCGATCATATTGGATGTAAACATCCCCAGGTACCCCACCGAATAGAAAGCGCCCGCCATTCCGCCCAGCACGCCGGCAAGCAGCACCACCAGAAAGCGAACCTTATTGACACAAATGCCTGCGACGTCCACCGCCTGCGGGTTCTCTCCCGTGGAACGGATGGTCAGTCCTGCCGAGGTCTTGTAAAGCAAAAAATACGCGGCAGGGATCATCAGATACATGAAATACGTCAGGATGTTCTGCTCGAACAGGATGGGCCCGATGGCCGGGATTTTGCTCAGCAACGGGATGGAAATCGCATTAAGCGGCTCAATTTTAAGCGGCGACGTCGGCACGCCGAAGAGCACCCTTTGGAAATAGGTGCAGAAACCAGCCACGAGAAGGTTGATCGCCGTTCCGGTCACCACCTGATGCTGCTTCAAAAAGATTGTGACTAAGCCGTATATTGCGGCCGCTATCGAGCCCGCGAGCATGGCGGTAAGTATGCCAAAGAACGCGCTCCCCGTCAGATAAGTGCCTACAAAACCGCCCCATGCTCCCATAAGGAAGATGCCTTCGATGGCCGTCACCATCATGCCGGACCGCTCGGCGATGACCTCGGCAATCGAGCCCATCAGCAATGGCGTACTCATCATCAGCGCGCGCTGCAATAAACTGATGATCATATTGTCGTCCTCCTTTGCAGCCTGCACTTCTCGCGCCTGTTCTGCCAATAGTTTCTCAGGAAATAGGATGCGATGACGAATAACATGACAAACCCCTGCATGAGGTCCACGATACTCGAGGGCACGTTGACGCCGCCCGGCATACGTCCCATAAGATTACCCATGACGTTAAGCATACCGAACAGTATGGACGCGAAGATCACCCCGATGGGATTGGCATTGGCGAGGATGGCGATCCCCAGCCCCGCCGCGCCGATAGTGGGGTTAAAGTCCTGTATCAGCATGTGCTGCACGCCGTTCACCTCGGTGAACCCCGCCATGCCGGCCAGCGCACCGCTGATGAAGAACGTGATGATGTATATGGTTTCAGAGCGTATGCCCGCCAGCTTGGCGGCGGGGGCGTTGCTCCCGACCGCGCGTATGCGATATCCCAAAGGTGTTTTAAACAACAACAGCCATATGACGACGGCCATGACCGCCGCCAGCAGAAACCCGATATGCAGCCGGGTACCCGGCAAAAATGAGGGAAGCCATGCGGCCTGCGATAGCGGGTCGGTCTGGGGATACTCCCCCTTGGCCTCCTTGAGGAATGTCCGCAAAAGATAGTTCATCAGCGCCAGCACCACATAGGTGGACATCATGCTCACCAGAAACTCGTTTGCGCCGCGCTTCGCCTTGAGGGCGCCGATCAGGGCGCCGATCAGCCCTCCGGACACAGCCGTACAGATAAGCACGACCAGAAGCAGCATGGCCGTCGGAACCTTACCGTCCAGCTGCAGCGATACGGTAACGGCCACGATGGCGCCCATGTAGAATTGCCCTTGCGCGCCAATGTTGAAAAGGTTCGCTTTATAGGTGAACGCGAACGCCAGCGCCGTAAAAATCAAGGGCGTCGCCTTTAAAAAAACCTCTCCAAGCGTATAAACATCCGAGAACATCGTGGCGATGGAATATCCAAAAGCGCTGAGCGGATTGATATTCAGCAGCAGCAACACCAGTCCGCTGAGCGTCAGCCCTGCCAAAATCGCGGCCAGGTTGGTCACCACCATATCCCTGAGTTTTTCATTCATAGCTCCGCCTCCTTCCGGTTATCCGAATAGCCGGCCATCAGCAGGCCAATCCTCTCAGTAGTCAATTCCTCGCGTGAATAGATTCCCATAAACGCGCCCTTGTAGATGACCGCAATGCGGTCGCAAAGCGCGAATATTTCAGAAAACTCGGTAGAAACCAGCAGGATACTCTTGCCTTTCCTGCTTTGCTCCAGAATGCTGGCGTGAATGTTGTTGACCGCGCCCAGATCGAGCCCGCGCGTGGGCTGGTCCATCACCAGCAGCTGCGTTCCCGAAGCGACCTCGCGGGCCAGCACCACCTTCTGTTGATTGCCGCCCGAAAGCTCGTCCGCCTGTGCGTCGGGTCCCGGAGCCTTGATGTCAAAGTCGCGGATGACCGCATTGGTCTCATCATTTCGCCGCTTTTCATTGATAAAAATGCCCTTTTTCCATTTGCGCTGATAGTTGGTTTTGAGCATCATATTCTCCGCCAGCGTCATATCCATCACCATAGCGTCTCGGTAGCGGTCCACAGGCACGTAGCCGATGCCCAGCTCGATGCGTTCGCGCACAGTCTTATGCGTGATATCCTCTCCGTTAAGCCATATGCTTCCCTTGGTCACGGGCAACGCCCCGCAGACTGCGCGGCAAAGCTCTTCCTGCCCATTCCCGCTGACGCCCGCGATGCCGAATATTTCCCCGCGCCCGATTTGCAGGCTGATATTCTTCAACAGCGGCACCTGATTCTTCTGCTTCACAGTCACTTCTCTGAGTTCCAGTCGGGTTTCGCCGCTTACGGATGTTTCCTGAGCACGCTCGGCTTTGACCAGTTCCTTGCCGATCATCAGACGGGAAAGTTCGCGCTCGTCGGTCTCCTCCTTGCGGATGTCGCCCACCACCATACCGCTTCGCATAACGACGATATGGTCCGCAATCGCCATCACCTCCTTGAGCTTATGGGTGATGAAGATGACAGAGTTCCCTTCCCGTGTAAACTCCTTCACAAACTGCATCAGCTTATCCGTTTCCTGCGGGGTGAGCACCGCGGTCGGCTCATCCATGATCAGTAACCGGGTTTTGAGATACAATGCCTTGACGATTTCCACCTTCTGCTGAACGCCCACCACCAGGTCCCCCACCTTTTCGTCAGCGGGCAGCTCAAACCCGTACTGTCGGCTGAGTTCAAGTACTTTATCCCTGCAGTCAGCGTAATTTATTTTCCCGTGCACGTTGCCCAGAATGATGTTTTCAGTGACGGTGTGCGCGTTCACCAGTGCAAAATGCTGCTGAATCATGGAAACGCCCAGCGCCATCGCGTCCCGGGGAGAATGGATATGCTTTTCGCTGCCGTCCATGAGGATGTGGCCCGCATCCGCGCGGTACAGGCCGTACAGTATCTTCATGACGGTGCTTTTACCCGCGCCGTTTTCGCCCAGCAGGGCCAGTACCTCTCCGCGATTGACGGAAAACGAAACGTCTTTGTTGGCCACCACTCGTGCGAAGCATTTCGTAATGTTGCGTAATTCAAAAAATGGGACCATTGCCCGCCCTCCTTTTGCCATATTCGCAAGAAATGGCGCCCCCGAAAGAGCACCATTTCCCACAGGCTGTTGTTTTTAACTATTTGGCGAACATGGCTTTGAGATCCACTTGGCCGTCGTTGAAACCCTTGATGCCAGCGTCGACGGCGTCCTTGATTTCCTGGGAGATGTTGTCCGTGTACACAGGCACGAAGATGTTTTCCTTGATGCCGGCCTCATGGACCATGTTTCCGGTGAGCTGCCCATCCATGTACTGCTGGACGGCCCAGACATAGAAGGTCTCGAAATCGAACTTGACGGACGCGACCACGGTGTTCGGATCGATACTGTTCTGATCGCTGGAGAAACCGATGAACTTGACGCCCTTGGCCTTGGCGGCTTCAATAGAGCCCAGGCCCACTTGGTTGGCGTATACGAACAGGGTGTCCGCGCCGTTGTCGATCATCTGCTCAGCCATCTGCTTACCAAGGGCGACGTCGTCCCAGCTGTTGGCGTAGGCACGGGTCGCAATCGCACCAGAGATGCCGCGCTCCCCGGCGATGGCAACCGCGTTCTTCTCATAGACGTCCAGCAGGTGCTCCATCGGTTCGTTGGGGAAGCCGCCGATGGTGGCGAAATTGCCATTCTCGGTCACATAGCCCGCAATGATGGAGGCGATGTAGCTCGCTTCATACTCCTTGGGGAATATGGGCGCGATATTCTTGCCATCGGCCTTGGAGCCATTGACCACGCAGAACGTGGTGTCGGGATAGCCGCCCGCCACAGCCGCGCACGCTTCGTCGAACTGGGAGCCGGCGGCCATGATCAGGTCATACTTTTTCTCGGCATATTGACGGAAGGTGGATTCAAAATCTGCCGCCTGTACGTTTTCCACATACTCGATCTCGGTGCCCAACTTGCTGTTGCAGGCCTGCAGACCGGCATAGTTGGTTGCGTTCCAGCTTTGGTCGTTAATGGGGCCGGGTAAAATCAGTACTATTTTATAATCACCAGCGCTCTTGGACGCGCTTTCTGTCTGATCTGCAGGGCCCGAAGCACTGCAGCCGGCAAACGCGATGCAGGACATGATCATGACTGCAGCAAGAATCAGCGCAAATGTTCCTTTTTTCTTCATAAAAGCCTCCTCGTTTTTTTGAAAATCTTCAAAACAAGCTTTTATATAACAAAACAATGCTGTTTTGGCATAAATCAACCGGCTCCGGTTGTTGCGAGTTCCCCGGGGCGTTTTGGATATCACAATATAGAACGCGCTCTTTATGGAACTATTATAATGGTGATCCCAGGTTGAAAAAAGGTTTCTGTATTACGATTTTATCAACTGAATTATGATATTTTAAATTGATCGATATTTTTAATCTTTTTTCTCCCCTTGGTATGTTCGGTTACGGTATTCAAGCGGCGTCATTCCGAATTTCTTTTTGAATGCGGTGCTGAAGTATTTAGCGTCGCTGTACCCGACCAGTTTGGAAACATCCGCGACTTTACAGGCGACCTGCTTAAGATATTTCTCAGCCTGCCGCAGCCGGTAATCGGTCAGATATTCGGTGATGTTTCGGCCGGTATGGCGTTTGAAAAGATCGCACAGGTAATTCGGCGAAACGAATAGCTCCTCGGCCATCTTCTTGAGCGCAAACGGATTGGCATATTTATCCTCGATGTATCGCACGGCGTTCCTGACCAGCAGATTTTGTATTTCCGTCGGTTGCTCAGGCTCAGGCGCCGCTGCGCGGAAGATGCTGCGTATATCCTCAAGCGCGCCGATCAGTTCCTCCGGATCTGTCGGCTTGAGAAGATAGCGGGTCACGCCCAGCGCGATCGCCTTTTGTGCGTAGGCGAAATCGGCATAGCCGCTCAGAATGATGATGTACACGTCTTCGTTTATGCGGCGGAGCTGTTGGATCAGCTCCAGGCCCGATATTTCCGGCATGCGGATATCGGTGATGACGACGTCGACTGGATTCCTCTCGATAAACGCAAGGGCTTCGGCAGCCTCACAGAATATGCCCACCGCCTTATAGCCTTCTCTCTCGCTGATCAGCCTTAAGATACCGCGCGCGATTTTTGGCTCATCATCCACGATGACAATATTCATAGACCCCCCTCCTGAGGCTCTTTGGGAATGCTGATCACAATTCTGACGCCTGAGAACGTATTCTCGATCATCAGCCTGTGCTTCTCTCCGTAATACAGCCTGAGCCGCTTGTCCACGTTATAAAGGCCGATTCCCGTTTGCCGTTCTTCGTCCGCCTGTCCTTCAAGCGCTGATATCACCGCGGCGGGAATCCCCAAGCCGTTGTCCTGCACGGTGATGCGAACGTCCCCTTCCCCGTCAGCCGCGACGATGCGCACATGCCCCGGCCTTTTACAGCGTTCTATCCCGTGCTGTATGGCGTTCTCTACCAGTGGCTGGAGTATGAACTTGGGTACACGCATATTGCGGATCGATTCGGGCAGCTCAAGCTCGTAGCACAGGCGTTCCTCCAGCCTGTTCTTCTGGATACGCAGATAGGCAGCCACATATTCAAATTCCTCCGCCAGCGTCACGAAGGGAGCCTTGGTATCGATACAATAGCGCATCAGGCTGCCCAGAGAGACGACAATCGCACTGATGTCCATCTGCCCCCGGTCGATGAGCATCCAGTTGATCGAATCCAACGTATTGTATAAAAAGTGTGGGTTGATTTGCGCTTGCAGCGCCTTGATCTCGGCGCTTTTCTGCGCAAGCTTTTCCTGATATACCTCGTTGACCAGCGTTTTGATCCTGCTGATCATGGAATTGAAGGAATCCGTCAGCCTGCCGAACTCATCCTTCCTGCGGTTGGGGAGGCGGATATCAAAATTCTGCTCCTGGACGCTGCGCATCGCCGCTGTGAGGCGATTGATGGGGCGTGTGATGGCATATGCGACAAAGGCGATGACCAGCGATATGCCCAGCGTACACAGCGCCACCGACAGCAGTATCTCCCTTTTCAGGATGCCGGATTCACTGAATATATTTTCCTGTGAAATGAGTGAATAGGTCTTCCAGCCCGTTACGCCGTTGTACTGGCCACACACATAGTACGGCGTGTTCTCCCAGAGCAGCGTAAAGGCGCGTTCGCCCCTCTCAAAGCGGTGCTCGATGGCATTGAGCCAGCTGGTATCCATTTTGACGCTGCTGCAGATCACTTCCCCCTGCCTATCTGCGATGACAGTATACTGGCGCTCCCAGATACCGTTGTTGCTGAACATGAGGTTGCTGAAGCTATCCTGCTCCAGCTCAATCACCAGCGCGCCCTCGGCTTGATTGTCATCCGTTTTGGTGATGGCGCGGATGATGCAGAGCACCTGCCCGGAGTCATCCTGCACAGCCGCCAGCAACGGCGGTACAATACCCGTCCACACCGTTTTCTGCGGATTTTCGGCGGCAAGCCGCGCATATTCTTCCGCCCGCGAGGCATCCGGCAGCTTCCCATTCGGCGCATATCTGGCGTATAGGATGCCTTCGCCGTCCAGCACAAAAATATTGTTGACCGGGTCGAATGAGCGCAGCACGTTCTGGAAGTATTCGTCCAGATATTGCTTGTCAGCCGACTGTTTTTCACCCGTTCCCAGACGCGGGAACAGGCCCTGCACCAGGTGAGAGGCCGCGGCATTTTCGGCCGCGTCCATGATGTAACGTACCCGCACGTTGATGTTGATATCGATCCGGTTGACGGTATCGGCCATTTCTTTCTTCTTATTCGCCACCACGATGTTCTTGCTGTGCGAATAGGAGAACACGCCGATCAGGGCTCCCAGCACAATGGCCGCTGCCAGAAATATAACGATCAATTTTAGCTGAAATGATTTCATTGATCTACCGGCTGACACTGACAATATAATATGCAGGTTATTGTATCATAGAGCTGATGAAATGTCGAATATGCCCATGTGTTCAAGGGTGCGTGTGCATCGTTGCCGCCGTCATACCGTGTGCAGACGTTATACTTCACGTTGCTCGGCATCTTATCAATCGACTGACTGTCCAACTTGAGGGTCCCGTAAGGATGCCAGCAATATCAGTCGTATTTGACCAGGTCAAGGTTAGCTTTCAGTACGTCCTTTTGAGTATCCAGCACTCTATCTCCAGATGATATAGTACAGCGCGAGCTTTGTCTTCAAATCGTCGATCGTCGTGCCTGCATGGATATGCACGAACTCGATGCCCATGATCTCTGCGAAGTCCGCCATATGCCCGGCAGTCAGGTCATATGAGATCACGCTGTGTGCGTGCCGCCCGCGCGTATCCACGCCTCGTTGCCGTCTTCTTCAAAGTGGTAGATGTAATCCTCTTGAACGAAGAGCCCCTGGTGAGCCCCCTGGGATATCGCCCCTATGACCGTCTGCAGCGCCGCCTGCTTCCAGTCACCCCCATGCCGAAGCCGTAGCCTTTGCCCGACGCCAGCCCCGGCAGCCGTACATGTCTTCAAAGCTGTCGGTATACGCGCTGAAGCCGCCGCTTTTCAGCAGCTGTTCCAGCGCGATTTCAATCCTGGCCTGGTATTTTACAGTATCCATGTTGTCCGTCTGATCGTATATTTGCCCTCATATTTGGCGATCTTTTCGCTGACCTGAGTTTCCGTTGCGCTGTTCACGCGCTCAGCCAGGCCACCCGCGCGTACGTATTGACGCTCCACCCGAGGTTTTTCTCGGCCTGCACCTTGTCGCTCTCGGTCACCGCGACGTCGCGCATGTTGTCGCCCAGGCGCATCACCTTAAGGTTCCGGCAGGCCATCGCGCCCAGCGCGCTTCTCATACAGCCGCCTACTCTTTGGCGGAACGCAGCATCCTCCCAGTGTCCGCAGATGATCTTGCGCTTCATTCTGAGTCTCACCGTAATAAACCCGTGCTTGTTAAACTGCGTGTTGAGATGCAGATACGGTTCAGTACGGCCAGCCCGCCGATCCACATCTTGCTGGGTGAGAACGTGTGCATCCATGTGATTACACCCGCGCAGTCAACATCGCTGTTCGCCACCACACACACGGCTTTGATCCCGTCGGGCGTGGTCACAACCTCTTTTGAAATCACTTCAAACGGGATACGCCCATCCGCATTGAGCCCGTCCGCCACCGCCTGCGCTTGGGCATTCAAAACCTCCGGGCCGTACAGATGCTGCGACCCAACCACAAACCAAAACTGATTCGCCATATATTAAGCTCCTTTTCGTTACCCACAATTTTCCCCGTACGCCAGTTCTTTCGTGAAATTTAAATCATGACCACATCTCATTCCAATTCCAAGCGCGAGCAAGTTTTTTTTGGCCACCGTGGCAGCTGTGTTTGCCGGAAATGCCGGAGCACATGCGAAACGTTCGTACGGCAGACCGCTTTTCACTACGATGTCAAGTCCCTTCCATTCTTTTCGCTCTTGAACCTCAGCCACTCCGGCATCTGCAGTTTAAACCCGCCCTTGTCACGAAGCGTGAGAACGACGCTCTGAAGCAAAATAAAGAAACACAGCATAAGCCCGGTGGTAATGCTTTGCCAATATGGCTCCCTAAGCCCTGAAGCAATCACAATATTGTTGATGGTTTTTAAAGAAAGCACCCCAAAAAGCGTACCGATTACATTGCCAACGCCGCCGGTTAATAATGTCCCGCCGATAATGGCAGATGCAATCGCTTGCATTTCTGCGGCGGTCGCATTGGAAGCGTTTCCTGCCCCTGTATGCATGAGATAGACATAACCGCCGATTCCGGATAACAACCCGCACAGCAAATAGGAATAGAATTTTGTGCGCTTTACATTGATGCCGAGCATGAGCGCGCTCTGGCTGTTACCGCCTACCGCATAGAGGTTGCGCCCGAATCGCGTCCATTTCAGAATGACGAATACAGATAATACGATAGCTATAGCGACTATGACCCCGAGCTCAATTTTGGCGGGAATAAAATTGCCGGTTTTTCCATAAGAACCGATACCCGGAATAACCACACGAAATTGCTTGAGGGCGACAAAGGCTTCGTGCACCGCTGTACGCGGAACAGCGCTGACGATGGTTGTCATGCCTTTTGCAAAGAACATGCCCGCTAAAGTGACAATAAAGGGCTGTATCTCCAAATATGATATCAACGTTCCCTGAATCAGTCCGAACGCTATCCCTATACCCAAAGCCAAACCCACCGAGCCTATGACGCTGCCGCTATGGTCGTCCAGATAAACAACGCAAGCCATGGTCACCAGCGCGGTTATGCCTCCCACCGAAATATCTATGCCGCTTGCTATCATAACCACAGTCAATCCGCAGGAAATCACAATCAAAAACGCATTGTTATTGAAAATATCAAGGAACTGCTGAGGATTTAAGAACCCGCCACCCCAGACAAGCATGGCAAGTAAGTACATGCCAAAGAAGGTACAAACCGTTATGGCCAAGAGCAAATTGGTGTTGGAAGTCGGCTCTCTGCGTTTTTTCCCCGGTATCCCGGCAAATAAACCTCTATGACTTGTCATATTATCAGTCCTCCGTTACTTTCATCGATTTTCTGAACATCTTATCGCGCAGCTGGAGGACATGGGCTTTCACAATTGGCGAACCAATGACAACGATGGCTATAATGACCATGGCCTTACAGGCTTTTATCGCCGTCGAAGGAACCTTCATAGCATAAAGCGTCGTCGTCAACGCCTGAATGACGTATGCCCCTATCACTGAGCCGGTCAAGCTGAATTTTCCGCCGCTGAGAGCATTCCCTCCGATGGCGACTGCCAAAATAGCGTCCATTTCGATATCCAGAAGAAGGGTTTCATGATTGATAAGTCCGATTCTGCTGACGCCGACAGCGCCCGAAATAGCAGCGCAAACGCCCAGTATCATAAATGATAATAGCTTAATCCACGCAGCGTTGATCCCGTTTAAGCGGGCGGATTTTTCGTTGATTCCAACCGTTTGTGTGTATAGCCCGAGATTAGTGAACCTTAAGACAAGCGAAACCAATACCCCGAATACTATTACGATAATAATGGGTGTGGGTATGGGGATGCCCGGAATAAAGCTTCCAATATAGCCCAGCAATGGACTTTCAACAGTAGGTGTTGCCCCGCCGTTTATCCAATACGCTATAGAGCGTCCGGCAGTAAACAGTATTAATGTCGCAATCATCGGCTGAATCTTGAATGCGGCAACCAATGTGCCGTTGAAGGCGCCGAAAACAATGGCAACAACACAGCTTGCCAAAAAGGCGACCAGAATAATTGGCATTGTAATTTGGTTCTCGCGCAGCACACGAACAAAAACACTGCCCGCTATTGCCGCCGCTGCGCCAACGCTAATATCCTGTCCTCTTGACGATGCTGTTACCAGCGTCATACCGATTGCCAAAATAGCAAGCTCGGATGCACCGTTTAAGATACTGATTATATTCCCCGAAAGAACGGTGTTCCCATCGTTGTTTGTTGTAATGGTTAGGGAGAAAAATCCAACATCCCTGATTAAATTAAAAACTATTAACAAAAAAAGCGCAAACAACGGGACAACCAATTGAGACCTCGCAAACCTCTTTAAACCCTTAGTCATTTTGAGTTGCCTCCCCCGCTATCGTGTGCATAATATTAACTTGTGTCATGTCCCCGCCCATGAGTTCGCCCACTATTTTACGATCCCGCATCACGATGAGCCGTGAGCAAGTGCGAAGCATCTCCTCTATTTCGGATGAAATAAACGTCACGCTGACGCCTTCTTTGGCAAGCTTTAAAACAAGCTTTTGGATTTCAACTTTTGTACCGACGTCAATGCCACGCGTCGGTTCATCCAGAATCAGATACTGTGGATTGGTAAGCAGCCAGCGGGCAAGTATGACCTTTTGCTGATTGCCCCCTGAAAGTGATTTTATGGGCGTATCCATCGAAGCGGTTTTTATCCCTAATAATTTGATGTACTTATCTGCAAAGGCTTCCGCCTCAGATTTTGAAAACGGCCGGAAAAATCCCTTCATGACCTGTAATGCAAGTATTATATTTTCACGCACGGACAGATCTTCAACAATACCGTCCTGTTTTCTGTCCTCGGGCAGATACCCGATACCATGCTTCATGGCATCCTTGGGCCTCAGTATTCTAACGTTTTTTCCGTTTACTCTCACCCTGCCGCTGGTAATTTTATCAGCGCCGAATATAGCGCGTACGCTTTCGCTGCGGCCAGAACCAAGAAGCCCGGTAAACCCGTTTACTTCTCCCTTGTGAATTTTAAAGTCAAACGCCTTTGTACCCTCCGCACTGGATAGCCCAAATGCCTCGAAAACGGGCACGGCATCCGCATCGGCATGGATTGCTTTTCTGTTTTCCAACGCTGAAATGTCATCAAGCTCTTTACCCATCATCTTTGAAATAAGCTGTACGCGCGGTAAATCCTTTATTTCGTACTCGCCGACGAGTTCTCCGTTCCGCAAAACGGTTATCCTGTCGCATATCTCGTACACCTGTTCAAGGAAATGCGTAATGAAAATGATGCCGACCCCGCGGGACTTCAGTTCGCGCATCAGAGAGAAAAGCTTTGCAACCTCGTGTTCGTCCAGTGAGGAGGTCGGCTCATCCAGTATCAGTACTTTGCAGTCCATATCTACGGAGCGGGCAATGGCGACCATTTGCTGTACAGCCAGCGAGCAGGTGGCAAGCTGCTGAGTGGCTCTTGCCGGGATATTAAGTCTGGCAAGTATCTCCGTCGTCTTCTTTTCCATAGAGCGCCAGTTTACAAAACAGTAATTG